>NZ_JAGGNR010000038.1 GCF_018614975.1 Paenibacillus polymyxa | reverse complement strand
TTGACAGGGAGCGGTTCAATGCAGGCGTTTCAGAGCAATCTCTTCTTAATACGAACTTCATTTATTTAGTAACATATAGAATCTATATTATTTCCGGGCAGCCGGTCTGCGCAGTACACAAATGTCATATGGCTTCAAGCTGAGCCTTGCTTCCACAGCATCACCACTGAGCAGATCGGTATAGGACTGTCCATCTAATTCAACCAGCTTCTCATCTGGTGTGTAGTTCTGCACAAACACATAATCAGCAGTACCATCTGTACGCGTATGTGCCGTTGTTCCGTCAGGGAGCTCTGTTTCAAGTCCACGCTCAATGTTCAGATCAGCGATTAGTTTTGCATAGAAATCATCATAGAATGGTGCTTTCAGACGTGTCGCTACATAATATGCTTTCCCTGAACCCAATTGGTTAACCGTCAATGCCGGACGTCCGGCATAGAAGTCAGAACGGTACGTAGCCAGGGACTTCGCGCCTTCCAGATGGATCAGATCACACAGTTCAATTGCATCGTACGTTGTATTGAGCTGAAGCTCATTACCCTTCTCCGGGATGATTCCGTTAAGATCACGATCATGCAATCCGTCAATTTCCTCGGACCAGATGCCAAGTGTCTTACGCAGTGGGCCTGGGAATCCACCCAGGAAACACAGATCGTTTTCGTTAACAATACCAGACCAGTACGTTGCTACAAACGTACCACCTTGTTCTACAAACTTCTCAATGCGTTCCCCGACACCTTCACGCACCAGATAGAGCATTGGAGCAATCAGCAGCTTATACTTGGACAGATCTGCATCCATATCAATAACGTCTACAGCGACTCCCTTTTTCCAAAACGCTTCATAATGCTCTTCCACGGTCTGCTCATACTTCACACCGATATTGCGTGGACCCTGTGAATCATTAACGGCCCAGCGGTTTTCCCAATCAAAAATGATTGCAACTTCTGCCGGAACCGCTGTTCCTACAATGGCTTCCATGCCTTCAAGAGCCGTTCCTACGTCGGTGACATCTTGGAACACACGAGTGTGTTCCGTTCCTACGTGGTCTACCACCGCACCATGAAGCTTCTCACTGGACCCCCGGCTTTTTCTCCACTGGAAGTACTGAACACTATCGGAACCGTGTGCCACAGCCTGAAGAGAAGAGAGCAGATGCATGCCAGGCTTTTTCAGCTTGCTGACATCTTGCCAATTCGTCGAACTTGGCGTACTCTCCATCAGCAAGAACGGCTGACCGCCTTTGATGGAACGAACGATGTCATGCATCATTGCGATCCGGGATGCCTGTTTCGCGTCGTCATCTGCATCATGCCAAGTCGGATAACTGTCCCATGAGAGGAAATCCAGAATATCGGCGAACTTCCAATAGTTCAGACCGCCATAGAATTCCATCAGGTTCGTTGTGACTGGCAGATCGGGATTCTGAGCTTTCAATGGTTTTGTTTCATGCACAATAAAATCAGCTGTCTGATCCGTAACGAAACGGCGCCAATCCAGATTCATCGCGTGTACCTGTGTCTCACCGTGTGGAGCGGGAGATTCCACTTGACTCCAGTCTGTAACCGTATGACTCCAGAATGTCGTCCACCACGAATGATTCAGTTCATCAAGTGTTTGATACTTCTTCTGAACCCAACCACGGAACGCTTCCTGACAATAATCACAATGACAGTCTCCGCCGAACTCGTTCGAGATATGCCAGCCGATTACAGCCGGATGATCCGAATAACGTTCTGCCAGTTTTGTGTTGATCGCAGTAACCTTCTCACGGTATACCGGGGAAGTATAACAATGGTTGTGACGGAAACCATGCAGATTGCGGACACGATTCTCGGATACGCGGAGCACCTCCGGGTACTTGGCGGACATCCAGGCAGGTCTGGCACCACTTGGTGTAGCCAGGAATGCATAGATGCCATTTGCTGCAAAACGATCCAAAACCTGATCCAGCCATTCAAACGTGTATACGCCCTCTTCCGGCTCAAGAGATACCCACGAGAAGATACCGATGGACATCACGTTACACTTGGCAAGCTTCATCAAGCGAATATCTTCTTCCAGAACTCCAGGATAGCGGAGCCACTGCTCCGGGTTATAGTCTGCGCCATGCAACATGTGCGGGGCTTTGGAACTTACAGGTGGAAATTTGTATGTCATAAGGACAACTCCCTTGCTTTAATTACTGTTTTTTTGGTTTATATACGATAACGATAACAACGACTTCACAGAAGATACGTATTACGCTAGACTACACGTATGTCACGACATCTGATTCTTCAACAGTAGCAAGTGCTGTAAACGATTCCAACTTACGACCTTTAAAATCAAACATGGTGAGGTTGCCCCAGTTATTCGGATGACCGACGGACCATTCTTCTTTACTTGGTATCCAGGCAGGTTCCCAATAATAGAATCCGTGCCCCAAACCACCAGGAACTTCGCGAATAATCTGCAATAGATCCTTCAGATATTTGGTCTGTCCCTCTACACTTGCAGGGTATCCTGGTAACAACATATCTTCCTGATTCAAAATCCATTCCATGCCTTCCGGCTGCTCCAGCGTCCATGGATAAGCGGTTTCAACCACATTGATAGGTTTGCCATAACGCTCAGCCAGATCATGCAGATTGTCACGTAACGCATCAAGTGTACCGTGCCACCAAGGATAATACGAGAGACCAATGATATCAAACTCCACACCCAGTGCTTCAAAGCGATCGTAAAACTTGCGGCTCTCGGCGTTATCTCCACCACGATCAATATGTATCATGATCTGAATATCCGGGTCAACGGATTTGACCGCAGCAATTCCGTACTTCACAAGACCTGCAAAACGCTCCCACTGTTCATCCGTATCATGCTCTTCTCCACCAACACGTCCCTCATTCCATAACATGCCTGGCGTAATCTCGTTGCCGACCTGCACCATGTCTGGAAGGGCATCGTGTTCCTTCAACGTTCTCAGAACATCAGCCGTATACATGCATACCGCACGTTGAAGCTCTTCATAGGATAGATTCTCCCAGACTTTCGGCTTCCATTGATTGGCTGGGTCAGCCCAGCGATCAGAGTAATGGAAATCAAGCAAAAATTTCAAGCCCTGTTCCTTGATCCGTTTGGCTACCTCCACCGTCCGCTCCAGATTGCAGAATCCACCTACAGGATCATTCCAGATTCGAAGTCGTATCGCGTTAGTGTCATTAATCTTCAGGATGGACAGCAAGTCTTGTTCCTTGCCATCCACATCACTATAGCTCCCGCCATGTTGTTCAATTTCATCCATAAAAGATACATCCATTCCCAGAATAAATGTCTTTTCCGTCAAGTTGCTCACTGTATCAACCTCCATTAATTTGGGGTACAGGCTCAGCCTTTAACTGAGCCCAACGTCATACCTTTAACAAAGAAACGTTGCAGGAAAGGATACACAATCAAGATCGGTGCACTTCCGATGAAGATCTGGGCTGCCCTTACCGTCGTTTGAGAGAGAGCTTCCATTTCTTTTGGATTCATGCTCATGCTACTCATATCACGTCCGATAATGACCGTTTGCATAAATGTAGCAAGTGGGTAATCCTTGGCGTTATTCATGTAGAGCAATCCATCAAACCAGGAATTCCAGTGGAACACCATACTGAACAATGCAATGGTTGCAATGGACGGCATCGAAATGGGAAGGAAGATACGGAACAATGTTCTGAAATGGTTAGCTCCATCCATCAGCGCCGCTTCCTCCAGCTCTTTTGGAATACCGCGGAAGAAGTTCAGCATCAGAATGACAAGGAAGGTGTTAACTGCCCCTGGGAGCACCAGTACCCAGAAGGAATCCATCAACCCGATCTTCTGGATAACCATATAGAATGGCACCAGTCCCCCATTGAAAATCATGCTGAATACAAAAATCCAGGAGTAGATCGTTCTGCCTTTGAACTCACTATTTTCTTTGGACAACGGATACGCCGCCAGGAACGTAATCAGCAAGGTAATAGCTGTACCAATTACTGTACGTAGAAATGAAATCCAGAGCGAGTTCAAGAAAATTGGATTGTTCATCGTCTTTTTGTAAGCCTCAAGTGAAAAACCTACGGGCCAGAGATTGACCAGATTGGCATCAGCAGCAGCCTTTGTACTAAAGGATACTGCCAATACATGAATCATCGGTACGATACACATAATGGCGACCAAAATCAGAAAGCAGGTATTGACTATATTAAACACGCGATAAGGCAATGATTTATGATACATCGTGGTCCCTTCTTTCTCTATTCATTCGTTTAGAATATGCGGTATCCAGCGTATTTTTTGGCTAAGCTGTAGGATACAAGAATCAAGATCATACTAATAACCGATTTGAACAATCCGATCGCGGTTGCAAAGCCCATCTCACCGTTTTGCATTGCGGAACGATATACAAATGTATCAATGATGTCACCCGTTTGATATACGAGCGGGTTATACAAGTTGAATATCTGGTCAAATCCGGCATTCAGTACGTTACCTAGCGCCAGTGTTCCTACAACCATCAGCATCGGCACAAGCGAAGGGATTGTAATGTGCAGTGTCTGTTTCCAGCGTCCTGCTCCGTCAATTTCCGCTGCTTCGTACAATGCTGGATTAATTCCGGCAAGGGCAGCCAGAAAGACAATCATGTTATAGCCAAATTCCTTCCACACATCTGTCAGAATGACCGTAGATCGGAACCAACTGTTGTCTCCCAGGAAGAAATATGGCCCGAGTCCGAAGGTTCCCAGAACCCGGTTAACCAAGCCGCCTGTTGACAACAGATCTATCAAAATCCCGCCCAGAATGACCCAAGACAAGAAGTGAGGTAAATATACGAGTGTTTGAATCGTTCGCTGTACAGCCATCTTGCGAACCTCATTCAAAAGAATGGCAAAAACAAATGGAACAAATAAATTGAAAATCAGTTTAAGTACAGCAATAATTAATGTGTTCCAGATGACCTGTAAGCTGTCTTCACGTTCAAACAGATATCTAAAGTTGTCCAGCCCAACCCATTCAGAACCGCTAATCCCAAGCCATGGCTTGTAGTTCTGGAACGCCATAATGATTCCGCCCATAGGCACATAACTGAAGATAATCAGAAAGATAATGGCTGGCAACAGCATAACGTGGAATGGCCAAGTGCGTTTCAAAGTTCTCATGATTGCTCCCCCTGTATTTCTTCCTACTCAAGTACTCCCTGAGTGGCTTATAATGCGATTATATCAACCTTTTACGGGGTCCAAACAGCACATAAAAGCAATATAAATGGCACAAATTCAACCACTTTGCATTAGCTTGAATAAACAAAAAAAAGCGCCCAGACGTTAGTCGTCTGGGCGCTGCTTGTAACTATTTTTTCACACTGTCATACCATTCGTTAACCTCTTGTGTAATTTGGTCACCGCCACCCGATTTCCACGTTTGTACAAAGGTATCAAACGCATCAACCGGATTTTTGCCATAGATAATTTCGTTAAATGCTTGATTCTCGATTTTGTTCAGATAATCAAGCTTGGATTTCATCGTCTGTGTTGTCGGACCTGTGAACATGTTTTTGAAGGAAATTTCTTCTTGGCTCAGCAAGACTTTCGCTGCTGCTGGAGTCTCTTTACCGTAGTTGACAGCAACATCTTTTTCAAGTTTAGTTTCAGGCTCTTTGCCATTGGCCAAATTCATCAGAGCTTTCATCTGTGCATCTGGAATACGAGCACCGTCACGAACAAGCAAATAACGTACAACGTTCACATATCCGCCTTCGATCTCGTCAATCGGCATTTGTTTACCATCTGCATCTAATTGATAGTCGTAGCCTGCAAACAGACCATTATCATACGGGCTACCTGGTGCAGGGTCTGCATAATTGTCGAACAGGTAGTTCTGATACGTAAAGAATGCTTCCGGGTGTGCCATATCTTTTTTGATCAACGTAACACCATTAACGAACTGTGTACCGTGGCGCATTGCTTTACCTTCAGGGCCAGTTGGAATCTCAATTGGTTTCCATACGGCACTCGGTACATTTTTCACAGTATCCAGAAGTGGCCATCCGCTCATCCAGTAAGGACCTGGAATAATGCCGGCTGTACCCGCAACTGCTGGCTCTGCTGTTTTGTTCTCATCCCATAGAGCTGCTTCCTGCGGGATATATCCTTTTTTGAGCCATTCGCTCAATTTGGTCAGACCTTGCTTCATACCCGGATTGATGGAGCCATACTCCAGCTTGCCGTCTTCCCCCAGATTCCATTGGAACGGCAATGTTCCATATGCTCCGAAGATCCAAGATGGGTCTCCCATCCATGTATTCATGGAAGTTTTGAAACCAATGCTGAGCGGAGTGACTTTATCAGGAGCCAAGCCGTCAGGGTTTTTATTCTTAAATGCTTCCATCACTGCTTCCAGTTCGTCGATGGTTTTTGGTGCCTTCATGTTCAGCTTGTCCAGCCAATCCTGACGAATCCACAATAGATAATCATTGTTGTAGGCATAGTCCAGAACAGGGATACCCATTCTTTTTCCATCACGACTGTATTGGTTCCATACGTTTGGATCTTGTTCAATTGCTTTTTTCCATGTATCCGAAGCATACTTATCGAACAGTGGCCCTACTTCTTGATACATTCCAGAATCAATCAGATCCTGAGCAAGCAGATTATCACCCACGTTTACAACATCAGGCATTTCCTGTCCTGATGACATGGCAAGACGAAGCTTGGTTGCAAATGCTCCGTTTGTGTCTGTTACTGACCACAAGGACTTGATCTCAATCCCGAATTTTTCCTTGGCCCACTTGGTTGCCACGTTATTTTCCATGGATTCGCCATTTTTGAATTTCAGTTCTGGATCAATTCCCCAGGCTGTTGTAATCGTAACTGGCGGATCGTATTTCTCTTTGTATTCGTTTTCAGTTCCTGTTGTGTTTGAAGCTGCATTATCTCCGCCTCCACTGCCTCCTGAACATCCTGCAAGAACGACAGTCAGACACAGCGTTGTAGCGAGAAGCGACAAGAATCTCTTTTTTGTTGATTGCGCTCTCATGTTGTTCCCCCTTAAATCGTTTTGGTTACCCTTTCATTATAGGCTGACCAGGCCACCTGAGCCTATGATACGAAATCAAGATTTCTGCACCTTTGCCAACCTATATTCTGGAATGTTGTTGTAATTATGCCTGATCCCGAAATTCATTTGGTGTCATACCATAATGCTTTTTGAACATTTTGCTGAAATATTGTGGATTTTGATAGCCAAGCTCACTCGTAATCTCGTATATTTTTTTGTTGCTATTCTTAAGCAGATACAGAGCACGCTCCATGCGCATACGAATCATGTAATCCCCAAGACCTTCCCCTGTCTCTGCTTTGTAAATTTTCGATAGATATACAGGATGCAGATATACCTTGTCCGCAATCATCTTCACCGACAGATCCTGTCCTGTATCTCTTGTCACCAGCTCCTGAACCTGCTTGATCACATGTCTGCGGCTCTGCACACCTTCCTGATCGGACAACTCTTCCTGAAGCTTCGCCAGCATCTCGGTGGCCCAGCGCCGCAACTTCTCGGGGGATTGAATCAACTGATGAGCAAGGAGCAGATCGAATCCCGCATGATCAATCTCATGCACCAGATGCCCCTGTTTATGGGCGATATACATAAATGCATTGGTTACCGACAGATACATCTCATACACATGTTCTCTGGACAATCGTACCTGTTCTGCCGCGTCAAAGACCGTGTTCAGCTTACGCGCTGCCGCTTCCCATTGCTTGGTCTCAAGCAATTGCGGAAGTACAGGCGGTTTGTACAGCTCTTCGAGCGCCTGCGTCGCATCATTCTCTGGTCTTTTGCTGAGTGCATGATCCATGTCCATATATATAATCTTGTGTTCTTCCGGTCCTGAAAGGACAAGCGAACCCAGACTTTTTCGATAGGCTGCTGTCAACTCATTAAAGGGAAATGACGGTGTAACTACCATGGACAGATCTCCCTGTAAATATCGAATGACATGCTCACGGAAAGTTTCAGCTGAGATTCTCAACGTCTCCAAGTTCATCTGCGGAGCTTCGATCTGATCTTGATTCTGCAAGAACATCACCAGACACTCATGGGGTCCGCGACCAAACCACACGTTAAATTGCTCTCCGAGTACTTCCTCTGCAATATTACCTACCGCAAAATCCATCAGATCCAAAGACTGCTGGTCCATTGATGAGAAACGTCCTGTAAGGCGAATCAGCATCATCACAGCCGATTGTTCCGGGTCAATATGAATCTCATATTGTTGCAGTTGTTCCCGAAGTGCCCGCGCCGTGATCTCACGTCCCAGCAGCAGATCATGCATGAGATTTTCCCGTAAAATTTTATAGTCAGACTTCCGACTGTATAAAAGCCGGTGATATTTATCAAATTCATCCCACTCATCGCGAAGAGACGTGATGGCTGCCGACACCGATCCCATAAACTCATCATCGTTTACGGGTTTGAGGATATAATCCGCTGCCTGCAATTGAATGGCTTTTTTAGCATAATCAAAATCGCTGTGACCCGTTAGTAAAATACAGCGAATATGAGACCAGCGCTTGCTTACCTCTGCAATAAGATCCAGTCCTGACATGCCAGGCATTCGAATATCGGTAACTACGATGTCTACTGCATTTTCCTCCATAATCTCCAACGCTTCCTTACCGGATGCGGCACGCAGCACGGTCGTTACTCCAAGCTCTCCCCAAGGGATCGTAAGTTCCAGACTTTCTGTTACGTATGTCTCATCATCTACCAGTAATATATCAATCAAGTGATTCACTCCCTATTTGTTCATTCTGCAAATGGATTCCATCGTTCATCATTCGCTACACATTCCAAGTGCTTATCCTTCATTCTCCAGAAAAAACTCCTGCTCGGCAGGCCATGACAGCGTAACGCGTAATCCACCAAGTTCCGATTCCGTTATATCAAGCCCTGCCTGCTCCCCATATCGAAGCTGGAGTCTCTGATTCACATTCCACAATCCACAGCCCATCTCCTGATCCATCGTTCCCCTGAGCTTATTCAGAAGCGCCTCACGTGCCTCCTGTGTCATGCCTTGCCCATCATCTTCAACCACAAGAACCATGACACCGCCCTGCTTTTCCCCGGATACTCTTATCTCTCCGGCTTCCGCGTCCGCTTCGATACCGTGAATCACCGCATTCTCCACTAGTGGTTGCACGATGAGTGGCGGTACCTCCTGTCTTAACATCTCATCGGACAGATCAATCTTGTATTGTATCCGGTCCATACGCATTCGTTGGATCTCCAGATAACAACTGACAAATTCAATCTCTTCTGTCAACGGTACTACGTCCCGCTCCTGTCTTGTCGTATACCGATAATATCGCGATAGATTATGCGACATCGCTACAACAGCGTCCATACGCTTCAGCTTCGCCATACTCGTAATGAAGGAGAAACAATTATAGAAAAAGTGCGGGTTAATCTGGGATTGCAGCTGCTTCAACCGGGCTTCACGCACATGAATCTGTTCCAGATAAACGTGTTCAAATAGCTGCTGGATCTGCTCCACCATCAAATTGAACCGTTCGGACAGAAAACTGAATTCATTGCGGCCCTTTGGCTTAATCCTCACTGAATAATCTTCCTGCTTCAACCGCTGGAACCCGCGAATGAGCTGTTTCACTGGTACCTGCACTTGAACATAGAACAAATACGCCACACCAAAACTCATTAACAACAGACAAATCATGGAAGAATAGAACAGCATATTTGATTGATGAATGGGCTTCAGAATATCTGACAGGGGCATGTAGTCCACCAAATACCAGCCTGTTGTACTGGATTTCACGGTATTGACCATGTAGGGCTCATTCCCGATCACTACTGTACGATTATCAACGTCCTGAAGTTTATGGGCGGACAGTTCTTCCATCAACTGATTCGTTAATGAACGATCTGAAGTCCGATTATAGATGACCCCCGACTCTTCTCGGAAATAGAAGGGATCATGCCTGCCATCGTCTTTGAATTTGTCGAGCATATCCCGAATGTTGTCACTATCAAACTCCAGTTTAATAATCGTTTCCGCATTATTAACCGGGTCTTTAATGCCGTACGGAGATACCGTAATCCAGCTAAACATGAACCGATCATCTTCCCCATCCTGAATTTTGCGTACATCCCAACCGGAACTGATATTCTCCCTTAGCGCTTGTTTATCGTAAGAACGTGCGTCCCTTTCGGAAACGACCCTGCCCAGCGAAGGAGAGTACAGATATAATTTTGTGGCCCAATTGGATGAGCTTTCCTGAATACTCAGCTTATTCTGAATACGTTTGACCAGGTTGATCGCATCCAGATCAAAGTAGTTACTGTCCGCATAGATTCGCCGGAAGCTGGCAATATCAGGATCATGTATGAGCAGATTCGGCCATGAGGATAACAGTTCGATGTGTGTATTCACTTGATTTTGGAAAAATTCAAGTTGGTTACTATTCGATCGATTCAACTCATCTCTGAGAACAGCTGTTGTTTTGTGATTGGAGTACCAGTACAGAAGCACTACAGGAATCAGCATAATCAGAATAAGAATAACCATTTTGGAAAACAGATTTGTCCGATATGACATCTTTTCATCTCACCTTGTCTTCATTTGTCGTGACATTAATTGTAATGATGTAAGCGCTAAAGACAAACTATTTTTTTGAGACAAACCGATTCATTATCTAGCGTAAGCGTTACCAATTCAAGGGGGAAGGAGATAAAACCAATATTTCTGCACTAATTACAACTTTCACGCACAAAAAGAGCCAGCGATTAGCCAGCTCTCTATCTAATTTCATTATATGTCTTTAATCTTTCAATTCAATTCAAACCTTACTCCACTTTTGTTTATGTAATCATTCTTTTTTTCTATAAGAATATCAACTATGGAATATCATAATCAAACACCGTATTCGCTCCCTCCACGCCTACATCCAGCACAATATCCATAAGTTTCCCATTGACGAACAGAGGGGATTCCGCTTTCCCGTAAAACTCCAACTTGCCTGTGAACGTTCCATGGCGTTTAATCTCAACATGTACTGGCCTTAATTGGACAGACTGCAAGGCTTCCAATAGTGGATCGTCCTTAAACTTATAACTGCGTGCGAGATCAGGCAATAACACGGCGGATACGGAATCTCTGCCGTAATTTTTGAGTGTCAGGTCACAAGTTGCTCGGGTCTCACCCGTTTTCAGCACGTTAAAGGTACAAGAGCTTGCATTCTGAACATAGGATACCGCATCAATGCCTGTAGCTCCCCACTTGGCTATATACATGAATTTATCCGTCATGTACGAATAACTGAGAACGATAGCGATAACTACGATCCATAGCCCTTTTGCAAGACCGGGGAATGATTTCCCGATTTCTTTGCGTGTAAGATAGAAGCCACAGGCGAAGATCCCCAATCCGAGGAAAAGTGTGATATGTACACCACTTAAATAAGACGTAGTATATGGTGATATTCCTATTGCTGACAGCATGGTATCCCCAACAGAAAAACCAAGGTGATGGTTAAATGTAAAGATGATAGCAAATAGCAATAAAGCTCCAGAGAACACAAGTCTGGTTCTCGACACACGAACACCCCCTAATCAACCACCTTATTATATCATATTTTTCCTATTTATGATTAACAATCCAAATCAAAAACGACAATAAAAAGAACGCCTTCGGTTGTTCACCGAAAACGTCCTCCATATTCGCCAGCGACAAGAGCTTGTAGTAATACAAATCTCTCAATCATAGCTGATGATCATTTATTTCTGGGAAAGGAATGCATCGAGTTGTTCCTGTTTGGCTGCAATAATTTGATCAATTCCCGCTGCTTTCAATTTCTCCAGATATTTCGGAATCATCTCATTTGGATCAACGGCGCCCGATGTCATACCCGGTTTGAACTGTTTGTTCACGTTGTTGACCGCCGCAATTTCATTTTTGACAGATTGACTGTTGAATGTAAAGCCCAGTGCTGGAGACTTCACACCTTTGGCGTTAAATTCTTTGAACTTTTCCCATTTCTGTGGATCTTCATTATCCCATAGGAAGTTCAGGAACTGGTTACCAAGCTGCCATTGGGCACCTGGGTTATAGGTCCGACTGTTGGCATCAACGCCTTCAGGGAGAGTAATGATATTATCCTGTCCGTCTTTTTTCACATAATGAGTACCTTCAATTCCGAAGTTCAGCAAGTTGTTAATTTCCTTGTCGGAATGCAGCAGGTTAATGACCTGCATCGCTTTCTCCGGTTGCTCGGAGGAACGGGAGATTGCAAGCATCGCTCCAGATGCATCACCCGTCGTAATTGTCGGCTGTGTCATCTCAATCTGAGTCAGTGGGAAACCCACATACCCTTCTTCTTCTTTATCCTTGCCTGGCTTCATACCATCTGTCCAGAGAAATGCTTTTCCAGCTTTCGCCTGATCTTTCGGGAACACATTGGATGTAGCGGCATCACTGTTGATATATCCTGCTTGATACCACTTGCGAGCGAGTTCAGCCGCTTCTTTGAATTCAGGGGTCTCCACTTCATTCAGCACCGTTGTTCCGCCTGCTGTTTTGGAGATCACTCCAGGTACGGAAGCATCACCGAGATAATCCCAATCCAGATTCTCCAACAGCCCGTTACCATTGGTGTTGGACATATAGAACGGTGTAATGGCTGGCTCGTTTTCCTTGATTGTTTTGAGAAGTGGCTCCAGATCAGCCCATGTCTTTACAGCTGTCAGGTCCAGCTTATACTTGTCAGCCAGATCTTTACGTACCAACACACCACGTGTGGCAGCAAGTTCCTTATTCGTAGGAACGCCGTAATTCACGCCGTCCACCTGGGAACCTTCCAGAAAGGCAGGGTCCAGGTTTTTCTTGATATCCTGACCATGTGCATCAAGCAGATCATTCAATGGCAAGAATGCGCCTTTAGCTACATTCACCGTGTAGTTCTGCCAAGCCGCTGTGAAGATAATGTCTGATTTTTCACCTGAAGAAATCATGAGATTCAGCTTGTTATCCCACTGTCCCCAGTCAATTGCATTGATCTTAAGCGTGGCCCCGATCTTTGGTTCCATCTTTTTGTTAATCTCGGCTTCCACCAGAGCGACATCCTTCTGTGGTGTCCCTGGGTAGAACAGTGTCACTTCATAGGGTTTGCCCCCACCTTCACTCGCTCCTCCGCCTTCTGCGCCAGGTGTTGTTGTTCCACCCTTGTCTGATGAGCAAGCTGCCAGCACCAGGCTCAGCGCCATAACCGTTGCCATCATGCGTGACCATACCTTTAATGATCTAACCAATTGAACCCCTCCTGTCATGTGTTGAACCATTTAACCGAATTCCCCAATTCACAAATAAACCGATAACTACTTCTGTATATGCCCTTTCAGTCCATCTTCATTTACCTTGCCCACTCCGCTAACCGGTTCAGAGTTATCCCTTCACAGCGCCAACCGTAAGACCTTTGATGAAATAACGCTGGAAGAACGGATATGCCAGTACAATTGGACCAATACCGACCACAGCCATCGCCATTTGCAGCGTTTTGTTAGGCAGATTCAGCAATCCACCCTGCGACGAAATCTGTGAAGAGACGTTGGAGTTGGTTGTTAAATATTGAATATCGAGCAGCGTCCGGTACATAAGGTACTGAAGGCTGATCGTCCGGTTATCTGATATAAAAATCATGCTAAGGTACCAGTCATTCCAGTAATTCAATGTACTGAACAACGCGACGGTTGCCATTACGGGAAGAGAGAGCGGAAGCACGATGCGTGCAAACGTTCTCAATTCTCCCGCACCATCAATCCGAGCCGATTCCAGAATAGACACCGGAATGGAGTTCGCGAAGAATGTACGCATGACCAGTACAAAGAATGGGGATAGCAGTAGCGGCATAATAAGTGCCAGTAGGGAGTTTTTCAGATCCAATACGTTGACATAGACCAGGTACCAAGGTACCAGACCCCCATTGAACAACATCGTGAAGAAGATGAAAAAGGCGAACCAGCCCCGGTAGGGCAGATCTCTCCGTGAGAGCGGATACGCGTACAGTGCAGTCAATGCTACACTTGTAATGGTACCTACAACGGTAACGATAAAGGATATCCCGTATGAATGAAGGATCTGGTCCATATCCCTGAACAGGAACTCATAGGCCGTTAGGCTGAACTTCTCCGGAATAAGCTTATATCCATTGGCAATAACTGTTGTCTCGTCCGAGAATGAGATGGCGAAGACAAGCAGGATCGGCACGATACAGGCAATGGCATAGAATAGAAACATCGCATGAATAACGGATGCGGAACGCTTCGATACGGCTAGTGGATCACGTGATTTCACAGCTGACTTGCCTCCTCTCAAAATAATGCATTATCTTTATCTATTCGCCTTACGATGGTATTGGATACAAGAACCAGCACAAATCCAACGATTGCTTGGTATAGACCGGCTGCGGATGACATCCCGATATCTCCACCGATAAGAAACGTACGATATACGTAGGTATCCAGTACATTCGTTACAGGGAACAGCGCTCCCGATTCCAATGGAACCTGGTAGAACAGACTGAAGTCTGCATAGAATATACGACCAATTTGCAATAACGTCATAATGACGATTAATGGGACGAGAAACGGAATGGTAATGAAGCGTATCTGATGCCATTTGGTTGCGCCATCAAGCACAGCTGCTTCATAATATTCTTCATCGATACCCACGACAGCTGCCAGATAAATGACGGCATAATATCCAATATTCTTCCACGTGTTCACCAGTGGCAAAATATACGGCCAATACTTTGGCTCTGAATACCAATCGATCGGCTGACCACCGAACATCTGCAGAATCGTTGAGTTCATGAAACCTGAATCCTTGCCCAGGAAAGCCAGTACCAGATAACTGACCACAATCATGGACAGGAAATACGGTAATAGCATAAGTGATTGATATAACTTGGACATTGCCTTGTTCTTCACTTCATTGAGCAGAATAGCAAGCCCGACACCTACCAAGAGATTGAGTGCAATGAACACCGTGTTGTACGCGAGTGTATTTCGAGTAATTTCCCATGCATCACTGGTGGAGAACAAATATTTAAAATTGTCCCATCCACTCCATGGGCTACCCCATATACCATCAGCATAGTTTACATTTTTGAATGCGATCAGAACGCCGAACATCGGCATATAGTTGTTCACCAGCAGAAACAGAACGCCTGGCAAGAACATGAGATACAGCACCTTGAATTTGCCAAGATTGTGCCACACCGACTTGCGCTTTCGGACTGTTTCTCCCGGTATTTCCGATATCCGTACTCCCTTACCCGCCTGGGGTTGTGTCTTCATAACTTGTTCTCCCTCACTCCTCTTGAATTCTTCCTCAGGATGAAGCTCCGTTGCGGCTCCTGTGGTTCAAGTATACGGCGGGGCGAGTGAGACCTCTATCTGCTGTGGTGACCTGTTGACTTATCAAATTATGACTTTAGGACGTGTCTGAAAACTCGGAAGGAAGCAGATTTTTCCGAGTTTTCGTTCCAAGCAAGGAAGTTTTCCGCAGGCGTGCCGGGGCACGTCAAGGGAAAGTGACGCAGGAGGGGGCGAAAAGACGGTAAAAGATGCACTTCAGCGAGTTTTAAGACACGTCCTAGTACCAAAAAAAACAAAAGACGCAGCATGCTGCGCCCTGAACTATACGGTACGTGACTGTTTACGAAACTCCTGTGGTGTGATCCCCGTACACTTTTTGAACATTTTGGTGAAATGCGAGTAATTATAATACCCCACCTTGCCAGCGATATCCGTTACTTTGACGGTGGACTGGGACAACAATGTCTTCGCTTTGGCTACTCTGCCCTGCAGGATAAACTCAGATAGGGACATCCCCTTCTCTTTCCGAAACAGACGGGATAGATAAGCGGGATTAAATCCGGCAAAAGCTGCAAGTTCCTCTCGCATAAGTTCTTCACCAATATGAGTTTCAATATAAACGCACAACTGATCCACAATGGTCATGGGGCTATGATCGTCCGGGTACAACACCGGGATAACACGATCAATCAGATCCGATGTCCACTGCTTCAACTGTGGCAACGATCTTGTCACCACACTCTCTTCCGGCTCCCGTTCACCCGGATAAAGACTGCGTATGGACACGTTTTTCTGATGAAGGAGCGGATACACCACATGCAGCATGGCATGATAGTAGAGATGCAGCATTTCAGGAGACAAACCCTCCTGTGCAGCAAGCAACTCAAAAATCTCATCCACACGTTCTCGCAAATCCCCTACTTTACCCGTCTCAAAAAGAATGGATAATTCCGAAAACCATGGAATAGGCAAAAAGCGATCCTCCTGATCTCTTCCCCGCTCATCATAGACAAAAACTTCTTCAAGCTCCTTAATATTGCGCCGTTCCATATCCATCAGTTCATTTAACATGCCTTGCAGCTCAGTTACAGCAACCGGGGCACCAACATAACAGGACAACCGACAGTAGAAATACGTACCACATTCCTGAATATACCCCTGACAACGTTGTGCCACTTCGCTCGCACTCGGAATGATGCCATCTTGCTCATAAGCAAGCACAATATTTAATCCACTTTGATCCTGAAACACCTCACCAGGTTTGTCGCCAAGCAGCATCTCTTTGGCTGCATTACGAAGGGCATATTCCAATACCTCTTCGTCACGCAAATCAAAATCACGCACCCATTCCTCTACCGAGATCACAATGGGTAACACACGAGCCTGCGGATCAATCTCGGCACCATACAATTCTGCGAGCTCTTGCAACCGTTGCTCAGTTAACGTGATACGTTGAGAGATGGCATCTTTCCAGAAGCGTTCAGTCAGTAGCGGTTTATGGGTTTTCCAGCGTTTGTATACGGTCTCATAAACTTCGTTGGTACGGGTACGCTGCTCTCCATCCTTGATCTTCTCTACCGCCTGGGTTACTACCTTAACCAATTGATCCGCTGGAGCCGGCTTCAACACATAATCAAAGCTGTTTAGCTTAATGGCTGTCTGAGCATAATCGAATAATGCATGCCCTGTCAGGAAAATGGTCAGTATGCCTGGATCATGTTTCAACACCCAGCTTTGCAGGTCAAGCCCTGTTTCACCAGGCATCTCGATATCACAGATCATGATATCGATAGCATTTGCCCTTAAAATCTTTCTTGCCTCTTCGGCATCACAAGCACTGTATACCTGGTCAATGCCTGCTGCTTGCCAATCGACTCCTTCCACCATTGCTTGTAATGCATACATTTCATCATCCACGATCAACAGGTTCCGCATAGGCTCCCCCTTCTTCCTCTTCGGTCTGAGCGGGTAAATCAATGATGACTTTGGCGCCATGATCCACCTCATTGCCAAACTGCAAATTGGCTTGATCACCATACTTCACTAAAAGCCGATGAGCCACGTTCCATATACCGATATGCTGTCCACTCGGGTCTTCAGCGTATTGTCCATGTTGCAGACGCTCCAACAATTCCTCATCAAATCCGACACCATTGTCCACAATCCTCAGTTGAAGCACCGTCCCATCGACCTGACCGGATGACTTCTCACCGAGGCGCGCGACGATCCGAATGACAAAGGCTTGCGTCCGGCGCTGAAATCCATGAATAATGGCATTTTCCACAAAGGGCTGAATGGTTAATGGAGGAATCACATAATGTCCCAGATTCGGTTCAACATCCAGCTCAAAATCAAATCTGCTTGGAAACCTCAGCTTTTGAATTTCTAAGTAATGGCGAATGTGCTCCAGCTCTTCATCCAGACGAATAACACGTTTGCCTGCACGCAGACTGAATCGAAAATAATCGGCCAGATGACCAGCCATCTGCTGCACCAACTCATGCTTTTGCAAGGAAGCCAGACTATGAATAATATTGAGTGAATTCAGGTAAAAGTGAGGATTGATCTGCATCTGCAGTTGCTTGAACTCTGCCTCCCGCGTCCGCAGCTGTTCTTCATACACATCAATCTTCAGATGCCTGATCTCACTGGTCATTTGATTGAAACTTCGTGTCATAAATTCAAGCTCCGAAGAAGATGGCGGTTCCAGCTTCACATCGAGATCACCACGGCTCACCCTTCTCATGCCTCGGATCAACGCATTCATCGGGCGGAATAACAGATGCCGCAAAAAGATCAGTGCAGTAACCAGAATGACTGCCGCACCAATGGGAAGCAGACGAATGATCTGCTGGAAAAACGGGAGGTTACGCATCATGTCTTCCTCAGGTAGCAGCACGATATAATTCATCTCGGACATGGCCGAGGCGATACCTAGCATCAAATATTGACGAGCTTCTCCCTTGTTCACAACTTCAGAGATAACCTGATACGGATTCTTCAGGCCGGGAAGATGCGCTGCAGCCAGCTTAATCTGTGCAGTATTCAATGTGGAATCCGATAGTGCCCCACCGTCGGTTCCAACAATGACTGCGCCTCCCCGATCTCCGGATTCAGTGAATTGTTGTGTATGATTCAGTGCATTCATATCGACAAGTGCACCTGCATAGAACTGCTGGTTGATTCGCACCGTTTTCACCAGCGCATTCCACGTCCCGCCACGCACAATGCTCCATTCCGGCTTCTGGATATCCCCTTCCAATTGTTGCATTTGGACTGGCATACTCTCCTGCACAACCGACTTTTTGACATCATAATTGCCTGAAGTGGCGAGCAGCAGATCATCATTCACGGCATCATATAGAAAAAAAGAATCGATTAGATTATAAAAACCGATATCTGTCATGAATTTGTTCATAATTCGTTGCTTGGCAATAATATAATCCCCGCTGCCGTATTTCAGAAAAAACAGAGAGATAATATCGGGGTCCCTCTCGCCCAGACTATATAAATACCGATTCGTTTCCTGTAGTACACGTTCATTCTGCTCCACACTCTTGGCGAGATGATTCATATTGGTGAGAGATACTTTGTCACGTACAACTTTCATGGCGTAGACGTTGTTATAATAGAGCAGCATGAATAATGGCAGCATGATCAATGTAAGACCCACTATAAATTTAAAACGAAGTGAACGGATCAAGCTCATGGATTCCCGCCCTTTTAGAGGTAGTTCAAAAAGTCCGCTTTTGATTACGAATTATGCCTAGCGGCATCATCAGCTTCGAATATGAAATTCAGCCGAAATGTCCGTTTCTCACGTAGTTTCCCTACGCTCCGCTACTCCATTTCTAACTTCATTCCATCTTCTCGGTACTGAAAACCAGACTTTTTGAACACACACTTTATTTCAACATAGTTTTTTTCTATTTTCTTCCTTATGATGGCATGTTTATTGTAATCACCCCTGCTTGCCATTGTCTATGGGGTCCCGTGACCTTCACATATCAATTCTGGTGACTTTCATCCGCTCCAATTTCAAGAGTAACACGCTTCATGTTGTAATAAATTCTCCAGTTGTAAAAAAAATCCTTCATTTATAGCTCAGATATAGCTCAGAAGCTTCTCCCTAAAAATAAATGCTGCGGCAAGCCCCGTACTCCACGAACGCCCGATCTTGACATGCATACGATATATCACTCCTCGGGTTAGTCACCAGGATGCAGGGAGGCCTGTTCAATGAATGTTCAACTCACTGCCTTACACTATGTCTATCTGGCATTTATCGTCTTAATCATCGCCGTAATGATCCGGCGCAGGGACACCACCATCATCTGCGTCGCGGGTATTATGACCATTGGACTTCTGGCAACCGAAACCTTAAGCGGGTCAGTTTCTGGGATCTTCAGCAGTTTTATCTATGCAACAAAAGAATTGCTGAGTACGATCTTCATCATCTCGATTATTGTGGCGATGAGCCGTGTTCTAATCAGAACCGGCATTAATGAGGTCATGGTAACACCCGTCACCCGGTTTATCCGTTCTCCTCAGGTCGCGTATTGGGGTATCGGATTGATCATGATGGTAGTATCGCTATTTTTCTGGCCATCCCCGGCCGTAGCACTCGTCGGTGCTGTACTGCTTCCTGTAGCCGTACGCGTAGGCCTTCCTCCGATTGGAGCTGCCATTGCCATGAACCTGTTCGGACATGGAATTGCACTGTCGGGAGATTACATTATTCAGGGGGCTCCCAAACTTACGGCCGATGCAGCCGGTCTACCTGTTACTTCCGTCATGACAGCCAGTATACCTCTGGTCATTGTCATGGGAATGGTATCTACGCTTACAGCCTTCTGGATGCTGCGCAAAGAGATGAAATCAGGCTCACCTGCTCATTCCCTAAAGGTTATATCAGGTACCGTGAGCACGGAACCTTCTTCCTCATCAGAGGCTGTGCCCACCACCCTACCCGCTGATCAGCCTGTTGAACGTCAAGCCATGTCACCCCGTTTGCAAAAAGTATTCGCTTTGCTTATCCCTCTGTTATTCGCAGTTGATGTGATTCTGATGTTTGTATTGAAATTGCAAGGCGGCGACGCAACAGCTCTGATTGGCGGAACTGCTGTGGTCATACTGATCGCTGTCACCCTTGCTGCACATCGACATGCCGGACCAGAGGAAACGACCAATTATTTAATAGAAGGGTTTCAGTTCGGTTTCAAGGTGTTTGGACCGGTTATTCCCATAGCCGCATTTTTTTATCTGGGAGATGCTGCAATTACGGAGTTGTTCATCAACCCTCTTCCTGAAGGTTCACACGGGATCGTGAATGATCTTGGGGTCGCGCTTGCTGGACTGGTGCCATTAAATGATACGGTGGGTGCGGTTACAATGACGGTGACCGGAGCGGTCACAGGAATGGATGGTTCGGGGTTTTCGGGGATATCCCTGGTTGGCTCGATTGCGTCCATGTTTGCAGGATCGGCAGATTCCGCACCTGTACTGACAGCACTCGGTCAGGTTGCAGCCATATGGGTAGGTGGTGGAACCTTGATTCCATGGGCGTTAATTCCTGCTGCATCAATCTGCGGAGTCAATCCCTTTGAACTTGCAAGACGCAACCTGAAGCCTGTATTGCTGGGACTCACGGTAACGACAATTGTAGCCATCTTTCTGATCTGACCAAAGGTTATTTACACTGACACTACGATGACAGAAGCACCTTCTAATCGCTGTTATTCCCAGATTTTTTGATCCCCTTTCTCAAGGGGAAATCCGGTAATAAAGGCGAACGCTTCGCTTTTTCAGGTTTTTTCTGTCCTCTCCGTTATCGTGTAAATGATTAGTTCATCTCAAATAGACATTTTAAAAAGACGTGCGTGAACGTGCCCAGTTCCAGAGATCTTCACGTTTCATCTCTGCCAGATGCAGCATGTCCACATAGGGATCTCCCTGTAATCCAAGTACAGAAGCAAAAGCAGGCTCCGTCTTCCACCCTGCCTGTTTCAGTCTACGGATCTCACGGTGTCCTGCGTCTCCCCACAGTTGCAACAATCTCCACTCTACGATCATATGTAGGTATGCATTCTGCCTGTAAACTGGCACGGATTGGGCAAAAATCTCCACAGGCCAATGTCCCACTTGCAAATTACAAGTCACATAAGGACGTTGGTCCGGAAGATCCCCACCACGTGCACATTGAAACTCAGCAACGGCTCCGATTCGATTGTATATCTCGGCTTCAAACACATCCAGATCCTCCGCATAACACAGCAGATCCAGATCACTGCCCGGAATATCAATATCAATCGGTACCGTTCCTGCTGGATATGGGTGATAGTCAGCTAATATATCAAGTAATCCACTGCTCTGTAACACATGATATGCGTCCTGCTGACGTGCATTACCCGAAGCCAGGTGTGCCATTACTTCTGCGGTAGTACTCATCTCCCCGCCTTGGGCCACAGTTAGTTCGAGCCTCCTGTAATGACCTGTTTCACACGTCCCACTTGACCGCTCGTCAGACGTACTTTGATTCCGTGTGGATGTGTCGGTGACTTGGTTAACAGATCCTTCACAATGCCACGTGTCAGCTTACCTGTAGCTTGATCCTGCTTCAGCACAATGTCCACTTCCAGACCTGGCTTAATATTTACACGTTGTTGTCCATTCATTATGTTCGCTCTCCTCTATGTCGTAATTCATACCATGTATACTATATAACCCTTACATACAAAGCTCCATCTATTGTAGACGTTTTGGTTTCAAAACAAAAGGCACACGGCAATAACCTCCTAAGGCTGGTTCCACGGTTGATATGAAGACCAAGATAAAGAAACCGCAGTTCTCGTTATATCGAGCCCTGCGGTTTCTTCATTATATTGCAATATTCAGGGCTCCACGTGCTTCAACGAAGAAGAAGGTGACGTCCCGTCTTTCGCTGCTTCGCGTGCCTTCACAGCAAGCAGCTCAGACACCGTTACGAATCGATATCCCTGCTGCTGTAACTTGGGCAGGATTGTTTTGAGTGCAGCTACCGTATGGGACTTGCCTTCCACCTTATCGTGGAAAAGTACAATATCCCCATTACGTGCGTTCTTCAACACTTTGTTAACGATAGCCGATACACCTGGAGAAGCCCAGTCCCGTGTATCCTGATGCCAAGACCAGAGTACAACGGTATACCCTTTTTGTTTGGCAGCCTGAATGACCATGTCATTATAATAGCCGCCCGGTGGCCTGAACAACAGTGGACGCTCCGCACCTGCTTCAATGATGGAACTTTCCGCTTCGTTCATATCCTTCATATACTTGTTCGCACTAGTTGATCGAACTGCATACGTATGCGCATACGTATGATTGGCGATTTCATGCCCTTCGAGCTGTTCCTGCTTAATCATTTCAGGAAATTTATCTGCCCATTTACCAAGTACAAAAAAAGTTCCTTTAGCATGATACTGCTGTAACAAAGCCAGGATCTGCGGAGTCTGAATCGGATCTGGTCCATCATCAAAGGTAAGGGCGATGAGTTTATCCTGTGTGGGAACTTCCCACACAATCTCTCCTCGTTCCTCATAATACTGACGGTTCTTCTGTATAGGCTTCGCATAGGCAGAACTGCTACCTAGCAAAATAATTAGCGTGAACATTCCGATGACTCGGGCTGCCTTCAGGTTCATGTGGTGTCCTCACTTTGTCTTCATACGTAAACTCCCTGTTAGCATTTCCCGATTCACCAGAACTCATTAACGAAAGCTCTGATCCACGACTGCAATTTCTTCAGCAGTTAATTCCACATTTAATGTATGCAGATTGTTAATGACCTGCTCTGGTCGCTTGGCACCCGGAATCAATAAGTACAATTTAGTTGGACGTCTTTCTTTATCCATATCTGTTTAGCATATTTAAAATATCGGATTTATCGGATTAAGTGTTTTTCAGCGCAGTTGCTTCCACGTCGTTAATAAACCGTCGCAGTTTGGCAGCCACATCACGGGTTATTTCGCCGTTTTCATACAGTTGCTGAACCGTATTGCGCTGTTCCTGAATCGCCACCATCTGTAACTCCAATTTCTCCTGATTAAACGGATCTTCCGTTTTACCCTGGTTCCATGTGCGCAATTTGGCAATTACACGCTCATACTTGGCAATGACCGACAGTGCGACGACTCGATTCCCATCATTCATATGAGCACGAATGGCCTTAATTGCTGCTTCAGAGGTGCGCAGCTTCACCTGACGGAACAGTTCTGCATTTTCAAGCATGAATGGTTGATTCGGCTTCTGGGACCGGTTGGTGAACAGATGTCCTAACACACGCCCGATCTCGCTGATCGAGGTCATGAACTGAGTGTTTGCGCGATTCGCCAGCATCATTTCCTTTCGATCCAGCCAGCTGTCACATTTGAAGGCCGCATCAGAAGCAATTGCATTTTCGTCCAGCATTACTTCGACCTCTTTACGCTCCGCGCGGGTGGCAATCAGGTTAATAGCCGTTTCTTGTTTCTGAATATCTTTGCGTTTACCGGCGGTGAGCTGACCTGCAGCCTGCCTGATATATTTGGACAGGTCTGAGACGACCGCAAGTGCCGCAGCTTTATTCTCATCATTCATTTCGGATTTGACAGCTCGGATTGCCGCATTCAGCATAATGTCATGTGCTTTTCGTTCTGACTTCTGAGGTGTTTCTTCTGTTGATTTACCGTCATCCTTGGCCAGAACTGGAAGAAAGACGCTCGCAGCAATCAGGGAGAAGAGGATAACTCCTGCCGCGAGGAAAATAATCAGATCCCGTTCAGGGAAAGGTGATCCATCCTGAAGCACATAAGGAATGGAGAACGCACCCGCCAATGTTACAGCCCCCCGCACCCCAGAGAGGGAAATGATCGTAATATCCTTGAATCTGGGCCGGCCAATAGAGGATTTGGTACGCAGCAATTCATTCCCTTGCCAGAACAGATAGATCCAGAGAAAGCGCAGAACTAGCAATAACACTGAGATTAGGCCCACATAGCCCAACACCTGCAGATTATTAAACGAAACATTTTCAAAAATGGTACTCAACACATCCGGGACCTGTACACCCAGAATAACAAACACCAGACCATTTAGTATAAATAAAATGACTGACCATGTGCTCGCAGATACCACCTGCATTTTCAACTGAACCGATTCAGCGCGGTCACGCTCAATGGCGTGGATAATCCCGCCTGCCACTACCGCAAGAATGCCTGACACCCCCATTTCTTCACTCACCAGATAGATGATAAATGGCGTCAGGATTTGCAGCAGCATGTGAATTGTCACATCTTCCATGCCCAGTCTACGGATCCATACCCCTAGCCTGATTAATAGAAAAGATAACAATGCCCCGACGAGAAGTCCGCCAATTGCAATCAGAATAAAACTGAAGGTTGCCTGTGCCAGGGAAAATACACCTGTAACTGTGGCTGCAATCGCGAATTTGAAGGCGACCAAGCCGGATGCATCATTCATTAATGCTTCACCTTCAAGAAGCCTATGTATGCCTTTGGGCAAACGTACTCGCCCTGCCATGGCACCAACGGCAACGGCATCTGTCGGGGACAGTATGGCTGCAAGAGCAAAAGCAGCAGGTAACGGAATCGTAGGAATCAGCCAATGAATGGCATATCCCGCCACGACTACTGTCACGAATACAAGCCCTAGTGCAAGCAGAAGTATCGGTGCACGCAGATTCCATAATTCGTTTCTCGGCGTTCGCTTACCATCGTTGTATAACAAAGGTGCGATGAACAGTACAAAGAACAATTCCGGATTCAACGGCAGGTGAACACCTGCGGGAAGTAAAGCTATAGCTACACCAAGCACAATTTGAATGAGCGGAATGGGAATAAAAGGTACAAACCGGTTCAGGATGTTTGATAAACCGATCAGGACCAGTAACACAAGTACGGCAATAAATATTTCCATGATGACAATCCCTTTCCGCTAATAGAAGTAGTGAAACCTTTGTTGTATAGGTTTATTTTAACATAACCCAGACTTTATTATAAAAATATTGTCATATTCATATACCCATTCAACTGGCTTCAGACTAGTCTGAATGAAAGAATTCTGATGGATTCTGTATATAAGATGTTACAATATGCTCAGGACAATACCCGTTTGGAAAGGAACTTGCATCTATGGCATTTGGAATTAAACGACAGGAGCTTGCTGCGTGGAAGGAACAAGTGTCTCGTGGTGAGATTGCCTACCTCACTCATTTCTGGATTGACAACCGATTCCCTGGCATCACCAGTGTCACTAAAGTTGGCTGTGCAGATCTGGAACGTCTTGAGCGTTGGTGTAACGATCATGAGCTAGACCCGCGATACATTCATCGGCGGCAGCCATTTCCCCACTTTGACCTGATGGGCAGCAAACAAAAAGAAGTTTTGATCCAGGAAGGCTTAACGGATCATGTGGTTCGCTTTCATTTGTAAACCAACTCAAAAACGCCAGTCCTCAAGGTTCATCCCTCCGCAACTAGGGACGAACTCATGAGGACTGACGTCTTCAAGGAATCAAGTCATATATGGACTACCGGTGGATCTGCTCAAACGACTTCATGTTCTCCAGCAGTTTCAGTTCAATTTTCTTCAGCATGCCAAACATCTGCTGTTGCTCCTCTTCGGAAAGTGCTTGCAACAATTCCCACGTCATTCGGCCGCGATTCGCATTAAGTGTCTTGGCAAGCTGCGCACCTTCATCCGTTAAGGACAGCCAAACAATTCTCCGATCTTCTTCACTGCGCACCCGCTGGATCAACCCTTCTGTCTCCAGTTGATTCAGTACAATAGTGGTTGCGCCGGAAGACAAACTGAGTTGTCTGGCCACATCAACCGCCATGCAGCGTTTTTCACGTAAAATCATGCCCAATATATGACTTTTTGTCGGATTCAGTTTACAGTTGGTTTCGGTCTTCTGCTGCTGATCCAATACTTTGTTTTTATATCTGAAGAAGGCCTCCAACAATTGATCTACATTTGCCAATTGAGAGTTTCGCTCCGTATCCGGGCTCATAAACGTTCCTCCTGCCTTTCATCATAACCTACCTTATATTGTAACATATTTACACTATGATGTTTGTGAAAAATGCGCTTGTATCCGACACTCTATAGTTGACTGCAACACTCTTGTTTTATTTCGGGTTTCACCTATTGCATTATGGCAACGGGTTTGTTTATAATAACCTATATCTTAAAAGTTACTTTTAGTTACTTAATGATTTTAATAAATCTGTTGTTATAAAGTAAATAAATCGTCACCATTATAATGCAAGGGACTTATGCACATGAAACAGAATATACAATCTCAACATAAAACAGATGTTTGCATCGTCGGCGCAGGTCCTGGCGGTGCTTTGCTTTCTTATTTACTGAATCAAAAAGGGATCTCCACGATGCTCATTGAGCGGCAGCCCCACCTGCACAAGTCGTTTCGCGGGGAGTTGCTCAATGTGGATGGCGAAGCCATTTTGAATAAACACGGCCTCTATTCACTCATCCAGGAACGCGGAGCGCTGCTCTTGGAACAGATTCAGTATTGGGAAAATGGGCAGATTATTCATACGGTATCACCGGGCAATGGAGAATCTCATGTTGGTATTCATGTACCCCAAGATCATCTCCTGGAAGCGATCGTGTCGCATGCTCAGCAGCATAGTTCATATGAACAAGTACACTTCAATACGATTATGACCGGTTTGTTACGAGACAAGAACGGCCAGGTCGTGGGTATTAACATTCGGAAGAACGGCGTTCCTGCCTCCATTGAAGCATCTGTTATTGTGGGTGCTGATGGCAGATACTCAGCTGTACGCAAACATTCCGGTATGACCCCGGAGATTCGAAAGCACGGGTATGACCTGCTCTGGGCGCGCATTCCGGCACCCGTAGGTTGGGAACCCGCTGTTCGGATGGCCAGCATGGATGGTCAACAGCTCGCACTGTTCTCACAGTTCGGCGGTTATGTTCAGATTGGATGGAACATTCCCGAGGGAGGATACTCCAAGCTGCGAGAGCAGCCGATTGCTCCTTTTGTAGATAAACTTGTATCTGCTTTTCCTTGCCTGTCTGATTCTGTAGCTACCAACATTCAGAGCTGGAGTGATTTTGTTCTGTTATCTGTCGAAAGCAGCTATTGCCAGTCGTGGGCACAGGACAATGTTGTACTCATCGGTGATGCCGCTCATACCATGACCCCAACCGGTGCGTTTGGACTTAATGCTGCGCTCGAAGATGCGGATGTGCTCTCGGAGCTACTCATTCGGATGGCCTCAGAACAATTCCGTTCCACTACACATCTTCAGGAACTTCAGACGATTCGCGGTGCAAAGGTACAGCAGCAACTTGCACGACAATTGGAGATGGAGTCCTCTTTCCAACAGCGTTATGAATCCTTTCTCTAAACCCAGTTAATACGGATAAAATGCCTGTATGCCCAAACAGCCGATCACTTCCTCATGGAGAAGAATCGGCTGTTTGGCTTGTTGGTTTATCTTTTTTATGTAATTCCGTACCCTTGTTCATTTTCGTTTGCGTGGAGCAAACGTGTCTTCTCTGGGTGCCCCTTCTTGTACAGTATCAACATCCTTCGGATAAGATGAAATGTTATCTTTTTCATATACTGCTTTCTCCAGATTGCTTAAGCGGCGCAAAACTTGTTTGCTTTTACGAACGATATATACAATACCAATAATCAGCAGGATCAACATTAGAATGAATATAACCATCTCCGGATAAAAGACAAATGACATGAATCCACCTCCTTTTGAGAACGATTTTTCTATATCATTCTAACCTTAATGATCCAAGATGTGAACCCGATTGGATATTTCGCTTGTGGACTAAGGACAAAACCACCTGACACAAAGACAAGATCTCACCTGCTGCAAAAGCAAAAAAAGGTGGCATCCCTGATCAGGATGACCACCTTGAACCTCGAATAAGATTCGAAGTCTATTATTATTATTTTATCCTTCTCTGCCGTTCATCGCACTAACTCGAAGCTCCGTCAGTGGCAGAGACGTTTGCTCTGGATGACGAAGTCTTACCGTCCGACTCTCACCAGGGAGCAGATCGAAATAATTGTCACTGAATCGGACACGCCCAAGAGGGAGCTCCAGCTTCACCAATCGTGCAATCGCTCCACTGGCCGTAACCGTTACAGACTGCTCCTCTTCGTTCACATGTACGCTCAATTGAGACTTCGGCAATGCCATATCCTTAGGATCACGCAAGAAGTATCGATTGTTCGGTGCCGCAAATCCTTCAGATACCAGCTCAACCATTACTTCCTCCGCACGTCTGCCCTGTAACACCTCTGCTTCAGTTAATTCAGCAATACACAGTGAGGTTTGAGATGTTACTTCAACAGCATGTGAGCTGGAGTAGATCTTCTCTCCATTCAATGCATAGACATTGAGCCGCATCTGGCCTTTCAAGACGTCCCGTGTATCATTCACAACCCACAACGCAAGCGGCTCGCCCGGTTCATGCTCCAGTGACAACAGGACAGGATGAAAGAATATTTTCCCGTAATAAAAAGATGCCTTCGGCAGCAGTTCATAATCAATCATGGACCAGCTTGTTCCCGGCCAACTATCGTTCAATTGCCACACAAGCGCTCCGCTGTTACGGTGATTGATGAGCCGGAAATGTTCAATTCCATATCGCAGCCCTTCTGCTTGAGTAAGCATGGAGTAGTTCATATACTCTTCTATATCTTGCGGAATCCCCGTGTAACCCTCCATCAGCAGAATGCCTTTTTGATGATTGGTATCCTTGTTACGATAGGCCATGTCCGGACTGCCCCAGTAAAACTGCCCTGCGGGCATATTTTTCTCCAGCGTGTAACGATTGGCCGAGGCGTGCATACCGAATTCACTGCTGAACAACGCATGATCCTTTTTATAATTTTTGAACGTTACACCTTCAATGCTGTAGTCCAGCAGCGGTGGCTCTCCATGCTTCCTTGGATAGACCGAACCATGCCATACCTGCCAGTTGTGGCGATCCCCCACATCCGGGTCATTTGCATCCTGACCATTGCTGTCCCCGAACGGGGAAGAAGGCCAGTACGGACGAGACAGATCCAATCGCTCCAGCACCTCAGGGATCAACTCATGATAGATAAGTTCGCCGTAGAACGGGCTGGTAATATCTCCACTTGCCGACTTCATATCATAGAGCCAATCTATCTCATTATTCCCACACCAGAGGGCAAGCGAGGCACGGTTGCGCAGGCGCAGCACATTGTTTTCTACCTCTTGCCGTACATTATCCATGAAATCACGATTGAAATCCGGGAACAATGCGTTCGCGAATGCAAAATCCTGCCACACCAACACCCCTTGCCGATCACACTCATCGTAAAAGATATCCTTCTCATATATACCACCGGCCCAGACACGCAGCATGTTCATATGACCTTCCACCGACAGCTCCACAAGCTCACGATACCGGGAGTTCGGGATGGCACCAATCAGATGATCAGCCGGAATCCAGTTGGCACCCTTGGCGTATACTTTGACTCCGTTCAGAATAAAATTAAATGCATCTTCACCCCGTTCATTGTGAAGAGCCAGCTCAATCGTTCGTAACCCATAAGGCTCGCTATAACGATCCACCTCAACGCCATCTGCGTATAATGTAACCTCCAGCGTATACAGATACGGCTCACCTAGATCATGAGTCCACCATAACTGAGGTGATGTAACGTTTAATGTGGTATCCGCTTTGCCACCCTCTACGGGTAGTTCAGTGACACCTGCCACCTCGTGTCCGCTGCGATCTAACAGACGAATATTACAGGTCGCAACCACAGCCTGTTCACGTTTCTGTCTGCTACGGAAAGACAAGACGGATTTCACATCCGCCGTGACGCGTAAGACAGCCAGCTCTGTACTGACTGATTCCGTGCGAGCATACACATTTTCCAGCTTGGCTATTGTTCGTTTTTCCAGCCGTACAGCACCCCAGATCCCCACCGTAACCATACGTGGCCCCCAGTCCCAGCCAAAGTTCATCGCTGCTTTGCGCAACCATGGCCGTTCCTTCGTATACGAGGACCAGTCAAAGGTTTCTTTATCCCGGTGATGTAAGTGAAGCGGGTCAAACTTGACAGCAATCGCATTCCAGCCGCTGCGTACCAAAGATGTTACATTAAACGTATGTGACATGAGCATATTGGCCGTTTTCCCGACTTCATGGCCATTGATATATACCGTTGCAAACGTATCCAATCCTTCGAACACCAACTCAAAGTGCTCCTCGGCCTCTGCCTCTCTGACCAGATTGAAGGTTGTGCGGTACCACCATTCCTTTTGTTCAATCCAGCGACTTTTGGCATCATTATGTCCGTAATAGGGTGGATCAATGATACTGCGCTCAACCAGTGCAGCGTGTACATCGCCAGGCACTTCAGCCCCAATCCAGAAACGGTCATCCAGAGCAGCTGCTGCCACATCCATTGCCCGCTTCTCTCCAACTTCAAAATGCTGTATCTTCCATTGTCCCGATAAATCCTGACTTGAACTATGGGTCTTCATCAGTATGCCCTCACTCTCCAATAACCCTGAGTTTCACCATATCGAAAACGTTTGCAAAAAAGAAAGACATGCTTCCTGATCTGCTCATTTCTACAATCTTGAAGGCTTAAACGATATTGCCTCCTCGCGATATTCACTCGGGGTTTTGCCGGTATGTTTTTTGAACAGCCTGCTAAAATATTTCACGTCCTCGTAGCCGCTGATGGCAGCGACTTCACTGACCTTCGCTGGAGACACCGCGAGCATATCCATCGCTCTTCGTATACGCATATCGGTGACAAAATCTCCGAAGGTCACACCCATTTCTTTTTTAAACAGTTCACTGAGGTGACCCGGATGCAAATGAACATGTCCAGCTACCTGCTGCAGATTAATATCCTGCGCTAATGAAGATTCAATATAACCGATAGCCTTCTGTACATGGGCAGCCTGTCCCTGACCCATTCGGCTATGATAGACATGCATCAGACCATACAGATGATGGAACAGCATATCCCCGAGGTCTGCAGCTTCCGCATCCGGTTCCGGCAACCAGGGCTCGAACCTTGTGGGTTCTTCACGCCCTGTGGCTCGCATTGTGCGAGTCAGCCAGCGATGACCTGCAATGACGGCTGAGTGCAGACAAGCACTGAACGATTCTGGTGTGACCTCCTGTTCTGTAATCAGATTAGCCACTAGTTCTCGTGTCCATGTCGTTAACGTGACTGAATCATTATCCAGCAATATTGTACCAAGTCTGGTCTCCTCTTCGTGTGTAAGTACAGTTTTACCACCTTGGCGATCCCGAATGTGCTCATAATGCCATACTTTATCATCCATCAAACCATGATATCGGAATGCAGCTGAAGCAGTTCTGTAGCTCTCGTGCAGATCTGTATATCCACGCACAGGCAGACCTACCGCTACGCGCAGAGTGCACTTCAGTAATTGCTCCACCCGACGTAACGCACTCTCCAGCCTGAATGGATATTCCTGTTCCACCAGCGGCCATGAGACAACACAGATAATTTGCTGCTTCTCTACATGCGCAATGGCTCCTGGCAGCAGATCCTCCAGCGTGTTTTGCACCGCAAATCGTAATAGTGCATCTGAAAAACGATCCCAGCCCTCTGCTCGAAGAACCAAAACTTGTCTGAGAATCTGTTCGTCATTCAAACCATCAACCGCTTCCTTCTTTACACCAGACTGCAAGAACGATGGACAAGGACCAGAAGAGATATCACCATCAATGATCCATCCGGCAAACAACCGCTCCCGATTCTCCCGCATGAGCTGTCCCTCTCTGGACTTCTCTGCCCAACGTTCTGTTATTCGCTGTTTGGCCTGTAACACGGTCTTGATAATCTCTTCCGGCTTGCTTGTTTTGAGCAAATAATCGGTAACACCTTGGCGAATCGCCTGCTGGGCATAAGAAAAGTCATCATATCCGGATAAAATAATAACCTCCAGTTCAGGTAACAATCGCAGTCCCTCTTCTGCCAGTTCCAGACCCGATCTGCCTGTCATCCGGATATCCGTCATCAGGATATGTGGACGTTCCTCCGCCATGCGCATTAACGCCTCCTCTGCCGAGGCAGCAGGTTGAAGTAATTCAATCCCAAGTTCATGCCAAGCGATCACGCTGGCAAGTCCTGTACGAATAATGACTTCATCATCTACAATTAATAGTCTCAAGGCGAACCCTCCAAGATTGGAATGGAAAACGAAATCCGGGTACCTCCCCCAACCCTGCTGTCTACTTCAAGCTGTGCATTCACTCCATAATGGAGCAGTAGCCTCTCATTCACATTGCAGAGCCCATAACCGCCTTGGTTTAGCTGTTTTCCCGGCTGTTTTCCCTTCCATTCCCTAATGCTTATTCTTAATTGCTCCAGTCTGTCCGGCTCCATGCCAACACCATCATCCAGCACCAGCACATTCATCTGTTCATTATCCGGGTCCTTGCGAATCATTATGGTGATGGTGCCCACGCCTGCTTTGGGCTGAATGCCATGAATCATGGCATTCTCAACAAACGGTTGCAGCAATAGCTTCAGCATCATTCGCTTCTCAAGCGCTGGATCTACGATATAATGCAACACAAATTGATCCGGGAAACGAATCGACTGCACACGCACATAATGGCGAATATGAGCGATCTCCTGTTCGACAGGGCAGTAATCCTGACCATTATTCAAGCTGATACGCAGAAAATCACTCAGGCCCTCAACCATATCTGCAATCCGCTTCTCTTCAGACATCAAGGCAATCCAATGAATTGAAGAGAGCGTGTTATACAGAAAGTGCGGGTTAATCTGCGCCTGAAGCACACGAAGATCCGCTTCTTTTTTGCGAGCTTCACCTCGAATAACCTCTTCCTTCAATAACTGAATATGTGCACCGAGCAGATTGTAACTCTCCCCAAGCCTGCCAATCTCGTCATCACTTTCAGATCGAAACAAAGGAAGCGGACGTTCCGGATCAATTCGGGACAGATGCCGGGTAAGCACACGAAGCGGCCTCGTCACACGCCGCACCGTAAACCAGACCAAGCCAGCACTGATCGCAGCAGACATGGCAACGGCGCAGCCGGTTAGAATAAGAATGTACCGATTCTCCGACTTGTACTGGTCATAAGGAACCGTTCCAACCAAGGTCCACCCCGTCAATTCTTCCGGATAATAGAGCAACGTCCGTTTATCGTCACCACTGCCATACGTGGTGGTTCCGCTACCGCCATCCTGAATTAACGTCGTAATCCCTGGTTCGACACCTTCCAGCTTAAGTCCAAGCCGGGATTTGTCCATCGAAGACAGAATCTCTCCAGAACTGCCGATGAGCTCCAGTCTGCCTTGCCCTCTGCCTAATCCCAGAGCGGCCCATCCCTTGGATATGGCCTTCTCATCCAGACTAATGGCTAACCAGCCGATGGGTCGATAATCATGGATACTGCGAATCGGCCGAACCAATGTGATCACATTTTGTATACCCGAGTAATTCTGCACCGGGTATACCCCCGTCCATTGTTTGACTGCTTCACCGCTTGGAACAGAGGGATACGAAAGGTTGGTTTCATTGGATTCATACCAGGTAGCGGTCGACAACGTGGCATCGAAGCGGCTTGGACATATGGCGATGTTGGCGATATATTTCTTGGAAGCAGCCAGATTGGTCATCCTGCCCAGGATATCCACCCGGTCCAGCTCATGATCTTCATTGTGGCTAAGATACTGCTGGATGTCCCGTTCTCCAATCAGGAAAATCGATAGGTTCTCGGCATCTTGCAGCATATAACGAAGATTCGCTTCCACCTGTTTTAGCGTATCCATGCCGGACAGTTTTGTTTTTTGCTCTGTAATGCGGGAAGAGATCAGAAAGGCGAACAGACCCAAGGCCAGCAATGGCACAATCATTGAAGCCGTCACGACAACTGATAGCTTCCTTTGTAACGAAGATGTGAGCCAGCGTGCCAAACGTTTCTCCTCCTCTGGATGCGCTTTCGCTTATCCTTTGACAGCTCCGGCTGTCATGCCTTTCATAACCTGTTCCTGGAATATAAGATACAGAATAATGGTTGGAATGACCGACAGGGTCATGGCAGCCAGCGTTAACCCGTAATCCGTCTGATATCCATCCGCAAAATTCGCAATCGCCAGCGGTAGCGTTTTCAATCCGGTTTTGTTGATGAATACAAGCGCAAATGAAAAGTCATTCCACGCATGCAGGAAACTCAGGATCGTAACCGTTGACAACGCTGGGACAGACATCGGCAGCATAATTCGGGTAAACAGCCCCCACAGCCCTGTTCCATCAATAAAAGCCGCCTCTTCAATGTCACGTGGAACACTTGTCAGATAAGCTGTAAGCACGAAAATAGCCGTAGGTAATGCAAAGGCCGTATACGGTAAGATTAATGCCCAGTACGTATTTAGCAAGGACATCTGTTTCATTAGAATAAATAAGGGAACAAGCGTACTATGAATCGGAATGAGCATACCAACAACAAAGAAGGTCATAATTAACCCTTTCCAGCGAAACTGGAAACGAGCCAGGATGAATGAAGTCAGCGCTGCAATAAACAGGGTTAGAATAAGTGATCCCACCGATACGATTAGTGAATTGCCAAAAGCGGTCCCCAGCCTGGAGCTTTCCCATGCATTGCTGAAATTGGCAACATTCCAGTTTTCCGGCAGTCCAAAGGGCCTGCTATAGAAATCTTCATTTGTTTTAAATGCACTAATCACGAGCCAGTAGAACGGATACAATGTTAAAATACCATAGACCGTCAGCAGCGTCCAAACAATTCCGCTGCGGAGACGGCGAATCGGATGGCCCGAGCCGCTTCGTGGTGATGCCATGGATACAGGTGTCACGCGCATGTTAGTTCCTCCTCTCTATTGATTCTCTCTTCGTTTGCGACTGGTTACCCACTGGCTTGTTCCGATCAGCAGCAGGGAGATCAGTACGATGGTTGTTGAGATCGCACTACCAAAACCGTATCGGTATGTTGTAAAGGTTGAATTGTACATATATGTTGCAAGCAGTTCCGTCGCATGTGCCGGACCACCCTTGGTCATGATGTAGACCAGATCGAATGATTTCAGACTACCCGAAATACATAGAATGATCGCAACCTGAACCGTCCCCCAGATCATGGGCAAAGAAACCGATACCAGCTTCCGGATTCCTGAAGCACCGTCTATTTGGGCAGCATCATGAATCTCGCCTGGAATATTCTGCAGTGCGGAGATGAAGATAATCAGATACAACCCAACAAAACTCCAGAGCAGCGGCGGTACCAATGAGAAAATGGCAATCTTGTCATCGGAAAGCCATTGCAGCTTCCAACTCTCCAGTCCCAGTGCGTCCAGCAGAAAGTTCAATATCCCGATCTGCGGATGATAGATATACTGCCAGATCATACCGATCACTACAGTGGATAACACCATCGGCAGAAATACGGCTGAGCGCAGAAACCGCTGTAATGGATTGCTTTTGTGTAATATGACCGCGAGCATCAGTGCTAACGGAATTTGTCCAAATACCGATGCCAACACAAAAATGACGTTATTTTTCAGCGCCCGCCAAAATACAGGATCATGCCAGATCTCCACGTAATTATCCACACCAATATATTTGGATGCGCCGATGCCGGACCAGTTGAAGAAACCGTAGTACGCCGACCATACAACCGGTACAAATACAAACAATGCATAGATAATGACTGCCGGGGCTAGCCCCAGCATAATAAAACGCCGACTGCGCAGTACGTTCATCTGTTCACTTCCCCTCCATAAATGCCTTTACCAACTGGCAACTGACTGTCCCATTCATACTTAAGACCCCTCCCCTGCCGGGAAGGGGTTTTAACGAATGGTTACTGACTAACTGTATTGGCTTGAGCCGCCTGAATTTTGGCTGCAATGTCTTCAGCCTTGCCGCCCATGAGCAACTCTTGCAACGCATTATTAATAACCTCAACCGTAGCTGATCCCAGCTTGGAATCGTATACCGGCGTAATCTTCACTTCCTGCATCAGATCATATAATTCTACAAACAATGGATGTGCTTTGGTTTTGTCCAGATCAATCTTGTAACTCACCAATGTACTGCTATCCAATGTGGCCTTCTGACCATCAGGTCCTGCCAGTGCGTAGAACAGCTCCATCGCTGCCTCTTTTTGTGCACCGCTCAGCTTTTTACTTACACCCAACCCGGTCCCCACAACACCGGATGTTGTTCTTGGTTCACCCTGACCTCCGTCCACTGGAGGAAGAATCGTAATATGTGTGTTGTTCAACACCTCTTCAGGTGCATTGTTCACCAGATTTGCCAAGGCCCAGCCGCCGTTCATGACCATCGCTGCCTTACCTTGGAAATAAAGCTGCATCATCTGTGTCTCATCAATACTGTTGAACCCATCCTGGAATGCTTTGGTGTTGCCAAGCTCCTGCATCTTGTTCAAGGCTTCAATAAATTGCGGATCGGTAAAGCTTGCACCCTCTTGTGCTGCCGCTTTCAGGAACCAGTCCGTGCCGGTGATCCGGTCAGCCAGTGTACTGAATATCGTCGACTGTGCTACCCAGTTGGCCTTGTTGCCAAGTGCCATGGGAATGACTTTATTTTGATTAAATGTAGCAATCGCTTGTTCCAGTTCCGCCCACGTCTCAGGCACTTTTACGTTGTACTGTTTGAAAAGAGCTTCATTGTAATAAATGAAGGAACTCGGCGCCAGATTCATGGGCACGGAGTAGATATCCCCGTCTACGGTGTATCCGTCCAATGCATTGGGGATAAAGTTATCTTTCCACTCCGGCTTCGCGTCCAGCTCTGCATTAATGGGCTGTAACAGATCCCCTTTTACAAATTCCTTAGTCATGGCATCCGGCCACATCACGAACAGATCTGGCATCTCGTTGGCAGCTGCCACCGTGCGAAGCCGGGTTTTGAGACCATCTGTGGGCAGACCTTCATCCACAACTTCAATATCTGGATGCGCCGCGCGAAAATCTTCAATAATTTTGCGCATCGCAACCGCCTTTGCATCCTGTCCGGTCCAGTTGTGCCAGAGTGTGACGGTTACTTTGTCATTGCCGCTGCCTCCTTCTGAAGTGTCCCCGCCAGCACAGCCAGCCAGAATAATGGAGAACAATGTTATTGCCAGGAAACCCGAAAGCCATTTTTTCAACATCTCTATATTCCCCCTTGGCGATTTGAATACACTTATTTTAAATGTTAACGCTATCATACTGTAAGGTGACGATCCACGGATGCAGGGGTGAAAAATATCGGTTCCTCTGTTTGGAACTTACTTTGTTGACTTATTGTTGATTATTGTTCATAACAACAAGAAAGAGCCCTCACAATGAGAGAGCTCTTTCTTGTTGCAGCCTTTGGCAGCTTCAACCCAGGCTTTATATAATGAATAAGTGCTAAATTTTATTACATATGGATTGCGTATTATTGAATACTGTTCTTCACCAGTTCTGCAAAAGCTTCGGCCCCTTGCGTAGTGAGATGTACGCCGTCTTTTTCAAAATATTCGTCATGTCCCTCACTTGCACTGTTCCAGTCAATCAATGAGACATTGCTGTATTTGGATGCAGCCTCATTCAACGCCCTGTTCACCGTTCGCTCCCATGGGCGAGGTACGCGCACAGTAACCAGATATACCCGCTCCTCATCCTTCAGATAATCAAGCACAGCATTCAAGTTTTTGGAGTTAAAGGAACCATTCGTCCCGAGCTCCAGCACCACCTTGCTGCCCATTTGGTTGTTTTGCTTCAGACCTTCCAATACATCACCTGCCTGCCACATCTGACGGCCGACATGTCCGTCCACATACACTCCCGATATACTTTGCTCCAGATACGGTTTTGCATCCAAAATCACCGAATCTCCAATGACGGTATAATGAACCTTGCCATCCTGGGCAGGAGGAGCCGTTTCTTCTTTGTCCTGAGATGAATCAGGTGCATCATCCGTATCATTGGATTGATTCGCTCCAGCGTCATCCGATGTATCATTCTCGTTAGTCACGGAGTTATCAGCTGGCTTATCTTCAGACTGACCGTCCTTGCCAGGATTTACTGAATTGTCTTGGTCGTCAGGTTTTGAATCTGGAGCAGACTCTCCTGTCGGTTTCTCATTTTTCCCCGGATCATCTTTTGTTCCTGCTTCCGGTTTATGGCTATGCGCATCGTTCTTTTGCCCAGAGCCTGACGTTCCTGTAGTAGCTGGCAACACATCCTGTCCCTGTTCCTCCGCTACGGAATTCTCTCCATTCAATGTGTTGGACATCGATACCGAATGGGAGTCGGAGTTCGCTGCATGGGAGACCATCATCTGGGATACCGTATAGGACAACAGCAGAATCGTCATCAACATACCTGCCCGCTTCCACCATACGTTACGTATACCGATCGATGACCGCCCTCTTCCCCATAATCGGGACCAAGAATCACGGAATCCATTGTACCGAATGGGATTTTCAATATATTTAAGGGATAATGAAGCCAGTACAACCGTTGCAGCAACCTGTAAAATGATTCGTACAGGATGTGCTCCTCCCGTATCCACCGCGGGATTGGTTAACATAATGACAGGATAATGCCACAGATATAATCCGTAGGATCGCTCTCCGATCCAGCGTAATGGCTTCGCGCCAATGATACGTGCCAGGAAAGACGATGGGTGGGCCAACACCGCTACCAGCAACGTTGTTGCAATAGCCTGAAGCACCATGCCCCCTTGATATAGAAACGGATCATATTCACTGCTGTTCAGCATCATGTAGATTAATAAAGCGAGCGCAGCAAGTCCCGACACATCGAGCACAAGCCGGTTCATACCAGACAGAGAGCTCGACAGCTTGCGACTAGGCCACACCACGGCAAGAGCAGCACCAGCAAGCAGTGCAAATGCCCGCGTGTCTGTTCCATAATATACACGGCTCGGGTCCAGATCCGGATTATACATGATGGCCATTGCGCCAGCAGATAATTCAGCTGCAACGACAATGAAGACGACCAGCCATCCCTTTCTTTTGAACACTACGATTGCTGCGATCAGTAGAAGAGGCCATATAAGATAAAATTGCTCTTCCACAGCCAGTGACCAGAAATGTCCAAACGGTGATGGAGGGCCAAAACTTTCGAAATAGGAAACGTTGTGAAAGATATACCACCAATTGCTTATGTATAATACACCCGAAACGATATCACCACGAAGCGCAGCGAGCCGGGATGGGTCTGTACAGGCCAGCCAGATCATCACCACAGCTGTCATGGTCAGCATGCCTGGAAGCAGACGCCTTACCCGCCTTACCCAGAAATCACCGAGAGAAATGCGTCCATGTTCCTGCCACTGTGACACGAGAATATCTGTAATTAAATATCCCGAGAGAACAAAGAATATGCCTACACCGAGCAGTCCGCCCGGAATAAAATCCAAATTCAGATGATACGCGATTACCGCAAGTACAGCGATGGCTCGCAAGCCGTCAAGTCCGTTCATATGTCTCTTATGATTTAACGATTGTGACATGCATGCCCCTCCTTGTTACTGTGAGTCAACAACATCGGTGTTGGGGGCATAAAGGAACTCCTGATCGTTCTGGTTGTCATTAACATACGTATTGCACCTTCCATCTTTCATTTACAGCATACAGCATAAGAAAAGCTCCTGAGTCGAAGCGCTATCCGATGATGCTACACTTTTGATAAATTCTATAATCTTAAAGAAGACGTGTGGCCAGTCCATTAAGTTTTAATCATTACGATATTCTTTATATAGATTCGTGAGTTCACGTCTAGCATTATACGCCCGATATAAGCCTCATACTTTACAGGAATAGTTACAAACGATTAAACCGATGTAACCTTTCCTGCCAACTCATATAGCTGTAAAATCATACTCTAATTTTGTCGTTAAATATAGTACTTTTCATCGAGTGGCTAAAATTACCTGTCCCGCTTGCGCAAACCAGCATACCCACGCACACATCGATTGAATCAATTGAATACATAACAAAAGGCTGCCGACTTGCTCAGCAGCCAATATCCATTATAAACCTATGTCAGACCGGATTGAAAGTTTTGCTTATAATTGCTTCTTCTTGCCTAGGACCCTAGAGGTGGAACGGGTGAATCTTTTCTTCTGTCCTCGCATCCATGATCCGGTATGTTGAACGCCCTGTGTACATTGGGATTTGCAACTTCTCCAGATCAACCATTCCATTCTCCAGAAAGTACTTCTGATCCTGATATCGCTGCAACACTTCGCCTGCAATCCATTCATGGTCACCATATGTCGTGATCTCCATAACCTTGCATTCATAAGCAAAATAAGCATCTGTCAAAATGGGTACACTTACCTTGATTCCTTCCTCATACGGAATGCCGAATCTCGTAAATTTATCCGTATCTCTCCCACTGAACGTTCCTGCAGCTTGAATCCACTCTGATCGATGACCTGGCAGGAAATGAACACCGAATACGCCACTCTTCTCAATGAGTTCATAGGAGTATGTTTCCTTACGAAGCGAGATGCCATATACGCCTGGTGATGATCCGATGTATGTATGCCATCCGGACGCCATCACATTCTGGACTCCCTCATGACGTGAAGTCACCACCGCTACCATTCCAGGATAAGAATAAAATATGGGTTCTTCTATCGGCTGACGCATCTAATCCCCTCTCTTCTTCGTTATAAAGACAACTTTAATTATAAAGGAAAGAAACAGGTTGAAAAAGCGTTTTACAGAGGATTTCGCTATAAGCGACACATTCAGTATCATGTTATACTGAGATGGATCAATTTCTAAAAATACGATACTGGGAATGTGATAGGATATGGTCAAATCAGTCAAATATACCTCCTAAATGAAGGCATTATTCAAATTTAGGAGGTTATAACTTATGTTTAATTCAATCGTGTTAGATCAGTGGGATCGAAAGCCATACTTTGACCACTACTTGAATCAGGTCAGATGTACCTACAGCATAACTGCTAATCTGGATATCACTCTATTGATCAACGAACTGAAGCTTAAAGGATTGAAGTTCTATCCCGCTCTTCGAACCTGTTTTGATGCCAAACCCAATGAACCACCGAATATATTTCCCGTTTCCAGTATTCCCTGGGTGAACTTTATGGGATTTAATCTGAATATTTACAATGAGGGAACCTACTTGTTGCCTATCTTCACGATGGGAAAATATGTTCAACAGAACGATAAAGTTTATCTTCCCTTATCCATTCAGTTACATCACGCCGTGTGCGACGGCTACCATGCTGGTGTTTTATTTACTGAACTGCAATCACTTGCTGATCAATGTCATGATTGGTGTTAATAACTAAATGACGAAAAGGCATTCCTGACTTCAATGGAGTCATGGAATGCCTTTTCTCTTTTTCCTTTTTTCAAATACGATTTAATTACACTTACTATACCCACAGTTGCTGCATGTTTTGCACCCTTCCACATTCATCAAGGATGCAGAGCCGCATGAAGGACATAAATCTCTCGATTCGGTAAAGGTTTTCTGATCCACCACTTTTGGATACGTGCTCTCCACTCGGTTCAGTTCTTTTGATGCTCCAGTTTCGTTCTCCTGCACGTTGCTCTGTACATGACTTTCCAATGCTTTGGCAACCGCATCAGCAATCGATTCAACCCGGTTAGCTCCAAATCCAATTGCTCCCGAACCGCCGATTCCCTTAAGATGTTTAATCAGAAGTTGAACTTTGTGCCCATGGTCTCCGTATCGAAGGAACAGAGAGCATACTCGACCGAGTGCCTCAGCCATGGCGAACACATCCGATCCCGCTTTGCCCACGTTCAGGAAGATTTCTCCCGGGGTTCCCTCCAGATCGTTGATTGTGATGTAAGCCATACCGAATGGCGTATTGATTTTGTATGTCGCACCTCGCAGTACCTGAGGACGGCTTCTATATTGTTTATCCAGCACTGAAGAAGAGGAAGGGGCAACTGACACATCAGGAAGTGTCTCCAAGTTAGTATCTAACGTCGAATCTACATCTTCGGTCTTGGTCTCTTCCTTCTTCGACGTGGACAACACCTGTACATCCCTGCTGCCGTCGCGGTATATCGTTACTCCCTTGCAGCCAAGGTCGAAGGCCAGTTCATACAACTCAGCCGTATCCTCCACTGTAAAATCAGCCGGACAGTTGGCCGTCTTCGAGATTGAACTATCCACCCATTGCTGGATCGCAGCCTGCACACGGATATGATTCTCAGCCGACAGATCCATCGCCGTCACATAGTAGTCTGGTAAAACTTCACCCGGATGTTCATCCAGCCAATCTTGTGCAATCGGCACAAACTGTTCATCATAACCTAGACGGCTTTGACGGAAATACTTGAAGGCGAAATACGGCTCAATACCTGTTGATGTACCCACCATCGTACCAGTACTTCCCGTTGGCGCCTGTGTGATCAGTGTGACATTTCGAATGCCCTGTTTACGAATGGCCTCTCCCACTTCAGGGTACGTCGCAATCATGTTTTTCATGAATCCACTCTGTAAGTACGGTTCAGCTTCGAAAGCTGGGAAAGCCCCCTTCTCTGCTGCAATCTCTGCTGATGCCAGATAGGCCTCCTTTGCCATGAATCCATACAGTTTATCCAGAAATGCAAGGGATTCAGGACTGCCGTATCGTATACGCAGCTTAATCATCAGCTCTGCCAGTCCCATCGTGCCAAGCCCAACCCGGCGTTCACGCTGCTGATTCAGTCTGTTTTCCTCAAAATGATATGGTGTTGCATCGATGACATTGTCCAAAAATCTAGCCGAGATACGAGTGGTTTCCGCCAGTTCATCCCATGCCACATCATGATTTGTTTCATCGTAGAATTTGGACAGATTGATCGCAGACAGATTACATACACCCCAGGCAGGCAGGCCCTGTTCCGCGCAAGGATTAGTACAGATGATCGGATTGAAGTACCAACTGTTGGACATCTGGTTGTAGTACTCCATGAATACCACACCAGGCTCTGCCGATTTCCAGGCTGATTCAATAATAGTATGCCAGATTTCGCGAGCCTTCAGTGCACGATAGTGCACCACCGAATGACCTGCAGCTTTCCATTGCTGCATATCCCCGTTCCACGCAGTGTCATAGTCCGGATCGTTCGTATCGGGGAAAACCAACTCCCAATCTCCGTCCTGCTTGACAGCCTCCATAAATGCGTTGCTCACACATACAGACAGATTGGCATTGGTCACCTGACCCATCGTTTGTTTCACGGTAATAAAATCAAGCACATCCGGATGCCAGTCATTCATCATCAGCATGAGCGCACCCCGGCGGCTTCCACCCTGTTCAATCAGTCCAGTCGTATAACTGAACAATCCGCCCCACGATACGGAACCGCTGGATGATCCGTTGACACCTTTCACCACGGCTCGGCGGGGACGCAAAGAGGATAAATTAATGCCAACACCTCCCCCACGTGCCATAATCTCCGTCATCTCGGTCAAAGTTCTCATGATGCCACCCCGACTGTCTTGCGGAGACGGAATGACATAACAATTGAAGAGTGTCAACTCGTCGCTTGCCCCCGCACCCGCAGCAATGCGACCTCCGGGTACTAACTTCCAATCTTCCAACACGGAGCGGAACTTGGACTCCCACGTTGCCCGCTGATCGGCTGTGGATTCGACAGAAGCCATCGCTTTGGCAAGACGGTCCCACATCTCTTCCGGAGTTTTTTCTATGTTGAGTGTCAGTTTCTCCACGTTGGTCTCAATAATCTCTCCGCTTCGAGTCCTTACTTGTACAAGCTGACCCTTACGTTCTATGATTTCGCCCACTTCCTTGGTTGGGAACTTGGGATCATCCTTCGTTAATACCAATACCACATCTCCGACCTTGGCATGATCCGAATCAGCGTCCTTCCAGGCGTATCGGTCCAGAAATATTTTTTCACTGAGTCCTTCTAATTGGTACGATCGTTGGTTCGATTTCATCGCTACATTCAACCTCCCCGCGGTATAAAGCTACATTTTCATTATAAGAGTAAATTATGACGAAACACCACATATAGTGATATAAAACCAGTATATTACACCATATATTGATTTTCTATATGACTTTTATCACAGACTTTATTTTATAGACTCCTCTGCTCGGACAAACTTCTTCACACACCCTCATACGCATGAATACGACATCTGTGAATTTTTTGGCACAGAAAAAACATGTGCCTTTACTAAATTTCTGGGTTCAATATAAGTTAAACTAATCATTTGCACGTCAACGGAGAGGACAGAAAAAACCTGAAAAAGCGAAGCGTTCGCCTTTATCCCGGGATTTCCTCATCCAGAAAAGGGAATCAAAGAAATCTGGGGATAACAGCGATTGGAAGGTTGTTCTGTCATCGTAGTGTTCGTGCAAATAAACTGTAGTTCAACTTACATAGTTATGAACTGACTCTCATTCGTCCATACTATTACCTACGAATAAAACGTCATCACGTATGGCAGGGGAGGAAACACCATGAACCGGAAAAATCCGCATCACACGAATCAACCTGTAGCTGAGCTGCCCGTTCCGTTGGAATTTGATCGAAGCTGGATTAATCAATTGGAATCACGATTGGATAAAGGAGGCCCTTGGGGGGATTACCGACTCTTCCAACTCGGCATTCAAGCCGAAGAGACCAACCTGATTCCCAATTTTGACGAGATCCAGTGTTTGAAGCATCTACAAGGCCTTACTCCACTCCCTCACCAGATGGACACTGCTCGCAGAGTATTATTTGAAATGTCAGGCCGGGCCATTCTCGCCGATGAGGTGGGTCTTGGCAAAACCATTGAAGCCGGTCTCATTCTGAAAGAATATATGGTTCGGGGTCTCGTATCCAAAGTACTCATTCTCGTGCCAGCGTCTCTTGTGCTGCAATGGGTACGGGAGTTGAATTCGAAATTCGGCATCCCTGCCATTGCCCAGAAAAAGACCTATTCCTGGCAGAATGAAGTGGTTGTTGCTTCCATGGATACAGCCAAACGTGACCCGCATAAAGATATGCTGCTGAATACCGATTACGACATGATCATTATCGATGAGGCCCATAAGCTCAAAAACAAGAAAACAACCAACTATCAATTCATGCTGAAATTGCGCAAAAAGTATTGTCTGCTGCTCACAGCTACACCTGTGCAGAACGATATGAGTGAGCTGTTCAATCTCATCAACCTGCTGAAGCCCGGTCAACTGGGTCGCCAGGGTGATTTTGCAGCCAACTTTGTCGTCGACAAACGTGTTCCAAAAAATCAGGAACAGCTCAAGAACGAACTATCCAAAGTCATGATCCGCAATCGTCGCGGCGAAGGCCCCGTTCAATTTACCAAACGGAACGTATCCAATGTGAATCTGCAACTATCGCCCGAAGAACAAGCGCTTTATGATGGTGTGACTTCCTTTGTTAAAGACCAGTACCAGGAAGCTGGCGGCAATCTGAGCAGCATGCTCTCCCTTGTTACATTGCAGCGTGAAGTGTGCAGCAGTCGGGATGCTGTATTCGTGACACTGGTTAATCTGTCGAAGAAACTTCCGCTGGACTCTCCCCTTCGGGACAAGATTTGGGAACTCGTGGCCCATATTAAAGCGATCAAGGAAAATACCAAAGCCGAGAAAACAATGGAACTGATTCGGAACATGAATGAAAAAGTAATTATCTTCACCGAATACCGGGCCACGCAGGAGTATCTGCTAAACTATTTCCGCAACAACGGGCTTACGGCTGTCCCCTATCGGGGTGGCATGAATCGAGGCAAAAAAGACTGGATGATGGATCTCTTCCGCGGGCGTGTGCAGGCCATGATTGCAACCGAAGCGGGTGGTGAGGGCATTAATCTGCAATTTTGCCATCATATGATTAACTTCGATCTGCCTTGGAACCCCATGCGGGTAGAGCAGCGGATCGGTCGTGTACATCGGCTTGGACAGCAAAATGACGTGAACATCTTCAACCTATCCACGACTGGAACCATTGAGGAACATATTCTGAATCTGCTGCATGAGAAGATCAATATGTTTGAGATGGTGATTGGCGGGCTGGATGTCATTCTGGAACGGCTGGAGAAGAAGGAGTCTATTGAGAAAAGTTTGTACAAAATCTTGCTGGAATCACAAAATGATGAAGATATTCGCCGTAAAATGGATTCACTTGGACAATCGCTGAACTCCATTCAACGTGAGGTTGCCGATGAAGGCCCTGCCGTATCCGGGTTGTTAGATCTTCGCAAAGGAGGTAGCTAACTCATGACCATGTCTCCCCATGAAGTACAGGCTTATGTTCTCACCTATCTGGAAGCACTTGATTGTCAGATTATGGAGCGTTCCCCTGCCCATGTTACAGTCAAACTCTCGCCTGAGGCGGACAAAGCGTTGACCAATCGTCCCTATTATTGGGGGTTCGTGGAACGAACCGGAGCACCCGCTGAGACGATGTCCTTTACATTTATATTTGATCCTGACAGTTATCAGCAGGCCATTGAAGCAGCAGAAGCCAAAGTTGCGCAAGCATCACCTCCTGTTATACCTAACCCTGATGGATCGAATGGTATAATCAACGGCAGTCCTCAAGGGGAGCCACCAAAAGAAACTATTCTAGGCCGTTACTTCGGTATTACGCCATCGCTACCACAGCTGGGACCAGGACGAATATTGCGTGAAGTAGTGGTGTACGGCAGTCGCAGACTCCAGCAGATTTTCGGTGCTGCCCGTGAAGGCGGTGCCTTCGTGAACCTGTTCGAACAGGCTGCCAAACGGCAATTGCGCGCTACAGCGCCAGCCATATATGAGCCTTGGCTTGGTGTGTGTTTCAAGGTGGAATTCGCCTGTGATTTGAAACGGGAGGAATTGCATTTTCTCGGCATCTCCCTTCGCTCGGGTGAAATTATAGAAAAATTCGGCACCAAGCTGAACCGACGTGATCTCAGTCCGAGGCTTGCGGAGAACATGCATGTGCAGACAGCTAAAGTTTCGTTATTTGATGCCGGAGCTGCTTTGGAATCTCATTTGACAAACCGCTTGCTGGAACTCGATTATAGCTGGGCTGAGAAAGCCCAAGAGCGGCTTGATCTGGAGCTTGACGTCTTGGACACCTATTATGAAGCGGTACTCCGAGAAGATACGCCTGAGGTAGAATCACCAGGTAACATAACCTCAGACACGGAAAATGTCCATTCTACCCGCACGCCACCTGTACCACTGAAAAAAGTTCTGGATATAACTAACGCTAAACCCATTGGAGCAGATGTAGAACTGGCGGCAGAGGCCGCGGTACCGATTGACTCCGAGACAGATGCCGAAGAAGAGAAAGCAAAACAGGCGGTAATAGATCGTGAAGCTATGAAATTGCAGTATGAGACACGCCGGACCGAGATGATCTGGCAATATGAACCCAAAGTGAAAGTGACTGCCATTAGCAGCGGCATGTTTCACTTAAGATAGACGAAGACACTACTTTTCCTGCAAATGCTGGCAAAAGTAGTGTTTATTCATGATTGGCTGCCCGACAGGTTGCGGCAACCTTTGCAGAGCCTGTCCCCTAGAATGAAACTAGGACCCGCTCAGGTAACGGATAAATGAAAAGTAGGTGTGAATTTGAAGCGATTCTTTCATACGTGTTGGAACAATGCTCGGAAAACAACCTGTATGACCTTGGGCTTGCTCAGTTGTCTTGCCCTGTTCTCTTTCTTGTCGATAGCCAATGCAGAGGAACAAAAAACGTCTTCGCTATCCCGCGCATCATCAACAGAATATAGTCCCAAACATCATGCCATTCAGAATGAAAAGCTAGCTCCCGCTGCTGTACAACGGTTTGCAGAGCAACAAGCTGTTACACTTGGTACAGCTAACGGCGAAGCGCATTGGAAGAACGTCGATCTGGACTTCTACCCTCTGGGGCCGGGTACACATAGCTGGCTCGTGCAAGCTGAGTTTGAAGGCAAACCTATCGGATATATGATTATTACATCTACAGAACAGGGACAGATGAAGCTTAGTGAATATGGTCATGGAGAACAGTCACCATACAACAATGAACTGCTTGGACAAGCCTTGGATCGACAACATGTGAACCTTGAGGCATTACTTGCTGGCGGAGGAGAGCTTCATCTTGGTTATGCTCTTCCCCTGCTGGCTTATTGGAAAGTGGATCGACCAAATCAACCCGCACTTTATATGGATGCTACAAACGGAGATGTACTACCGTCAGAGTTTCTGAACCTGCTGGAGACTGATTCCAAACAGGCCTCTGCCAGCATAGCTGATTTATCCACAACGCCATCTTTATCAGTCGATCCACTTCATCTCCGACCCGTCTTCAATCCAGCTGACAATTTGTTGTGGATTACCTCCAAGCCTGTTACTGCCGACCTGGCACAAGATGTGATACAACACGGGGAGAATCAAGAGCTTGTTTTCTCAGCGGGTGATCATAACGTCATATACGGCGGTCCTCTACCCGTTAGCGGTTATCAGCTATGGCATACAGACCAGGAAGCCGAGTCCATTCTATATGTAGCGCTAGGTGGAAAATCATCCATTCAACGCTTTGTCCCTTTGAGCACATTGCAGCAAGATGGCCATTTTTACATCGTAAATCCTTGATCATCAGCTAACTCTACAGATCATTCAGATAACGTAAAAACTATAAACATCCACAACAAATAAGACGCCTTCCCATGAATTAAAGGGATTGCGTCTTTTGGTTTTACATTAGGGCGTGTCTTCAAACTCTCTGAGTGAAGTAGGTAAGCGATCGTTACCCTTTACCCGAAGAACTTCGTTTATGAGACTGTGTATCGAATTCTTTTTCCTTTTTCCCCACCCACAGCGATACAGCGAAAGGGATCATACCAAACCACTTCATCGCCCACGGCTCTTTCCTTTTGGTGCGACCTTTCCGCTCATCCTTCGGCGTATCGATATAATGAACAACACGCTGCGTAATGTATTTTACCAACTCATCACTTTTGGCCATAATTCTGCCTCCTTCGCTCCTGCACATTCGCGGAGCTTACAATAGTTCTATTGTGTGCAGGATGTGAACTGGTTAAACATTTTTTTATTGAAAGAAGTATGAAAACCCTCAGAATGCACAGTCTAATGCCAAAGGTATCCATCGAGTCATTAATCTGCATTCGATACCTATTTCATGAAGGAGTGTGTATTCCCATGTATAAGCTGCTGACCGCTACGGTAGCCTTGCTGATCAGCTTCCATTGCCTTCCCATGCTGCCCCAAGTCGCTCACGGAAAAGCAGCCCCGTCCCAGAACAGTCCATCCATGCTGCCGGTGACCGATGGAGATGCTTATCGCTCAAGTCATCATGCCTTTGCAGCACCCGTTATCCTGCTTGACGTAGGCCATGGCGGTATTGACGGTGGTACCTCAGCCCAAGGTGTGCTGGAAAAAGATATCAATCTTGCCATCAGCCAAAAGGTCTATCTCCTGCTTCGCAGCAAAGGGTATGCCGTCATCATCAATCGACTTGGTGATTATGCACTTAGCGATGAGAACCGCTGGCTGAACAGCCGCTCCCGTCACACCAGAGATCTTGCCCAACGTAAAAGTCTGAGCGAAGAAGTGAGTACAGATATCGTAGTTAGCATCCATGCGAACTGGAGTTCAAAATCGTCTACACATGGCCCGGTAGTACTACACCAGAAGGAAGGCAGAAGTTATTTGCTGGCCCAATCCATTCAGGATGCCTTGAACGAGTTATGCGGTACGGGGCGCGGAGTGGTGTGGGGCAAGCCCTTCTATATGTTGAATTATGTGAAGCAACCAGCCGTTATCGTGGAAACCGGATTTTTGAGCAATGCCGCAGATCGAGCCCGGATGAGTGATCCCGCTGAACAAAAACGAATTGCTCAATCCATTGCGAGCGGCATTATTTATTACCTGTCGGTAGTGTAGGAGTCGCATGCCAGTCCCACACTTCACGAACAAGATCACCAATGCCCACAAATTCAACCTGACCCTGAAGGCGGAAGACGGATTCACGAATTACTGCGGATGTATTCATTCCCGAATGACCGACATGACCAATGACAACACAGATATCCTTGTCGATCGCACGCTGCGCAGCCAGATCCATTTGCTTGCGAATGTGCTGCTTGGAGTTTTGATCATCCAGGAAAATATCATTACCTACAGGTGGCATATTTTTGGATACGGCCAGTTCCCCCACCACGGAGCGAAAGTTCGTACGACTGTCTACAAAGAAGAGGCCCCGCTCCTTGCATACATCGAGCACAATGGACATGATGCGTTTGTCCGAAGTGATTTTGGAACCCATATGATTGTTCATGCCAATGGCGTGGGGCACATCATCAATCGCTTTCTCCACGCGTGAGCGGACTTCTTCATCGGTTAGATTGGATGTGATTGCACCCGGGCCCAGCCATTCAGGTCGTCCTTTCTTGGGTTCCATGGGCATGTGTACAATCACATCCATCCCCTTTTCATGTGCAGCTATCGCATCTTTCTTCGTTGTTGGCAAAAAAGGCATGACCGCTACCGTTAGTTTAACTGGCATCGCCAGGATCTCTGCCGTACCCTTCATGTCATTACCAACATCATCGATGATAATCGCTAACCGTTTCTGATTCGATGTGGACTCTGAAGCTGCCGCTGTCCCTTCTGCCGATATGCCTGCGTAAATCACAATTAAAAATGCCATGATACCTGCAATTAATCGATAAATCTTTCTCTGCACCTTCATCATGATTCCCTCCCCGTAACTTCTGTGATCTCATTGTTTGATAATGAAGGGAGGAATATGTAAGCCAAAGCCTTCCTTAATAACAACATCCCCGCCAATGGAGACCTGCCTCTTGAGGGAATCTTGAGGGAACAACGCCATCATCCCCGTTTTCACCTTTACATTCAGACAAGAACTGGCATTGAACCATAGAGAAAAGAGATTAATTAGAAAAAATACTGTAATTTGTCAGGTTTTCAGTTAAGGAATTATTTAGTAGAATCAACAAATGAAAGAGGTTATGTGCTGCATTTCTTTCCTATGATTTATGGAAGGAGGTTTTGAAAGGGTTTACATAAAATAAATACCAGACAATCCGCTATTCTTGTTTGTTATCCCTGGTCGCGGTTTCTCATGTAACCATTTACCATTATCGAGGAGGATGAAAGTAGTGAAATTCAAACTAAAAAAGACGATCAATGTTCTTTTAGCCTGCTTAACAGCTCTGCCCCTCATGCTAAGTCCTACACAAGTTTCGGCGGCAAGTGATGCCAACATTAATTTGTCCTCGGAAAAACAGCTGATTAAGGGCTTTGGGGGCATTAACCTTCCTGCCTGGATTGGTGATCTGACTCCCGCTCAACGTGAAACTGCTTTTGGTAATGATCAGAATCAGTTAGGCTTTTCAATTCTCAGGATCTACGTCGATCCAGATTCTAATAACTGGTACCGTGAAGTTGCCACAGCCAAACGGGCTATTGAAAAGGGGGCTATCGTATTCGCATCCCCATGGAATCCTCCGAGTAGCATGGTTGAAACGTTCAACCGCAATGGGGACACCAATGCCAAACGTCTGAAATACGACAAATATGCTGCATATGCTCAACATCTGAACGACTTTGTAACCTACATGAAAAATAACGGCGTAAATCTGTATGCCATTTCTGTGCAAAATGAACCGGATTATGCTCATGACTGGACCTGGTGGACTCCACAAGAGATCCTTCGATTCATGAAAGAAAATGCCGGGTCCATTCAAGGTACCAAAGTCATGGCGCCTGAATCATTCCAGTACTTAAAGAACATATCCGACCCAATCCTGAATGATCCGCAGGCACTTGCCAACATGGACATTCTGGGAGCACATACGTATGGAACCCAGATTTCGAATTTCGCCTACCCTCTCTTTAAGCAAAAAGGAGCCGGTAAAGAACTGTGGATGACTGAGGTGTATGTTCCGAACAGTGACAACAACTCAGCAGACCGCTGGCCTGAAGCACTAGACGTTTCCTATCACATGCACAATGCCATGGTAGAAGGTGATTTCCAAGCCTATGTGTGGTGGTACATCCGCAGACAGTATGGTCCGATGAAAGAAGACGGTACCATAAGCAAACGCGGGTATAATATGGCTCATTTCTCTAAATTCGTGCGTCCAGGCTACCTGCGAGTCGATGCAACGAAAAATCCGGATACGAACACCTTTGTCTCAGCCTACAAAGGTGATAACAAAGTAGTCGTGGTGGCGATTAACCGTGGAACTTCAGCCACAAGCCAAAGATTCGTTCTGCAGAATGGTAATGCCTCCACTGTGTCCTCATGGATTACAGACAGCAGTCGCAACCTGGCAAGTGGAACCCCGCTTACCGTATCCAATGGAGCCTTCACGGCACAGCTCCCGCCTCAGAGCGTAACAACGTTTGTTGCCAACATTACTGGCGGAAATAGCGGCGGGAATACAGGCAGTGGCACTACGTATGAAGCCGAGACCGGAACGTCACTTACGGAAGCCGCCATTGAAACAATCTACCCCGGTTACACTGGCTCCGGGTATGTTAACTTCAATGCGATGACTGGTTCGGCCATTCAATGGAACGGCATTAATAACACTATAACAGGTACCAAAAACGTAAAGTTTCGTTATGCGCTGGAAAGCGGCACTCGGAACCTCGACATTTTTGTTAACGGAACCAAAGTCATCAGCAACGAGCCCTTTCCGGCTACGGGAAGCTGGTCCACTTGGGTTGAAAAAACAATACAGGTCCCCATGAACACAGGGACCAATACATTGAAAGTGGTCACCACTGGATCGGAAGGACCGAATATTGACAGCGTTAATGTTACCGCAGCACAATAAACGTTCCGTATGGCTGATGGAAGACATTTGCTGTACATGCAGCTAAGCACTAACCTCTTGGGTACTCAAGTCTAAAGTTAGTGTTATATCAAAAAATGCAAAAAAAGACTCCTTAAGCGTTAGCTTGAGGAGTCTTTTTATTAGATGCGGTCGAGAGGACTCGAACCTCCACGGGGGGTTAGCCCACACGGACCTGAACCGTGCGCGTCTGCCAATTCCGCCACGACCGCTTATTGTATCTCCGTCATCAATATCGGCGACAAGAAATAATATATCATGCGGAATCTATCATGTCAACACTGAAAATAATAACAATAAAGCCCGAACCAGACGTCCATGTCGATTCGGGCTTTATCTTTAACTACAAATTACAGCTTGGAAGGCCAGTTGCCATACCATGCATAACCGCCTCTTCTTTCTTTATCAATATCACTTAATTTGTATTTTACTACCCCGTCACGACCAATAAAGATTGGTTTATCCGTTCCTATCTCATAGAAGCGTGCCCATATTGGTGCAGCTTTGGAATCAGCGATAATTTTGCTATCTCCATTAGCTCTTTCATACTTGTAACCCGTAATTTTCACCTTGTTTAACCATGCCTCCGCTCCTTTAATGGATGCGGTAATTTTAGCGTTAGCAGGTCTGGTTTTCAGAAATTTAACAATCGTTACACTCTCTCCAGCTGTCAGAGATGGCACTTCGTAGATTCTTGCGCTCGCTGGTTTAAGGGAACTGGAATCATGTTGTTGTCCCCATGCTGTCAGCTTACCACCTGAAACGACCTGTGTATTCAGAATCGCCTCCACACCTTTGGCAACTGAATTTTTACTGCGATTAGCAAGTGTGCTGTCGATAAACGAGAAATCACCTTTGCGAGCTGCTACTTCATCCAGCATGATCATTACATTAATCATGGCATCATCATTGTAAGTGATGTGCTTGTGATATCCGGAGCTTTGGTAGACTTGTGGCCATCCGCCGTTTGAATACTGCATGTTGATCAAAAAGTTAATTCCTTTGATTGCAGCTGTGGAGTATCGCGGATCATTCGTCTTTTTAAATTCCTTCGCCAATCTTTTAATTTCTGAATATGTAGCCTTGTTGTCTATCGTGGACTTCGCCCACTCTCCACTTGTCTGTTTATAATCTTTTCTCCAACCTCCATCCGGCAGCTGGTTCTTCAAAATATAAGAAATACTCGCTGTAGTGCCCGATGCATCCGCAGCAGATACCGTCCCTACAGGGAGAACTGCCATTCCAACTGCTGAGAACACCATCGTACATGCCAGGACAAAAGTAATTATTTTCTTCGCTTTCAAATGTAACACTCTCCTATGTTCATTTTTATAAATCTTCCACTTCTACTTTACCTATGATACGCGTCCCTAAACCTCCTGTATTTGTATTTATCGCATAATAAAATAATTTCAATCCAATATATGGATTTGATAATCAGATAATATGCAAAAAATCTATTTTTGTCAATATATGCAACTTAATGAATATAATTTCTTTAATTCTACATAACGGGATAGTCCTTTTAACTCATGACAAACCTATTTATTTATCCAAATTCGTCTTAAACGAATCAATAATGACGTTTTTGTCATGAATGATACCCAAACTTGGTCCCTTCTTTCATATAAAAACCTTAATTCCGCTAACATTGAGGTATTACGAAGGGTTTTAAATGGGTTTGACATTTACGTATTTATGCAATATAGTTTCAAATAGTTACAAAAACTTAATTATTCATTGCCGAGTTTCATGTTTGAAAACGGGGGAACCAATTTGGGTGAATTATTCTTATACATAGGAAATATAGGGAACCTTCTACCGAACCCTTAGCTAACTCCGTAGGCATCGAAGGGAGAACATTGATTTTGAAAAAACTGATTATCTCCATTTTTGGAGCAGCTGTATTACTTACATCCGGGGCAACAAGCACAGAGGCAAGCAGTATCAACTCCGTAGTGAACAACATGACAGGTATTCCTTACAAATGGGGTGGCACGACTGTAGCCGGCTTCGACTGTTCCGGGTTTATGAGATATCTTTTCAACAAATACAGCATTGAATTGCCACGTACTTCACAGCAGCAATCCAAAGCAGGTACTCCCGTATCCAAAAGCAACATTCGCACAGGTGATCTGGTGTTCTTCAATACAACGGGCAAAGGCATTTCACATACAGGTGTATATATCGGCGGAGGACAATTCGCTCATGCTTCCAGCAGTAAAGGGGTAAGCGTCACAAAGTTATCGAATCCATACTTCAATGACCGCTACGTAACAGCACGTCGAGTAACTGGACAGTTTATGTACGATAAAATGTTGGGTAAAATGTAATTCACATACAAAAAGGCATCGGTTATAAAACCGGATGCCTTTTTTGTACTTAAAAATGTATGTTGCATTGCTTACTAATGCAGCGCCTTCTGCACTCGCATCGCGCCCTGAGACAGGGCATGTCCGCCTCCTACAGCTCCAGCCACCGCAACGGTCTCCATAATCTCCTGATCTGTTGCACCCTTGGCACGGGCTTCTTCTACATGGTAGAAGGTACATACCTCATTGTTGGCAAACAATCCAATACCGAGCGCAATTAGCTGTTTTGTCTTGGCATCAATCACGCCTGGCTGGAAACATTCTCCCGTAAATTCATGATACGACTTAACCACATCTGGCAGCACATCACTTAATGCTCCAATCTGATCCTTGTAGGCATGAACTTTATCATTCATCAATGTCATGGCTTTTAGCACACCCTCTCGGCTATAGTTACAGATCTTCCTCACTGTACCTATCTTCTCTCCCAAGTGAGTCAATTATGCCAAGAAATCATGGTAATTCCAAACATTTAAACGCTCAAAGTTCCTGCTCAATTATAAGCGATTGCTATTCACTAAGTGGACTCTGGCGCGGCTCGCTGAACAACTGATATCGGTAACTGCGATCAAGCTTAACGACACGTCGATTCTGACGCCGGATAAGTACCTGCTCGCCATCCCAGGCAACTACAATTCCTGTGACATCGTTAGATTCCAGCTCGTCCCTCACTACTCTTACTTTCTCACCTGACAGACGCAGAGCGTCCAGTTCTGTATCACTGATCATGTTCATGGCTCCTTATATTCCAAATTTATTCACAAAAAGAGACCTAAATGAAATGTCATTTAGGTCTCACGTGACTGTATTAGACTGTCATGTCATTCGAAATTATGTCCCGACTGAAAGTTACCGCTGCGCGTGCTCTTTGCTGTCGTTCTTCTCGAACCAAAAATCAAGCACTTTGGCGGACATCACACGTTCTTCAAGGTACTCCACTTGATGCGGTGTAAATTGTTCTTTCCAAGAGAAGGACAACTCTTCGCACAAGCCCACAATCGTCAGTAATTCTGACCAGGCAACATAGCGTTTGTACCAGAAAAATTGAGGATGTTCAAGCATATAGGGATAAAGGTCATCGAATTCCGTATGTTTACAATCCAGGGCACGTTCAAAATGAACTTTCGATTTCGCCAGCTTATCAATAAAAAATTGTTCTGTTGTCGGTTGGTTCCCCATGGTGTTGCCTCCTCTCCCTAACATAACCCCATTATAAATGAAATCCGCGGTCATGCAAAGGAATAGTTCAAAAAATAGGCCCTATTCCTTTAAAATGTCACATTTCGTTATCGTCAAATTGTACCGTTCCATCGTTCAGGGAACGGATGCGTACCAAGGCTTCCACCGGAATACCCTGTTCACGAATCGTGCGTGCCCCCGCCTGAAAACATTTCTCGACCACAACGCCGAATCCGACGAGTTCCGCACCGGAACGTTCAATAATTTTGATCACTCCACGAGCGGCATCTCCATTGGCAATGATATCATCAATGAACAAAATACGGTCATTCTCATGAATGAACTCGCGGGATACCATGATGTCTGTTACGATTCCTTTGGTAAAGGACGGTACACGTTCGCAGTAAGCATCAGGATCAGCCAGAAGCGTTTTTTTGCGACGGGCGAATACAAGCGGCACCCCAAGTTCATGGGCTGCTGCAAAAGCAACCGGAATTCCTGAGGATTCTACCGTAATTACCCGAGTCACTCCACTTTCACGAAAACGGGCAGCAAACTCCCTGCCCATCTCCATCGTTAATGCAGGATCAATCTGATGGTTCAAGAGACCATCCAGCTTTAATACCTGATCTGAGATGACGACACCTTCTTGTAAAATTCGTTGTTTCAACACTTCCATGATTTGACCTCCCAAGCCTATCCTATGAGGTAAAAGTATCATATATCTATCTATAAGTTCAAGCGAAATTGCCTGGGTACTATCGCTACGATGCAATTCAAAGCCAGAGCTTGCTATCCATTGTCATGACTTTCGTGGGTCAAGCATACCTTGTACTATGGTACCCGCATGTCCAAACTATACAGGGGCCTGAGAGGGGAAACACATGAAACAGGCATTTCGGGTGCTGCAGATCGCATTTACATACATTGGAACGGTGGTCGGAGCCGGCTTTGCAACAGGGCAGGAAATATTGCAGTTTTTTACCCAGTATGGCAAATGGGCCACCATCACTATAGGCTTATCCACCATGCTCTTTGTCTGGTTAGGTACCAAAATGATGCTGATCGCTCACGATACCGGGTCCCGCTCTTATGAGGATTTGAACAAACATTTATTTGGCTACAAAGCGGGCAAATGGATCACATGGGTGACCCTTCTCATTCTCATCGGCGTGAACAGTGTCATGCTTGCCGGAGCAGGTTCCGTTTTTGTTGAACATTTGGGTTTGCATTATCAGACAGGTCTGATCGTCACACTTATAGGTACATATCTGCTTCTTGGTCGTGGTATTCAAGCCATCCTTCAGATGAATAGCATCGTCGTGCCCATGATGCTCCTGTTATCTCTGCTCATGATAACTAGCACCCTGAATCATCCAGGTGCATCCCGATTCATAACGCTGACAACAGACTCAAACCCTTTTCAGGTGTGGTTATCTCCACTGCTGTATACTTCATTTAATCTGGTGTTGGCCCAAGCCGTTCTAGTACCCTTGGGTAACCAGATTCATAGTCGGAGTGTCCTTAAATGGGGCGGAGTAATTGGCGGAATTGGTGTAGGTTTCATGCTGATGGCAGCTCACTTCGCCATGTCAGCGCAGATGCCAGGCATCATCCAATTCGAGATCCCGATGGGCAGCATTGCCTTTCAACTCGGGTGGGCAGTGCAATCTGTATATGTATCCCTTATTTTTATGGAAATATTCAGTACATTTGTAGCTGACATCTATGGCATGACCCTGCAACTCAGACAACATATACGGGTGAATCCCCGTTTTATTACATTAACCATTATGCTGTTGTGTTACTCACTCAGTCAGTTTGGATTCAGTTCTCTGCTATCCATCCTTTACCCGATCTTCGGAAGTATGGCACTGATCTGGGCTGTCAAATTAATACTGAACCGCTGGGGCGCCTTTCGTGGACGCAACAATATATAAATCTCACGGTTAAGTACTTCATGAATATGAGCATCAATTGGTTCATGACCATAGCTCATTCTGCGTAATCTATCCTTAAAGATCACAAAAAGCCGCTGTTTCGCACAGCGGCTTGCACTTTTTGCTCTCTTTTTCTAGGCTTGACTGGGAAACTGCAGATACATCTTTTTCAGCTCATTCACCGATCTGCCGAGCGAGTAATGTGTCTTGGCTTTTTCACACGCCGAACGGGCAAGCTCATAACGGTAAGCCGGGTCCAGCATTACCTTTTCGAGCGCTTCAGCCAGTGCAGAAGGATCTTCTGCGGGTACGAGCAATCCATTGCTACCATTCTCGATCTGTTCGGATATACCCCCTACATCCGTGCCGACAAGAGCCAGACAACTCAGAGCCGCTTCTGCAAAGACAGAGCCAAATGCTTCTGCCCGTGAAGGCAATACAAAAATATCGAAGAATGGCATGAATTCCTCAGGATGAAGTGTATAACCATAGAAAATGGTCTCATTATAGATCCCCAATCGCTGCGCCAATTCTTCCAGATCAGGACGAATCGGTCCATCTCCAATAATATGTAACACGTAATCATGACCTCGGCCCTTCAGTTCCGCACAGGCTTTGAAAAGAATGTCCAACCCTTTCGCCGGAACAAGCCGACATACCGTCACCAGCTGTGGTATCGCATTATCATGAGGAATCGGCTTAAACCGCTTCTCATCAAATCCATTGGGAATCACACCGATGACATCAGGTTCCCTCACGTAGGGAGCCAGATAACGACGGAACGAATCCGACACCGTCAAGAGACGTTCTGCCTGATGTTCCAGCTCACCATATATCGCAAGCAGGAATCTGTGCTCCGGTCCATCCGTTTCAATGCGTCCATTAAGGATTAATTCTCGCTCATAACTAGAGTGAATCGTCTGGATGAGGGGTGTATCCGGGAAAACCGTTTTCATCGCAAGTCCTGCAATTGGGTGGTGGGCATGGATCAGATCATAGGGCTTCTGAATACGCAGTTTGGTCCACCATAGATAATCACGATAGGTTTGGATATATTTTTGGACAACAGGACTATCCTCATATTCTGTCCAATCAAACGTTTCGAACTGAACTTCCTCTCTGCCCTTGTTGCGAATTCGCTTCGGCAACGAGAACAGATCCATTTCCCACCTCGGGGTTGTAAATCTCTCTTGCATATACGGAATCATAGAGGATACACCTCCGGGCTGCTCCGGAGGAAAGAAAAGCGCCTGCAGCAATTTCACCGTTAGTTTCCCCCTTTCTAACTTACGTACTGCCCTACTATCCATTATGACATAGGGAAGCCGGAACATCTATATTACGTTAGATAGTGCAAACTTTTGGCTATTTAAACCGCTCAATCAAATCTAAACTGACCAAGCTTTTGTTCACCAACTCGTATACACAACATATTCATGACACGTTCCCCTCAGAAGCAAAAGCTTTAATTCAGCAGTCAATTGCTTGCGGTTGTCGTCAACATATTCATTGGATAACCAGATTTCAGCTCAGTAGCTCCACGGGCTTCTCATATGTACTGTAACCATCGGTCTCCCCCAAAAAAGTATACCCGTTCCGCGCGTAAAAGGAGTTCAACGTAGCATTGCTCGCTCCACAATCTAACCGAACCGTATGTTTGCCTTCAAATTGTATGCCGCTGCTGGACCATTGCAAAATGGATCGTCCTAGACCGCTCTGAGCATATTTTCTTCGAATCGCTAGCCGATGCAGATAAATTGCGCCATCCTCGACATGAGCTTTTGAACCCCAAAGTTGAATATCCCAAGGGCTTGGCTGAACCAAAAGGATGACCATCCCCGCTACGTCCGCTCCTTTTTTAAATACAAACACATCCCCACGCCGAATCGCCCCTGCCGTATCATGTGAATCTTCACCTTTAAGCAAAGCGTTCCATTGGGAAGAACCTCGGCTCTGTAACCATTCGGCTGTCTCCACAAGCAACGACATCACATCCTCCGTATCTTCCGGCTTCGCCTGAACCGCTTGAAAACCATCATTAATATATTCGCTACTGATCCTGAATGAGTGCATCATTGTTCTCCTCCGCTTCCTGATCTCTGTTAAACTAATGGTACTATACCGGGAAATGGATTTTTCGTCAAAATGAGAACAAAAAAAGGTAAAAGGCAGCTGCCTTTTACCCATCTATTCTGGCTTCATCAATAATCTGATTTCGATACAACATCGTAAGGTGCAGGGTATCAAACTCCATTTCCTTGTCCAATTCCTGCATCAACACTTCGACCAGGCTCTTTCGCTGCACGCTGGTTCCAGGAACCTCGTAATCAATGTATCCCGTCAGATCGGATTGAGAAGTGTCTATTGTTGCTGTTCCCACAGGCAATCCACCTCGTTCCTGAAGGAACAGCTCATATACCCGGAACTCCCGATCTTTACGCTTCAGCATGACATAACATGTTTCTTCAGCAGCTTCCAGCTCATCCAGATCAGTATCATCGGTATCCTCAAACTCCTCGGAGAAATCGCGATGTATCCACTCTAACGTCTCAAGTTCGTTGCCTTGATGCCACATGCGGATCGTAATCGTATCGATGATGTCCTCATCCAGCTCTCTGACCAGTAACTCTGCCGCAGCTTCCAATTGATTCTCTTCCGGCTCGTCGTACCAGTGTATTTCACCTTGTACATCAGCGCCATATTGTTTTAAGGAAGCTTCTGCAAGTTCCTCTCCTTCGACATCATTGAATATATAAGTCGATATGCTGCGTCCTGCGCTTACCATTTCCATCTCCAGAACCTGATCCCGATCTTCATATGTAAACGATTCAGCTTGTGAAACAGGGATTACCTTACTTTCACTGCTGTCTATATCGTCATAACTGCCTTCGTCATGGTTCATGTCTTCAGACGACCACATTGTCTCTGGCTCAGGCTTATGCAAAACCGAATGTAATAAGCCACAACTAACCAGCACTTCATAATATGCAGCTTCCAACGCATCTGCAAGAGATCGGACATAGGCATGCACTTTTTCCACGATACGTTGCTCTGTATCATCCCGAAGAGACTCCTGCTCGATCTGCAGACTACCTGATAAACGATCTCCTTCTCTGTACACAAGAAAAAGTGAGCCTGCATATTGACCATTGACCATCACGTCCTGTACTTCTCCACCTGATGTCCGCAGGTCTGCAACCAATTCCACATCATATTTCATCACGCGTCCTCCTCCATTCCTAACGTTATTCTCTTAGGATGCCCCTGAGGACGGTAGATTATGAGGGAAGCGTGCATTTCAAATATAAGATGTACGGTTAGACGGATAACACATATTTTTGGATTGCGTGTGCCACACCCTGCTCGTTATTGGAGAGTGTAACCTCGTCCGCAGCAGCTTTCACCTCGTCCGGTGAGTTATCCATGGCAATGCCTTTGCCCGCAAAGGTCAGCATCGTAATATCATTGAAATAGTTACCAATGGCCATGATCTCCGAAGGCAAGATTGCTTTGGATTCAGCAAGCCTTTTCAGTGCAGCGCCTTTGGACGCTTCGGGATGCATCAGATCAATAAAAAAGTCACCACTCCGTGTCATATAATAAGGCAGATTCCAGGTAGACCATTCCTGAAGTACTGCATCCATCTGTTCAATTGGACCAAATGCAGTAAACTTCGCCAGCGGTTCTGTCATGTCAACCCACTTGGGTAACTTTAGTGGCTCTGCCATGAAGTTGTAGTACATCTCACGCACCTGCAACCCCAAACCTTCCGGTTGATCCACATACAGACCAAATGCTGTATTGATGTCAAAATGTACTCCATTGGTTCGACAGTAGGATATGATCGGCTCCAGTCCCTGTCCATCTAATGCAAAATGATGAACAACCTCACGGGTATCCACTTGCGCGGTAACGGCGCCATTATGCGTAATCACATATCCATCCAGTCCCATCTGCTCCATAAAAGGAATCGTGTTAGCAGGACCTCTACCTGAACACAGGACAATCTCTGCTCCCTGACGGGAAGCTTGAATCAAGGTCTCCTGAGTCCATTCGGTAAGTTCATGATGATCATTCAGCAGTGTTCCATCTACATCAAGTGCAATTAATTTATAAGTCATCTGGCTTCATCCTCATCTCCTGTAGTAATCGCACCCACCCAAACCCTCCCTTCCGAGGGAGGGCCCCAGAGGGCTCTGCCCTCTGGACTCCCGTCTTGCTAACCGTGGTAGGTCGGGTCTTGCTATGTCACGGTGGTCGTCGGAACGCTTGTTGCTGGTCACACCGCTGGTCAGCGGCGGTCCCAGCCAAGCTTAACCGTGACCATTACGGGCAGGGCTTCGCTTTCTGCCCGACTCCCTGCTTCACTTCGTGAAGGTCGGGAGCTTTCTCGCCTGCGGCGGTTAGTATCGGAGCTTCGCTTCCCTCCACGACTCCCTGCTTCACTTCGTGAAGGTCGGGAGCTTTCTCGCCTGCGGCGATTACTATCGGGGCTTCGCTTCCCTCCACGACTCCCTGCTTCACTTCGTGAAGGTCGGGAGCTTTCTCGCCTGCGGCGGTTAGTATCGGGGCTTCGCTTCCCTCCACGACTCCCTGCTTCACTTCGTGAAGGTCGGGAGCTTTCTCGCCTGCGGCGGTTAGTATCGGGGCTTCGCTTCCCTCCACAACTCCCTGCTTCACTTCGTGAAGGTCGGGAGCTTTTACTTCCGCAGAAGGCTCAACTCATCTGCGGTTAGTTCACGATAGCTTCCGATAGCAAGATCGGAAGCTAGTTCAAGCTCACCCATGGCAACGCGTTTCAGATAGACCACTCGCTTGCCTACCGCCTGAAACATACGTTTTACCTGATGAAACTTTCCTTCGTGAATAATGAGCGAGATCGACGAGATCGTGCCTTCTTCCGTTTCTTCCTGACCAAGTATAGTCAGTTCAGCCGGCAGCGTCTCGTATCCGTCATCCAATTGAATGCCCGCCTTGAAACGTTGCACATCCGCTTCATCGACGTTTCCCAGTACACGGGCTTCATAGGTTTTGGGCACATGCTTGCGTGGAGATAACAGATCATGGGCAAGTGGACCGTCATTCGTGAGAATGAGCAGTCCCTCTGTATCCTTATCCAGTCGTCCCACAGGAAACGGATTGAAGACACGATCCTCTTTGCGCAGCAGATCCAGTACCGTCTTATCTCTGTTATCCTCCGTAGCAGACACAACACCCGGAGGTTTATGCAGCATCAGATAGATCATCTCCCGATACACAATCCGCTCGCCATCGGCTTCAATGACGTTGACCTCGGGATTCACCTGAACACCACTGTCTTTCACCGCTTTGCCGTCCACATGGATTCTGCCTTGCTTCACCATCTTTTTGAGTTCACTTCGTGTTCCCACACCCATATGACTTAATATTTTGTCCAGACGCAGCGTTTGTTTGCCTTTTCCACTCATACCGATGTCCACCTCCAGCCTGCCGGATATTCATTCTTCAGTACACCATCCAGCCATTTCCCCCAGCCAGCGGCATAACCATCTACACATACAAGAACGTACCCTTTGGCAAACGTATCCGCCTTGAGTACCACTCGTTCTTCTTCAATATTTAACGTTTCACCCTTGAGGTATCTCACGGCTTCGCCGTCAGCGGATGACAGATTTACGCTTCGCCGTGCCTCAGATGCATTTAGAGCACACGCAAGCGGGTGGGACGGAACAAATCGTCCATTCTTGATCGTGCCCATAAACCACCCTGGACGAATGACTTTCAGTCCCTCCAACCGTGCTGCACCAACCGATGATTGATACACCCGATCTCCATAACATACCATCTCTCCAGTTAACTCAATCTCCAATTGTTCTTTCATAAACTGAGTGTAGATCGCAACCGGATCTATACTTGCCGGATCAACTCCGCGTCCCTGACCCCGTTCCGATTTACGTCCACCGTAATCTTTACCTTTTTTGCTCTGTCTACCCGGATTCTTACCTCCCACTTGTCTGTCATGGGAATCTCGGGATTCGATTCGCAATAAACGTTCCTTTTTACGATCAGCCTTGGTCATAGCAATTGAAGAAGCAGCAATAGAGTGATCCTTGTTCCCCTCTACTTCAATCCTGGACACATCCACGACCTGTCCATACTCCATTGCTCCTTCTTTAACTACTCCAGGTTGATCTGTTTCTAATCCTTGCTCTGCACGATGCTGCAACACAGCGACATAATGTCCCTCTCCTTCCAAAAGGTGAGGCCACAACCTTGCGGTACCACGCGTTTGATCCAGCACAGCTTCTGTCTCTTCTGCCTTCTCCGGCATCATCTGACGTACCCATTCCGGACGTCCTGGAGCAAATCCTGTCTCTTCAGGAATGTCCATTACTACGAAATCATGGTTTACATTCAGGAACTCCGCAATCATCGCTTCGTTTTCCTCCGGTGCAAAGGTACATGTCGAATATACGATGGTTCCTCCCGGGGCCAGCAATCGTGCCGCAGTCTCCAAAATATCCCGCTGCATGAGCACACATTTTTCTACCGAATGATGTTCCCACGATTTCACCATGTCTTCATCCTTGCGGAACATACCTTCACCTGAACAAGGCGCATCAATTAATACTTTGTCAAAATAATGAGGAAATGCGTTCGCGATCCGCTCTGGCGACTCATTCAACACAACGGCGTTACGCACTCCGTACAATTCCACGTTCTTGGCTAGCGCTTTTGTGCGTTCAGCATGGATATCGTTCGTGACAAGTACACCCTTGCCTTGCAGCTTTGCAGCAATCTGTGTTGTTTTCCCTCCCGGGGCAGCACACAGATCAAGCACGCGATCTCCAGGCTCCACCTGCAATAATTCAACGGGAGCCATTGCACTTGGTTCCTGTATATAATACAGACCTGCATGATAATAAGGGTGCAGTCCCGGTTTAACACCATGAGGTACATAGAATCCTGTCTCACACCACGGAATAGGTCTTAGATGAAACGGAGCAATCTCATCGAATTGTTCCATCGATATTTTCAGCGTATTCACTCGCAGTCCCGCATGAGGAGACTGTTCATAAGATTTCATAAATAGTTCAAACTCATCACCCAGCAAACTTTTCATTCGCTCAGCAAATATCAAAGGTAACTTTACACCCATATTCCCACTCATCCTGTCTTGGTAAGATTGCAATATCGTTTTATTTTATCATATCCAAGCTTTGCTTTCCTATCATATCGTATCTATTCCACTACAGCGTGTAATGTAGTATAATGGCAAGTAGATTGATTCCTGAGCAAAAATTCGGGTGTTTATGCATATTATCCCAACCTTTATTTTTGCCCAAACTATATTTCGATATGATCGATGGGGGATGTCCAATGAAATCCAAGAAGAAAAAGAAAAGTGCTGCGATCCTTATATTCCTGGGTATTTTAATCATTATGATTGCAGCACTGGTTGTCGTAGACCAGCAATCCAAGAAACAGATGGATTCAGTGGAAAATGCTTATGGCATCGCTGCTTCCAAGCTTAATCCAGCTACAAGGGAGCTACTTAGTGATCCTAACTATCAACAAATTATTGTACCCACTGATCTCAAAGCCAAAATCGATAACAAAGATAGCTTTTTTGTTTATTTCTTCGCTTCCGACTGCTCCCATTGCCGTGCCACAACACCTCAGTTAATGCCGTTGGTTGACAGCGAAGGTATCGAGCTTCCGCAGTTCAATTTGCGCGAATTCGAAGCAGGTTGGACCGATTACAACATCGAGTTCACGCCTACACTTGTCTATTATGAGGCTGGTGTCGAGAAGGACCGTATGGTTGGCGGACTGCAAGAGAATGGCAGTGACCAGGGTTACACGCTGGATGATTACAAACAATTCTTCCAAAAATATAAAGGCAGTACCAATCCTTCGGCAAGCTAATTGATAGATCCGTTTCCACAAGTATCTACAAAATCAGGCATTTGTATCACCAGACACTGTTCTATAGAAGGACAAGCTGCGCCACGTGCAATCATCTGAGTATGACGCAACATTCAAAAACACCCCGATCATTCCCTTTACAGGAATCGTCGGGGTGTTTCATAACCATGAAACTTCATATCCATGGGATTCTCATTTGAATGTAAACGCTGATTACGCTTCAACTTTTACTCTGATCCATCGCCTTCATCTTCTCTTCGTATATTCGCCCTCTGGTAGGACTCCGGCGTTGCGGAATATTAGGTTTTAGCTCAAGCGATCTTCTAGATATCTCCTGTTCTAAGACTTCATCAACAATTTGTATGGACAAATCCCTGTAAGTCACAGACTGAACATCTGATTGGGACAGTTGCTTCACGATTTCCTGTACATCCCGTACCAAAGTCCCAAGGTCAATGCCCAGAATCGTAGCAGGATAAGGTTCCAGAAGATCAAGTGAGCTCTGTAACATCATCGTTCCTCCACGGAGGTTGCCATTCCTGAAGTGGTATAAACCAACCGCAATTTGCAACAACCCTTTATAGAGAGAATCCCGGTTCCGTTCAAGCCACAATTCTTCCAGCACCTCATGGCACTCGAAATAATCGTGATCCCGATTGAAGTAGATTAAATAGTCAATGTACAGTGGCTCAAAACTGATCATCCGGGTTTTCGCCCTTTCTGGCTGCATTCAGAAGTGCTTTCACATCATCCAGCAGATCTTTCAAGCCTTCCATATCATGACGCTCCCAGCAATCATTGAAACGTTTCTGCGCCTCAATTGCTTCGTTCACAAGATGGTAGAAATACAATTGATGTATGATGTTCAGTGTTCTTGACACGATATTGGAATCATCCTCGAAGGCCTTCTGTGCTTCCAGAATCTGCAGACGAATCGCAGACATCTCATTGTCCAGTATAAACGCGGCCTCAGCCGTTTTTTTCAGCCTGGTTCTCATGTCATCCGGTAACCCTTCCCGAAACTTGTAACTCAGAGAATGTTCAATGGTCGCCCAGAAGTTCATCGCGAGCGTACGGATCTGTATTTCGGCCAATACATTCTTTTGTCCCAGAGCCGTCTGAACGGGATATTCAATAATCATATGGAAGCTGCGATAGCCGCTCTCTTTGAAATTCGTAATATAATCTTTCTCAATTAATACCGTGAGATCCTTGCGGCCCCGAATATACTCAGCAACCCGACGAATATCATCCACGAACTGGCACATAATGCGGATACCTGCAATATCCTCAATGCCTGTTTCCACGTCATCAAGCGACACATTCAGTCGTCTGGATTTCTCCAGAATACTGGATATTTTTTTGACACGACCGGTAACGAATTCAATCGGGGCATACTCTTCCCTTTTTTTCAGCTCCGCCCGCATTGTCTTAAACTTGACTTTCAATTCCTCTACCGCTTGTTCATAAGGAAGTAAAAATGTACCCCAGTCTCTACCGTCCATGCTTATGCCTCCTGTCTCTATAGCTTCCCCTGTTCTATTCCATTATACATGATGTTTGGTGGGGGGAAGAGTCCCGAACCATTTTACGCTCTTCCATGCTTCTATATTTTCATTCCGGGGATTCACAATCCTTCTTAACGATGCTCCGCACCAACCGCTTCAGAGATATGACGATAACCGTCCTTGCGCAGTAACTCACGCAGTCCGGCATGAATACGCCGATTCACCTCAGGTCCTTCGTAGATCAATGCTGTATATATTTCGACCAGGCTTGCTCCGGCTTTAATTTTCTCGTATGCATCCTCACTTGTGAAAATGCCACCTGAACCGATAATCGGAAGTTTGCCTTCGGTCTGACGATAGATCTGGCGAATAATCTCCGTAGAACGCTCACGCAGAGGTTTGCCGCTCAGACCGCCAGTCTCCTTGGCATGTTGGTGGGAAAGTCCTGTACGACTGATGGTTGTGTTCGTTGCAATAATGCCAGCAACACCGCTGTCTGCAATTGTGCGAACCATATATTCAAGTTCCTGATCATTCACATCCGGTGCGATCTTCACCAGAACGGATTTTGTAGCTCCGCCCGCTCGTGCATGCTGCACGTTCATCTCGTTCATAACCGCTGCGAGCAGTTCCTTCAATTCATTCCCATGTTGCAGATTACGCAAATCCGGTGTATTTGGTGAACTGATATTAACCACGAACAGATCAGCAACATCGTATAGTGCCTGAATGCACTTCGAATAGTCCAAGTGAGCTTCCTCATTAGACGTCGCCTTATTCTTGCCGATGTTAACAGCCACTGGAATACGCCGATCCTGTAGACGTGAAAGTTCACCTGCCATTGCTTCCGCACCCAGATTGTTGAAGCCCATCCGGTTCACCAAAGCTTCATCTGGAGGCAAACGGAACAGCCGTGGCTGATCGTTACCTGGCTGTGCAAGTGGTGTCACGGTTCCCACTTCCATGAATCCAAATCCGATGGAAGAAAAACCCGTTACAGCCTGCCCGTTTTTGTCCAGACCCGCAGCCAGACCAACAGGTGTAGGGAAATGACACCCAAACATGTCAACAGCCAGATCAGACGTTTCACGAACGCCGTACATCACACGCAGTCCGGAAGGAACCGGACGGATGCTACCCATGCCACTAAGGCCGCCAATAATCAGATGATGGGCCTGTTCAGGGTCCATTTTGAACAACAAAGGTTTAGCAAGACTTCTGTATAACAAATCACTCACTCCGTTCTGGTCCGGTACGCCAAAAAGCCGTTTTCCGTCTTTTCATATGTAAAAAACACTCTACACACAAGTCTATCTGTTTCTTATTAAAAAGGAAAGTAGTTTGCGCATAGACAGCACAAATCGAATGATGCAAAATACTCACAAGAAATCCACCCGCCTACTGGAAATGACGAGTTGAATTCTTTACAATGAGAGCATGGTTACTCTACACCAGCTCTATTCCAAATAAGGAGGAATAACTCATGGCTCCCAAACGTAAACCACCTGCATTACAGCAAAAGAAAGAAGAAGTGAATCGCAAAGCCATTGCATGGACTGCAGCCAGTGTAGGCGGCTTGATTATCATCATTGGTGCTCTTATCATTATTGCCAACATGTAGATGATTCAGGCTGAATCCATCTGATTCTACATATCAAGCAGATCAATTCAGCCAGCGATACGTTTTGTTCGGATTATTTTGCTTTGGAACAAGCGTATGCTGATAACGCTGCTTTGCTTCTGGAACAAGCGTCAGATCTGGCAGTACATCTTCTCCAATGCGTACCGGAGTGCCTTGCGGAGCAAGAGCGAATAACTCTTCTACATCTCCTGTACGCATTCTCACACATCCAAGGGACTCATCCAGTCCGATGCTGTCTGGCTCGTTGGTCCCATGGATGGCATAATTTGTGTTGGATAACTGCATACCTCTGCTTCCAAATTCACCGTTCGAGCGTCCATTCGGATTGACCACTTTATCTGTAATGACAAATGAACCCTCCGGTGTTCGATCACCGCCAAGTCCCACATCATACATACGAACAATGGTATCCCCACTGATTAATGCAAGTTTATGTTTATCCTTATCAATGACAATCTCCAGCGGTTCCAGCAAAAAAGGCTGACCTCCCAGCGTATCTGCAAAAGCGGCATTTTTACCTTGAGACGAATTCGAAGATGTTGAACCATTCTCTTGACCACTCGAATCGCTCTTTCCTTCCCGTGCCTTTCCTTGATGCAAGGCTAGCAGCTTCGGAAACATCTCGGTCATACCTGGCGCAGTCTCTCCCAGAATATTGTTAGGAAATGGCTGGGCCATTTGCGTTATACTCTTGGGCCAAGCGTCATTTTTTTTACGATAGGCAACGATTGCACTTGATAATGATGCAGCGGCTTCCTGCTTGGCGGTCCACGCCAAGGCCATCTTTTTGATTTTCGGTGTAACTTCAGGAGGTTCACAGTTACATTGCTTGGCATCATAACTCTGTGCCGTTAATTTGCCGCTTGTACTGATTTGTACTATGTATTTCACAGGCATATTTCGCTTCCATAAAGACCAGTCATCCGAGGTTTGCATCCCCAGTACAGCAGAGGTCTCTACTTTTGGGCCAGACCCGGACCAGGCAGCTGCGAGCGCAGCCTCACCATAGTTGCCTCCACCAAATGCCGCAGCGGTGAACACATTACTTGATGGAATGGATGCAGTTCCAGCCTGTTGATCCGCTCCTACAGGGTCAGGGATCTCATCCGTGGACTCCAGTGCTGCTGACAGTGCGTCGGCCGCTTCACGACTGAAACCTGGAGCGTCCGCAGGTGGCAGACCTGCCAGCACAAGCAGCATGAACAACGTAAGCCACATTTTGCGCCTACGTTGTTTTTTCTCCTTTTGCTCAGACATTTCCACCAGCTTCTCCTGATAGTCCACCCAGATGTCAGCAGGAGCTTTACTGCGTTCAAATGCCTCGTAAACCTCGCCCGCTTGCTGAAAACAATAATTGGCTTTGGCCTCCTGTCCTTCGCCCAAGTACTCCTTTCCAAGCAAGTACCACGCCATTTTATTGTCTGGATGTTTCTTGACATATGTTCTTAGATGAGTATTTTGCATCCGATCCTCCACTATTTTCCCTTTTTCCGTATATCAATATATATCGGCATAATCAGGCTCCGAATCCATAGGACTTGAGTACCCGGTGGGAAAAAGGCATTTCGACAATGTTCGTCCTTGATCCACAGTCAGATAATCACAGTTAAATAAAAAAAAGCACTTTCCCTTGTCGTTAAGACAAAAGAAAGTGCTCTGTGTTCATGTGAGAAAACCTTAGCCTTCTTTATTGAAAGGCTCGTCCGCTACTTTGATTGAATCTGTAGGGCAGCCGTCGCATGCATCCTGCATATCGTCAAACAAGTCGTCTGGAATAGCTTTGACACCATGGTTAGCATCGCCATCAAAGATCACTTCTGCCAAACCTTCATCATCGTAATCGTAGATGTCTGGAGCCGTTGCTCCACAAGCGCCACATGCGATGCATGTGTCTTTTTCAACCCAAGTATATTTACTCATTTACATTCTCTCCTCCTAAAATTCGAAACGTACAGTGTTTTTATCTAGGAAACATATTAAACCAAAGTAAGGATAATTACAAATCATTTTGCAACCACAAGTCTCTATTATCCCTTATTTAATCAAGACTTTGCAAGTTATCTTTTTGCAGGGAAGTACCGCGCACTTTATGATTACGAAGTAGCACGGAAGGATCATCTCCAAGCATGCCTGCGGTCACAACAGCATTCTCACCGAACTTATCACGTAACTGATCCATAATCCGAATCAGATTGTCCTTCTTGGGCTTCTGTTCATATTCGAACAAGTCCATCTGTACAGCGGATTCCTCTCTTGGAATCAGGTTTTGAAGTGTCACACCCAGCATGCGTACAGGCTTGCCACTACCCCAATGCTTCTCAAATAGTTTACAGGCCTCACGGTATATGACCGTTGCATCCTCCGTAGGTACTTCCATTAGACGTGACCGGGTGATTGTCTTCATATCCGGTGTGCGGATCGTAATCTGAATCCCCTGGCTGAACATTTCGTGCTTGCGCAATCTTCTGGCTACCTGGTCACTTATATTGAGGAAAACCCGGTGAATCTCATTCATATCCGATACATCCGCCGGTAAAGTGGTTGTATGCCCAATGGATTTATTGGCCTCACGTTCCGCGTGAACTGCGGAATGGTTAATGCCATTCGCAGAATTTTTGAGCCATGCTCCATTAACTCCGAATAGTTCGGTCAACATGTTCTCATCTGACTTGGCCAATTGACCAATCGTTTCAATGCCCAGTTTTTTCAGCTTTTCAGCCGTTTTTTTGCCAATGCCAAACATCTCGTTACATGGTCTGTGCCAAAGAATCCGGGGTACGTCTCTCATACGTAAAATGGAGATACCGTTCGGTTTTTTCAGATCCGAAGCCATTTTCGCCAATAATTTGTTGGGTGCAATACCAATGGAACAAGGAAGTCCCAATTCATCCTTGATTCTGCGCTGAATGCTCTCCGCAATCTCCATCGGATTCCCGAATTGCCTTGAGCCTGTAATATCAAGATAACACTCATCAATGGATGTAGCCTCAAGTTGAGGGGTATAACTATACGCAATCTGCATGAACGCTCTTGAATATTGACGATATAAATGAAAATCAGGACGAATCACAATGAGATCAGGGCACTTTTTCATGGCTTGGTGGACAACCATACCTGTTGAGATGCCTCGATTACGAGCGGCGTATGAGCAGGTTACAATTACACCCTTTCGCAGTTCACTGCTGCCCGCAACGGCCGTTGCTTTTCCTCTATATAAATCTGGTTCCTCGGCTTCATGTACAGAGCAGTAAAAAGCATTCATATCCACATGCAGAATCACCCGTCCGGCTGTAGGGTAGTATTGATCCACATTTGCTGGAGGATTGCCGTCTGAAGACATCATGAACCCCCGCCCTTTCATGCACACTAATTAATGAAAACTAAATTACTTTCTTCTATAGTATATCAAACCCGTTATGTTAATTCAGTCACGAGCATTTATTTTCTGCGAGATCGGATCAGAGACCGAATGATCAACCAGCCTACACTCACAAAAAATATCAAAGTGATCAGGGCAATAACTGTATTTTCCCATACAAAACTCAAAATCACCCCTCCTTTTCTTCCATATATTCCAATTGAAAATCAATAATAGATTATAACATACATTCGGATTATGATTACCATCCTTCTTTTTTCTCTAAAATCCGTTAATTGTTACATGAAACTGCGATTTCTATGTAGCATTTGGCTATAATGGTGCTATAATAATTAATTATACAAATCGACGACTTTAGGACAAATCAGCGCACCCAGTTTAACACAGTGTAGCGTTGCCGAATCGAAGGATTCGTCAACTTCTAAAAGAGCGCTTCATCTCAAAGGAGGATCTTCATGTCAAAGGCCATTTCCATCTTCGATACGACTTTACGTGACGGCACACAAGGGGAGGGTGTCAGCTTATCGGCAGACGACAAACTCAAAATTGCCAAGAAGCTTGATGACCTGGGTGTCCATTATATTGAAGGCGGAATTCCCGGCAGCAATACCAAGGACATTGAGTTTTTCAAAAGAGTCAAGGAATTAAACCTGAACGCAAAGGTTGTTGCTTTTGGCAGTACCCGCCGAAAAGGCAGCGTTGCTAGTGAAGACGCCAACCTGAAGCGCATGATCGAATCTGGTGCCCAGGCTGCAACCCTGGTCGGTAAATCATGGGACTTCCATGTGCATACCGCTTTGCAGACTACATTGGAAGAAAACTTATCCATGATCTTTGATTCCATCGCCTATCTTAAACAAAATGGTATGGAAGTGATCTTTGATGCAGAACACTTCTTTGACGGATTCAAACATAATCCGGAGTATGCTCAAGCGGTCTTAACCAAAGCTCACGAAGCTGGAGCGGACTGGCTCGTTATGTGTGATACGAACGGTGGGACGATGCCAAACGAGGTGCACGAGATCGTATCCACACTGCATAGAAGCCTGCCTCATGCACATCTCGGCATCCATACACATAATGATTGTGAACTGGCTGTGGCCAACACACTCAGCGCTGTACAAGCCGGAGCCCGTCAGGTGCAAGGGACGATGAACGGTTATGGAGAGCGTTGCGGTAACGCCAATCTCGCATCCATTATCCCGAACCTGCAACTGAAGCTCGGCTATGAATGTGTTACTGAGGATTCCATGAGACAACTTACAAACGTGGCTCGTTATGTTAGCGAGATTGCCAATGTGAATATGCCGATTAATCAGCCTTATGTCGGCAATGCTGCTTTTGCTCACAAAGGTGGGATTCACGTCTCTGCCATCCTGCGGGATTCACGTACCTATGAACACATTGCGCCTGAACTGGTCGGTAACAAGCAACGTGTGCTGGTCTCGGAACTTGCCGGACAAAGTAATATTGTATCCAAAGCGCAGGAACTGGGGCTTGAGTTCGATCCAAGCAGTGCCAATTCACGTCAGATTATTGAGAAGATCAAAGACCTGGAGCATCAGGGTTATCAGTTCGAAGGTGCTGATGCCTCGCTCGAATTGTTGATTCGTGAAGCGAACGGTGACATGAAAGAATTGTTCACTTTTGAATCATTCAAAATGCTTGTGGAGAAAACGGCGGGCAAATCCGTTGTTTCTGAAGCTTTTGTCAAACTTAATGTAGCTGGAACAAGTGTTTATACCGCCGCTGAAGGTAACGGTCCGGTGAACGCACTCGATAACGCGCTTCGGAAAGCACTGGTACAATACTTCCCTTCACTCGCCAATATGCATCTGTCAGACTACAAAGTGCGTGTACTGGATGAGAAGGATGCCACAGCCGCTAAAGTTCGTGTATTGATCGAATCCAAAAATACGGAAAACACATGGAACACTGTCGGTGTATCCGAGAACGTCATTGAAGCAAGTTGGGAAGCGCTCGTTCACAGTTTCCGCTATGCTTTGCTTCAAGAAAAATTGCAGGATGAGCCGGACACACTCCCAATTCCTGCTCACGGGATAAGCAACCACTAATAAAGCTTATTTCCCGGTAAATAAAAAGGAAGCCTTCGTATCCATGAATCATGGGTAAAGGAGGCTTCCTTTTTTACTGAAAATTAATTTGCGACAAGCTTTTTAATCTTACGTTCCAACTCTTTCTCGGGCAATATGCCCAGAACAATCTCCTGTATAACTCCTCTGGAGTCAATCAGAATGTTCGTTGGAAAAGCCACCCCATTGTATTGAGCATACACAGTTCCCTTCTCATCCAAGGGAATAGGGAATGTCAGTTGGTATTCATCCACAAAAGCTTTGGCATCCTTGAGTTTATCGTATGACGTTACATTTACCCCATACATGTCAAGCTTATCCTTGTATTTCGCAGCCATTCTGTTCAGCTCTGGAGCTTCCTGTTTACATGGCTCACACCAGGATGCCCAGAAACTGACGAACGTGGCCTTATCTCTGGTCCCGCCCACACTGTACGTTTTCCCATCCATTGCTGTCAGAGAAAATGCAGGTGCCAGAAGACCCGCACGCGGCCCCGTTTCAGTAGGCATGGGTTCTTCCTGCTTAAATACGGCGGCAATGCCGTCACCCGCATTCTGGGCCACTGCAATACCAACCAGCAAGACAACACCAAGGAGTATGTATATATTTCGTTTCATAAACCCGCCACCCTTTTATATAATTAGCATATTGAAACTGAAACCGTAACCTGTACATGCTAAGTGTTTATCACGCTCTATGACGTTCATCAGAACTGATTCCCAAATGTTCTCTTTATTATTGTACCCTTTTCCTGTGAACTACACACCACCTAATAGGTGGGGTGCTTCTTGGTCA
>NZ_JAGGNR010000037.1 GCF_018614975.1 Paenibacillus polymyxa | reverse complement strand
TTGACAGGGAGCGGTTCAATGTGCGGATTGGGGCGTTCTTTTTTTGGTTTGATATTCAAGGGGGCGTATCCCGTATCCCGCAGGTTAAGTGTGCTGTAGAATCTGCGGCTTTTTGCTAAACCCGGTACTCCCGGCTGTGAAGCCCATCTGGCGATAGAATTCATGTGCAGCTTCACGTTCTGGGCGATTGCCACTGTTCAGAGACAAGGAATCCACGTTATGCGTGGCTGCCCATTGCTCAGCTTCAAGAATAAGCTGACGGCCGATGCCTGAGCCCCTGAACTGGTCGTGTACAACCAATGCCATGATACGGCAGTGTCTTCCGTTCTTTTCATACAGATAAGACGTCTGTAATCCGATCAGTCCAACTACACGTCCGCGTGTTTCAGCAACCAGTGTGGTAAAGTTTGCGTCTGCAGCGATGTGGGCATAACGCTCCTCCATCTCCGCGTAAGTGGTTGGATAACCAAGCTGATCCATCAGAATGACCATATCTTGCAGATCCATAGTAGAGCTATCTCTAATGGTTACATCCAGACTCATAATTGTATCTCCTCCTGGGGTCTCTCTTTCAACGAAAGTTCAATAATGGTATCCAGTAGCTCTGCAAAAGAAATGCCTGCAGCGGCTGCACTTTTGGGCAGCAGACTGTTACGGGTAAGACCCGGCAGCGTGTTTACTTCAAGTACATAAGGTAAGCCTTCCCGAATCATCATATCCACACGAGCGTATACGCTGCATTTCAGCACCTGATAGCAGGCGAGTGCCGCGGTTTCAACGCGATGGTGAAGGTCCACAGGCAATTGTACAATCTGCTCATCGGCCCCGTGATCATCGTATTTGGAAGCATAGTCGAAAAACTCGGCGTTTGAACGAATGGAGATCACCGGCAGCATCTTACCATCCAGAATGGCACAGGTGATCTCCTCACCTTCAATATACTGTTCAATCATAACCGTATCATCCCAGGCGAGGGCGGCCTCTACGGCAGCGGGCAGGGCGGAAGCTTCCTTCACCACTTGGGTACCAATGCTGGAACCGCCTGAATTGGGTTTGACCACCACGGGGTACGTTAATTGTTGAACAGCAATAGAGGATAGTTCCTCCATATGGTTCACCCGCAGCCATTCCCCGGTAAGCACACCTGCATGCTGCATGAGCTGTTTGGACATGTCTTTATCCATGCATACACTGCTTGCTAGCACACCACAGCCTGTGTAGGGAATACCCAGGGATTCGAGTGTGCCTTGGACAGTACCGTCTTCGCCGTATTTACCATGCAGGGCAAGCAGTGCAACATCGATCCCCGCTGACTTGTCGATTAGATCACGCTTGGTATTCAGCTCAATTGGCACAACCTCGTATTTGTCTCTATTCAGGTTTGCAATCATCTCCTGTCCGGTGAGCAGGGAAATATCCCGCTCTGAAGATGTACCGCCCATAATCACGCCAACTTTCATGTGGAATCCTCCTTATCTCATTTGAGCTGCTGTCTCGCCAATGATGCGAATGCCTTTACGTATATTGTCATCGCTGACTCTGGAGAAACCCAGACGCATCGTGTTTACACCCTGACCAGGTTCCAGATAAAAAGTATCCCCTGGTGTGAACGTCACACCTTTTACTTTACAGGCCGCCAGCAGTTCACGGGTTCTGTATTCGGACGGAAACTGCACGAACAGGTGCAGGCCGCCCTCACCGGAGACTCGGCACATTGGCAGATGCTGCTTCAGGCAGCGCACAACCAGTTCATATTTTCGCTTATATTCCGTGCGAGCTCGCTTCAGATATTTCTCGAAATTACCGTTGCTCAGATATTGATACAATAGCGATTGATCCAGCGTTGATGTGTGGATGCTGCGTGCCCGTTTCATACTCTCCAGATAATCGATCAACGCCGCATCCGCAATAACCCAACCAACCCGCAGTCCTGGGAACAGGACTTTGGAGAAGCTACCTAAATACACCAGCCCATTGCCTTTGCCCATGCTGGCAATCAGGGGAGATACGTGGGAACCGGAATAGCGTAATTCCTCATTGAACCCGTCCTCAATGATCGGCACTTGATATTGGTTCATCAACCTGATAATCTCCGCCCGTTTCGCAGGGGATGTCACGATCCCGGTTGGATTGTGATAGGAGGGCACCAGATAGGCCAGATCATATGGACTTGCCTCAAGCTCATGTTCCAGTTGTTTCAAGTCCAGGCCATCCGGCTCCATATTCACACCGGTTAGATGGAACTGGTGCAGCTTCAGGTTTTTGATCGCTGTGTGGTGCGTGGGGTTCTCGCAGAGCGCTTTGCCGCTTTTTTTGCGCAACGCTCCAAGCACCAGATCGAAACCTTCCGTGAATCCGTTCGTGATTAGGATGTCTTTGCCATGGAGGTCGACACCTTTGTTCTCCATATAACGTAGTAAATAGTTCATCAGCGGTCGGTATCCTTGCGCATATCCGTAATTCAGCAGTACTTCGCCTTCAAGTGACATGCGATCCAGAAAAGCCCGCTTCACGTTGTGCAGATCAAACAGCTTTTCATCCGGTGCTATGCTGGTAAACGATATCTCACCGCGCTCCGCTCCGGAGCCATGCTTCATCAGATCGTAACGCTCTGCCTGAATGGCATACTCGCTTACCTCTGTCGTCCAGTCCAGTTTCCAGCTTGCTGCTGCCTCAGGTGTTTCGATGGAGGCACTGACGTAATTGCCCTTGCCTTTGACTGCATAGATCAGACCTTCATCTTCAAGTTCGGCATAAGCGAGCAGGATCGTGCTGCGGCTAACCTTCATGAGTGTACTGAGTTCACGGGTCGAGGGCAGCTTTTGTTTGGCTTGCAGGCCGCCTTTGAGCATCAATCGCTTCATATAATCTTTGACTTGTATATATACAGGGCGGTCCTCCGTCAATTGCAGATCGGAATACATCCCATCACTCCCTCTACTGGTATCTTGCCATATTATAAACCCCGCAGAAAGAACCACGATACCTCTGTTTCCCTGAGCGTGTGGTTGGTTGTTCGCACAAACGCAAAAAAGCCCTGGCAGTATGCCGGGGCCGGGTGGTGAAACTTGATCCATTATCCATTTTCTATAGTACTGCTGCTATAATTTCTACATTTGCATTGCATGACTAGTCTCTAGGATCGATAGCTATCTGACCTTCTACGTGTGTCTATTTTACTTCAGTACGACTATAATTGCAGGCTTTCTAGGTTATACTTAAAATCTACAGTGAAATCATGAATCTAGGTCTTTCTACGTTTGCTTGCTGCAAGGGTCGAATAGAGGGTGAATCCACAATCTATAAGCTAGGGTTCTTGCTAACTGTACTCTTGTCGTGATCACGTAACAGAATTCAGCATGAAAAAGAGTTTCAATCATAGGGTACAATAGACGGAGGTAGATATAAAGACGTATGTCTCAGTGCCCAATTTCTTCCTCATACCCCTATAGTACCACTTTGAATCAGGGAAGTTAACCTTTTTTTTGAAATATTTGTCGTAATAGCGAAAATTGCGTGAATTGTACTTCATATAGAATGAAATGGTGTCCCTTTATAATATGTGATAAGATCTAAACCTATAGATAATGAGGAAGTGAGCCTATTGATTAATATTACCGTGCCAACACCGGATGTAACCATCACAAAGCAGGTTGATCCACAGCTTAGTCACATTTATGGATTTACTGATTTTCACCTGATTACCCGGGAACTAGGCGGGATTTTCATGTTTTACAATGCCGCTGGAGAGTTGTTATTTGTCGGGAAAGCACGTAAATTAAGACCACGTATCAAAAAGCATTTTGAAGACACTGTATCACCAATCAAGAATCACCGTGAAGAAGTAACGAAGATCGAAGTATGCCTGGTTGAAGATCCGGTAGATCGTGAAATTTACGAGACCTATATCATCAACACGATGCGTGCGAAATACAATGTAGATAAAGTTTTGTACAAATAAGATGCTTAAAAAGCACATGAACATGCAATGTCTGGGACATATGTCCTAATTATTGCGCCAGTGGGTAAGGATGTAATCGAAGGATTGCATCCGATTCCTTCTAGTGCCATCCCGATCTTTTCGAGGGAGTAGCTTGTAGAATTTGAAACGTAGTAAGCCAAGTTTAGTATCACAGTATCACAGATATACCAAATACATATAAGAGGTGATTGTGTTGATCGGTCGTAGCGGTAACCCTGCACTTAAAGACAGCACGTTTGAAAACAGAGGATATGGAGAAGATCGGTATCAGAATTACATGACGATCAACGGCACGGTGAATAAAGCGTTTATTACGCTTGTGATTCTGCTGGGTAGTGCATTTGCAACCTGGATGATGTTCTTTAACGGACAACAAGTGATGCCGCTCGCTTATGGCGGATTAATCGTTGGTTTCATTCTGGCACTTGTCATTTCGTTCAAACCTGTAGCGGCACCGTATCTAGTACCCGTCTATGCTGTGGCAGAAGGCTTATTCCTGGGAGCACTTTCTGCAACCTATGAGTCCCTGTATAACGGAATTACCTTGCAGGCGGCTCTGTTGACCATGGCTGTATTCATCGCTCTGCTGGTGGCATACAAAACCAGATTGATCAAAGCTACGGAAAACTTCAAGCTTGGGGTCGTGGCTGCAACTGGCGGTATCATGATTATGTATCTGTTGAGCTTTGTCCTTGGTTTCTTCGGAATTTCGATTCCTTATCTGCATGATAACAGCTTGATCGGCATCGGTATTTCGGTCGTTATCGTCATTGTGGCGGCCCTCAATCTGGTCCTTGATTTCGACTTCATCGAGGGTGGTGCTGAACGTGGTGCGCCCAAGTACATGGAGTGGTACGGTGCATTTGGATTGTTGGTGACGCTGGTATGGCTGTACATTGAGATCATCCGTCTGCTTGGCAAATTGCGGAGCCGGGATTAATCCTATTCAATACGTCAGAGACGTAAACGGAGTGTGGATTTAAAGTCAAAAGCTAAAAAGCTAACACGTGATACTCACGTCGTTAGCTTTTTTGATTAACCTTAGCAGGATTTCCTTAATGGGGGCATCTTACAAAACTCAACTGATTCCAATTCGTTGAGGCCCAGCAACACTCTATACTAACTCTGTATACAGATCCTCCAAGGTGACGATCTCCGGCTTGCTCGGTAGCTCTCCCCCGGCTGAACAGGCTGCAAGCATATGCTGATCATCCAAACGCTGACTATAGAAGCGATGTGCCGCAGCCAGTTTACAATGCCAATCTTCCCGCTCATCAGGAAGGATGGCGAAGGAGTCCAGTGGTATGGACAGGCCCATACCGACTGCCTTGATATAACTTTCCTTCAGCGTCCATAGACGGTAGAAGGTCTCCAGCCGACGATCGTCAGGCTTGGCAGCCAAGAACTGGCTCTCCTTAGGAGAGAAGAAACGCTCTGCAATCTGCATGTCAATGGGAGCTGTTTTTTCCACATCCACGCCCAGTTCATCTGTACTGCCGGAGATCAGAGCAATCCAATCACCAGAATGGGAGACGTTGAATTGTACATTCGAATGGTGACTGAGTGAAGGTTTGCCGTAGGAATTACGGGTAAAAGAAAGCTCAGCAGGTCTCAGTCCAGTTAACTTGCTCAAAGTCACACGAGTCAATATCTCTCCCAGCACGGAGCGATACGCGTCAGCCTGGCGCACAAAACGCGAAGCCTGGGCACGACGCTCGGCAGAGACCTGTGACAGAAAATGATTCCAGTACGCCTCGGGCAATACTTCTGGAACTTGGAGCACACGAATAGTTATCATTATTAATCACCTGAGGACATATTCGGCGTGGACCAATAACTTTCCTTTATATGGAATGGAACCTCAACTCTTCTTCCCAATTCATTACTATACGGATGCCCCTAACAAGCAAGCCGCTTGTCTCACTTTTCATGTTAAGGCCTCAGGTTCTGCATCTTCCTCTTCATGCTTCCTGTACTCGTTTCCATTCCGTATGCGCAGCCTGCACTCGTTCCCACATGTCCTGGCATTCCAGTTCGCTGTAGTTCACCAAGGGTTCATGGAATATTTCAGTTAATACGTTACGCCACTCGGTATAATTCCGGATCTCTGTTTTCCGGATTCCTTCGATATCATGTGTTCGAAGCATACATCCACGTAGTTCATGACTGCGGATCTCATCCCGCTGACGAAGCAAAAATGCGTTATGCCAAGGTGATTCGGCCGCTCGACTGTAGAATTCATGTTTGGGAATGAACTCTTCCAGGCTGGTGATTGCTTCAGGAGCATAGTCCACACCCTCGCTTGGTCCATTCGGTTCATATTCGAGTCGCCACCCGCCCGCAACAACAGATGAAGGCATCAATTGGTACGTGAACGGAGCTGAGCCATAGGTTCCATAACGAAGTGGCAGAGGTTCAAAGGGCATTCCGCCCAGACCTGCATCTACAATCCAACGCTCAACTGTCGGGTCAGCATCCGGCAGAAGGACAGATAGACCGAGATGGAATGAGTTCACACGGGGTTGTTCGCCATGAGGCTGTACTCCCCCGCGATGCCAATCGACTGTGTAACCGAGAGAGCGGAGAAGAACACTGAAGGCACCATTTAGATGAAAGCAGTAGCCGCTGCGGCCTTGTAATATAAGTTGAATCGATTCTTGAAGACTGATTCCCGCAGGACGACCTGCATAAATATCGACCGTTTGCCAGGATAAATATTGCACATGTGCTCGTTGGAGTTCAAATAAGAATTCCAGTGTAGGTTTCTTTATACCATCTATGCCGATCCGTTTCAGATAGGCTTGTATTTCAGCTTTATTCAATAGTTCAATCATTAGATCACCTCACGTCATATTGTGGACTGCAGGCGATGGTTATAAAACTTCTGCTGCCCTGAATTCATTGTAAAAGTCAATGGGTGAAAACAACATCATCAGTTGAGCAGATTGTAACGGTACAATTAACGGGTGCAGCCTTGAAAATGATCTCAAGAGATAAACATTGTTTTGATATCATTGAAATACAATATATGGATGAGCTATTTCTTTTTCTTGGTTATGCTAACGGTTTGGAGTGGATATAGGTTAGAATATAGATAGATAGCAGGATTAGGAGATGGAAAAATGGCTAATGATGAAGTGATTTTGACACAGGAAGGCTTGGAAAAGCTGCAGGACGAACTGAGGGATTTGAAGTCGGTGAAGCGTAAGGAATTGGCTGCGCGTCTGAAACTTGCGATCAGTTACGGTGACCTGAAGGAAAATAGTGAGTATCATTCAGCCAAAGATGATCAGGCCTTTATGGAGACACGGATTTTGATTCTGGAGAAGATGCTAACAAAAGCAAGAGTCATCTCTTCAGACAGTATAGACTCCAACAAAGTGAGCATTGGATCGACGGTGTTGCTTAATGACATTGAGTTCGCCGAGAAGATTGAATATAAAGTGGTTGGTCCTGCCGAGGCCGATGTTGCGGATAATAAAATTTCGTACGAGAGCCCGCTGGGCAAGGAAATAATGGGCAAAGAAGTGGGCAGCGTCATTCATGTCAATGCTCCGATGGGTGTTATCAAGTACGAGTTACTTCAAATCAAAGTGTAATTCAAAAAGAGAGGTGCTCCGCAGTCATTAAAGTGACTGAGGGGACACCTCTTTTTGGTTCTATTGGGCTTTGAACGGTTGGACGAACGGACTTTATCACATACTGTGTTTAAGGAACTTATGAGATGAAGATTTCCGTATGTTTTATATGTAAAAAAATAACAATTCGATAAATTTTGAATTTCGAATGACCTGACAAGGTGAGTAGTATATAATTACGGGAAAACTTTAAAGTGATGGAGTAGATACGATGAATTTTAGTAAGCCTAATCTAGATCAAGACAACGCTGGCAAAGGAGAACGTTTCTCCCAAACTGGATTTATCCTGGCAGCCATTGGTAGTTCGGTTGGTCTGGGCAACATGTGGAAATTCCCGTACATTACGGGTGAGAACGGAGGGGCAGCATTTTTCCTGCTCTTCATTGTCTGTTTGCTGCTCATCGGTCTGCCAGTGCTCCTGGCGGAACTTGCAATTGGTCGTAGTGGCAGAGGAAGTGCAGCTACTGCTTTTATCAAAGCAGGTGGACATAAGGGGTGGCTCGCAGCCGGATTGCTGCAAGTATTGACGCCGTTTATCATCCTGTCCTTTTATGTCATTATTGCGGGCTGGACATTGCAATATGCACTTAAATCCTTTAGTGGAACGTTGTTTGCCAATCCGGATTATGCCGGACAATTCAATTCCTTCGTAGGTGGCTATATGCCCATTGTATGGCAACTGATATCCGTACTCATTGCGGGCTGGATTGTAGCCAAAGGCGTATCCAACGGGATTGAGAAGTTTAACAAGGTTCTGATTCCGGCGATGATGGTACTGCTGATCATCCTGATGATTCGGGCAATCACGTTGCCAGGTGCAGGTGCAGGGGTTTCCTTTTTCCTGAATCCCGACTTCTCACAGCTTACAACCGAATCCGCATTGGTAGCGCTTGGACATGCCTTCTTCTCCCTGTCCCTCGGGATGGGTATTCTTGTAACCTACGGTTCGTATGTGGATAAAAATCAATCCCTCGGTGCGGCAACCGTCGCCGTAGGTGCAGGTGACCTGATCTATGCATTCATTGCTGGTCTGATCATCTTCCCAACGACATTCTCGTTTGGTATTGCACCGGACCAAGGACCTTCACTAATCTTCGTGGCACTTCCGGCGGCTTTCTCGGCGATGCCACTTGGCTTCTTGTTTGGCGGACTGTTCTTCATCCTGTTGGCTATTGCGGCATTGACATCATCGGTATCCTTGCTGGAGGTTCCGGTAAAATATTTCATGGAACGTTTGTCCTGGAGCCGAAGCCGTGCGGTATGGACTATTTCGCTGGCGGTCTTCATCTTCGGACTTCCTTCGGTATTGTCGATCGGCTTGCTGCCTGAATGGACGATTGGATCGAAGAGTGTGTTCGACTGGATGGACTTTGTGGCGTCCAACATCATGCTTCCTTTGGGTGGATTGCTCGTGACTATATTTGCCGGTTACTTCTGGAAAAAGGCTGCAGAAGCTTCCGGACTGAAAGCCGGATGGTTCCGGATCTGGCTGTTCATGTTGCGTTACGTGGCTCCGATTCTGGTTCTGCTGGTTCTACTGCATACATCCGGTATCATTCACTTCTAGAAGTGAAGACTCAGGTAGAAATAGGGATACATGCTGTCTGTTGTGCAGATTTGCCATAGATAAAACCTCTTGGAAGAAATGCTAAAGCCCTTGTTTTCCCGCTTCAATTTTGGGACAATACGGAGTAGAGGTTTTTTGGGTAGGACCGATAAGCCATATGCTTTCTTGCGAAAAGAGGATTATACAATGAACAAATCGTCCATATATGGATTAACATTAGAGCAATTACGTTCCTGGCTGCCGGAGCATGGGCAGAAGAAATCCCGTGCATCCCGGATCTGGGAATGGTTATATCAGGAGCGTGTACACGATTTTCCGGCAATGACCGATGTCCGTCAAGAATGTCTGGATGTACTTTCCGAGCATTTCACAATGAACTCTCTTAGCGAACATGTGAAGCAGGAATCGGCAGATGGTACCGTGAAGTTTCTGCTTCGGATGCAGGACGGCAACCTGATTGAAACGGTATTAATGCGGCAAAAATACGGACTTACCGTCTGTGTGACCACACAAGTGGGCTGTAACATTGGTTGTAGCTTCTGTGCGAGCGGTCTGATCAAGAAGAGCAGAGACCTGACCGCTGGAGAGATTGTGGAACAGATTATGCATGTGCAGCGACATCTGGATGCAGCGGGTCAAGACGAGCGGGTAACCAACGTGGTGGTAATGGGGATTGGCGAACCATTCGACAACTTCAAGCACATGAGTGATTTCATCGAAGTCATCAAGGATCGCAAAGGACTGGCACTTGCCGCCAAACGGATTACTGTATCCACGAGTGGCCTTCCGGACAAAATCAAGGAATTTGCAGACAGCAGTCTGCAGGTTAACCTGGCGATCTCTCTGCATGCACCTAATAATGAACTGCGTACACACATCATGAAGATCAACCGGGCTTTCCCGATTGAGCAATTGATGGATGCGGTGGACTATTATTTGGCTACAACGAACAAACGCATCATGTTTGAGTACATCCTGCTACGTGATGTTAACGATCAGCGTGAGCATGCTGCGGAGCTTGCTGAACTGTTGTCCAGTCGTAGAAGTATGGTCAGTGTGAATCTGATCCCATACAACCCGGTGGATGAGCACAGTCAGTATCAACGGAGTACAGAAGAATCGATTCTGGGCTTCTATGATACGCTCAAAAAGAACAATATCAACTCCACTGTACGTATGGAACATGGTACCGATATCGATGCTGCCTGCGGACAGTTGCGGAGTAAACAAATGAAGAACAACGCTGCAGATTCCCAACCAGACCGTCTGGCACTGGGTTAAGATATAACGCGGAGATAGCAAGTAAGCTAGGATACTTGGTTGCTCTAATGGGTGCCTTTACGTCCCATATACCGTTGTTGCGTTGTTGGGTTGCGAACGAATGCGTTGCCTGAATGCAAAACGCCTCTGTATATCACTGAGAAGTGATAACAGAGGCGTTTTTTGGAATGTCATTATTTCAGTTTTTTGGTCATTAGCAGATGAGGAATGCCGTCTTCCATAAATACGTCCGACGCGGGTGCATATCCGAGACGTTCGTAGAACCTGGAAGCTTGTACCTGTGCGTGCAGCTTGGCTTTCTCAAGACCATCAGCAACAGCCATCTGCTCCAGCTTGTCGATCAGCACACGGCCCAGGCCGTGTTTGCGGTAATCAAGCATGACACAGATCCGTTCCAATTTGGCGACCTGTTCCACAATGCGCAGTCTGGAGGAGGCAGCCGGTACACCGTCTACGTAGAGCAGAATGTGGCGCGCCTCCGCGTCTAATGTATCATAAGCGTCGAATTCATCCGCTGCGGGCACGCCTTGTTCTTCAACGAAAATAGCAGTGCGAATGGCGAAGCAGGCATCGAGCAATTCCTGATTATTAACTTCAACAATCGTTGTATTCATGAATGTTTCTCCTTTGGGTGATCGTAATGTTATCCTGACGTGATAAACTGGTACATAACAGGAATGTGGAACGCATCTCGTTCTTTTCAACAGTAGTTATACCATCAATTATGTTGCGAATGCAACAATTTTATAGGGGCGTGAGTGTGTTGACTGAGAAAAAAGAAGTGCTGCGTGAGATTGGGATGATTGCCCGTTGTCTGGATTCAATCAGTAACGTGGAGTTTCAGCATCTGAACTTGTCCCGTGGGCAATATCTATATCTGTATCGAATCTGCGAGAATCCGGGCATCATTCCGAATCAGCTCGCTGAACTGATCAAAGTGGATCGTACGACTGCAGCCAGAGCGATTAGTAAACTCGAATCCGATGGATTTATTGTCAAACAATCGGCAATAGATAATAAAAAGATCAAGTTGTTATATCCGACAGAGGCTGGGCTTGAAGCGTGGCAATTTATTCGTAAAGAGGGCTTTCATTCCGATCAGGTGACACTGGACGGTCTGACGGATGAAGAGATCGAGACCGCGGTCATGCTTCTCCGCCGAATGCGCCATAATATCGAGGTGGACTGGAAATTTGTCAAAAAGGGTGGACGACGGTCCTACATGGATATTTCGGAATGAACAGATCCTCTATCCTTGACCCCTGCATCCCAGACTCTAGCCGAACCTATCTCAAGGAGAAGAGCCATTATGTCACAGCAGCATCAGTACAGGAGGGAGTCATGAAGCGGGTTAACCGGAGAAGAATAACGTGGTGGATCATATTGGCGGTCAGTATCACGGCGGCATTAATTATTTTTGTGAAGGAGCGGTTTGTGATGAATGAATCATCCCCTACGGTATCCTTTGTTCAAGATCATATGACTAATCCCAATGGTACACTTGCGACCTATTTGCAGGATGCTACCTCAGAGAGAGCGGACATCGTAGCAGGCAGAGAGGCTTTATCTGAATCACTTGGTCTTTGGATGCAATATGCTGTAGCCAAGAATGATCAGGCGTTATTCGAGGAAAGCTATGAACTGCTGACGACCTATTTCCTCATGCCGCAAAAATATATTGCCTGGAAGCTGAATGCAGAAGGTGAATCTCAAGTGACCACCAACGCGCTTGGCGATGATTTTCGAATTGTCGGTGCCTTATTAAAGGCAGCAGATCAATGGGAACAAGGAAGAGAGGCCAAACTGGCCACGGCTTCCGAAATATCCCGTACACTTTTGCAATCGGTTCAGAATAAAGGATATTATGTGGATTTTCACGATTTTGCGAGTGGTCACTCCACAGATACGTTAAGCCTGGTCTATGTTGATCTCCCGTCTCTTCAATTAATGGAGAAGCATAATATGCTGGAGCCAGGCGCATATGGCAAGTACGAATCCATGCTGAAAAGTATGCCGGATGATGGGTTGTTTTACCCGAAAACATTCAATGTGGCGACGAAAACGTATACATATGATGATACGGTGAATCTGATCGATCAGCTAATCGTAGCGAACCATCTAACTGCGACCAGCCGGAAACCGGACAAGCTCATTGCTTTTTTGAAAAAAGAGTTTAATACTCGCCATCAGCTCCCTGGACAATATAAGCGTGGTACTCGCAGACCTGCGGTATCTTATCAATCTACGTCCGTATATGGACTCGCGATTATGCTCGCTGTTCAGTCAGATGATCCAAAATGGGCAAAACAGTTGTACAACCATATGATCACCATGCGTAGTCTGGACGCCAATTATCCGGGTGGATATGTATTTAGTGGCAACACACATATGTTTGATAACCTGTTTCCTCTGCTTGGAGAGACTGCATTGCAAAATTCACTTAAAAAGTAATCTACTGGAGAGAATAAACCTATGATGAGGAATAAAGCACCCATCCGTCGTATTGCATGGGGATATGCCAGTATGATCGGATTAGCCGTGATTCAGCAGCTCGCTGTCTATCTTAAAATTTATATGAATCAGAGCTATACCATACAGGAGTTGGTGTTTAGCATCGTGTCGCTTGGAGCGCTGATTCTGGGTTTTGTGATACCTGTCGGAGTGTCTGTCGTCGCCGGATTTATATATCTGGTCTCTTATTTTGTCTGGCTTGTTACTTACGCGGATGTCAATGTGCTTGCGTTCTCATGGTGGTTGCTCATTCCAGCTAATGCGTTAGTGGCTGCCTTTATCAAGGCAAGTCTTGTGCGCAGAGCGCGTGTCATAGAGCGTCTGCAGGAGCTTAAGGGGCGTAGTCCGGAGATTGATCTGGACACCTCTCTGGGTAATAAGGGTGCACTAGCGGATACACTTGTTAAGCAAAGTAATCTGGCCAGACGTTATTCGGAGCAATATGGATTCAGCATGGCGATGTTCAAGATCGAGTTTTTGCCGTTGGTATTGGAATCACTCGGTTCCGTGCGCTATGCACAGTTTCTTCTTGAACTATCCACTACCATACAGAAGCAGATTCGGTTTGAGGATTATAAATTTTTTGTGGACCGGGGAAGGTTTGTCATTATCTGTCCAATGACCAATGTGGAGTACATGCCCATTCTGACACAACGCATCAAAAAAGCCATGATGGATCTGCAGTTCATCGATAAAAGGGGAAATGAATTGCAGACGGTTATTCGATCTGGTGCGCTGGTATTCCATAAGGAACAATTCAGTAAGTATAAGGATATCGATGCAGTTATCGCGGCGCTGGAACGGAATACAGAGACGGATCTCATTGGTGAATATATCTAACGAACGGGAAGGAGAGATTCGCTGTGGATTATATGTCCTGGTTCATCCCGGTCTGTATCGCTGTCAGTTGTATCTTTGCCGTATGTACCGTTTTACTAACGATTGCTACCCTTCGTTTTCGATCAAAAGTCAATCGCAAGTACGATCGGAGGAAATGAATTGACTGACTTTATTCTGCTGTTATCGATATTCAGCATCTGGATTGCCGTATTCGAGTCGATTGTTATTATGGCAGGGGCTATTCGTTTTATTAATAAACAGGACAAAAAGGGGATTCAGATTCCTGAACATATGGATCACTATCCGACGGTGACCATCATGGTTCCTGCGCATAACGAGGGTCTGGTCATTGTTACGACGGTAGAGCATATTCTGCGCCTGAATTATCCGGAGGACAAGGTCCAGGTCATCGTTATAGCGGATAACTGTACAGACGATACCGGAGAGAAGCTGAGATCATTCCTCAGTCAGACCAGTTATATACATCGCAATGTGACAGTAATGGAGCGAAAAGGAACAGGTGGCAAGTCAGGGGCATTAAATGACGGACTGGAAATGGCCACGGGCGATTGGATCTGTATCTTCGATGCAGATGCCGCACCTGAACGGAATTCATTAATGTTTTTGGCGCAAAAATCGCTTGAGAACCCTGAACAATATGGCGTGGTTTTTGGAAGAAACAAAGCACGCAACAGAGGACAGAATTTCCTCTCCAAATGTATTAATCTGGAGATCATTACTTCGCAACGTGTGTATCACACAGGTCTGTGGGAATTGTTCCAGCTTGGTTCGATTCCGGGGACCAATTATATTATTAAAACTGAACTGATTCGGGAGATTGGTGGCTGGGATGTCACAGCCATCACGGAAGACACCGCATTGTCATTCGAAATTCTGAATCGTGGCCAATTCGTGGCACTCGCTCCCCAAGCGGAAGCGTATCAGCAGGAACCGGAAAAGCTCAGTGTGTATATGAAACAGCGCGAACGTTGGGCAAAGGGGAATTATCAGGTGGTTCTGGATAACATCCATAACCTGTTTAACCGCTCCAGTTGGCGTAATAAGTTGCTGGTCATCTATTATGCCGTCAGTTATTTCTGGTTTATGCTTGCGATCATTGTATCGGATATTATATTTCTCGTGAATGTGGTCTATCAGGTCATTGCCATATTTAAACCAGATGTAAGTTCACCGTTCCAGTTTGCCGGTGATGCGTATGTGTTCCTGGTCATTGGTTGGGCGCTTATGTACTTTATTTACGTGTTACAGATCAATCTGGCACTTGCCGCAGATATTGGACAGAGCAATACCCGTAATTTTATCTATGCTTGCGTGTCCTACTTCACGTATGCACAGCTGTTCATCCTGATCTCGATCAAGGCATTTTATTCCTTGATTATGGACAAGATTCGGAAACGCGAGAGCAAATGGTACAAAACAGAACGTTTTGGCTAAGCGGCGAAAATTGTATAAATGTAAGGCAAGAAAGGCTGTTTGCTGGATAACTCCAGTAAACAGTCTTTTTGTTATAGCCAGGCACATCCATATTCTGTATACTCTTACAGGCTGTAAATAGGAAGCATGCTTATCCGAATGGAGAGTCACGGAATGAAGGACAGAGGATCGGATTTTTACGATGATCAGGCGAACTTTGAGAAGTATATGGAACGTCGCAAGTGGCAGGAGAACGCCAATGATACATTGGAGAAGCCGGTGATGCTGGAGTTGATTGGAGATGTTGCCGGCAAGAACATACTGGACCTTGGTTGTGGGGATGCAAGGTTCGCCGCAGAATTGCTGAGTAGGGAGCGCGAAGGTGCGACGTATACAGGGGTTGAGGGTTCTGTGAATATGATTCAGGCAGCTAACAAATCGGTAAAAGGATTGAATGCACGGATTGAGCAAGCGTTCATGGAAGAATGGACCTATCCGGCGGGAGCATATGATCTGGTTATATCGAGACTGGCTGTTCACTATATTGAAGATGTGGAGAGCCTGTTTTGCAACATATACAATACTTTGAAAGAGAACGGGACATTTGTATTCTCGGTAGAACATCCTGTGATTACGTCCACACTGCAACCCTCCGGGACTCGAACGGATTGGGTGGTTGATCAGTATTTTGTAGAAGGATATCGTGAGCAGCAGTGGCTGGGCGGTTCTGTGAAAAAGATGCATCGTTCCATTGAATCATACTTTATGGCATTGCAGCGGGCAGGGTTCCGTGTAGAACATTTGCGCGAGTCAGCACCACAACGTGCTTATTTTGTAAACGAGGAAACCTATCTGCGCAGGCAACGCATTCCATTGTTTCTGTTTTTAAGTGCCCGGAAATAGGATAGTGGTAAAACGTATAGATAAATAGATGAAACCGTAAAGTTATACTCATAAATTAGAAAGTTCTACACAGAAAACGGTGGATAACACTAGATATAGCAGTAAAAAGCCCGAAATCTATCCACATGTGGATAAGATATTGGGCTTTTACTGTTATGTTTCTACACCTATGTTACGTTTGCTGTGTATAACCCCGCAATTATGAATCCGCCGCAGCTCTGACATAGACACGTTCTCCATGCGGATCAACTTCCACAGGTGCCTCGAAGAAGTCGCTAAGCACTTCCGTATTCATCAGATCGCCAGTTAATCCACTACGGACGACTTCGCCCCGGCGCAGCAAAAGGCTGTGACTGAACACGGGCAATATTTCCTCGGTATGATGGGTGACATAGATGAGTGAAGGGGTATCTGGGCGCTGTGATAATTCACGTATGCTCTCTAGCAGTCGCTCTCTTGAGAACAGATCCAGTCCATTGCAAGGCTCGTCCAGAATAAGTACACGTGGATTGGCCATGAGCGCTCGGGCAATAAGAAGTTTCTGTTTCTCGCCTTGAGAACAGGTGCGATATTCGCGATCCCACAGGTGCTGACAGCCTAGCGTTCGCATCAATTCCTGTGCGTGATCCAGATCATCATCTGACAGCTTGTCATACAAGCCAATGGTGGCGTGTTTACCGCTGATCACCACATACTGCGTGCGATCCGCGCCGTGTAATTTCTCTTGCAGAGATGAACTGACCCAGCCGATGGATTTGCGGAGTTGCCTCAGATCCACATCACCATATTCATGGCCTAGTACGAATATCTTGCCTTCGGTCGGCCAGAGATATCCGGTGATCATGTTTAGGAGTGTTGTTTTGCCGGAGCCATTCAGGCCAAGCAATGCCCAGTGTTCGCCGTCATTAACCTGCCAGCTCACATCGTTCAGCAGGGTAAGTGGTCCCCTTTTCCAAGTGACATGCTGTACATCAATAATCATGCATTATTCCTTCCTTCTGTTATCCTCAATTCTCCTAGGTGTATTGTAGTCACAAAATCAGTGAGGTTTCAACGGTTATCACGCTGTTCTTGGTTGGTCCTTGCGCAGAAATACAGCACACACACCAAGCAGTGGCAAAAACGAACATAACTTGATAACAAACGAAATGCTGGTCACGTCAATTAAGGAACCTAACACAACCGAGCCAAGCCCAGCCATGCCGAACGACAGGCCAAAAAACAATCCCGATACCGTTCCAATATGACGAGGAAGCAATTCCTGTGCATAGACAATGATGACGCTGAAGCCGGACATCAGGATTAGTCCAATCATTCCGCATAATACCATGGACAAGACGGGTCCCGCATAAGGTAGCAGCAGGGAGAACGGTGCAGTGCCTGCAATGGAGAACCAGATCATCGGTTTTCGTCCATAGCGGTCAGCGAGTGGGCCGCCGAGCAAGGTTCCAACCATGCCTGCAAATTGCAGAACAAATAGACAGATCTGTGCCTGGGAGAGTGGCAAGTCATATACATCGGCGTAATAGAAGGCGTAGTACCCGGTCATGCCAGCAATATATACGAATTTGGAGAACAGCAGCAGGATGAGAATACCCATTGTAAAAGCGATGAATCCCTTGCTCACAGGCCGAGCTACTGGCTCTGCGTCGCTTGATTCTAGAGGGCGTTGCTGACGAATGCGAGTCTCGGCAAGCTTGTCTCTGTACCAGCGACTGACAAAAGACTGAATGAAGATGCCGATCAGGGCAAAGCCCATCAGCCATAGAAAACTATGCTGCCCATGTGGCAGCAGGATGAAGGCGACCAGTAATGGAGCAATGGCCTGTCCTGTGTTACCTCCCACCTGGAAGATCGACTGCGCCATTCCGCGTCCTCGTCCGGCTGCCATATGGGCCACACGTGAGGATTCGGGATGGAGGATGGATGAGCCTATACCAATCAATGCTGCCGCAACAAGCAGCATCCATAACTCGGATGACAAGGCTAAGCCGAGAACACCGATCAGGGAGAACAACATGCCTCCGGGAAGCAGGATCGGCATGGGCTTGCGGTCTGACATATAACCGACCAGTGGCTGAAGGACGGATGCGGTAATATTCAGGGTGAAGGCAATCCAGCCCATCTGGGCGAAACTGAGCTGCATGGTCTGCTGGAATAGCGGGAATGCAGACGGAACCACTGTCTGCATCGCATCATTCAGCAGATGGGCGAAGCTGACTCCGGCGAGTGCCCAATTGGCGGAAGAGTTGATTTGCAATTTGCTTAAAGTGGCCTGAGCCATGGGAGATCACCTCGAATTATTTTTTTCTATGATAAAAGATGGGTGCAGATCATGTCTTTGTGAAAAGTGCTTGGAAAGTGAGCACGATTTGCTATAATGTCAGCAGGTGAGCAAACGATGGAATTAAACATGACGCTAAATGGGTTGGAATTATGGAAAGCTACCGGAGGGTTCGCGAATGAGCCGCATGTACATGACGACTGGTATCAGCTAACGCTGCCGGTCAGAGGCCAATGTCATCTGGTACAGGAACGGCATGCATACCCGCTAAAAGCAGGCATAGGGATTATTGCTCATCCCCAGACGGAGCATTATTTTGAGATAGGGTCGGATTCAGCTGTCATTGTGATCAAGTTCCGTAAACCGCCATTAGGCAGTTTGGAAGGTGCGGAGTTAAGTGGGGGACGAGCTGAGTTTCGACCTACCCAGACTTTTGATCCTGCTGAGATCAGCAGTCTGTTTCGAGGCTGGAATTCCATTTTGTTAGATGATGTGCCCGAAATGCTGCAAGTGCAGGAAACAGAAATGGCGATCGAGACGTATCTAAGACGTATGTTGACGGGGCAGGAAAATGGAAAAAGGAATGTAGATCCCGGTACATTCATTGATCCTCATCTCCAACGAGTGCTGGATTACATTCACAGTGCCTATACAGGCCCAATGGATATTGATTCGATGGCGATGGTCGCGCATCAGAGCCGGTACCATTTTATGCGTTCTTTCAAGGCTCTTACGGGAACAACACCGTATCAATATTTGCTGAATTTGCGCGTAGAAGAAGCGTCCAGGAGACTTCGCCATACGACGGATTCTGTAACCACAATCAGTTATGAATTGGGATTTTCTAGCGTCAGTCAGTTTTATAGAGCCTTTCAGCGAGTGTATGGTATGACACCGATGGAATATCGGAATCGGGTATAGATTATAATGGGCAGTCTCGCGTATGCGAGACTGTATTCAGAATGTTATAAAATGACACTGATTTTTGTTGTTGCCAAACGATGGAGACTTTGCTAAGATGGGAAAAAGTTTATGTAAGCGTATACATTTAGGTTAAAATTACAACGTTGTAATTATGGTTATGGCAAGTATTAAAAAGACAGAAATACGGTGTGAGGAGGACTACTTCAAGAAAATATCTCGTTATTATGCAGAATAATATAGGTTGTTACAAAATGTGAATGGGTTGAATAACAAATACGTCAGTGAAATGACAATTCATTTTTATTCAAAAATTCAAACGTTGTAATTATGTAGTGAAGGGGAGTGTTTCACGTTGAAAAAACGCATGTCCACGCTGTTCAGCCTGATCAGACGGGATAAATATTTGCTGCTGATGTTTTCACCTATCTTTCTGTATTACCTCATCTTCATGTACCTTCCGATGCCTGGCGTGCTGTTGGCATTTCGTAATTTCTTGCCGGGGCAGGGCATGCTCAGCGGGGAATGGGTGGGACTGCGCTGGTTCGAACAGTTCGTGCATTCCATTTACTTCTGGCGACTGCTGCGTAACACATTTCTGCTTGCCTTCCTGCCGCTCCTGTTTGGTTTCTCCATTCCAATTTTATTCGCTGTCTGCATCGTGGAGATCAAAAACCGGACATTCAAGCGATTTGCCCAGACGGTTACGTACCTTCCTCACTTCATCTCCACTGTTGTTGTAGCCGGTATGATTATTAACTTCCTGTCACCAACAGACGGTATTGTGAACACCCTCATCGCGAGTCTTGGCATGGAAAAAGTGAACTTCATGATGGATGCGAGCTGGTTCCGTACCATCTTCACAAGTTCTGACATCTGGCAGAGCTTTGGCTTCAGCTCCATCATCTACATTGCAGCCATTATGGGGATCGACCCCGAGATGTATGATTCCGGCAAAATCGACGGCGTCAACAAATTCCAGGAGCTATGGCACCTGACCCTTCCCAGTATCAAACCAACCATTGTCATTCTTCTACTCCTGTCGCTTGGCGGCATTATGAGTGTAGGTTTCGAGAAGGTATATCTGCTCTACAACGGAGCCACCTACGAAACGGCTGATGTCTTGTCCACCTATGTATACCGGATGGGGATTGAGGGCCAGAATTACGGCTTCGCCACAGCGGTTGGCCTGTTCAACTCCGTTATCACCTTTATCCTTGTTTTTGCTGCCAATTCCATGACCCGCCGCCTGACCAAGATGTCACTCTGGTAAGACTATAACCCGGACCAAAGGAGACCTGTATGCAAAAATCGAGAAGTGACCGTTTGTTCTACGGATGTGTCTACCTGCTGACCATACTGGCGGTTGTTGTCACGTTGTATCCCTTTCTGTACGTCATTAGTATTTCATTCAGCTCGGTGGATGCCATCGACAAACAAAAAGTTGTATTGTGGCCCGTTGGGTTTACCCTGTCAGGTTACCAAATGGTACTGCAATACAAGGAGTTATGGGTTTCGTTCTACAACACCCTCTGGTACACCGTGGTAGGCACACTGTTGAACATTGTGGCAACATGTCTTGCCGCCTTTCCATTATCCAGACAGCAATTTTTCTTACGCCGCAAGCTGAATTTCTTCATCGCCTTCACCATGTATTTCTCGGGTGGACTCATTCCGGTCTACATGCTGATTACCTCGCTTGGGCTGTACAACACCCGCTGGGTTATGGTGCTGCCTGTGCTGGTGATTACGTTTAACGTCATGATCTGCCGCTCAGCCTTCGAAGGCATTCCGAATGAGATTTTCGAAAGTGCCAGTATAGACGGGGCCAACGAGATGACGATGCTGTATCGTCTGGCGGTTCCGATCATCAAGCCAACACTGGCTGTGCTCACGCTGTACTATGCGGTATTCCACTGGAACAACTTTTTCTCGGCCCTGTTATATCTGGGCAAACAGGATATGCAGCCCTTGCAGATGTTCCTGCGAAGGGTGCTGATCATGGCTTCGCCGGAAGTGATGCAGAAGATGGGCGGTACGATGACATCTGGTGCGCTGGCGGTCTCCTCCCTTCAGGTTCGATATGTATCCATTGTGGTCAGCATTCTGCCTATTGTTACAATCTACCCGTTTATCCAACGGTACTTCGTTAAGGGGATCACCCTCGGAGCCGTGAAAGGATAGCTTTTATTGCTTAAGTGTCATGTCATTCAAGGGAGTTCAAAATGGTTCATACCAAGGAGGAATGATGGATGAGATTTAAAGGGGCAGGAAGAAAAAGTGTAATCGCAGCGATACTGGCAATCAGCCTGGCGGGATGTAGCGGCGGAACAGGGGCGGGAACTGATGCGGGGAGCACCCCGTCCAGTTCGGAGCCAGCCTTCAATTATACCGGAGCAGGGCCGGTGACGGATCAGCCGGACGCCAAGTTGTCTATTCTCGGCACCAACGCTTGGACGACCAACGTGGACTTGTCCACCGCAGCCATCGTCAAGAAAATTGAGAGCAAAGCCGGTGTGACGGTGGATTGGGATCTGATTCCGCCGCAGAACTATGCGGATGCCGTAAATCCGAGGCTGGCTGCCGGTACCGGCTTGCCCGATATCGTGTACCTGCCGGATCAGGATCAGCTGATGAAGTACATTAACAGCGGTCTATTCATTCCGATTAATGATCTGGTGGAGAAATACGGCGTGAATCTCAAAAAAATATATGAAAAGTCGCCTTCGGTCAAAGCCAGTTTAACAACGCCAGATGGTAAAATGTATTATATCCCGCAGCAGACGTTAACCCGAAACTACATGCCGGTATTTATGGTCAATGTGCGCTGGCTTGATAAGCTGGGATTAAGCGAGCCGACCACGCTGGATGAATTCACGGCGATGCTGCGCAAGTTCAAGACAGACGACCCGAACGGCAACGGAAAAGCCGATGAGATTCCGCTGTCCATGGAAGCAAAATTTGTGTCAATGGCCTTTGGCCCCGCGTTTGGTCTCGACCTGTCCAACCAGTTCTATGCAGACGATCAGGGCAAGGTACATTTCAGCTATTATGAGCCTGCCTACAAGGAGTACTTGACCTATCTGAACGGACTGTACAAGGAAGGTCTGCTTGGGGTGGATTATGCGAGTACCACGAGTGATCAGGTCACGTCGCGCATCTCTCAGGATGTGACGGGAGCAACGTTTAATTTTAGCTGGTATATGTCGATGGTCTACAGCCCGCTGTTCAAGGATTACAATCCGGAAGAGCCAATCATCAAAGGCATTTTACCACTGAAAGGACCGCATGGCGATCAGTTCTACGTAGGACGTACACCAGTGAGTGGCATCTTTGGCATTACACGTGATAGTAAAAATCCCGAACTTGCTTTCCGCTTCCTGGATTATGCAGTGAGTGAGGAAGCACAGACGTATTATACGTGGGGCATCAAGGATGAAACGTATACGGAAGAGAACGGCGTGAAGACATTCACGGACAAAGGCAAGGACAATGAATACATCCAGAAGCTCGGCATTGGTCCGGTGAATCTGCCGAACATCCAATCCACCGATTCTGCTGATTCCGTCGTAGCTCCTTGGCATGCAAAGATGGATAAGGAACTGGAGCCGTATGTGCGCGAACCGTTCCCGTTTGTCTATGCCCTGCCGGATGAAGCGAGTGTGGAAAGCATGGCGATGCCTGACATCACCACATATGTGGAAGAGATGAACTTTAAGTTTATTAGCGGTGACGCCAGTCTGGACCAGTTTGACAGTTATATTGAGACGTTGAAAAAGATGAATATAGAGCAGGTTATTGCGGGCAGACAGGCACAATATGATCGTTATAAGGCTGCACAGAAATAGGAATTAGGGTTTCAGGCGTATGAGAGGTGTTGATTGATTTTGATAACCATTAAAGACATTGCCAAACTGGCGGGGGTGAGCTATAGCACGGTATCGAAGGCGCTGAATGATGATCCCCGAATCAAACCGGCAACAAAGCAGAAGGTGCTTGCGGTCGCGGAGAAACATCAATATCGGAAAAACATGCTGGCCCGGCAGCTCTCCACCGGCAGGAGCAACATCATCGGTTTTGTGCTGGATGAGCTGAGCAATCCGTTATTCTCGAACATCTCCGGCCGTCTGCATACCGAGCTGAAGAAGCGGGGATATCAGATGATCCTGGTTGTGGCCGATGATGGCGTGGATGTCTTCAGCCAGCTGCGCGTGGACGGATGTATTCTGTGGGACTATGCACTGGACAATCGGGAGATGTTCTGGAAAAAGTTCGCAACACTCAACATGCCATGTTTTGTGCTGGGTACAGATGAAGCGCCGAACTCTCCTTACATCAAGATTGATCGCAAAGAAGGGCTATTCAAAGCAGTGGAGCATCTGAAATCGCTGGGTCACCGCCGAATCGGATTCATCGGCAACTCCCAGCATGTCAAGCTGGAGGGATACCGTGAAGCGTTGCAGCGTACGGGTCTGGCTTTCAACGAAGACCATGTGCTGCCAGCGTATTCCTCCTGGGAAGACGGATATTTTGCCATACGTAATCATGCGTTTGGGCCGGATTCGCCGACAGCTTTTATTGGACTGAACAACCTGGTCACCCGAGGTGCACTCCGGGCATTGCTTGAGGCAGGGTACAGTGTTCCACGCGATATCTCGTTAATCGGTTATGATGATCTGCCGGATATGCAATATGCCGAAGTGGCCTTGACCACGATTGGCCCGTCTCTGGATGAACTGGCTGTGCAGGCTGCAGAGCTGATTGTATCGTTAATCCGTGATGAACAGGTCGATGTTCCGGTAGTCATTCAGCCCAAGCTGAACCTTCGCAATTCAACAGCAGTTAGTCATACATGTATTAGGTGAGTACAACATTCAAGGAGGAATTGCTTATGCAGGTACAGACGCAGTTATCCTGGTCTGAGCGAATTGCAGCAACGATCATCCAGCAATGTGACGGGGACGGTTATCATGCGTTCCCTTCGGGACGATGGGCATACGTGGAAGGCATGACATTGATGGCGATGGCACGAACCGGGCAGTATTATGGCAGGCAAGAGTATGTTGATTTTATGAAAAAACATATGGACCTGTATATCCAGCCAGACGGCTCTATTGGCACCTATACTGTGGAAGAATATAATCTGGATCAGATTAATCAGGGGAAAAACCTGTTTGCATTACTGGATGGTGCTGAAGATCAGCGTTACGCAGAAGCGGCGCATCTCTTGGCCGCACAGCTCGCAGGGCAGCCCCGAACATCAGAAGGTGGCTTCTGGCACAAAAAAATCTATCCATTCCAGATGTGGCTGGACGGCCTGTATATGTCATCTCCCTTTCTGTCCGAGTATGCGAAGACATTTCATCGTCCCGAGTTATGGGATGAAGTAGCACATCAGATTCTGCTGATCGAACGCCAGAACCGTGATCCGCGGACCGGACTGCTCTATCATGGCTGGGATGAATCGAGGGAGCAGGTCTGGGCCGATTCATCGACAGGTTGTTCGCCACACTTCTGGAGCCGGGCGATGGGCTGGTATGCCATGGCAATTGTAGACAGCGTGGAGCATTTCCCCGTGAATCATCCAAAGCGCGGAACCATCATTGGTATCTTTGAACGAATGTGCCATGCTTTGGTGCGCGTGCAGGAGCAGGAGAGCGGGTTATGGTTCCAAGTGCTGGATCAGGGCTTCCGCAAAGGCAACTATCTGGAAGCATCCGGGTCAAGCATGTTTGTATATGCACTTGCGAAGGGTGTGCGGCTGAGGTATCTGGAGCCGCATTTCAGAGCTGCGGCAGAGAAAGGATGGCAGGGACTTTCCTCCAGATTGGTGGAGGAGACGGCTGACGGCGTTCGGTTAAACGGGATCTGTCATGGCGCAGGACTAAGTCTGGATCGGGATGGCTCGTACAACTACTATGTAAGCGAAGCGGTTGTAAGCGATTCCTTTATGGGTGTGGCTCCGCTTCTGCTGGCAGCGCTGGAAATGGAGCGATTGCCATGACGCAGCAGGGATTGCCAGATACAGCATTGGAATCATCGGCTCCCTGTCTGACGGTTGCTTCAGACGGGACAGGGGATTATGTGACGATTCAGGCTGCAGTCGATGCGCTGCCGGAGAATGGCATCGGAACCGTTCCAATTCGAGTGAAGGCTGGTGTGTATCATGAGAAGCTGCATATGGAGAAGCCGGGCATCCACCTGATTGGTGAGGGGGCGGAGCAGACGATCATTACGTATGATGATCATGCACTCAAGAAATTCCCGGACGGGTCGCCATATCATACGTTTCATTCCTATACGGCTTTTATCGGTGCTGACGATTTCACGGCAGAGGGGATTTCCTTCGTAAATGCTGCCGGGCCGGGCAAGCAGGTTGGTCAGGCGCTGGCCGTTTATGTGGATGGAGACCGTGCGGCCTTTCGCCGCTGTCGTTTGATCGGTCACCAGGATACGATCTTCACCGGCCCGCTGCCGGAGCAGCCCATGGATCGCAGTTATTTTGGCGGGCCGCGCGATGGTGCCGAGCGGCGCAAACTGCGGCAGTATTTCGAGGACTGTTACATCGAAGGTGATATCGATTTTATTTTTGGTTCGGCTACGGTGGTGTTTAAGGGCTGCGAGATCTTTACGAAGAATCGCCTGACTGAAGCGGAGGCTGCGGATGGACAAGTGAACGGTTGGATTACCGCAGCCTCTACGCCGGAGGATGTGCGTTACGGCTATGTATTTCTGGAATGTGATCTGACCAGCAATGCTCCACCGCAGTCGGTGTATCTGGGCAGACCTTGGCGTCATCATGCCAAAGTCTGCTTTCTGAACTGCTGGATCGGCGCTCATGTGAAGCGCGAGGGATGGCACAACTGGAACAAGACTGATGCAGAGCAGACCGTTCAGTATGCGGAATATAACAGTGCCGGGCCTGGTGCCGGATGTGCTGCTGATCGTGTGCCTTGGGCCAAAATACTGACCGAACAGGAAGCGGCCGAGTACACTGTATCTCTAATTCTGTCCGGCGTGGATGGATGGCAGCCTTTTGAAGAGAGAGGAGAGTAGCGGCAGTAAGATACGCCCTCTTCTCTGCGCAATATCTAACAAAGGTTTTCTTTCAAGTCTCCTAAGGACTTGAAAGAAAACCTTTTTTGTGCGCTATATTACATTTTTCGCCCCCCTTAGAACTATTTTATCCCTTATCTCTTTTGCATTTTACTGATTAAATACAGGGTGAGGATCTGTAAATTCCCTGTAAAATTGGATGTTGCCTGCAAAAAAAGAACACGAGAGGGAAGGTCCATTATGACAAGGGAAGGGAGTGAAGTGACACGCAACATCAGATGGCTGAATGAGGTTGGCTCTAATCGATCACAGATCAGATGCAGGTGGACGATGGATGCCTTTGTTTGCAAGGTGAACGTATCCTTAGTACAGGAGGGATTTTGCTTGAATCAAGCTGTTCGATTCCGCCCGATTATTACATTTGCTTTGGCATTTCTTCTACTTATTTTGTGGTTTGCACCGAGAGCCGATGCCGCCGCCCAGTGGCAGGCAGGCACCGCATACAAGAATGGAGACCTCGTCACATATCAAAATAAAGATTATGAGTGTATTCAGGCCCACACGGCGTTGACCGGATGGGAGCCCTCTGTTGTGCCCGCGTTGTGGAAATACGTCGGGGAAGGTTCGGGAGGGGAAACGCCAACGCCAGACACGGCACCACCTTCTGTTCCTGCGGGTCTGACTTCATCCTCCATCACGGACACCTCCGTGAGTCTTTCCTGGAATGCATCCACGGATAATGTGGGCGTAGCGGGATATGAGGTGTACCGGAACGGCGTTCTTGTGACAAATACTTCAACTACAACGGCTGTAGTCACGGGACTGACAGCAGGCACGACTTATGTTTTTACAGTAAAGGCCAAAGATGCCGCAGGCAATATATCCGCTGCGAGCACCTCCCTCAGTGTAACAACTTCCAATGGATCTTCTAATCCCGGGCCAACCGGCAGCAAATGGCTGATCGGCTACTGGCATAACTTCGACAATGGTTCAACGAATATCAGACTTCGTAACGTATCAACAGCCTATGACGTCATTAATGTCTCCTTTGCCGAACCGATTTCACATGGTAGCGGAACGCTTGCTTTTACTCCATATAATGCAACGGTAGCCGAATTCAAGTCTGATATTGCCTACCTTCAAAGCCAGGGGAAAAAAGTACTGCTTTCCATGGGGGGAGCCAACGGTACCATTGAGCTTACCGATGCGATCAAGAGACAGCAATTCGAAGATTCATTAAAATCAATCATTTCCACCTATGGTTTCAATGGTCTAGACATCGATCTGGAAGGAAGTTCTCTGTCTCTGAATGCAGGGGATACCGATTTCCGTAGTCCAACTACACCGAAAATTGTTAACCTCATCCAAGGCGTGAAAGCGGTTAAGTCACACTTCGGCGCCAATTTCATCCTGACGGCTGCGCCGGAGACGGCCTATGTACAGGGTGGATATCTAAGCTACGGCGGTCCTTGGGGAGCATACTTGCCAGTCATCCATGCTTTGCGTAATGACCTGACCCTGCTTCATGTACAGCACTATAACACGGGCTCCATGGTAGGGCTGGATGGACGCTCTTACGCCCAAGGAACAGCTGATTTCCATGTGGCCATGACGGAGATGCTGCTTCAAGGCTTTCATGTAGGCGGCAGCACAGGCCCATTTTTTAGTCCCTTGCGACCGGATCAGCTTGCCATCGGTGTGCCGGCTTCCCAACAGGCTGCCGGAGGTGGTTATACAACGCCAGCCGATTTGCAGAAGGCACTGAATTACCTGATCAAAGGTGTGTCGTACGGCGGCTCCTATACTTTGCGCCAGCCTGCGGGCTATGCGGGGATAAAAGGGATTATGACCTGGTCAATCAACTGGGACGCATATACGAATAACCAGTTTTCGAGCGCACATCGTCCGTTCCTGAGCGGGCTGAGTACGCAAATGAAAAAGGAGGTTGTGTATTAGATGATACATTTAAATAAACACACTGCTTTTAAGAAAACCGCAAAGTTTCTCATGGGTCTATCCCTGCTCTTATCCGTCATTATTCCTTCTTTTGCGCTCCAACCAACTACGGCAGCAGCTGCAGATTCTTATAAAATTGTTGGTTACTACCCGTCCTGGGCTGCGTATGGGAGAAACTATAATGTAACGGATATCGACCCAACCAAAGTCACGCATATCAACTATGCTTTTGCCGATATTTGCTGGAACGGTATTCATGGAAATCCGGACCCTTCGGGGCCAAATCCTGTAACTTGGACTTGTCAGAATGAAAAGAGCCAGACGATTAATGTGCCCAACGGAACAATCGTGCTTGGCGATCCTTGGATCGATACGGGGAAAACATTTGCAGGGGATACGTGGGATCAGCCCATTGCAGGCAATATCAATCAGCTTAACAAGCTGAAACAGATCAATCCTAATCTGAAGACAATCATCTCCGTGGGAGGATGGACATGGTCCAACCGCTTCTCTGATGTAGCTGCGACTGCTGCAACCCGAGAGGTATTTGCGAACTCTGCCGTGGACTTTCTGCGGAAGTACAATTTTGACGGGGTGGATCTGGACTGGGAGTACCCGGTATCTGGCGGGCTCGATGGTAATAGCAAACGTCCTGAGGATAAGCAGAATTACACACTGCTTCTGAGCAAAATTCGTGAGAAGCTGGATGCTGCCGGAGCTGTGGACGGCAAGCAGTATCTGCTTACGATTGCAAGCGGTGCATCGACGACTTATGCTGCGAATACTGAGCTTGCCAATATAGCTGCCATCGTCGACTGGATTAATATTATGACATACGATTTTAACGGGGCCTGGCAAAAAGTCAGCGCGCATAACGCGCCGTTGAACTATGACCCAGCGGCTTCGGCTGCTGGGGTGCCAGATGCCAATACATTTAATGTGGCTGCCGGAGCACAAGGGCATTTGAATGCTGGCGTACCAGCCGCCAAACTTGTGCTTGGTGTTCCATTCTATGGCCGCGGCTGGGATGGCTGCGCACAGGCGGGCAATGGCCAGTATCAGACCTGCGCGGGAGGTTCTTCCGTTGGAACATGGGAAGCAGGCTCCTTTGATTTCTATGATCTGGAGACCAACTACATTAACAAAAACGGGTACACGCGTTACTGGAATGACACGGCCAAGGTGCCATATCTCTATAATGCGACCAACAAGCGTTTTATTAGCTATGATGATGCGGAGTCAGTTGGATATAAAACCGCTTATATCAAGAGCAAAGGACTTGGCGGAGCGATGTTCTGGGAACTTAGCGGTGACCGGAACAAAACACTCCAAAATAAACTGAAAGCCGATCTGCCTACCGGAGGTACAGTGCCTCCAGCAGATACGACGGCGCCAAGCGTACCCGGTAATGCCCGTTCGACAGGCGTGACGGCTACCTCGGTGACGCTGGCTTGGAATGCTTCAACGGATAATGTAGGGGTTACCGGTTATAACGTCTATTATGGTAGTAATCTTGCAACATCCGTCACCGGAACGACTGCAACAATAAGCGGCCTGTCAGCGGGCACTTCTTATACCTTTACGATCAAAGCAAAGGATGCTGCAGGCAATCTGTCTGCAGCCAGTAATGTTGTAACCGTGAGCACTACGATTCAACCGGGAGGTGATACGCAAGCGCCAACTGCACCGACGAACCTGGCATCAACGGCGCAAACAACATCCAGCATAACGCTGAGCTGGGCGGCATCCACGGATAACGTGGGTGTAACGGGTTATGATGTGTACAATGGAGCGGCTCTGGCGACATCCGTGACCGGAACGACAGCAACGATCAGCGGGCTTGCAGCGGATACCTCGTATACCTTTACGGTAAAAGCAAAGGATGCGGCGGGGAATGGTTCTGCTGCGAGCAATGCAGTGACCGTGAGAACAACAACAGGAACGACAAATCCGGGCGTTTCCGCCTGGCAGGCGAGTACAGCCTATACTGTAGGACAGCTGGTCACCTATAGCGGCAAGACGTATAAATGTCTGCAGTCCCACACCTCCTTGCCTGGGTGGGAGCCATCCAATGTCCCTGCATTGTGGCAGGTTCAATAGTTAAGTGGCGATTGACCATAGGAAAGAAAGCATAATACATGGATAATGCGATAGGATAATTATGGTGTAGTAGAGAAAACAAAGCGATGGGATTGTCGGCACGGCGAAACTATCCGAAAGGGGGCGACGCCGTGTTACTTCTTACAGTAGTGCAGAATTTTCTGGAAATTAGCAATAAGCTAGTTAGTATTGCAGTGGGGTTAATAGCCTTATGCAGTGCATGGAAAGTAGCGCGGAAAAAGAAAAACCACCAGGATTAGGTTGGGAGCCAATTTTTACAGACGTTAAGTCTTCAAATCGTACGGCATTTTGTCTCTGGACCTTCCAGCTCATGTCCGCTGCATGCCGGGCTTAAAAACTCAAAGAAGAGCATCCCTCGGAATGCTCTTCTTTGTATACCTGATTTATGAGGTTCTAGGCCGCAATTGCGTCCATTTAGTAGGATTGGTTACAGCAGCAGCTCCGCGCTGTACTCTTGGACTAACCTTTATCCAAGGTTCTTCATATCCTAAGGTAGCATGAAACTTTACATTTGCTTTACTCGATATATCGAAATCGGTTGGAGTTCCTGAACTTGCCCCGTTATTAGAAGGTCCCCAAACATAAAGATCATTCTTTTCATAAGCGTATTCGACAACACCATCACAACGTATATCTGTAATTTCGTAAACTTGGACATATCCGGTTGAACCAGTATTATCATACATAAGCTGCGCTTGAGCAGTATAAGTGATATCTGGATCAACACTCATTGCCGCAGCAGTAGACATAATTTGGCTTCTTTTAGTCGCTGTTACAGAAGGATTAGTAAACCAACCATAAAAATATTGTGAATCTTTAAAGCTATCAAAGGTACTATGCACAACCCCGCTATCCCAATAACCCTTAATTTCATATACGCCACTGCCGGAATATAAACCTGCGTGGTTATTCCCAAAGGTTAACCAACCGCCTTCTCTAAATCCAGCATCTCCTGCATCAGCAGCATGGGTTGTATTAGCACTAAGTAAAATTAATAGCGGAAAAAGAATTACTACAAATAATTTTTTGTTAAGCATTGGCACATTGTACATAATTATTTACCTCCTCCGTATTTTCCACTATTAAATTCATCAACAAGATTTTCCGGTACAATAGTTTTTAAAGCATGTTCTGCTGCTTGGATAACTTCCGGATTTTTAGAGTTGTTATGGATTTGTTCTATTTCTGAGTAAACTTCACCGTAATTGATGATTTCAGATGCTTTTAAAGCTGTTATTACTTCAGCATCAGTTTGACTCTTTAACATGGAAGATATAATACTCAAGTTTTGTAGTAAGGAGTACTTACCAACTTCTTCTGAATTTCCCTTAAATTTCCCTTGATGTTCTACAACCAAATTTACCGATTCTTCACCAGTATTAATACCAAGTGCGTATATTGTGCTTGCAAAAACTTGTTCATCTTTAGTCTCATTAAGAATTTTATTCACTACTTCAGTATAATTGTCTAGTTCTCCAGCTTTGGCAGCGCTCGTAACAAAATTACGCAGTAAGGGATCATTCAAGTTTTCACTTTTACTTAAAGAAGCTAACACTTCTTTAAAATTAGGATCATTTAATCTACGCATAGCTGTAATTGATGCAGCTCTTACTCCGACAGGTTCACTTGAATCATCATAGATGGCTTTCAAGTTAATTGGATTCTCAGCGGCAATTTTAGCACTCAGTTTAGCGTCTTGTTGTGGTTCTAATTGTAATAAAGCGTATCTCCGAAGATTTTCATCTTCACTTTTGTCTTCAATAACAGTTTTAATTTTATCAAAACCAACTTTATCTATTGCATTGAGATTAGCTAGTAGATCTATAGTCAGTGCTCTTAATTTTGGATCGTACTCTTTTTCTGTCACTACATCTGAAACTTCAGCGGGAACGGTTTTTCCCCAGGCTTTATATAGATGAGGTAAAATAGCCTCTGCATATCTTTCAAAATTGTTCTCATCATAAATAGAAAGCTCGCCAAGTGTTTCAAATAACTCGTTTCCATTTAATGTTTTAAAATATTCATTTTGTCTGTCTACCACAACTTCTGAGTTTTCACCTATTAATGAACGAAGGGATTGATCATTGTTTATCAATTTTAATTTTTCAACGTGATCTAAATCTTCAAGAGCTGCAATAGTAGGTTTAACAAAACTTGTTGGCTCTTTTGCATCATTTAAAGCTAGAGCAGCAGGCACGATGCTTCCGATTAAAAGGATAGAAGTACCAATTGTTACAACTGACTTTTTAAGTTTCATTACTTGACCTTCTTTCGCTTTTATTTGAGATAACTCATATTATTCCAAAAAGTGGTGTATAATTAGTTGTGTATAACAAGTCAGACAATTTCAAATGTAAATTGGAGGCATGAATAATGAAACTAATTCGTTTAATGAAATCATTTCGATTTTGGTTAGTTTTAATTTCACTTGTTGCTATTGTTGTAAATATTTCAGGAAATGACGACTATAACATCCTGTTGGCCACAACTAGTCCGTTGGTCTGGATATACGAGTCCTCTCATCTTGTACGAAAAACAGACATTCCAATAGTAGTAGTTTATCTCACAACATTAGTTTTCTGGTATTTTGTTGGTTTCATTTTAGATCGAGTGTTACAAAAATTAAGGAATAACAAATCCTAAATAAGATATATTTTCAAAAAACGTTCATATACCATCTCCTTTTCGCAATAATGGTAATATAATCCTGCACTCTTCAGTATACAGACACTTTTTTCAAATATCCAGCAAATAATGTAACAATTTAAGAATTTAACAGGTTTTTTACCATTAGAAGCAACTCTTCCGACATAAGAAGGGGCTGTCCCAAAAGTCGTCATAGATGACCTAAGGGACGCCCCTATTTTTATTCAGATTAAACACAAAAAACCGTCCTTTGGTAAATGGATTGTCGAACAACCATTCTATACAGTAAGGTTTAAATCTAAGGATGAGCGAGAAAGCAGGCAAAAAACATTACTTTATAGTGGGAGGATCAATATGAATAGTTATATTTGGAATGGTAGAAAAATAAGGTTGCGCCCAGTGTACCCACGGATTGGGATAAGTTTCATAACAATGATCATGACACGGAGAGTGCGAGATTATGTGACGAGATCCATTTTCCAAGATCAGAAGAGGGTACGAAGGCTTGGGCTGAAAATCAATCTGCTTATAGTTCTAATGGTGATAACGTCTTTATGGCAATAGAAACGCTTGACGGGACACTCGTTGGGAGCATTTCCACAAATAGCTGCAATCTTCAATGTGGAAATTTCAAATACGGAGTATCGATATTCCGTGAGCATTGGCGCAAAGGTTATGCATCTGATGCGATAAAAATTTTACTGCGATATTACTTTGAGGAATTAGGATATGTAAAGGTCAATGCTCATATATATGCATTTAATAACGGTTCTACAGCATTACATGAGCATTTAGGCTTCGTTCAAGAGGAAAGAATCAGAAATATGATCTTTACTAAGGGACGACACTATGATGAATATGTATATGGCCTGACTAATAAAGAATTCGATGAAATTTATACGTAAGGAAGATATCGGACTCCTTGGTGAAGTCATTGTGATCCAAAGACAGGGTTGACAAAAAGGATCGTAGCAGAGATGCTGACGATCCTTTTTGTGTTATATTTTCGTCTTCCTGATTTTCCACTCATCCACAGTATTCGCATCGATCCCGCACAATCTGGCAATAAGCAGGCCGAGGACAACACTGGGGATTTTTAGTCCATATTCGATATTCTGATAATGTCGTAGGGTACACTTCATAAATTCGTTAATTTTCAGTACTAGAGATTCTTGTGTATATCCTGCTGCTTCGCGTGCCTCTATTAATTTCACGTTATAACCCCTTATACATGGTATAGCAAAATTGTATATGAGTTACGTTAAAGTTATAACGATCCATTGAACATGATCTATAGTTGTCGTCTTATAGTTCGTATGTATAATTATATATGCCGACGTTATCGGCTTGCGAGGAACCTTTGCCGGGTGAATACAGAGAAAAGCTCTTAAAATTTCTCTGTAGGAGCTTTTTCTAACTTAAATATGTTCAAATTACATTTATTGTTGACCCAAAGTTACTCCTTAACTACTATTATCTATATATAGGTACTCGATCCTATTTTTTGGTTTTTTTGCATGGGAGGTGTTTGTATTGGAGTCTACAAATTCAATTCGAAAAAAACTGATGCAGCATATGCGGAGTAATAAGATTAAACATTCTCATTTTGCTGATATATCGGGTATTAATTCTGGGACACTTAGCCGTATTTTGCAGGGCAATAAACCCATATCTATGAACCAGCTCGTCGCCATTACTGCAGGGATGGGGTTACCCGAAGATTTCTTCTTTGATGATTACGTAGAGGAATGCTTTTCCTTTTTGATCTCCATCAGGCGCATACGGCCGTTTATTATTCGCTGCGCTGAATTAGATCGTTTAGTTTGTGTCGAACAAATTGTTAATCGTCTATTGGATGATCTCTCCTATGTCTCCGTGCTTTTTGATATAGCTGAAGAGTTATTTGCCAATAACAAATGTTTGGCTGCGGGGATTTTATACAGGAGTGTGCGTGAAGCGGAGAAGTATCAGCATTCTGAACGGCTCGCGCTGTGTCATTACCGTTTGTTTTTGATTGATTTGGGAGAGGACCTTGAAGAGAATGTACGTGCGGCAACTCAATTTGAACTCTACGTTAATCGTCTCGATGAAGCAAATCAGCTTGAAGCTTTAAAGCAATTGATGCACGTTTTTGGAATAGTTCACAAATGGGTAAAAGTCGATGCTTTAGCTAAGGAAATGCACCGGATTGCAACGATTCAATATGATTTACAATGCCGATCTGTACGATCAGAAGAGGGCCAGACACGGACGGAGCGACCCTTGTACTACTATATTCTGTATGCTTATCTAGCTCAATCTACAGCCAGTGAAAAGTGCGGAGACTACAAAAGAGCCTTGGAATTTGTGGCTTTGTATGCCAGCGGGGAAAGTTGGGTCAAGGAAAAGGACGAGGAAGCTAAACAGATTGTTGGACAATTTTCAAAATGGGCTGTTGCTAATACTTTTCTCTATCGCTTGATGTCCGGAGAAGTGGATGTGCTGGAAGAGTATGCGGATTACATAGCGTCCCATGAAGATGAAATTTTTATTGCTATGCAGCACATTGTCCAAGCAGCAAACTTATATGGGTTGAATATTGATAGCATCCTAGAGCGTTTTACAGCATATGTACCATATCAATCGGACAAAACAGAGTTTGGCAAGTATAAGCCGAATATTTTAAAAGAGAGCTACACTCAATTCCTCGGTGATCTGGCCGTGTATCGTTTCAATGAAAACAAAGATGCTGGCTCTGCTATAAAACTTATGTTAGAAGGTTTGGATTTATCGATTAAAATTAATAACAGGAAAATTATAAACAATTGTATGACTCTTTTTGAGCAATTTAGAGATTATGCGGTTCTCGAAGCAAAGGAAGCATTTAAAAATCTCAAGTGAGTTTCATCGGCTTGCTAAAAAAGCGTTATACTTCTTGTTTCTCTGTAGTGTTGCGATTGTCGTATTTACGCCAAATACATTGGCTACAATGGAGCATGGGTGGGGGACTTAATCAATAAGCGGACATAGGATGTACCTGATTTTCGGGAACATCCTTTTTCTTGTTTTGAGGATAGTTCGGTATGGATTAAATCATGCCTTGAATGGGGGGAATTATCAGATACTTCTTAAGTTAGCAATCAATCAAAAAAGCGTCCAGGTAGAGTGAAGCTCCACTTGGACGCTTTTGTTGACTGATTTGGAATTTACTCAGAGAAGGAGCTAGAAGAATGACGGTCTAAACACTTTTTTTGTGCTTTTAAATGATTATTCTATTATCTGACAGCAAAGCCTAAAATATTACAAAAAGGAGGAGTGGGTTCTATGAAAAGAAGCATGCTCATTCAATTACGTATTGAACGTGCCAGGAATCTCCTTTACACCCTGGCAGAAAAGCACAGGGGGGTTCAACATCCCGCAGTAATCAAACAGTCTATGATACTGGATGATTTAATTAATCAGTACAATAAAGAAGGAACACAAAAAAAGCCGATTGAATAAACAATCGACTCTGGGCGAGAAACTTTTGCCGGGTTCACTCGCCCTTTAACTTTAACAGAGATTGAGGAAAAACGGGATTAGGTTCTCTAAATAAATTTCAACTTAGAAAATATGATAAAAGTATCAGGACCCTGACTCATCTTAGAAATCGAAGTTGTCCGGGTCAGGTCCAACGCGTACATCTTCGTTCAGAGCACTGATCTGATCCATCTCTTCATTTGAAAGTTCAAAGTCGAAGATGGAGGAGTTCTCGATAATCCGGTTTTCCTTGGTGGACTTCGGAATGGTAATGACTCCATTTTGCAGATCCCAACGCAGGATGACTTGTGCAACCGATTTGCCTTTGGCTGAAGCAATAGCCGTGAGCACTGGGTTGTCCAACAGCTGACCTTGCATCAGAGGCGACCAAGCTTCAAGCTGGATACCATGCTTCTCACAGAAAGCCTTAAGCTCAACCTGAGTCAGGCGAGGGTGGTATTCCACCTGATTGATCATCGGTTTCACTTTGGCATCCTGCATCAGGTCTTCGAGATGGTGAATCTGGAAGTTGCTTACGCCAATGGCCTTAATACGGCCGGCTGCGTACAGCTCCTCCATTGCTTTCCAGGCTGCTTTGTATTTGCCTGCCTTAGGCCAGTGAATCAGATAAAGATCCAGGTATTGCAGTCCCAGTTTGTTCAAGGTTGTATCAAAAGCCGCAAGCGTCTCCTCATATCCGAGATCTGCATTCCACACTTTGGATGTAATAAATAAATCTTCGCGTTTCAGGTTGTTTTCTTGCAGAGCTTCTGCAATCGCTTGGCCAACACCGGCTTCATTGCCGTATATTGCAGCAGTATCAATGCTGCGGTAGCCATGTTTAATCGCATTTTTCACGGCTTCAATCAGTTCAAATCCTTCTTCTACCTTAAATACACCAAGTCCGAACCAAGGCATAGGAACACCGTTATGCAGAGTTACTGTGGATTGTAAATGTTGTGCGGTTTGAGCTGTTGTCATGAGATTTCCTCCTTAAAGTGTGTAAAAATCAGACATTTGAAGCTGAATTTCCGTTATTTCATCATACAAAATCAAATCATAGTAGATCAAATTGGGTTCAACGTATATAGTGTAGTAAAATACGATGTGAAACCGGTTCCCTTCAAAGCTGGAATTGATATACAAAAGGGCAAGTGAAATAGTCGGGATGAAACTTAGAACGAAGCTTTCTCCATTTCGACTGATGCATGTTGATCCTTGCTTTCCAGCATTTTAGTCCATGCGGTCAGGATTACGGCTACGAGAACCATCAAGGCACCGACCCATGTCGTGTGAATCAAACCAATGGAGTCATTGATTACGCCACCCAAATAGGCACCTACAGCGATCCCTGCATTAAATGCCGCGATGTTAAAGGCTGAGGCTATATCCTTGGCCTGTGCCGGAGAACATAATGGCAATAGCACTTGCCCTACGGTTTGCAGGCACCAGATCGGCTGCAATCGTGGAGCCGATGGACATGAACACCCCGTGTGCCAGAGCGGAAACCACTCGTGCAATGAGTAACATGGTGATGCCCGTCGATAGTGCAGCCATCGTGTTACCCGCAATGAAGACAATCATGATGGCAAGCAATAGCGTTTTGCGTGAAATGGTAGACGTCAGTGAGGTCAGAACAGGAGCCCCAAAGGTAACGCCTAAGGCGTATAAAGTAACGGTCAGTCCCGCTGTAGTTACGGAAATGCCCAGGTCATCTGCAATGAGGGGCAGTAGCCCAACGCTGATAAATTCTGTGGTGCCGATCGCGAATGCACTAATGGCCAGTGCTAGCAGTGCCCACGTGCTGCGTTTTGAATCTTGTAACATTTCTTGCTCCACTCCCCCGAATGTAGATTTACGTACCGGCAAATGCTATTATGAGTTATTCGGTATAGATTGAATAGTACGTACTTTTTAGTACCCTACGTACTTTTTGGTGCCTATACAGCATGCGACGGATGTAGTCCAATTCATCAGGGAGGAAGCAAGTTATGGTTAGAAAAAAATATAACATCTCGGTTGAAGCTACCTTAGAGGTGATCGGTGGCAAGTGGAAATGCGTCATTCTCTGTCATCTGATACATGGGAAAAGACGAACCAGCGATCTCAAGCGTATTATGCCCGCAATTACACAGAAAATGTTAACACAGCAACTGAGAGAGCTTGAAAACGACGGGATCGTAAACCGAATCGTATATAATCAGGTCCCTCCCAAGGTGGAATACGAATTGAGTGATTATGGGCGGAGTCTTGAACCGATTCTTAATGCGCTCTGTAATTGGGGAGATCAACATATTGTGAAGGAATACAGAGACAAATCAGCAGTTCTGGAAGATAATGGACTCAATGATTTTAACTCTGACAATAGGGAGCTGGTGCAACCGTGAACTATGAGATTTTATATGATGGTGCTTTTGCGATGCTCAAGGTACATTTGCAGCGGGGAGAGCGGTTCAAGGCCGAGAGTGGTGCGATGGTATCCATGACTCCTACGGTTGAACTGAAGGGTTCAGCAGAAGGTGGGATGTTCGCCGGGTTCGGTCGGATGCTGAGCGGGGAGAAGTTTTTCTTTCAGGAACTGACGGCTGCGGGCGGGTCGGCAGAGATTCTGCTCTCACCTTCAAGCATGGGCGATGTAGAAGCTGTTGAATTGGACGGTTCCTATTCACTCTATGTGCAGAAAGACGGATTTCTGGCAGGAACCGAGGGCATTCAGGTGAATACCAAAATGCAAAACCTGAAGAAAGGTCTCTTTTCGGGAGAAGGTTTCTTCATTATTGAGATCAGTGGACGTGGAACCGTATTTCTGTCTTCCTATGGTGCCATCCATGCGATTAATCTGGCAGCAGGTGAAGAAATGATCGTCGATAACGCCCATTTGGTGGCATGGCCTCATTATGTAGATTACCGTATTGAGAAAGCTTCACAGGGCTGGTTATCCAGTGTTACAAGTGGAGAAGGACTGGTATGTAGGTTCCGGGGAGAAGGAACCATTCTTATACAGAGTCGCAATCCGCAAGGATTCGGACAATGGGTGAAGCAGTTTATCCCTGCGCGCTAATTATTTTTTTGAGAAAGAACACACAGAGTTGCAACGGATATGTTTCCATCATCGTTATATGAATAATGGATTTACTTCATTGACTGACGGGTATATATTCTGTTGCACAAGGTCGCACATCATGGAGGTATGGAAATGAAAAGCTCACGGTATAAAAATGCACAGGAAAGCCCGGGATACCTGCTCTGGCAGGTTACAGCGATGTGGCAAAAGGAAGTACGCAGGGTGCTGGATCCCCTCGAACTGACACAACCGCAATTTGTATTGTTGCACGCCTGTCTATGGCTCAATGAACACGATGAGGAAGGCAAAGGCGTTACGCAGGTTCAGATTGCCCATTTTGCCAAAGTGGATGTTAACGTGACTTCTCAGGTTCTGCGTGCTCTTGAAAAGAGAGGATTAATTATCCGCGCTCGTCATCAGACAGATACGCGTGCCAATATTATTACAACAACGGAAGAGGGAACCCGATTGGCTGTGGAGGGAATCCATCTGGTCGAGGAATCGGACAAGGCATTCTTTGAAACGTTGGATGATCGTAAGGGAGAGTATTTAGAGATCATGCAGGAGTTTCTTCGCCAAAAAACAGAGGGCTAATCTATAATAGTTTTTTTTACTTTATTAAACTACAGATTGTAGTGGAATTGGAAATTTTTCTGAATACTAATGATTATAATGTGTATACAAAAATCAAAATGAACCTCCTGACTTTATCCGTCTGGAGGTTCATTTCATTTGCTTCAATCGATTCGGTAGGACGCAAACGGCTCGCGGCGACGGAAAGAGTCACTCATCTGATCCAGTTCGACCAACAGCTCATCAGGCAATGACATGTCCAGACTAGCCAGATTATGTTCCAGCTGTTCGGTGCGTGTAGCGCCAACAATCACTGTGGATACAGCTGGACGTGTCAGCAGCCATGCGAGTGACAGCACACTCGGGGAGCATCCATATGCAGCTGCTTTTGCGCTTACTTGTTCACTCAGTTGAATATTATGCTCCAGCAGAAAACGGTTGAAGGATGGATCGGAATCAGCTCTGGAACCGGAGGGTACACCGGTCTGCCCGTTATATTTACCTGTCAGAATACCACCTGCCAGCGGGAAATACGGAATAATGCCTACACCCTGATCGAGACACATCGGTACCAGTTCCAACTCAGGCGTACGGTCTGCCAGGGAGTAGCTGGTTTGGGTGGAGATGTAGCGCACATAACCTTTCTGCTCACTAATGCCCAGAGCTTTCATCAGCTCCCAAGCTGCGTAATTGGAGGCTCCGATGTAACGAACTTTACCCGAAGTGACCATATCGTCCAGTGTGCGCAGTGTCTCATCCAGCGGTGTATGCGGATCAAAGGTATGGATCTGGTACAGATCCACATAATCCGTTTGCAGACGTCGCAGGCTATGTTCCAGCTCTTGTTGCAGATGGTAGCGGGAGGAACCCCGTCCATGAGGACCATCATGCCGGGGTAATCCGGCCTTGGTAGCAAGCACCGCGTTTTCCCGTCGACCTGTGAGAGCCTGTCCAATGATGCGTTCCGATTCGGTACCTGTATAGATATTGGCGGTGTCGATAAAGTTGATGCCCTGATCCATCGCTGCATGAATAATACGGGTAGAAGCTGCCTCATCCGCGCGTTTGCCAAACGCATTGGTGCCAAGCCCCAGTGCAGACACGCGCAGACCACTATTGCCCAAACGTCGATATTCCATCATTCATCGCTCCTTCTCTATTCATTTATGCAGAGGTAGTTCAAAAAGTCCACTTTTGATTACGAATGATGCCTGGCGGCATCATCAGCATCGAATATGAAATTCAGCCGAAATATCCGTTGCTCACGTAGTTTTCCCTACGCTCCGCTACTCCATTTCTAGCTTCATTCCATCTTCTTGGTACTGAAAACCAAACTTTTTGAACACGTATTTGTAATGCAGATTATAACGTAATCTATTGAAAACGTGTTATTAATATAGTTAAATGAATGAAGAAACCGTTATCAAAGGAGATATGATGGAAAACAGTGCTGCACATTTAACGAGACGGAAGCCGAAGAAACCGAAGAAGAAATGGAAGAAGCCATTAATCATCACCTTAAGTGTGCTGCTTGTGCTCGGAGGAGTCGGATTTATTTATCAAAAGCAACTCGTCGTGTTTGCCTTTAACATGTTCGCTTCAGCTACGGTGAAGGATACCTTGGATGACTCCTTTGTACCAGCGGGCGATAAGGATGCCCCTGTCGTGCAACATACCGATCCATTCTCGCTGTTGCTGCTAGGGATTGACCAACGCGATAACGAACCAAGTCGTTCGGATACCATCATCTATTCCGTCGTGCGTCCAGAAGACAATAAAGTGCTGCTGCTGTCCATTCCACGTGATTCCTATACCGAGATTGTCGGCCGGGATGTGAAGTCAAAGATCAACTCAGCGTATGCCCACGGGGAAGCCAAGATGGCGATGGATACAGTGGAGAATTTGCTGGGGAACCAAGTGGATTTTTATGCCGCGATTAATTTTAACGGGCTCAAGGATATTGTTGATGCGGTTGGTGGTGTCGAGCTGCCGATCAAGAAAAATATTGAGAACAAATCAAAAGCGCATGAGAAGCTGTTTGTTGAAGCCAACAAACCGATCTATAGCGGCGAAGAGGCGCTTGGTTATGTGCGTTACCGGGAAGATTCCGATTTCAATCGGACGATGCGTCACCGGATTTTCTTAAGTGCTTTCATGAATCGTGCGCTGGAAGTCAAAAATCTGACCAAGATCCCGGACGTCATCCAGATTGCCGGATCGAATTTTACAACCAACATGACTTCGGATTTTATCGTGAAATTTGCCGAGTCCTTATATATGAAAGACAGCATACCAACGATCAGCAATTACATGCTGAAGGGTGAGGGTGCGACGCGCGGTGGTACATGGTACTATGATCTGTCGGAGGACGATCTGCAATATGTGCGTGGCATGATCGCCAGTTGGCTGGACCCGGATGCGACTGAGATAATTGAACCGGAGTCAGTGGACCAGGCAGATACACCAGATGCAGCATAAGCATCCATTATTGTGCAGGAGAAGCCTGCGTACCTCGCTAACAGCGAAAATGGATCAGAGATTGGACCAACTGTACTTTTAATGCTCAGATGTGTGCAAAATGCTCATATGAATATAAGTCGGGAGAAGTGTATGTTTCCCGGCTTTTTTGCGTTTGAGATCCTACTGATGAAATATTGTACGGATATATCTAATGTTTAAACCTCTTTTTATGGCATACATATAGTAAAATATAGGGAAAAGATTAAACATCAACCAACGGAGGAAGCTCATGAAGAAGTTTAAGGATCGGCTTGGGCAGGTTCAGGAGCAGCAGAAACAGCTGGCGAAGGAGTATCACGCCTTGCTCCAGGAATACCAGTCGGATGACCTGATCGTTCAGAATGAACAACTGCAGGAACAGTATGAAGCCCACAAGCTCAAGCTGCAACAGCTTGAACTTCGCTCGCGCAAGATGGAAGAAGAGAATGCACGTCTTCGTATGGCGTTATCTGAACAGATGCTGGATGAGAAGCTGAATCTGATCCGGGTATCCCGGGAGAAGATGGAGACCTATTTTCAAGGGAAAACAGCGGTACATAATGATCGAATTGCATTCCATGAACATCGAACCAAATCCAATCTGAACGTGCTCTACAATCAGGCAGCACAGGAGTTGCAAGAGGATTCCCACGAGGTGAAGGAGAGGATTGCTTACCTTGCCGCAGAGGTGAATGAGCGCATTGAATCGCACAAGCGAGCCGTACGGGAGAGAGAAGAGGCTCTACGTGGGCACATGGAGCGTGGATATGAGCAGCTGGCGGAGGAGGGATTGAGTGAAGAGACCATTCAGCGCCGGATCAAGCAGAATCGAATGGAGATGAAAATTGGACTTAGCTGGATCAATAAGGTAGCCATCCTGCTCCTCATTCTGGGGGTTGGAGCAGCGTTCCAATATTCGTACTCGACCTGGTTTAATGACGAGATGAAGAGCGGAGCCTTTTTCCTGCTTGGTGCTCTGATGCTCACTGGAGGAGAGTTGCTGTTCCGCCGCAAAAAGCAGACGTTTGCAATGGGGCTGCTCGGCGGCGGGATCTCCGTGTTGTTCGGGTCCATCTTCTATAGTTACTTTTTACTGCATATTATCGGACTATATACGGGACTTGGCCTGTCTGTATTGGTATCGGCAATCTCTGTATTGTTCTCCTTGAGATACCAGTCAAAGACGATCTGTTCACTGGGTCTCGTGGGCGGATATCTTCCGTTATTCTCCTACATGTTCTCGTTCGGGCTTGAGGGCCCTGCTGTCTATGTAGCCATGATCTATCTGCTGCTCTTAAACGGCATTATTGTGTTCATATCATTCGGCAAACGGTGGCCGGTGGTGCACTATATCAGTTTCCTTTTCAACACACCGTCCATGCTCATCCTCTTATGGCTGTCGCCAAGTGAGAAGATTGGCATGTTGTATTCCATTGTGACGTTTGCATTATATCTGGGCATTACGCTGGCATATCCGTTCAAACAACGGATGAAGTTAACCTGGTGGGATTTCGCTCTGCTGGCTATGAATACAAGCATCAGCTGTCTGATGTTATACGTGTTATTTGATGTGGCGAATTGGAATGATGCTCAGGGCTTGCTGGCGTTAATCTTCTGCGCGGTGTATCTGGGCCTCGCACGATTCGTTCAGCGTAATATGGCTCAGGAGAAACAGACGATTCTGCTCTTCTATGTCACTTCCCTGACCTTTGCCATTCTGATTATTCCGTTCCAGTTCGGGGCCAAGTGGTTATCGATGGGCTGGTTGATCGAAGGGGTTCTGCTGGTTACACTCGGACATCTGAAACGGTTCAGATCGGTGGGACGTGCCGGATGGGGCATCGTGCTACTATGTCTAACCACTTTTATGTACTATGATCTGCTGACGCTACTCTTCATCGGAGAACGTTCTTACTTTATGTTAAAATACACCAGCATCACGCTAGGGACCCTGCTTATTACACTGTATTATGCCTGGGCAGTTCGCAGCAGCTCATCTTCCAAGGAGAGATTCCACTATACCCCACTGGAGCTGGGCTTCCTGAACGGATTCAAGTATGCAGCACTTGTGAATCTATGGTTATACGTGCTCTATGAGTCGAATGAATTGTATACCAGAGCTGTGGATGGGACGTTCCTGTTATACATGTTCTACAAGCTGTTAATGTTCGCTGCGCTCACGATTGCATTGGCCTATGGACTAGGCAAAGTGAAGCTGCTGCGCGACCGATTCGTGCAGGTGTACACCACCTTCCTGCATGCCGTTGGCTGCTGTATTGCACTGGCTGTAACCTTAACCATGCCAGCGCTTCAGCCGGAGGTTCAGCAGCATACCGCGGCAGAGATTGTTGGTTTGCTGGTGTTAATTATCTTTAACGTAGGGGTATTCTTTGCAGGAAGGGATCTGCTAATCGCAGGCATCCGCGGGCAGTTCAAGAGCATTGAATGGTACCCGGTTATCGCAGGGGTATATCTGCTGGGCGTCATCACTGTATTCCTGACAATTCAGTTCCAGTGGGGCGATGTAGGGCTGATGTTCAGCCTGATCTATCTGCTGCTGGCGATTCTCTATATTGCCTATGGATTCCGTAGAAAATATGTCATGATTCGGCGTTTGGGCCTGGGTCTAACGTTGTTCGCCACGGGTAAGATGGTGTTCTATGATGTGGGAATGCTCACCTCGGGCAGCAAAATCTTTGCCTATTTCAGCTTTGGCGTACTATTGCTTGGGATCTCTTACCTGTATCAAAAGGTGTCCAGCCGGATGGAGGAAGTACAGTCGAGAGAGACAGCGAAGCCTGACGACGAACCGACTGTGCCTGAGGAAGACCAAGATTGATTTGGATTTTGAACGACTGTATTGACCTTTGCGATCATATGGGGAGGGATTCTTGAAATGGGATTCGACCTAAAAATCATACTATGGCAGCTGTTATGGCTTGCTGGCCCTGTAGCACTTATCGTGTATGCATGGAGGAAATTCGGCGCGAGAAAGAAGCGGCGTTAAGGTGAGTATGGATGGTGGGGTGTCCATTGTCCACTTCGTTTCGCTTGGGAAATAAGTCGTCCTGATTAGATTTAGAAACTATAAATGATGTAATTCAGAATTCAATCATACCACCTTAGGGCGCCACCGAAACAAGGGAGGGCTAATAGAGAAGCATCTCTCTATATAATATTATTCTATATTTCTTTAGTCGTTTCGGTGGACACTACTAAGTTAATTAGTAGATGCTTTTCATTTGGAGAAGATTTAAATGATGAATAGGATCTAAAATCTCAGTTTATCTATTAATCATTTGTATCAAGATATGTTCTAGTATGGCATTTTACGAAGTAAATCTATATTTTTTAACTCTAAAGCCTGTTTTTCAATAGAATCATAGATTACGAATACAGGAAAAAATTTAGGGATGACTGTAAAGGAATATTCACTTTTGTTCATATCTCTGTAAAACACATCATAGTTTCCAAATTGAGGGCTATATTCAATATTTTTATACTTAAAATCAGTTCCATATTTAGACAACACGTAGACTTTTGATGAAAAAACAGCTGTTTGTTTTTGAACATAAGGAATTTGCTCAAGCAAAATAATAATGAGTATTATAGCAAAGAATACTTTAATTTGCTTTAACCTTTTACTTTTCATAGTACTATCTCCCTTCGAAATATTTTATTTATATTTTATAGTAGAAGATACGGTTTTTACAAGATGTCATCTCCTAAAAAGGAAAATTTAACCATACTAATGTATAATATTGTGATAAACTGTATTTATGTTAAAAAATAACTTAAAAGGAGAAATGGTGTGAAAAAGAAAAAAATAGTAATTTTATTAGCTGGTGCTACTTTAGTTTTTAATGGAATGAGTGCCTATGCTAACGAGGATATCTCAACAACACAAACCCAATATGTTGAAAAGTATGAGTCAATTACAGTTAATATTGAGCAAAATCCTTATATCGAATTGTACAAAAAAGAAAAAGAACAAACATTAGCACAACATAATTTTGTAAACAGAGATGAATTAGTAGATCCGCTTGAAGAAGAAAGGGTAATTCTACAAACACTTGATTCTTATTTCAAACAAGATATAAAAGTAGCAGAGATACTTCACAAGAACTTAAATCAAGATGTGTATGAAAAAACGATTTCTCTTAAAAAAGAGGATAAAATTGAAGTTATGCATTTAATTGAAGATTCTTATTCTATAGCGGCGGACTCAGAAGAACAGGAAATACTAATGGGATACTTAACTAGGTATTCCAGATCATCAGGTGATGAACGTGCTGAAAATTTTAAGAACAGGTTAACAACAGCAGAAAAAAGTGCTCCAGAATTTCAATTGCTAGCAGCATATAATTCAGCAGCAGCAGGTAATTGGGCGTATAATAACTACAATAAATATAGTACTAATTATCCTGCTTTTACAGCATGGGGAAGTGACTGTACTAATTTTGTTTCACAGGCCATGCATGTTGGTGGAGGGAAACCGATGTCAGGTAACTGGTCTGCTTATAAGAAAAACTCTACTTACCTAGTTCCTAAAAATGCGACCGAATTAAACTATAGTTGGACTTTCTCGGATCCTAGCCCTTGGATAAGCGTAGAACAGTTCAGCAAGTATTGGATTCCTAAATCTACGGTCTACTCATATTCAAAAGACAATTATGAAAAAAATCATAAATCTATTTACTTAGGTTCAATTGCAAAAGGGGATGTAGTCATCTTTAGTAAAGGAGTAGCAGGATGGATCACAACTCCTACTCACCTTATGATTATATCTGATTTGGATGGTTTAAATAGAGATTTTAAACTTGCAGGTCACTCAAACGAAAGACAAGCTTACCCGCTTTTAAGTGCCATAAAATCCTATGATTATATCGAGATCCTTAAAATACCTTAAAATTAAAGACAGTTATATTCATTTTACCTAGGGATAGGATGACTTCTGAATAAAAGGAGTCATCCTATTCGAAATAACTTTAGATAATATAAGATTTATAAATAGAACAGACGGTGAAAAAAAGGTAGGCCAATCCTAAATGCAAAACTTTCACTTTAAAATAACTGATCGTTAGATTCTTCTTATCCTCATATAACCCAATCACCCATCCATACAATGGTTTAAAATCCTCTTGTAAAGTTATCAATGCAATCTATTAGAAAGAAATTTTATTCTTGGTGAAGACAATTAATTACATATTCATTAAATCTCATTTTGATCCATTAGTATATTTATTAGATACTTCAATTCAGTTGTCTATTCCCCTTGAGAGATCCAATGTATAGCACTTTGGTTAGGCAAAGTTCATTTTTTTCAGCAATGACTAAAAGCAAATATTCTAATTAAAAATACTATTTATAGATTACATTCTATTATGGTCCCCTCAAAGTTATAAAATCAATATTTAACACAGGTTGTAGGTTAGCCTAATATGACATTCGTGAAACGTTTTGCGCAGAGATCACGTTATAATAGAGTAGACTTAGGGTTGGATCTTCATTTGTAACCATGAGTTTTCGGAAGCCGATGTGCCTTTCAGTGATTCTCCGCCATCATCGTTCATACGGGAGAGCACGGTTAATGTCATGGACAGGGCAAAGGCGAGCAACACGTATATGAAAATATTTTTTTTGTTCATAGGAAGGTACCTCTCTTGTTGAATGAGCTAAAGTAGACATAAGGCCGTCATGAGAAAAAAAGCACAACGTCTGGTATAGTAGAGTGAGTAGAACCGAACAAAAATCGTTCCTGTATACCACTATATTGAACTATAGCGGTGCAAACAATGGAACAAATCTGATGATCTTATCATTATTGTTATGAAATGTTTATAGAGATCGAGTGAGTGATCATTGAAGGTGGGAGAATAACATGCGGGAGACGGCAAAAATCGTCATTCGTACGCCAGGACAGGAAAGTGACGGCTCATTCGCTTATGTAAGCCAAGGTCGCTCCATTACGGTGGGACGTTACACAGGCGGTAGTGAATTGGACTTGTCTGTCTATAATCAGATGATATCGAAGCGGCATTGCCGCATTCATTATGATGTACAGCAACAGTTATGGATTGAGGATCTGGATAGCAAAAATGGAACCGAACTGAACGGGCAGCGCCTCGTTCCCTATGAGAAATATCCGTTTGGCGAAGGAGACAGCCTGACGCTCGTCAACGGCTTGATCCAGCTTCGCGCTGAAGGGGATCTTGGAGAGACGAGGGAATATCGTGTGTCAGATCTGCTGGGTGAGGGTGTACGCTTGCAGGATCACCTGCAAACCGTGCAGATTGGTGAAGTGGAGATTCCGCTGTCCAAGAAGGAGTATCAGCTGTTCAAGCTGCTGTATAGTCAACTGGATCACTTTGTGACAAGGGAACAGATTGTGGCTCAGGTGTGGCCTGAGCGGAGCATGCTGGAGAGTGAAGCGGTAGGGATCGACGAGATTAACTCGTTAATATATCGGACGAATCGCAAGCTGGGTGTACATTTTACCATCAAGTCCGTTTATAAAAAGGGTGTATATATGAAGTCTCATGTGCCGGAATGAAGAGTGATAACAAAGGGATGAGTTCATGTTCATCATTTACCTGATTCCATGGCTGATTGCCGTGGTGACATTGATAGGTGTCATATCCATCGTACTCGTCAGTTGGAAAAACGGGATTTCACCGATGCCCACATCCGGCCGCGTCAGGCAGGTGGTCATTCAAGAGGTGAACTGGATTCCCGGGTACGGCGATGTGATTGAAGCAGGTTCCGGATGGGGTACACTGGGACTGGATGTTGTAAGGCATTGCCCTGGCAAAAGGCTGACCGGGATTGAAAATTCTATCATTCCCTTATGGTCTTCCCAACTGATTGCCTATCTCAGTGTTCGCTTACGTCGAGCCAAGGGAAACAAGTACTCTCTCAAGGGCAGGCTGCGCTTCATGCGCGGAGACATCTACACCAGTTCCTATGAACATGCGGATTGTGTCATCTGTTATCTGTTTCCGGGAGCCATGACTCGACTTCTGGACAAGTTCAGTCGGGAGCTTCCGCCGGGTGCCAAGGTGATTAGCGTCTGTTTTGCCCTGCCAGGAAAAGAACCGCTACGCACAATAACATGTCGAGATGCCCTGCGCACTAAGGTGTATGTCTACACCTTCTGAGGAAAAGGAGTGTACCGACATTCCCTTGAGCAGAAGCGCTCTAATCCTGTTTCCAAAAGAATAACGAAAAAGGCTCCGAACTCACTGTGAAAGTGATTTCGGAGCCTTTTTCGTTTCGCTTCAGACGCGTGTTATACTCTATCGCTCAGCATTAGTCTTATTTTGCAGAATCGGTAGTGCCAGTGCTGTCAGAGGTTGTACCGGATTGGGATCTGTTTCTGCCTCCTCCGAATCCGCCTTGTCCACTGCCACCAGGACCACCCATACCTGTATTGGCTGTGGTTACACCAGATTCATTCACCCAAGTCACATTACTGGTCGATTGGAATGCAACCACTTGAGTTCCGCCACTATAGGTACCGTCTGTGTAGAGTCCATCCACGGCTTTACCTGTAGACGTACCACCGGAGTAGATTACATAGGAGCCATCTTTCGCAAGATCCGGTGAGCTGACAACCACGGTTTGATAATCTTTTGCCGGAGCAAACGTCAGAATGTTGTTGCCTTGGCTATCTTGTACATGTACAAGTGTTCCAGCTTTTTGTGTTGCAGGGAATGTCATCACAATGGTATTTTGCGTAGACGCATCGGATGTTCCTTGTGCCATACCCGAGCTGCCAGCAGCTACCAAGTATCCACCACTGATTTCAAATGTGCCGTCATAATCCAATGCTCCGTTGCCGCTATTCGTTGGACCGTTCACAATAACCGTTCCGCCCGTCATATTAATGGAACCATTGGAATCCAGTCCGTCACCACCTGCGTTCACCTTGAGGGAGCCGCCGTTAATGTGGAATTCGTTATTACTCGCTGCTGAACCGCCCATACCGCCCGGTCCACGCCCTTGCTGAGTAGCAGCCGTACCTTGGGATGCCTGATCGGTAGTTGATGTTGTACCTGTCGTTTCGGTTACAGAGATGTTGGATGTCGTTGTTGCATCGGTTGCTGTAGTCGCGCGATCTGTACTTGCCGCTGTATTCGCAGTTGTTTCCGTCTCCCCACCTGCAGCATTTACGCCATCATCGGATGCTGTTACATCCACATCCCCATCATTCAGGGTAATATTTGCTCCTTCAAGTCCTTCATAACTCTTCACAATCGTGATGGTTCCGCCGTTAATCGTAAGTGCCTGATCGGCATGAATGCCGTCATCACCGGATTCAATGTTGAATGTTCCGTCATTGACTGTCACGTTATTGTTGCTGTGCAGGGAATCATCCATGGAATCAATGGTATACGTACCACTATTAACCGTAAGGTCTGTACCTGCTTTGAGTGCTTTGGCACTTGTGGACTCGGTTGCTGTTGTTGCTGTGTCCGCATCGGCATTGTTATCCGTTGTTGTTGTTGTTGTGTTGGCAGAGTTGGATGCTGCTGCGCCGTTTGTATTAGCACCTGCATTCGTAACGCTGTTATTAGGCATCTCCGGCATATCTGCAGGAGGTTCGCCATCCGGTGGTGTGCCCATATCCGTTGGAGGTGTTCCGCCACCCCATCCACCGCCACCGCCACCAAATGGACCTTCTTCTACTTTGGCTGATGCATTGGCGCTACCACCGGCAGTTACAATGTTGTATGTGCCGCCATCCGTAACAAGTGCGGTTTCGGCTTGAATACCGTCATTGCCACTCTGAATATCGAAGGTACCTCCTGCGATGGCAACGAAGCCTTTGGTGGTATCTGTGTCATTGGTTGATTTAATACCGTCGCCTTCGGCTTCAATGGTGATGGTACCCGCTTGGATGGCGACCATATCCTTACCTTTGATACCATCATCGGCTGCTTTGACACGGATGTTACCACTAATGATCTTCAGATCATCCTTGCTCGTAATACCTTCATTATAGTTACCTGTGACGGTCAATTGACCTGTACCGTTGAATGTAAGATCCGCTTTGCTGAAGATTGCAGCATCAGGCTCGTCTGTTGTAGCGTCGGCGTACACATACGTTTTACCATCGGAAACGGTATTCTTGGTTCCTTTTTCGAGTGTAATCACCGCTTTACCAGCTTTCTGAATATAGATTGCGGCACTGTCATTATCATGGATGGTTGCTCCGTTTAATACGAGATGAACGGTACCCTTATCAGCAACATTGACCACGATCTGGCCGTCGGTTAACTCACCGCTAAGTACGTAAGTGCCTGCTTCAGTGATGGTTACTGAGCCACTGGCTGCTTTGGCGCCCGAACCGGTTACCGTTGCAGTTGTACCGTTCAACTTAATCGCTGTGGAATCTGCCTCACTCCAGCTAATGTTGGTATCGTCAGCATCCGGAGAGACCAGATCTGCATATTTCACAGAAGTTTGCTCGCTGACAGATACCGTTTTGGTTGTTCCTGTCGTTGACGTTGCGGCATTCGCCGTTGTGCTTGTGGTTGCTGGTGAACTGCATGCTGCGAGTAGGCTGGTAATCATAGCGATGGACCAAAGTTTGCTACCTGTTATCATGTTTTTCTTCATAATGGATCGTTCCCTTCGAATTATAAATTAATATTCCGTTGTTGGACTCATGGTTAACGAGATATCCAGGTTGCCGTTCCGTGTACGGATCGCATCGAGGAATTCCTTTTGGCTAACACTTTCGTGAATGGTTACACTGTAGACCAGCTCATACAGACTGCCGAGTTCGGTCGTTCTGATTTTTTTAAGATCAAAAGGTATGTTGAATGTATGGAACACTTCATTAAGTGCTTCTTCATAGCTCAAGTTCTCGGGAATGGTGACTTTCAGCGTTTTCAGCTGACTTTTCTTGCCACCGAAGTTGAAGCGACTCAGGACAAACATCAGCACACACAGGATAATGGTGAACAGCACCGCGTATCCAAAAGCGCCTACACCGCAGGCAAGACCGGAAGCCATTGTAAACAATACATAAGCAATGTCCTTTGGATCACCAGGGGCACTTCGGAAACGGATGATGGAGAAGGCACCTGCCAAGCTGAATGCTCGAGCGATGTTGCTGCCGATGAGCAGGATGATGATCGCGACAATGACAGGCAGGACGACCATCGTTAAAGTAAAGCTTTGGGAATATGTGCTTTGGTTGGTCTTCATGTAGGTGAGGCTGATGATTAACCCCAGAATGATGGCAAGACCAATGGTGATGACTGCGTTGTTAAATGTCAGGTTGGTATCGGTTAGGGCTGAACTGAACAGGGAATCAAGCATATAGGACACGCTCTCTTTCTATAATCGTTTTATCTTGTTCTATGGATGGGTTGAAGTCGGTACCTGGTACAAGGAGGCGCTCCGTCTGATAATTCAGGTTGGTTGTTCTCACTAAATGTCTGAACTCGTTGCCGTATTTAGAGAATCCGGTACGGTACAGTCCATGTTCGGACAGCAGTTGTGACAGCCACATCGGAACGGTTTTCTCGGCTTTCACTTCCATCAGCCATCGACCGTCCTTCACCAGCGGTTCACCGTAATCTCCCTGTTCCAGCTTCAGATCGTATCTGCGGCTGCGGATGTTGGTGTCAAAGGTAATGCGGAGATCGCGGCTGTTCTTGTCGAAAAGCGCTTTGCGTTCATACGCCAGATACACTTTTGGTTCCAGATCGTATACCCGAAGGAAATATTTGATCTCCTCGACAACCTGTTTGTTCATGTAATCCGCGAGCTCTGGCGCCTGTCCCGAACGAACGAATTCGTAAGCTTCATCCAGCTTCAAGGCTGTTCTGCGTTTGTTCACCAGGCCAAAGACTTTCTTTTTGATCTCCAGATACACTTTGGCATTCTCTTCAGGTATTCCATAAGCCCGCAGTCTCAGCTTCTCCTTGTATTTTGGTTTGGAGAGACTGGCGCGAATCAGCGAATCCTGCGGAGTGTCGAAGTACAGGTTGCTGATGGAGTAATACTCATGTTTCTTGTTGTAGGCATCCAGCTCCATGTATTTCAGCAGGTCATTGTAGAAATGTGCGTACTGCTCATCCGTCAGAAGGTACTTGCTCTCATATCGGTTGAATACTTCAATAGCCATGTGGGACTCATTCCTTTCGTCGGTGGATTGTATGTTATGTTGTCTCGTGTATTGCTTCCGTGTCTGTATCTTAGAGCGCCAACCTTGAATGAATCTTAAATGGTTTTACATTGCGTTAACATTTTTTTACCTTCCTATAATATAAAAATTGAACTAAACATTTACACGAGAACGGAGAGGACAGAAATAACCTGAAAAAGCGGAGCGTTCGCCTTTATCCCTGGATTTTCACCTCTCAAAAGGGAATCAAAAAATCTGGGGATAACAGCGATTGGAAGGTTATTCTGTCATCGTAGTGGCAAGTGTAAATATTCTTTTGTTCAATTTAAATAGTTGCTGCACAAAAAAATATTAAGATTAATTCAAGGTTTAATTGATAGAATAGGCGATACCATACAGCATTTATGAAGATGAATAATTCAAGCAGAGGAATGAATAGATGATGAGAATATTAATTGCGGAAGATGAGGTTCATTTGGCAGAGGCTGTATCGCAGATTTTGAAAAAAAACAACTACTCCGTGGACATGGTTCACGACGGCAGATCAGGGTTCGATTATGCGCAGAGCGGTATCTACGACCTGTTACTGCTCGACATCATGATGCCGGAGATGGACGGGATCACCGTCCTGAAGAAACTTCGCAGTGAAGGGAATCATACACCTGTCATTCTGCTTACCGCCAAGGGCGAATTGTCGGACAAAGTCACCGGTCTGGACTATGGTGCCGACGATTATATCGCCAAGCCCTTTGCCACAGAGGAGTTGCTGGCCCGGATTCGTGCAGCCTTAAGGCGGAAGGGCGAAGTGGTTCCCGAGGATGGACTGAAGTTTGGTGATATGGAATTGAACACAACCCAATTGAAGCTGAGCGTACAGGGTAAGGAGATTAAGCTGAACTTGAAGGAGAATGAGCTGCTGGAGCTGTTGATTGCACGCAGACAGGCGATTACCTCCAAAGAGCAGATTATTGAGAAGTTATGGGGATTTGATTCGGAAGTGGAGTATAACAATGTGGAGGTCTACATCTCGTTTTTACGCAAAAAATTAACCTTTCTGAACTCTGCCGTCCGCATTAACACGATTCGGGGTGTCGGATATGTACTTGAGGTGACGTCCTGATGTTCAAGAAACTCCGAAATCGATTCCTGATCGTGAATCTGGTGTCGATCTCCATTATGATGCTGGTGGCATTTGCGACGATCTATACGATTACTTATCAGAATGTGCAACGTGAGACAAATATGGAGTTGTACAAGGTGTCTGATTTCTATCACAGTCCCAATAATTCTTCCAAGATGCCGCGCGGGGAAGGGCAGGGTTCTGGTTCAGATTCGTTTCCCTCTGATGCCATGGGCGGTGATAATGGAGGCCCGGGAGGTGATCCCAACTCACCACCGGCACGTTCCGTGTCGTTCATGATCATGACGGATGATCAGTGGAAGATTACGGATACGCATTCTCGATTTGATATGGAAGATACGTTCTACACCGAGGCACTGCAAAAGGTTGACCAGGATAAAGTAGGTGGATCGGAACGGCAGACGGGGCAATTTGCGCTGGATGGAACGGACTGGGCCTATGTGGTTGATCCGAGCGGTGACGGGCATATGATCGTATTCATTGATGTGACGGCACAACAAGGTATTCTTACAAATCTGATCTATACATTTGCTGTTGTCGGACTGGTTATGTTGATTGTGATCTACTTCTTGAGCCGTTATTTTGCGAATCGCTCCATTGCGCCAGTCAGAGAAGCGTTTGAGAAGCAAAAACAATTCATCGGGGATGCTTCACATGAGCTGAAGACACCTCTGGCGATCATCAATACCAATGCTGACGTGTTACTGGCGAATCAGGAGGATACCATAGCGAACCAGGCGAAATGGCTTCACTATATCAAGTCGGAAACCGAGCGTATGACCGGACTTACGAATGATCTGCTCTATCTGACACAGATGGATGACTCACGCTCCACGATGATTCATGCGAAGTTTAATATGAGCGATGCGGTAGAGAGTATTATTTTGCCGATGGAGGCCGTTATATTTGAGAAAAACATCTCCCTCGATTACAGCATTGAGCCGAATCTTACGGTTCATGGGAACAGTGAGCAGATCAAACAGGTCATTCTGATCCTGCTTGATAATGCTGTGAAGTATTCCGGTCCAAAAGGCGCCGTGAACGTCACGCTCCAGAAACAGAATAATGATGTCATGCTGGCCGTGTCCAACACAGGTGAAGGCATTGCACCGGAACATCTGGATCGGATCTTCGATCGATTCTATCGCACCGATTCTTCAAGAGCACGCAAACATGGTGGGCATGGTCTGGGTCTCGCGATTGCTCGCTCCATTGTGGATCAGCACAAAGGAGAGGTGTATGCTCGAAGCGTGGTCGGAGAGGGTGCAACATTTTACGTACGTTTGTCGTAGGGGTAGAGTAGGATGAAGAGTTAGAGTATAGAGCAGGATTTAGGCGATTACAACTCTGTTCTAAAACCGTTCTTCAGGCATAAGTTCTGCCTGTAATGGGTTAACCTATGCTACAATGGCAACAGTATGTATGAATCAAGGAGATGAACTGACGTGGCAGAAGCAAATTCAATTAACGAACAAGAAATGATGCAATATATTGCAGATAAAACGAAGGCAAGCCAAGCGAACATCGCTCTTGTGTTGAAGCATGAGCAAGCGTACATCAACAAGGCGCATGAGAATTCCAAAGGCAACGATGTTGATATTGACGGCGATGATCTGGCGGATTACATCCTTAGTCGCAAAGATGTGAAGCTCGATGAGTTGACCGTGGAAAGCATTTTGGATGCTGAGATGGACTACTTGATGGACAAGGGTCACGCGGGATACATCGATTAAGTTGAGCGTAGGCAAAGTTTAACGAACCTGACACCCTTATTCGGGTATTTCTTGCTCGTTGTGTTTTACTGTAAAATGTACAAAGAAACCGTCTCCTTTCAAATGGTGGGTCGTACTTCCATTTTACTAGAGAACGGTTTTTTTGTTTTACATTTCTCCCTTTATGATGAATGGACTTCGACCGGTAATATAATTAAATAAAAGCAAACTGGCCATTGAATCGCATAATGTGTGTTAAAGTTTTATATGAAATGTAAGAAAGGAGAAGATATGTCTATGGGTATTATTTCTGTAATAGCTATTGCTGTATGGTTTGTAGCAATCCAAGAGTTTTTAAAACCTGAAAGAAAGCAAAGTAATCGAAAAATAGTTGTTTTTACATCTGCAGGTTCCTTACTGACATTAGTTTTGACCTTTTCACTTTTCCAAAACATATGGTTATAACTATTAACGCTTCAGAAAAAAAGGAATGATCGCATGGTCATAGCCCCGTCAAGTAGGCAATAAAAAATAGAAATTACATTTTTGACCTGTGAGGTGATTTGATGAACAAGATTTTAGCGATCTCCATTTTGGGAATGGGTATAACTGGTGCCGTTTTAATCATCTCAATTGCTCTGTTGTTTAACTCCCCAATAGGAAATGTGTTGAAGATGGTTACTGCTGCTTCAACAGTATCTTTTATTATATTTGCTGTCTCGGCTTTGGTATTTCGTCGGCGATTAGATGATGAAAAAAGGGGCTGTCTCAAAAGCCCTTAAAAAACGTATAGGCAAACAGAAATAAAACTCATAGGTTCAAAAAAGGACAAAGCAGAGGTTTATCCTGCTTTGTCCTTTTTGCGTTTTTCCGTCATTTCGGCTTTTTTAAGCAGATTGTGGGCAAGGCAAAGCCACCCGACCTTATTGACCCATCATACCGCCATCTACAGTGTAGAGGGAAGCTGTTACATAGGAAGCTTCCTCGGACAACAGGAAGTTCATCACCGCAGCGACTTCTTCTGGTTCACCATAACGGCCCATTGGAATGCTGGACACGGTTGCTGATTGATAGTCTTCCACGTTACCGGAATTCGCCTCAATCTGGCGCATCATACGTGTGTTGATTGTGCCTGGCAATACAGCGTTAACCCGAATATTGTAAGGTGCCAGTTCATTGGCAGCGGTACGCGTGAGACCAACTACGGCATGTTTGGACATAATATATGGAGATACGGCAGGTGCACCCATCAGACCCGCAAGGGAAGAGGTATTTAGAATCGCACCAGATTTTTGTTTTTTCATCACTGGAATGACATTTTGCAGACCGAGGAATACCCCACGAATGTTGACGTTATATACCGTATCCAGTGCTTCAACACTCAGGTCTTCGATCAGCCCTGTTGGACCTTCAATTCCGGCATTGTTGGCAAAATAATCGATTCGGCCAAAAGCATCCAGTGCTTTTTGCACATAGTTTTTCACGTCTGCTTCTTGGGATACGTTCGCTTTTACGGCGATGACGTGTTCTTTGTCGAGGTTCAGATCAGTAATTGTCTGCTGGATGGCTTCTTCATTCAGGTCGACCAATACCAGATTGATTTTGCGCTCACCAAGGCGGCGTGATAATTCTTTACCAATGCCTCCGGCTGCTCCTGTAATAACGGCTGTATGTGTATAAGATGTACTCATGATATATCCGCTCCTTATTCATTATTGGCAGGTATTTCTCAAAAAAAGTTTCAACCTGTCGACTATCTTTCCTGCCTCAATGTTAAGATATACATAGCCATGTGACAATAATCATTGACAGCGCATATGTCAGCTATTGGACAGTGATGTAAGCGGTGTTCATTTAGTTTACAATAATGAACAAAGGAGGCGAAAATGTTGATGATTGAACATCCTCAGGACCGGAGAGCACGAAGAACGCAGGATGCCATCATCGCTGCGGCGGTTTCTTTAATATTAGAGAAGGGCGCAGACGCTTTAACCATTCGGGATATTACGGAGCGGGCGGATTACAACCGCGGAACCTTTTATTTACATTTTCCCGGCAAACCAGAGTTGTTGCAGTTCATTCTGGATGATTTCATGCAGGGAGTTGGGCGAGCTTATGCAGAACCATACGCACAGCTCAAAGAAGTGGACATGACTGCATTGCTGCCATCCACGATGCCGGTATTTGAATATATTGAAGCCCATCAGGATATTTTCCGCGCATTAATGACGATGCATTCGGATATGAATTCCCGGCTGTGCAATATGTTTAGAACGTATTTAACCGAGGATTTTGTACTTGTGACCGAAGATAGCGAGCACACCATTAATTACGACATCATGTTAAGTTATCTGGTATCTGCAACGGTGGGAGTGATTATACACTGGGCGGAGATTGGGTTCAAATATTCAGCGCATTATATGGGAGAGCAGCTTACGGCACTGATCAACATCAAACCGACCCGTCTGCTGATTGAACCCGGGCAGAAGGGTAGGACGATTCACGAGCGTATGCTGTTGGATTAAGGTCCAATGGGAGTTTTGTTCTATATCAATTGAACTAAAGAATATTTACACTGCACACTTCGATGACAGAACAACCTTCCGATCGCTGTTATCCCCAGATTTTTTTGATTTCTTTTATAAAGGGTAAATCCGGGGATAAAGGCGAACGCTCCGCTTCTTCAGGTCCTTTCTGTCCTCTCCGTTTTGTGTAAATATTTAGTTCAATTGATATAGATGAGGGAATCCAATTCGATTATCCGGTCATGGAGGCATTCGCGGCCTGTTGCATCTGAAGCAGCTGTTCGCGGATCAGGACCGACTCTCCGATCATGATTAATGCGGGATTATTCACTTGATGGGACTTAGCGAGGGAGAGCAGTTCGGCAAGTGTGCCGATAATGATCCGTTCCTCCGAAGTGGTTCCCCGTTCGATTAAAGCCGCTGGGGTGTGTCCACTTTTGCCATGGTGAAGCAATTCATGTTGGATCTGGGGCAGTTGGCTAATACCCATGTAGATGACCAGTGTGTCTACACTATGGGCAAGCAGATCCCAGCGGACCGAAGATACACTTCCATCACTGCCGGTTCCCGTGACACATGCGAAGGATGAAGCAATCCCGCGATGAGTTAACGGAATAAGGGAGGAAGCGGATGTGCCTACAGCGGAAGTGATGCCAGGAATGATCTCAAATGCAATCCCTGCTTCCGCCAGCACAAGCGCTTCTTCACCACCACGGCCAAAGATAAACGGATCGCCACCCTTGAGTCGTACAACTTGTTTGCCTTCCGCTGCATGTGCAGCCAGCATCCGTCCAATCATCTCCTGACTCATGGAGTGAAGGCCTGGAGCCTTGCCGCAGTAGATGCGGAGTGCTCCTTCACGAGTTTCGGCGAGCAATTCATCATTCACAAGCCGATCATACATAATGACATCTGCGGACTGAATACGTTTCAGAGCTTTTACCGTAATCAGATCCGGATCTCCAGGACCAGCGCCAACAATACTAACCAGGCCCCGGCTCATGATCGTGTCCCCAGTTTGGATGCAGCATCGGAACTTGCTAATCCTGAACGACCACCCTGAATGGTCGCCAGTTTGGTCGATAGCTTTACTGGATTTCCCCAGTGATGGGCAGCATATAGACCGAGGCCTGTAAATACAGCTCCGCCAATGAGGTTACCCACCAGCACCGGGATCTGATTCCACAGCCACCAGTCAGCGAGACTGACCTGTGCACCGAGCATCATGCCTGCGGGGATGACAAACATATTTACCACAGCGTGCTCAAATCCCTGAGCGAAAAATATTGTAATGGGCAGCCACATCGCTACGATTTTGCCCAGTGTAGAAGTGGACGTCATTGCCATCACTGCCCCGAGTGTGACCATCCAGTTACATAGAATGGCTTTGATGATGACTAGTACAATGCCAGCCCCACCCAAGTGCTGATACCCCAGGGTCTTGGTTTCACTGGTTTGGATCAGCGTTTGAATTAGAGGGTGGCTCATATCCGTACCCATCTTGGTAATTGTCAGGCCGTATAAGAGAGCATAGAATGCACATCCGAGCAGATGTCCTGTGATCACCCAAAAATAATTTCGGAGCATTTCCATCCATGTAATTCTACGTTTCAACACCGCGAGTGGAAGCATGGCAAAGTTTCCTGTCACCAATTCGAGACCCAGCAGAATAATGATGACAAATCCCGCCGGGAATATCAGTGCACCTGCCAAACCAACGGAAGTTTGAGATACAGCGGTATATGCCAGTGTGGTTGCAAAGGCAAGAATAGCCCCCGCCAGAAAACCGCGGATCAGCATCTGTACCTGATTCATTCTGGCTTTGCTCTTACCAGCTTCGACCATCGATTGCAGCACTTCTGCAGGTTTAACAAAATCCATAGCGCACGCCTCCTTGATGTCAGGGTATCTCTAGCCTTTAACCCGCAATTGTGATGAAGATTTCTCCGCTGTTGCCGTCCACTTCTGTTTTGTAGGTATTCAAGCAGCCCTCATCCGGCTCGTGTACCTTACCGTTACGCAGATCAATCTTCCAATCATGCAAAGGACAATGAACGGCTGTCCCGCATACCATGCCTTCCGACAGCTTGCCGCCCTTGTGAGGGCAGCGATTCTCGACGGCGTGAAGACTTCCGTCGCTCAGTTTGAAGACTGCAATTTCGGTATCCTGTACCAGGAAGGTCCGTGCTCCCTTTTCATCAATATCCGCAAGGTGTCCAATCCGGAATTTATTCATCGCTGTTCCTCCTCTTCTAGTGAGTTACCGGCTCGGCACCGGACAGTGGGGTGAAGTTTTTACGCAATTTCTCGTCTTCAATGATTTCTTTCCAAGGATCAACCGTGTGACCCAGTGTAACTTCCAGACGTTCAATCAGAGCGAGACGTACATCCCGATCCGCCAATGCTTCCTTCACATGATCCAGACCTACCCGTTCAATCCATGCCGCTGTTCTCTCATTCCATTTTGCATTCTCTCTATAGTATTGCAGGTAAGAGTAAGTCCACTCTTCCACTTCCGCATCGGTCTTCACCGTACAGAGCAATTCGGCTGCACGAACCTTGACTCCGGCGTTACCGCCAACATGAATCTCCCAAGCGCCATCAATGGCGACAACACCCAGATCCTTGATGGTCGCTTCAGCACAGTTCCGCGGACATCCGGAGACGGCGAGTTTCACTTTGGCTGGAGCCACCATCTTGTCGAGTTTTTTCTCCAGACGAATACCCATCTCAATGGAATCCTGTGTGCCGAATCTGCAGAACGTATTACCTACACAAGTCTTCACCGTACGCAGCGCCTTGCCATAACCAAAACCGGAAGGCATATCGAGCTCTTCCCAGATCTTCGGCAGGTTCTCCTTCTGTACACCAAGTAGATCAAGTCGTTGTCCCCCTGTGAATTTCACCAACGGCACATCGTATTTCTCAGCGACAGTTGCAATCTTGATCAATTCCGCCGGGGAAGTGACACCACCATAGATCCGTGGAATAACGGAGTAGGTACCGTCCTTCTGGATGTTGGCGTGATAACGTTCATTGGTGAATTTGGATACACGCTCATCTGTGTATTCAGCCGGCCAGATCATACCGAGATAATAGTTGAGGGAAGGACGACACTTGGAGCAGCCTTCCGGTTCATTCCAACCCAGAACATTCATGACTTCCTTCACGCTTTTCAGTCCCATTTCCTTGATCTGTGCAACAATCTCATCCCGATCATAGGATGTGCAGCCACAGATGCCTTCTTTGGTTTGTTCACCTACATTATCACCGGCATAATATGTGAGCAGGTTTTCGATAATAGGTTTGCACCCACCGCAAGAAGCGGAAGCTTTGGTACAGGACTTGATTGCACCGAGTGTATTACAGCCTTTATTCAGAACAGCGTCTCCGATGGAAGCTTTGGTAACACCGTTACAACCACAGACGATCTCGTCATCCGGCATACTGGCCATGCGTTCTGCGACAGATGGACCCGAGCCTGAACCACCGGAAGGTACGCCGAGCAAAATTTCTTTCTCCCGACCGCTGATGTTCTCACCACTCTTGATGAGGGAAAATAGAGAAGCGCCGTCTGTTGTATCCCCGAACAATACAGCTCCGATCAGCTGACCATCCTTGATCACCATCTTTTTGTACACGCCATCGACGTCATCCTGAATACGAATGCTGCGAGTGTCCGCAGCGTCTTTGAATTGTCCGGCAGAGAATACGTCAACACCGGATACTTTCAGCTTGGTAGAAGTGACCGAACCTTCGTATCCTTCGGTTGCCGCGCCAGCCAGGCGTTTCGCAAGCACCATACCTTGTTCATATAATGGAGCAACCAGTCCGTAGGCAATACCGCGGTGTTCTGCACATTCGCCGACGGCAGAGATGCCAGGGATGCTGGTATGCATATAATCATCTACAATGACACCACGATTTACATCGAGGCCGGTATTGCGAGCCAGTTCAACCTGCGGACGAATCCCGACAGCCATGACAACCAGATCAGCTTCAAGTACCGTTTGATCGGTGAAACGTATGGCTTTTACTCGATGTTTCCCCGTAATCTCTTCGGTATGTTTGTTCAAAAGGAACTTCATGCCCTGCTCTTCAAGCTCACGCTGGAGCATCAGACCTGCCGGCAAATCCAGGTTCCGGTCCATCAGATGACCGTTAATATGGATGACTGTGACGTCCATGCCCAGATTAAGCAGCCCCCGCGCTGCTTCCAGTCCAAGCAATCCGCCTCCAATGACGGCAGCTTTACGATACTTTTGTGATGCTGCCATCATTGTTTCACAGTCTTTAATATCGCGGAATCCGATAACGCCTTCCTTATTAGCACCGGGAAGTGGCAGGATGAACGCTTGTGAACCTGTTGCCATAATCAGCTCATCATAATCTGCGCGTACACCATTTTGAGATACAACTTCCTTGCGCTTGGTATCGATCTGAACGACCGGGTCACCCGGGTACACCCGAATGCCGTTATCTTCGTACCAGCTCCACTCATTGATTACGATATCTTCGATGGATGTTCCGCCAGCCAGTACAGAAGATAACATGATCCGGTTGTAGTTGGGATGCGGCTCTGCGCCGAAGACTGTAATTTCATAAGCGTGTGGAGCAAGCTTAAGGATATGTTCGATTGTGCGGATTCCCGCCATGCCATTGCCGACCAGCACCAGTTTTTTCGTTGTACTCATTATGATTAGCCCCCTTAGGTCCATTCTGCAAACTGCCTCAAATCTTGTCTCTAAAATCGAAAAAGCCTGTTATGCCTCGGAGGACTGCGCATATACATACGCATCCCTTGCTCCGAGATTGCAAAACAGGCTTCATTGCCGTTTCAACCAGCTACGCCGTTGTAACTGTAATCGATTCAAATATGGTGTTGTTATGGCTTAACTATAAAAGATCGATCTATCCATGTCAATATAGTTAACATAAAAAAGTATTTGAAATTTAAAGTTAATTATGTTTACATGAATTTATTGGAATATCGAATGGACGACAAAGTTTTACGAGTATATCTTCTTAGTGTGAAGGATTTAGATAAAGTTAGCACGCTGAATACGAGAAATATTGTAGAAAAGGTGCCATGTATAGTGTTTCACCCTTTTTTATTGCAACATGATGAGGCATGAAAAGATCATTCTAATATTAAAAATAAGACGCATAATCGTCACCACTTAATTTTTGTTAGGTAATATAACATGTTTATCGCTTTCATGTATTAACGTCTTAAATGTTGTGGACTCTGATTATACGCAAGTAGGGAGGGATTGATCCATCATGCGATCTTTATTGGTTATCCGTGTTGAACCAACGATAGCTGCCTCATCCGATGCAATCCCTCTGACACCGGAGAGGCTGCTGGGAGCAAACGGGTACCATGTACAGGTGGCGGGGAGTGAAGCGGAAGCGGTGAAGCTGGCTCGTGCGGCCGAAGCGTCCATCTTGCATCTGTCGCTGGCTGATGTGGAGTACTGGGGGAACTGCCTGGGAAAGGGCGAGTCGGATACCCCGCTGCTCTGGTGGTGTGCGCCAGATACGGCCTCTTCCTCCGTAGAATCCTGCGAGGTCGAAACCTCATTTGATGGAATACTTACACCATCCATGACCGGGCCCGAGATCCACTGGACTCTTCACTTTGCGGCCCGGCGCTACATGGAGCGCAAACAGTGGGAGCAGGAACGGAAGCAATTGCAGTCTAGGCTGGAGGATCGGAAGTGGATTGATATGGCAAAGGCCATCCTTAGTGATCTGAAGCAGATCTCCGAGGCCGAAGCCTATGACCTGTTACGCAAGAAAGCGATGGATGAGCGCAAACGGATGGTCGATGTAGCCACAGCAATTGTGAAGGCACATCAACTGCTCCAGTCTTAATTGGAAGGAGGATTCTCCATGGATATGTCTCAGATACTCCGGGAAGTCGGACGTGGGAAACGAGGCTCGCGTGATCTGAATTATACAGAGGCACTGACCGTTGCAGAGGAAATCCTGAAACAGGAGGTTTCCCCTGCCCAGACGGCTGCGTTTCTTATGGCTGAACGTATGAAAATGGAAAACGTCGAGGAACTGGAAGCCTTTGTTCATGCATGCCGTAACAGTGCGGAACGTTTCTCCGTATTTCAGAATGGTTTGGACTGTGCGGGTCCTTATGATGGACGGACAAAGTCGTTCATGGCCACGTTTCCGGTTGCGTTTGTACTCGCGGCAGCCGGGTTGCCGGTGACTTTGCACGGGAGTGATCCTTTACCGCCCAAGTGGGGCGTCACGTTGTCGGTACTTTTGAAGGAAGTGGGAATTGATACACACAAGATGGATCGGGAAGATGCCCGGAGCGCTGCATTGCGTTCGGGTGTCATGTACGTGTCCTCCGAGGATTGGTGCGCACCTCTTCGTAAGCTTCGTCCGTTACGGGAAGAGTTGGGTTTTCGAACGGTGTTTAACACAGCAGAGAAACTGATTGATTATAACCATTCACCGTATTTGGTATTCGGTGTGTTCCATAATACCTTTCTGGATCGGATTGCGAAGCTGCTCACCCGTTTTAACTATCGTCGTGCTTATGTTGTACAGGGGATGGAAGGTTCTGAGGATCTGTATATTGATCGGCCAACCCGCGTATACGCTGTGGAAGACGGCGATATGAAGCTGGAATTGGTTGATCCTGCGGCCTATGAACTGGATATGCCCGTGCCGGAACTGGTCTGGACGGCTGCGAAGCAGCTTGAAGTGGCGGAAAGTGTATTAAGCGGTGAAGGTCATATTGCTTTTGTGAATCAGGTCTTGTTAAATGGAGGTTTCCGCTTGTACGCAGCGGGGCGTGTCAATTCCATCGAAGAGGGCATATACACTTGTCAGGGCTTGCTGGAGAGTGGTGCAGCGTATCGCATCTACCAGCAGTGGTGTGTCTCCATGGGTGGCGAACTGCCGGATAACAGAACGGTGTCCATCTATCCGGCATCGTCCAGATAATGTAATGCTGGTGTTCAATCTTGTTATTGTTTAGCGTGTTTTATTCCCATGGATAAGTGACGGTCAGGAAGTCAGCGAATTTCTTGCTCTCTTCCCGCCGCATTTTCCGCATGGCCGCCCGATCCGGAGCGGTCTCGTATAGTTTCTTCTCTTCTTCCGTCTCCGGGATAATGCGGGGTACGATCAGTTTGCGATTATTTTCGTCCAAGGCCACAAATGTCAGAAATGCAGTCGCCGCAATTTTCTTCTCTCCGGTCTTCAGATCCTCTCGAATCACCTTCACAAAAATTTCCATGGAACTTCGTCCTGTCCAGGACGCGAACGATTCCAGCGTAACCGAATCCGTTGGGTTAATCGGGTACAGGAAATCGACAGAGTCGGTTGAAGCTGTTACGGTATTTACCCGGCATAGCTTGGAAGCGGCAATGGATGCAATATCATCGATGTAGGACATCAGCTTGCCGCCGAATAGCGTATTATGATTGTTGACATCGGTTGGGAACACCCGTGACGTCTTGAAACAACGTGTTTCGCGTACATATTTTTTCTCCACCTGATCCATCTCCGTTGGTTTCGGTATCTCTCTCATGCTTTTTTCCTCCTTACAGTATGGCTGCTGTGACATTTCATTTCAGGTGTTGCAGGGTCTATTTCTGATCTATTATCCCTAGTATAGGTGTCGGTCAGATACATATTTGAATGAAGTTGGACTGCAAAAAAACCGCCAGGCGCGGACCGGCGCGCTGGCGGTTTACTGCTGTATATTAAGCCTTGGGCTTGAAAATGCCGGACGGTTTGCCGATCGGCAAGAACGCATAACCGAAGTGAGCGTTCAGTACCGAAGCACCTGTACCATACAGGGACACAATTCCGATCCCCAGTTCAGCGTATGCTGCAATGGTGTGGAAAATGTGAGGAGCTACGCCGAAAGCGTCAAAGGTCAAGCCAAGGAACAGGAAGTCGATCAGAATGAAGATGATAAGCAATACTTTATTCGCTTCAATAGCACCGATTGTCATGAACAGGGTGAATACAAGGTATCCGGCAAAAGCAAATCCGAGCTGCTTGCCGTCGGCCTGTTCAGCAAGAGTGGAGCCAAATACGCCCATTTTGATCATCCAGTTGGCAGCCATGGCGAACCAGAAGAATGCGTACGCGCCAAAAGCTGTTGTGCCAAAGGTATTGTTGCGTTTGGAATCTTGAATGCAAGCGAATAACTGGGCAAAGGCACCCAGGAAGATCGCCCAAGGAATAGCATAGCTAAGTCCTTCTGTAATGCCTAGCTTCTGGGAAGAAGCGACCAGGGTCACAATACCCAACCCAAATAATCCCATTGCGCTGGGATCGGCGTTAACAATTTTGACTTTAGTCTGTGAATCAGTCTGCATGGTGATGATAAGCCTCCAATAATATCAAATCAGGATCAATGGCCGTCGTAGCCCGTCCTCTAAATTACATCATTTGTATCCGCCGGGTCCGGACACACATCGCCCTATTGTACCTGAATGGCCCCGTTATGGAAAGGGATTTTATTACCTTTTAAACCAATAGACTTTTTGTTTTTTCAATATACACATTTATGACACAATCCGTTTTTGCCGTGAATGATGAGACCAGACGCTAGAATAAAGCCCTCGATAATACCACTAAAATTGCGTCATATCAGCCATTTTCGGATAAGCTCTTGTGTGATAAAATAATCTTTATCAAAATTTGGAGAAGAATACAAAACATCCTTGTCTCCTATGCCATATGTTAATCCCACTATAGATTGACAGGAAAAACTAAAATGGTTCACAGAATAAGGAGGTATCAGGGGTCATGGTTATGAGTTTGGATTTGAAAAATAAAATAGAGAAGGCCAGACATAACCTTCATATGCTGGTAGAGCATAACAAGGGTGGTCTTGGGCATCCCGATGTAATTCGGCAGTCTATGGCATTGGACGAATTGATCAATGAGTACAACCGAATGAGCCGAAACCATTCACGGGGCTGAACCCGAAGAATATTGATTGTATATACAGAACGAATCACATAGATTGTAACGCTTGATCGTACAGACGGGCATGAATATCACCGGAATGGACAGCCTCAGTTGAAGAGGCGGCACCATACCGGCGTAATATTCATGCCCGTTTGTTTTTGGCATCATAACTATCATCAATCTGCTTAATGCAGCAATCGTTTGGCTTCCAAATAAAGAACTTGTACGAACTTTTTCGTATTAATGCGTGTCTGTGACAAGGAGGGCTCCACGTTGTTTTGCAGCTCCAGCATTTTTTTGCGAATTTCGGTAAAATCAAAAAATTTGGATGCATAGTTCTCAAACTTGGGATGTGTATAATCTGTTAATCCCAGAGAAACCACATGGCTCAGTGTCTGGAAGATGGCCCTGCGAACACGTTGTTCCGATGCCTTGATCTCCTTGTTCACCTCTGCGAGAGAGGCGTCCTCTCCCAGTTTACGTATCGCTACATTCTGGAAGATGTCTTTGAGGGATGGGAACGTATAGGGGGACAGCTTATGTTCATCTGTCTCTATCTGCTCCAGATATTCCAGCATGTCCAGCAGATCCCTGCTGCCCGCTTCACCGATCATGCCCATCTCGGACAGCAGGAAATGTCCTGCTGTCGTGATTGTTTTGTCCGGAACCGGAGCTGCAGTACGTTCGGTAGAATTCAAACCGGACAATCCCTGCAATGTCCGCTGAATATCTGCGATGGATTGTTGCATCCGGAGCCTTTCGCTCACCAGTCGCAGAACAGATAGAATCTCCAAGCGGTTAATCGGCTTCGTAATATAATATTCAATGCCTAGTGAATAGGCTTCTCCGATCATATTTTTCGACTCGATCTGGGAGATCATGACGATCTTGCCCTCAAACCTGCCTTCAAGCGCCCGCACAGTCTGAACCCCGTCTCGTTGTGGCATCAGCAGATCAATCAGCAGGATATCCACCTTATGCAGTTCCAGCAGTTCCACATGAATATGAGCTCCGTCCTCAGCTTCGCCAGCAATATCACCCAGGCCTTCATCCTCAATAATATCCATTAACATGGAGCGAACACCAGGATCATCATCCACGATAAAATAACGCATGTCAGTCATTCCCTTTCTCTGCGAATGGTGTGATTGATATATGGTTAAGGCGGTTAACTCTGCCATGAACTCTCATTCCAGTGTAATCGTTCCTTTCCTTCTTGTATAGAACCTGAAATGTCAGGTTAAATGACAATGATTAAGCGATCAAAGCCCATTTTTAAAATAAATGTATAAATTGCATGTAGGTATTTGTCGATTTCCGTAGATGCCCTTGTAGTATAAGTAACATCCTGAAGTTCTGGGGTTAGTGTTGTGCAGAATGGTACAAACTTTTCGCGTAACCATCTCTGTGCTTGAAATACACCATAAAAAGGGGCATACCGATGGAGCAAACAATACAAGATATTGTCGGCATTTTCAATGATTTTCTATGGTCCAAAGTGTTAATTATACTATTGGTAGTATGTGGTATATACTTCACCACCAAGACTCGATTCATGCAATTCCGCATGATTGGAGATATGGTGAAGGTGCTTCTAGAGCCGAAAAGCAAGGAACCGGGTAAAATTACACCTTTTCAGGCATTCTGTATCAGCATGGCAGCGCGCGTAGGTACCGGGAATATTACAGGTATTGCACTGGCCATCGCGTTGGGAGGACCTGGTGCTATATTCTGGATGTGGATCATTGCAATTATCGGGTCAGCCTCCAGTTTTGTGGAGAGTACGCTCGCTCAGATATATAAAGTGAAGGATAAGCGTGGATTCCGCGGGGGTCCGGCATATTATATGGAACGTGGGTTGGGCAAACGCTGGATGGGGATATTATTTGCCATTCTCATTACGCTTTCATTCGGTTTGGTCTTTAATGCGGTGCAATCCAACACGATTACCGTTGCATTTGAGAACTCATTTGGCACGGATCGGTTAACGATGGGTATCATTATGGCTGTGATATTTGCAGGAATTATCATGGGCGGTGTCAAACGGATTGCAAAAGCATCGGAATACATCGTTGTTGTACTGGCTGTATTGTACATTGGGGTAGCGGCTTTTGTGGTGCTGGCGAATATTACCCAGCTTCCGGCCATGATTGCGTTGATCGTCAAAAATGCCTTCGGCATCGAACAGGTTGCTGGCGGAACGTTAGGCGCTGCGCTGATGAACGGTGTGAAACGCGGATTGTTCTCCAATGAGGCGGGAATGGGTAGCGCCCCGAATGCTGCTGCAACGGCGGATACAACACATCCGGTGAAACAGGGACTTATTCAGGCGTTTGGTGTGCTGACAGATACGTTAGTGATATGTACAAGTACAGCCATGATTATTTTGCTATCCGGGGTATACAAAGGTTCCAATCTGGGTGGCATTGAATTAACTCAGGCTGCATTAAGTGTACATATTGGTTCATGGGCATCCGGATTCCTGGCGGTTATGGTGTTCCTGTTTGCCTTCAGTACACTAATCGGAAATTATTACTATGGAGAAACCAACATTGAGTTTATCAAATCCAACAAAGTTTGGCTGTGGTTATACCGCATATGCGTTATCGCGATGGTGGTATTTGGTTCGGTAGCTAAAGTGCAGCTGGTATGGGATTTGGCTGACCTGTTCATGGGGCTCATGGTGGTGGTGAACCTGATTGCAATTCTGATGCTGTCCAAGGTGACTTTCGAAGCGTTGAAGGACTACAAGAAACAAAAGGCTGAAGGACGTGATCCCGTCTTTACCCGGGACCGGATTCATATTCCGGGTGAAGTGGAATGCTGGCAGTCGGAAGAAGAGGTTATTGGAGATAAATCAATACATGTAGCCAATTAAGATTGTATCTGAACGTAGTTGGTTATATAAAATGGGCACAACAAACAACAGGACTTGGATTATCCATCATGGGCAACCCGAGTCCTGTTTGTTGCATTACTTTTTAACGGAATAGCTGATCAGTTGTTCGGACAAAGCTTTCATTCGCTCCCCTGTTTCATTAAGCTGCTCAATCACATCCGTAAAGGATGATACAAGCGTTGCTTGTTCCTGTGAAGAGGCTGCAATCTGGGAGACCTCAACTTCCATCTGTTTGATGACCTGTTGTACATCTCTCAGACTGGTATCGATATCACTTGTAGCTTGTTTGGCATCCACAGAGAGTTTGCGTACTTCGGAAGCAACCACACCAAAGCCGGCACCGGCTTCACCAACACGAGCGGCTTCAATAGCGGCATTGAGGCCAAGCAAGTTGGTTTGCTCAGAGATTTCACGAATGAATCCGGCTACCTTGTTGATTTGGGAAGAGTTCTGAACAGCAAGTCTTGTGTTCTGCAAGATCTGTTCACTGGTTGCTTGCAATTCTTCAGCATGAGCGGCGACATGCTGCACCATATCAACGAGGTTACCATTAATGGTTTGATTTTCTTGTATGATGTCTTCAAGCTGGTTCTGGTTGGATTGGTCGTAAGATACGCAGAAAACAGCAACAACGTTTTGGTTATCATCAAAGATCGGAATGTTCAGGGTATCGAGTTCAATACCAAAAACCTCCTTGGGGATCGTGGAGAGACTGGCTTCTCTTCCGTTTTTCAAGACGGCGAAGTTTTGGAATGAGTCCAAGAGCGCCATTCCTTTTTCAAAACCAAGGTCGAATTTGTCGGTGGTAATAACCTCCAATACCTTTTCGTGATCATATACAGTTAAACTGGCTGGTTCTCTAAGAATCTTACTGATATAAGGCATTACTTTAAGCAGGGCATCTACAACGTTCATGGAAGAGGATCATCCTTTCAATATTTAAATGTATTATTATAACGATCTATGGAATGCTCTATCTTTCATCGGACACGAGGGGCTTTTCATGAACGGCATTTTGCATGAAAGAATGAACATTTTATGATTAAATTTTAAAATATTTCCCATGTTAACTGATTTACTGGATATAAGTGTTAGTTGTAACTATTTTTATATCAAGATATTTGTACGAATGTATATCAATTATGGGACATATGTCCTTTTGTATGCGTTATATACGACAAGGGAGGGGAAGTCGGAATGAAAGAAATTATGGATTTTGGACTTGTGCGGCAACTCGCCCGTGAGAATGGGTTGGATCAGGTGCTGGACGAGCCTGCACTCGCTGAGTTGCGACTACTTGAGGCTACAAAGGGCGAGAAGATATGCGCCAAAGGTGAACGACCCGAGCGATTGTATTTTCTCGTGCAGGGCAAGCTCAAGATCTATACCACCCTGCCTAACGGCAAGTCTCTGTTGCTTCGTTTCAGTACACCACTTGCGCTCGTGGGAGATTTGGAACTGGTGAATGGCAAGGAGGCTATGAATACGGTAGAGTCGGTGAGCAAAAGCCTGTTGCTGGGTATTAGTTATCGCTCTCTCCAGAATACGTATGCAGGGAACCCTAAATTTCTCCACTTTATGCTAAGTCAAGTTACACACAAATTGTATACCTTCTCCAACCTGTCGAGTCTGAATATGTTATATCCGGTCGAGAGCCGATTTGCCAGCTATCTGTTGTCGATAATGGGCCAGGACGAGCCCTCTTCGGAAGAGATCCAGACCTCCAAGCTCACCGAACTGGCCGATATGCTGGGCACCAGCTACAGACATCTTAATAGAGTCGTTCAAGATCTGTGTAATCGAAATATGATTCGCAAAGTGCAGCGAAAGCTTGTGATCTGTGATCTGGAACAGTTGCGTGTCATCGCGGGAGGCAATATATATGAGTGATGGCATTTAAAATAAACTAAGCGACATGACGCGACACAACAAACTACAATACGGCACAACAAAGAGCACCCTCCCGAATATACCAAGGGGTGCTCTTCTTGCACTGTGCTTAACGCAGATTATACATCTCCGCGTTGCTCAAACAATTGAGCGATCTCTACAATGACACGGGTGGCCTTCACCATATTGTCTACCGATACATATTCGAATTTGCCATGGTAGTTCTCACCACCAGTGAAGATATTTGGTGTTGGCATGCCCATATAGGATAGCTGGGAACCATCGGTTCCTCCCCGGATGGCGCGAATAACAGGTTCGATGTCCAGTCGGGTCATGGCTTCATGAGCAATGTCGACGATCTGGCGTACAGGTTCAATTTTCTCACGCATGTTATAGTACTGGTCATTCAATTCGACCGTGATGCTTTTCTTTCCATACTTCGTCTTCAGTTCGTTCGCGATATCGAGCAGATTTGTTTTGCGTGCTTCAAACTTCTCCCGGTCGAAATCACGGATGATGTAGCTCATCTTTGTGAGTTCAACGTCACCCTCCAGAGACAACAGATGGTAGAAACCATCATAACCGTCCGTGAATTCAGGAGCTTCCTCCACAGGCAGGCGTCGATTCAATTCCATCGCAATTTTTAGAGAGTTCACCATCTTATCCTTCGCTGTTCCGGGATGCACATTGGTCCCTCGTACGGTAATTTTGGCGGCTGCTGCGTTAAAGCTCTCGTATTCCAGCTCACCAAGCGGTCCGCCATCGACCGTGTACGCATATTTGGCTCCAAAAGCAGCTACATCGAACTTGTGTGGTCCACGCCCAATCTCTTCATCCGGGGTAAAAGCAACCCGAATCTTACCGTGTTTCACTTCCGGGTGTTCAATCAGATAGGCCATCGCCGTCATAATCTCGGCAATGCCCGCCTTATTGTCTGCACCAAGCAACGTTGTACCGTCGGTTGTGATCAGGGTGTGGCCTTTGTACTCGTGCAGTTCAGGGAAATCCTTGTTGGACAGTACTACATCGAGTTCCGAGTTCAGCACAATGTCAGCACCGTCATAGTTATCGATAACCTGTGGTTTTACATTTTTGCCAGTAAAGTCGGTCGCTGTGTCGAGGTGAGCCAGGAAACCAATTACGGGAACATCCTTGTCGGTATTGGATGGCAGTGTAGCCATGACATAACCGTTCTCATCCATCGTTACATCTTGCAGGCCAATGGAGGTGCACTCTTCAACGAGCAGTTTGCCCAAGGCCAGTTGGCCGGGTGTGGAAGGGCATGTCTCGCTATTTTCATCGGATTGGGTATCTATCTGGACATAAGTGCTCAGTCTTTGAATTAATATATCTTTCATATAATAACCTCTCCCTAGCTTGGATTTAATTCTTTTCGGGTATAGTATTTCCTGTGGTTCTCTATGTTTATCATAGCATGTTTTGCAGTCATTTCCAGAATGGAGCAGAGCCGAAGTATGAGGATAACTAGGTATCAAAAAGGGTACTAGGTCACAAAAATGTACGTACTTGTATTTTTATAACTGAGGTTCATAATAATGATGAAGAAAGGATGAGTTCTAGACATGCCATTTATCACTGTTAAGGTATTGGAAGGCAAGTCGGTTGAGCAGAAACGTCAGTTGATTGAACGTATGACTCAGGTGGCTTGTGAGACACTGGATGTTGATCCGAGCAAAGTCTTTATCTTCATTGAGGATTTGGAGAAGGACAATTACGGCAAGAACGGAAAACTGTTTTCGGACTTAGACAAATAAGTAAGGCTTCATATATATCATGATCATGGAACAGGAGATGTAACATCAATGACTGAACAATTATTTTCCCCTTATCAATTCAAGAGTCTGCAATTAAATAACCGTGTCGTCATGGCACCGATGTGCCAATATTCCGTGACGGCGAAGGACGGTATTCCGAACGATTGGCATCAGGTTCACTATGTGAGCCGTGCGGTTGGAGGAACAGGACTGATTGTAATTGAGATGACCGATGTAGATCCGGATGGACGTATCACCGATAATGACTTGGGTATATGGTCAGATGAGCATGTACCTGCCTTCACCAAACTTGTAGATGGAATCCATGCGTACGGCTCCAAAGTAGCTATTCAGATCGCACATGCGGGACGAAAAGCAGAGGATGCTCCGCAGCCGGTTGCCCCGTCGGTAGTTACATTCCCGGGAGAAAAGTACAAGGAGCCACGTGCGTTAAGTACGGAAGAGGTAGAAGCCATGGTGCAGAAGTTCGCTGACGGTGTTCGCCGCGCAGTACAGGCTGGAGTCGATACTATTGAGCTGCACGGTGCACATGGATACCTGATCCACCAGTTCCATTCTCCGCTGATGAACCATCGTGAGGATGTATATGGGCAGGATCTGTCCCGTTTTGGTGTTGAAGTCATTCGGGCAGTGAAAAAAGAAATGCCAGCAGACATGCCGCTGATTTTGCGGATTTCAGCTGTTGAATATGCAGATGGCGGGTATGATATCGACCACACAATCAATATCGCTCGTGCCTACCAAGATGCTGGGGTGGACATGTTCCATATCAGTTCAGGTGGCGAAGGACCTTCCGGACAGCGGAAACCGGGGAACTATCCGGGGTATCAGGTACCATTTGCTCGTCGCTTCCGTGAAGAACTTAACGTTCCTGTAATTGCAGTGGGTATGCTGGAGGATGCAGCATTGGCTCAGGCGGTGATTGGAAACGGCGATGCGGATCTGGTTGCCGTGGGCAGAGGCATGCTGCGTGATCCGTACTGGGCGAACCATGCCGCTCTGGAACTGGGTGTCGGCAAGGATCAAGCTGCCATTGCAGAGCAATATTCTCGTGGATACTAATTTGCTCTAAATTTTATTTACACTTGCCACTCCGATGACAGAATAACCTTCCGATCGCTGTTATCCTCAGATTTTTGATTCACTTTTTCGAAGGTGAAAATCTGAGGATAAAGGCGAACGCTTCGCTTCTTCAGGCTATTTCTGCCCTCTGCGTTCTCGTGTAAATGTTATTGCAAATCTTATATTGTAAAAAAGGCCACAGCATGGGTTAACCTTATGCTGTGGTCTTATCTGTATAATGAGAAGCATCAGCATATCCATCCAATTACGATGGCTACGCACTTCTCTGAAGTTTGGATCAGGGGCCAAGAAACATAAGTGGCGCACAACCAAATCACAGGAATTGTTTGCTTTTTTGTTTCATCACAGGGAAGAATGGGTAAGCAAGGAGATTCTGCTGGTTCTACAACGTCATCACATCAGACAATGCCGATGACTTGAGGCATATGATTCCGCTATATCGTGGCGATTATCTGGAAGAGCATGACTATCGTTGGGTACAGGCCAAAGCAAGGGAACTCAGACGCAAGGATACAGGGCTGGGGCTGGTTATGGATATCGCGAAATGGGACATGGAGCATGGGCGTGGCAAGGAAGCGATTGAGCAATTAACGATATTGCAGGAACGTGAGCCTTATTCGGAAGAGATCTGTCGACTCATGATGGAAGTGTATGCATCCATGGATGATCAGCAAGGCATACTTCGTTTATATCATTCATTTACAGTGACATTGGACGAGGATCTGGGTTATCAGCCGGAGCCCGAAACAAGCAGGTTATATCAGAATCTGACGGACCAATAAACGTAAGTTCAGACAGGAGGGTGAGGCATGAAGTTATTCATACACCGTAAAGACTTGCGTACGGATGATCTGGCAGCATTCGATTATTTGCGAGAACACCAAGAAGAGGAGAGTGTGCATGTTCTCATCTATGATCCATTCCTCCTGCGGCAAGGCCGAGAGAAGGAACACAGCGGTGTGAATTTCAGGCAGCACGCAGCGGAATTAGGCAGACAGTATCTTGAAGCCAAACGAAAACTGCATGTTGCTTACGGCAAACCGGCTGAAGTGGTTGATTTCATCCTGAACGAATTCAAAGGCGAGATTAACGAAATTGTGGTCCATCGGGATATGACGCCATATGCAATCGAGCGGGATAGGGCCATACGCAAAGTCAGTGAGGCACGCGAGGTTTCGTTCACACAACTGACGGATCATCTTTTGATGGATCTGAATGGATTTGCCAATTTTACAGGCAAGTCGGAGCCATATAAGGTATTTGCGGCTTTCCATCGGCGGTGGGTGGAGTTCATGAATGAACATCCCAACCCTCCTTCGGCAACAACGGTTGCAGCGTTGAAGGTGAGTGATCGTCAGATTGAATGGCCGGATGCGATGCAGGTACCCCCGGAGTTGCTGGAGAGCAGTGGTTGGAATGACGAGGACCCGCATCTGCTGTTGGATCAATTTTTGTCGGATCGAATTGCTGAATATGGGGATCATCGGGATGAATATGAGGCCTACGAACCGAGTCATCTCAGTTCTTACGTAGCTGTGGGGGCCGTATCCATTCGTAAAATGTATGATGCGGCGAGCCGGACGGCAGAAGCAGGGGAATGGGTCAGGCAGTTGTGCTTCCGCGACTTCTATCTGTATCGGGCTGTCTACGAGAGTCACTATTTTACATATGAAAAGGTGTACGATCTCTCGGCTCTCCATGATGATCACTTTGAACGGTGGTGCAAGGCGGAGACAGGCATTCCGATTATTGATGCAGCCATGACGGAACTGAATGAAACCGGACATATGCCAAACCGGCTGCGAATTCTCACGGCGATGTTCCTCACCAAAAACCTGCAATGCCCATTCACCTTGGGTGAAGCCTATTTCAGGCGTAAGCTGCGTGACTATGATAACATTCAGAACCGCGGTAACTGGTTATGGTGTGCCTCGCTTGGTGAGAATGCGGCTCCGTATTTTCGCGTGAACAATCCGGTAACACAATCCGAGAAATATGATCCACAAGGTGATTATATTCGCAAATGGTTGCCTGAATTAAAAAACTTGCATAGCAAGGACATCCATCAGCCACGCAAGGATGCCATTGTGGATCTGAAGGCATCCAGACAGGCGGCTATTGACGTGTACAAACAGATTCTGGCGAGCCGTGGGAAGTAGACTCACTCAGGAGCGGGATCATGCCCAAACCCAAATTTACCATTCTCATCCGGTTGATCCAACAATCATTGGGTTGAGAGCAGGATGTTCCACAGACCGCGTACTCGCGGTCTTTTTTACATATATAGACATGAAAATAGTGTGAAATGTGTTGAAAATTTAGGGATTTTTAAGAAAATGGACTATCCATCTTAAGCATTATGGCTTTTAATAGATAGAGAGCTTTATTGTATTAAGTCATATCTGACATATTGACGAACACATGAAGGAGAAACGTAAACATGAGTGAAACACTGAAAAGAGAGCGAATTCCAGAGCTGAATTTGGTGCGTGCCATGGCAATTATCGGCGTACTGTGCGTGCATTCCACGTCCTATGCGACGGTGGACATGACGGGTTCAGGCTACTACTGGCTGTACAACTTTATTAATATCTTTATGAAATATGGTACGCCAACCTTTATTTTTATGAGCAGTTTCGTACTGTTCTATAACTATTATTCCCGTCCGCTGGATAAGAAACTCGTGAGTAACTTCTACAAGAAAAGATTTGTGTATATTTTGCTTCCGTATTTCCTGTTTTCATTAATGTATTTTGTGTTGCTGCATTTCACGCATTATCAGGGCCGACCATTCGGCGAATCTACAGTAAGTTTCATTACAAAATTGTTTACAGGCAAGGCCTATACACATCTGTACTTTGTGTTTATTAACATGCAATTTTATCTGTTATTCCCATTGGTGTTATGGTTGCTTAAGAAATATCCGTCTGTGGTGAAATGGTCTGTTCCGATTGGACTATTGATTCAATGGGCATTCATCGTAAGTAATAAATATGGATTCCAGGTACCCAACAAGGGAAGCTGGGCGTTCTCGTACTTCTCCTATTTCATGCTGGGTGCTTTTATCGGGGTGTATTTTCCTAAAATCAAGCAATGGTTTGTCATCAGTCGCACCAATGCAACCAAAGGACGCGTAGCTTCATGGATTCTGCTCTGGGCAGTATGGATTATTGCTGGACTTGGCCATGTGTATATCTATTACCTGCTGCGTCTGAAGATCGCAACGTATAACACACTGTGGTATGAATTCTTCTGGAATGTGCATACCTTCGCCTGTGCGCTGGTACTTATCCAGGTCGCTTATCTGCTCTATCGCAAAGGACCATCACTGATCGTGAAGCCGCTAAACCGGCTTGGAGCTCTGTCGTTCGGGATCTACCTGATCCATCCCTTCTTCCTGCTGGTGTATCGTGAATTTCCACCGCAAACAGGTGTTTCCTGGTTAGTGCATCTGTGGTATGCCGGAGGATTCGGTGTAGCTCTGATCGCTTCGTGGATCGTCGTTGGATTGACAGCAAGATTTGTTCCATATGCATGGGTCATCTTTGGTAATCTGCCAAAACCCAAACCACGTCTGGCCCCACAACAGAACTCGGGCCAACTGGACGTTCGTTAAGATGTATATCCAACACAGGAATAATAAACCGTTTCTTGGTCGACCTTAGGGGAGAGCAGGAAGTGGTTTTTTTGTCTATACAGATATGCTGGCTGTGGGGAACGAGTGTTTCTTTTTCATGAATGAGGGGTAATCATAAGGCGGAACAATAATACATTATGGATAACAGGATTAAGGTGAATAACATGACAACATGCGAAAAATGCGGGAAACCGATGCAAGATATATTGGAATATGTGGAACACATTCTTCACGAATGCAGTGAACAGACACAGGAGTACAACTCGAAAGATTATCAGGCCTACGGCCATGAGGGTGTTCACGAGTAGATGTGATACAATAGAAAGAAACCGGATTCATACGGAACCGAGGTGACAACATGGAGACGGGTCCAGCCCCTTTCCGGCAAGGAAAGACGGAACAAGAAGCGCGACTGAGCAAAACGTGTATGTATTGCGGACAACAGCGGCCGATGTCCGAATTCCGGCGCAGAACCGGAAAGCGGGCAGGCCCCGGAGCCAGGCGGGGAGCCTGCCTCCGCTGTCGTCAGCTCGGTGGACAGGCTGCTCACGAGGCAGGTTTAAGTGTGAGCGGGCGAACGAATGAACGGATGGAGCGTCAACGGGATGGCTTGGAGACACATGCTGTTACTGCCAGACCCGCTGCATCTGCAAGAAATGAGGCAGGTCGTACCTCTCATGGTATGAAGCAGGGATCTGCTACGGTGTCTGAGTCTGACAGAATTCTGGTGTCTCAACCGTCAGTGGACTCGAATTCTTCGAATGACGATGAATATGCTGATTTGGTGGCTTCCTCACCCTCTTCTTCGGGTATTCGCAAGAAGAGGAGAAGACGGAGGAAGAGCAAGCGTTCAGAGAGCATGACGGGCAATGAGCTGAGAAAGACGAGTCTGGAGCAGGATGGTTTGGCAGGTGAGGCAGGTGCGGATCCACAGCCAGGCGATCACTGGCGTGGGGAAGAAGAGCATTCGCAGGGTCATGCTGCTGCGAATGAAAAGGGCAGCGCACAGCAGCGGGCTGGCGCGCGAGCTGCTGCTGTGCAGGCCGCCGAGCAAGCTGCGGCGGCCCATCAGGCTCTGCTGCCGGCTGAGCCGCAAGGCCCGGCAGCAGAGCCCATGGCTGCGGATCAACCGACCGCAGCCAAACGCAAGCGCAAGCGGCGCCGCAAGCGTGCTGCCGCGCTCGCGCCCGGCGCAGGGCAGGCCCGCAGCGTAGCTGCTGAGGCCCATGCGCCGGCCCTGAGCGACCGTGGCGATGCCACCATGGTCGCTGCATCTACGGCGGCGGAGGCACAGCCTGCCGCCACCGGGCGTGAGCCCGGGCAAGCGCCGGGGGCTGCTGCGGAGGCAGGGCCTCCTGCGCCCGTGCGCCAGCCTGGCTCGCCAGGGTCCAAGCCGCGCCAGGCGCGCAAGGAGCGTGCGCCCAAGGCGAACGGCGAAGACGCTGCCCGCGGTACATCCGGGCAGCGACCCGCGCATGCCAGCCGTAGCCACGGGGCTGGCACGGATGGCCGTCCCCGTCGCCAGAATCCGTCGGTCCCGGTCGCTATCGACCCGGAAGATCCGGCTTCGCTCCGGACCAACCGGCAAGGCATGGTACGGATGAGGGGGAAGACGGACAAAGGCAGACGCTGGCATCAGGAAGTGGACATGGAGCTTGCGGTCACGCTGGTGAAGGAAAAAGCCGCTGTGGTGGTCAATCGGTACACGATTCGCCGATTATTCAGCAACAAGGATTTCAAGCGGTATATTCTGACCCGGGATCACTACACCTGTTACTTCTGTGGATCGTATGGAGATACGATTGACCATCTGCTGCCGCGTGCCAAAGGTGGACATACCACCCCGCTCAACTGTGTCTGCGCCTGTAATCTTTGCAACCAGTCCAAAGCAGCGATGGATGCCGAAGAGTTCATGCGTTCCGGTATTCCCGAATGGAATGCGGCACATCAGGCAGAATTGATTGAACTGGGAATGCAGGAAGCGCAGTTGGAATAAGGATAATATGCCCCCGAAGATGGAGTCGGGGTTTTGATATGAAGAGCACACCAAGACCACAAGAGGTCGAGGTGTGTTTTTTGATTAATTTTGATTCCGGTGGAAAGTGAGTTTAATGTGCAATAATTTCTTCAAATTGACAACGGTGTTCATCGAAGATGTACGTTATACTGGGAGGGAGTTGCTAAAGAAGCTTCATCATCCATATGAATGTTGAAATGTATAGTGAACATCAAACATGAGAAATTAGACTGTATAGATTGGATGGATGCAGATGACCCCGGCAGCATTGGACATTATGTCATATATTACGGAAGAAAATATTCGTTTTTGGCTGGAGAAGTTTCGCTCCCTGGGCCCGTTACCGGGAATTTTGCTTACGTTTATGAAATCATTTGTGCCGCCGCTTCCAACGCTATTAATTGTAGGTGTGAACGGTGCGGTATACGGTCTGTGGGCAGGATTTATCTATTCATGGATCGGCATGGTGCTCGGTTGTACCGTTACGTTCCTGATCGTACGGGAGATTGGGAAATCCGCTTTTGTAGAGCGATGGGCACGCAAACCTCGTGTGCAACGCAGCATGGTATGGATTCGAAGGAATGCATTCAGTTATGTTTTTCTGCTCAGTATCTTCCCGGTAGGTCCGTTTGTCATTATTAATGTGGCGGCAGGTATCGCGCGAATGCGATTGTTATCCTTCCTGCTTGCGGTGGGTTGTGGTAAAGCGATCATGATCTTCTCTGTTACGTATATCGGTTCCAATGTGGAACAATTTCTGGAGCACCCTGTACGCTGGGTAGGTGTATTGCTGTTTATTGCGATATCCCTGTGGGCAAGCCGCAAACTGGAGCGACACTTTACCCGTTCATCGTCAGATGGAGAAGATCTACATGATCTGAATCAACCCGCTGGAAAATCAATTTCCTCATAAATGTAAGAACTATCAGTGCGCAGAATTGATTCTGACAATATTGACGTTGGCAGGAAGGAGGATCAGCATGATTGACGATATCTATGCATTCAGCCGAACGATAAATCGTATGAGTGAAGATGAACTTCGTTCAGTATTGCGTGTGCTCTATCTGAAATCAGCACAAGTGGTCAAGCGGCAGGAAGAGCAAGGCGAAAAGGTGAATTTTGCGGACGCGGTACAGTCGCTGTTTCAGAATATGGATACCCCTTTTGATCTGGGACGTCTGGAACAACAAGCTCTCGCCGAGGTCGACAAGCCAAATGAAATTCATATTACGTTTGGAGAATCACCTCTGAGTAGTCTGAAAATGGGAATGAGTACATTACCTGATCAGGAAAAAAGGAGCTTTTTCTCTATAGATGATAATTATGCGGTAGGGCCGTTAGGTGATCTGACCCGGCGTGCAGACTTGCAACGCAGGCATCTCTGGCTGACCGAACGAATGTGTCTCAGTGACCGTGAGGCGTATGCCATGAATGAACTGGAATCATTATTTGAGCTCCACGCTACAATACAGTCCTTTGATTCCAAGACGTCGATCATTATCTGGTATGCGAATAATGCACGTGAGAAGACAGGACTGCTCTACGTCATGCATCTTTTGCGTAGCAGTGAGAGTCCCATATCTCTTATCGAGACGAGTGGACTATACCAGCAATTATTCAATCGTCCTGACGTTCAATACGATGTGCTCCATACAGGCGAAATTATTGCGGAGAAGCTTCTGGCGATGTGGCAGGTCTGCTCTGAGCAAGATCCGCTGTCCAAGGAAGAACGTCTCCAATTGGAACAGGATTGGTTGGAACTTTCGGTACAGCCCGGACCATTGCGTATGATGGAGAATGGCGAGATTCGGAGTTTAACTGAAGATGCGTTGGACGAGTACATTATGCAGAAGGTGAGGGAACTGACGCCGAACTGGGAGCCAGGCAAGTATATCCGAGCAGCTCGTATTGTGGGTGAGGTGATGGGTACGAGCAACCAGCATATAAGTGATGCGTTCGTGGAGTACCGGCTACGACAATTGGTGCTGCAAGGCCAACTTGAAATGGATGGAAAGCCACTTGCAATGAGGTATTACAGTATTCGGCTTGCTGAGCTCTGAAAGGGACTAAGGCTGAACCGCACAGATAGAAAACAAGCGATGAGATCGCAAAGTTTGAAATAAGACGGAAGATTTGAGCACTTCCTTCCGCATACAGGAAGATGATTACGAAGTGTCTTCGGTACCAGCTCTTCAGACTTAACACTTAAATAGACTGTTTCACCGGTAAGTAACTCCTACTTATCAGGGGAACAGTCTATTTGTTTCTCGTTAAGTATTGAACCAACTTCGTTTGTGCATTGTCCAATAACATTCGTCTTTATGATCATCATTTGTATTAAGATTTCTTCCCATTCCAGATTTCTAGTAGCGGTCCGTGCTGTCCATAGACCGGATCGGTATCCGGGATCGGAACCTCTCGGATTTCCTGTAGAGCCTTGGTACGATCGTCTTTTTCACCTGTGCGTGTGTTGTAACTCATGCCACCCGGATAAGCACCTGCAATACGAAAATCAGTGCTGGACTCCAGACGTTTATGTCCTGTTCCAGCGGGAAGCACGACAACGTCGCCTGTTTGAAGGTGAACTTTCTGACCGTTTTCTCCGCCTAAAATCAGGTTGACGAATCCACTCACCACAGCAAGAGCTTCATGAGCGTTACTATGATAATGATGATATTTGAAAACACCATTCAACCAGCTATTTCCCCATCCATTACGGTTCAGCAACGATTCTGCATGCAGGGCCTCTTCTACCCATACGTTCTTATACAAAAGCACAGGCAGGGTCGGATGATTGGGAATAACACCGTCATCCTGAAGGAATAACGTCTGTATGTCCTTTTTCCGTTCATTCATCTCACATCACCTCACTATAAATTACCCTATAACCTTAAGGACGAATAAAAAACAATTGTAAAATGATACAAAATGTATCATTTTAAGGTTATACTCAGTACATAAACTCTCTTCAATGCACTCGTTGTATAAATCGCAAGGGGGAATCGTGTGTGAACATTGTAATTACAGGGGCTTCTGGATTTGTGGGATTTAATCTGTCACAGTATTTGGCGCAAAAGGGGCATCAAATTACCCTTCTGGATCGGGATGATTACTGTCAGAGGCTGGTTCATATCCCTCCTCTGCATGAGATGCCGTTCATCTGTTGTGACCTTGCATCAGACCGGATTCATCTGCCTTCTGGAACAGATTACATTATTCATCTGGCAGCCATGCCTCACGTGGATTATTCGTATCATCAACCAGGGGAAGTTTTCCGCAATAATACGCTCAGTACACAGGCTATTCTACAATATGCTACCGAACATCACATTCCAGTCTTGCTGGCTTCATCTGTTGAAGTGTATGGCGGCGATTGGGGTAGAGTCTATCACGAATCAGATCCGTATGCACCCGTCTCTCCTTATTCCGCGTCCAAAGTCGCGTGTGAAATGTTGGCTCACTCATATGCTCAATGTTACCAGCTTCCAGTCAAACTCTTTCGTTTGACCAACCTCTATGGTCCGTGGCAATTGCCAGACCGTATTATTCCTCGGAACTTCGGTCGGATGCTGGACGGACTTCCTCTGGATATTCAGGGATCGGCAGTGCGTGATTTCTTGTATGTAGATGATGCCCTCCAGGCCATTGAACAGATCATGCTGAAAGGCAAAGACGGACAGGTTTACAATATATCGACAGGGCTTGGAACAACCATGAAGGAGATCGGTAAGATATTGAAACCGATGGATCAATTTGTAACTGCTGTAGAGATTCGGGAGCAAGAGCCAACCCAGTCCAGAGGGTCCAGTCTCGTGGTAAATTCGGGCAGATTACGAGCGGAATTGGGATGGTTACCGCAAACCACATTGGAAAAGGGATTGGAAAAAACCTTCCGTTGGTATCAGGAACATCCCAAATGGGTCAGACAGTTCAGCCGTGAATACCATACAACAAGGGAAACGCGCAGTTTCATTATCGATATGGCAAGATACGCAGTTCCAGCAGTGTAAAATACACAAAAAAAGCCAGGGAAGGGTGTATTGATTAACACCTTCCTTGGCTTTTTTGCGCCTCCGTCTCATTTTCGGATAGCTTCCGAACACGGACGGTCAGGCTATTTTGAAACAATCTATTGCACGAAATCATCGTGCTGTTGGGACCTCACATTAAAAGGATCTAGTGATGATCTTTTTTAATGTCGGCAATTTTATCCTGTACAGCACCTTTGGCTTTGTCTTTTTTACCCTCAGCCTGAAGGGATCTGTTATTGGTTGCATTACCGATCTGATCCTTCACTTCGCCTTTGGCTTTATTTACGCCTGCTTTGATTTTATCGCCAGTTGAATTACTCATATCGAACATCTCCTTCGTTTCTGGTGTAGTCCTTATTAACCGGGATGTCCGCATCTTAAACGCCATGGGTTTGTTCCAAGTTTTGCTTTCACGCCAGAATAGGTTCATACTTGAATAAGAAATGATGCCATTTCAGGAATAAGGCTGCACCCCTAGCTGCATAATAACGATAGTGACCAATTTCGTTGCATGAAATTCATGGTTTTGGAAAACAATTCCTGAATCATTCAGTTGAAAATATCCTTCCTTGTGTACATATCGCACATATGGTCATATGGGATCTTGTCCTCATACCACATGTGGTATGAGGACGGATCTGGGACAGGAGAATAATCGATTTTAACCCGACCGCAATGCTTGACAAAAAAATCGATTTTGCTACAATGTTCACAATATCTTCACAAGTGTAAAAAATTTCTTTTTCATGTTCATGTGTAAGAGGTGTAATATAAGGGTATAGAGTTCGGTTTCGGCCTGCTTGTCGTTTTGTGCGTCAACACATGTTGTCCGCAATAGATCCAAGATACAATGCATGATATGGGAGTAGCCCTGAGCTACGCTCATCCTATTGTGTGAAATTTGGTACATTTAGATGTATTCGATGTATTTTGTGGTTCGGCTCTGCTTGACAGGCATCATGAAAGTCGCGGACTTCTATCCCAAAGTAAAGGAGGACTTTCTCTTATGTCACAATCGCCTACTCAACAAGAGGTGCCAGTTACAGAAGGTGCCAACGTTTCCGAGCGCCAGTCCTTGGACGTTCTGGATCAACTGATGAAGCCTGAGGTACAGGAGTCTTTAACCGTTCTGGTGGAGAACCTGCCTAAATTGGCTGAAATGGTTACTGCTATGACAAAAGCTTATGACTTTGCACAAAGTGTAGCAACAGACAAAGTTCTGATCAGCGACACAATGAGCGCAATGGGCGAGTTCGCCAAGCCTGTTGTAGACAAAGCTAAAGGTGTAGCTTCTGCTGCTATCGAAGCCAATGACCGTGCGCAAACAGAGCAAACTTCAGTTGGCTTGTTCGCTATGCTGAAAATGCTCAAAGATCCAAACGTACAACAATCGCTTCGTTTTGCTCAATCTTTCCTGAGCATCCTGAACGAGCGACAACAACAGAAACGTTAAGACTTAGAAGAACGGAGGATGGATATGTCGAAGCAAATTTTGATCTTGGGTGGAGGATACGGCGGTCTGTTGACTGCATTGACTGCGCGTCAATACTTGTCTCCGGAAGAAGCGACAATTACTGTCGTGAACCGTTACCCTACACACCAAATTATCACGGAACTGCACCGTCTTGCAGCGGGAAGCATTGCTGAACAAGCAGTTGCTCTTCCACTCGAAAAATTGCTGCGTGGCAAAAACGTGAACTTGAAAATCGATACGGTGGATACAATCAAGCCGGACGAGAAGAAAGTTCTGATGACCAGCGGCTCCACATACTCTTATGATGCACTTGTCGTTGCCCTGGGCAGCGAAACGGCATTCTTCGGAATTCCGGGATTGCAAGAGTACAGCTTCACGCTCAAATCGGTTAGCGATGCAAACCGTATTCGTGCACATGTTGAAGCACGTCTTGATGCTTACAAACAGTCCGGCAACAAAGCAGACGCTACGTTTGTTATTGGTGGCGGCGGCTTGACAGGTATTGAGCTTGTTGGCGAATTCGCTGACCTGCTTCCTGCAGTATGCCAAGAAAAAGGCATCGACTTCAAAGAAGTATCCCTGTACACAGTTGAAGCAGGTCCTTCCATCCTGGCAGGATTCCCGCCAGAGCTGGTTGAGCGTGCGAAATCAAGTCTTGAGAAACGTGGCGTTAACTTCATCGTTGGCGTAGCGATTACCGAGATGAAAGAAAACGAAGTTCTGCTGAAAGACGGCAGCTCCATCCCTACGAACACACTCGTATGGACAGGTGGCGTACAAGGCAACGCTGTTGTTGCTAACAGCGGAATTGAAGTGGATCGTGGCCGTGCGAAAGTTACGGAAGTTCTGCAATCTACTTCTCACAAAGACGTGTTTGTTGCTGGTGACAGCGCAGTGGTCTTCCCTAGCGAGGGCGCTCGTCCTTACCCTCCAACAGCACAATTGGCTTGGCAAATGGGTGAGACTATTGGTCACAACTTGGGCGTTATGTTCAAAGGTGGCGCAATGGAATCCTTCACACCAGTATTCTCCGGTACACTGGGAAGTCTGGGTCGTAAAGATGCTGTCGGCATGATCGGTGGCAACCAGACTCGTCTGAAAGGTCTGCCTGCAACCATGATGAAAGAAGCAAGTAACATCCGTTACCTGGCTCATATTCACGGTTTGTTCGCACTGGCTTACTAATCTTAATGCCATTCAAGGGCGCCCATTTGGGCGTCTTTTTTGGTTGTCACGATTACAAAAAATAACAGATATTCAGATGGGGAAAAGGTGCGGCAGAAGTGGACGATGTAAGGTCGCGTATAAACCACCCAGGGTATATGGCATATTAATGGGACAATGGATGACTTCACATTTCATAGATGTACTGAACGGGCATAAACAAGAAGCCGGCGCTTAGAAGCGCCGGTTTTCGTTTAAATTATAGGATGAGCATCTCTAAATAAAAGGAACGGCTAGCAGCAACAAGTGGTCCGTTCAACTGAGAGGAGAAATGACGTATGAACGTTTTAGTTATAGGAGCAAATGGACAAATCGGCAAGTTGGTGGTGGAGCAGCTGGTAGAGGAAGGCAAACATAAAGTAACGGCCATGATCCGCAAACCAGAGCAGGCAGACGCACTGAAGGAACTTGGGGCCGATGTGGTAATCGGTGATCTTGAGGGCAGTGTGGAAGACTTGGCTGAAGCAATGCAGGATCATAATGCCATTGTGTTTACGGCGGGTTCTGGCGGATCTACCGGTCAGGACAAAACACTGCTTATTGATCTCGACGGTGCGGTGAAAACGATGGAAGCCGCAGCGCAGCAAGGAATCTCCAGATATATTCTGGTCAGTGCGTATGGCGCAGATCAACGGGAGAAATGGTCAGAGTCCATTAAGCCTTATTACGTGGCGAAACATTATGCGGATCGTGCATTGTTTGCAAGTGATCTCAATTACACGATTATACGTCCAGGTGGTCTGAAGAATGAACCGGGTACGGGCAAGATTGCAGTTGGAACAGATCTGAAGCCGGGAAGCATTCCGCGTGAAGATGTGGCCCGTGTAATCGTGGCTTCTTTGCAAGAAGAGAAGACGTACCGGATGGCCTTTGACCTGATTGCCGGAGAGCATCCGGTTGAAGACGCCTTGGGCAAATTGTAAATGTTATTGTAAGATAACGGGAGAATGAAATGATAGGGATGAGGGGGAGCGCTGCATGAACGAAGCCGTGCTGGTCATAGAGGATGAGCCCAAAATAGCACGTCTGCTGGAACTGGAACTACAGTATGAGGGATATCAGGTAGGCAAGGCGGGCAGTGGTACAGAAGGACTGGAGAAGGTTGCAGAAGGACAGTGGGATCTGATTCTGCTTGATGTGATGTTGCCTGGTCTGAGTGGAATTGAAGTGTTGCGGCGAGTTCGGGCCAAGGATGCTAAGGTTCCGATCATTATGCTCACTGCCAAAGATTCTGTGGAAGACAAAGTATCCGGCCTGGATCTCGGAGCCAATGACTACATCACCAAGCCGTTCCAGATTGAAGAGCTGCTTGCCAGAGTTCGGGCTGCATTGCGGCTTAGTGCAGTGGCGCCTGTTGTTTCGTCCGCTGCTTCGTCTACACCTGCTGATACAGGCAATGACTCTTCTGGGAATCAGGATGAAGCTGAGGCAGGCTGGTTGACGGCTGCCGGGTTGAAACTGAATGAAGGAACACGAGAGGTATCGCGAGATGGCGTTGCAATTGAGCTTACTCCACGTGAGTTCGACCTGCTCGTGTATCTGCTGCAGAATCAACGTCAGGTGCTCAGTCGTGATCAGATTGTGCAGGCTGTGTGGGGCTACGATTATTATGGAGATACTAATGTGGTGGATGTGTACATCCGTTATGTGCGCAAAAAGGTGGATAACGGATTCACACCGCCCTTAATACATACCGTACGGGGCGTAGGTTACGTCCTGAAGGAACAGTCATGAGCCTGCGCAGTAAAATCTACGGATATTCGTCTGTATTATTTGCTGTGCTGTTAATCGCGGTGAACCTGTCGGTCTACATCGTGTTTGAACGGATGTCGATTGATAACGAGGTTAATCGGGTGGAAGCGGAAGCGGAGTCTATTGTCAAAGGAGTGCGTCAGTCTGCCGGCTCCATTCCGCCGGACGACTTGTTGCGGGCCTACGCACCTGTGAACGGCATGCTTCGGATCGTCAATGAAGACGGCACCAGTTCCCCGGTGACAACAACAGCAGCTTCTGAGCAGCTCAGCAAGCTGCCTTATAAGTATGAAAGTGAGAAGAAATCGGAATATACCCAAGTCGAACAGATTGGTTATGTGTGGGTATCAGTCCCGGTCATCTGGCCTGATGGCGAGGTGGTGAATGTGCAGGTCACCGAGAGCATTGCAGAGACAGAGAATCGTCTGTCTGTACTTCGGACTGTGCTTGTAGCGGTCACGATTATTGCTCTCATTCCAGCCATTATCTCCAGCCGGATTCTGGCGAACCGGATGACCAGACCGATTCAGCAAATGACACGCACAATGAGTGACATTCAGTCCAGCGGCCAATTCAAGCGTCTTCCATTGGAGGAAGGATCGAAGGATGAACTGAAAACGATGGGGCAGACGTTTAACCGGATGATGGACCTGCTCGAATCCAACTTTGAACGACAGGAACGATTCGTCTCGGATGCATCCCATGAGCTCAAAACACCGCTGACCATTATTGAGAGTTATGCCAGTCTGCTACAGCGGCGAGGGAAAGAGCGGCCCGAAGTATTCGATGAAGCGGTGGAAGCGATTCTGTCCGAATCCATTCGCATGCGAGAGATGACTGAGCAACTGCTACTGCTTGCGAAGCAGCCAGAGCAGTGGAATGTACAGTTGAAGCGTGTGGATATTACGAGACTGGCTACAGACTCCACACGTACGTTTCGCGAAGCCTATCACCGTGAAGTCCGGTGTGAGGATCCAGGTCCAATATGGGCGATCAGCGATGAGAGCAAGCTGAAGCAGCTTTTGTATATTTTGCTGGATAATGCCCAGAAGTATAGTGAAGATGCAATTGAAGTCAGGCTGGAAGCCAAGGGGCAAGAGTGCCGTATTCGGATTGTGGATACCGGGATTGGTATGGGGGAGGACGAGCTGGAGAAGGTATTTGACCGATTCTACCGGGTTGATCCGGCCAGAACACGTAGCCTAGGCGCAAGCGGTTCGGGTCTGGGATTGTCACTTGCAAAAGAGCTTGCAGGAGCAGTTGGAGCTCGGATTGAATTGATCAGCACCGAGGCTGAAGGCACCGAGGCTTCGATTATTTTGCCTCTATCCGTTCAGAACGGCCCGCTCTCATGAAATTCTCATTCTTCTCTTATATACTATATAAACTGAACTAAAGATTGTTCACACTGACACTACGATGACAGAACAACCTTCCAATCGCTGTTATCCCCAGATTTTTCGATTCCCTTTTCTCAAAGGGGAAAATCCGGGGATAAAGGCGAACGCTTCGCTTTTTCAGGTTATTTCTGTCCTCTCCGTTATTGTGTAAAAGATTAGTTCAGTTTATTTAGTATCCATTAATCAGACCGAATATACAGCAGAAGAACTCGGGCTATGGAGGAGTTATAAGGGGGGAAACGGGATGACAGAGCATGAGCAGCGACCACCGGAGATGAAACGGCATGAACAGGGAAAAAATGGGTGGGCGAAATCGCAAAGGTCACTTTGGTGGGGTGCAGGGCTTCTCGTTGTGCTGATTGTGGCAGCTGTTGCTTGGTGGAAGCCGTGGCATTCGACGGGTGCGGTACTTACGGCAGATGCGGCAGCCCAATCCGTACTGGATCAATATCCAGGGGAGATTGTGAATTCCACGTTGAAGGACGGGACGTATATCATGCAGCTCCGTTCGGAGACCGGCCTATATGATGTGCAAGTGGATGCCGTTACAGCTGCTGTGAATTCCATTAAACGGCTGGAGTCGAACCCGCAAGCGGAAGAGAAGACGTTATGGAGCCGCGAGCAGATCAAGACGGCGTTGTTAAAACAACAAACAGATAACCAATTAATCTCGCTTGAACTTGTGGAGCAGCAAGGCAGTCCGGTATACACTGCGGTCGTGAAGGCGAAGGATAACAGCCGTGAAGAACTCACGATTGATCCATACACGGGAGAGACGATAGCTTCCAACACAATAGCAGCCCCGACAACTGAACCAACCAGGGATGAACCCAAACCTCAGTTTCTGAGCGAGAAACAAGCCAAGCAGAAGGCACTTGCGGAGGTCCCGGGGGAAGTGGACGACATCGAACTGCGTGGAACCAATAGCGGGAATCCGTATTATCTGGTTGAAATTGATCTGGAGGATGGCCGGGAAGCGATTGTGCAGGTGAATGCCATCTCGGGAGCGATTCGTTCGGTGACTTGGGATGAGGACGAGGATTAACATGTTGCAAGGAATACATTAAATATAGTGTTAAACTGATTTAGAGAGATGATTCCGAGTTTAGGGGTCATCTTTTTCAATTAGATGGACAATGAATACCTGTTAAATGAGCATTCTCTTCATTTTCTCATCAAATTCTAATCTAACTCTCGCTGATCTCTCATTCCTGCAGGTTATTCTATAAATGTAGACGAGAACGAAAACAACAACAACGAGGAGATGAATGATGATGATGAACAAACATAAACTTTGGATTGGTAGCTTGTCAGCAGCAGTATTACTTGGTGGATCAGCCGTAGCGGCTAGCGGGAATGTGAACGGACAATCGGTGCAAAATACACCCACGTCAACAACACAATCTGTAACACAGAATCAGAACAGCACAGGTAAATTGCTGAATGCATCACAAGCAAAAGCGTTGGCGTTAAAAGCAGCCGATGGTAAAGTGGATGACGTGGATCTGGAGCGTAGAAACGGCCAAACGTTCTATGAAGTTGAGATCGATCGAAAAGGCAAAAATGATGTTGTCGTTCGTCTGGATGCTTATACAGGCAAAATCCTGGCGGTCGTGGATGATGAAGACTACGATGACGATGACTATAAAGGTACTGTAACAGGCAATACATCTAACAGCTCTGCTTCAAAGCAGGTCAAATTGACGGCATCCCAAGCTTCAAACATTGCGTTGAAACAAGTTACGGGTGGTAAAGTAACCAAAGTTGAGCTGGATCATGATGATGGTCGCTATGTGTATGAGATCGAGCTGAGAACCGCTCAAGGTGAAGCAGATGTAGATATCGATGCCAACACAGGTAAAGTGTTATCGTTGGACCAGGATTTTGACGACCAAGATTAAGCAATAAGGGCGAGCATAGCAGAGGACGCTTCGGGGAAGCGTCTTTTTGCTGTTCATGGAGAGAGCGGAGTATAAAATTGTACATCTTCCGCTGAATTGTTCACTATTCAAGCAGGAACGTGGCGGATACAATCTGAATCAGGGAGGTGAACGCCCAGCCAGTATTGCCAGGAATTCTAATGCTGAAATGCATCATCAATCGGAGGCAGATGAGACATATCGATTTCATTTTATGTAAGCGCTTCATAAAAAACATGGAGGTGCATTACGATATGGCTATGAACGATGGATGGTTGAAAAAGAATACACATTCACGTCGCTTTACCCGCCGCTTAAGTTATCTGCTTGTTTTGATATTGGCTTTGCAATCCATAGGTATGCTGCTCGCACCCGGACCGAATGCTTCAGCTGCTCCGCTCAGTGTAACGAACGGTGTACAGTTCAAGGATACCAATGGCAATGTCGTTCATGCTCATGGGGGCGGGATGATCAAGGCAAATGGGTATTATTACTGGTTTGGAGAGAATCGTAACCCGAATGGAACGTTCAAGGCCGTATCCGTGTATCGTTCATCGGATCTGAAGAACTGGGAGTATCGCAATGATGTGCTCACCAGCAGCTCGGCAGCCGAGTTAAATATCTCCAACATTGAACGCCCAAAAGTCATCTATAACAGTTCGACTGGCAAATATGTGCTGTGGATGCATAAAGAGAATGGTCTGGATTATGGCGAGGCCCGAGTGGCTGTAGCTACTTCGAATACGGTTGATGGCAATTACACGTATGTGGGCAGTTATCGTCCACTTGGGTATGATTCCAGAGATATGACGGTATACAACGATAACGGGACCGCTTATCTGATCTCCGCGACTCGAGTGAATGCAGATCTGAATATATATAAGCTGACCCCGGATTTCCTGGGTGTGGAATCCCTTGTCACAACACTGTGGCCCGGACAATATCGAGAAGCACCTGCTTTATTCAAAAAAGACGGCGTCTACTTCCTGATCACCTCGGGTGCCACCGGCTGGAATCCGAATCAGGCCAAATATGCCACAGCCTCCAGCATTACAGGCACATGGAGCGGTCTCAGTAACTTCGGCGACAGTACAACATATGGTTCTCAATCCACCTATGTCGTTCCGGTAGAAGGTTCGCAGACTACCTCCTATCTCTACATGGGCGACCGATGGGCTGGTGCGTGGAGTGGACCGGTGCAGGATTCCAAGTATGTCTGGTTGCCACTTTCGTTTCCGAGTGCAACCAGTCTGGCGATGAACTGGGCCACCAGTATTACGATAGATACAGCAACAGGTACCGTGACCGGAGTGAATACACCGGATGTGTGGGACCCGAATGCTTCATATCAGCTGATTAGCCGTAAAAGTAACAAGTTGCTAAATGTCATCGGGGGTTCTTCCGCCAACGGTGCGGATCTGGAGCAGCGAGCAGATGGGGGGACAACCAGTCAACAGTGGCAGATTACCGATGCGGGTGGCGGTTATGTCAAAATTATCAACCGTTCCAGTGGCAAGCTGATCGGTGTGGAGAATGGTTCCACGACCGATGGGGCTGTCATTGAACAGTGGAATGATGGGGGTTGGGCCAGCCAGCAATGGCAGCTCGTCCATGTAGGCGGTGGTTATTATAAACTGAAAAACCGCAGTACAGGCAAGGTATTAGATATCTCCGGTCAATCTCTGGCAGATGGGGCTGCGGCCATCCAGTGGACGGATAATGGCGGCACGAATCAGCATTTTCAGATTGTTAAGGTGCAATAAGGCGTTTTAAATATTACAAAATAAGGTTCAACATAAAATGGAAGCCCTTGTCTCTTACCATAAGGTGGGACAGGGGCTTTGTGATGTATTCACGCATGTTACGTGATGCTTTTACTCGAAGGGGATATCCAGACGATGGCTCATATCGTGACCTATTTCCGATCAATACCATCCCAATCTGTGGTAAACTAGTAGAATTGTAGAAAAAGATAGAGACAGGAGCTGGATAACGAAGTGAGTGAACAACAAGTGCTATCCATTGAAAGCTTGCGTATGAGATACAACGGACGTTATGTGCTGAACGGCATCGATCTGGAAGTCAATCGCGGTGAGATGATTGGATATATTGGTCCGAACGGGGCTGGCAAAAGTACGACGGTTAAGATTTTACTCGGGCTGGTTGAAGGATATGTAGGCACGGTGCGAATCTTTGGTAAAGATATTGCGGATGGGGATGTAGAGTATAAACGCAGAATCGGCTATGTCCCGGAGGTCGCGGAATTATACGAACAATTAACGCCTGCGGAGTATCTGACTTTCACGGGAGAGTTATACGGTATGTCCTATGAAGATGCGGATTATAAAGCCAAGCTATTGATGGATTGTTTTGGACTGGAAAAATCATATCATTCCCGCATTGCATCCTTCTCCAAAGGCATGCGTCAGAAAGTGCTGTTGATCTCTGCGCTGCTGCATGACCCGGATCTGTTGTTCCTGGATGAACCACTCAGCGGACTGGATGCCAATAGTATGATGGTGGTCAAAGAGATTTTGTCGCAATTGTCAGCCAAAGGCACAACCATCTTCTATTCGTCACACATCATGGATGTGGTGGAGAAGATCAGCAGTCGAATTGTACTGATCGCTGAAGGACGCGTGGTGGCAGACGGCACGTTCAAGCAGCTCCAACAGCAATCCATGGAAGGTTCATTGACATTGGAGGAAGTATTCAATCAATTGACGGGCTTCAATGAGCATAAAGCCATTGCTGAGCGTTTTGTATCGATTGTGCAGGAGGTGTACTGATATGGAGGAATCCTCTGACTTCCGCACACTCAAGATTCTGGATCGCTTTCGTCCGCTCATCGCCAGAACAGGGGCGGATTATGATGTGCTGCGCCTGATTTTGCGAGTGAAGTTCCAGATGGATCAACGTAGAGTACCTACCATTTTGTCTAACAATTCAGGGAAAAAGGAGCGCAAGGAAGGTAATCAGTTTCTTCGTTCCCTGTGGTTGTATGGATTAATGGGACTGATGATGGTTCCCTTCATCGTCTGGGATACGGGGCATTTCATGCTTCAGATGGGTCTTGTGTTTGGCATCTTGATGTTTATGATCATGACGTCCATGATCTCGGATTTTTCCTCTGTGCTGCTAGACATTCGGGATCGCAATATTATTATGACCAAGCCCGTTAATGGGCGAACGGTGGGGATGGCCCGAGCCATCCATGCGGGCGTATATCTGATATTGCTGACGGGTTCATTAACCGGTATACCGCTAATTGCCGCGTTGGTGACACACGGGATCGGATTCTTTCTGATTTTCCTTGTAGAACTGATTCTGATCAATATGCTGATTCTGGTGACAACGTCCCTGATCTATCTGTTCATGATGAAGTTTCTGGATGGTGAGAAGCTGAAGGATATGATCAATATGGTGCAAATTCTGCTTTCGGTAGGGATTGCGATCGGTTATCAGCTGGTCATCCGTTCGTTCAGCATTATTGACTTTGGTATGGTATTTACCCCGGCATGGTGGCAGTTGCTGTTACCTCCGTTATGGTATGCGGCTGCATATGAATGGTTATTTGCAGGGGGCGGGAATGTGTGGATATATACGTTCACAGCACTGGCAGTCCTGGTTCCGGTGGTGAGTATGATCGTATATGTGAAGCTTATGCCTTCCTTTGAATTGTATTTGGAAAAAATGGCACATTCGGGTCAGTCCTCCGGACGCAGGCGCGGAAGATGGGATCGGTTGATCTCCAAGGTTGTCAGTCGTTCGAGAGAGGAACAGGCTTGCTTCCGTCTGTCAGCCAGCATGATGCGTAATGAACGGGAATTCAAGCTGAAGGTGTATCCATCGCTTGGTTTATCATTTGTTTTGCCTTATGTATTCTGGTTCACCGAACTGCAATCCTCCACCTGGGCGGAGTTTAGACAAAGTTCGTTTGTATACACCTTTTATATCGTGCTAATGCTGGTTGTAACGGTCGTGGTCATGCTGAAATTTTCGGGACAATATAAGGCGTTCTGGACCTTTCGCGCTGCACCGATGGCGAATGATAGCGCGTTATACAAAGGCGCTCTGAAGGCGTTCTTGTGCAACATGTTCCTGCCTATATTTCTGGCAAATGCCATTTTGTTCACCTGGACATTTGGATCACGGATACTGCCGGATATTGCGATTATTATGTTGACGGCTACTGCGCTTGTGCCACTGGCAGGCAAGTTGTTGCTGCGTAAGCCGCCGTTCTCCCAATCCTTCAGTATGGCGCAGCAAAGTGATGGCTGGTATGTATTCGCCGCACTCCCTGTGCTCGCCATGTTATGGGGAGTCCATGTCTTTTTCCGCTCAGTGTCAGGGGGCGTATGGATCTATGGTGCGCTACTGATTGTAGCGAATGTGTTGCTGTGGACGCTGCTGTTTCGAGAGAAGACGACAGCGAAGAAGAGGCTGGTTGCAGTTTAAAAATTGAGTAGTAGAGTAAGAGAGTAAGAGCGCTAAACGATAAGAGAGGGTATAAGAGCTAACCTGGACGCTGATGTCGAGGTTAGCTCTTTTTGATAGGTGATGCTACCCCCAAAGAAACCTTCGCCGCAGCGCTAACGAACCTGAGACAACCTATTCAGGGTCAAAATCTGAAATATAAATTCTAACGAACCTCAGGAACGCTATCCTCGAAAAAGTAGTTATTTAGCTTGAAAAAGGACCAAACTATGCACAATAGCGTTTCTGTGATTCGTTAGATATTAGATCCGTGCTAAAAGGGGCTAATAGCGTGTATCAGGTTCGTTAAAATGGAGTGAAGCAGTGGAGAATCCCCAGGAGGGGCACCCTATCTTTTATGGCCTGCTCGGAGGATGGATTCCGCCAGCTGATCAGCTGCATCGGCTGTGGAGATCGCAGATTGCGCAGCTTCTGCGTATACCTTACTCAGCGTGCCTGCAATCCCCGCCACTTTTTGGCGGATCAGGTCAGGCCCGGCGCCTTCCAGCTCGTAGGCGGTGGAGATGATTCCGCCTGCGCCCAGCACATAATCAGGCGCGTACAGGATGCCGCGCGCCTGCATGCGGCCTGCAACCAGCTGTCGTTCACTCAGCTGGTTGTTGGCCGCCCCGGCAACGATGGAGCAGCGCAGCTCCTCCACTGTTGCCGGGGTCAGTACGCCCCCTAGGGCACAGGGGGCGAAGACCTTGCAGTCAGCGGCGTGAATATGGGCCGGATCGGCCGGGATGGCGCCGCTGAACTGCACAAGGGCACGTTGTACACGCTCTGGTACAACGTCTGCCACAATGAGCCGTGCCCCGGCTGCATGCAGGTAACGGCACAGGGCATACCCGACCTTGCCCAGTCCCTGGACGGCAACGGGAATGCCCTGCAAAGATGCAATGCCTTGCTGGCGCAGCGAGGTCACAATGCCGATGTGTACGCCGTAGGCGGTCATCTCGGCAGTGAAGTCATCCTGCGCCCCAAGCGAACCCGTGGTGTCCGTCACATGTGCGGTCTCCAGTCGGATCTGGTCCATGTCTGTCGCCGTGGTACCCAGATCAAGACCAGTCACGTACCGTCCGTTCAGCCGCTCCAGACAACGACCCAGTGCGCGAAAGCGCTGCGCCCGCTTGGATACGTCTGTATCCAGACTTTTATCTTGTTGATGTATCACCTCATCGGCGGCGACTTCTCGTTCCGCGGCAGCGCCCTTTTGTTGCTCTACCCTTAGATCTCCAGAGACCTGCGTACCACTTTGAGACCCGCAACGACCCTCATCCGGTGTTGTATTCTTCGCAAAGGGCGCGTCCCAGACAACCACTTTCCCGCCGCCATATGGCAATCCAGAGATTGCATTTTTATACGTCATGCCTTTGGCAAGCTTCACGGCGTCCCGAACAGCGTCTTCCTCAGACGCATACGTCCAGTAGCGGCATCCGCCGAGCGAAGGTCCAAGGGCCGTGTTATGAATGGCAATGACCGCCCTCAATCCACTATCTGCATCATGGCAAAAAATGAGTTCCTCCATGCCTTCCCGCTCCATCTCCTGCCATAGCTGCATGACGGTACCCCCTTTTTTTGTTTTGACTCATCGATCCTGGTTCTGACCTGAGATCCTGTGCCAACGTGCTTGGCTTGATGATGATACAGCATATTCAAAGACCCCCGTTTTCGACCCTGGGACCTCCGCCGGGTTGATAATCGGTACAAACGGTTCTATAATTGCAGTTCCGGCATGCCAGAGAGCAGAAAATGCCTGCGGATTTACATCCAACCGTTTAGAATGAGGGTATAACGTCCAATGATGGAGATAGAGCGAACAGATGATACGAAATCGCCGAGGATATGCAGCAAAGGGCCAATTCCGTTGTGAAGGCCAGGAAAGAGGGATTGTGATTGTTTAAAATATTAGTATTTATCTTTTTGATCCAGATTGTATACGTATCGGCTTATACACTCCGGATGATTCTGACACTCAAAGGCCAGAAATACATCGCCGCACTGATCAGCATGGGTGAGATTGTGATCTATGTACTCGGTCTGAATCTGGTGCTAAACTATCTGAAACAACCGGAGGCCCTGATTGTATATGCGGTAGGTTACGGATTGGGTGTGCTGCTCGGAGCGTGGATTGAAGAAAAGATTGCGCTCGGTTATATCACCGTTAAAGTAATCTGTAATCAGCTGGATGGAAGCGTCGCGAATGCCCTGCGAGATAAAGGATATGGTGTTACTGCATGGGTGGGCAGTGGACGTGATGGAGATCGGCTTGTGATGGAGATTCTGGCAAAACGTAAAAACCAGAAGTTACTCTATCAGACAATTCTCGATCTGGACCCCAAAGCATTTGTTATTACCGTGGAGCCCAAACAGTTCCATGGCGGCTTCTGGACACGTTCCATCAAAAAGTAAAATCGAGCAGGTCTGCAGCAGATGCAGTCCTGCTTTTTAATTTCATCCCATCTGGAATGTTCTTGTTACCACAATATATCCCTGAAACCTTACTCCCCAAGTTAACTCTGTACGATTCAAGGTTGCTTACAGTACAAACCCTTACCATACCAGCCTTTCCTAACCACATGTGAGATAGGGATTATTGTTGTAATCGCTTTCAAAACTTACATTGAGAACATGTCCTTCGTAACTTGGCATGGCAGCGATGGACGAATGTCATCATCATATATTGGGAGGAATGGAATCGTGAAAACTAAATTTCGAAGCTTATGCAGCACAGCCTTGGCTATAACGTTGGGGTTAACTTTATTGTCCGGCCCGGCAAGTGTGCAGGCAGCGGGTAACGCAGACTACAATCTAACAGGCTTCTCCCAAGGGAATGCGGGCGGCGGCATCATCAGCGAATCAAACACAGCCACGTATAAGAAAGTGTATAATGCGACCGATCTGGCATTGGCGCTGAAAAAGAACTCCGGCGTCAAAGTTGTTGAGATCATGAACGATCTGAATCTGGGATGGAATGAAATTCCGAGTGCAGCGCAGACTTCTCCTTTTGCCAAGCATAATGATGCGCTGACACATCCCGTATTAAAACAGACCGGTGTCAGCAAGCTCACGATTGACGGTTTCAATGGACTCACGATTTTCTCCGCCAATGGTTCCAAGATCAAACACGCTGCGATCAGCGTGAAACGAAGCTCAAATGTCATCATCCGCAACCTGGAATTCGATGAGTTATGGGAATGGGATGAATCCACCAAAGGCGATTACGACAAGAACGATTGGGATTACATCACCCTGGAGGAGAACAGCAACGTATGGATTGATCACTGCACATTCAATAAAGCCTATGACGGACTCGTCGATTCGAAAAAAGGAACCAGCGGTGTGACCATCTCCTGGTCCCTCTTCAAAGGGGATGACGGTAGCTCGAACAGCTGGGTTACCCGGCAGATTAACGAGTTGGAAGCAAACAAGGCTTCCTATCCCATGTATAACTACCTTCGCAGCAGTGCGGTAGGTCTCAGCAAAGCCGATATTATCGCCATCTCGGGACCACAAAAGAAAGGACATCTGGTCGGTTCGACCAGCCTGGAATCAGCTAACGCCAACCTGTCCATGACGCTTCACCATAATCTGTACAAAGATATTCAGGACCGGATGCCACGATTGCGCGGAGGCAACGCACATGCTTACAACATCGTGATGGATGCGACAGGGGCACGTGCCGCCAAAGCCAAAATTACAACGGCGATGGCAACAGCGATTGCGTCCAAAGGTTATAAGTTCGATATCATTGGCAATGGGGCAATCTCGACAGAGAGCGGAGCTGTATTGGTTGAGAAATCAGTCATCAAGGACGTGTTGTATCCTGTTCGCAACAATCAGACTGATCCGGCAGATCCAACCTATACCGGCAAAATCAGAGTGAACGATACCATGTATTCCTTGGATGGAAGCTCATTCCGTGGCAGCAGTGATACGCCTGGCAGTCCACTGGCGCCAATCCCGGCAGTGGTAAAATCGTTCTCCTGGAACGGCTTCTCGACACTTCCCTATAGCTATACCACGGATGATCCATCTACGTTGAATGCTCGCCTCACGGCTTCCAATGGTGCAGGTTCAGGTAAACTGAACTGGTCCAAGGACAATTGGTTGAAGACAAGTTATTGATATCAGAGTAACCTGTTGCTTTTACGTTTTCAAATAAGGAAAAGAGTGCTCCTGCAGCTATGATATGCTCCCCTCATAG
>NZ_JAGGNR010000036.1 GCF_018614975.1 Paenibacillus polymyxa | reverse complement strand
AGACCGAAGAGCTGTATAACAAGAAAGATACCTTAGCACGTCATCCGGGCTAAGGTATCTCAATGAACTAATTTTTGTTTTTTTAACTGTCTACTTGACAGGGAGCGGTTCAAAATTTCCAGTGGTGGAGCTTTTTACTGTGTACATTGCAATTGAACTAACGATTTACACGAGAACGTAGAGGACAGAAATATTTATTTGTTCAATTGATATCGTTGATCTGATTTGCACAATATTGCATGGGAACGGGTGTTTGTGTTAATATTTATGACTATAATCCACAAGGTTCACCGGCAGGGTATCGCCAGCGACGTAAGCTTCCAGATTTTTGACGAAAATATCGACTGCTCGATCTGCATATTGCTCTGTACTTCCTGCGATATGAGGCGTAATTAATACGTTATCCATGCCCCATAGCGGGTGGTCTGCCGGAAGAGGTTCTTCTTCGAACACGTCCAGTGCGGCGAAGGCAACCTGGCCGTTTTGGAGTGCATTCAGCAAGGCTTCCGTTTTCACACTGGGGCCACGGCCCACATTGACGAAGCAGGCACCGGATCGGAACTGCTCAAATGCAGTTTGATCATATATATGTTTGGTTTCATCGGTTAGCGGTAAAATATTAATTACATAATCCCCCTGGCTCAAGGCTTCATGTAAACCGGTCATGTCGTACATTTGATCCACATTGGGGACATCCTTACCTGAACGGCGAACTCCGATTGTGCGCATGCCGAGGGCTTTGAGAATACGGGCCGTTTCGGTCCCAATCTCACCTACACCAACGATGACCGCTGTTTTGCCATGCAGTTCCGGCAATGGTTTGGCAGGAGCTTTCCATTCGGCCTGCTGTTGATGCAGCATAGCTTGTCTCAGCCAGCGACTGTGGGATAACATCATGCCCAGAATAATCTCAGTGATTGGAATCGCATGAACTCCATTTGCACTGGTGACCTGAACGTTCTTTTGTTGCAAATCTGCGAAGGGGAGATTGTCCACACCAGCAGACCAGACCTGAACCCACTTCAACAGGCTGTCCTGTTTCAATGCATGTTCTGTGACGAGTGAGGACCAGCCGAGAATAATCTCAGCTTCTTTCAACTCAGCAGGGTCCAATTCCTTGGCTTTTCCGAATTTCAGGGTGTATCCTGGTGCAGCATTCTGAATGCGTTGTTGCTGTTCTTCGGATAGAGATGGAAAACATACAATTTTACCCATAATGTGTGGTCCTCCTGAGATAAATAGTTTGATGAGTTTGATAATTAAAGTGTATCAGATTTGGTGTTGGATGTGCATTAAGGTGGTAAATGCAGGAATCTAGCCTTATTTGCAAATGGTTATATTTGTGTCACTCTATACTTACCCAACTTGAAACGATATGTATAGTTATGAAATAATAGAGCGAACTTTAGAGAGGTGTATGCAATGAATAACCAATCACATCAGGATCATTCATCCCGACGGGAAAGATTGTTTGTAGCAATTCGTCTTCCTGTTGCTGTTCAGCAGTCTCTTCAAATGGATGCGAGGCTTGTACAGAACAAGCTTGATTTTCGTGAATGGACAGATCACAGGGATTATCATATAACCTTGCAATTTCTGGGGGATACGTTAGTTAGTGACATCGGGCACCTGCGAAAAGCTTTGCGCTCAGCAGCAAGCGGATTTCAGCCGTTTGAACTTCAGCTTTCCGACTGGGGCACATTTGGACTTGAAGAAGCACCTAAGGTGCTTTGGAAAGGTGTTGGCGGAGAGGTAGAGCACTTGTTTTCATTGCAAAAACAAATCGTGCAGTCGACTTTGCCCCTTGGATATGAAGCTGAATTAAGACCTTATGCTCCCCACATTACCATTGCCAGAAAATATCTGGGACAGCTTCCAGGTAATGAAAATAAAGGGGTGTCTGGAGTGCTTCCGGAACATTCCACAGGTGTTAATTCTTGGATGGTGGAGGACGTTGTACTTTATGTGACAAGGCTGGGGCAATCGCCAATGTATGAGGTCGTGGATACGTTCTCTTTTTCCTGATAATCATTTTTATGCCATAAAATCACATTGACATAACGTTTATCCCTATGTAATATTAGCCATCGTTATTCAAATTCTTTTTTTTGGGTTACTTAGTTAAGGGAATTGTTTCGACAGGAGGAATCTTCGAATGAACATTATAAGCAAAAATCGTTGGGTAGCACCGATGTTATCAGTGCTGCTTGTATGTATAGTGGGGGTAAATGTCGTTCAGGCGACGGGGAAGTGGAATGAAGCTAGTGATAGCAAACAGATGACCGAACTTTCGGCTTCTGTGCAAAATAACCAAACATCTACGCAAGAAGAGAGGCGCATGATGGAAGATGGGACAAGTCTGTCCTCTAATCTGTCTGCCCAAACCGTAGCGTGGACTGAATCTCTGCCAGCGAAGAACTGGCTTACGACTGCTCAAGAAGAGCAGGAACTGCAAGAAGCCAAGGCCAAGAACAAAGCTAGAGCGGTAGCTGCGGCCAAAGCCAAAAAAGAAGCTGCACTGAAATTGGCCAAAGTGAAACGTGCCAAAGAAGTCGCTGCTGTAACAACTCCCCCCCAAAAACTATACTTTACACGGACCAAACTTCTGAACCAGGAAGACGGGAAACTCGCAACCTGGTCATACAGTGTGTCCGATAAAGAACTGCATCTGCTGCAAAAAATCGTCATGGCAGAAGCGGAAGGTGAACCGTACGAAGGCAAAGTGGCAGTTGCCAATGTTGTCTTAAACCGGCTGCGGTCAGCCAATTTTCCCGATACCATTTACAAGGTCATCTATCAGAAATCTCAGTTTAGTCCTGTAGCGAACGGACGTATGAAACGTGTGGTTCCCAACGAGGACAGCATCAAAGCAGTGAATGCTGCGTTGAACGGGAAGAAGGAAGTTGCCGATGATACGTATTATTTCTTATCATTGACACTTGCTGACGATCTGACAGTTGCCCGTTCGCAGAAAAAAGTAAAAACGATCGGTCATCATACTTTTTACAAGTAATCGACCTGTAAATTCTGCAAACAGGCAGGGTAGTTAACTGTGTGTGCATCACACGGCCCTTCAAAAAGCCTGAATCGTAGTTTTATTTCGTTATTTAAAATATCGTTATACTCTAAATTACCCTTTTTTCTGCCAAATCATACGGTGGAATTAGTGAAAATAAAAGAAGGTTCCCTTCCATAAATTTGGAAGGGAACCTTCTTTGTATATCGTGAGCAATCGTCTTGTCCCCTATAATTCCTCGTGAGAGCTGTTCTATAGGTCCATAGAGACGTCAGAATGGTATTCTGGTACCTGACAAGGACGTGGCAGCAATTCCTGCTGTGAAGCGCTCCACGGAGGTTGTTGTGACTTCGGCTGTAGTCGGGAACAATAAGTTATGAACAGCTTGAGCACAGCACTTTGGATCATAGGCCGAATGGTTACCTGAAATATGCGCTACGTTCAGCGGGCTTTCAGCTTGAGAGGATGCCTTCTCACATAATTGTCTGAAACGATTGGTGATCACGTCGGCAGAGTGAATGACCTGGCCGTATCCGGCTTGTACAAAGTATTCACAGTTCTCTTCCTCTTGACCTGCAATCGGAGGAATGAACAACATCGGTAGACCCTTGGCCAGTGCTTCAGTGCATGTCATGCCACCTGGCTTTGTAATCAGCACATCGGATACATCCATCAGTTTGCTTACTTCCCGTGTATATCCCAGAATACGAATATTCGGGTGCTGGAAGCAAGGCATTTCCTTCATTTTCGCTATCATTTTTTCATTGCTTCCTAGACAGAAGACCATTTGAACACGATCTGCCCAAGACGTGAGAGCTTTCATATGATCCTCATCAAAAGAAAGTCCCCATCCGCCACCCATAAGTAGCGCGGTAGGCATGTTCTGGAGCCCCATCTCTTCCCGTAGCTTCACCTTATCTCCTGCTTCCCAGAAGTCTGGATGCACAGGGATTCCCGTGATCTGAATATGGGAGGGATCAACACCCCGGATCTCAAGCAATGCTTTGACCTGAGGGGTTGAGACCAGATATTTGTTCACTTCCGGATTAATCCATGTTCCATGCACGTCATAATCCGTCACGACCGTATAGAGCGGGATATTCAGACCCTGGCGTTTGAGCCGGGAGATCACTGCATTTGGAAAAGGATGGGTACAGATCACCGCATCGGGTTTCAGTTGGGATACGACCTGTGCCGTCTGTGTATAGAAAATTCGGTGCAACGCCAGCTTGGTAAAACCATTAAATGATTTGTTGTACTGCGTGCGGTACAACAGGCTGACCAGTTTGGGTTGAACCGATAGTGTCTTTCGATATGCAGAGAAAATTAGTGGAGCTACCGTTGGGTTCAAAAATTTCCCTAGTTCAATGACACGACTGTGAACATGTGGACTGACTTTTTTGATACCATGTGCCAGCGCATGAGCGGCCTGAGTGTGACCGGTACCGAAACCTTCCGATAATAAGAGCACTCTTGGTTTTCGCATGAGTTCACCTTTATTCATAAGTTTTAATTCAAAATGAAGATATTCATTGTTTATTCTAGCTATGGAATGCGTTATTACATGAATATACATTGAAGCGCAAAATCATGTTTCTTCTATGAATATTTACACCATATATCTTACAATGAGACAACCTAACTTCATTTATATACGTATTGTTTGAGTCATCTTACACTATAGACGACGACAGAAGGAGTTTCCACTGCATTTAGGTTAAAAAATATTAACACAATTTTTAAAGTGTTAGGGTTGCAATCTTATTTCGAAGGTGGTATTGTAGATTTTGACCGAATGACTGAATTGTATTTTTGGTCATTTATGTAGACCGATTGAACAATGAATGTATGTAATTAAAGGAGGGATACGATGGCTCCGATTGACAGGAGACAGCAGGTTATTCATGCAGCAGCCCAGTCGTTTGCCATGTTTGGATACAAAGCAACGACGATGGATCAGGTCGCCAAGATTGCGAACGTTGGCAAAGGAACGATCTATACGTTTTTCACCAATAAGGAACAATTGTTTGATCAGATTTTGGTAGAAGTGATTCAGGAAATGAAGAACATCGCGCATCGTGAAGTACATCAGGAAAGTGCATTTTTCGATAATCTGTTTCGGGTACTGGATGCATTGTTAGAGTTTCGTCGTGATCACGATCTGCTCGTTAAGTTATCTCAGGAGCTGAAGGACTTTGGAACGCTGCAGGCCAAGGAAGGATTGGACAAGGTGGAGAAAGTAATCTCCGACTTTCTGGCTAAGGAGCTTGAGAAAGCGAAAGACAATGGAGAGATTCGAGATTGTGATCCGCAAGTCGTCGCATTTATGATGATTCGCCTGTATATTGCACTCACCTCAGACTGGAACAAACAACATCAACCGCTGAGCAAAGAGGAAATAAAGACTTACTTTCGCCTTTTCTTAATGGAAGGAATTGCTGCTGTAACGTAATCCGAATTTAATCTACTATAATATAAGGATTTTCACGCGTATCAAGCAGGGAGGCTTGTCGGAAGACAGGTTGTTTTTTTGTTCTAAAATGACCGTTTGAGGAAAGTGGTCAGTTCGTGTTTCAGTATGTTTTCTGGAATGCGACATTGTATTTCATTATGGTTATTCCTGCTCATGGAGCAGAGAGATTAAGGGGAGAAAATGACATGAAATCTTTATCCGTGTTTTTCAAGGATGTGGGATCGGCCGTGAGAAACCCGAAGGTGTTGATCCCTGTTATTGCAATTATGTTTATACCGATCCTGTATAGTGGCATCTATCTGGCAGCCTATTGGGACCCGTATGGTCATGTGGATGAGATGCCGGTTGCCGTTGTCAATCTGGATAAAGGCGCTGAGCTGGAGGGCAAATCACTCCATGTAGGTAGTGATCTTGTGGATGAGCTGAAGAAAAATGCCGATTTTAAATGGGATTTTGTCAGTGCCAGCCAAGCTAAAGAAGGCATGAGTAATGACAAATATTATATGCAAATTACAATTCCGGAGAACTTCTCATCCCAAGCAACAACATTGCTCGATGACAAGCCGGAGCCGGCTGATCTGATCTACGAACCGAATGGCAATTACAGCTTTGTCGGTGCACAGATCGGTAAGACTGCCATTAAGGACTTGAAAGCGAAGGTTTCGGCCAAAGTTACAGAATCCTATGCTGAGACGTTGCTCGACAAGTTCTCCGAAGTATCGGATGGCTTGGCTGAGGCAGGCGATGGGGCGGGTGAACTGAATACCGGCGCAGGCAAACTGGATGATGGTGCTGTTAAGCTCAAGGATAACCTGGCGAAGCTTGCATCAGGAACGCTTGAACTTCAGGAAGGACTTTCTCCATTAAGTGATGGTGTTAACGCGTTGCACACAGGGGCAACCAAGCTTGAAAGTGGAACATCAAATCTTGTATCCGGTCTGCAACAGCTTCAGGAAGCCGCATCGAGCCAGCTTCAGAGCGGAGCAGATCAGTTGAAGGATGGCAGCGCCAAGTTGGAAACCGGACTCCAGTCTTCACTGGATGGCACAAGTAAGTTGCAGGCTGGTCTGAAATCGTCAGAACAGGGCAGTGCAAAGCTGTCGGATGGTCTGCAAAGTGCCGTTCAGGGCAGCGGTACACTGTCAACAGGTCTGCAATCGGCTGTAGATGGTAGTGGCAAGGTAGCTGATGGCGCACAGGGCGTAGCCGCCGGATTGAAACAGCTTGCTGCATCAAACCCGGAACTGGCTGAGAATGCTGATGTACAGAAACTGCTTGCGGCAAGTGAATCTGTTGCGGATGGCAGTGCGCAATTGCATGAGAGCGAGCAGAAACTTGCAGAGGGTGCAGATCAACTGCATCAGGGTAACCAGCAGTTGGCTGCTGGTGCAGCCGAGCTTCATGGAGGTCAGGAGCAACTTCTTGCTGGTGCAAACCAGCTGGTGGATGGTCAGAAGCAATTGCTGGCAGGAGCAGGACAGCTTAGTCAAGGGGGAGCGAAGCTCTCTGATGGCCTGAAGCAGTTCAGCGGCAAATTGGGTGATGCTGCAAGTGGCGGTACATTGCTTGCAGATGGTGCCAAGCAGCTGGGCTCAGGGACAACAGCTCTGCAAACGGGTGTAGGTAAACTAAGTGGTGGCGTTAATTCACTAACCGATGGTTCCAAGCAACTGGGTGATGGCGCGGGCAAACTGGCTGACGGTCTTACCGAGCTAAAAGATGGCTCAAGTGAACTTGCAACCAAGCTGAATGATGCCGCGCAGAAAACATCCGAAGTTAAGAAAACGGATGATGTGGTGAACATGTTCGCTGAACCGGTGAACTCCTCGGAGAACACAGCAGAGAACGTGAGCAATTATGGTACAGGATTGACACCTTTCTTCCTGTCGATCGGTCTGTTTGTGGGATCTTTGATTTCCACGATTGTATTGAAAATGCGGGAAACGTCCGTACCTGGTGCAACAGGCTGGAATCGTTTTGTCAGCCGGACACTGGTATTTGGGTCTGTGAGTATTTTCCAATCAGTTATCGTGGCAAGTTTCATGTTATACGGTCTTGGACTGGAGACGCACAGCGTAGGGCTGTTCTATCTGTTCACCATTATCACGGGACTGACCTTCATGTTGATTGTTCAGGCACTTGTGACTTGGCTGGATCTGCCTGGACGTTATGTTGTCATTCTACTGCTGGTCTTCCAACTTGCGGCTAGTGCGGGAACCTTCCCGGTTGAACTGATTCCATCGTGGCTTCAAGCATTTAGCCCTTGGTTGCCAATGACGCACAGCATTATGGGCTTCAAGGCTGTTGTATCGAGTGGTAATCTGGATGTGATGTGGCATCAGGCAGGAATTCTTAGTATCTATGCCGGTGTATCCATTCTGCTGACGCTTGCTTACTTCCTTTGGAATGGCAGACGTCCGAAAAAAGAAACGGAACTCGCTGATTCTGGTCAAGTTGTGACGGTATAAGTCGAACCTGATCTTCAGCAGGATCATATTTTTGAAAAAAAACTTTATTTTCTTGTAGTGAAATTATGCAATATAGTAGTCAAATAGTGCAAATAGCCTGTGACCCCAAAAAGGGGTTGCAGGCTATTTTGTATACAAATGCATAGCGAAGTAAAGATTCGCTGGCTTAAGCAGTGAAAATTTGGTGGAATTCTGATTAAACACAGGCCACACATGGAACGATTTTCTTCTGTCAGTAATTTAATTCAGTTGTACTCTGGCTTAAAAAGTGTATAATTATTCGAAAAAGAGATGAGTTTAAACGTCATTACTGTAAAGCTGTACTGCAAAACATTTCTTATCAGAGGTATTAAAAAGTTTAAATTGCGCTGATGTTAGGTCGGTGTTAAAATAATAGAACTATATCGAAAAAACGTCGCTCCATTTCAGTAGCCGTGCCAGCGACTGCGTGTTGATTTATACATGCTGTTTGCCGGATCGTCCGGATCAGCTCATCTCATTCAATGGCTTCTGCCCAATAGCAGGCATTATTTTTGACAGTCTCATGCTGTCACCTCTTCTATCTAGCAGGCTCTATCGCAAGCGAAAGGCCAGCTCCTCCCGTTTCATTGTTGCCTGTTGCCTATGTTCTTGATCTTTCCGAAATACTTCATTATAGAAAGGTTGCGTTCCATGAGACACATCGGATTACCTCCAAAACAGGGTCTGTATGACCCGCAGTTCGAAAAAGACGCATGCGGAATGGGTTTTGTTGCCAACATCAAAGGAGTACCTTCACACGATATCGTTAGTCAGGCACTGACCATGCTCAGTAACATGGAGCACCGTGGAGGACAGGGAAGTGAACCGAATTCCGGTGACGGAGCAGGTATCCTGATTCAGATTCCACATCGCTATTTTGCACAGGAAGCGGAACGTCTTGGTTTTGCATTGCCTGAACAGGGCTTCTATGGCGTAGGAATGTTGTTCCTTTCCCAGGACCCTGCCATCCGCAGTGCGCATGAAGAGAGTCTTAAGAAGATTATTGAAGAAGAAGGACAGACGTGCCTGGGTTTCCGGGATGTTCCTACTTTTGATGAAATGCTTGGCCGTTCTGCACTTGCAGCGAAACCTTATGTAAGACAGGTGTTTATTGGAAGATCCGCAGATGTGAAGGATGAGCTTGGATTTGAGCGTAAGCTGTATGTTATTCGCAGACGTGCTGAGCTGGCTATTCGTTATTCGGCAGATGAGGCAGAAGGCGGTTCATTCTACCTTCCGAGCTTGTCTTGTCGCAAAATTGTATATAAAGGCATGCTCACAACGGAGCAGGTGGGAGAGTTCTATCTGGATCTGCAGCAAGATCTCGTTGAATCGGCTATTGCACTTGTGCATTCCCGTTTCAGTACGAACACCTTCCCAAGCTGGGAACGTGCCCACCCGTATCGCTTCATGATCCACAACGGTGAGATCAACACGATGCGTGGTAACGTGAACTGGATGCATGCGCGGCAGTCCTTGTTCGAGAGCGAATTGTTCGGTAACGACATCGCGAAAGTAAAACCGGTCATCAATCCGGACGGTTCGGATACAGCCATGTTTGATAATACGCTGGAGTTCCTGTATCTGAGCGGCCGTTCTCTGCCACACGTGGCCATGATGATGGTCCCTGAACCTTGGAGTACAGATGAGGGCATGGACCCTGCCAAAAAGGCGTTTTATGAATATCACAGCACAATGATGGAGCCTTGGGATGGACCAGCAGCAATGGCCTTCACAGATGGTTTGCAAATTGGTGCAACACTTGACCGTAACGGTTTGCGTCCAGCTCGTTATTATGTAACCAAGGATGACCGGATTATCCTGTCCTCAGAAGTTGGGGTACTTGATATCGCGCCGGAAGAGATCCTGTACAAAGATCGTTTGCGTCCAGGTCGGATGTTGCTTGTGGATACACAAGAAGGCCGCATCATCGCGGATGAGGAAGTAAAAGCAATCATTGCAGCCGAGAATCCGTATCAGGATTGGCTTGATGAGCATTTGATGGATCTGAGCGAATTGCCGGAAGCACCGGAACTTCCGGATCCAAAACATGATAACGTGACCCAGCTTCAGCTGGCATATGGTTATACATTTGAAGAACTGCGTAAAATCCTGGAGCCCATGGCAACAACAGGTATGGAAGCTACGGGTTCGATGGGTTATGATGCACCGCTGGCTGTGCTGTCGGATCGTCCGCAGCGCCTGTACAACTACTTTAAACAGATGTTCGCCCAGGTTACCAATCCGCCAATCGATGCAATCCGTGAAGAGATTGTAACGTCTACGGCCACAACCATTGGTCCTGAGCGCAACTTGCTGAACCCTGAACCGGAGAGCTGTCGCCAGATCCGTCTGGATACACCGGTATTATCCAATGAAGACTTTGCGAAGATTCGCCATGTGCGTCGCCCAGGCTTCCGCTCCATGACGATTCCAATCTTCTTCACCGCTGCGGAAGGAGCAGAAGGACTACGCAAAGCGATGGATTTGCTCTTCGAAGCTGCGGATCGTGTCATCGACAAAGGTCATAACATTCTGATCCTGTCTGATCGCGGGGTGGACGCAGAGAATGCTGCCATTCCTGCATTGCTTGCTGTAGCAGGTCTGCATCACCATCTGATTCGCCAGGGAACCAGAACGAAAGTCAGCATTATGCTTGAATCAGCAGAGCCGCGTGATATTCACCACTACGCATTGCTGCTCGGTTACGGTGTAAGTGCGGTGAACCCTTATCTGGCCTTTGAAACGCTGGATGATATGATTCAGCAAGGGTTGCTGCGTGGCATCTCGCATGAGAAGGCAGTGAAAAACTACATTAAAGCAGCTACCAAAGGCGTTACTAAAGTGTTGTCCAAAATGGGGATTTCTACGATTCAATCGTATCGTGGAGCTCAAATCTTCGAAGCGGTGGGTCTGAAATCAGACTTCGTTGACCGTTACTTTACCTGGACACCTTCCCGTATCGGTGGAATTGGGTTGGAAGAAGTGGCAGCCGAAGCGCTGACACATCATAACCGTGCCTTTACGGAAAAAGACGGTAACGATAAAGTATTGGATTCCGGTGGGGATTATCAATGGCGTAACGACGGAGAAGAGCATCTGTTCAATCCGCAAACCATTCATACGTTGCAACACGCAGTTCGTACCGGGGATTACAAGCTGTATAAAAAATATTCCAAACTTGTGCAAGGTGAGAATGATCAACTGTTGACCATTCGCTCCATGCTGAAATTGAAACCGGTTGGAGATTCCATTCCACTCGAAGAAGTTGAATCCGTAGAAGATATCATGCGTCGTTTCAAAACAGGTGCAATGTCCTTCGGTTCGATCAGTAAAGAGGCGCATGAAGATCTTGCCATTGCTATGAACCGTGTGGGTGGTAAATCCAATACGGGTGAAGGCGGAGAAGATCCGGCTCGCTTCATTAAAGATAGCAACGGGGATTCCCGTCGCAGTGCGATTAAACAGGTAGCATCCGGACGTTTTGGTGTTACATCCAACTATTTGGTTAATGCCGATGAGATTCAGATCAAAATGGCACAGGGAGCAAAACCGGGTGAAGGCGGACAGCTGCCAGGACGCAAAGTGTATCCTTGGGTTGCTGAAGTTCGTGGATCTACACCAGGTGTAGGTCTGATCTCGCCACCACCGCATCACGATATCTACTCGATTGAGGATCTGGCAGAGTTGATCTATGACTTGAAAAATGCCAATCCGCGTGCTGAGATTAACGTGAAGCTTGTATCGGAAGTGGGCGTGGGTACCATCGCAGCTGGTGTAGCCAAAGGCCGTGCCGATATTATCCTCGTCAGCGGTTATGACGGTGGTACAGGTGCATCACCACAAGGTTCGATTCGCCACGCAGGTATGCCTTGGGAACTGGGTCTTGCAGAGACACATCAAACGTTGATGCTGAACAATCTGCGTGACCGTGTTGTCCTCGAAACAGACGGCAAAATGCTTAACGGCCGTGACTTGGCGATTGCAGCCTTGCTTGGAGCAGAAGAGTATGGTTTCTCTACAGCACCGCTTGTTGCACTTGGCTGTATCATGATGCGTGTATGTCAAATGGATACCTGTCCGGTTGGTGTAGCGACACAGAATCCGGAATTGCGTAAAAATTATATGGGTGATCCGGCTCATGTGGTTAACTTCATGCGATTTGTTGCTGAAGATATGCGTGAGATCATGGCTGATCTTGGATTCCGCACCATTCAGGAGATGGTCGGACGTACAGATTGCCTCGAAACGGTAGAAGCCGTAGATCACTGGAAGAAAAAAGGTGTGGATCTGTCTGTATTGCTGCACGTGCCTGAAATGCCGGAAGGCTCTGCACGTTACCGCACACAGCATCAGAATCACCAATTGGAAGAAACGCTGGATATGCAACAATTGCTGCCACTGGCACAGTCTGCTATTGAATCCGGTCAACCGGTTGAAGCGGTGCTCCCAATTACGAACGTTAACCGTGCAGTAGGTACCATTTTGGGTAGTGAGATCACACGCAAATATGGACTCGCAGGATTGCCGGAAGATACGGTTAAATTCAAATTTGTCGGCTCTGCCGGGCAAAGTTTTGGGGCCTTTGTACCTAAAGGCATGACCTTGACCGTTGAAGGGGATTCCAATGACTACGTAGGTAAAGGACTGTCCGGAGGTAAACTCATCGTGATGCCTTCTCCGAAAGCAACGTTTGAGGCGGAAGATAACATCATTATCGGTAACACGGCTCTCTACGGAGCAACAAGCGGTGAAGCGTATATCCGTGGTATTGCGGGTGAGCGATTTGCTGTACGTAACTCGGGCGCCAAAGTAGTCGTTGAAGGTGTAGGCGACCATGGTTGTGAGTATATGACAGGTGGACGTGTCGTTGTACTGGGCGATACAGGTCGTAACTTTGCAGCAGGGATGTCCGGAGGTATTGCTTATGTGTATGATCCGGAAGGCACATTCCTGAAACGTTGTAATCTGGAAATGGTTCTTTTGGAGCGGATCGAAGATGTGGCCGAAAGTGCAGATCTGCGAGGCATGATTCAACGTCATGTTGCCAATACAGGAAGTGCTGTCGGTCAGCGCATTCTGGATAACTGGCAAGATGCAGTGAACCAGTTCGTTCGGGTTATTCCGAAGGACTTCAAGCGTATGACAGAGCAGATTGAACGGGTTCAGGCGACAGGCTTGACTGGAGAAGCAGCACTGCTTGCAGCGTTTGAAGCGAATATGCGTGAACTTGCACGAGCTGGAGGCTAATAACCTCCTTGTTTAAAGGTGGAAGTGCATGAACAGGTTGTATTAAGAATAATAGGAGCTATATGGTTGCCAATCTGGCACCATATAGCTCCTATTTGGCTTTCGACAAAATTAGAACCGCTTCAAAAAACGTTATCGTCATGAGACGACAACATCGAGGGACGTTCTCAAGTATAATAAGGCTAGTTTTGGAGGGCAGGGAAAGTATATAGATAAGAGAGGTTAGCGGAATGAATATGAAGCATCCAAACAGGGACGATCGTAGGCCGACAGGGAAACAAGTCGAAGCAACTCAGATGGACATCATGAAAGTTTTACTGCAATGCGGAATCGACCCGGAGCGTTGGAACCATTTCATATCCTCCGTCAACAACAAGCGTCCTTGACACAATAGATAACCATGGAATGGAGGGGAATCAGGACACAAAAAAAGCCCAGAAGCCAGAGATATCATCTCTCGGGAGCTGGGTCCTCTTTTCGGGTTTAGTCCATGCTGCGTTCCATGCGGACAAACGCAATAAAACGACGTGCCTCTTCTTCCGTTAAGGACTTCCCATCAATCATCAGATCAAAGCGTTCTAACACTTCTTTGTCCGATAACTCCAAGGTATCCACAAATTCACGTACGTCCTCATCCATCACGACATCGCTTTGCTTCGTACGTCCTATAAGATAATCAATAGACACATCAAAGATGTCAGCAAGTCTCGTTAACACTTCGAAATCCGGTTTACGCCGGTTCTTCTCGTAGTGGGAGAGAGCAGCTCTGGTAATATGAATGGAGCTCGCAAGTTCTTCTTGAGTAAGTCCCCGCTGTTCCCGTAATTCAGCAATGCGATTTCCGTAGCTCATAAGCTATTTCCCCCTGAACGACATCAAATATATATTGAAACAATCCTGAGCCAAGTGTTTGATCAGGGCAGCTTTCCTGCAAAAGAGTAACTCCTCATGTGTTTCCTTTAACCCATTTTCATTTGTAAATAGGTCTGTCTAAGGACATCTCAAATTGTCGTAAATCAAAAGAACCATGTCCAAATACCGCTTGACATGATACGTATTGTATCGTAAATTGGACGTATGGAGTTACAAAATGTATCATTTGGGATATTTTAAGTATCTCCTTGTTGCCTGGACCATATACCTGTGAGAAGGAAGTAGAGGCAGTCCATGTAGGCTAATCCATTCTAAAGGAATGAAATCATGCAATCAATAATTCAGGAATGGGCTGATATGAAATTAAATGTCCATATGTACATTCAGGAGTTTCATGGGAAAATGGTAGACCGCAAAAGACGCCCTGTTCTGTTACTTGGAATGGACACTCAAGCAATCACCTTCCTGAGCGACCTGAACTTGCCAGTATCATCAGAAATGCTCATTGGTTTGGATGTTGAAGATCAACATGTATGTGTAAGACTTCACGCAAGGTTGCAATGGAAACAGCCCTTCGGTGAGCTCACAATGTATCATTCAAACTTGCATATTCAGCAAGAACAGAAACTATATATAACTGGACAGTTAAACACAATGCTTACTGAAGTTCAGTTTCCCGCGATTTCCCGTTTTCAGTATGAAAAGGCAACAGAACAAAAGGTTCTTCAGAAACCCTATCGTTACATTGATTTCACCATATAATTCCAAGTCAATTCTTAACATTTTCTGAACAAAACATGTACTTAACGCCATTTTACTATATTTCATAGCGTTATGCATTAGTTCTTTAACACCAAAAGCATTTGCGCAATGAATAAAGGGGCGAGGGGGCTCATACTATTTCACGAAGTTTGAATATGGTTGAAATGCACTGCCACATATTATCCGGCCTGGATGATGGTCCTGTTCGAATGGAGCAGTCCGTTGCGATGGCTGAGAAGGCGGCAGCCTCTGGAATCACCTCCATTATTGCTACTCCGCATCACCTGAACGGGCAATACAACAATGAACCGATGGTGGTTAATCAGGCCGTGGACCTGCTTCATGCAGAACTTCGCAAACGTAACATTCGCCTGGAGATCCGTCCCGGACAGGAGATCAGGGTGCATGACAACCTGATTGGAGACTTATATGCAGGAAAGTGCTGCACACTCGCCGGAAGTCGTTACATGTTGCTGGAACTGCCCTTTGGTCATATTCCCTCACAGTTCCCCAGGATACTGCATGAATTACGAATAGCGGGAATTACCCCTATTATTGCTCATCCGGAACGCAATCGTGTCATTTTGAAGAAGCCAAAGATGTTGGCTGATTACTTGAGTCAAGGCGGACTATGTCAGCTCACAGCTCAATCTTTCACTGGGCTTTTCGGACGGAAAGTTCGGCAGTGGTGTTTTCATTTTTGCAAAGAAAACGGGTTTCATTTCATTTCATCAGATGCACATGATACGTGCAAAAGGACATTTGCCATAAGTGAAGGAGAGCGGGCCATCGAGCATCGATTTGGAGCTGAAGCCGTTAGGAGGCTGGCAGAGAATGCGTCGCACATTCTATCGAATTCGAGCCTGGTCACAGAACGCTGGAAACCTCGCAAATGGCTACTGTCCATCTGGTAGTTACATAGGATAGATCACAACGTATAGGAGGAATGAAAGTGGAACTGAAAGGATATTTTCGACTCTTACAAAAGAAACTGTGGTTGATTGTTGCAATTGCTTTGATAGCCGGTGTGGGTGCAGGGGTCAAAAGCATTTTCTTCACCCAGCCCATCTATGAGGCAAGTTCCAAGCTTATCGTGAACCAGACCTCTAACGTTCAAGGCCAGGCGATGATGGACTTCAGCATGATTCAAACCAATATCAAACTCATTAACTCATACAGAGAAATTATTAAATCTTCCGCCATTATGGATAAAGTCGCTACCACGTATCCAGACCTGGGCTTAACCTCAGCACAGCTCATGAATAGCACCTCCGTCTCTACAGCCAGCGAATCCCAAGTGATGAGCATAACTGTACAAGGGACTACCTACGAAAAAGCCGCAAAAACGGTCAATGCCATCTCCAACGTGTTCCAATCTCAAATCCCCCTAATCATGAAAATCGATAATGTGGCTATCCTCAGTGAAGCCAAAGTGGATAGTAATGCATCTCCAATTAATATGAAAACCACATTAAGCATCATTGTCAGTCTGTTCGCAGGTCTTGTGCTCGCGATTGCACTCGTATTCCTGCTGGATTATCTGGATGACACATTCAAATCCGAAACTGAACTTGAAAAAGAGCTGGGCCTGCCTGTGCTTACGGTGATATCCAAAATGAAAAAAGATGATCTGAAAAATACGAAAAATTACGTATCTCAACAGAAAGTGGGGGATGGAAAATATGTCGCGGCTAACCAATGAAAATAACAGTCTGGTGACCTATTTTAACTCCAAATCTCAAATCTCGGAGGGATACCGTAAATTACGGACGAACATCCAGTTCTCCTCAATCGACAGTCATATCAAAAAAATCATGGTGGCTTCCGCTGAATCCGGCGAAGGTAAGACCACAACCATTAGCAACCTGGCGGTAACCTATGCCCAGGAAGGCAAAAAAGTTCTGCTGATTGATGCGGATCTGCGTAATCCTTCCTTGCACCAGGTGTTTTCCGTACCCAATCATATCGGTCTCAGTAGTGTGCTGTCTAATCAGTACAGTGTGGAAGAAGTGCTTAGAGAGAGCTATATCGACAATCTCCAATTGTTCACTTCTGGCCCAATTCCGCCGAACCCTTCCGAGATGATCGGTTCCAACCGGATGAAAAAGCTGATTGAGAAGTTAGAGGATCAATATGATGTCATCATGTTTGATACACCGCCGGTGCTCGCAGTAACGGATGCACTCATTGTGAGTTCGCTGTGTGATGGTGTGCTGCTGGTCGTGAACTCGGGCAAGGTCAAGAAGGAACTGGTGAAGAAGACTAAGGCTGCTCTGGAGCATGTGAATGCACGAATCCTGGGCGCAATCCTGAACAATATCAAAAACGTTGCAGTTCCGGTGGGCTACGGAGAGAAGTAGACCTTCCATCCAATGCTCCCAAGTAAACAGGTAATGTCTACTGCACCTTTATCACTGTAGGCACTCGGTCATGCTGTGGGTTCAATGAACCTTAGACGTTAATCGTCGAAGGTATGACGTGAGGACGGGTTAGATGCCCTGGTTCAACTTTTATCAAACTAAAAAAATAGAGGATAGGGTGGTATTTATGAAAAAAGTAAGAAAAGCAATCATTCCTGCAGCTGGACTAGGTACACGATTTTTGCCAGCCACAAAAGCGATGCCCAAAGAAATGCTCCCTATTGTGGACAAACCAACTATACAATATATCGTTGAGGAAGCCATTGCCTCTGGAATTGAAGACATCATCATCGTAACCGGTAAAGGGAAACGCGCAATTGAAGATCATTTCGACAACGCTTTTGAATTGGAACACAATTTGCTGGAAAAAGGGAAATTGGGCCTGCTTGAAGAGGTTCGCAAATCCTCTAACGTGGATATCCACTACATAAGACAAAAAGAGGCCAAAGGACTTGGTCATGCTGTCTGGTGTGCACGTAACTTTATCGGTGACGAACCTTTTGCCGTGTTGCTCGGAGATGACATCGTCGTATCGGAAGTGCCATGCACCAAACAATTAATTGATCAATATGATCAGGTTCAACATTCCATTGTTGGCGTACAAACCGTACTTGCTGAACAAACAGACAGATACGGTATTGTGGACCCGCTTCAATCGGATGGCCGTTTGACAGAGGTTCTCAGGTTCGTAGAGAAACCTGCCCAAGGCACAGCGCCTTCCAACCTGGCGATTATGGGGAGATACGTACTGAGTCCAGAGATTTTCGAGCATCTGGAGCAACAGGAGATTGGTCAAGGGGGAGAGATTCAATTAACAGACGCGATTCAGCGCTTAAATGAGACACAAGGAGTGTATGCTTACGATTTTGAGGGAGTACGTTATGACGTGGGCGAGAAACTGGGATTCATTTTGACAACCATCGACTTTGCTCTGCAAAAACAGGAACTTAGAATTCCAATGCTGCAAGCTCTGCAACAGATTCTGGAAAAAGAGTCGGTAGAACATGCAGCCGGGGGGGAGTTTGAATGAGTCCATCTCCCCAATCGAAGGAAGCGGAGATTGTTATGGACCCAAGTCTGGGGTACAATGCATCAACGATGTCAGGACAAAATGCGGATAAAGTGTATCTATTTATGAAAAGAATGCTCGATTTGCTGGGTTCTTTCATAGGTTTGATCATTTTGTGCCCCTTGTTTGCGGTCATCGGATTACTGATCAAAATCGAGGCCCCGCAGGGGTCTGTTTTTTTTCGTCAGGTACGGGTAGGACAGAATGGAAAAGAGTTTCATATGTACAAATTCAGGTCGATGGTTGCGAATGCCGAAGATCTGCTGGAACAGCTGATTGATCAGAATGAAGTGAATGGAAATATGTTTAAAATGAAAAATGATCCCCGCATTACCCGGATTGGCAAGTTCATTCGGAAAACCAGTCTGGATGAGCTGCCTCAGTTGTGGAACGTGTTCAGAGGAGAGATGAGTCTCGTTGGACCCAGACCGGCTCTGCCCAGAGAAGTGAAGAACTACACTTCCTATGACAGACAACGTCTTCAGATGATCCCGGGATGTACGGGATTATGGCAAGTCAGCGGTCGAAATAGTGTTGGTTTTGAAGAAATGGTAGAGCTGGATCTGACGTATGCCCGTGAGCGCAGCATGATGGTGGATATCAAAATTATTTTCAGAACGTTCAAGGTGCTGGTAGGTTCGAAGGATGCGTATTGAAACACGATTCTGGCTTTGAGGTGGCATAGCAGATATGCAAAAGACCGGTATACTTGCTGCATTAAACATGAAGTCGTTTAATATCATACTTGTTTCGCTGGTAATTGTCTTCGCAGCAATCTATCTTCCGCTAGTCTCGGTTGTTGCACTCATAGCTGTGATTCTGCTGGGCGTTTATATTAAACAGCCCAGCTGGATTTTTATGATTCTCATCGTAAGTTTTTCATTGTCTATTGACAAAATATTTAGCATTCATCTGGCAGGACTGGATTCGCTGTCCTTCTACAAGCTGGCGATTCTTGGTTTTGTCGTCTCTCTTTTTTTACGCTTTGGTATTCGAAAAGATCTGATATATCCTGCACTGGCGATTGGTTTTTTATTTGTGGAGAGTTATTTTCTATCGGATCTGCCAAGTAAGGTTAGTCCACTCGATCCATTCAAAGCCTTTCTGGGAGTCATTGTTCCTTTTTTGTTGCTGATGCCCCATTTTTCAAGAGAGATCAGTCAACGAATTATACGTGTACTCGCATGGTTGCCGCTGTTCAGTCTTGCTGGTGGTTATATTCTGCAACTCGCCGGCATATTGTCCATTACTAACCTGGAGATGTCGGGAGTAACCCGGTTACAGGGTGCTAACATCGCCGCGCATCTGGCCATGTTGTGTTTTATCTCGATCTGCGTCTGTCTGATTCAGATCAAGCAAGGCCATCAGGTTGTTCTGTATTACATGCTTACCTTGACACATCTGGTCATTCTGGTCCAGACGGGAACAAGGGGGCCACTTATTGCGCTTATTCCGATTATTCTGGTCTATCTTTTTGATCAACTGAAAGCCTTCATCAAAGGCAGAGTCAGTGCCATTATTCCTCTCATTCTGTTCGTTGTCGCTGTGGCCTATATGGTGATTGCGCAGTGGGACAATTATGAGATGAGGTCAGAGAGCAAAGGCTTGTCGGGAAGGGATGTAGCCTGGAATTATTTTATTGGCAAAGCAAATGAGTATCCGATATTTGGACGTGGACTCGGCTCAACTCTTGTAGCTAATGATGGAAGTATTTTTTCTGGATTCGTTGTTCCGCATAATGAATACATTCGTTTTTATTACGATGGCGGTTTAGTTGGAGCCATCCTGTTGTTTCTATCGCTGATTCTGGTGTTCCGGGCTGTTTACTTCCGATTGGGCGGCATGATCCGGTTGTATTTTGCCGGTATGATTATCGGTTTCCTGACCTATTCCTTTTTTGACAACACCCTGTCTACGGTTCATCTGATTGCTCCATTCTGTATCTTCCTGAACGCGTTATATGCTACGGGAAATGGAGTCCATTCCAAGTCAGGGGCTGAAGCAGAAGTGGATATACAGATACAGCGAGCCAAGGACGTATCCTTTTCAAAGGAGATTAGAACATGAAGGTCTGTTTGATCAGTTCTACAGGCGGCCATTTTGATGAATTAACCAAAATTATTCCTGCGGTTGAAGAACATGATTATTTCCTGATTACCGAGAAAAATAAAAGCAGAAAAGTAGAATCGTCTCAGGGCAAAGTATACTTCTTAATGCAGCAAGAGCGTAAAAATGCGATGTTCTTGTTAATCTTTGTGGCTAATATTATCAAGTCGTTCTTTCTATATCTGCGTGAGCGTCCAAAGGTGATCATTACAACAGGGGCGGGAGCAACCTACCCTTTTTGCCTCATCGGTAAAATCTTCGGTGCCAAGCTGATCTATATCGAAAGTTATGCCAAAATCTATTCCTCCAGCGCAACCGGGAGATTGATGTACAAAATCTCGGATGAGTTCTTTATCCAATGGGAAACGTTGCAGGATAGCTATCCCAATGCGAAGTACAGGGGGGCCTTATTTTGATATTTGTTATCGTTGGAACCCAGCGTTTTCCCTTCAATCGGATGTTTGAGCTTATTGATGAGGCGATTGAGGGAGGAATTATTGAAGAAGAGGTTGTTGCCCAATCCGGATATACCGAGTATCAGCCTCGAAATTTCACTGTGATTCCTTTCCTCACCCAGGAAGAGATGAATGAATATGTGGAGCGCAGCAGATGCATTATTTCTCATGCGGGTGTTGGCTCCATCACCAATTGTCTTGAACGTGGTAAGCCGGTTATTGTCATTCCACGCCGGAAAGAATGGGGCGAGCATGTGGATGACCATCAGCTTGAGATTTCCAAGGTTTTTCAGGAAAACGGCTATGTGGCCGTCGCGGAGAGTCAGGCTGAATTGCAAAAGTTGATTCCTTGCATAGAGGAGCTGACGTTCCAGCCCTATGTGAGAAAACAGTCTGATCTGATCTCAGCCATTAAAAATTACGTGAATAGTCTGTAAGTGGTCTGAAGATTAAGCATGAAAAAAAGGAGTCTATCATGAAACCAAAAGTATTGGTTGTTGGATCATCCTTGAAGGATATGGGCGGAATAGTGAGTGTCATCAAAAACATTGAGGATTCTTCGATCTCGGAAATGTATGCCATGCAGCGGGTCGAAACGTATATCACGGGCAGCGTGTTCTCACGACTGCTTATTTTTATACGGGGATTCATGCAATTCTGGATGAAGCTGTACACGTTTAAGCCGGATATCGTGCATATTCATATGGCGAACAACGGGAGCTTTTATCGGAAGTCTATATTTCTGCTAACAGCACGAAAGTTGTTTCGAAAGTCAGTCATTCTGCATATTCATGCAGCCAGCTTTGATGATTTCTACAATCAATTTGCTCTGCAGCGCAAGTATTGTCACTACATTCTGAATCAGGCAGATAAGTTGATTGTTTTGTCCCAGACGTGGAAAGAATACTTTGCTACGATTGTGCCGGAGACAGCGATTGAGGTGCTCTATAACGGGGTTTTTGTCAAAGAACCGTTTGTGAGAGAACAACAGGCAGCCGTTAATGCTCTCTTCATGGGCAGACTGGGTGAGAGAAAAGGAGTCTACGATCTGCTTCAGTCCATTCAGCAATTGAAGACGCTGGGCGTTACAGCTACCTTTAATCTTGCAGGGGATGGTGAAGTCGAAGAAGTCAAAGCGATCGTACAGCAGTATGGAATAGAGGATCGTGTCAATGTACTCGGCTGGATTAACGGAGAGCAAAAGGAAAAGCTGATGCGGGAAGCGGATCTACTGGTCCTGCCTTCTTATCATGAGGGATTACCTATGGCCATACTTGAAGCAATGAATTGTGGCTTGCCCATTATATCGACCACCGTCGGAGGCATCCCCGAAGTGATTACATCCGGTCATAATGGGCTGTTAATCGAGCCGGGAGATGTGCACGGGCTAACCTCAGCGCTGGAATATCTCATCACGGATGAAGAGGTTAGAGCAAGAATGGGTTCATATAACAGAGCGATTATATCGGATAAGTTCGATATGAATCTTCTGGTGGGCAGATTATCAGGAATATATGATGCACTTCAAGTGAAGGTATCCTAGTGAACAGGAAAAGGTGATGAAATGAACCCCTTGGTATCTTGCGTCATTACGACCCATAACCGGGCCGAGTTATTGAAAAATGCGTTGAGAAGTGTACGTGAGCAAACACATCCGTACCTGGAGATTTTCATTGTGGATGATGGTTCAGAAGATCAGACGCCAGAAATCTGTCAGGCTTGGACACGGGAAGATTCACGGATTCGGTACATCCGGGTTCCATATCCCAAAGGAGCCAACCATGCACGGAATGTAGGAATATCCCATGCCAATGGCAAGTACATTGCCTTCCTGGATGATGATGATGAATGGATGCCTGACAAAATAAAAACCCAGGCGGAAGTGTTGGAACGAACACAGGAATCATTCACCTTTTGCAGCAAGTATCTCGCATACACGAATGAGCAGCATCAGGTGGTCAAACGGAAATTGTCGGTGGAATCTCGCGATGTTATTCGGTATGAGGATCTGCTTACTTTCAACTGGATTGGGGAAACGTCCAAAATCATGGTACTTACCTCACTGGCCCGTGAAGTTCGATTCGATGAAAGTCTGACATCCGCTCAGGATTATGACTTTTATCTGCGCATATTGAAACGAGGCTACATCGCCGTGAATGTGAAAGAACCACTGGTGGATATCAACATCCATAGTGGTCCACGAATTTCAACCTCTACAACGGCCAAGTATAAGGGCCAACGCAAGATTATTTTGAAATACTACAATGACATGTCCAAGGAACAGAAGCGCCGTCAATTACACCATTATCGAATGCTCGAGTGGTCGAGAAATACGCTTCGCAATAACGTTTATTTGAAAAAAGCACTGTCGCTGTATCCCTGGTGGAAAGATTGGGTGCTGCTCAAGCGTAATACCAAAATTATGATGCAAGGATTTCTAATGAGATTTCATGCAAGGCGCGCAGTTGGAACGTATACAGAGGAACCTGTGCGAATGAAACTAAAGTAAGAGGTGTCTGGATGGAAAATCCGACGGTGTATATGCTGCCCAAGATGATTGAGAATAATAAATTCAATGAGCTATTATCCGATTCCATTGAGAACAAGGGATGGGAAGTAAAACAGTTTACCAAAAAAGATCTAATCAAACTGAGAAAAAATGATGTGCTGCATTTTCATTGGCCCAGCTTCTATTACAGAGGTTCATCCGTGCTGGCAACAGTGATCAAATCCATTTTGTATGTATTGATGATCTGTTTTGCACGCTTGCGCGGGGCCAAATTGTTCTGGACGGTGCATAACATCTGGCCTCACAACAGCGGCAAGACACGCTTCGATTATTGGATGAGAAAAATACTGGTCCGAAATTGCTCCAAGCTGATTGTCATGGGCAAACCCCTGATCTCTGAGATCTGTTCGACGTTTGGGATTGATTCCAGCCGGATCGAGGTTATTCCGCATGGACATTACAAGGGAGTGTATCAGGGGAAAGGCGTGAATATCCGCTCCCGGTATGGCATTCCGGAGGATAGTTATGTGTATGCGTTCTTTGGTCAGGTGTCGCCGTACAAGGGCGTGGATGATTTGCTGGAGGCATTCAAGGAGCTGGAATCAGATCAAACCCATCTGTTGATTGCCGGTAAAAAGGTAAAGGACTATGACCTTGGAGATGAATTTCTCAAGAGTGGACATATTCATACCCATTTTCATTTCATCGAAGATGATGAATATTCGGACTATTTTGATGCAGTCGATTCTATTATTCTTCCATACAAGCAAATTGCGACTTCGGGCAGTGCGATTCTGGCATTGACCTTCTGCAAACCTGTGGTGGCACCACGGATTGGCTTGTTGGAGGAATATCTGCCTGAAGATTGTGCGGTGCTCTATGAACCTTCGGATCCGGATGGATTGCTCAAGGCAATGAATATGATCCGATTAAAGCAATCAGAATTCCAGGAAGGCAGTGGTTTTGTCAAAGCGTTGGAGCGGCTGGATTGGCCAGTGATTGCCCAAAGGACACTTACCCTGTACTCCAGTTAGTGCAGATGAACGGGTGGACCTAATTGAAAAATATGGGGATGAAATGATGAAGGTAACCGTCGCGATCTGTACGTATAACCGTGCTCATGATGCGGTAGAGGCCATACGAAGTGCAATACAACAGAATTACGCAAGCAGCGACTATGAGATCATACTCATTGATAACAATTCAAAAGACAACACAAGGGAAATCGTGCTCCAAACCATCTTGCAGCATCAGAACCATTCGATCCGGTATGTGTTGGAAGAAAAGCAAGGCTTGTCTGTAGCCCGTAACCGGGCTATTCACGAGGCGCGCGGCGAGTATATCCTGTTTCTTGATGATGATGCCTTTGCTTGCAAGGACTGGATTCGCCAGATCGTTAGCGTGTTTGAGATGAATGAAAATATCGGTTGTGTCGGTGGCAAGATTGATCCGATCTGGGAAGTGCCTGAGCCAATGTGGATTCCACCGGAGAACAGGTCGCTGTTCACCATTCTGGATTTTGCAGATGAAGTAACGGAAATGAAAAGTCCTTATATTCCATTTGGTGCAAATGTGGCTTTTCGCTTATCCGTCTTTGAACAACTGGCTCCCTTCCGTGAAGACCTTGGAAGAGTGGGGAACAATCTCCTCTCCAGTGAAGAGAGTGAGTTAATTGCAAGAATACGGACAAAGTTCAAGGTATATTACACGCCCTACGGCGCGGTACAACATAAAGTAGCCAAAGAGCGAACGACGAAGAACTGGTTTCTGCGCCGAATCTATTGGCAGGGTGTGAGTGATGCTATTCGGGATCAGGATCGTGGTGTTGTGCGTACTGCCAAACATGGCATCAAGCTCGCACAGGGGATCACAACGGCTCTGATTTACATTTATAATGCAGATCGGTTCACACGTCAGCTTGCCAAAGTATGTTATCGAAACGGCATGATTGTTGGGTCGCTTCGTCAAAATAGTAAGGGATGAGGATCGCTATGGCGCAAGTTGCACTTCGCAAAGTATTCAGAGGAAACGGCTTAATGAGTGCCATATTTCAGACAAGTGGAACCAATCTGCTGGTCATGACACTGACGATGTTGTCTTCCATTTTGACGTCCCGCATGTTCGGCGTAGAGGGAAAGGGTGCGTTTTCGGCTATTCTATTCTGGCCTGCGCTATTAACCGGATTGGTCGGTTTCGGACTACCAACTTCTATCATTTATAACATCAAACAGAGCGCAACCGAGAAGAGTGCACAGTATGTTCGATTAAGCTTTCTTTTTCAAGTTCCAGTGTGCATCATCATTGGTGTTGTGGCCTGGTTTGGATTACCTTTCTGGCTCTCCAGCTTTCCGCCGGAGGTCGTGCAGATATCCAGATGGTATACGATTGCTACCGTTCCAGTACTTATTGTCATCAATCTCATATCAGCGCTCTCGCAGAGTCGGGAGAAGTTCGCTGTATATAATGGTATCCGGTTAATGATCCCCCTGTTTAATGTAGGCGGGCTTTTTGTATTATGGGGCCTGGGCATGCTGAGTATTCAGCTCGCGGCTGCGATCTATTTTGTAACCAGCTTCTCCGTGGTGGCGTGGGCTATCTATGCCAATCGGAATGAATTGAGACTGAGATGGTTCAAGGATCGGGTGGACCAGAGTTCGGCCAAGAAGCTTTTTGGTTATGGCAGCAAGGTGTATGGTGTTGAATTGTTAGGAACGCTGTATACCCAGTTTGATAAAATCATTATTTTGGCTTTGCTCACCCCGCGTGATTTTGGACTGTATTCCGTTGTATTTGCGTTATCACGAATCTACAATGCGGTTCAGACGGCGATTAGCAATGTTGTTTTTCCGAAAGTGACCGGATTACCCCAAGAGCAGATTATTCGAACAGTTGGCAGAGCCTTCCGCATCTCGCTCATGGTCATGATGATCATTGTAATACCCACCATGTTTGTGGGGAACTACCTGATGGGTCTTCTGTTTGGCTCCGAATTTTTGGAAGCGAGCGTAGCATTTTATATTTTGGCTGTGGAATGCATTATTGGTGGGGGCTCCTGGATTCTGGCATCCGCATTTAATGCACTGGGTCGGCCAGGACTTGTGATGATCAGACAGTTGATTGCTTTATCGGTGACGGTAGCTTTGTTCTTTGTATTCACCCCGCTGTGGGGGCTCAACGGAATTGCGATTGCCTTATTGATCGGGTCCATTGTACGAATGGTGGTTACTGTGGCCGCGATGAAGATTGTATTTAAGGTGAAGTTTGCCGCCATGTTCTATGACAAGGAAGATATACCGTTTCTCTATGAACGGTTAAACAAAAAAAGAAAAAGAGTCACCCAAGGAGGAGATGGAGATGCTGGGCACTAACAATATTCATCCAATGGAAGAGTTGAAGGGACATTTACGTCAGATTTTGAAGGTCATTCCACCGCGTACCGAAATCTATTACCTGGATTACCCGGTGCATAGCAATGGTGGCGACTTGTTGATTATGAAAGGTACTGAGGCTTTCTTCCGGGACAATGATATTCATGTACGTGCCAGATACAGCATTCTGGATTGCCCTTTGTCCCTCAAGGTTCCGGAAGGGATCACGATTGTGTTGCACGGGGGAGGTAACTTTGGTGATCTGTACCCTGCCCATCAGAAATTGAGAGAACGAATGATTGCCCAGCATCCGAATCACCGGATTGTCATTCTGCCCCAGACGATGTTTTACAAGAGTGATATTGAATTGAAAAAGACAGCCCAAGTATTCAATCGTCATAAGGATGTACACTTTTTTGTCCGGGACACATTATCTTATGAGATAGCAAGTAAAGAATTTCAACAAACCAATGTGTACCTTTCTCCGGATATGGCGCATCAATTGTGGCCTCTGAAGTCCAAGAGCAAGCCTACCGCAGAGATGTTGTATTTCTTCCGTAAAGACATTGAGAAAACTCAGAATCAGGTGCATTACGAATCCGTCAGTGGACCCAAGGCTACGTTTAAAGACTGGGAGACATTGTATAACCGGGTAGACCGGAAGATCATTCGCATGATTACATCCCGGTTGAAGTCAGGGAAAGGCAGCTCTTTCGCCCGCTGGTTGTGGTACAAATACTCTGATCGGATGGTACATACGGCCATAAAGGAATTCAATCAATACCAGACCATCACGACATCCCGTCTGCATGGACATATTCTGGCCTGCCTCCTGGATCAACCGAACATTCTGCTGGATAATTCATATGGCAAGAATTCGAATTATTATGCAGCCTGGACCAAGAGCAATCCGGCAGGCAGACTCGAATCCAATCAGACCAGCACATATAACAAGCAAACGGAGACCGGCAAGGGAGCAAGTACGGTTGTGCTCTCGGATGGTGCAGCCCTATGAGAAGTATTCTGTTATCTGGCGGTTCTGGCAAGCGTCTCTGGCCGTTATCCAATGATTCCAGATCCAAGCAATTTCTTAAAGTGCTCCATGGGCCTGAGGGGGATGCGGAGTCGATGGTACAGCGGGTATGGCGACAGTTGAATCATGCAGGACTTGCATCAGAGGCGCTTATCGCCACCAGTTTGCCACAGGTGGAGATTCTGACTTCTCAGCTGGGAGATGATGTAAGGCTGGTCGTGGAGCCTGAACGCAGAGATACGTTTCCAGCCATTGCACTGGCAGCCTCCTATCTGTATTCCGTAGAGAGTGTGAGTCTGAATGAGACGATTGCAGTTTTGCCAGTAGATCCTTTTGTTGAAAAAGAGTTCTTTGAGGTTCTGGCGACCTTGCCTGAGATGCTCGATAAGTCAGGTGCGGATCTGGCCTTAATGGGAGTGGTACCGACGTATCCGTCAGAGAAGTACGGATATATCATTCCGCAATCTTCATCTCCCAGTGAAAGTAACAACGAATACGTTAATGTAGCGAAGTTCCAGGAGAAACCCTGCGAATCCGATGCGGTCCTCATGATTGAGCAGGCCGCATTATGGAATTGCGGGGTTTTTGCTTTTAAGCTGGGATATTTAATTAATCTGCTCATTAAGATGGAACTGCCGATACAGTATGACGAAATGCTGAAGCAATACGGAAGGCTGAACAAGATCAGTTTTGATTACCAGGTTGTCGAGAAGGCGAATCAGATTATTGCTATTCCGTATAATGGCTTCTGGAAAGATCTAGGAACGTGGAACACACTCACGGAAGAGATGGGAAGCTCAGTTGTAGGAAAAGGGTGGATTACGGGAGATTCCCTGAATACGCACCTGGTCAATGAATTGAACATTCCGGTTGCCATATTGGGCTTGTCGGATGTGGTGGTCGCCGTGAGTCCGGATGGCATTCTCGTCAGTGACAAAGAAGCGAGCCCACGTATCAAGGAAATCTTGAAGAATGAGGATCAACGCCCCATGTATGAGGAGCGCAGGTGGGGTTGCTACCGGGTTCTGGATTACACAAGAAACGAAGCTGGCGGCGAGGTTCTCACCAAAAGAATCTGCATCAGTGCCGGGAAAAACCTGAGTTATCAATACCATTTGCTTCGCAATGAGGTATGGACGGTTGTATCGGGAACAGGGGAATTGATTCTGGATGGGCAGAGCCGAATGATCGGGCAAGGAGATACGGTGATCATTGACCGGAGTATGCTTCATTCCGTCAGAGCCGTTACGGAACTGGAGATCATTGAAGTACAGATCGGCAGCCAGCTGATTGAGGAAGATATCGTTAGAGTGTCTACCGAATGGCAGGACATTGTTCAGACATATGTGAAGCACGCATAACCAACACATTAGGACATGGGGGAGATTAGGGAATGAATATTACGGTGATTGGCACAGGGTATGTGGGTTTGGTATCGGGCGTATGTTTTTCGGAACTGGGAAATAACGTGATCTGTGTCGACAACAATGTTGAAAAAGTGAATATGCTGACGGACGGTCATGTTCCGATCTATGAACCGGGTCTGAAGGACATCATGAATGCCAATATGAAAGCAGGAAGGCTAACCTTCACCACGAACATTCAGGATGCCATCAGTCGTTCGGATATCATTATCATCGCGGTAGGAACGCCATCTCTACCGAATGGCGAAGCAAATCTAAGTTTTATTGAGCTTGTCGCGCGAGAAATTGGTTCTTCTATGGATAATTATAAAATAATAATGACTAAAAGCACTGTTCCTGTCGGAACCAACGATCGTATTCAGGAATGGATCAGCAGTTTGACCAATCATCCATTTGACATGGCATCGGTACCGGAGTTCCTGCGAGAAGGTACCGCTGTACAGGATACGCTCTATCCTGACCGGATAGTCATTGGGACACATAGTGAGCGGGCGGTTGCCACACTAAAGGAGCTGCATCAGCCATTAACCGATCAGATTGTTGTTACGGATATTCGCTCGGCTGAAATGATTAAATATGCATCCAACGCTTTCCTGGCGACCAAAATCTCATTTATCAACGAAATCTCTAACATCTGTGAAAAAGTAGGTGCAGATGTCAGCCGCGTTGCCGAAGGTATGGGCTATGACAGACGAATCGGTGCCTCCTTTCTCAAGGCAGGCATTGGGTACGGAGGTTCCTGTTTCCCTAAGGATACACAGGCTCTGATTCAAATTGCAGGTAATGTGGATTATGACTTCAAACTGCTGAAGTCCGTGGTGGAAGTGAACAAGGATCAACGCTTCAACGTAATACGAAAACTGGAAGACGCACTGGGCTCACTCGAAGGGAAGGAGATTGCCATCTGGGGGCTCGCTTTCAAACCGGATACCGATGACGTTCGTGATGCTCCGGCGATTGAGATCATTCAGCGTTTGCTTGAGCAGGGGGCAGTGATTCGTGCGTATGACCCCATCGCTACCGAGAACTTCCGCAAAGAGGTGGATTCCCCATCCATTACGTGGGAAGAGCGTGCCATGAAAGCGGCGGAAGGTGCTGACGCACTCTGTGTTCTGACGGAATGGCAAGAGTTCATGGAGGTTAATCTGACTGATTTGGCAGCGCATATGAATCAACCCATCCTGATTGATGGAAGAAACATCTACGGAGAAGATCAGATTAAAGATACATCCTTCCAATACTATTCCGTTGGTCGTCCAGGTCTAACCAATATTGATGGAAGAAAAACGGCAGTCATCTGACGGAGGCCATAACATGAGACGCGGGATCAAAATAACGTTAGGTGTCATTTCCCTTGTAGCAGTCGTCATGATTGGATATTCTGTGTATCTGTATTCGCATGTTAAATCAGCGGCGGATCAAATGTATGAACCCCGGGAACCCATCAAGCAAGTATCTATTGTAGACCAGCGGGGTGGGGGAGAATTCCCTGTGGACATGGAGAAAGAAGAACCTTTTAATGTTTTGATTCTGGGTGTGGATGAACGTATGAATGATCGGGGGCGCTCCGACACCATGATTGTATTAAGTGTTAATCCTGCAAAACAATCCGCACTTATGTTTAACATCCCCCGAGATACCAGAACAAGTATTGTAGGACATGGTACAGAGGATAAGATCAATCATGCTTACGCTTTTGGCGGCGTTAACATGTCTGTGCAGACTGTGGAACAATTGCTTGGCGTTCCCATACACTACTACATGAAATTGAATATGGAGGGCTTTGCACAGGTCATCGACATGGTGGGTGGAGTGGATGTGAATAACCCGTTTGCATTTGACTATGAGGGTTATCGGTTCGAGCAGGGAAATATTCATCTGGATGGTGCAGCAGCTTTGGGATTCTCGCGAATGCGTTATGATGATCCGAAGGGGGATCTCGGGCGGAATGACCGTCAGCGGGAGATTATCAAACAAGTGCTGAAGAATGCGGTTCAGGTATCCAACGTGTTGCAACTGGAGACGTTGCTGGATCAAGTGAGTGCTCACGTGAGAACTGACGTTACCTTTGATGAAATGAAGCAGATGTTCTCCAATTACCGCCCGGTGCTGAATCATATCGAGTCTGTTGAGATCAAAGGCACGGGCAAGAAAATTGATGGAGTGTACTACTATATCGTGGAACAATCGGAACGAGACAGGATACATCAGATGATTGAAGAACATTTAAAATGATCGGATAGGGCGGTGAACCAGATGCGTATCTCCAGGCTATTGAAATTGTCCCTGATTGTGCTACTAATGTATATGCTCATGATACCGGCAAGTACAAATTATGTTCAATCAGCTCAAAACTATCAATGGAAGAATATACCTATTGGTGGTGGGGGGTACGTTACGGGGGTGGTCATTCATCCGACTGAGCCTGATCTGGTTTACACTCGAACTGACGTTGGAGGAGCCTATCGGTTGGATGAAGCCTCAGGAGACTGGGTCCCGCTACTTGATCATTTCGGAGATGAGGACAGCAATCTGTACGGTGTGGATGGGATTGCGCTGGATCAGCAAAACCCCAATATCGTGTATATCGCGGCAGGTAAGTACGGGAATGTGGGGCCGAGCGATATTCTGAAATCCACTGATCGTGGAGAGACTTGGATTCGAACCGGACTCAATCTTCGGAATGAATCGAATGGAAATATCCATCGTGCCATGGGAGAGAGCATCGCAGTTAATCCCACGAACTCCAATTACCTGCACGTGGGTACACGATATGATGGATTGTACACTTCCAGTGATGGTGCAGCCACGTGGAGCAAGGTATGGGATGTACCTAGCGGGCTATCCGGTGAGGGAATTCGGAGTGTAGCTTATGGATTGAATCCCGTGACGAAGCAAGGTCAAGTTGTGTATGCGGGGGTTCGCGGCATTGGTGTGTATAGCAAAGCACCAAGAAGCAATGGGCAGACCACTTGGCAACTTACCGGGAGAAGCCCCGAATATCCTGCCCGTATGACTGTGGCGAAGAACGGCACGTTGTATGTGACCACGGATAATCAAGGCGTCTACAAGTTCAATGGTGTGCAGTGGACGAATATAACACCCAGCTCCAGTTACTCATCTTATTATGGAATCACGATTGATCCCAATAATGATAATCACATCCTGGCAGCCGTTCGAACAGGCGGAGATAATCTGCCGCTGTATCGTTCCGTTAATGGCGGACAGAGTTGGACAACAGTGAGCAAAACGCTGGTATCCAAACCGTCATGGTGGACACCCAACATGTTTTTCTCAGCAACATCCAGTATCAACTTCGATCCACATAAGCCGGGCACCGTATATGCTACAGACTGGTTTGGCGTATACAAGACAGACAACATCAATGGTACCAATGGATTGACTGGAAGTACTGCGAGTACCTGGGAAGCCATTACCGATGGTCATGAAGAAGTCGTCGCACTCACTGCATCCACACCCCCTCAGGGTATTTCATTCTTTAGTGGTTTAACGGATCAGGTCGGATTTAGACATGAGAATGTATCTGATGTTCCTCTTAATAAAATTCCGCTCGCGGGTATGCGAGAAATTGTGAGTATTGACTATCATGAAGCAAATCCGAATTACATGATATTTCTGGGAAGCAGTGACTGGTATGGTACGACCACACGTTTATTTGTCTCTTCCAATAACGGAGTTACCGTAACTCCAATGAATGTTCCGGCTGGCTCCAAACTGGGCAGGGTTGCTTACTCGGCCATCAATCCAAATGTAATTGTTTATTACCCCCAGACCGGTAATCCGGTCAGAAGCACGAATCGTGGCGCAACATGGCAAAATATGAATGGTGCTCCTTTTCAGGCTATCGGAGGGAAAATGGTCTTCGCCTATAATCATCCACTGGCTGCAGATCGCATCAATGGATATAAATTTTATATGTATGCTGCCGGTTATCTGTATCGCTCAACGGATGCTGGTGCCAACTGGTCCAAAGCCAATACGGTTCGCCTTCCTGTTAATACGGATATCAATACAAGCTTCATTAAAGTCGAGGCTGCACCTGGTGTGGCGAATGCTGTATGGGTAAGTTTGGGAACCGAAGGACTATATGCATCGACGAACTCGGGAAATACATTTTCCAGGATCCAGGGTGTGCAGAATTCTAAATTATTTGCCTTTGGAAAGGCTCAGCCAGGCAAATTTGTCCCAGCCGTCTATGTATATGGCACCGTAAATCATGTGAATGGATTCTTCCGTTCAGATGATATGGGGATAACCTGGAACAATATAGGTCCTTTAGGTACTGGAATTGGGCTGGGCAATGAACCGCAAATTATGGCGGCAGACCGTCAAATCTATGGTCAGGTATATGTAGGTACGAATGGCAGAGGTATGTACGTTGGATCAATAGAATAACGAGAGAGATATGAAAGTGGTGAAGATCAAAATGATGGAGGAGGGCTCCGGGCGCACGAGACAAAAGCATGTACGAAGAACGTACGGATTTCTCATTACTCTGCTGTTGATTGTGATCTGGATTCTGGTCATCTGGTCCATGTCCACACAATCCTCTCAACAGCAAGACATTCAGCCTTGGCTTCATAAATGGTCTCAAAAATTGCACATCGGTTTTACCCTTCCTGATGTGCAATTCACTTACGGGGAGTATGAGTATTCGCTGAAGCAGAGGCCATATGATTTTGCAGAGTTCATCTTTCGCAAGAGTGCGCACTTATTTGTATACGCTGTGCTCGCCGTGCTTGTGTACGGCGGGCTGCGATACAGGAGAGCATCCCTTGTGACCAGTATCGTTTCTGCTCTGGCTGTGGTGTTCGTTATAGCCTCCATTGATGAGTATATTCAGCAGTTCAGCCCGGACCGGACAAGCTCTATACGTGATGTTGGAGTAGACTTGCTCGGCGGCTGCTGTGGGATTGCCATATATGCAGGACTTCAGTCCATTATCCGAAGGATCAGGAAGGGAAAGCGGACTTCCATTCACAGTGAGTGATTTCCCAGGAAATTAGATGTATCGTTCAACTTCTACTTGTCTGCCATCCATCATAAGTATGGAGTAGGACAAGGAGGACTGGACATGCTGCGAAGAAGGAACCGGAATGTTTTGCTCAAAAAGATCGGGTTCATCGCGATCATTGTAATATTGCTGTGGTTGATTGCCAGAACTATTCCGTATCTGTTTCAGGCAGATACAACGGATGGAGCTGCTGCTGTTGCCGAAGAGTTTTACAAATATGAGCAGACGGGTGACTTCGGCAGTTCGTGGGAACTCTTTCATCCCCTGATGAAAGAGCGGTTTCCCAAGAGTGCTTACGTACAGAACAGAGCACATATATTTATGCAACATTTTGGCGTGGAGACCTTTGAACTGGAGATGGACAAGCCGGAGCGCGAGTTTGATGTAACCGTGATCGATGGCGTTAAGCCATTCTCAGAAGCCTTCAGAATCCGGGTCACCCAGAAGTACTCAGGGACCTTTGGCCAATTCGATATTTTGCAGACCTGTTATCTGGTAAAGGATGGCGATGAGTGGACCTTACTCTGGTATTATCCAAATCAGAAAAATGATAATACCTCGCAGGTCGACAATAGTGACTAATCAGGAAATAATATTAATCCATACATTGAACCGAATTGTATCATTTACCTAACATGAGGCTCTGTAAATGCGAGACTTTTGTCGCATTTATGGAGCTTTTTTTGCGTTTTGCTTGTTTTTATGGCTGTAAAGCCTTGACATTAGTTCCGGTGTCAAGTAAATTACGAGATAGATACAAAATGTATCAATTTTCAGCTTCTAACGACAAATAACAAGGACTTCTAAGCTCCTTGTGAGGGGAAGGAATATTATTGATCGAAACGGGCCGCTTTTACTGTGTCAGTTGTGGGATGATTGTGTCGGTCACTAGAAGCTCTGTCGAAATGAAGGAAGAGGGCAATGGAGGCAATCACGTATTTCGCACCGGATTCTACCGGAGTGAAATGCCGCTTGGATGCTGTGAAGCGTGTGTAGTTGAAGCGAAACGTCAGGGGAAATCCCAGTTTGCGGGACAATATACTAAAGATTATGATACACTATGTTCATATGAGAAACGGGCATGAGTTATGTGCTCGTCCATGAAGGAGGGGATTGAATGCAGCAGGAGCCGGTCGTCCGGATTCAGGGCGTCAGCAAAATCATATCCTCCCGATCATTGGTCAGCGACCTGACTCTGGATATTTCTCCGGGGCAGGTTTTTGGTTTTTTAGGACCTAATGGCGCGGGGAAAACAACAACGATTCGGATGATGGTTGGATTGATGTCCATCAGTAAAGGTGACATTTTCATCTCGGGACACAGTGTGAAGAATGAATTTGAGAAGGCGGTAGCTCAAGTAGGAGCTATTGTGGAAAATCCGGAAATGTACAAGTTTCTGACCGGGTACCAGAATCTCGTTCACTTTGCCCGCATGTCGCCAGGAGTTACGAAAGAACGTATTGCGGAAACGATTGAGCGTGTGGGGCTTACGGCTCGTATTCACGATAAGGTCAAAACCTACTCACTGGGCATGCGCCAGCGTCTGGGTGTCGCGCAAGCGATATTACATAAACCGAAGCTGCTTGTACTGGATGAGCCGACCAATGGTCTGGACCCACAGGGTATACGTGAACTGAGAGATTATTTGCGTCAGCTCACCCAAGAGGAAGGCATTACGGTCTTTGTATCCAGTCATTTGTTGTCAGAGATGGAGCTGATGTGTGATACGGTGGCCATCATCCAGAATGGCAAGCTGATCGATGTAAGAAACCTTCGGGCTGAAGCCGGTTCGGATGCATTAATCGAAGTTGCTTTTGAGCTGAATGATGCTGACCGCGCTGCGGATCTGATTCAGGGTGCTATCGTACAGGGCAGTGTCCTGGTGATGCGAGTGTCTCGTGAGCAGATTCCGGATATCAATGCCAAGCTGGTTAGCGAAGGGTTTCAGGTATACGGTATTCGTAACGTGACTCACACCCTGGAAGAACAATTCTTGCAAGTCACTGGGGGTGGAGGCATTGGGTAGTTTCGGTAATCTGATATTGAATGAAAATATGAAAATTTTCCGTCGTCCCCGTACCTGGATCATGTTATCGATTCTGGCGCTGATCTCGCTATTAATGCCAGTGTTACTGAGAGAAGGAATGGGGTCCAATGAAGTTTTGTACTGGGAAGCCGCTGTAACGACCATCCAGATTACGTTTTTCCTGAACACGATCTTCTGTGTTGTGATTGCAGCGGAATCGGTCGCGGGCGAATTTACCTGGGGAACCATTAAGCTATTGCTGATCCGTCCATGGTCACGAAGCAAAGTTCTGGCTTCCAAATACTTGACCGTAGTTGGCTTCAGCATTGTCAGTACATTGCTAATCATCGCGATGGCCATGCTAACGTCTTATATCCTTTTCTCGCATGATGCTCCGGGAGGAAGCAGTAGTCCGGCTACGAATGCTTTGACGTTATGGGGATATTTGTACGTTGATCTGTTCATTACACTTGCGATTGCCTTTATGGTGTCCTCCGTATTTCGTTCAGGCGCACTTGCGATTGGATTATCCTTGTTCATTATGTTCTCACAGAGTATCTTCTCACTCATATTCAATCCGGTCCGTTATGAGTGGGCCAAGTATGTTCTGTTCAACAACATGGATCTTAGCAAATACATGACCTCCGGGGCGGATTTTGCGCTAATGGGTGGTCCAAGTGCAGGAATGACACTGGGTTTCTCTATTGCAGTTCTGGCGGTGTATTACGTTATTTTCATGGTAATTTCCTGGGTTGTATTCAGCAAAAGAGATGTGGCAGGCTAACGCCTGCTTCTTTTTTTGCTCCAATGCTGTTTTGGAAAGAAAAAAAGGGTATATTCAGCATCGCCTGTGGCATGGCTGTTATTTAAGGGTACTTAGTATCATAAGTAAATGACTAGATATACATATTACCGCCGCAGTCAATTTGGCAGAGCAGCGTATGGAGGGATTACGTTTCTTGATAAACAACAAGTTTTACCGTATATGCACAGCGATTATTCTGCTGCTGCTCATCGTGTATCTGGGGGATAAAGTGAACTTTATTTTCAACCCCCTGACCTCACTAATTCACATCATTATTATTCCGCTGCTGATTGCCGGGTTTTTCTATTATCTGCTCCGTCCGCTCGTCGATTATATGGAAAGGCATAAGATCAAGCGTGCATTGTCAGTTCTGATTATTTATGTCGTAATTGCATTAGTACTTGCAGGTTTTAGTGTGCTCGTATGGCCTTCCCTGCGTGAACAATTGATGAATTTTGTGGAGAATGCTCCGGCATTGGTCACTTCGCTCAAAGATCAGTTGAATAAATTCGAGAGGAGTGGTTTTCTTGCCAGATATCTGCCTGAGGATTCCAATCTGTTCTCACGTTTCTCCGAATTTCTGAGTCAAGGGGTTACAACGGTAACCGATTATGTATCCGGATTGTTCTCGGTGGTGTCCAATCTGGTCATCATTCTGGCTACGTTCCCGATTATGCTGTATTACATGCTCAAGGAAGGCAGGAAATTTGGAACCAACCTCACCCTATTACTTCCCAGACATTATCGTAAGGATGGCGAAGAAATGGTTCATGAAATTGATGAAGCGTTAAGCAGCTATATTGTAGGCCGTGTCATTGTTAATGTGGCTTTGGGTATCCTGATGTATATTGGTTTTCTCTTTCTTGGATTGCCATATGCGCTTCTCTTGACGGTTGTATCCATTATTCTGAACTTCATCCCTTATGTGGGTGCTTTGCTGGCAGCTATTCCGGTTGTCATTGTTGCGTTTATCGAATCACCTTCGATGGCGATCTGGTCACTAGTCATCATTGTAATCGCACAGCAAATTCAGGATAACCTGATCTCTCCATATGTCTATGGCAAGCAGCTCGATATTCATCCACTGACTACCGTTATTCTTTTGCTCGTGGGTGCTGACCTGGGAAATATCTTGGGTATGATCATCGTTATTCCCCTGTATATGATTATAAAAATTATAGTTCGCAAAATCCATTATCGGATTGTCGAAGATAAGACTGAAACTTAAATGGAATTTGAAATACAACGCTGTCATGTGCCACTACTAATGTTTGTTATTGAATCACTCCAATAAGCTCAACAGGATAAGCCGCATACCAACGCTGAAGGGTCAGGTAAGTTTGCCCTCACCATTGGTATGCGGCTTTTTTTATACATATTGCTTACTATTGTTATACCTGTTATATTTAATATATAACAGATAACAAAAAGAAGGTGAACTCTTGATTATTCAACTGGATATGCAATCCGAACTTCCCATCTATTCACAACTTGTTTATCAGATTATTGAAGGCATTGCTAGTGGTGAGTTACAGCTAGGTGAGGCGTTACCTTCGGTTCGGAATTTGGCCGCAGATATCGGTGTTAACCTTCACACCGTCAACAAGGCTTATACACTACTCAAGCAAGATGGATACATTCTGGTTCATAGACAAAAGGGAGTTGTAGTGAACCCTGATGGAATGCCTGGTCTAACGGATGCTTTTTTGAAAAAGCAGCAAAGTGAATTAAGACCGATTATTGCCGAAGCGATCTGTCGTGGAATGACCAAAGAGGAACTATCTACGGTGTTAAACCAAATGTATGATGATGTGAAGATGGGCCACAACAAAGAATAAAGGATCAAGGGAGTGTGTTATGTATGCAGCTATTTAGTATATTGCCTATCATTTTAATCTTTGTTCCATTAGCCTTACTTCTATCCTTTGCACCCTATCTGACAAGGGAAACAATTAGCTTTGGGGTTACGGTAAGTCAATATAATTACTACACACCAGTCTTACGTAAGCTCCGGAGAACGTTTGCTACAGTAAGTCTGATCGGAAACGGGTTAATTATTCTTGCTTGTCTGTATGTACCCCGATCTGCCAATGAAGAGTCTACCGCAATGATTACCGGTGTTTGCACAATGATATTCATTGTGTACTGGGCCGCACTACACATATTATTTCATTTCAAGATGAAAAAGATAAAAGAAACACTTACAACTGTAGAGTCATCTCCAAGGGTTAAAATCGATACCACCTTCCGCCAAAATAAACTCACCTATTCCAACTATTGGTTTCTCGTTCACATTGCTATTATTGTAGCCATTGCGATCATTACAATCTTGAATTATAACGCACTACCTAACGTCATTCCGATGAAATATGATCTTCAGGGCCATGTCACTTCCAGTGTGCCCAAAACCTACCTTTCGGTACTGGCTATTAACCTTGTACAGCTAGGAATCATTGCACTGATGATGTTGATGAACTGGAGTATTAAAACAAGCAAGCAACAGCTTACTCCATCTAATCCTGCCCAATTTGCTGCTGATCATATCCGATTCCGCCGTAAGTGGTCCCTATTTACGATCATAACAGGCCTGCTTCTTACCATCTTATTTGCCTTCATTCAGATCAATATGTTCGTTCCTAATCAAGTCTTGTTAACTGTGATTAGTCTGATCACTTCAGTGGCGATCTTATTAGGGGTTATATTGCTGTCTCTCACAGGCAGACAAGGCGGTGGAAAAATTAGGAATCATCAGGAAGATCGCGAACGGTCCAAGGAGCAGCCTGTGAATGACGATGATTATTGGAAGCTTGGCTTTATTTACTTCAATGCCAATGATCCTTCTTTTACCGTAGAAAAACGTTATGGAATAGGCTGGACGATTAACTTCGCTCGTCCACTATCTTGGGTCCTAGTGTTATTCATTATTGCTATTGTTGTTTTAAGCAGAGTTCTGAGCCAATAAAAGCTCATAATTCTATGCATATAATAGATGAAATTAATTATTAGGAGGAGTTATTACAATGAACAATTGGAAAAAGCTATTACTTTCTCTTACTTTCGTAGGTCTTATCCTTCCGGTGACATCCATCTCAGAAGCTGCTGAAAAACCCGCTGGTAGTAAAAATCTTGTTCCTATTCGTGAGATTGCAGAAAAGAATGGGGCAGAGGTATCTTGGCAACAAAAAACAGGACAAATCACAATACGAAAAAGTGAGCTTACGATTGTAGTTAAGGTAGGAGAGAAACAGGCGATGGTGAATGGGCAAGCCATATCCTTAGACAATCCTGTTCAGTTAACGAAAGGAGTTACCTATATGGAGGGGGGATTTCTGACCGAGACGCTGAAGGCAGCACCTGAGGACATATTCATTTCACTTATAAGTGAGGGCGATGGCAAGGAGGCCGCCAAGTATGTTCATACCTCTGTGAGTGGAGTGTTGTCACCGAAGATGTTGAGTCAGCTATGGGGAGCTTTAGAAGGACAAAATGGCAAAATTACAAGTGAAGCCATAGCTAAACACGTAGAAAATAATACCGTGCATCGCAATGTTACCTATACTTTTAAGACAGAGCTAACTCGTTTAAATATTACGGTCAGAATGAATCATAACGGACTTGTGGATGATTTGCATATTGCCGCCGCTACTCCAGATGTGTATCAAAAACCAAGCTACGACGACCCATCTGCCTATACAGAACAAGACATTACGGTTGGTCAGGGTGATCTAGCTTTGCCAGGGACATTAACTTTGCCCAAGGGAGAGGGACCTTTCCCGGTTGTCATTCTGGTACACGGATCTGGGCCTAGCAATCAAGATGCTGCCATTGGTGGTGCAAAGCCGTTTCGCGATCTTGCGGTAGGTTTAGCTTCACAAGGCGTTGCTGTATTAAGATACGATAAGATCACGTATGAGCATACCTACAAGGTGGCTTCACAGCCTAAATTCACATTAAAACAAGAGAGCGTAGATCAGGTAAATGATGCAGTGGAATTCCTTAAAAAGAATACACATATTGATTCTACAGCGATTTTTGTAGCTGGACATAGTCAAGGCGGGTTTGCAATGCCGTTAATCATTGCTGAGGATAAACAACATGATATTGCAGGAAGTATTCTACTTGCTGCACCAAGTAGTAGCTTTGTGGATGTGCTTACCGAGCAGCAGGATGAATTGGTAGAGCGGATGAAGAAGCTAGGTTTAGACACGGATGTCATTCAAGGGCAAGCTGATTTTTATAAAAATGTGGCTGCGATGGTCAAAGATCCAAAATATTCTGTAGATCATCTTCCTGAGGCGTTTCCACTTCAACCTGCTTATTGGTGGTTTGAGCAGAGAGATTATGTGCCTGCGGAACTGGCTAGAACACAAAATACACCTATGCTTGTTATCCAAGGCGAAAACGATGTGCAAGTATCTATGAATCAATTCCAAACCTGGAAATCGTCTCTTCAAGGTCATTCCAATGTAACGTACAATAGCTATCCAAAGGTAAATCATCTTTTATCCAGCTATGATGAACTTTCAATTGGTCAAGAGTACACTGAGCCATCTAATGTCTCCAAAGCCATTATTGATGATATTGCGAAGTGGGTATTAAAATCAAACTAAAAAACGGGAGTTCCATTCTTGATTGATAACAGGGAGAAGTGACGGATGGGGCGATATATAAGAAGAGGAGCACTTACCAATATAGGCAAGTGCTCCTCCTTTTATTTATAAGTTCCTTTATTTAGACCAATTGGACTCTTTCTCGTCTTCATCGGTATAATCAGACATGGTCAGTGGTTCCTTGGGAACAACGGCCACTTTGTAGAACCGATTCTTGTCTTTTTCCAGCAAAACAAAGATTAGATTCTCGAACTCATATTCTTCCTGTTCGTTCATCTCGGGACGATGGCTATAGAGCCATCCACCAATGGTGTCCCACTCATCTGCATCCAGGCTGGACATAAACATGTCGTTCACCTTCGATAAGGAAACCTTACCGTCCATAATAACATAGTTCTCATTGATGACTTGAATATCTTCCACTTCGTCTGCGTCGAACTCGTCGCGAATCTCACCAACAATCTGCTCAAGCACATCCTCGATGGTTACAATTCCGGAAGTTCCTCCATATTCGTCGACCAGTACGGCGATGTGTACGCCATCCTTCTGCATTTTCTTGAGCAAATCCTTCACAGGAGTTGTTTCGTGAACAGCCGATACAGGCTGAATCAGGGAGGATAGATCAACAGGTTCATCGTTTCCGTAAAGTTCCAGGAAGAATTGTTTCGTATTAATGATACCGATGATATCGTCTTTACTCTCATTCACTACTGGAAAACGGGTATATTGTTCTTCACGAATGATCTCCAGGTTTTCCTCGTTTGTTCTATTCACATAAAGGCAGACCATATCGGTCCGGGGTACCATGATTTCTTTGGCTAACATCTCATCAAAAGCAAAGATCCGGCTTACATAACCGAATTCGGCTTGGTTGATTTTACCACTTTCAAAGCTTTCATTAATAATGATCTGCAACTCTTCTTCGGAGTGTGCATCTTCATGTTCAGAAGCAGGTTTGATTCCGAACAGTTTCACCAGTTGGTTCGCTGAGCCGTTTAACAGCCAGATAAAAGGATACATAATTCGGTTAAACCAGATGATAGGTGTAGACGTCAGTAGTGCAACAGTCTCGGCTTTCCGGATTGCAATCGTTTTTGGAGCGAGTTCACCAACCACAACATGCAGATACGTGATGGAAGCAAACGCGATTACAAACGATAAGAATGAAGAAACCGCCTCAGGAATTTGCATGCTTTCGAACACAGGGTGGAGAATCTTCTCTACCGTTGGTTCACCCAGCCAGCCTAGTCCCAGAGATGTGATCGTGATTCCAAGCTGGCAGGCGGACAAATAGCCATCCAGATTGGCAACGGCTTGTTTAACAGCCAGCGCACGTTTGTTTCCTTCTGCAATCATTTGGTCGATCCGGCTCGGTCTAACCCGTACCAGAGCGAATTCCACTGCGACAAAAAACGCCGAAAGTCCTATCAAAATCGCAACCAATACTAAATTTAACGCATACCTCTCACTGTCCATTCACTACTGTTCTCCTTTAAGTAATAAGTTTTTAACGACTATTATATCTAATTTTACGTAAGAAGACCACCTCCAGACAAAGAAATGAGGAAGAGTCTGGAAGGTGGAATGAGCAGATTGGCGTCACCATGCGAATCTGTTCCATGATAAATCTGATATGTAGAAGGGTACACAGTCAGAATATACAATGAACGAAGTAGAAATTTGAATTTCCAGAATCAAGTATTCCGTCTGCTTATGTAAAGTTTTATCTAAGTAAACGTTACGAATAGGGGGTACATTGGGTATCTATGATTAGCTGTATACATAATCGTCAAAGCTGTGTAGGTGAGAGAAAGGCAAGGTCATGAAGCTTGCCACTTGAGGAGGAAGCCGAATGTTCTGGTTGGTCATTATATTATTCGTATTTATTTTCCAGGCAGCCACAATTCTTTTGCTGGAATTTCGTAATCCGGCTAAAGCTGTGGCTTGGCTGTTTATTTTGTTTTGCGTGCCTTTGATCGGTTTTGTAGTGTACTATTTCGTGGCGCAGGATTATAACAAACGAAAAAAACTCCGCAAGGGTGGATCGCGCATCTTCCGTGAAATGAAGGAAACGATCTGGGAACAAGCCCACATCATTGGAGATGTCGAACAGATGCCTGGCGATCGTTTCAGTCACCAGCATCGATTGTTTAACCTGTTATCCCATCTGTCGGAGAGCCCGATTACAGGTTGTAACCACAGTACAGTGCTCACAAATGGTGAAGAGGCATTTGCAGCAATGCTGAGGGAAATGGAACAAGCAAAGCACCATCTGCATGTGGAATTTTACATTTTCCGTGATGATGTGATCAGTACGAAGTTTCAGGATGTCATGATACGCAAGGCAAAGGAGGGTGTGAAGGTTCGGTTTATTTGTGACGGTCTCGGCAGTCACAAGATGAGCTGGAATTTTATCCGCAAACTGCAGGATGCAGGTGTGGAGTTTCATTATTTTCTACCGCCACTGATTGCAACGATTGACCGAAGAGTCAACTACCGGAATCACCGTAAAATTGTCGTTGTGGATGGACGGGTTGGCTTCGTGGGTGGCATTAATGTAGGTGATGATTACCTTGGACAATATCCAGAGGTGGGTTTCTGGCGTGATACACATGTGCAGATTGAGGGAGATGCCGTATATTTTCTGCAAAGTACGTTCCTTAACGACTGGAAATTGGCTTCCGGTGAGCGAATTACCGAACCCCAGCTTGCAGAATTATTTCCACCCCATATCTGTAGCGGGGAAGAGCGAATTCAGATTCTGGCCAGTGGGCCGGATCAGGACTGGGATGCCATTCAGGAAATGTGTTTTGGCGCTATTTCGGTAGCTTGTGACCGGATTTACATTACCACACCTTATTTTATCCCTGATCCTGCGCTGTATGAGGCACTCAAAACAGCTGCTGTCAGTGGAGTTGATGTAAAAATTATCATTCCTTATCAATCCGATTCCAAGCTCGTGCATCTGGCGTCACTTTCATACGTGGAGGAGTTGCTGCGAGCAGGTGTTGAGTTCTTCCAATATCGTAAAGGTTTTGTACATGCCAAAGTGATGATTGTGGATGCGTTGCTTGCAACGGTAGGCACGGCCAATATGGATATGCGCAGTTTTTTTTGCAATTTTGAGTTGACGGCTGTCCTGTTCGAGTCCTCTGCGATTCGTCGTTTGATCACTGACTTTGAACGTGATCTCGGGGAATGCAGTCAGATCGATGGGGAGGGATTTCAGAAGCGTTCACGGTGGCAAAAAGGCGCGGAAATGCTTTCTCGCATGCTTTCTCCGCTTCTTTAGCCGATTTAGGGCTGATTTCTAAAGATAAGTTCACTTTTTGTGAATTTATCTTCTTTTTGCTAAGTATTTTGCTCACATTTGATCTTTTATGATATAATAGTTACATAAATCATGTCTTGGCGAAGGAGGGGAGTCTGCGGGAAAACAGGCTCCCTTTTGCTCTCTTTTGAAAGTGTAAACCGGAATTAAGACAATCTTGAATACATTTCATATAACCTTTAGGTGCTTTAATTACAGGGTGCGTACAGAATCTGAACGATACGTTTCTTCTATATGCTGGTTTCCTCTCGGTACTTAAACGATATATGAAATGGATTCACATACTGATCCAACGGGGGGGATACCATGTCCAATGTAACGGTTAAAGAACTGACATCCAAGCCTGACCGGGGTGTCAAAAGCTCGGTGTTTACATTAAAGTTGCTGCAACGTATTGTAATGATTCTGATTGGTGCTGCACTGATGGCTGTATCACTTGAAATATTCCTTGTGCCCAATGGCGTCATTGATGGGGGAATTACAGGGATTTCGATTATGGTGTCAGAGGTAACGCATCTGCCACTCGGAATATTCCTGACCTTGCTTAACTTGCCATTCCTGATTCTGGGTTACAAACAGATTGGTAAAACATTTGCGTTATCGACATTGCTAGGGATCGTGGTGATGTCCATAGGGACTGCGTTGTTGCACCACGTGCCTGCATTGACACCGGGGGAACCATTGCTTGGAGCCGTGTTTGGGGGGCTGATTCTTGGTGTGGGTGTTGGACTTGTTATTCGGTCTGGCGGTTCACTGGACGGCACGGAGATTGTGGCCATCTTGCTTAGTGAGAAATCACCGTTGTCTGTAGGACAGATCGTATTGTTCATTAACGTATTTATTTTCGCGGGAGCAGGTTTCCTGTTCGGATGGCCGAATGCCCTGTATTCCATGATTGCCTATTACATTGCGATGAAAATGATTGATATTGTGAATGAAGGACTGGATCAATCCAAATCTGTATGGATCATCAGTGAGAAGTATCGTGATATTGGTTCAGCCTTGACGGACCGTCTCGGTCGTGGAGTTACTTACCTGGATGGAGAGGGTGGATTCAGCGGTGATGAGAAGAAAATCATCTTTGTTGTTATCACTCGTTTGGAAGAAGCGAAGTTGAAATCCATCGTTGAAGATTGGGACCCGCAGGCCTTTGTGGCGATCGGTAACATTCATGATGTGAAGGGCGGACGTTTCAAGAAAAAAGGTATCCATTAGCGATTGATATACACATGAATGATAATAGCCGACACCCTTGTGATGAGGGAGTCGGCTATTTTTTCTTCAAATGCTTGAGAATGTGTTCAACGGGTTGGGGTTCAACGGCTGCGATTAAATCACCGGTTTGGTTCAAGCGTTCAATGATATTCATCAGATGGTAATCCTGGATGGAGACGTTGTTTCGAACCTCATCCCAGGTAAGGGGTGTAGAGACAGTGGCGCCAGATTTGGCACGTGGTGTATAGGGAGCGGCAAGGGTTTTGCCTCCATAATGCTGGAGATAGTCAAAATAAATGCGGTCTCCACGGTCCTTTTTAAGTCGTTCCAGTGTGAACAGATCCGGGTGCTTCTGAGTTACATATTTCCCCACAAAATAGCCGATATCCCGTAATTCATCGAAGGTTACCCCTTGCACAATGGGAACGATGATCTGAACTCCTGTTGCGCCTGAAGTTTTGGGAATCGACCTCAGACCTAGGGAAGTCAGGGTTTCGCCAACGATGAGCGCAGCTTGCATGATCCGGGGTTCATGTTCCTGAGAGGGGTCCAGATCAATCATCCATTCACAGGGCAGATGGTTTCCCACAGCATGCAGAGAAGGATGGAATTCAAGTGCGGCCAGATTGCCAAGCCATAACAATTCGGGAAGTCCATTCATGACCACATAGCGGATGCCGTCGTGAACTTCAGTCCGCACATAATCTGGTACAGGCTCAGGGGCATTCTTTTGATAGAAAAATGTCCCTCCAGCGCCGTGGGGATATCTTATCGTGGTGAGAAGTCGATTGCTCGTATACGTGAGCAGATAAGGAGCCAGAGCGGCCAGCTTTTGCAGATAGATGGCTTTGGTAACACCCGCTTCCGGCCATAACAGCTTGTCCGGGTTCGTGACTGTCAGCTCTGTGCCTTCTATTATGATGGTTCCCTGGATCTTGGGGGCCATACGGATCACCTCCTATATGTGTAATCAATCTTGGACTGACTCATTGAAGAAGCTGGTTCGCCAGACAATCCTCACGGGTCACATCCGCGAAGGTCTGAATACTGGGATGGCGTAGAGTGTTATGATGAGTCAGTTCCATATACTGCACTTTGACTCCTATTCGTGGTTCCACCCAGGTGGTCTCCGCACTGCGCTCAGGTACATTATGGAACGGTCTGTCCTGCCTGATCAGAGGCTCGACTTGATGTGTGAGTTCCCGCCACGTATTGGAGTTCAGCTTGCCAGTCCCGACATGACCAATATAGACAAAGTTTGGCCCATCATATACACCAACCGCGACAGCATTCACAATACCGCTCCGGTACGTGACTCCCCCGATCATGGCATATACATCATGCATGATTTTGACCTTCTGCCAGCGCTGGTCCTTGCCCTGTATGCCATAACTGCTGGTGAGATCCTTGCAGACGATGCCTTCCATCTGATGTTGTCTCATGACCGTAAGCAGGGAAGCGGCATCAAGCGTATTGGTGACCTCCTGAACATGGGGAGCGGTGTTAAGGACCTCGTGCAACAGGCGCTGTCGATCTGCCAAAGGCTGATCCGTCACCCATTTCCCCTCATAGAACAGGATATCAAATACCATATATGTGACCGGAATCTGATGTATGGCTTGGGCGATACCTTCGGGTCTGCTCATCCGATCCCGCCGCAGGACATGATAAAACGAAGGTGTTCCGGTGTCCGGGTCCAGCGCAATAACTTCTCCATCCAAGATATAGGAGGAGCCTGAACATAAATTTCGTGGTGTTACCAGCTCGGGATACTGTGCGGTTCGATCATGTAATCTGCGATTCACCAGGCGAAGCTCATGCCCGTCCTCATAGGCAAGCATGCGGACTCCATCCCACTTGACCTGGGCAATCCATTGCGTCCCTGTGGGCAAAGTATCTCTGGAGATGGGTTCGAACGGAATCAACGGTTTGAACATGGGGAACTCCTTCCTCGTACCAACCAATTAGCGCAGGTTAATTCGGAATTTCACTATATTTTTTTGAAAACGGGAATTCATATGATGCACCAGAATGAGCAATGACGGCGAGCTGCCTAAACAGTCAAGCTTCCTACTCAATCATAAGGTATCTCCCTAAGATATCTTGTCTACGTATTGGTTAGAATGTACCAATTGTGCCAGTTTTATAAGAGCCAACTCCAAAAGCCCGTGCAGCCGATCCCTCTGTGATGTAGAGAAATCAGTTACCCGGGCTTAATAAAATGTGGTTAAGCAAACATATTGTAACGCCTAAACAAAATCAGTTCGCAGTTGTCAGACGTATACGAATATTTTGTGGGTCTACCGTAAACCAGGTTCCCTCCACTTGTGTAACGACTGCACCGGATTGACGCAATTGTTCAAGTGCCTGTTCCAATTGTTCCTTTGTGGCGTACACAATGGTGAAGTAGTCAATTCCTGTAGCGTTATCTGGATTGACAGGTGCATTCACTCCTGCCCAGATATTCAGTCCCAGATGATGATGATAGCCACCTGCGGATACAAATAGTGCAGACATGTTCGCGAAGTTACCCACGATATCAAAACCGAGTATGCCGGTGTAGAAGTTGCGGGCTTCTTCCAGGCTGCGGACGTGGAAATGTACGTGACCAATAACGGTGCCAGCAGGCAGGCCCTGCCAAGGTTCATTCTCCGATATGGCAAACAGGCTTTCCACATCAACAGGATCACTTGCCATCACGTAGTTATTGTCGCTATCCCGTTCCCACGTATCACGTGCACGGTCAGCATAGATCTCAATCCCGTTCTGATCGGGATCGGAGATATAGAAGGCTTCGCTGACCAAGTGATCGCCTTGGCCGATATCGATACCGGATGCAGCCAGATTACGAAGAGCAAGACCCAGGGACTTGCGGTCAGGCAGCAGGATGGCGAAATGATACAAGCCAGCATGTGAACGTTCCGGCAGGGTAATTCCATCCGTGAGCTCTTCCAATCGCAGCAGGGACTGTTTTCCGTCAGCTGTCAACGTAGCCACTTTGCCAGTACGCTCCAGTAATTTTAATCCAACCACATCGGTATAGAACTTAATTGAACGGTCCAGGTTCATAATTCGGAGACTCACTTCACCCAGATGGGTTGTGGCAGGGATTTGATACGTTGTATTCATGATTGTTTCCTCCTGATCATAGATAATATGGATTCTCGTTTAATTGTGTATATGCGTTGAGAACGGATTATTTAATTGCATACTGTTAAAGCAGAATTACAGGGTGACTGTATATTCATAAATAAGTTACTTTTCATAAGTTAATATAAAATATAAATCAGCTTTCGTCAATCGCATTTTACAAAACAAAAAAATCCGACTGTGAAGCCGGATCGGGGTAAACATCATTACATGAGTTATATAACGGAATCGATCTTGGCTTAGCGACATTCAAACTTTTGGTTTGGGAGTCGCCTTTTTTCTTTTGGCTGGTGCAGCAGCTGTATCGGATTCTCCTCCGGCAACCGCTTGAGCAGGCGTTTTTCGCGGTGCACGTTTCTTAGGCTTGGCCGTTGTTGTCCCAGGGTCAGCCGGAATAGGCTTCACGGCCTCGATACTTGCCTGCAAGGCAGCCATCAAATCCATCACATTAGCTTCAGGTTTGGCTGGAGCAATCTTGATTTCTTCGCCTGCCACTTTGTGCTGAATAAGATCCAGCAGTTTGCTGCGATAGTCATCGGTGTATTTACCAGGTTCAAAAGGCGTGGACAATTGGTCAATCAGCAGCTTTGCCATCGTGAGTTCCTTTTCATTCACGTTCTGCACTTCCGGCAAGTTAGGGACCTGGGAGACAGGACGAATCTCGTCGGGATAGAAAATCGTCTCCATGGAGAGACAATCTTCCAGTACTCGTATGGCAGCCAGACTGCTCTTCGAGCGAATGGAGATTTTGGCGATGCCAATTTTGCCGGTATCTCGCATCGCATTCATCAACAGCTGGTAGGCATTTCCACCGGCCTGATCGGGTGATAGGTAATATGTTTTCTGAAAATAGATGGGATCAATCTCAGTCAAGTCGACAAAATCCAGTATGGTAATGGTTTTGCTGGTGGAATCATTCAACGCTTCCAATTCATCTTTCTCGAAGAGTACGAATTTACCCTTTTCATATTCATAGCCTTTGGTAATCTCTTCCCACTTCACGTCCACTTCACAGGATGGACATTGACGAACATAAGCGAGCGGGCTGCCGCAGACTTTATGGATATAACGCATGGAGATGTCTTTGTCTTCGGTAGCCGAGAACATTTTGACAGGGACATGCACAAGGCCAAAACTGATTGCGCCTTTCCAGACGGTATGCATAGATCGGCTCCTTTCATTGAGATTCCTTTTTATTCAATAGTATGGGCATCTGGCGCAAGGGATAATCGTCTTATGGACGAACGAATTCGTATGGTTCGGCGAGACTCGGGGATGATAACAGAAACATGCTTGGATTCCGACAGGAAGATGAGCATGGGATAGGTAGTTATTCTCGCAGCACATATGCCGGGAGGTGCAATATTGAAGAACAGACGTGATGAGGAAGAAGCGCACAAGCATGCATTTTCTCCGTATCCTCTTGCCGAAGCCGAAAGTGCTGAAGAATTCTATATACCTGCTACAGCTGTTAACTGGGAAGCGGTCACTTCGGAAGAATTGCCCCTTGATCGGGAGTCGTTCATGCTCGACATTGACCGGATGGTAAATGAAGGGTTAGGCGGGGGACAGGTTACGGAAGATAACGGTTATATTGGTGAAAGTACAACAGATAGCATGGTTCAAGAATCACATGATGATCCGGAAGGGGAGTATGAATAAGATGATGGATGCGAAGCGCGCCAAAGCGATCTATGATTCCAAGGATACCATTGCCGTTACATTGGAGGGAGATCCAGTCTGGATCGAAAATGTGGATGAAGCTAATGGTATGGCGACCGTGCAGGTTGGCAGCAGGCCGGGAAATACCCAGACGGTTCGTGTGGATCGCTTGGAGGAGTAGATACAAGTAACATATCGTTATTGAGGAATCGGAGAATGAATAAAAGCTGAAATATATGCATAACACGGCCGGTACCGAGAGGTGCCGGTTTTTGGTTTTTCCTATCAGGTGTCTGAGCGAGTTTTGAGACACGTCTAATAATGCATGTTATATTTCCGCTTGCCTTCTTGGATGTTGCGGGGGAAGAAAGGGACCGATATAATAAGGTTCAAAGTGAACTCAGGCGGCTGGACCGCCAAAGGTGGGGCGAATATTGAATCAGACGCACGAGCAGTGGGTGTATCAATCCCATGGCATTGCAGATACAGAAGCACTCGCTTCCGCACTCGCCAGACAGGCAAACGCCGGCATGGTGATTGCTCTGGATGGTGATCTGGGCGCGGGAAAAACGGCATTTTCACAGAAATTTGCCTGGCATTTGGGTGTACGTGATGTGGTAAGCAGTCCCACATTCACACTAATCAAGGAGTACGAAGGGCGTCTACCCTTATATCACATGGATGTATATCGCATATCGCTGGAAGAAGCGGATGAGCTTGGACTTGATGAATATTTCTATGGAGCCGGAGTCAGTCTGGTGGAGTGGTCGAGTATCATTCCCGAATTGCTGCCGCAAGAGCACTTGCATGTGCAGATTGAAACAACCGGCCTGGAGGATCGAACGATTACACTGGATGGGTACGGCGAGACTTATGCAGCCATGTGCCGACAGTTCAGACAGAATGGGGTCAAATGATGATGGAAGATTTACAAAAAGAGCCGCGTCAGCGGTTTTTGGCGTTGGATACCTCCACCGCAGTGATGGCAGCTGCGATGATGGAAGATCATGCGCTTCTGGAAGAACGCAATGAACGGGCTGAGCGCAACCATTCGGTACACGTTGTACCGGTGATGGAGCAGCTGCTGGCCGCCAGCAACACACAGCCTGGCCAACTGGACGGCATTGCCGTTGGCGTTGGCCCAGGCTCGTACACGGGCATCCGCATTGCGGTGACCGCGGCGAAGACACTGGCCTGGGCGTGGGACATCCCCGTAGCCGGGGTGTCCAGCCTTCAGGCCATCGCCTGGGGCGGCTGGCACAGCGGCCTCGCCGCCAAGGCGGAAGCTGCGGCAGAGGATGCCGCAGCAGGGGCTGGCGGAACGCCATCCGCGGACCAGGGCAGCACAAGTGCTGCCCCTGTCCACTGGATCGTTCCGCTTGTGGATGCACGGCGCGGTCAAGCGTGCACCGCGCTGTTTGCCTCCGCCGGGAGCGATGCGCCCCGGCGTCTGGCGCCTGATGCCATCCGCAAGATGGACGGATGGCTGGAAGCCCTCGCCGCCCGTATGGCGGAGGCGGCGCCGGAAGAGCGGCCCGTAGCCGTCTGGATCGTCGGCGAGACGGGCCCTCATGCTGCGGCAGCGGCGGAGCTTCGCTGCCCCGCAGGAACGGCGCTCCAGCTCGTACCTTATGAGCTGGAAGGCCGCTGGGTTGGGCGCCTTGGCGCCGCCGCGCTGCTTGCAGGTCAGCGTGATGACGTACATGCGCTGGTGCCGAACTACACCCAGCTGTCTGAAGCGGAAGCCAATCTGCTGCGCAAAGGCTAAAAGAGGTTGTTCAAAAAGTCCGCTTTTGATTACGAAGGATACCTGGTGGCATCATCAGCATCGAATATGGAATTCAGCCGAAATAAGCGGGAGGCTTACGAAGTATGTTTCCTTTGGAAACATTGTGGTTGCTCACGTAGTTTTCCCTACGCTCCGCTACTCCATTTCTAGCTTCATCCGGTCTTTTTGAACACGCACTAAAGGGGGAGGGGAAGCAGATGGACAACGTGGCGAATAATAAGCAGGAAGCAGCGCTTCAGTTCAGGTTCATGACACTTGCGGATATTCCCGATGTGATGGAGATTGAACATGAGGCCTTTACCCTGCCCTGGACGGAAGAAGCATTTCAAAATGAATTGACACACAATCATTTTGCTAAATATATGGTGATGGAATTGGAAGGCAAGGCCATTGGCTATGCAGGTATGTGGACGATTATGGATGAAGCCCATATTACCAATATTGCAGTCAGAGGCGCGTACCGTGGACGCAAGCTTGGTGAAAAGTTACTGGATGAATTAATGAGTACAGCGGCTTATCTCGGGATGGAACGAATGACGCTGGAGGTCAGAGTCTCGAACAGTATTGCCCAGCGTTTGTATCAGAAAAAAGGGTTTGAATCGGCGGGTCTTCGTAAAGGGTATTACTCCGATAATGGGGAAGATGCGATGATTATGTGGGCGAACTTGCCGTCTGCAGGCCGGAGCGGCGAAGAGGAAGGAAGCGTACTGGATTCATGAACGAACTCAATGAAAAAATAAATTCTGCACCATCCTACATTTTGGCGGTGGAGACAAGCTGTGATGAAACATCGGTAGCTGTAGTTAAGGATGGGAGAGAAGTGTTATCCAATCTCATCTCAAGTCAGATCGAGACGCATAAGGCATTTGGTGGAGTGGTACCTGAAGTGGCTTCACGCAAACACGTTGAAGTCATTACGTTGATGCTGGAACAGGCGATCGAACAGTCCGGCATTCGTCCGCGTGATCTAAGTGCAATTGCCGTAACACAAGGTCCGGGGCTGGTCGGTGCACTCTTGGTAGGAATCGTTGCGGCCAAAACGATGGCGATGGCACTGGGCAAACCGCTCATTGGCACACATCATATTGCGGGGCATATCTATGCCAACCGACTTACTCATGAACTGCAATACCCGGCGATGGCACTAGTCGTATCCGGTGGACATACAGAACTCGTGCATATGGAATCCGAGGGCAAGTTCAAACTGATTGGTCGGACACGTGATGATGCTGTAGGCGAAGCGTATGACAAAGTAGCACGTGCATTGGGCTGTCCTTATCCGGGTGGCCCGCATGTGGACCGGATGGCATCTGAAGCGGAGGATGTAGTGCCATTACCACGGGTATGGCTGGAAGCAGGTTCGTACGATTTCAGTCTCAGTGGCTTGAAGTCTGCTGTACTGAATGCGCTCAATCAGGCCAAAATGCGCGGAGAGACCTTGGAGCCGTCTGCGGTTGCACGTGGATTCCAGGAAGCTGTTGTTGAAGTGTTGGTGGAGAAAGCCGTTAGAGCGGTGCGTGAGTATGGTTCACGACAATTGCTGTTGTGTGGTGGTGTTGCAGCAAACCGGGGATTGCGCTCAGCATTACAGGAGCGTTGCACGAAGGAAGGGCTTGAACTGTTAATCCCGCCAATGGAATATTGTACAGATAATGCGGCCATGATTGGAGCGGCTGCGTATCTGAAATGGCAGCGGGGAGAAATTGCTGAATTTGATGCGAAGGCAGATCCAGGACTTTCCCTGGAGGAATGGTCCGTTCAGTCCGTATAGGCAAGCAGTTTGAGATTAAGAGTTGACAACAGGGATGTAAAGAATGTATATTTAGTTACAAATTTAAACAGGAATTCAGATTCCTGAACTGATAAACGCGATGAACAGGACTAGTAAGGTCATTCCCGGTCTTAGAGAGCTGCGGTATGGTGCAACGCAGTCGAAGGAAACCTGAAACTCACCTGGAAGCGGAACGATGGAACACGGTGACTCCCCGGGAGAATCCGAAGGCCGATCATGGCCCAAAGTACATGGTTACGGGTTGCCTCCGTGAATGGGCCGTTGTTGGTAGGACCGTTATTACAAGGATCAACTGACGATAACTGAGGGGGCTTTCAGGCTGCTTCAAGTGATCCGATTATGCGAAAGCATTCAGGGGTTGTCTTGAATGAACAGGAAGGAAGTCAACAAGAGTGGTACCGCGAAGGTGAACAGCCTGTCGTCTCTTGCATTATTGCATGAGGTGGCAGGCTTTTTTTGATTTTCAAAATAAGGATGAATGAAGTTAGGTCATATTATAAATGTGATGAACGGGAGCAGTAGAACGATAAAGCGCTCAGAGAGCTGCGGGGTGGTGCGACGCAGTGGCTGGAATCCTTCGAATCTCGCCCGGGAACGGAGTTGTGGAAGCGTGGGGACGATATTAATCGCCCAGTTGTCCTGATGGACAACAACATGTGTTACACAGCAACGGTTAACCCCCGTTATAGGGTGTTTCTCCGAATTCCAGTGATGTCGTGTGTGCACGCTCATCCAGCGGATTTCGGAGACGACGAGGTGGATGGAGTCTGGCGCAAGCCTGGCCCATCAAGCAAGAGTGGTACCGCGGAGGGGATAATAACCCGCCGTCTCTTATATGAGATGGCGGGTTATTTGTGTTTGCTGCCGGCAGCAGGGTGGGCATGGGAAGAACCATATGGAGATTGAAAAGTCAGAAGGTCAGGGTGTAAGTCGACGTACACTCTGTCATGAGGGTAAGCAGGATATGCAACGAACGAGCAATGAATGAAGATGGAACATCAAGTGTAGGACACAAACATTCAACAGGCTTTAATGATTACCAAGGACTAAGCTACAAACAACATACGCGTTACAAACAAAATATATAAAAACAGGAGCGGCGATCAGCGGGTGTTCTGAGGCTCGTGGATCGTAACGAAAATGCTTATAAAAATTTGATGGAGGTTGATGGATATGACAACAACTAATAACAAACGCATGATTGAGATTTTTGATACAACGCTGCGTGATGGAGAACAGGCACCAGGAGCAAGTCTGCAACCCGAGCAAAAGATTGAACTGGCACATCAACTGGCTTCTCTGGGTATCGACGTCATTGAGCCTGGATTCCCGATCTCCAGTCCAGGTGAGTTCGCGGCGGTTCAGGCGATTTCGAGACAGTTGCAGAACGTGGAGATCTGTGGATTCGCGCGTGCGGTCAAAGGTGATATCGATGCAGCAGTTCAAGCAACAGCGGATGCAGCACGGCGCCGAATTCACCTGTTTATCTCTTCTTCGGATATTCATATTGAGCATCAACTGCGCCGTCCGCGCAGTGAAGTGGTAGCTACTGCTCGTGAGATGGTATCTTATGCACGACAGTTCACGGACATCGTAGAGTTCACAGCTATGGACGCTGCCCGTGCCAAGATGGACGATCTGATTGAAATGGTTGAAGTCGCCATTGAAGCTGGAGCGACCATTATTAATCTGCCGGATACGGTAGGATATGCCCTGCCACATGAGTATGGCGAGATGTTCCGCCGGGTGCGTGAGGGTGCAAGAGGCGGCGATCGGGTTCGCTATAGTGCTCACTGTCACAATGATCTGGGCCTGGCCGTAGCCAATAGCTTGGCTGCAATTGCCAATGGGGCTTCCCAGATTGAAGTGACCATCAATGGTATCGGAGAACGGACGGGGAACTGTGCACTGGAAGAGCTGATTATGGCGCTGGAGACTCGGGGAGACGCAATTGGTGCAACGACGAACATTAAGCTGAATCAGCTGTATGAGACTTCACGTCAGATTAGCCGTGCGATGCACTTCCCGATTGCGTACAACAAACCAGTGGTGGGACGTAATGCATTCCAGCATGAATCTGGCATCCATCAGGATGGTCTGCTGAAGAATCGGAACACTTATGAGATTATGGACCCGGAAGCGCTGGGTATTCCGCGTAGCATGATTATTTTGGGCAAACACTCCGGTCGTCACGCCCTGAAGGATCGGGTTCGCAAATACGGTTTTGAGCCGGATGAGCAACAGATGGAACAATTGTATGAGGTGTTCAAAGAAACCGCAGACCAGCAAAAAGTGGTCAGTGACGACCAGTTATTACAGATGGTTAGCCAGACCATGAATATTCCTGCACAGGACTATGAACTGGTTGAATTGCAGGTGACGGCGGGCAGTATGACGGATCGAATGGCCGCCGTTCGCATTCGCACAAGTGCTGGAGAACAGTCTTACGCCGCTGTTGGCGGTGGACCCGTGGATGCGACCATTCGTGCAATTGGTCAAAGTATTTCTGATGATATTGCATTTGTTGATATGGAGATGCATGCCTTGAGTGGTGGAGAGGGTGCAAGTGCGGAAGCTGTAGTTACCGTGGAGCGTGCAGGACGTGAGTTCCGGGGAACGGCAACACATAATGATATCGTCATGGCTGCCGGTTTGGCTTATGTAGCCGCTTGTAATGCTGCCGGGCTGAAGGCGGAGTCTTCCGAACATCATGAACAAGAAGCACATGTGTAGAGCATTCCTGGACAGATCGCATTTGCAGCAGCTATTGTAACAATCACGATTCGATGTAATCTACATTCATGAAGTGAGCAAACAACGGGCAGGCCTTGAACCACAGAGGTCTGCTTTTGTCTTATTATGGAGGAGCATTCAGGAGTGGAAGATGCATTTGTCAAGGTGTGACTATAGTTATCCACATATCCAGTGGAAATTGTGGGTAACTAGGATAAAGCCAAACCAGTATAGTTTTCGAAACCAAAAGGATTTAGGGGATAGAATGACTCCTTACTATCCACAAAGTTGTGGATAAAGTGGATAACTTAGTGGATAAATATGGTTTTTGTGTGTAAAAGACTATTCTACCGCTGTATAATTAAGTTTATTAATGTGCTTGCTATCTTGCTTTCTTGTGGATAAGTGTGAGGGGAAGAGGGGTAAAAATATTTCTCTTCATTCGAGTAAATTTGACAAAAGTCAAAACAGCGCCCCTAACCTCCATATGTTAGAGTTCAATCTCAAGGAACATAAAGAACATAAGGCGCCTAGATTCAATACTCATCCTCAACACACAAAAAGCTGATCCCAATAAGGAATCAGCCGGTGGTACAACTATACTTGTATGGACGCGATCAAGCCATGGTCTGAGTCTGGACTATTCGTACTATTCCATAGCTAGTTCTTCCCAGTCCTCGTATGCCTTGGTGAGTTCTGCTTTGTGTTTCTCCGATTGTAGCTGGAGTTCTTGCAGCTTCATATAATCCTGATAGATTTCAGGCAGAGCCATCTGTGCCTCAAGCTCTGTAATCTTCGTTTCCAGCTCTGCAATCTGTTGTTCCAAAGCTTCCTGCTTGCGTTGCCGGTTACGTTCTTCACGCTTCGCCTGTTTTTCCGCTTCGAATGAAGCCGCTCCGGATTTTTCGGTTGTGGCTGTGCTCAGATCGGATTTGGACGAGTTCTTGGACGAAGCTTGACGTGCCTCAGCAGCTTCGCGTGCGATGTCCTCAAGCTCCTGTTTTTTCTCCACATAATCATCATAATTTCCAAGATAGTGTTCCGTGCCGCCTGGATGAAGCTCGACAATCCGTTCAGCCATTTTGTTGAGGAAATATCGGTCATGGGAGATGAATAGCAGGGTGCCTTCATAATCCATTAATGCCGCCTCCAGCACTTCTTTGGCAAACAGGTCGAGATGGTTCGTAGGCTCATCCAGGATGAGCATGTTGGCTTCCTTCAGCATCAGCTTGGAGAGAGACACACGAGCTTTTTCGCCGCCGCTGAGGGAGGATATCTTCTTGAGTACATCGTCACCGCTGAACAAAAAGTTCCCCAGTACGGTCCGAATGCGTGCTTCTTCCATCCCGGGATAGGCACTCCACAGTTCTTCCAGAACCGTGTTAGACGGATTGAGGCCGGTCTGTTCCTGATCGTAATAACCAATCTGTACTTTCGTTCCCCATTGGATCTCCCCGGTTACCGGACGTAAACTTCCCGTAAGACACTTCAGCATGGTGGATTTACCAATACCGTTTGGACCAATCAGAGCAACCGTTTCCCCGCGCCGCAGATCGAAGGAGACGTTGCGGAACAATGGAGAAGCCTCGTCATAAGCAACAGACAGCTGATCCACACGAAGCACTTCCTTGCCAGACATCACGGCGGTTTCGAAGGAAAAATGGGCTTTTTTCAAATCTCCCATCGGTTTATCAAGGCGCTCCATTTTGTCGAGGGCTTTGCGCCGGCTTTGCGCCCGTTTGGTCGTCGAAGCACGTACGATATTTTTCTGAACAAAATCTTCCATCTTGGAGATTTCACCCTGTTGTTTCTCATATTGCTTCATCTGAGTTTCATACTCGGCAGCTTTGAGCTCCATATAACGGCTGTAATTGCCCGTATATTTTTTGGAGCGGTGACGTTCGATCTCAACGATGGTCGTTACGAGTCGATCAAGGAAGTACCGGTCATGGGATACCACGAGCAGTGCGCCTGAATAACCTCTCAGATAATCTTCCAACCAAGTAAGGGTGGCGATATCGAGATAGTTGGTAGGCTCGTCCAGCATGAGCAGATCGGGTGCCTGAAGCAAAATACGAGCAAGCGCAAGGCGTGTCTTCTGCCCGCCGCTCAGCGTAGCAATGGGGGTGTCTGGTGAAAATTCGCCGAATCCCATCCCGTGCAGTACGCTGCGAATGCGGGTTTCCATCTCATAACCGCCATGGTCCTTGAACCAGTCGGAGCGTTTCGCATAACGTTCCAGCAGGTCCGCGTACTTTTTCTCGTCTTCCATCTGGGCAGGGTCGGCAATATCGCGCTCCATCTGACGCAGATCAGCTTCAGCCTGTGTCAGGTGAGCGAACACGTTCATCATTTCTTCCCAGATGCTGCGATCGGATTGCAGCCCGCTGTTCTGAGCCAGGTAACCGAGCGTGGTTTCTTTGGATTTGAAAATCTGTCCTCCGTCATAGGACATCTCACCGGCTACAATTTTGAGCAAAGTGGATTTTCCTGCACCGTTTACACCAACGAGGCCGATGCGCTCGCGTTCTAATATTTGTAAGTTCACGCCGTCCAGGATTGGATCGACACCAAAACGTTTGATAATTCCGGATACTTGCAGCAGCATAAAATTAAGTTCCTCCATAGGTCCAGTTCTTGATATGACAACTACATCTCAGTTTACATGAAATACAGAGCAATTGCACCGATTGGTAACGCATGGGGCATGTAGTCTTTTTGATCAATCAATGATAAACTGAAAGAAGGCATGTTATTACATGAGGATTTTGCAGAAAATGAATCATTTTAACCATTTCAACAAGATGACAACTGGTCATAACATATATTTTTTTTAATGAGCGCTTTTTTCTACCTTCCCGATCAACAGGAGGTTATTCAAGGATATGCAGGATCATGCGGAACTGAAAAGCCAGCTTCGATCCAGACTGAGGCAGAGCCGTGATCTGATGGATGCAAGCATGCATCAGCAGGCGATGACTAAGATTAACGCTGGAGTGAAGCGGGAGCTGGAACGCCTTAGACAGGCCAAGAGTAAGGTCGTGAACAGACCACTCGTTATATTCAGTTATTTGTCCTATGGAAGCGAAGCATCCACAGCTTTTCTGTTTCAAGAGGGCTGGAACCATGGAGATGTGATGTTTGCACCGAAAGTGTTGGCGAATCCACCTCGAATGGAGTTGCGGCGAGTGACCGGAGAACAGGATCTGGAGCCAGGCATATGGGGCATACCGGAACCCAAAGATTCTTGTGAAGTTCTGTCACCTGAGGATTGGCCGGATATCGATCTTGTCTTGGTACCGGGGCTTGGTTATGACCTTCATGGAGGACGCATTGGCTATGGTGGCGGTTATTATGATCGTTTTGCCGAGACGCTTGCAGCAACATGTGCGATGACGGGCAAGAAACCGTTGATGGCTGGGATGGTGTTGCCGGGTCAGCTACAAGAGGAGATCCCGATGGACCTGCTCGATCTGCGGATGGATCTGTTGATAACAACCGAAGGTATATTACATATCGAATAAAGGGTTGTGATGTGATTGAGTTCAGAAGTGAACAACGGCCAGCCTTCCGGTGGCAAACTGACCCATTTTAATGAACAGGGACGGGCCCGGATGGTTGATATTTCGGGTAAGGAAATTACGGTGCGTACGGCTGTGGCTGTAACGAAAGTGACGATGAACCCGGATACGCTGGAAGCGATTCGGGAGGGCCGAATCGGCAAAGGTGACGTTCTGGCTGTGGCTCAGATTGCCGGAATTCAAGGCGCGAAAAAAACGTCGGACTGGATTCCAATGTGCCATCCGCTGGCACTGACGGGTGTGGATATTCGTTTTCATGATAACGGAGTGGATGAATTACACATTGAAGTTACTGTCAAAACCGAAGGCAAAACGGGTGTTGAGATGGAGGCACTCACGGCGGCTGCGGCTGCGGCACTGACGGTTTATGACATGTGCAAGGCGATGCAAAAAGATATGATTATCGGTCCAACTATGCTCAATTCCAAGAGTGGTGGCAAAAACGGCGATTACAGCCGATAGGCAATATTTATTTTCATAGAGGAGAAGGGTGATCTTTATGGTGTGGAGAACAGCAATCCTGACAGCCAGTGACAAAGGAGCCCGCGGGGAACGTGAGGATACGAGTGCACAAGTCATTCGGGAGCTGGTGGAAGAAGAGCTGGGTGGTCAAATCGTGGAGTACCGTATCGTTCCGGATGAACCCGATGAGATTATTGCGGCTTTGATTGAGATGACGGATTATTTTCACGCCGATCTGGTGCTGACTACCGGTGGCACGGAGCTGGCCATTCGTGATATTACTCCGGAAGCGACCCGGCGCGTGATTGAACGGGAAGTTCCCGGGATGGCAGAGGCCATGCGGTACAGTGTAATGGGCAAAAACCGTTCTGCAATGCTGTTCCGTGGGGTATGTGGCATTCGTGGACGCACGCTGATTGTTAATCTGCCAGGTACACCAAAGGGTGTGCATGAACATCTGGCTGCCATTATGGATCAGCTTCCGGAAGCACTGCTGATGGTTACGGGTCAGTTCAAGCAATAATCGAGCATGGACTCTGGGGCAAGACATCCTATTAGCCATGACCGTTGTTAGATCGTTCTAGTGACATCTCTTATTTGTGAATTTTGCGGGTTATGTAAGTGGTTACATCTATGGTATGATGGGCTTAAATTAAGAACGCAGCAGAGACATCTATGGACATATGGCCGAATATGCGCATCTTTGAAGCTTGAGACGAGGAGGAATATCAATGTTAGGTCAAATTGGACCAACGGGTTTTATTTTGCTGGCCGTGATTGCATTGTTGTTGTTTGGACCCAACAAACTTCCGGAACTGGGACGTGCAGTTGGGCGTACCTTCCGTGAATTCAAAGAGGGCGCTCGCGAGATTATCTCTGAGGATGACTCGTCCAATCGCAAAGAGCAGGAGAAGGCGAAACCGCTGGCGGCTGAGAGCACACCTGCAGACAAGCCTGCTGATAAACGCCTGCCGGAATAATCTTGACGGCAATGAAAGAGAAATCCCTTCCTGCCGGAAGGGTTTTGTATTTTAAGCTGGCAATAATGGGGGGCAGGCATGACGCAGCAAATGGAAGAAATGTCGATTACGGAACATCTGAGTGAGCTGCGGAAGCGGCTGATTTATGTATTAAGCATTTTTGTGCTGGGACTGATTGCAGGATTTTTTGTGGCGGACCCGGTATACCAATATCTGACCAAGGCAGAGTCGGCAAAAGGTTTTGTATTACATGCCTTCTCGTTCTGGGACGGAATTGGCATCTACATGAAGATTGCAGGGCTGTTTTCACTTATTATTACGCTGCCGTTTACGGTGTATCAGATCTGGAAGTTTGTTAGTCCAGGGCTAAAGCCGCGCGAACGAAAAGCAACGCTGAAGTATGTGCCCTATGTGTTTCTCTTATTTCTGACAGGTATGGCTTTCTCGTATTATGTTATTTTTCCGATGGCACTTGCCTTCACAACAGCGATAACGGAGAAGATGGGGCTTGTGGAGACCTACGGGATGAAACAGTACTTCAGCTTCTTGTTTGGCATTGTGCTTCCTGTATCCCTGTTATTTGAACTTCCTTTACTTATTATGTTTCTGACAGGACTGCGGATTCTGAATCCAATTCGCCTTCGCAAGATGCGCAGAGTTGCTTATTTTGTTCTGATCTTCATTGCGGTGGTTATTACACCTCCAGACTTTATTTCCGATCTGCTGGTGATGATTCCCTTGCTCTTGTTATATGAGATCAGTGTGTTATTATCCGCAATCGTATATCGCAAGCAGCTTGCAGCCGATGAAGAGATCGAATCCCGTTACGTTCGTGCCGAGGATAAGAAACATGCGGGCTGAATGAGGATAAGCTGTAATGTGCCCGGAAAAGACGGTCTGTTCTTATCCGGGCTATTGCTGCAGATTGTTCACCTGCAAGGCAGGACAAGCAGGCATATTATGTTCAACAATGGATACAATGGGAAAGGGACTGTCTGATAACGTTGCAGAAGGGCTAAACAATTTCGTAGAATAAAAGTAGCGATTTTGCAACAATTATCCAGGCATACCGGGTGTTATTTGGTTGTGATGATGTAAATTCAACGTAAATTCTCGCAGGAATTCGTCAAAAGGACTTGAAAATATGCTTCAAGTTGAGTATCATAAAGTTGATTGTTAGCACTGAACACTGTCGAGTGCTAATACATATGGCAACAATCCATAATGTAACGTTATATAATTTCAAAAGGAGGCTATTTTTCATGATCAGACCTTTAGGTGAACGCGTATTGGTAGAACCACTGGAGCAAGAGCAAACAACTTCTTTCGGGATCGTACTCCCGGACTCCGCCAAAGAAAAACCGCAAGAGGGTAGAATCATTGCAGTCGGTGCCGGAGTATTGAAAGACGGAGTACGTGTGGCTCTGGAAGTGAAAGAAGGAGATCGCGTTATTTTCTCCAAATATGCCGGTACAGAAATCAAATTCGAAGGTAAAGAATATTTGATTATGAAAGAAAGCGATATTCACGCGATTCTCGACTAATTCAAATTTAATCGGATAACCGAACCATATAGCAATACCATTTTCCAACAAAAACTAGGGAGGTTTTCTTAACATGGCTAAAGACATTAAATTCAGTGAAGACGCTCGTCGCTCCATGCTTCGTGGTGTGGACGCATTGGCTAATGCAGTAAAAGTAACACTCGGTCCGAAAGGTCGTAACGTGGTTCTGGAGAAAAAATTCGGAAGCCCGCTTATCACCAATGATGGTGTAACCATTGCTAAAGAAATCGAACTGGAAGATGCATTCGAGAACATGGGTGCTCAACTGGTTAAAGAAGTAGCAACGAAAACCAACGATGTTGCCGGTGACGGTACTACAACAGCAACTGTACTCGCGCAAGCGCTGATCACAGAAGGTCTGAAAAACGTAACTGCAGGCGCTAGCCCAATCGGTATCCGTAAAGGGATCGACAAAGCGGTTAAAGCTGCGGTTGCTGAATTGCAATCCATCTCCAAACCAATCGATTCCAAACAATCCATCGCACAAGTTGCAGCAATCTCTGCAGCTGACGAAGAAGTAGGCGAATTGATCGCTGAAGCTATGGAAAAAGTAGGTAAAGATGGCGTAATCACAGTAGAAGAATCCAAAGGATTCGCTACAGAGCTTGAAGTGGTTGAAGGTATGCAATTCGACCGTGGATACATCTCTCCTTACATGATCACGGATACGGACAAAATGGAAGCTGTTTTGGACAATCCGTACATCCTGATCACAGACAAAAAAATCTCCAGCACGCAAGATATCTTGCCATTGCTTGAGAAAATCGTTCAACAAGGCAAACCACTGGTATTGATCGCTGAAGATATCGAAGGCGAAGCGCTGGCTATGCTGGTTGTGAACAAATTGCGTGGTACATTCAATGCTGTAGCTGTTAAAGCTCCAGGATTCGGTGACCGTCGTAAAGCAATGCTGCAAGACATTGCTGCCCTCACTGGTGGCCAATTGATCACGGAAGAACTAGGTCTGGATCTGAAATCCGCTGTTGTGGAACAACTGGGTACAGCTCGCCAAATCCGTGTAACCAAAGAAAACACAATCATCGTTGACGGTGCTGGTAACAAATCCGATATCGATGCACGTGTTAGCCAAATCCGTACGCAACTGGAAGAAACAACTTCCGAGTTCGACAAAGAGAAACTGCAAGAGCGTCTGGCTAAATTGTCCGGCGGTGTAGCAGTAATCAAAGTTGGTGCGGCTACTGAAACAGAATTGAAAGAACGCAAACTTCGCATCGAAGATGCCCTGAACGCAACTCGCGCTGCGGTTGAAGAAGGTATCGTATCCGGTGGTGGTACAGCGCTCATGAACGTATATAGCGCGGTTGCGGCTGTAGCTCTGTCCGGTGACGAGCAAACAGGCGTAAACATCGTCCTGCGTGCTCTGGAAGCACCAATCCGCACAATCGCAGCTAACGCTGGCGAAGAAGGTTCCGTAATCGTGGAACGTCTGAAAAAAGAACAAACAGGAATCGGCTTCAACGCTGCAACTGGCGAGTGGGTTAACATGATCGAAGCTGGTATCGTTGACCCTGCAAAAGTAACACGTTATGCATTGCAAAACGCTGCTTCTGTAGCGGCAATGTTCCTGACGACTGAAGCAGTTATCGCTGACAAACCAGAACCTGCAGGTGCTGGTGGCGGAATGCCTGACATGGGCGGTATGGGTGGAATGGGCGGCATGATGTAATAAAGGCTGAAAAGCCTTGTGGGGAATGGGTTTCTCTGCGTAGAAGCCCGGTTTGCCCACATTTTGCCCGCATTGTTTAAAACGAAGACACCTTGGAGTGATGGAAATCGCTCTAAGGTGTCTTCTATTATTTAGGCTCTGTTATTGTTAAATGCTGATTTTCGAGCAAAAGAAAACCGCCTCTTATACGGATGGTGATTGCACTATCGTACCCGTTAGCAATCTACTTTAGGGCAAGAAGGTCATCTCACCGTCTGGTAAACGAGACCTATGGCTCCAGAATCAAAGGTCTTGTTTTCGATAAGTTTAAGATTGATCTTCTCTTTGAGACCTTGGAATAACGGCAACCCGTTGCCGATCAGGACGGGAGAAACCGTAATTCTATACTCATCGATTAAATCAAGCTGCATAAGGTGGTGTGCGAACCTAGGACTGCCGAGGATGACCATATCCTTGCCTGGCTGCTGTTTGAGGTTCTTGATCTCTTCCTCGACATCTTCTTTCACCAGTCTTGAATTGTTCCATTCGACTTTATCCAGCGTCGTGGAAAAAACGATTTTGGTTGTATTTTCGATCCACTCGGCATGATTCAGTTCATGCTGCGAAGCTGATGGGTTCGAAGGCATAGATGGCCAGTAACTGTGCATCATCTGATAAGTCCCACGTCCCCAAATGACAGTGTCGGTAGTACTCAGAATTTCTTTCGCGTGTTTCTCCAAATCAGCATCGTAGGAAACCCAGCCAATGTCCATTTCACCGTTCGGCCCTTCTACAAAACCGTCAAGCGATGCATGCAAAAATAGAATGAGTTTTCTCATTTTCAGTTCTCCTTTGTTCATGAGGGATATTTACATTAACAGTTTTAGCACATTTCAGCTTGGGTTGTTTCTTATGGATTGTTAACCCCACATGAGATATTCTACTAATCCACAAAAAATCCCTCCATTATATTCTGCAAAACTACCCGTGTAAGCATCTTGAGGAATTTTTTGAATACATAACTGCTCAGAAGATTGAGGTGTATAATGAGTTTAGCCTTCAGCACGAATTAGGTATTTTTTTGCGGACGATTTTCCCGCAATATAAAGTGAAAAAGGAGGAATTTTATGAAATTATTTAAATTGCCAATGATTCTTTGTATTATAGTACTTTTATCTATTTTGTCAGCTTGTGGTGCGGATGATATTATACACGGAAAGAGCGATCACTGGGATGTATCGCTTCAGAGATCTACAGGGAGCTATAGTATTACCTACATTGGTGATGAAACGCACATAAAGGATTTTGTGTTTGACCTTACCGGCAATAATATAGACCAGCAGGGGAAAGCGCTGGAAGAACAAGAGGTCCCGTTCAGCATGTCGGGAACGGCTACTGAGGCGGAGAATACGAAAGATCCAATTACCTTTAAAATGAGTTGGAACAATCAGAGCGAGATTGTAACTTTTGAGTAACTCTCGCATGCGGGAGGTATTCATCATTGGACTTATGGCAACTATTAATCGCCTGGGTATGCATTGTTTGTTGGATTGTCACTTACAAAGATAAGATCAGTAAATGGATACTGTACCCTGTATCGCTTTTTTGTATAGTGATTACTTTAATTTTTTGGCTTACTAATCAATAAAATAGGAAAATGTTAGATCAGAGACTGTGACTACTAAATTATCCAAAAAAAGTACATACCACAGGTTAGGCCGTTCCTTCATGGAGCGGCCTTTTTGCACAATCGCATCTTATTTCGCAACAGTTATTTCAAAAGTGGAGTGACCATAATCTTGAATGTTGAAGCGATATTCCAATTCATTTCGAACTGTCGCCTCATCAAAATCAGACTGATTCACATCGCGATCCAATAGACCGATATCCTGGATGACATCTTGTGCATCGTTATACGTGTACTCACTATTGGTTGTGAGAATGAGTGTAGCGATAGCAGTTAAAAAAATTCCACCTGTTGGTTTACGCGTATCACCAGTTCCATATAACCTGATTTCCTGTACGCTCTCATCCGCATTCACTACACCAACCAAACGCAATTCATCATTGAATACATACTCGAAAGTACCAGTACCCTGCTCAGAAGAGTCTTTCACATTCAAGCGGGTAATACTCAAACCATTCAGTCGGTATTTGCCAACGGCACCATTAAACTTGTTTTTGAATTCATCGGTAGTCATGTGGAAGCCAGACAATTTAATTTGGGGTGAAGTTGCCGGATTTTTTTCTGTTGTAGCGTCACTTGATTCGTGTTCCACCGCCTGATCTACTTCAGACTGAGTAGAGTTCGAAGATAAATTCAGCATCCCATATAAACCTATTGAAGCAATCGCAAAAAAGGCCGTCGTTAGAAAAATAAATCTGATCGGCAACCTATTACCTTTGCGAATAGATAAGATCATCAGAACAACAGATACCAAGAAAGAAATAAATCCAAGAATGAAAAGAGCGGTAAATAGGTATTGCAAATTCTCACCTCTTAATAGCGTAATATTTGGTAAAAATCTTTCTTGCACCTCATTCATTATAATGTTCCCATAAAAAAGTTCAAACTCCCAATACTCACTGTCCGAACAAAAAAAGCACTGCTGGCAGTATGCCGGCAGTGCTTGCTTGATGTTATACAGGTCTTACCGTAAAGGTGAAGTGATACGCTCGGTTGGCTGGCAAGGTGTATTCAGCGTGGGTACGTGCGCCCCAGCTGTCATCTCCGCCGACACCCATTTGTTTGTAATTGATACGTGTGACAGTCTGTGTGCTTTGAGGCAATTTGTACACATGGTCGTTTGCTTCCAGTTCCTCCGGTGTCCACGGCAACGCATTGATTTCAAATGGTATGGTGGCTTCAACGTGCAGACCAGTTCGACCATCCGTTGATGTAATTTTAGCGTAACGCACATCGGTTTTGTTGCCGCACTCTTGTGGTTTCAGATATGGAACGAATTGATCACGAACCGCACCTGTGTAATATCCCAATCGTGCACTGGTCAGGCGGTCTGCGTAGTTGTCGTGCGGCCCTCTGCCGTACCAGGATATCGTATCCAAGCGGTTATTCAGTTGCAGCAGCATACCGAATTCCGGAAGATCGGGTAGGCCTTCGCCTGGAATAAGGGTTTGACTGATTTCCAATACACCATCCGCATCAATTCGGTATGTGATGGACAGTGTACATCCCGGATGTTGATCCCACGTATAATCGGTCGTCACGAGAATACCTTGTTCGTCTGCATGGTGCTCGAAGCGAATTAATCTGCTGGTTGCATGAGCATCTCTCCAGAAGGCAGAACGCTCATTCAGGCGGTTCCCCATATCGTTGTCTGTCATGGCTCGCCAGAAATTCGGCCGGACAGGTGCGAGCAATTGCTCCTGATTGTTGATCTGATAAGACGTCAATGCGCCAGTAGCCGGGTTAAAGCTCAACGTGACTTGTCCTGTAGCTACGCTAAGTTCATCTTGCAGCTCCTGTACCTGTGGCGAATTGCCTTGTCCTTGATGTACCGGTTGGATTGGACGCAATCGCGGAGATACCAAGAACTGATCCCAGGCAATCTCATGACCTACTCCTGCCCATTTGGTTGCGACTTTCGTAACCAGAGATACAGTCAGCACCGCTTCGTAGAACAGATCGGACGATGGCGTATATGGGATGGGGACTTCAACCGATTCGCCAGGAGGTACCGCGATATCCAACGTGCCGTTCTCTACGGATACACCATCGTGTGTTACTGTCCATACGAGCGAATATTCGCTCAGATCCGTGAAGAGGAACTGATTTCGGATGCGCAGCAGGCCGTCTTTGATATCAATAGCTTCCATACGAACGTTCTGATAACACTTCTTCACTTCTTCCAGCTTCGGTGTAACCGTCTTATCGGCCAGAATCAGTCCGTTTCCGCAGAAATTGCCATCATGAGGGGATTCACCGAAATCGCCGCCATAAGCAAAATATTCTACACCGTCTGCCGTAGTGGTACGAATGGACTGATCGACCCAGTCCCAGATGAATGCACCCTGCAACATATCATATTTATCGAACAAATCCCAATACAGATGCAGGCCGCCGCAAGAGTTACCCATGGCATGGCTGTATTCGCAGATAATATAAGGTTTCTTCGGACCCTTCATGCGCGCATATTGCTCCACATCTTGTGGGCTGATATACATTGTCGATTCAATATCGCTTGCCGAATCAGAAGGGCGATAATGGAAAGTCCCTTCATAATGAACGAGACGGGTTGGATCGACTTGTTTCAGATAATCGTACATGGCGATGAAGTTATCGCCGCCAAAGGACTCGTTACCCAGAGACCAGATAATAACGGACGGATGGTTTTTGTCCCGCTGGAACATCGAGTTACAGCGATCGATGACGTTGTTACGCCATTCCGGCTTGCTCGCGGGAATATTGTTCTCATTCATTTCCTTTTGCCCATAGTACCATGTGCCGTGAGTCTCCAGATTCGTTTCATCAATGACATAGAGGCCATACTCATCACACAGCTCGTACCAGAGTGACTGATTCGGATAATGGGATGTACGCACGGCGTTAACGTTATAGGACTTCATCAGCTCGATGTCACGGATCATGTCTTCCCGCCCGATGGCTCGACCGGTATCCGGGGAAAATTCATGACGATTCACGCCTTTGAATACAATGCGTTTGCCATTGATTTGCATCAGGCCGTCTTTCAGTTCAAACTTGCGGAATCCGATCCGGCTGCGAACAGCCTCTAACGTTTCGCCGGATTCATTCTGAATGGACAGCACAAGTGTATACAGATGAGGGAACTCGGCGCTCCATAAGAGCGGTTGAATAACCTCTGTTGACAATTTGAACGAAAGTTCATCTTCACCCTGGAAAGTAATGGCCGCAGTAAGGGGTTGCTTCAGTACAGTCTGCTGCTGTGCATCATAAAGCTGCGCCTGAACGGACAATCCGGCAGTAGTCTGCGCGGCATTATGATTAAATAACTTCAAATCCAGCAGTAGCTCCGCATCCTGGTACGCGTCATCCAGTTCAGTGCGAACAAAGAAATCGGCGATCTGAACCGGTGAAGGTGAATGCAGGTATACACCACGGAAGATTCCGCTTAACCGCCAGAAATCCTGATTCTCCAGCCAGCTTGCATCACACCAGCGATATACCTCCACAGCCAGCTTGTTCTCACCTTCCGTTAGATACGGAGTGATATCGAATTCTGCGGGCGTGAACGTGTCTTCACTATAACCGACGAGCTCCCCGTTCACCCATACATAAAAGGCGGATTCAACACCCTCAAAGTGCAGCAGGACAGGACGGTCTTTCCAGTCTGCCGGAACCGTAAACGTACGGATATATGAACCCACAGGATTATAGGTTGTTGGTGCAAATGGTGGCTTCAGTTCTGGCTCACGCTCGACCCACGGATACGTCATATTTGTATATTGGGGATAATCATAACCTTGCAACTGCCAGTTGGAAGGAACGGCGATCTCGTCCCAGTCACGGGCATCATAATTGTTCTCATAAAAGGATGTAATCCGTTGCTCTGGAGTCTCCGCAAAGGCAAACTTCCATTGACCATTCAGTGATTCGTACCATGGCGATGCGCTGGAATCATTGGATAACGCTTCTGCTACAGATGGAAACGCTACCATAGACGCATGTGCGGGTAGACGGTTTACTTGAAAAGTCTCGGGATTATTGTTCCATTCCGGGTATCCATTTGCCGGAGGGGTGTGTACCAGTTTCTTTCGCATAACAGCAACTCCTTCTGAAATGTTATAATATTGTCATTATAGAATTGAATGATGACTTAGAGAATAAAGAATATTGCCCATATATATCACAATATGAAACTAACGATGGAGAAAGTGGTGTACGGGATGGATACCCGGATTTTTTTTGGTAAAACAGAAGAAGCTGCTCGCCTGCCGATCTATATGACCACGGTGGGTTACTGGGAACACCAATATGAAACCGAGCGTCCAGAGGGATTCCCGGATTATCAGATCCACCAGATTATTCATGGTCAGGGGAGGCTGATTATACAAGAAGACGAGTATATCGTCGGACCGGGTGACGTTTTCTTTCTGTATCCCGATGTGCCGCATCGATATATGCCCATTAGTGACCGCTGGGAGCTGGCTTGGGTCTCGTTTCAGGGGAGAGAGGCCAGCCAGTTATTATCTTATGCGGGGATAACCGGTTCACGCGTATGCAGACTCAGGACAGCCACGCTGCTGCGTGGCCTGGAGCAACTTCTGGTTAGAGGAGAAAATGGGGATACTACGGATTACGCAGATTACGATGTTGAATGCTCCAAACAATTATATGCCCTGCTGCTGGATCTGAAGCCACTGCTCATCGCATCCGCCAATTATAATGATGAACTGGAGCGTTTGAAGCCTGTGTTCCGTTATATCGCTGAGCATCTGGATCGTTCACTTTCGCTGAAGGAACTGGCCGATGTGGCTGTGGTATCTCCCCAATATTTGTGCAGGCTGTTTCAGAAGGCGCTCCATACCAGACCTGTATTTTACGTGAACCAGGAACGGATCAATCGAAGCAAACAACTCATGTTCAGTGAGAGAGAGCTCCGAATATATGAAGTTGCTGATCGGGTGGGTTACGAGAATGCCAGTTATTTCTGTGCGATGTTCAAAAGGCATACAGGCATGAGTCCAGAGCGTTTTCGCAAACTGCACGGACTGAATTGAAAGTCTGAATGCGGTTATTCATTTTGAATTTTGATCTGTTATTCATCCCAATTTCAGTTTTCATTAAGGTTGGGAAGGTAAGATAAGTCTTGTAAACCCCTTCTCGTGTTAAATAGATGTGTGACTGGCCCTATCGGATTGTCCTCCGGTAGGGCACTTTTTTTCTTCATTTCTTCGGTTGGTGGTATGATATATGAATACAATAATGTGTAATCAACTCTAGTGACCGGAGGATGGAATTGTGGATCACAGCTTGCACCCGTTGTTTAAACCTATTCAAATGAATGGAACGTACCCTAACAGTTATTATGTTGAGAAAATACCTGCTACCGGTCTGATGGCTTATGTGGCCTGTTATTGGGAATCAGGATCTCTTCCGAACACACATGCAGATGTTGCTTCGGGAGAAGATCGAGAGCCATCGGTGACGACTGTGCCTGCCCGGGTATTGCCAGATGGTTGCACGGACATGCTGATTACATACGACCCAGTCTGTTCAGAGTACTCCTATGCTTACTGTGGCAATTATACACAGCCATTCGCTGTACCTGAGCCATCCGATGATGGTTCGTCTGCTGGAGACTACACCTTTGGTGTCCGATTCTTTCCGGGTGGAGCGCATGTCTTCCATGGTATGCCTCTGGAGTGGTTTACGGATAAGAGAATTCCCCTTCAGGAATGTTGGCCGGATAAGCTGAATGAGCTTCAGGAACGGATGGCCGAAACGAATTATTTTGCAGAGCGAGTAGAGGTTATGAATGCGTACTTGAGTCCGTTGCGCGTGCAGGCAAGCACATCGGAGAACAATGTGATGAAAAACGTGCTGCACCGCATCTTTATAGATGGGGGACGTATGAGTGTCCAAGAGCTGGCGATGCGTGAAGTGATCAGTGAGCGGCAGCTGCATCGAAAATTCTCGGAGTGGGTCGGAATCAGCCCCAAGCGATTCAGTGAGGTGGTTCGTTTTCATCGTGTGCTGAGTGATATTCATCAAGGGAACACGGCAGACTGGGCAATGCTTGCCCAGAATCATGGATTTTTTGACCAAGCCCATCTGATTCGGCAATTTCGCAAGTTTTATGGAGAGACTCCGTTGACGGCAGCCAGGGAGCATGGCAGGATGTTGTCCGATTTGTACAATAGATCTGTAGCACCTTCGGTTATACTGAAGTCGTGAGAATAAAAGATAAGGGAGACATCATATATGAATGGAACATTACAGATTCGGGATCACTTGTTAAATGAATTGGAAACAGGCGTACGGACGGGGGCTTCGTTAATTCGCTTGATCCGTTCGGAGGATTGGTCGTATCGTCCACAGGAGAATATGCGTTCATTGGTGGAGCTAGTGCATCATTTTATCCAGATTACCGCATCTGATCTTGCCATTATGCAGGAAAAAGGTGAAGCTGAGGTTGGGCTGGTAGAGAATAGCCTGTCGGGGATTGAGGATATCGAGAAGCTTGAAGCAACATTATGGAGTAATTTCGAATCCTACAAAGCCTATATCACGGGATTGAGCGAAGATGACTTTTTGAATCGTTCAACGAAAGCTTTTTATATGGAACATGGTCACTTGCAGGTTCAATGGCAGATTGAAACGGTAACGCATGTGTTCCATCACCGTTCGCAGCTGTATAACTATCTCAAGCAGCAGGGCCATGAACTGAACTTTTTCATGCTGTATGCGTAATTAAACCTGTAATATGAAAGTAAGTTTAGTTGGCTCCACCGGATGGTCCGGTGGGGCTTTTTTGTGTACAGTTGTCTATCAATCTATGAAGTCTATCAAAATTGTACATTATGACGCTGGTAATTCACCGTTGCTTTAATAGATCTCAAGCATAGAATACCGTATCAAAGCAAAAAGGAGGTGATATCAAATGGCCATCCTTTTACCGATACAAAACTACAACCTTCCTGCCGGAGTAGGCAAGTCCTACTACGAAAACTTGGCTGGAGGCACAAATGCCAGCGCTACAGTGAACAACGTTGGACCTTTTCCAGTATCTCTCGTGATCACACGTGTTAATGCACCAGTAGTCACTTACGTTGTTCCTGTAAACAGCAGTCTTACCATTTCTGCAGGTGGAGTTCTGGTGTTTGCCTTGTTAGCAAACCTTGGAGGCGCAGCTGCCGGAACAATTCAATTCGCCGTAGCAGATTTGTAATTGATGTGGACTGGAATGGAATGGCCTCTGTCGGACATCTTGTCGGCGGGGGTCTTCTTTTTTTATGGATATACATAGATTTATATTAATTAAGTGGCTAGTCTACGGTTACATCTGTATTCGATGCTTTTAAAACTTTAACAGCGCCTTTATACAGGTTTGTTTACTTTAGTGGTCATTCGATTAATTTAAGGTATAGGCGGCACGCAGATTGGTGTTGGCATACAGGAGGTTAGTCGATGATGAACAGAACAATCTTATTAGAAACGGAAAGACTGGAATGTGCGATTTGGAACGAAGGGGATCTTGCTTTGGCGTTTGCGTTGTGGGACGATCATGAGGTTACCAAGTGGATTACCAGCAAGGGATTTCTGAGCGAGGATGAAGTAGAGGCGCGATTAACACAGGAGATTCAAAGGCAGAAGGAAGCGGGTGTGCAATATTGGCCGCTCTTTGAGAAAGAGTCGGAGGTGTTTGTCGGTTGCTGTGGCCTGCGTCCGTATTCTCCAGAAGAGGAGAGCTATGAACTGGGATTTTATCTAACCAGGGATCACTGGGGCAAAGGATATGCCCAGGAAGCAGCGCTGGCAGTGATTGGTTATGCCTTTGACAAAATGAACGTGAAGGCGCTGTTTGCCGGACATCACCCGGATAATAAAGTGTCACGTCACATCTTGATCAAGCTGGGATTCGAGTATACAGGTGATGAACGCGATGAACCGACAGGAAAGATGCATCCATCCTATTCATTACGGGAAAAAACATAATCCCCATCCAATGAAGGACAGGGATTGTGTATTAAGCCAGACTGAACAATATTGTTTTGGCTCCGACGAGCGTAGATCCGCTGTTAACAAAATAATAGTTGGAGGCGGCATCCAAAGTTAAAGGTCCTGTCCAGGTGATCGTAGCAAACTGACTACTAAATATGCCAGTGGGCGGGACATCGCTAAGCGCGAGTGTAACAGTCACGTCGCCATTAATTGTCGAGTTGGTAATGTGAGAGTAACCTCTTACGTTAATCGTGCTGTCCGAAGTACTATCTACCATCCGCTGAATATTCAATCCAGTATGAACCATCGTGTTGATTCGACTGTGATACAGGTACGTGTTCAGATTACCCATATGACCGGATTGTACAATATTTCCAACGACTCTCGCATTGAGTAATTGGAATTCGATGGTTGTAAACGGGTCACCGACAGCTACATTCTGAAAAGTCACGTTACCACTTATAATGGCGCCGTCCGTGTAGTTGGTGTGTGTACTGACGGATGTGCCATTATTGAGTGTACCAATTACTGTAACAGGACGAGCATCAAATGCAGGTCCTTGAACCAGATAGACATCTTCTGCAGCCTGGCTCGTCTGGATCGTGACGTTGCGGGGAATGGAAGAAGCGAAGTTGGCCAGATCGGAGTTACCGAGCTGCCATGGCCCGATGCCGAGAAGCTGCACATGCCTTGCAGGTGGGATGACAATGTCTTCATTGAAGGATGAGTTGCCAGCGATTAGAATAATCAAACGGGCTCTCATGCCAAAAGTAACCGCAAGTGGGCTATTCGTGGCTGCGTCAATAGCAGCCTGCAGGGAGTTAAATGGATCAAAAGGTGATCCCGTTCCCGGTCCTGGAGCGCTTGAGTCCGCCCAGTAGATGGTCTGTCCCCACTCGAAGTCGGGAGTACCACCTTCAGCACCCAGCAATTCAGAAGTTACCAGGCGATGGGCAGCGACCAATTGTCCTGTGGCATTTTTGCCCCACATGGAAATGTCGGTTAAGCTCTCCGCCAAGCCGCTGGTAGTGAAAATAAATTCGAAGCCATCCAAGTTTGCAAAATAACTTTTGGTGAAGACTTCATTAGGAGCAAGCGAGATGGATTCCAGTACATACAAGGTCCGCGTTCCGTTCAGCGCATATCCTTCGATAAGAACAGTTGAGGCGTTGACTGGATCTTCGTTATCAATTTTGACGGTAACCGATTGGGTAAGTCTTGACCCAGCTACCAGATTGTTCTCAATGGGTCCGGATGAGATTGTGGCCATCTTTGTTTTCCCCCTTTTATAGAGCTAGTTCATTTGAAACAATGCGATGTGCTGTGACGATTTGCCCGGTGCTGTCCTTGCCCCACACTGAAACTTCAGTTAATGCAGCTGCGTCTCCACTCGTTGTGAATACATATTCGTATCCATCCAAATTGGCATAGTAGGTTTGAGAGAAGACTTGCCCGGGGTTCAGATCAACGGATTGAAGAACGTATAAGGTCCTCGTTCCATTCAGGAAATAACCTTCAATGAGTACATTGGACGTATTGATGGAATCGGTGTTGACCATTTTGATGGTGACTTGTTGTGTAGGCCTGCTGCCACCGGAGAGGTTGTTCTCGATCGGGCCTGTCGAAAGGACTGCCATAGGTTCATCTCCTTTTTTATGAATTTCTTTTCCTGAGAAAAGCTAGAATAGCATATGTTAGAATTGACGAAAGCGTTTGGACAGAGAGATATATGTTTTCATGCTTTTTTTATTTCGCTTTCAGCTTCTATTAAGGTAGCGGAGGTATGATAACTCTTGTAAACCCCTTCTCGTGTTAAATAGATGTGTGACTGACCCTGCCGGGCGCCGGCGGGGTATTTTTTTGTTTGATTTTCAAATAAACAAAACTAAACAAAAATAAATAAAAGTTTATTTCTGTGTTTGTTATTGACTATCGAAGATAAGCAAAGGTATAATGAATGTGAAATAAGGAACTTACTATGTGCGTGGCAAGCCATATGACTTTCAATATAAGGAGAGATTGACCATGAACGTGACCCTTACGAATGATACAACGCAGGCTGCGGGTTTCGAGATTCCATTTGTCCGTGAGATGGCTGAGATTACACAACATATGTGGAAAAATGGCTGGGATGAGCGTAATGGTGGTAATGTCAGTTATCTGCTGGAGGAAGAGGAAGTTGCCCAATATATCGATATCCATCATGTGATTCGCAAGATCAAACCGGCTTTTTCGGTGCAGGAGCTGGCAGGCAAGTATTTTATCGTGACCGCATCGGGCAAATATTTCAAAAATGTACTCGCTGATCCCGAGAGTAATCTGGGATTGCTGCGTGTATCGCAAGATGGACAGGAGCTGGAAGTGCTCTGGGGATTGAAGTCGGGGGCGAATCCAACAAGTGAGTTGCCTACGCATTTCATGAGCCATATTGAACGTCTGAAATTGGACCCTAACCACCGGGTTGTTATGCACAATCACGCTACTCATGTATTGGCTATGACGTTTATCCACGAATTGGATGAGGCAAAATTCACGAAGACCCTCTGGCAGATGTGCACGGAGTGTGTGGTTGTATTCCCGGATGGAATTGGCATTATTCCATGGATGATTCCTGGATCGAACGAGATTGGCCGCGAAACGGCTGAGAAAATGAAAGAATACCACGCGGTCATCTGGCCGCAGCATGGCATATTCGGAACGGGCACAACGATTGACGAGGCATTTGGTCTGATTGAAACCATTGAGAAGGCAGCCCAAGTGTATATGCTGGTTGCCGGTCAAGAGATCCGGCAGAGAATTACGGATGAGCAGCTGACCACACTGGCGCAAGCGTTTGGCGTTACCCCTCGTCCCGGTATTCTGGGCAGTTAAGGAATGTTGTAATTGCATTACAGTTAACGCATAGATTAAGGAAGTGGTCTTTGGTTCATTGAACCAAAGGCCATTTCCTTTTTTTTGACGAACAATCGTCGTTTTGGTTCAAAAAAGTTCAAATTGCTGAACAAGAATGGCTTTGTTAACGATTATTGAATCGTAGAATGCATTATCACGTGCTGGCGAATTCCGGGTGAAATGACGTATTGTCAATGGCTCTGCGATTTTGCATAATAACAATGCTTCACAGATGAGAGACGGAAGGAAGTTATGATCATGCTTGGCAAAATGAAGAGAATCTTAATAGGCAAGCCCATGAAATCGGCTGAACTGGATGGAGAAAAATTGGGGAAATGGAAGGCGCTCGCCATCCTGTCCTCGGATGCCCTATCGTCCGTTGCCTACGGTACGGAACAGATTTTGCTGGTGCTCGTTGCGGCCGGATTCGCCGCCCTGTGGTACTCCGTTCCGATTTCCATCGCCGTGCTGGGATTACTCGTCATTTTAATTTTTTCCTATCGCCAGACGATATTTGCTTATCCAACAGGGGGCGGCGCTTATATCGTAGCCAAGGATAACCTGGGTACAACATCCAGTCTGATTGCCGGGGGATCTCTGCTGGTCGATTATATTCTGACTGTTGCGGTAAGTTCGTCCGCAGGCACGGATGCGATTACGTCGGCTTTTCCTATGCTGCATGATTACAGTGTTGTGATTGCACTCATTATGATTGTATTTCTAACGATTATGAATTTGCGGGGAGTGACGGAATCGGCTTCCGTGCTGGCGATCCCTATCTATCTGTTTATCTTTTCAATTGCGATTCTGATTATCTCGGGCGGAATCAAATTTCTTGCCGGGGGGATGGAAGCAGCTGCACCTGAATTCGGAACAAGTCTATCCCATGTGAGTATGTTTCTGCTGCTGAAGGCGTTCAGTTCAGGCTGTTCGGCTCTGACCGGGGTAGAGGCGGTAAGTAACGCAATCCCGAATTTCAAGCAGCCTGCCGAGAAAAATGCCGCAGGTACATTACTGCTCATGGGTTGTATATTGGGAGCCATGTTCATCGGCATTACCTTACTGGCTTATGGGTACGGAGTGAAGCCTGATCCCAAAGCAACAGTCATTTCCCAGATTGCTGAAGCAACGTTTGGCAGGGGCACGATGTATTTTATCATCCAGGCTGTAACGGCACTAATCTTGTTCCTGGCAGCCAACACAGCTTATTCGGCTTTTCCGCTGTTATCCTTCATGATGGCAAAGGACAAATACATGCCGCATGCATTTATGGTCAGAGGAGACCGGCTTGGCTTCTCGAACGGGATCATTTTTCTCAGTGTGATGTCTGCGCTGCTGGTGGTCGGGTTCAAAGGGAATACGGAAAGTCTGATTCCGCTCTATGCGGTAGGGGTGTTCATTCCATTTACTCTGTCACAGCTCGGTATGATGATTCGCTGGATCAAAGTCAAGCCGTCTGGCTGGCAGATGAAGTTGCTGGTCAATACAGTTGGGATGCTGACTACGTTATCGATTACGCTGATCTTTATTTTCACCAAGTTCACGCAGACATGGGTCATCTTTATCTTTTTGCCACTCGTTGTCTATGTGTTCATGCGTATTCACCGTCACTATTGCAACATTGCCGATGAGCTGCGGATTGATATTCAGGTCGATAAGCCAGCGCAAAAAGGCAATACGATAGTCATTCCTGTTGCAGGCATTACCCGGGTCGTTATGAACACGATCAGTTACGCCCAGACGATGTCGGATCACGTGGTCGCGCTGTACATTGGATTCGATGATGAGGCCATACGCAAGATGGAGCAGAAGTGGGAAGAGTGGAATCCAGGCGTTCGTCTGGTTGTGATCAAATCGAGATACCGCAGCATTATGGGGCCGCTCAAGAAATTCATTGATACCGTAGAGTGGAAAACGGCCGAGACTGATCACATCACCGTATTGATTCCGCAATTCATCACCAAGCACTGGTGGCAAAATGTACTGCACAACCAGACCAGCTTCATGATTCGGGCCTATCTGATCAATTACAAAGACGTGATTGTCACCACGGTGCCATATCATCTTAATCGTTAACTCGAACGGTTAATCGCTTCACCTCGTTTAGAAGATTTACAGATTATTGTAAAATGAGTCACGTTTTTTAATAGGCAAACGTTCATATTCCATTTACACATCGAACCGCAGGGATATCTCCAAAAAGGGGAGTTCTTGCGGTTTTTTGTCGTGAGATCCGGTCTGGATACCGCTTTCGAATGGATGCACATTTGAGTAAACTCCCTTGTCCATGATTAACGTTACGTTGATTCAGAATGAATTTTGCTGTGACATTCGACTCTTACACTAGATAACGTGGTGCTGAAGTTGATGGAACATTTCACACACACTGAATGCGTGAAACAAGGGGGAAGAAAATCCGATGAGTGAGCTTGATAACCGGATCAGCTTGCCCGCCGCCAAACGGCGCGTATCCGGTACGAGTGAGCGCCGGACAGCCTCGCTGCGTGTGCAGCGAATGCGGGAGAATATGCTGGCCTATGGTTTCCTGGCACCATCGCTGCTTTTGTTTGCAGTGTTTCTGTTTTACCCGATGTTTAAGTCCGTGTATCTCAGTCTGCATTCCACAGATCCGACGGGACAGATTGCGGCTTATGTAGGACTGGATAACTTCAAGGCGGTCTTCCAGTCAGGGCTGTTTATGCAAGGGATGAAAGTGACATTACTATTTGTTCTGTTCACAGTGCCTACGGGCATGCTGGCTGCTCTGATTCTGGCAGCACTGACCCACAACCGGTTCAAGGGAATGCGTGTTTTCCAATTTGTATTCTCTCTGCCCGTGGTGTTATCCGTCGGTTCGTCAGCGGTCATCTGGAAGTTTCTATTCCATCCGACCCTGGGCATGCTGAATTATCTGCTTGGCAAAGTAGGTATTGATCCAATTCCCTGGCTTACCAGCCCGGATTGGGCATTGATCTCCATCTCCATCATGACGATCTGGATGAATCTTGGATTTAACTACATTATTCTATCCAGTGGTCTAGCGGGCATCCCGGATGAGATCTATGAGAGTGCCAAGATTGACGGCGCAGGACCAGTACTTACTTTTCGCAAAATCTCGATGCCTCTACTGTCACCAACATTATTCTTTGTTACGGTCGTATCGATCATTGGTGCTTTTCAATCGTTTGGTCAGATCAACATTTTAACCCGGGGTGGCCCGATGGACAGTACAAATGTGTTTGTCTATTCCATCTATCAGGAAGCCTTCGTTAATTTTCGCTTTGGTACAGGTAGTGCACAAGCACTGATCCTGTTCGTGGTGATTATGCTGCTGACCCTGATCCAGTTCAAATGGGTAGAAAGGAAAGTGCATTACCAATGAGTGCCACATGGACCAAAACGCTGTTGTATGTATTACTGACGATCTGTGCAGCGCTTGTGCTGTATCCGGTGATGTACACCTTTTTCATGGCCGTGATGACGCCGGAAGATGCGAGTGCTTATCCGCCGCATATCATTCCGAATTCCATCGATCTGTCCAACTTTAGCGAAGTATTTGATATCGTTCCGATCGGCCGATTTATCGGCAATACCTTTCTTGTTGCAGGACTGACAACGCTTGGTCAATTGATTACAGCGAGTATGGCAGCCTATGCTTTTGCAAAAATGCAGTTCAAAGGCAAAAACGTCATCTTCAGCATGTTTGTCGCAACGATGATGATTCCATGGGAAGTAACCATGATCCCAAATTATCTGACAGTTCGCAGTTGGGGCTGGCTGGATAGTTACCAGGGGCTTACCGTGCCGTTTCTGGCAACAGCGTTTGGTACATTCCTGCTAAGACAGTTCTTCATGCAGCTGCCCAAGGAATTGTTCGAGGCGGCGAGGATCGACGGTTGTGGTCATATTCGCTATTTCATATCGCACGTTTTGCCTTTGTCCCGTCCGGCACTTGGTACATTGGCAATCTATTCATTTTTAAGTATGTACAATTCGTATCTCTGGCCGCTGCTGGTGACAAACACACCGGAAATGAGAACCGCGCAGATCGGGATCTCGATGCTGGAGTTCCAGGAATCCACCGCGTGGAATCTGGTATTTGCCGGAACAGCAATGGTTATTCTCCCATCCTTACTGTTATTGATTTTCGGGTTGAAACAGCTTGTCCGCGGAATGGCCGCAGGCGCGCTGAAGGGATAGGCAATGAATGTTTTGCAACTATTAAATTGAAATTGATGTGGAAGCTCTGAAGGTTTTGATCTAAAGATTTTAATTTAGAGGTTTTGCATTAAACCTTGTATCTTCGTACAAGGTCTACGGTTTTAGATACCAGAAGCGAATAAAATGAGGCTCGTGTTTCAAATAAGATGTTGAAATGAACGACGGTAGTAGTGGAGGGGACGAAATCGATTCTGAAGAAGCGAAGCGTTCGCCTTTATCCCCGGATTTTCCCCTTTGAAAGGGAGAATGAAAAAATCCGGGGATAACAGCGATCAAAAGAACGATTCGTAACCGTAACGGCCACACCGCGTCATCCCCAAGATTTTATTGTACGCGAGTCATATAAAAGGAGAGCGATTATGAACGGATTTCGTTTGAAAAAAAGAGGAACATTTGCATTAATGCTGGCTGCCCTGATGTTGGTCATCTCCGCTTGCGGAACAAAAGCTGAAACAAGCAGCCCGGCAAGTGGAACCCCAGCAGAAGCGGCCGCAGCTGAGACAACACAATTGACTTGGTGGCATTCCATGTCTGGCGCAGGGGAGAAGGCAATTAACCAGCTCGCTTCCGACTTTAACGCTAGCCATCCCGACATTCAGGTGAAACCCATCTATCAGGGGAAATACGATGAAAGTCTGAACAAACTCAAAGCATCCATGGGATCAGACAGCGGTCCTGACATTATCCAGGTCTACGAGATCGGTAGCAAGTTCATGATCGATTCGGGCATGATTACACCAGTACAACAGTTCATCGACAAGGATCAGTTCGACCTGTCCCAACTGGAGCCAAACATCATCCGATACTACACCATCGATGGTAAGTTGAACGCGATGCCGTTTAACACATCCAACCCGATCCTCTACTACAACAAGGATATGTTCAAAGCAGCAGGTCTGGACCCGGAGAACCCGCCGAAGACGTATGAAGAGTTTGAGCAAGCAGCGAAAGCACTGGCGAAAGACGGTAAGCCAGGTGCATCCATGGCGATCTACGGCTGGTTTATGGAACAGTTCTTTGCAAACCAGAATGCAGATTATGTAAACAATGGAAACGGAAGAACCGAAGCAGCTACAGAGTCTCTGTTGAACTCGGAAGCAGGAGTGAAGACATTAACGTGGTGGAAAAAGATGATCGACGAGAAAACCCTCTCCAATCTGGGACGCAGCACAGATGATACAACAGCTGCATTTACCGCACAGCAGATCGGTATGACCCTTGATTCCACGGCTGGCCTGCGTAAAATCGTAGAAGGATCAGGCGGAAAGTTTGAACTGGGAACAGGCTTCCTGCCTCGTCCGGCGGATGCCAAAGAAGGCGGCGTCGTGGTTGGTGGAGCGAGCTTGTACATCATGAACAACAAATCAGAAGCACAACAGCAAGCGGCATGGGAGTTCATTAAGTACTTGGCTACACCTGAGGTACAAGCGAACTGGAGTGTTGCGACAGGATACTTCCCAATTACGACAGCAGCTTACGATGAGCAAGTATTAAAGGATAATATGGCGAAGTACCCGCAATTCCAGACAGCAGTCGACCAATTGCACGCTTCCGCAGATTCGACAGCAACATCCGGGGCGTTAATGGGCGTATTCCCTGAAGCTCGACAACTTGTCGAAACAGCGATTGAAACGGTACTGAATGGACAAGGTACACCACAGGAAGCATTGGATGCAGCAGCCAAACAAATTACAGACAAGATTGCGCAGTATAACAGTACGGTGAAGAAGTAATTGCGGGCAACGCTTTGGTTTAAAAACAGATGCGGTGCTCATTAATGATCGTCGCATTGTTGTAATTCTATGATATCCTCTGAGACCTTTGACGGATTTATCTTAATGTACAACCTGTTTGAACAAATGAATGCAACGCTGATAACATGATGAATGTTATCAGGTTATGTCAGATCCCAGGCCAAGTTACAAAAGTATGGCTTAAAAGGGTGAGGGATTGTATGTCGGAGCAAAAGATATTTAATTAACATAAATTAGCGGGTATTGTAGAAATTAGTTCTCTATAGGCAGATGAATACAATATGTTTAACTCCCTAGAACAGCTTGCAGACTTCCATCTGCAAGCTGTTTTTTACTAATTAATGCCTGTTAATTTTCACCAGGTGAAGGTATAGTGGACAGGATTACATTGAAGGAGTGTTGAGGACATGCAAGATCAACCCGTTTTAATCGCATTAATTGCCATAGCGGCAGGAATTTTTAGTTTACTCGGTGGTATCAACAACTGGGACTGGTTCATGAGGAGTTTTAGAGCAGGAATTTTTGTGAAGACCATTGGACGGCAGGGTGCAAGAGTGGTATATGGCATCTTGGGTGTTGTCATGATTGTCATTGGTGTATTACTTCTGCTGATCGGATAGTTATCGGGAAATAATTAAACTTACCAAGTATCATCTACATACAATATGAACGCTTAAGATAGGTCGTATGACCAAGATTGAATATCAATTAGCTTGGCTGAAAGATCATAGCTAAAAGAAAAGACCACCGAAATTTAATTTCGGTGGTCTTTTTACTAAATTCAGGGTTATACAACGCAATCTGGTTTAATTATCTTTTAAATCTTGAATGGATTTAACATCCATATATTCAGGTACTACGAGTCCGGTTTTAACACCAGTCATATTCGCACCCAGGTCATCGATTTGATCCTTGTATTTATCCCAGTAGTCTGCATGTGTGAGAGGTAACCAGGCAGCTGGAGAAGCATCCACATCACCTGATGCTACACCAGTCCACATAGGACCAGCCTCAACTTGTAATGCGGTTACTTTGTAACCGAGCTTGGTCTCCATCACATATTTCAGCAGGTTCGTGCTGGCAATTTCGGAATCCCAGGCCACATAACCCAAACGGAATGTATCACCGTTCACCGGAGTCAGATCTTTGGTCCATTCATCGATTTGATCGGTATGTTTCTCGGCATAGTCCTGGGCCGCTTGTTCTGGAGAAGTTCCCCCTTGAATCGCAATCATCATTTCGCCCATATCATCCGAGGTCCATTGGAAGCGGGACAGGAATTCATGAGCAACCGGATGATCGGCTTTCAGACCTTTACGGGCAATGGTGTGAATTTCTTCCGCGTCACCATAAACCTTGTCGGGATCTTCAAGATATTTCAGATCATACTGATTGAACATCCAGTGGGGAGTCCAGCCCGTAATGATAATCGGCTCTTCATTCTTATAAGCTTTGTCGAGCGTAGCTGTCATGGCAGCTCCTGAACCTTCAATCAGTTTCCAGTTAGACAAACCATATTTTTCAATTGCACTCGCTGTCGATTTCATAATACCGGCACCCGGATCGATACCGATAATCTGGTGATCAACTTCTGCACCTACATTAGCGGTAGCTGATGGCGCAGAGGAAACATTTGCATTATCCTTTAAATCTTCAACGGAGTTGATATCCATATAAGTCGGAACAACCAGTCCTTGTTTGACTCCAGTCATACTGACAGCTATATCAACAATCTGGTCTCCGTACGTCTCCCAATAATCCCCATGTGTAAGCGGGAGCCAAACGGCTGGAGAAGCATCGATATCACCTGCTGCCAAGCCTGCCCACATGGGACCGGCTTCAACTTGTAGGGCTTTGACGGAATAACCCAGTTCCGTCTCAAGCACATACTTCATCAGGTTCGTACTTGCAATTTCAGAGTCCCATGCCACATAACCAAGACGAAGATTGTCACCACTAACAGGGGTTAACCCTTTGGTCCATTCTTCAATTTGGTCCGGATGTTTTTCTGCATAAGTCTTGGCTGCTTCTTCAGGCGAAACGCCCTTTTGAATGTCAGTCATAATCTCACTCATTTGATCCGCAGTCCAATTAAAGCGAGAGAAGAATTCATAAGCAACGGGAAGATCTTCCTTGATTCCCTTACGTCCAACGGTGTGAACTTCCTCTGCATCGCCAAAAATTAAGTCGGGATCGTCCAAATACTTCAGATCATACTGATTGAACATCCAGTGGGGAGTCCAGCCTGTAACGATGATTGGCTCCTGATTTTTATAGGCTTTGTCCAGCGATGCAGTCATTGCTGCTCCGGAGCCTTCAATCAGATTCCAGTTCGACAATTCATAATGCTTAATGGCGTTTGCCGTGGCCTTCATGAGACCTGCACCCGGGTCAATACCAACGATTTGGTAATTAACCTCTTCTCCCACATTGGCACTTGCCGCTGGAGCGGAAGAAGCGGAACCTGTTTCCAGATCTTCAATCGAATTCACTTCAGTCATGTAACTAGGAACCACGAGACCTGTACGTACACCCGTCATATTGGCCCCCAGATCGTCGATCTGGTCCTTGTACTTATCCCAATAGTCAGCGTGTGTCAGTGGCAACCAAGCGGCTGGAGAGGCATCTACGTCGCCTGAGGCAACACCCGTCCACATCGGTCCGGCTTCAACTTGGAGAGCATTCACTTTATAACCCAGTTTGTTTTCCAGTACATATTTCAGCAAATTGGTACTTGCGATTTCGGAATCCCAAGCCACATAGCTAATTTTAAAGTCGTCGCCGTTCACCGGAGTCAGACCTTTGGTCCACTCATCAATCTGATCGGCATGTTTCTCGGCATAAGTTTTGGCTGCTTCTTCCGGAGATGTACCCTCCTGGATGGCAGTCATCATTTCACCCATTTCATCAGAAGTCCATTGGAAACGAGACAGGAATTCATAAGCAACAGGATGATCTTCTTTTAATCCTTTACGAACGATGGTATGAATTTCTTCCGCATCACCGAAAGATTTCTTTGGATCTTCCAGATATTTCAGATCATATTTGTTGAACATCCAGTGCGGAGTCCAACCCGTAATAATGATCGGTTCCTCAGCTTTGATCGCTTTGTCCAGTGTGGCAGTCATGGCTGCGCCTGAACCTTCAATGAGGGTCCAGTCGGACAGATTGTAATCATCGATCGCTTTGGCTGTGGATTTCATGATACCGGCACCTGCATCGATACCAATAATCTGATAGTTAACCTCTTCACCTACAGCATTGGCTGGTGCATTGGTGCCACCGGCAGAAGTGTTTCCCCCAACGAAATACTGAGAGAAACCAGCTATGAGTACAAGCAACGTTGCCGCAGCAGTAATCCATGCTTTTTGCTTTTTCGTGATCCGTGAGGTTCTTTTGCGACCTGGCATAAACAGATTTTGTGTAAAACGGTCAAGCACAATCGCGAGTACGACGACAGCGAGACCCGCTTCGAAACCTTTACCAATCTGTAGCTGTGTTACCGCACGATATACTTCCGCACCAATACCTTGAGCACCGATCATGGATGCAATAACAACCATGGACAGTGAGAGCATGATGGTCTGGTTAATACCGGACATCACAGTAGGCAAAGCGAGTGGAAGTTGTACTTTGAACAACTTTTGCATAGACGTTGAGCCGAACGCATCAGCTGCTTCGACCAATTCACCAGACACCTGCTTGATACCGAGGTGGGTCAGACGAATCGTTGGCGGAATCGCAAAAATGACGGATGCGATAACACCTGGAACAACACCAAGGCTAAAGAACGTAACCGCAGGCAGCAAATAGACAAATGCAGGCATCGTCTGCATGAAGTCAAGCAGCGGAGTAATGATACGCGCCGCAGTTTTACTGTATGCGAGCCAGATTCCGACAGGTACACCAAGCAAGATGGATACCAATCCTGAAGTGATAACCAGGCCGAGTGTGTCCATAGATTGGGACCAGTAGCCCAAGTTATCAACGAGCAAGAACCCGATAACTGTAAATAGTGTGAGTGGGAGTCGACCTACGATAAACGCAAGAACACCTAATATCGCAATGAACAGGAGCGGATGGGGCAACATAAACAGCCCGGAGAAATATCCGACAACCGTTTGAATAACGGTGGAAATTACATTAAACAATCCGGAGAGCGAGGAGCTCATCCAGTCAACGATGGATTCAATCCACGACGCTAGTGGTATTTTGGGAATCATTCACAAGTTCCTCCTTTACTGCAACTTCACCGCTAAGTGCACCCAGCAGGGCACCGCGGACGATAACACCTTGCAGACGGCCATTCTCACCAACAACAGCGAGAGGCACATGGGCTGAACTTACAATTTCGAACAATTCATGAATCAGGGTCTCAGGCGACACAGTAGGCCCGTCCGTGATCAGAATGTCTTTTAATACTTTGTTTTCACGCATCGCACGAGAAGCGTCTTCTGCTGTAATGACACCAAGCAGCTTCTTCGAACGGTCAATGACAAACAGGTTGGAAACGCCACTTTCGCGCATTAATTCGAGGGCAACGCGAGGTCCGCGGTCAAGCGTGATTGTTTCAGGGCGACGCATGACATGAGCGGCAGTGAGGACCTTGGACAAGTCCACATCTTCGACGAAGCGGGCCACGTAAGAGTTGGCCGGTTGAATCATGATTTCTTCCGGTGTACCAATCTGCACAACTGCGCCGTCTTTCATAAGGGCAATACGATCACCGATGCGCAGCGCTTCGTCCAAGTCATGGGTAATGAAAATAATGGTCTTTTTCATTTTATCCTGAAGCTCAATCAACTCATCCTGCATATCACGACGGATTAATGGGTCAAGTGCACTAAAGGCTTCATCCATTAGCAGTATTTCCGGATCATTGGCAAGGGCACGGGCCAAGCCAACACGCTGCTGCATCCCGCCACTGAGTTCATCTGGCATCTTGTCTTCCCAACCTTTAAGGCCGACCAGCTCAAGAGAGGTTGTCGCCTTCTCGCGGCGCACTTCCTTGTCTACTTTCTGTATTTCCAATCCATACTCCACATTATCAAGAACGGTACGGTGCGGGAATAACGCAAACTTCTGGAATACCATACTAATCGTTTTCCGGCGCACTTCGCGCAATTGTTCTTTGTTCATCTTGCGTAGATCCTTACCATGGACCAGAATTTCTCCGGATGTTGGTTCAATCAGGCGATTGAACATGCGAACCAGTGTGGATTTACCACTTCCGGACAGCCCCATAATAACGAAAATTTCACCTTCCTGAATTTCCATGCTGACCCGGTTGACACCAACCGTTATCTGTTTTTCTTTGGCCAACTTTTCTTTACCCCAACCTTGCTCCAGTAATTGCAGACCTTGCTCGGTTTGGGGGCCGAACAATTTACTTACGTTTTTCACTTCAAGTATGGTCATGTTTTCACCCCTTCTGATGTGTTGTGCACTTCGAACGGCTTACAGCATCCACAAGCCCATACACTTATGCGCCCAGCCACGAAATCCGGTAATTGTTGCTTCGCTTCCCGTCTTTCTGGGTAACGTTTTTAATTCTAACAATACTTAACCAGTATATCAACCGAATAAACAGTACATAATGTTTGTACAGTAAAAACTGTACAAAGTTTTTCGTCCAAATACTCTGTCATCCTCCTTATTCTGGCTAATAAGGCACCTTTACATTTGACATTGCTTTTCCTACAATAGAAAATGAGTTGAATTGAAGCTGAATTATTTGGTTAAGAGATAGTCATAGGCAATTGTAGCCTGGTAAAGTTCCCATTTTCATACATTGGGTGAAAGAAACCCTCTGGCATATAGGATGTCCGGCCGGATGCTTTCCCATGTAAGCAGGACTTTTAAAGTGTTGCAAATATTTTGCCAAGACTGTGGAATGTTCAGAATGGAGGTTGCAAGCATGGGCTTGGACCATTTACAAGAGGAACAGCAGGCAACCGTGCTGAAGATTCGTAAGCGTGTTATTGAAGCCATTGGACGTAATATGGATCTTTACGGCGTTACGCTGTCTACGGGACACTTGTATGGATTGCTATTTTTTGCAGACAAACCAATGACCCTTGACGATATGGGACGGGAAATGGAAATGAGCAAAACGAGTATGAGTACAGGTGTACGAACACTGCTGGATTTGAAAATGGTGAATAAAGTGTGGAGCAAGGGCTCCCGAAAAGACCTATATGAAGTGGAATATGACTGGCATCAGACGTTTACAGATTATTTTGCTATCAAATGGAAAAAAGCGGTGGAGAGTAACCTCCAGGTTCTACGCAAATCGATTGAAGAACTGAATCGATTAGTTGAAAATCTGGATGAACAGGCAGATGCTGAACTGATCCACATTCTGTTGGAAGACAAACATAAGGTTTTGCAAGCGGAAGCATACTACAAATGGTTGGATCGGTTGATTGATACCATGGAAAATGAAGAGATATACAAGCTGGTTCCGAAGGAAGAGATCAAGGAACATTCATAATTAGATGCAAAGGGCCCCTTCCGTTACAGGAGAGGGCCCTTTGGCTTGTGCAATATCTTATTGGAGTAATAATGAAGGAACACGATGGAAGAGATAACACTTACATCGTGTTCGAGCTAATATTATCATTTATTGTCCGATGAGACTTGCATGAGGAAAGACCACAGATTGCTGAGTAATCTGTTCCAGTTCATTCAGAATCTGTAATTGGCCAGAGGGGGTCCAGCATAACCGTTGCCAATTCGAAATATCGTGAATGTTACCATGCAACACGGCAGGAGAACGATTCCAGGATGCCGTTTGTTTCATGCGTCGGAATACCTTTTCACTGGCAGGCTGAAGCGTAGCACGATGAATAAACAGGTAGTCCGTGTCCAGCGCGGGGATACTATCCGCAACATACTCATTTCTGGAACTTTCGGGAGATACAAGCTGAGCAGGCTGGAGTCCCAATTCAGCATACAACAAGTGATTTAATGGGTGCTCGCCAGATCCCTGCAAGTGTATGAACTGGTTCGTAATGTACATCAGAGCAATACGTCGTTGTTCGAAATAGGGTTGTAGGTTCAGGCTTGCTTCAAGCTTGCGAAACTCAAGTTCTTTGAAATTCAGTAGTGCCTGCTTCTCACGTCCGACCAGTTCTGCTATGCGAATATGGTTCTCTTTCCAGTCATCAGTGGACTCCAATATGATGGTGGGTGCAATACTTTTCAGGCGATCGTAATAGGGCTTGTGGTAAACGTCGCCGATGATCAAGTCTGGCTTCGCCTGCCGTAGTTGATCTAATTGTCTCGTTAATCGGCGTTCCTGTTCATATTCATCCGATTCTCGGTCAAGAACTCCTTCCAGCACAGCTATCGGATGCAGTCCAAGCGAAGCCAGGTTCTCATGGAATCCCATGATGGATGCCGTAGCTACGCGAAGTTGGTCTCTTTTCATATATACGCTGGGAGCAATCCCCAAGGTTTGTTTGAATTTGCGGCTAAAATAATACTCATTGCCATAGCCGACAGATATCGCAACGGCTTTGATGTTACACGTTTCCGCTGTCAGCTGTTTTTTGGCTTCGTTTATACGTAAACGATTCAGATAATCGGTCGGTGACATGCCCTTGGCTTTCTTGAAACTGCGAGAATAGGAGCTGGGTGTGAGTCCAGCAATCTTGGCAAGTTGATCCATGCTGATTCCTTCACTCATGTAACGTCGCATATACATAATACTGCGTTCCAAGGCAGGATCCACTTTCTCATGATTGGCTTCCAGCCGGTTCTCTGAGAGAAATTGCAATAGTTCATGCAGCTGGCTATGTATGCTAATAAAGTGATCCGGTTGAAGACCGCGATAGGTTTCATACAGCTGTTCCAAACGTAATACAGCCTGCTGCTCATGACGAACCAGCAACCTGCCTGTCTGCCAATCCAGCGGGAAGGCGGGTGAAGAGGTCATTTTCCATTCACCGCGCACTTGCTGCAAACGAACCGTATCCATGCTTAGCAATATACATTCGGTCACATTCGAGCGTGCAGCGGCCTCAATGGTTGTACCTGGCTTCAGTACAAACAAGCTGCCCGCTTGCGCCGTATAGACTGTATCATTCAGGACCAGAACACCGTCTCCTTGCAAAATAAGACAGAGCATGGGCCGTGATACCATCTTGCCTTGCACACGGAAATTCTCCCCACGACGCACACGGCACATGGAGGAGAGGAGCGGTAGAGATGAGGTTTCAGCAATGAAGGGAAACTGTTCAGTCATACGGACCATCCTTTTGTCTTATTTTCTTAATGATAACAATTATCATTCTCATATGGAAGATGTTTTTGAAAAATAGTTTTCGACAATCAAAATAGGACTACCAAGAGCCGTTATGATATGCTCCCCTCATAG
>NZ_JAGGNR010000035.1 GCF_018614975.1 Paenibacillus polymyxa | reverse complement strand
TGTGCTACTTTTTCGGGTGAGAGAAAGGATTGAAGAAACGAGAGAAATCGGGTAGAATTTTTCATGGAACCGCCACCTTTCGGAGTTTGTAGGGGTACAAACATTTTACCGAGGTTGCGGTTCTTTTTCTACCTTTTATTGGTTATTCAACACGCGTGATAGTATTGAATTCTTCCATTTGTTAGAGTGGATCTGTTATTTCTATTACTCCTATTGATATATACAAAAAAACAGCCGGCTATAAGCCGACTGCTTCGTATGCAAGCTGAGTAAAAACTACTCAGTTGTGTATGGCAATAATGCGATTTGACGGGAGCGTTTGATTGCAATCGTCAGCATGCGTTGATATTTAGCGCTAGTACCTGTTACACGGCGTGGCAAAATTTTTCCACGTTCGCTGATAAATTTACGAAGCAAGTCCGTATCTTTATAATCGATGTGAGTAATTTTGTTAGCTGTGAAGAAGCACACTTTACGACGTTTATTACGGCCGCCACGACGTGCCGGTCTTTTATCGTTGTCTCCGCCTTCTCTTTGCTTGAAGCCCATGCTTTTCAGTCCTTTCCTATCATGTAACCCATATCTCCTAAGAGTATCAGCTCATGTTAAAATGGCAAATCATCATCCGATATATCAATCGGTTTTCCGTCATCGGAAAAAGGATCCTGATTGTTGCTACGCGAATTATTGTTATTGTTCGCGCGTCCGCCGCCTCCATAAGAAGGCTCTTCACGCATTGGTTGCCCACCGCCGCCACCGCTATTATCACGGTTAGCTGACTCCAAGAAACGAACATTATCGGCAATAACTTCGGTCACGTATACACGTTTTCCTTCGTTATTCTCGTAGTTCCGTACTTGAATGCGTCCTTCGACTGCAGCCAGGCGTCCTTTGCGCAAGTAGTTCGCACAGGTCTCGGCAAGCTGTCTCCAGGTTACGACCGGAATGAAATCGGCTTCCTTTTCTCCCCCTTGGCTTGTAAACGGTCTGTCCACTGCCAAAGTAAATTGCGTAACTGCTACTCCTGCTGGAGTGTAACGCAACTCAGGATCCCGGGTTAACCGGCCGATCAGAATGACACGGTTCAACAATGTAATCCCCTCCTTCAGAGCGTATTGGTGCGTTAATCACGAGTAGTCTTAAGCAGACTTAACGTCGTTGGTAATGAGATAACGAATTACTTCGTCAGAAATCTTCATGAGACGCTCAAGTTCAGTTACAACTGCTGGTTCAGCAGTAAAATGTACCAGAACATAAAAACCATCACGGAATTTCTTGATCTCATACGCAAGACGGCGTTTACCCATAACGTCGTGAGCTGTAACTTCACCACCGCCGTTGGAGATGATGCCTTGGAATTTATCGACTGTAGCTTGAACAACTTCTTGCTCAATGTCAGGACGAATAATGTACATCACTTCATATTTGCGCATAATTTTCACCTCCTTATGGACTCTGGCCCTCAATCTAAGTTGAGAGCAAGGAACGAGCACAAACTCGAACTATATTAATATAACAAATACGGAGTCAAAGTGCAAGCAAACGTTCCCTGTACACATTGGCACATGATCAGCCCGGCTATGGAGCACACTACAGAAGCAACAATGTAACATAATCTGCAGAGGAGGTTTTATCATGGGTGAAAAAACCGAGTTTGAACCAGGAGACAAAGCACCAAACGATGGAGAGTACACGGAAGTTGGGGAAAAAAGCTTTGTCACCGAAATTCAGAACCCAAAGCGGGTAACGCTGCAAAAAGGTGAAGCTTTTCCCGAAACAAGCAATCATAATCGCAAGTGGAAGAAGCTGACCAAAGCTCGCGTACATTAATCGCAATACTTTTTTGACGATCCATGTATATAAAACGGAATAAAGCACATAATACAATTAGGCGGTGCACGAGAGAGGTGTGGTTCCGTTGGACAACGAAGCCGATCATTCGCTGTTGGAGATTCATCACGTAATCTAAGAAGCAAGTGGTTATGTGTTGTAAGGCTCTTCGTCTGAAGCACGCGTATTGCTACGTGCAGTACACCAAGTTTCTGATTGTTACGACCGATTGTTTCCTAACAAACAAATGCACCGCCGGATAAAGAGCCCTTTGGGGCTCTTTATTTTTCGTTTTAGTCATTAATGATGCATCTTATATGGATACGTGTTCAATAGGTGTCAATTCATAATCAATAAAACGTTATACAAAAAAAGACTTTCCTTGTGGAAAGTCTTCTTATCAATCTTTTTATTAAACTCAATGTGTATTGAGTAAGTTACAATTGAAGTGGCGGAAAGGGTGGGATTCGAACCCACGCACGCTGTGACACGCCTAACTGATTTCGAGTCAGCCCCCTTGGGCCTCTTGGGTACCTTTCCGCAGCAATATTGATTATAGCATGATCATTTACAGAACGCAACACTCCTACGGAGCCTGCATGTAAACGTTATTACGCGTACTGCATACCGAAGTATTGCAAGCTCAGGATTCAGTGGAATCTTCGGCTGAACGCAGTACCTTCTTCATGTTTTTCTCGAATTTTGCTCTTGGGATCAACACGCTATGTTTACACCCCACACACTTGATCCGAATATCCATACCCATTCGAATGATCTCCATCTCATTGCTGCCACAGGGATGCTGCTTCTTCATCTGCACGAAATCCCCAAGCTGGAAACTTTTACGCTCCACCTGTGCCATCCCCCTCATCTTTCTCCAAAGCTGCTGCCTGTTCCAATGCTGCTTGATTGTTCATCTCACGATACTCCAGTGTTTTTTTCACATCACCCTGTATTTGACGTTCCACAGAAGCACGAGAATTAGGCATACATTCAGCCACAATTCGTACCACATACTCAGACGTAGACATCGACTGTATACCGAGCACATCAGGCACCTTCACAATATTCAGATCACGTTCCTCGATCCCAACCAAAGACTTCTTCACCAGATGTACTGACTCATCAAGACTTAAGTCCGCCTTCATCGGAATATCCACTACAGCCAGCGAATTCGACATGGAGTAGTTCGTTACACTTGCAATCGCCCCGTTTGGGATAATGTGCACCTCACCCTGCCAGCTGACCAATTTGGTAGTTCTAAGACCAATCACCTCAACCGTTCCCTTGTAGGTTCCCGTCTGAATAACATCACCCACAGCGAACTGGTCCTCTAATATAATGAAGAAACCCGTAATAACATCCTTGACCAGACCCTGTGCACCAAAACCAATGGCAAGCCCGAGCACACCGGCACTCGCGAGTAGCGGTCCAACTTGGATATTAATCTCAGATAACAGTAGCAGAATCATAATAAAATTACATGTTATGGAGGTCGCATTTTTCAACAGTTCCCCTACGGTTACGAATCTGCGCGGATTCACGCGAATCTTGCCTTCCTGCTTGCGTCCCATGGAACGATCTATAATTCGATATACCACCTTAATAACAATACGGGTGATGATAAAAATAATGATGATCCGGATTGAGCTGAACATAATGTTAAGCCACATATCGGGATCTGCAATTCTGTTCCAGAATTTATCCGTCCAACGAAGGGCTTCACCAACAGCCGCTACCGCACCACCGCCACTGTTGTACCCTTGAGCAAACTGAAATGGCAACATCCATCATGCCTCCTCTACATCGGTATGTTATCATAGCTGTCTTCAGTTTTGAAATAGAGGCCTCGGATCTCTACGAACTCGTTACGAATGATCTTCTGTACTCGCTCCAGATCCTCTTTTGGAAACTGGATACATAGCGCACACCCTGCTGTAATTTCTTTTGGCGTAGGGAACAAATCAATCTCTATCTCGGCAAACTCCAGCAGCATTTCAGCACGCAGTGCCTGCTGGGTTGAATCAAATGCAATCAGCATCCAATCGTTAATCCATTCGTCCATATCCGGCTCCTTTCACCATACGTCTAACCCTAGAGAAAAAGCTTGTCCTCGTGAAGTATAAAACGCTCTACCTTTCCATATACTGTTACTACTATTCCAAGGGAAAGGATAGATCCTATGAATCCTACTTCGCGTTCCTTTTCATCACAAGACATGACCAGTTTGAAAATTCCCCATACCGATCCAGGTATTCACTCGGCCATTACCCATCGTTTAATGTTCCATCTCTATAAAGCCCACTCTCTGCAAAATGTAGTGATTGTCTGCATCGGCACAGATCGCTCAACAGGCGACTGTCTTGGTCCTCTGGTCGGATCAGCCCTTTCCAAGTGGGACAGCCCTTTATTCAATCTATATGGTACCTTGGATGAACCAGTCCATGCGATGAACCTGCAAGATACACTCCACAACATACAGAAAACACACCATAACCCTTATGTGATTGGCATTGACGCCTGTCTCGGACAATCATCCAGTGTGGGATGCATTCAAGTTGTGAATGGTCCACTCAAGCCGGGTGCGGGGGTAAATAAAGAATTACCGCCGGTCGGCGATATCCATCTGACAGGTATCGTTAACGTCGGCGGCTTTATGGAATACTTTGTTCTACAGAACACACGGCTCAGTCTTGTTATGCGCATGTCCGAGATTATATCCAGCAGTCTGTACTCGGCCATTCGGGAATGGCATACACGTTCTACTCTGCTTGCTGTGCCAGAGTAATAGCTTCCTTTTCCTCCGGGGACAGAGTATACGTGGACTCTCCCCCTTTAAGAGGTTTCGCATATACGTATGAACCGTCACGGTTATATATCCCCGTAAGGATCATGCCATCCTGGCTATCATTAATCATGGCCATTGAGAAGCTCAGATCACTGCCACGCTCTCCATAAGCATTGTACCTTTTCACGCCAACTTTACCTTGAATGCGGGTCAGCTTTTGCATGACAACTTGCAGCTGATTCGTTTGCAGTTTGTGTTCATCCTCAATGCTGTCCATCTGAATTTTCAGATTAATCAGCAACGATTCCAGGTCCTCTACTCCACTGCCAGCCATCATGGCTTCATATTTACGTTTAAACTTTCGTAACTTTGCCCCTTGAACAATACTCACAATCAGCAAGATCACCGTAAGTAATGCCATTCCGCCAATAATCCATAACAGCTGTTCCAGAATCAGCTCGTTTAATTCAGCCATGTAATTGCAACTACCCCTCTATATTTTTGATCAGATTAACGTCTGTCCTGTAATATTATCATTCATTATAAATCAACCCTGTATCCAATGAGTTCATCATTTCAACTCTAATCTAGTCTGCCCCAGTCAATTCCAACACTGCCTTAACGAGTGCTTCGACATGTTCTCTAGTTGAATTGTATCCCACACTGGCCCTTACTGCTCCGGTAGCAGTTGTACCAGCAGATTCGTGTGCAAGCGGTGTGCAATGAAAACCGGAGCGAACCGCAATCCCATAATTCCGATCTAATCGGAAGGCGAGTTGTGCCGAATCATATCCATCCACAGTAAAAGATACTAATCCGGTGCGCGGCTGTCCAATCTCTGGACCAAGCATTCGTATACCCTTAACGGATGACAGCCCATCCATCATATGTTGGGTCAGTTCCCACTCATGTTGGTAGATAAACGCTGGTGTCATCTCAAGTACATGTTTTACACCCGCAGTCAGCCCTGCGATCCCGACTGTATTCGGCGTCCCCGCTTCATAGCGATCAGGACGGACCTTTGGCTGCTCCAAAGCCTCTGACTGACTTCCTGTTCCTCCATGAAGTAAAGGCTCTATATCGAGCTCTGGAGCAATGTACAAGCCCCCTGTACCTTGAGGACCAAGCAGTCCCTTATGCCCTGGAAAAGCCAACATATCTATGCCCAATTGTTGTACATTCACAGGCATAACCCCAGCACTCTGCGCTGCATCTACCAATAAGATCGCCTGATGTTTACGACACAGGAGCGAAACTTCTCCAATAGGAAGAATACTGCCAAGCAGATTGGAACTATGTGTACATACCACCAATCTGGTATTCGAACGAAACATACGTTCCATTTGCATCAGATCAATGGCTCCCGCAGCATTAACAGGTACATAATCAATCTCTACATTTCGGAGTTTTCGCATGTACTCCAGTGGTCGTCTGACTGAGTTATGTTCAGCCATGGTGGCAATCACATGGTCGCCCTCTCTGAGCAAGCCTTGAATAGCTAGATTTAGCGCTTCTGTCGTATTTGATCCGAATGCAATATCATTCGCATTTTTGATTCCAAAAATATTGGATATGGATTTTCTCGCCTCGAACAATACACGACTTGCCTGAACTGCCATCCGGTGACTTCCTCTGCCAGGATTGGCTCCGGCAATCTCCAATGCACTCAACATCGCATCACCGACAGCAGGTGGTTTGGGCCAAGATGTTGCTGCATGATCTAGATAGATAACTCCCTCCACCTCACAACCACCTCTGTCCCATAAATTAATAGTTCGCCTGCACATATTGCAAATATAACCCTATAAACAAAGAATGACATATCGTTTCTCCATGGTACAGAGGCGATATGTCATGACATGAGTAAGCCCCGCATGTTGTTAATGAATCATAGACCCGACTGTTATTGTAACAATTCCAATAGCCGTTCCAGATCCTGTTGACTGTAGTAGTTGAGCTCAATTTTACCTTTATCTTTATTGTGCTTGATTTTCACTGTTGTTTTGAAACGTTCACGAAGAGATTCTTCCAATGTATCAATGAATGGATCTTTCTTTTTCAACTTCGATTTGGCTTTAGACTCACCTGTTTTGGAACGATCCAATTGTTGAACAGCTTCCTCCAACTCACGTACACTCCATTGCTGATCAATGGTTTGTTTGGCAAGTTGCTTCACCACAACCTCGTCTTTCACACCCACGATCGCACGTGCATGTCCCATAGATAATGTTCCACGTGAAACATGGTCCTTTACTTCTTCGGGCAATGATAACAGACGCAGGAAGTTAGCAATGTGAGAACGTGATTTACCTACTTTTACAGACAACTCTTCCTGAGTCAACGCGAATTGATCCATTAACCCCTGATAAGCAACTGCAACTTCCATGGCGTTCAGATTCTCCCGTTGCAGATTCTCAATCAACGCAATCTCCATTACCTGCTGATCACTGAAGTTGCGGACTACAGCCGGTACCGTTGCATTACCACAATATTGCGAAGCTCTGAACCGTCGTTCTCCAGCAATAATCTCATAACCTCGTAATACAGGACGAACAATAATGGGTTGTATGACACCATGCTGACGAATGGACTCAGCCAGTTCATGTATTGCGCCCTCATCAAATACTTTACGTGGTTGATAGGGGTTAGCCCGCAGTTGACTAATCGGGATTTCTACGACTTTATCATCGTCATTAATTGAAAGCGAAGGAATGAGGGCATCAAGACCTTTTCCAAGCCGCTTACTCATAAGAAATCACTTCCTTTGCGAGCTCTAAATACACTTCCGCCCCTCTTGAACGAGGGTCATACGTGATAATGGATTGACCATGAGATGGTGCTTCACTAAGCCGTACATTACGCGGAATAATCGTTTGATATACTTTTTGTTGAAAATACTTTTTCACTTCTTCAATAACCTGAATCCCCAGATTGGTCCGTGCATCAAACATCGTCAGCAATACCCCTTCAATCTGCAGAGATGTATTCAGATGTTTCTGTACCAGACGAACCGTATTGAGCAACTGACTTAATCCTTCAAGTGCATAATACTCACACTGAATCGGAATGATCACCGAATCGGAAGCAGTCAACGAATTGATCGTTAACATACCAAGGGATGGTGGACAATCGATCAGTATGTAATCATAGTTTTTTTTCACCATGGCGAGTGATTTTTTCAGGCGAACTTCCCGTGATATCGTGGACACCAATTCGATCTCGGCTCCGGCAAGCTGAATCGTTGCAGGTATGATATGAAGGCCTTCAATCTGAGTCTCCACAATCGCTTCTTGCGGAGGAACCTCATTAATAATGACATCATATATACAATTAGCCACATCTGCTTTATTGATTCCGACTCCGCTGGTTGTATTCCCCTGAGGGTCAATATCGACAAGCAATACTCTTTTCCCGAGTGAAGCCAGTCCTGCACCCAAGTTAACAGATGTCGTCGTTTTCCCCACACCGCCCTTTTGATTTGCTACGGCCATAATCTTAGACAATTACTTCACCTCAAATAAAATAGGAGTCTTTTCTGTAGGTTGTGAGAGATTGTTAACAAAAAGCAGGCGGCTATCGTCCACACAAACAACAACTACCGTTCCATCAGTATACCGTTCTTTGAAAATTTCAGACCCAACTTGCTTTATAGACATAAAAAGCGGCCCATTGCCGCCATAAGCTTCAATTATTTGCGTTTTGGAATATGGATAACGATCTCATAATGATCCTCATGGTCTGCTTCTTTTGTTTTGATGTCCAGACCTGAGCCAGTTACCATATCAATGGATTGGCGAATCGTATTAAGTGCAAGTCTTACGTCCTTGGTAAAGGAAACACGTCTAGATTTTTTGATCTTGGAAGATTCCTTGTAGAAGGCAACACGTGCCTCTGTCTGTTTCACATTTAATTCTTTTTCAATAATCTCACCGAGCAACTTCATCTGCAGTTCTTCCGTATCGAGAGAAAGTAATGCTCTTGCATGCCGTTCAGAAATTTTGCGTTCCATCAATGCAGCCTTAATGCCGTCCGGAAGCTGTAATAACCGAATTTTGTTCGCGATGGTTGACTGGCTTTTGCCGAGTCGTTGTGCCAGACTTTCCTGTGTCAATTGATGCAAGTCGATCAGCTTCTGATAAGCGACAGCTTCCTCAATCGAAGTCAATCCTTCACGCTGCAAGTTCTCAATCAGTGCAATGGATGCGGCCTGAGAATCGTTGAATTCACGTACAATAGCCGGAATCGTATCCAAACCCAGTTTTCGAACTGCACGCCAGCGACGTTCCCCGGCAATAATCTCATATGATCCATTTCGCACGCGAACGACGATAGGCTGAATTACACCATGTGTTTTGATCGTCTGCAACAACTCATCAATTTTATCATCATCAAAAATAGTACGGGGTTGATATGGGCTGCTCACAATTTCATTAACCGGAATCTGTTTAATCTCATCTCCGTTATTGCGCTCCGCCAAACCAAACAACTTCGAAAATTGTTCTTTCATTCCGCAGATTACCACCTAGTTTCGTAATAGCTCCCACAGTCTTTGCAGGTGCTTCTTATTCAATAAGCGACCCTTCACATGCATCGTTCTTGGAATAAGTTTTGCCTTTCATAACGCTTCCTGTCATGCAACATTGAACGCATATCCATCTATCTATACATATAATCTATGATCGCTGTGACCCAGGATCGGATACTTCTATTCTATCATCTTTTCTATCATAATCCTATGCTTACCTATTCTTTAAACTCTGCTAATTTTCCTGCTTTTTCTTTGTGAATATTGGAAATATGACGACTTGCACACATTCAATTAATGAAATTTTTCATATGCTACTGTGCGTGAAATTCATCATTACAGGTTCTTTAAGAGATATGTAATACGGAGTATCTGGAATGTTGATCCAGTCCTCCATTTCTGAAAACAAAAAAAGAGAATGTTTCACGTGAAACATTCTCTTTATCTATGTCTAAAATTCTATTTTGTTTTAACTGATTTTAAAACCATCACGCAACTATATCAACGGGGTCTTCATTGGAGTACCTGGTTTGCGTGGATACTTATATGGTGTCTTATCAAATTTCTGAATCAGAATAATGTGACGCTCTGATTCTTCAACTGGCAGCTGGAATGGATGAACGGCCTTAACCCGTCCTTTCAGCTGATTGAAGCTGAACTCTGCCTCCTTCATTTCTTCACGCGGATCTCCACCCTTCATGGCAGCGAACATCCCACTTTTACGAACAAAAGGAAGACAAAATTCATTCAACACAGCCAGCTTGGCTACTGCACGCGCCGTAACGAGATCGTAGCTGTCACGATACCCTTCTTTGCGTCCAATCTCTTCAGCACGTCCATGGACCAACTCCACGTCTGTCAGGCCAAGGATATCTACTACATGCTGTAGGAAACCAATCCGTTTATTTAATGAATCAATGATCGTCAGCTTTATGTGCGGGAAACAGATTTTCAGTGGCAATCCAGGAAAACCCGCTCCAGATCCAATGTCAGCAAGCTTATTCACTTTGGTCATGTCTGTATAAAAAGCCAGCGATACCGAATCATAGAAATGCTTGGTATACACTTGCTCCCGATCCGTGATACCGGTCAGATTCATCTTTTCATTCCAGGATACCAGTTCCTGATAATACAGTTCAAATTGCTCCAACTGGAGTTCGCCCAGCTCTAATCCATGTTTCTTTAAGCGCCGCTGCAGTTGCTGTTGAATATCGTCCATTATTGTCCCCTTGCTGCGGTTACACGGTTATAATGCTCCAGGTAGACCAGCAGAATGGAGATGTCGGCAGGAGTAACTCCAGCAATACGAGAAGCCTGACCAATCGAGATTGGACGAATCGTAGCGAGCTTCTGTTTAGCTTCCATAGCAAGACCATGAATCTCATCATATACGATGGTGTCCGGAATTTTCTTTTTCTCCATCTTTTGCAAACGTTCCACGTGGATCAATTGTTTCTCAATATAACCCGCATATTTAATTTGTATTTCCACTTGTTCTTTCATATCTGCTGTCAGTTCTACCTCAGATGGTGAGAGCTGTTCAATCAGTTCATACCCCAGCTCTGGACGACGCAGCAAGGTAAGCAACGTACTGCCATCCTGAATAGGTGTAGATCCGTACTCTTCCAGCTTGGCATTCACTTCAACCGGACGAGCTTTAGCCACTTTCAGACGTGCAACTTCCTGCTCGACTTTCGCCTTTTTATCCAGGAATTTCGCATAACGCTCTTCAGGGATCAGGCCAATGTCATGTCCGATTTCCGTCAAACGCATATCTGCATTATCATGGCGAAGCAACAGACGATATTCAGCGCGTGAAGTCAACAGACGATACGGTTCATTTGTACCCTTTGTTACCAGATCATCAATCAGCACACCAATATAACCTTGGGAACGATCCAGTATTACCGGCTCTTTCCCCTGTACTTTGAGTGCAGCGTTAATTCCAGCCATAACACCTTGTCCTGCTGCTTCTTCATAACCAGAGGTACCATTAATCTGACCCGCCGTAAACAGACCTGGTAGACGTTTAGTTTCCAGTGAAGGCCACAATTGTGTAGGCACCATCGCATCATATTCGATCGCATAACCATTACGCATCATTTCCACTTTTTCCATACCTGGAATTGAACGCAGCATAGCCAGTTGAACGTCTTCTGGCATACTCGTAGACAATCCCTGTACGTAATACTCGGATGTGTTCTTGCCCTCCGGCTCAAGGAATATCTGATGTTTCGGCTTGTCGCTGAAACGAACAATTTTATCTTCAATGGAAGGGCAATAGCGTGGTCCGGTTCCTTCAATAAGACCTGAGAACATCGGGGCACGATGCAGATTATCATTAATAATCCGATGTGTTTCCACAGAGGTATACGTCAACCAGCAAGGCAGCTGCTCATTATCGGAAGATTCTGTTTCATAGGAAAAGAACTTCGGCTTGTCATCTCCAGGCTGAATTTCGGTTTTGCTAAAATCAATCGTATCCTTATGCACACGTGGTGGTGTACCTGTTTTGAAACGAACCAGATCAAAGCCCAGATCACGCAGATTCTCTGACAATTTAAGAGAGGGTTGTTGATTGTTCGGTCCACTCTCATACATCAACTCACCCATGATTACTTTGCCGCGCAAGTATGTGCCTGTCGTTAGAACGACTGCTTTAGCCCGATACTCTGTTCCGGTCTGAGTCACAACGCCTACACATTTTCCGTCTTCAACGATCAGTCGATCAACCATACCTTGACGCATCGTCAGATTACGTTCATTCTCCATCGTTTCCTTCATTTTATGCTGGTAGGAGAATTTATCTGCCTGAGCACGAAGCGCATGAACAGCAGGCCCTTTACCGGTGTTAAGCATCCGCATCTGAATAAAGGTTTTATCGATATTCCGTCCCATTTCTCCACCAAGTGCATCAATCTCGCGCACAACATGTCCTTTAGCCGGTCCCCCAATAGATGGGTTACAAGGCATAAAGGCCACCATGTCCAGATTGATCGTAATCATTAGTGTTTTGGACCCCATACGAGCTGCGGCCAGCGCGGATTCCACACCAGCATGTCCTGCACCAACGACGATTACATCATAACTGCCGCCATCAAAAGCCATTCCCGTTTACCTCCTTATTCCGCTGCATTTGGTGTAACTCACACAGACGGATCATGTTCTACAATAATGAAACTACTTCTAACCGTTCATCGGAACTTGCATTCCTATCTATATGAAACCAACACGTAATGGCTACAACATCATTCCATCCTTTGACAACAGGCAGAAATTGTACCTTTCCATCATACACTACGATTTAAGTCAATCCGCAGTATATTTTTTTTACTTTCCTAGACAGAACTGGGAGAAAATCTGATCAATTAATGCATCATGTGCTGTATCTCCAACAATCTCGCCCAAATGCTCCCACGCCAAACGAACATCAATCTGTATCATATCGATTGGAATGAACTGCTCTGCTGCTTCATAGGCATCAACCAGGGACTGCTTCGCTTTTTTGAGCAAAGCAATATGACGCACATTACTGACATAGGTCAGATCTGCGGACTCCAATTTACCACTGAAGAATAGCGTAGAGATGGCATCTTCCAATCGATCCACACCCAGATCATCTTTCACCGACATCGGAACAAGCCGTTCTTCCGGAATGTAACGAAGCAGCACGTCACGTTCTACCTGTGGCGTTAAGTCCATTTTATTCATAATGATTATCGATTGTCTACCGCGGATTTGTTCCAATAATTCAATCTCATCGGGATGAAGTGGCTCCGCAGCATTCACAACCATTAAGATCAGATCGGCTTCACTTACCGCAGAACGAGAACGTTCTACCCCGATCTTCTCTACAACGTCCATTGTTTCCCGGATTCCTGCCGTATCCAGCAACTTCAGTGGGATATTATTGATCGTAATGAACTCCTCGATCACATCACGAGTTGTTCCTGGAATGTCCGTGACGATAGCCCGATTATCTTGAGCGAGTGTGTTCATTAATGAGGATTTACCCACGTTAGGTCTTCCAACGATAGCCGTCGTGATACCTTCTCGCAGGATCTTTCCTTGCTCTGCTGTAGTCAGCAATTTATCAATTTCAGTCATAACCTGACTGGACTTTTCCTTAATAAAATCAGACGTTAACGACTCCACATCATGCTCGGGATAATCGATATTCACTTCAATGTGAGCCAATGTTTCCACCAATGTATATCGTAGATCACGCAATTTGGAAGACAGTTTGCCTTCAACTTGTTTCAGCGCAACCGAGAAGGCCCGGTCCGATTTGGAACGAATAAGATCCATGACACCTTCAGCCTGAGACAAGTCAATCCGCCCATTAAGGAAAGCACGCTTCGTGAACTCACCAGGTTCAGCCAGACGAATATCAAGCTGTAACAGCAGGTCCATGACCCGTTTTACAGACACTACACCGCCATGCGCACTGATCTCCACGACATCTTCTGTTGTGAACGACCGAGGTGCTCGCATAACTGTAACCAATACTTCCTCAATCTTTTCCCCATTAACGGGATTTATGATATGACCATAATGAACCGTGTGAGATGCTGCCTGAGTTAAAGGGGTTTTGCTGCGAAAAATCTTTTCCGTCTCCGACACTGCATCCGGGCCGCTGACCCGGATCACGGCGATACCCGCCTCTCCGACAGCCGTTGATATCGCTGTGATCGTATCACTGATCATGGTTATCTCTCCTTGCTCTATTTTAAAATTGCCGCCCCTCAGGGGACGCCATATCCATTTTCAAATCTATTAATGATATAACATATGACATGTTGCTTATCGTATTAAGTCCACTCTTTACCTGTTCTACGCACCTTATCAAATTGCTTCTGTACGAAAAAAGCAATGGCTTCTGCACCGGGCAGGAAGCCATTGCGTCTTCAATTTCGTGTTATTTCGTCGTAATAACCACACGCCGATTAGGCTCCTCGCCCTTACTTAATGTCTTAATCTGCGGGTGATTTTGCAGTTTTGCATGGATGACTTTTCGTTCGAGCGGAGGCATTGGTTCCAGTACAACTTCCTTACCAGTACGGATTGCTTGTCCAGCCAATCGTTCAGCCAGATCCTCCAGCGTCTTCCGCCGACGTTGACGGAAATTCTCCGCGTCGAGCACAATTCGAACGAAGCTTTCCGAATATCGGTTCGCTACAATGTTCGTTAGATACTGGAGCGCATCTAGCGTCTGTCCACGTCTGCCAATAATCATGCCCAGATCTTCGCCGGCAATATTGAAGATATGTCCATCCCGCTGTTTTTTGATATGCACTTCAACATCCAGTCCCATACCTGCTGCGACCTCTTTCAAGAAAGCAGCCGCTTCTTCATAGGGATTTTTAGCTGCAACATCCTCAAGTAATGCATCTACTTCAGGTTTGTATGCAGCTGGCTTGATCGGCTGTGGAACAACTTCCGGTAGAGGCAATAATTTCACTTCAACTTTGGCCGCCCTCACCCCGAACAAACCCAGGAATCCTTTTGACGGCTGCTCTAACACTTGTATCTCGACCTTGTCCCGACTTACGCCAAGCTCGGTCAATCCTTGGTTTACAGCATCTTCAACGGTTTTTCCTGACGTAATGACTTTGGTCATTTCGATTTTTTGGCCCCTTTCGACCCTTTTCCAGAGACGGTTGCTTTGCCACCGTTTTTGCGTTTAGCTCCATTTTTGGAAGAGCTATTCTGCTTCACGTTGACCTCAGCCACGATTTTATCATTATTCCGGTAAAGGAAATAGTTTTGCACGATCGTGTAGATGTTACTGTAGAACCAATACAGCGGAAGTGCTGACGGGAACTGATAGGACATCACGAAGATCAAGATAGGGTATACCCACAGCATGAACTGCATCGGTCCCACTTGCTGTGCAGGGTTCATACGCATCATCATCCATGTTTGAATGAATGTTGTGATGGCAGCCAGCACTGGCAAAATAAACAGGTGATCCGGTTCCCCGAGCTGGAGCCACAAGAAATCATGTGTTCTCAGACTGGAGTTTCCGTAAATTGAGTTATAAAGTGCGATGTAAATCGGCATCTGAATCAGAAGTGGCAGACAACCCGCCATCGGATTAACTTTGTTCTCCTGAAACAACTTCATTGTTTCTTGCTGAACTTTCTCAGGTGTATCTTTAAACTTGGCTTGAATCTCCTTCAGCTGCGGCTGAATCGCCTGCATAGCTTTGGAGCTACGGACTTGTTTCATTGTTAATGGTAAAATCAATGTCCGTACAATAAGCACCATCACGAGGACGGCCAGTCCATATTCACCTTTGAACCAGTTGGCGAATGTATCCAGCGCCAGTGAGAACCAGTACACAACATTGGCTTGCCAAAAAGAATCACTATTCTTTAGATCTTCCGTAGTAACCCCGGCTCCTTGTGGAGTACATCCGGCGAGTACAGTGACCATTGCAATGACTGCAATGAGGAGAATCCACTTCCCCTTTGATGTCTTCAATCGCGACACTTCATAACCCCTCTCTTAACCATTCCATTCCACCGTAAATCATACCATAATTAGGAGGACAAATAAACCGAAGCTTACCGCTTGCTCGACTTCAAAAGAGAGCCCTTTCGCATCGCATGTAGCAGGCTTTTTTCCATTTCCTTATAGGGCATGTCCAGTGCACCTTTTCTGACGATAAAAATCAGATCCATCTGCGTGACGATCTCATGTTCATGATGACGAACAATTTCCTTGATCATGCGTCTCATCCGGTTGCGTACGACAGCGTTTCCGATTTTCTTGCTGCATGATACGCCGACCCGAAATTGTTCCGTATCTTTACGGCGACAGCCATACACCACGAATTGATGATTGGCAAACGATTTCCCATACCGGTACACGCGGCTAAAGTCCGCCCGGTTTCGTAGACGCAGTCTTTTATACACGGCGCTTCTCCTTGCTGTTCTCCACCAATGTTATTGACGGAGGCCTCATTACTGATTTAGTATAGGCTTTCTTGAATGACGGTAAACCGTCTTGGCGACAACTTCATTTGGGATGATTGTTGATCGGATACTTGAACCGTATAAACATTCATCATTATATAAGGTAAGTTTTCGACAAATGGAAAACTCACTCAACATACTTCGTTTGTGTTCAGCACTTTTTCGCAGACCATTCAGACCTGATCTGTAGCAGCATCCAGTCTGATTTGAGCTAATTAAGAAAAAAAAGACCACCTCGGTGGTCTTCAATGCATTAAGCACTCAGGTTTTTACGGCCTTTAAGGCGACGTGCGGCCAAAATTTTACGGCCGTTGCTCGTGCTCATTCTTTTCCGGAAACCATGAACTTTTTTACGTTTGCTAACGTTCGGTTTGAATGTAGGTCTCAATGTATTGCACCTCCTCACAAGGAAATACTTATGTGATGAATCACTTTCATCTTCACAGAAAACACCTTTATATATTTAACCATGATCACCTGGAAAAGTCAACTGCAAGGCGCAAGGCTCCTCCCTCTTTTATATACACTCTTCATCCCACCCAAAGTAATGACCACAGTCCGTTCACTTCAATACCATTACCAAGCCTCAAAGAGAGCTTCAAAAGTTATCCCCAGATCCTGATCAGATCACGATATTTCAGCATTTATAGTTATCCACACCCTCCGATACCGCTATTTCCTTCATTACATCCAGTTTAAAGTTATTCACATGTGGATAATGATTGTAGGCTATAAATATCGTCGAATTCTAAACAGGTTGTATCCGCTTCAATAAGGTTTACAAGCTTTTGAGAAAGGTGTAGGATAAAAATCACATCTTGTATACAAGTAGTCCTTTGAAAAAATATTAGCCGTTATCATGCATACTACAGACGATGGATTGAACTGAATGTCCAGTCCGCAAAATAGTTATGCTATGATCAGTAATGAACTGATTACTTATTAATAGGAGCGTTAGCCATATGTTATTTCCTTCTTCCTGGCTTCAAGGAGCTTCCCGTGGTGAAGCCATTGCCTGCGAATTAAGGCTGCGGATCATCAGTGGTACCCTTCGTCCTGGAGAGATTTTGTCGGAAAATCGAATTGCGGCTGATTTTGACAGCAGTCGTTCACCTGTCCGTGAAGCGTTAAGAACTTTGTCCAATGAAGGACTTATTCGACTTGAACGTATGGGGGTCGTTGTCATTGGACTACGAATCAAGGATGTCGAAGAATTGTATGATGTCCGTTTCCTGATTGAAAGTTTTGTGCAGCAGCGAATCGCAGGTGATGTTCCAGAGTCGTTAATCACACAGTTGCGTAACGTGATCGACAAAATGCACCTCGCTGGACGGCATCAGGACGCCGTCGAATTCGCCTATCAGGATCTCGTTTTTCATGAAACGATTATTGAAGCTGCTCAGCATTCCCGTATTTCACATCTATGGAAGAGTATTCGATATGTTGTGATGACCGTTATGCTGCTCACGACGCGCAGAGTATTTGTTCAAGGCGAGCAGAAAGTAAGCGCTGTAATTGAGAAACACCGTTTGCTCGTTGAAGCACTTGAATCCGGTGACAAAATGCTCATTCAGGCTGGAGTCCGCACGTATTTCCAAGATTCTGGCAAAACCCTGCATGAAAGCTTTGATTCCTGATTGGTACAGGGCGTTTGCAATCATATCCGTCGTGAATGATTGCGGCTTTACTTGTCGACAAGTATACAGAATACAATTATGTTTCAAATTCGGTAATCATAAAGCAACAATTTCAACATTACCCTTTCTGTATTACCTGCACGAATTTAATGGTTGACGATGATTTCACTTGTAAGCGTTCTATATCACAAATAAAGGAGCACACAACATCATGAGCACTCTTTTTGGACTATCCCACAACGCAACATTATTGGTTTGGACGTTAATTGCGATCGTTTTTCTGATCGTTTTGATTTCCAAATATAAATGGAATCCCTTTATCACCCTGCTGTTGTCCGCATTAATGCTCGGTTTGCTTACAGGCATGAAACCTGCCGATGTGATCTCTTCCATTACCGGGGGACTTGGCGGCACACTTGGAACCATCGCAATTGTTATTGCTCTCGGTACGATGCTTGGTAAGATGATGGCCGAATCTGGCGGTGCCGAGCGCATTGCAACTACATTGGTTGATCGGTTCGGTGTGAAACGTGTGCACTGGGCCATGATGATTGTTGGATTTATCGTTGGTATTCCTGTTTTCTTCGAAGTCGGGGTTATTTTGATGATCCCCATCATTTTCACCGTTGCACGTAAAACCAACATGTCTTTGCTGCAGATTGGTATTCCCATTTTGGCGGGTCTGTCGACTGTACACGGTTTGGTTCCACCCCATCCAGCGCCAATGATAGCGATTGAAGCCTTCAGCGCCGATCTGGGTAAGACCATTTTGTACTCCCTTATTGTTGGTATTCCTACAGCGATTATTGCAGGTCCTTTGTTTGGTAAATTTATTGGCAAAAGAATACACACCGAACCCCCAGCTGAACTGGCTGAACAATTCGCAACAAAAACAAACAGCAACATGCCTGGGTTTGGTATTACCCTGTTTACCATATTGCTGCCGGTTATTTTGATGCTGATTGGTTCCATAGCAAGCATCATTGACCCAAATGCCACGAGCGGATTTACCGTTTTCAGTGAATTTATCGGTCATGAGATCATTGCTCTGCTCATTTCAGTTGTATTTGCCCTCTTTTCACTCGGCTTTGCACGTGGATTCACCAAGCACGATATTTCTCGCTTCACCAGTGAATGTCTGGCGCCTACGGCGACCATCATTCTCATTATTGGCGGAGGCGGTGCCTTCAAACAGGTATTGATCAATAGTGGTGTAGGTAACGCCATTGCTGAAGTCGCTACCCATGCCAACATCAACGTGATCCTGTTTGCCTGGCTTGTCGCTGCGCTTATTCGTGTAGCTACCGGTTCAGCAACCGTAGCCATGACAACAGCCGCCGGTATTGTCGCTCCAGTGCTTGCACTCACACCAGGTGCCAATATTGAGCTGGTTGTACTCGCCACAGGTGCAGGGTCACTCATCTTGTCCCATGTGAACGATGCAGGATTCTGGATGATCAAAGAATTCTTTAATATGAGCGTTTCCCAGACATTGAAAACGTGGACCGTTATGGAAACACTATTATCCGTGGTCGGACTGATCTTTATTTTGCTCCTGAGTACAGTGGTATAAATGGACTCGCTATATGTAGAAAGAAATTAAAATCTCATCGCTTTTCTGGAGAAAGAAGGATTAAATATATGAACAACTACATGATTGGGATCGATATTGGTACCACCAGTACCAAATCCGTGTTATTTACCGAGCAGGGCTCCGTCGTCAGTACCTCAACACAGGAATACCCTTTGTACACCCCTGCACCCGATGTTGCGGAACAGGACCCTGAAGAGATTGTGCAAGCGGCCCTCCGCTCTGTGCGAGGGGTTATGGATCAGAGTGGTGTTGCTGACGAGCAGATCCTGTTTGTATCCTGTAGCTCGGCTATGCATAGTGTCATTGCCATGGGACAGGATAACAAACCCTTAACCCGTTGCATCACCTGGGCAGATAATCGAAGTGCAGCTTGGTCTGCCAAGCTGCAAGAGAATGGATTGGGCCATCGCATCTACCTGCGCACAGGTACACCGATCCATCCCATGTCACCGCTGACCAAATTAATGTGGCTGCGCCACGATGAACCTGAACTTTTTGAGCGCACCGCCAAATTTATTTCGATTAAAGAATATCTGTTCTTCCGTCTATTCGGACAATATGTCGTCGACCATTCCATCGCTTCCTCCACAGGTTTGCTCAATCTGGAACAACTGGACTGGGATGCAGAGGCCCTAGAGATTGCAGGCATTACACCCGACCATCTCTCGAAGCTTGTACCTACAACACATATATTAGAAGGAATGAATCACGAATCGGCTGAAAAAATGGCTCTCTCCCCCTCCACGCCCTTTGTTATTGGCGCAAGTGACGGGGTTCTATCCAATCTCGGCGTGAACGCCATTGAACCAGGTGTTGTTGCAGCAACCATCGGAACCAGCGGTGCCATTCGTACTGTCGTTGACCGTCCGGTTACCGACCCCAAAGGTCGAACGTTCTGTTACGCTCTCACAGAGAATCTTTGGGTTATTGGCGGGCCTGTGAATAACGGTGGCATGCTGTTTCGTTGGGTGCGGGATGAATTCGCCGCGTCTGAAGTGGAGACAGCGAAGCGACTTGGCATCAATTCCTATGATGTGCTGACCAAAATTGCCGAACGTGTCCGGCCAGGATCGGAAGGACTTCTGTTCCATCCGTACCTATCGGGCGAACGTGCCCCATTGTGGAATCCGGATGCCCGTGGCTCCTTTTTTGGCTTAACACTCCATCATCAGAAAGAGCATATGATCCGTGCTGTCCTGGAAGGGGTTATTTTCAACCTGTACACGGTACTGCTCGCCATGGAAGAACAGATTGGGCAACCTACCTCCATTCAAGCCACAGGTGGGTTCGCTCGTTCCCCTCTCTGGCGCCAGATGATGTCCGATATCTTCAATCAGGAAGTGGTTGTACCCGAGAGCTTTGAAAGTTCCTGTCTGGGTGCCGTTGTACTTGGTTTGTACGCTACAGGGCGAATAGAATCGCTTCATGCCGTATCATCCATGGTGGGTACAACGCATCGACATACCCCTGTCAAAGAGAATGCTGTCCTCTATCAGGAGCTGCTGCTCATCTTTATTCGGATCTCTCGCAAACTGGAAGAGGAATACGCAGATATCGCTGAATTCCAGCGTAAGATGTCCCTTCCCCGTCTCTAAATCATCAATCCATACTTCGTCTCTGCACCAAAAAAAAGAGGTTGTCGCCCAAAACCAAAAATCGGTTTTGGGCGACAACCTCTTTGCTATACACGCATAATCTATCCTTTGAATGCATAGTATACAATCATATACTTCAACCTCCATATTTGAGCATCAGCTTAGCTCTTGACCCTGATAATTCTCATTACACATGTCTTAAAATGAAGTCCTCTTGTTCAATTAAAGGCATGAGTTTACTCCCCTCTCCGTCTCCCATCCTGACACTGAATTCGTCGCTTTCATCATCGCCCCCTTGGCAAGAATAACACGAGAGTCTAAGGTCACTCTTTTTCCGCTCCTGATCATGCTTCATTTTCACTTTACGGTTATCCACAGACAGGTTATTCACAAACGAAGAATACTTTTACACACAATTTGGCATCATTTGACGGATAACCTGTGTATAAAACATTTTTGGTTTTTGGGTCATTCTGTCGAAAATTAAACAGTTTATAAACAATATATTGTGTTGTGACTAAAAATTATACACAAGTTATTGAATTTGTGGATAAAATCACGCGATACGTTGAAATGCGGGGTTTCTTTTGCTATGATTGTATTACTTTTGGATGTGAATATGTGATCTGACTCATAATATTATCAACAGCCTGTGGATAAAGTTGTGAACAATTTTCCGTTGTTCATACTTTTTTTGTTTTCGACCTGCGGGGGTTTGGGGATAAATTCAACAATATATCTCGTATTTCGACACTGCATCATGGCTTAAGCCACACTTGGAACATGTAAAAGGAGTGACAGTCTGTGGACAGCCATACTTCTGATTTATGGCAGCAAATTTTATCAATCATACAAAACAAACTCAGCAAACCCAGCTTTGACACCTGGTTCAAAGCCACCAAAGCCACCAAGCTAAATGACCGTTCAATCGTCATTTCCGCACCAACCACGTTTGCCGTCGAATGGCTGGAGAGCCGTTACACCAAATTGGTTGGCTCGACGGTATACGAGCTGCTTGGCAAGCAAGTCGATGTGAAATTTGTCATCGAAGAGAACAAGCCTGCTGAACCGGACCCGCAACTGCCGGCACCAACGCCTACAGTTGTACAGGAAGAAGCCGTACTCAGCATGCTGAATCCGAAATATACGTTCGATACATTTGTCATCGGACCGGGCAACCGTTTTGCCCATGCCGCATCGCTGGCGGTCGCTGAAGCGCCCGCCAAAGCTTACAATCCTCTCTTTCTGTATGGAGGAGTAGGTCTCGGTAAAACTCACTTGATGCATGCGATCGGACATTATGTTCTGGAGCATGATCCGGGCAGCAAAGTCGTTTATTTGTCGTCTGAGAAATTCACGAACGAATTCATTAACTCGATCCGTGACAACCGCGGGGAGAGCTTCCGTAACAAATACCGGAGCGTCGACATTCTGCTCATTGATGATATTCAGTTTTTGGCGGGAAAAGAATCAACACAAGAGGAATTTTTCCATACGTTTAATGCGCTGCATGAGGAACGGAAGCAGATTATCATCTCCAGCGACAGACCACCGAAGGAAATTCCGACACTGGAAGAACGGCTTCGTTCTCGCTTTGAATGGGGGTTAATTACGGATATCCAGCCTCCAGATTTGGAGACACGGATTGCAATTTTGCGTAAAAAGGCACGTGCGGAAAACTTGGATATTCCAAATGAAGCGATGATGTATATTGCCAACCAGATTGACACCAACATCCGTGAATTGGAAGGTGCTCTGATTCGGGTCGTTGCTTATTCTTCACTGACTAATCAAGATGTAACCACTCATCTGGCAGCTGAAGCACTGAAGGATATTATTCCTTCCAGTCGTCCCAAAATGATCACTATTCATGACATCCAACAAAAGGTCGGCGAGTATTATAGCCTTAAGCTTGAAGATTTCAAAGCACGGAAACGGACCAAGGCAGTTGCTTTCCCAAGACAGATTGCCATGTATCTCTCTCGTGAACTGACAGACTTTTCTCTGCCCAAAATTGGGGAAGCATTCGGAGGACGAGATCACACCACTGTCATACATGCTCACGAAAAAATCTCCCAAGCGATTAAAAACGATCAGGATCTCTATAAAGTTATCAACAACTTAACCGAAAAAATTAAGAATCCAACCTGAACAAGTCCCAAGCCTATGCACAACGTATACACATGTGGATAGGCTTGGGTGTATGGGTTTATACCCACTTATCCACATATTCAGTGCCCCTATTACTATTATTACTAAAAAGATCTTAAAGATATCATCTCCAAAATAGCCATTTCGGAGCTTAGCCTTCGGCCTTTGAAAAACCCCTTTTAACACCCCAACACCCAAAAAAACAGCTAGGAGTGAAACCATGAAAATCAGCATAATGAAAAACTACTTAAACGATTCCATACAGCAAGTATCCAAAGCGATCTCCAGCCGTACAACGATTCCGATTCTGAGCGGTATCAAATTCGATGTGAATCATCAAGGTGTAACGTTGACAGCAAGTGACACCGATATATCCATTCAATCCTTCATCCCGCTTGAAGATGGAGATAAAAGCGTAGTTCAGGTAGATCAACCCGGCAGTGTAGTTTTGCCAGCCAAGTTTTTCGTGGAGATCATCAAGAAGCTCCCATCACAGGAAGTGCACATGGAAGTCAAAGAGAACTTCAACACCTTTATCTCCGCAGGTGCTACCGAGATTCAACTGGTAGGTCTTGATCCGGAAGAATTCCCGGTACTGCCAAGCATCGAAGAAAACCAAACGGTCTCCATTCCGGGAGATTTACTGAAAAATATGATCAAACAAACCGTCTTCTCCATTTCCACACATGAGACAACTCCAATCCTTACAGGTGTACTTTGGAGCTTAGGTGACAACGAATTGAAATTTGTGGCAACAGACCGTCACCGTCTTGCTACTCGATCAGCAATGCTGGATAATGCAGAAGGTATCCGCTTTAACAACGTGGTCATTTCCGGTAAAACGCTGAACGAGCTCAGCAAAATTGTTCCGGATCAAAATACCCTTGTGGATATCGTTGTTGCAGATAACCAGGTCCTGTTCAAAATCGACCGTGTATTGTTCTACTCCCGTATTCTGGACGGAACCTATCCGGATACTTCTAGAATTATTCCAACGTCATACAAAACAGAACTTGTTTTAGATACAAAAAAATTAAGTGAATCCATCGATCGGGCTTATTTGCTGTCGCGTGAAGAAAAAACAAACATTGTGCGTATGCAAACCATGGATTCGGGATCAGTCGAAATTTCCTCAAGCTCTTCCGAGCTAGGTAAAGTAAGAGAAGAAATCGAACCTGCCGAGTTTACAGGAGATCCGTTAAAAATCTCGTTCAACTCCAAATACATGCTGGATGTGCTGAAAGTGGTTGAAAGTGAGCAGCTGATGATCGCTTTTACAGGAGTCATGAGTCCAATTATCTTGAAACCGCTGGATGACAGTCACAGCCTTTACGTGATATTGCCATATCGGACGACCAACTAACGAAAGGAAGATCACAGTGAACCAAGTTACGATTCGTACGGAATATATTAAGCTTGATCAATTTTTGAAACTGGCTGATTGCATCCCAACCGGTGGGATGGCCAAAGCTTTGCTTCAGGAGGGACTTGTACGTGTGAATAAAGAGCCTGAGGAACGACGGGGACGTAAATTATACCCTGGGGATATCGTTGAAGTGGACGGAGAAGGCACATTCGAAGTTGCTGCAGAGTAAGAAAATCAGTTCGATCCTGCTGCCTCCTGACGGACGGGATAAAAGGGAGGTTACCGCGTGTTTGTGAACAGCATTGATCTGCAGAATTTCCGCAATTATGAACATCTGAGACTGGATTCTTTTGGTCCCGTAAACTTGTTGATTGGGCAAAATGCCCAAGGCAAGACCAATCTTGCAGAGGCGATTTATGTACTTGCACTCACCAAGAGCCACCGTACATCCCGTGACAAGGAGTTAATCCGTTTCGGTGAGGAACGTGCCAGAGTTGCAGCAGAGGTCGACAAAAAGTACGGATCGGTCAAGCTTGAACTATCTTTGTCGCAACAAGGCAAAAAAGCAAAGATTAACGGCCTGGAGCAGCGCAAGTTAAGCGATTTTGTCGGAGCGCTCAATGTTGTGATGTTTGCACCGGAGGATCTGGAGATTGTAAAAGGCACACCGGGGGTCCGCCGCCGGTTTCTTGACATGGAGATTGGACAGGTTGCACCAGGTTACCTGTATCATCTGCAGCAATATCAAAAAGTGCTCGTCCAACGAAACAATTTGCTTAAGCAGTTATGGGGAAAAGGGGAATCGGCCCAGACCATGCTTGAGGTGTGGAACGAACAACTGGTCGAGCATGGTGTTAAAATCGTAATAAAAAGGAAACAATTCATAAAGAAATTGCAAAAGTGGGCAGAAACGATTCATCAGGGGATCACCGGAGGCGGAGAAGTCTTGCGGCTGGCCTACCTTCCTTCCTTCAGCGAAGCTGCTGAGGAAGATGAAGCTGTCTTAATGGACCAATTTATGATAAAATTATCACAAATGAAAGAGCAGGAGATTCGCCGAGGCACAACCCTTAGTGGGCCGCATCGGGATGACCTGTCCTTTTTCATTAACGATCGGGAAGTACAAACATATGGCTCGCAGGGGCAGCAGCGCACAACAGCGTTGTCCCTTAAACTTGCGGAAATTGAACTGATTCATGAAGAAATCGGAGAATATCCAGTTCTGCTTTTGGACGATGTCCTGTCCGAGCTGGACCCTTTTCGTCAGACGCAGCTGATCGAAACGTTCCAGAGCAAGGTGCAAACCTTTATTACGGCTACGGGGATCGAGAGCCTAAACGTTGACAAGCTCAAAGATGCCAGTATTTATCACGTTCATGCCGGACAGGTTGAACGCTAAGGAGTGAGGGGCTTATGTACATTCATCTGGGCGGTGAGAAGATCATCCGTTCTTCCGAATTGGTCGCTATTTTTGATATATCGATTGAAAAATCCTCAAAGATCTCCAAGCAGTATGTGACACATGCCGAGCAGGAAAAAACAGTGGAACACATCGGCGAAGAGGAAGCCAAGTCCATTGTGGTGACCAAAAACATTGTGTACTACTCGCCGATCTCCTCAGCCACGCTGAAGAAGCGGGCTCACATTTTTCCTGATCTCTAGCGGTTGTGTGGCATAAAAGGTGTGTCTTTTGCTGCTTGTCTTTAATTTGGACAGCTGGCTGGAATGAAGTACATTGCCTTTTTCAGTAAACATTCTTAGTTAACGCATAATTACGATATTGAATCTTATAGAAGTAGGTGAAAGCATGTCTATGAATCAACCGTCATATGGTGCAGATGAAATTCAGGTTCTTGAAGGACTGGAAGCCGTACGGAAACGTCCGGGGATGTATATCGGTTCCACCAGTTCCAAAGGTCTGCATCATCTGGTCTGGGAAGTAGTGGACAACAGTATCGATGAAGCGCTCGCAGGTTATTGTGACCATATCGAGGTTACTATCCATGAAGACAACAGTGTCACTGTTGTCGATAACGGACGTGGGATTCCTGTCGGTGAACATGCCAAAATGAAACGTCCTGCGCTTGAGGTCGTTATGACCGTCCTCCATGCAGGAGGTAAGTTTGGTGGTGGCGGGTACAAAGTATCCGGTGGTCTGCACGGTGTAGGTGTATCCGTAGTTAACGCACTATCCGAAAAAGTTGTTGTCACAGTTAAGGTTGACGGGCATGTCTATCAACAGGAATACCGTCGTGGTACTCCGCAGTATGACCTGAGAACGATCGGTACAACCGACGAAACCGGAACAACGGTTAGGTTCCACCCGGATCCTGAAATTTTCACGGAAACGAGAGTTTACGACTATGACATCTTGCTAGCCCGTATTCGTGAGCTGGCGTTCCTGAACAAGGGTATTGGTCTTACACTGACCGATGAGCGTACAGGTGCAACCAACTCATTCCTGTACGAAGGCGGCATTATCGAATACGTCTCCTTCCTCAACCAGAAGCGCGAAGTATTGCATGAGAATCCAATTTACGTTGAAGGTTCCAGAGATAACATCCAGGTGGAAGTTGCTCTGCAATACAATGACAACTACACCGAGAACATCTATTCCTTCGCCAACAATATCAACACGCATGAGGGCGGAACGCATGAATCAGGTTTCAAGAGTGCCCTTACGCGGATTATCAATGACTATGCCCGTAAGGCAGGGGTAATCAAGGACAGCACGGGGAACCTTTCCGGGGATGACGTGCGTGAAGGCTTGACAGCTATTATTTCGGTCAAGATTCCGGAACCGCAATTTGAAGGACAGACAAAGACCAAGCTTGGCAACAGCGAAGTGCGTGGGATTGTCGAATCCTTGTTTGCCGAGAAGCTGCAGGAGTTCCTGGAAGAGAATCCTTCCGTATCCCGTCGCATTTTGGAAAAAGGGCTGCAAGCAGCACGTGCGCGTGAAGCTGCCCGTAAAGCCCGTGAACTGACACGTCGTAAAGGCGCACTGGAAGTAAGCTCACTTCCAGGTAAACTGGCAGACTGTTCATCCAAGGATGCTTCAATCAGCGAATTGTACATCGTCGAAGGTGACTCTGCAGGCGGATCAGCGAAGCAAGGACGGGATCGTCATTTCCAAGCGATTTTGCCGCTGCGTGGTAAGATTTTGAACGTGGAAAAAGCCCGTCTCGACCGGATCTTGGGTAATGCAGAGATTAGAGCAATTATTACGGCAATGGGTACAGGTATTGGTGATGACTTCGATATTGCCAAAGCCCGCTATCACAAAATCATACTGATGACCGATGCCGACGTCGATGGTGCTCATATCCGAACACTATTGCTGACATTCCTGTATCGGTACATGCGCAAAATCATCGAGGCAGGTTATGTATATATTGCACAACCGCCATTGTTCAAGATTGAGCGTAACAAAGTGATTCGCTACGCTGGTTCCGAGAAAGAACGCGACGAAATTATTGCAAGTCTCGGTGAAAATGCGAAGTTCAACGTTCAGCGTTACAAAGGTCTCGGTGAGATGAATGCCGGACAATTGTGGGAAACAACGATGGATCCGGAGAGTCGGACCATGATGCAAGTATCGATTAATGATGCCATACTTGCTGATACCATGTTTGACACCCTGATGGGGGATAACGTTGAACCGCGTCGTGATTTTATCCAGGAAAATGCGAAATACGTGAAAAACCTCGACATTTAACATATTCGAAGAGGCGCCTGAGAGGGCGCCTTTTTATATTAGGGGAAGTATTGAATAGAAAGGCAGTAGACAAAGACTTCCGTATCCCTTTGTTATCTGCGAACACGTTTTTTGGCAGACGAGGCCTGTGCTTTAGGGGATGTACGAGAGCTCTTACCCTTTTTGGAGGGCAAACGACCGTACGCAATCGCATAACGTTTGATCTTCCGGTACGCCTCCTTGTACGGTAATAAGCCAAAGGCATAAATGCCTGGCAGTGTGTTGACTTCAAGAATCCAGGGACGCCCTTCTTCGTCTAGCGCAATATCAATACCAATCTCCTTGAGCCTTGGAAATGATGTTTGCAATTGCACAGCGGTATGAGTACCTAAGCGGTACAGCTCTGTGCGAAGTTTTTTAAAGCCATCCTGGTGAAGGTGGGGGAGTACGAGTTCTTCAAACGTGGCCAATCGTCCACCCCCATGAATGTTGGTGATGATTTTGCCCGGCGCAGCAACCCGTCCCAGAATACCTGTTGTTTCCCAGTTGTGTTGCAGATTTTTCTGAGTTAACACACGCAGGTCAAAAGGCAAATCTCCATGCTTCATCAGCGAGATTCCCTGTTGAATGATATAATCACGTTCCTGAATGCGATCATTCAGTGCTCGTTCGAGTTCGTCCAGGGAATGAAATGATCTCTCCTCTGTACCATATTGGAGTTGATATGTGGTTGTGAGATAGGTATCTCTGGAGGTAAGAGCACCTGCTTCGGGTTCATCAGGCAGGTTCCGATCATTGGTTTCATCCGGAACCTCTGCATCTGTGGTGGAATCTTCGGAATTAACAACAGGTTCGTATAAATGGGTTGTTTTTACTCGCATAACGCCATTACCGTAAGTACCACGGTCCGGTTTGATATAGTTGGACTCAAATAATTCAGTCATTCGTTCCAGAGTTTGACGGCTATATTTTCGGGTCACTGGGATATATTCATTCACAATGCGACTGCGTTGTAACACAGCTGTTTTGGCCCATTTGCTGGAGACGCGTTGGATAGCCAAGATTCATCAGTCCTTTCATGTTTTGCTCAGTTTTAAAGAGGGAAAGACATGGAGAAATCAAAGGACAAGAGACGATTTCAGTGGTATAATAGAGAAATATGGCGTTTTGTGCGATGAGCTGCACAATTTGCAGTTTGATCGTAGGACGGGAATGGCTTTAACCTCGGTAGTCACAGTACATATGCCGTTTTTCTAGCATTGTATGTGCAATTGGGGAGGAAGGCAGGGCGTATCCCCAGACACGCAGAAGTTCCCGGAAGAAAGGCTATTGCCCAGCGGACGTTTAATTGTGTAACTTTTGTGAAAGTAATATAATAAAGAGTAGCGTTCTTGCGCGGTTTTAGCCTTGTTAGGCTTTTCACATATAATCAATTTTTTGCATGACGGAATGGAACGTTTGTTGAAGGACAAGAAGGAGGTTCAGCATGGCGGAAGAAATGAACTCTCAGATTACAGATCGGGATATAGGCGTCGAGATGCGTGAATCGTTTATGGATTATGCGATGAGCATCATCGTTAGCCGTGCCTTACCTGACGTGCGTGATGGATTGAAGCCGGTTCACCGGCGTATTCTGTACGCGATGTCAGAGCTTGGCATGACACCCGATAAACCACATAAAAAATCAGCCAGAATCGTCGGCGAAGTTATCGGTAAGTATCACCCACACGGTGACTCTGCTGTTTACGAGACGATGGTACGGATGGCACAGGATTTCTCCCTGCGTTATATGCATGTAGATGGACATGGTAACTTTGGATCGGTCGATGGTGATATGGCAGCAGCCATGCGTTACACCGAAGCACGTTTGTCCAAGATTGCTATGGAAATGCTCAGAGATATCAACAAGGATACGATTGATTTCCAGCCGAACTATGACGGTGAAGAACATGAGCCAATCGTTCTGCCTGCTCGTTTTCCTAACTTGCTTGTCAATGGGGTCGGAGGAATCGCGGTAGGTATGGCCACCAATATTCCTCCTCATAACCTGGGTGAGGTCATTGATGGTGTACAGGCCATGATTCAAAATCCGGACATTACATCCATGGAACTCATGGATTACATTCAAGGACCAGACTTCCCTACGTCCGGCTACATTTTGGGCCGATCAGGGATTCGCCAGGCGTATCAGACCGGACGGGGTTCAGTAACGATGCGGGCCAAAACCAACATCGAAGAGAACAACAACAAGGCGCGAATTATCGTTACGGAGCTGCCTTATCAGGTAAACAAGGCGAGACTCGTTGAGAAAATCGCCGAGTTGGTACGTGATAAAAAGATTGATGGCATTACTGACCTTCGTGATGAGTCTGACCGTAATGGTATGCGGGTTGTAATTGAGCTTCGCAGAGACGTGAATCCGGGGGTTGTCCTGAACAACCTGTACAAACATACATCGATGCAATCCACTTTCGGGATTAACATGCTTGCGATTGTTAATAAAGAACCTAAAATCCTGAACTTGCGCGAAGTGCTGTATCACTACCTGCAGCATCAGATTGAGGTTATTCGCAGACGTACGCAGTTTGAACTGAAAAAGGCTGAAGCTCGTGCACACATTCTAGAAGGTTTACGTATTGCGCTGGATCATATCGACGAGATTATTACGTTGATTCGTTCATCCAGTAATGCGGATGCAGCAAGAGAAGGTTTGATTGAGCGCTTCTCACTCAGTCATGATCAGGCTCAAGCTATTCTCGATATGCGTTTGCAACGTCTCACAGGTCTGGAACGCGAACGTATTGAAAATGAATATAACGAACTGATGGTCAAAATCAGAGAGTATCGCGAAATTCTGGCTAATGAGCATCTGGTGCTTGAGATTATCAGTACGGAGCTGCAAGAGATCCGCGACCGCTTCAGCGATGATCGTCGTACGGAGATCACTGTAGGTGAAGAGAGCATTCTGGATGAGGACCTGATTCCACGTGAAGAGGTTATCATTACGATTACTCATACAGGCTACGTGAAACGTCTGCCGGTATCCACATACCGCAGCCAGAAACGTGGTGGACGTGGGGTCGTGGGAATGGATACGAAAGATACCGACTTTGTCGAGCATCTGTTTGTGACCAACTCTCACAACTACCTCATGTTCTTCACCGACAAAGGTAAAGTATATCGTCTCAAAGCTTACGAGATTCCAGAGCTTGGACGTACCGCACGGGGAACGCCGATTATCAACCTGATCCAGATCGAGCAGGGTGAATCCGTCAATGCTGTGATTCCGGTTCAGGAATTCGAAAGTGACAGATACTTGTTCTTTGCTACTCGCCAAGGGGTTGTGAAGAAAACGCCACTTGAGGATTACACCAATATTCGCAAAGGCGGCTTGATCGGTATTTCCTTACGTGATGATGACGTTCTGATCGATGTTAAGCTGACCGATGGACAGCAAGAGATCATCATGGGTACAGCTCACGGAATGTCTATTCGATTCTCCGAAGGTAATGTACGTTCCATGGGACGTAGTGCAACCGGAGTTAAGGGGATTACATTGGACAAACAGGATGCTGTTATAGGAATGGATGTAGTTGATAAAGAGCTTGATGTTCTGATCGTTACAGCCAAAGGTTACGGTAAACGTACACCTGTCAGTGATTATCGGATGCAGACTCGTGGCGGTAAAGGGATCAAGACTATTAATGTCACAGAGAAGAACGGCGCAGTAGTCAGCCTCAAAATGGTTAAAACCGAAGAGGATCTGATGATTATCACGTCTAGCGGTACGTTGATCCGGATGAGCATGGAAGGCATATCCACTATGGGTCGATACACGCAGGGTGTGAAGCTGATTCATATTCGTGACGAGGATTCAGTAGCTACAGTCAGCCGAATTGACAAAAATGAAGAAGAACCAGACGATGAGTCGCTTGAAGGCTTGGAAGGCGAGGAGTCCCAAGCTCCGGTAGTAAGCTTGGAAGAAGGCACCGTTTCTGACGCTGACGTTAATGAAGTTGTGGGCGACGACGATTCCGGTTCGGAAGCATAAAAACAGAATTTTATAAAGACCGATCTCTTGGAGATTGGAAGAGGATTGCGAGGGCTCCCACGGGGAGCCTTTTTGTTTGTATAAAGGAATCTCTCATTCTTCCGGATCTGGGATGTACAGCCTGATTCCTGAGTAATATAATGGGAAATATCATGAAAAACCGGTACTATGGTCTTGTTTGTTATTAACATAGAAGAACGATGAGTGAGGGGAATATACATGGGATTAATCACCCTGTCAGAAGTCAAACCAGGACTCAAACTTGGGAGTGATGTGCAAACACTTCGCGGCAACGTTCTGCTTCAGAAGGGAAAAGTCATTTTACCCAAGGATATGGAAGTGCTCAGAGCCTTTATGATTCAACAGGTAGATATTGAACAAGAAAGAATGGCGTTGAGTAGTACAGGAACCAAAGGTGCATCAGTGTCCGCAGGAAGTTCTGCCAATGACAAGAATGGTGAACGGGCAGGGAAGACAGGGAACGCCACGACAGTTCCTGTAGTAACGTCTCTGCAGGATGAGTATGAGAAGATGGTCGGACTAACCAAAAAGGCATTCCTGTCCTCTCTGGCGGCTGAACTGCCTGTCTATGAGTTGCGTACACAGTTGGAGGCTGTGTTTGCACATCTCAAACAATATAATGTGCTTACCTTCAGTCCACGAGTAATGCAAGAACATGATTATGTATATCACCATGCTGTACTGAGTGCAATCACATCCTATCAACTGGCCCAGTGGATTGATCTTCCCTCCAAGGATTGGATGCAAGTTGCGTTTGCAGGCTTGTTCCATGATATTGGTAACAACAAGGTAGATCCGCAGATTCTCCATAAACCATCCACGTTGACGGCCACAGAGCAGGAAGAGATTCGTCAGCATACGAAATATGGTTATCAGATACTTAAGCAGGCAAAGGCCATTAATGAGGGAGCCAGACTTGCAGCTTTGCAGCATCATGAAAAAGTTGATGGATCAGGCTACCCGTTGCAGCTCAGTGGGACGCAGATTCATATTTATGCCAAGATTGTAGCTATCGCTGATATTTTCCACGCCATGACGCTGGAGAAGATCTACCGCAAGGCACAATCACCTTACCTAGTTCTAGAACAGATCCAAAGTGAGGCATTTGGGAAATTGGATCCTGCAATTGTGAGAGTATTTGTTCAACGGTCGACCCAGATCCATAATGGCATCCGAGTAAAACTCAGCAATAACCAAATTGGAGAGATCGTATTCTCTGATCGAGATCATCCTACACGGCCTATGGTGTCAGTAGAAGGAACCATCATTAACCTGATGCAGCAACGGCAGCTTCACATCCAAGAGGTTATCGGATAAGAATAAATATTAAAGTAACTTGATGAGAGGGCCTTTCTTTTATAGAGAGGCCTTTTACGTGAGATAAATGTGGAAATGTAGAAAAAACAGAAAGATTATATATAACATTACTCAAAAAAAGACTTGCATTGTAAATCTGTACATGGTATATTCTAAGTCCGGCCAAGAAAACACAGTTTACATGGTGCGGCAAGCAAATCAAATATAAGCTTCGAAAGAAACTTAAAAAAAGAGCTTGCTAAGTTGGATCGGAAAAGATA
>NZ_JAGGNR010000034.1 GCF_018614975.1 Paenibacillus polymyxa | reverse complement strand
GTTGTGTCTAGCTTGGCTAGGTGCACAGACAAAAAAAAGAAGCTTTCCATTAATGGAAAGCTTCTTCTTAATCGTTCATATGATGCGGTCGAGAGGACTCGAACCTCCACGGGCATACGCCCACTACCCCCTCAAGATAGCGTGTCTGCCATTCCACCACGACCGCATGTCGTAAATAATCGGCAACAGAACTGATTATACCGAGTTCAGAACTAAAAGTAAAGTTTTTTTTAATACTTCTTTTTCAGCTAGGTATTTTCCTTAAAAACGCATATTCTCGTCATGTTTATCCATGAACTGCATATTATTTAATTTTATCCCCTCTTTTCCCCCTTGAACTGATTTTGTTGATTCATTTATATAACATTAAAAGTTAATTAAAATAACACAAAATTTAGATTTAGATTCTATACATTAAATTTTACTGATACTATTGACAAAAAGCGGACATTTATGGGATGATAACTATCATATAATTCGGATTTTCAAACATAAAACAAACAAAAAGGAATATAAATGTTACTTTAAGTGACATTTAACGAACACAGGAGGCGAATGATTGTGAACCGTGGGAATAAGCTGCTCGATTATGTCAAACTGCTTGATTCCTCTATTCAGGTTGGAGGGTTCACCCATTCCTTCGGCATGGATATCCATATCAGGGAGGGTACCATTCGTAATGCTGAAGATCTCGAATCATTCATGCGTTGTCAGTTGCATCCCAGCATCGTTCGTCTTGAAGGCATGGCCATCAAAGGCATCTATACCGCAGCAGATCACAAGGATGCATGGCGGATGGCTCTGATCGACAAGCTCGTCCATGTTCAGCGAACCCCTGGAGATCTCAGAGAACAAGCTGCCGCCATGGGTAAACGATTGATCAGACTCGCACGCGCTCTGCACCCCTGGATTGAGTTCAGCCAGCTCGAACAGATCTTTGCCAAATACGATTCGGTCGGCTGCCTCTCCACTGTTCACGCCTGGATTAACCACCACCTCGACATCCCGGTCGAGGAGGCGGTCCTTGGTTACCTGCATTCAGCCATGAATGCCTGCATAACCGAAGCCTCCAAAGTCATCCCCCTGAACAACGATACAACCAAGGATCTGATGGTCCGCCTGGCCACAGATCTGGAGAATGAATGGAAGACCGTCAGCGCCTCGGCTGCGGATGGACTGGCACAGCCAACCTCGATGTCCATGAAATCGTTTTTCCCCAGTTTCCATATGCTTGGAGCTGGACTTCATGCCTACAGGGCCTAATCCCCTTCCTTCTCATACCTGCTCCCCTTCATTCAGACAAACCAAAAAACACGCGGCAACCTCCTTGCCGACGTGTTTTTTGTCATTTTATTTGTTTTATTTACGTATTTACGCCATTTATGATCACAAAATACACTTTTTTCCGTCTTTTTTAATTGTTAGATGACGAATTTACGTATATAATGAAACATACAGCTCGCATTTCTATATATTCTACATGAAGAAAGGGCGGCTGAATACTACATTCTAACCAGGGGTGAACCCTTTTGAACAAGAAAAAACCAGTTACTCCGTTCGGATGGGCCATCAAACGACGGCTAACCGAACTTCAAGTGGACCAGAAGACCTTTTGTGAACAGCATGGCATCCCACCCTATCGTTTATCCAATCTTATTCACGGCACACGCAAAGCAACCCGATTCAGGCACCTGGTCGCTGATATTTTGGATATTCCAGATGAACTGAGATAAGATTTCTGCCAAAGGAGGGTCCCATCATGAGACATGTTACATCCGATCTGGAGAGGCTGTCGTTCCAGTCCATCCGTCACCAGCTCATTATCGTTGATCACAATTGGATTATCCAAAGTTGTAACCGTGCCTGGCAACAGGGACTCGGTCAATGCTCACCAAACCCGGATACACACAGTAGTCATAAACATTACTTGCATCTGACGGAAGCCTGGGCAATACGAGGCAAGAACACTAACATGGCACTTGTCGCACAGAATTTGAAAGAACGCGGAATACCCTTTAATCGAAATCATACATATGACATCTGCGTGTATACTGTATACAACGAAAAGAGGTGGTTTCGTGTAGAACTCACCCCTCTATCTTATGCAAATTCAATTCTGGATACCGATCTCGCTTTGATTGCACACATGGATATTACCGAACAGAGAAAGACAGAACACCAATTAAAGAAGGCATTGTCTGAAGTGCGCACCTTGCGAGGACTGCTGCCTATTTGCGCAGTCTGCAAACAAATCAAGGACGAAGAGGAACACTGGAACTCCGTTGAGAGTTATCTGGAGAAGCATACCCACGCTGAATTCACCCATGACATCTGCCCGGAATGCATCCGGCGGTTATATCCGAAATACTCCAATATCCTGGACAAGCGTTCCTGAAACCTCTCTCCACTCGCCACACTAACTAAAATTACACGGAGAGATGATGTTCAAACTGCGACATATCCAGTTCTTGCGGTGTCCCATGCAGGGTTATGGTTCCTTTGTCCATGATATAGATGTAATCTGCGGCACTTCGTACAAAATCAATACTCTGCTCTACCAGCAGAACCGAGAGGTTCCCCTGTGCCTTAAGCTGCAAAATAACCTGTCGAATGTCCTCCACGATAGAAGGCTGGATGCCTTCTGTCGGCTCATCAAGTAGCAACAACCCCGGACGCGAAGCCAATGCTCGGGCGAATGCCAACTGTTGCTGCTGTCCACCACTCAGATCCCCGCCCTGCCGTCCATACATCGTAGCAAGCACTGGAAACATCGCCAGCACATCCTCCGGGAACGTTTTTACTCCCGGCGCACTTGTCTCCAGACCGAGCAATAAATTTTCTTTCACCGTAAGCTGCGGGAAAATCTCCCGCCCTTGCGGTACATAACCGATCCCCGCCCTTGCCCGCTTGGCTGTGTCCAAGGTGGATAACTCCTGATTTTGCCACTGAATACTACCCTTGCGTGTTTTGAGCAGCCCCATTAATGTTTTCATCAACGTTGTTTTCCCTACACCGTTACGGCCCATCAGACACACCACCTGTCCAGGCTGTATATCCAGGTTCACACCACGAAGCACATTGCTTTCCCCGTAGCCGGATTCAATTCGTTGCAGTGACAGCATGGTCATCCCTCCTTTTGCCCAGATACACTTCTGCCACTTTCGGGTCTGCCTGTATCTCTGCCATCGTACCTTCCTTCAGCAGTTTCCCTTCATGCATTACCGTCACCTTGGCTGCGAACTCTCGTACAAACTCCATATCATGCTCCACCACCACAACCGAGCGTTCACGCGCAATCTCTTGCAGAAGCCGCCCGGTCTTGTGTGTTTCTTCATCCGTCATGCCTGCGGCCGGTTCGTCCAGCAACAACACCCGCGGCTCCTGCAGAAGCAGCATGCCAATCTCCAGCCACTGCTTCTCCCCATGCGATAACGCACCTGCACGAGCATCAACGCGGTCTTGCAGACCAATCTGGAGGGTAACATGCTCCATGGCAGCACTCATCTTCCCATAGCGACGAATACCGATGGCTTGCAAAGGGGAACGGCGAGTCTCCGCCGCCAGCGTCAGATTCTCCTGTACCGTCAGACCCGCAAAGATCGATGGCGCCTGGAATTTGCGTCCCACACCTTTGCGAACAATCTGGTGCTCCTTCAGTCGTGTTAATTCCGTACCATCGGCCATCTTCACCGAGCCGGACATGGGTTTTGTTTTGCCGCATATCACATCCAGCATCGTTGTTTTCCCTGCGCCATTGGGTCCGATCAGAAAATGCAGGTCATGTTCATGCAGCTTCAGATTCATGCCTTTGACAGCAACGAACCCACCAAAGGCTACGGTAATGTCCTCGGCTACCAACACCGCTGACTCCTCAGTAGACTTTAGGTTTTTCCCGAGTGACTTGGACATGCGCACTCTCTCCTCTCCGCTTCAGCAAGCGAACAACATGACGATATACACCTACAATACCGTTTGGCATGAACAAAACTACTGTTACAAAGAGTCCGCCAATGACGAACAGCCACCCTTCGGGATAAGCCTCGCTTATGCCTGTTTTGCCTGCATTCAGCACTACCGCTCCGATGACCGCTCCAATAAGCGTACCGCGACCACCCAATGCAACCCACAGGACCATCTCAATGGAGGGCACAATCCCCATCATCGATGGCGAGATAATACCCACCTGAAGAACAAACAACATGCCCGCGATGCCTGCAAGCGCACCGGAAAAAGCAAAAGCCAGCGTTTTATATCCTGCCGGATCATATCCAAGGAATCGCACCCGATTCTCTCCATCACGCGCAGCTTCGAGCACTTGGCCGAACCGACTGTTCACCATTCGACGACAGAGCACATACGCGATCACCAGAACAGCAAGCGTTATATAGTAGAGAACTATTGTTGTTCCAGCGGAATGAAGTGTAAAACCAAAGATTGAATTATATCCGGTAATGCCATTTGTTCCACCCGTCCATTCCTGTTTACCAACAAACAATGTTACCGTAATGAGAACCAAGGCCTGAGTCAGGATGGTAAAATAAACACCGGTGATCCGGTTACGGAACGTAAACCAGCCCAGGGCTAAGGCGAGCAATGCCGGAAGGGCTATCCCCAATAACAGCGCCACGGGGAAAGAGCGAAATGGTTCCCAGAACCACGGCAGACCACTGAGACCACTCCATCCCATAAAATCAGGAAGCGTGGCTCCACTGGCCTGAAGCTTCAGATACATCGCCATCGCGTATCCACCCAGACCAAAGAACACCCCATGCCCAAGACTCAGCACACCCCCATATCCCCAGATTAGATCGAGACCAATGGCCAGAATCGCCAGCGCCAAAAACTTGGCTAACAGACTCAGACGAAACTCCGTGGAGATTAGTGGAGCAAGACACATCATGATGAGTACAACCGCCCAGATGATCCTCATTTTGAGACTGCCAGTCTTGAGTAATGCCGACATGAACTAACCCCCTTTTTCACGTTAATCGAGACTCCGTGTACGTATTGCGACCAAGCCGCGTGGTTTCCATTGCAGGAAAGCAACAATACATACAAACACAAGCACCTTGCCAATGGAGGCCGAGGTATAGGTTTCGAACAGCGTATTGAACATGCCGATCCCCAGTGCACCACACACGGTTCCGACCAATTTCCCCACGCCACCCAGAACAACCACCATGAACGCATCCACAATATAATACGTACCAAGCGAAGGACCAATTGGACCAATGAGCGTTAATGCACAGCCAGCAATTCCGGCAATGCCCGAACCAATGGCAAAGGTCATGCCATCTACCCGCCTTGTCGAAATTCCCAAACAGCCCGCCATGCTCCGATTCTGCATCACAGCCCTCATTCGTCTTCCGGAAGATGTTCGGTAGATGTAGAGATACATACACAGCAGCACAACCGCAACCAGTGCGATAATGAAAATTCGTTTATACGGAAATACAATACCATCCGAGATCGCCAATCCCCCATTGAGCCAAGCCGGACTGGATACTCCCACATTTGGTGCTCCGAATATTGTGCGGGCCAGTTGTTGCAGCATCATGCCTACACCCCATGTCGCAAGCAGACTGTCCAGCGGCCTGCCATACAGATGCCTGATCAGCACCACTTCAAGCAACCAGCCAATCATAGCCGCTACAATGAACGCAATCGGCAGAGCCACAACAAAGTAGGCACCAAACCACGCTGCTGGAGCATAGGACATGAACAGATTTTGTGTTACATACGTTGCATATGCACCAATCATGATCAGTTCACCGTGAGCCATATTGATGACATTCATCAGCCCAAACGTTACTGCAAGCCCCAATGCAATCAACAACAGAATTGAACTGATACTCAGACCGTTGAACATCTGCAGGATAAACATCTCCATCGCTATCCCCTCCTCCATACCGTGACTCTCGATATTTCACATGACCTCAATTAGCGGCAGCAACATTTTTAACATCACAGTAACGCTTTACCGTGATGCGGTGAGAGGATGTGTTGTCACACCCTCGTTTATGTTTCGGCTGCTTCGAAGCGAGTTGCCTGTTTTATTGCGAGGTTTCTATGTTATTTAGCGCTGAGGGAAGCTCCCCATTCATACGTTTTCAGATAAGGGTCCGGCTTGACAGGCTCACCAGAATTCCATAATTCCTTGAACTGCCCATCTTCCTGCACCTCACCGATCCGTACGGTTTTGTAGATATGCTGATTCTCTCCATCCACGGTTACCTTCCCTTCCGGGGCATCAAACTCCAGACCCTTGGCAGCTTCCTTCACCTTCTCCACGTCGGTTGATCCTGCTTTTTCCACCGCCGCCTTCCAGAGATAAACCGCCACATATCCCGCTTCAATCGGATCAGCTGTCACTCGATCAGCACCGTATTTTTCTTTATACTTGGCAACAAATGTAGCATTTTCAGGTGTATCGGTTGTCTGATAATAATTCCACGAAGCCAGATGCCCTTTCAATACGTCTGCGCCAATACCACGGATCTCTTCCTCCGCCACACTTACCGAGAGGGTCGTCATCTGATCCGAGGAGATTCCGGCATCCTTCAATTGTTTGAAGAAGGCCACATTGCTATCTCCGTTCAGCGTATTGTATACAATATCCGGCTTCGCAGCTTTGATTTTGCTAATGATGGTACTGTAATCGGTATGGCCCAGCGGTGTGTATTCCTCACCCACTACTTCGCCACCTTCTGCTGCGAGTTGTGCCTTAATGACCTGATTGGCCGTTTTTGGGAATACATAATCTGAACCGAGCAGATAAAACGTCTTGCCCCTGTTCTCCAGCAACCAGGTTACGGATGGAACGATCTGCTGATTGGTTGTTGCTCCTGTATAAAAAATATTTGGCGACGATTCCAATCCCTCATATTGCACCGGGTAAAACAATAGACCTTTATTCTGTTCGAACACCGGGAGCATAGCCTTCCGACTTGCAGAGGTCCATCCGCCAAATACAGCAGCGACCTTATCCTGTTGCAGTAACTTCCCAGCCTTCTCCGCAAAAGTAGGCCAATCCGAAGCGCCATCCTCAACTACAGGCTCAATCTGTTTACCCAAAACTCCGCCCGCGGCGTTGATCTCTTCAATGGCAAGCATCTCCGCATCTTTAACAGATACCTCACTGATCGCCATCGTTCCGCTGAGAGAGTGAAGAATGCCAACTTTAATCGGTTCACCGGATGCAGCCGGCTCTCCTGTACCACCTGAACCCGAAGCTTCAGGCGGCGCAGCGCCCTCCACACATCCTGTCATCACGATGACCGCACCGAGCAAAACACTCCATAACTTGACCGACCTCTTCTTCAATAGCCTACACTCCCTTTTTTTAGTCTATTGACGAACATTAAGGTCATTTGCGTCCGAAATGTTCGTTGATCCAAATTATGGAGTGTTACATTCTCCATGTCAATATAGCTTACATAATTTTATTTCATGCCTACTCGTTTCATGCATAGTGCTAATAAGCTTTGAAGCTTATTGACAAAGGATTCACCCTGTGTGAGTATATTTAACATATAACATGATCCATGAACATATCAGACATTATAAGCGAAAGGTCGGATTGCCTTGCACTGGACTGAGCAGGAAAAGGAAAAACTCCTGATTACCGTGGCCGCTAACCTCGCCCGTGAACGAAGAGCACGCGGACTCAAGTTGAATGTTCCCGAAGCCATCGCCTTGTTGACCTCCGAACTTATGGAACGAGCACGGGATGGAATGAGTGTTGCCGAATTAATGAGATACGGAGGTACCATCCTGACACGTGAAGACTGTATGGATGGTGTTCCCGATATGATTCCTGAAGTACAGGTAGAAGCCACATTTCCTGACGGTACAAAACTGGTTACCGTACATGAACCTATACGCTGAGAAAGGTAGGAGAAACCATGATTCCTGGTGAATACCGTTTGAAGCCAGATGACGACATCATCTGTCATCCGGATCGTTTAACCCTACGACTCATTGTCCTTAACCGCGGCGACCGCCCCGTCCAGGTGGGCTCTCACGTTCACTTCTATGAAGTTAATGCAGCACTGGACTTTGATCGCACCTCAGCTTTTGGACATCGTCTGCATATTCCGGCAGGCACCGCAGTTCGCTTCGAACCCGGTGAAGAGAAACCTGTTGAACTCACAACCTTTGGCGGCAAACGCCAGATTCACGGATTCAACGGATTAACCGAAGGGTCTGCGGATCAAGCTCCTGATCCACAGAAACTGGAGACATTCCTGAAGATGTTCTCCCCTCCCATACAAGATGGAGGTGAACCTTCATGAAACGAATGAGCCGTGAACAATACGCGTCGATGTTTGGACCAACAACCGGTGATGCCGTAAGACTTGCGGATACCGAACTATGGGCAGAGATTGAACATGATTATGCCGTATATGGAGATGAGAGCAAGTTCGGGGGCGGCAAGGTTATCCGCGACGGGATGGGGCAGTCTACCACTGCCCTGCGAAGTGACGGCACTCCTGATACGGTTATCACCAACGCTATCATTATCGATCATTGGGGCATTGTGAAAGCGGATATCGGCATTCGGGATGGTCACATCTGCGCCATTGGCAAATCCGGTAACCCAGATACAATGGATGGTGTTCTTCCCGCACTGGTTATCGGTGCTTCCACCGAAATCATCGCTGGTGAAGGCATGATTGTAACCGCCGGCGGCATTGATACCCATATTCACTTCATCTGCCCACAGCAGATTCAGACTGCGTTATCCTCCGGGGTCACGACCATGATCGGCGGCGGAACAGGACCAGCAACAGGAACCAAAGCCACCACCTGCACACCAGGAGCTTGGCACATACATCGGATGTTAGAATCGGCAGAGGCTTTTCCCATGAACATCGGTTACCTTGGCAAAGGCAACAGTTCCAGCACCGCACCTTTGATCGAACAGATTGAAGCGGGTGTAATCGGTCTGAAGCTGCATGAGGATTGGGGCACTACCCCGAGTGCTATCGATGCCTGCTTGACTGCCGCCGGGGAACATGATATTCAAGTCGCTATCCATACCGATACACTGAATGAAACCGGATTTCTCGAAAACACGCTGGCTGCGATCAACGGCCGGACGATCCACACGTACCATACGGAAGGCGCTGGTGGCGGACACGCACCGGATATTATCCGGGCCGCTGGGGAGTCCTACGTTATCCCCTCATCAACCAACCCAACACGACCATACACACGCAACACTGTAGAAGAGCATCTCGATATGTTGATGGTGTGTCATCACCTGGACCCTTCCATCCCGGAAGATGTCGCTTTTGCGGATTCGCGGATTCGTCCCGAAACAATCGCAGCCGAAGACATTTTGCATGATCTTGGCGTGTTCAGCATCATCAGTTCCGATTCACAGGCCATGGGCCGAGTGGGCGAAGTCATTATCCGCACCTGGCAGACAGCCGACAAAATGAAAAAACAGCGCGGCAAACTTGAGCTCAACCCGAATTCCCCCTCCGATAACGATCGGATCAAGCGATATGTCGCCAAATATACCATCAATCCAGCTATCGCTCATGGAATCGGACACCTTGTGGGTTCGGTGGAAGTTGGAAAGCTGGCAGATCTAATCATATGGAAACCAGCTTACTTCGGTGTTAAACCCGAGATTGTCATCAAAGGTGGCATGATCACATTCGCCCAGATGGGTGATCCCAATGCGTCCATCCCGACACCTCAGCCGGTATTTGGCAGACCGATGTTCGGAGCTTATGGTAGCGCCATTGCCAGCGGATCGATCACCTTTGTCTCCCAAGCCGCAGCAGATGCGGGGATCAAAGAGTCATTGGGCCTGAAAAAACGGGTTGAACCCGTCAAAGGCTGCCGCTCGGTCAGCAAAAAAGACATGATTCACAACGACGTCACCCCTGTCATTGAAGTCGATCCCGAAACCTATGAGGTACGTGCCGACGGCGAGCTTCTCACCTGCGAACCCGCAGACGAGTTACCTATGGCACAGCGGTACTTTATGTTTTGACAGGAATACGGATTAGCTGATAAGGGGGCACTCATGATGAACAGTGGCACGAAGCTACTCCGTTACGTTCAGCTGCTGGATTCGGCCCTGCCCATCGGTGGTTTCTCCCATTCCTTCGGTCTGGAGGCTTATACGCATGATGGCACCGTGCAAAATACCGCCCAGCTTGAACAGTTTATTCGCAGCCAGCTTCATTCCAGTCTTGTCCGACTAGATGGTCTTGCCATCAAAGGCGTCTATCAGGCGATAAAACAGCAAGATGCCGCTCTACTTGCCCTGTATGATAAACGTGTCCACGCCCAGCGCTCCCCTCGGGAACTCCGGGAAAGCGGCCACAAAATGGGAAAGCGACTGCTCAAGCTGGCCCGTTCACTCTATCCATGGATGGACTTTTCCCTAATTGATGAGGCCATCCGGGAACACGGCGCGTATTGCGGCATCACGACCATTCACGGTTATATCAACTATCAATTGGAGATTGGATTGGATGAAGCCGTTACCGGGCATCTGTATACCTCAGTGAACGCTTATGTGAACAGCGCACTTCGCCTGCTGCCCATTGGACAAACCGAAGCGCAGATGTTGATTCAGAAGCTGCTTGATGATATCGAAGCGGAATGGGCGCTCATGCGGGACAATGACCCGGAGGATATGCACAGCTTCGGAATTGCCCAGGAAATCTACGCCATGCGGCATGAGACCTTACCCGCGCGGCTGTTTATGTCTTAACTACAACTTTTATCTAAATTAGGAGGAATTGTTATGTGTGGAGGAGCTAATCATACGCATCATCCGGAGTGGGAACGCAAGGCATTTGATCGGAGTCGTCCGATGAGAATTGGAATTGGCGGACCGGTAGGTTCAGGTAAAACAGCCCTTGTGGAGAAGCTGTCCAAGGCACTGCGTACACGTTATAGTCTTGCTGTCATCACAAATGACATATACACCAAGGAAGATGCCGAAATCTTGCTGCGTCAGAATGCATTGGCACCAGAGCGTATTATCGGCGTAGAGACAGGTGGATGCCCGCACACGGCTATTCGCGAGGACGCCTCCATGAATTTTGAAGCGGTTGACGAGTTAATTGAACGTTTCCCGGATCTGCAACTGATCTTCATCGAGAGCGGCGGCGACAATCTCTCCGCTGCATTCAGTCCGGAACTGGCTGATGTGTTCATCTACATTATTGACGTTGCCCAAGGAGAGAAACTCCCTCGCAAAGGCGGTCCCGGCATCACGCGTTCAGATCTGCTGTTAATCAACAAAACAGACCTCGCCCCTTACGTTGGAGCAAGCCTGGAAGTTATGAAAAATGATACCGAACGGGTACGCGAAGGCCGCCCTTATGTCATGTCTAATCTAATGAGCGGTGAAGGTGTATCCGAGATTGTCCATTGGCTCGAACATCAATATATGGATGACGATGCTTCCGCTGCACATCTGCATTCACACAGCCATGAACATGGCACTCACTCGCATTAATGCATCTTCTGTCCCCACGGGAACAGAGATAAATGGGAATGAAAGTGCAGGTGCGCCCGTCACACGCCGCAGTGAGCTTCGGGCCACCTTTGCCTTTCAAGGCGACCGGACGGTCATGACTGATCGTTATTACAGCGCACCGCTCCGGTTTAGCCGATCCTTTCGACCTCCCGGAGGTGGAACCGAATTATGTGTGTACACGTCAGACGTCTCTCCCGGAGTCCTGAACGGGGATCATTATCATTCCGAGTGGGAATTAGGGGTAGGCACCCATGTCATGCTGAGCAGCACATCCGCTACCAGACTTCATCCTACACCTTCCATTCCCTCATCCGTTAATCATCACTTTCGATTGGGAAAAGGGGCCACGCTGGAATACTTCCCTGAATGCGTCATCCCTTTCAAGGGAAGTTCTTCTTCACTCGCTGTAACCTTCGAGCTGGAAGAACAGGCAATCCTGGCTTATGCAGATATCTGGTCTGCCGGACGGATTCATCGGGGAGAGGCGTTCCAATTCGAGCGTTACCGCAGCTTGACGGAGATATGGCAAGGAGAGCAACTGGCTGTCTGGGATCGATTCGGACTCGAACCGGATACCGATGATCCCAAACACTCAGCATCTCTCCTTCACTATACGCATACCGCTGCGTTATGGATGATCGCCCCGGGGCTTGGTACTGCGGAGTTGGAGCAAGTCAGATCCACTCTGCCACCCGATGGACGAATGCTCGCAGGTGCAAGTTTGCTGGCAACAGGTGGCATCGGCGTTCGACTCCTTGGCATGGCAGCCTGGGAACTTCAGGAGCAGTGTCTTCAGATCTGGAACACACTCCGCCCCCACCTGCTGGGCAAAGAAACTCTTGTCTTTCGTAAATAAGGACATAAAACATGCACGGTTAATACAAAAAACCTCTGAACTGTCTCCGAGTGTGTTCGGATGAGTCCAGAGGTTTTTGTACATTCAGTCTATGGATGCTGCTCATATCACTTACGCTTCGTTTTCCTCAGAATTGTTCTCTGATTTGTTCTCTGGTTTATAGCGATAGTCGCCTGCATCCTTGCTTTCCTTGGATTTGCGGTAACGGGTGAACTCAATATATTCGCTGATAAAAGACTGTTCCACAGTCGATAATTCACTTTCCTGGCAATTCAATTGCCGCAAAACGTCAAAAAAATAATCCTCCCGTTTTTCCCGAACCATCGCTTCCTTCGATGGACGTCCAATCATGAGCCAGTCGAGGCTCACGTCAAAAAACGAAGCAATTTCAATTAATTTATTCGTACTCGGAATAGACTTGCCACGTTTCCAGTCACCCAGATTGCCTGTGCTAATCTTCAGCTGTTGACAGAAAGCCTTCTTGGTCATTCCTCGTTCGGCAATCAGGTGTTCAATTCGCTCATAGATCGACTGCATACAAGAACCGCCTTCCAACCGTAATAATCAACTCATCTGCTTGAATTATACCACATTATTCCTGAATGCTCAGCCTTTATATGCCTGGAATAGGATGAGGTATATCGTATAACACAAAGATAGACTCCCATGAATGATCATGAAAGTCTATCTTATAACGTTGTTGCTGTGATGCGGTCGAGAGGACTCGAACCTCCACGGGTATACACCCACTACCCCCTCAAGATAGCGTGTCTGCCATTCCACCACGACCGCATATTCAATTGTAAAAATGGTGAGCCATGAAGGGCTCGAACCTTCGACACCCTGATTAAAAGTCAGGTGCTCTACCAACTGAGCTAATGGCTCTTGCTGTAAACTTCACCGGATGTGCCATGCTTCGTTCTTGTCTATAAGAGCAATGAATTTGAGGATTACTCATCGAAAATATAGATCTCATAAGGTAGTGAAGATATGACCCGTAGGGGATTCGAACCCCTGTTACCTCCGTGAAAGGGAGGTGTCTTAACCCCTTGACCAACGGGCCTTAATAACAAGTTGTCTTTCTTGGCGACAAGAATGAGTATACCACAGGACAATTTGAACTTGCAATACTTTTTTTGAAATTTATTTTTCAAGCCTTTTTGTCCATTGCATACTGCTCTTCAGAGCCATTATTAGCCACCTCCCCATTCATGCCAATGTCACCCCCGTGCAGGAACAATGTAAATCATCTATTAAAATACTTAAAAAAACTTACATTCACTTATAATATTGCAAATGACATTAAGAATACTTATAATTAAAGTATCAGTATAAGTACGGTCATCCATACACTCGGAGGTGACATATTTGTTTCAAGAAGAACGAATGCAGCTCATTGTTGAACATCTACGCAAACACAATCGCATCTCAGCCGATGATATTGTCGCCTTGTTTGATGTATCACGGGATACTGCACGCAGGGATCTGATTAAGCTTGAGGAACAGGATGCCATTATCCGAACACGTGGCGGCGCGATTCTCCCCCCTCCTCCGCAAGAATTCAGATCCTACAAAGACCGTTTACTCGATGTATCTGAGGAAAAGAGAGCCATCGGCAAGCTCGCTGCGGCCATTGTAAGACAAGGCGAGATCATTATTCTGGACTCTTCCACGACTGTGCAGGCCTGTGCCGAGAACTTAAACGGCAAATCCTGTACCGTCATTACTAATTCGATTCATTCCGCTGATCTTCTCTCCAATCACACTGCTGTCCAGATTCGTTTGCTCGGAGGCAAAGTAGATAAGGAACAACGTTATGTCTACGGTACCTCTGTTATCGAGACCCTCTCCCACTATTATGTAGATAAAGCCTTTATCGGAATTGGCGGAATCACCATGGATGGCTTCAGTGCTTCCGAAGAGGAAGGGAAAATTAAACACCAAATGATGAAAGCTGCCAAGAAAGTTGTTATTCTTGCAGATCAATCCAAGTTTGATAGACGTTATGGTTATCGTTTTGCCGACTGGTCATTGGTGGATGTATTGATTACGGATCAATGGCCAACCAAAGAATGGCTTGTTTTTCTAGCCGAACAACAGGTTGAGATTCTCATTCCTGAACCTACAGATGATAAGGAGTTGTAAATATATGAAATTATTTGCCACAGATTTAGATGGAACTTTGTTGAACATAGATAGCCAGATTAGCCCGGAGAATGCCGCAGCCATCCAAAAGGCCCAGCAATCCGGTATGAAAGTTACCATTGCAACAGGACGTGTCTATTCCGATGTTGTGACCATCAGCCGCGAAGGTGGAATCAAAACCCCAATTATCGGCTCCAATGGAGCGACAATTCATGACGCAGACGGTGAACGTTTATTCCATCTTCCGCTCGAGCGTGACACAGCAGCTTCCGTCATGCAGTGGCTGGAAGATCATGATGTCTATTATGAGGCTTCAACGCAACAAGGTATCTATGCCCCGCGTAGCAGTCATGAGACCTTGCTCGCCGAGATGGAACGTGTTCTGGGTTCGAACCCTGGTGAGGACATTGAACGCATGATTCGGGGCATTAAGAAACACTATGACAAAAAAGACTACCACCGTGTAAACAGCCACCTCGAAATTCCGGCAGAAGCCTACATCTATAATATTATGGCCTTCTCCATGAATCCGGACAAAGTAAAGACAGGACGAGAATACTTCGCTTCCCGATCCGATGTCGCTATGGTTGTATCCTTTGAGCATAACTTTGAAATGCAGCACCCGGACGTATCCAAAGGTAATGCCCTCACCAAACTGGCGGCTCACCTGAACATCGCCATGGAAGATACAGTAGCGATTGGTGATAACTTCAACGATGTCTCCATGTTAAAAATGGCAGGACTTGGCATCGCCATGGGTAATGGCGAACCCGAAATCCAGGCATTAGCCAAAGCCATAACGCTGACCAATGTGGAGCACGGTGTTGCCCATGCCATCGAGTGCCTGCTTAAAGGTAAACCGGTGTCCCGTCCAGAAACGATTGTCGGAGAAGGTCAGTAATTGAAGCCATACTGAATTAAGCACTGAACCTGCATGGTCACTTGTTGATCCATGCAGGTTCTCTTCATTTTAACTCAGCAGATCGAACATGAGTCTATCTTTACTATTACCCAATCTTTCCCTGACTATATAGGTTGAACTTCCACTCAGGTCAATTCTCTGCCCGAAAATTACTCCCTTGTCTCTCTCCCAATCCGTAATAATGTCTGAAATTATATAGCAGTGGATGCCATTCCTCCGGATTAATCTTGTTCGGTCCAGATATCATGCGGGTGTGCGCGTGCACCTTCACCGCTTTCACTTCGACAATCGCCATGAACGGTGTATGTTCGGGAGTACGTATGTGTTGTACAGCCGCTTCAATCTGGAGCGGACATTCAACTATTTTATCTGGAGCCACTTGAACCGAGCATTCAGATGTCAGTTCAGCCACAGTGAATTTATCATGACAATATTCATAGCCCATCTTCCTTTTCTCCTCAGGAACCGGGGTAACTCCCGTATAACGGCCCAATGCTTCAACCTGTTTCCACATAGATGCATCCGGCAAATTAATCACACACTCCGGATGTCGACTCAGATTTTCATAGGCTTTGCCCTGTGTACCTAGACCAAGAACCAGACAGTCTCCGAGCGCCCAAGACGAAGATAATGGTGACAGGTTGGTTGACCCATCCTCATTTAATGTGCTTAGCAGTAATACAGGCGTGCCATAATATAAAATACTGGGATTAATCGTTTCATGTTGAATCACTGCTGGACTCTCGGACAACTGCTCTGTAGCAAAGTCCTGTTTCGTTATCTTTTTCATCCTGTACCTCTCCTGTTCCCATTCCAATGCTTTATAAGCTCAATCTGACCCATATGGGACGATACAACTCGATTGTAATACAGTAATAGTTCAGGTATGATCGAAGTATGAATGTATATCCGAATATTACTATTATTGCGTCGTTAATCGCTGATCCAAGTCGCTCCATTTTTCTGTCATCCTTACTGGATGGCCGTGCGTTGCCCGCAGGAGAGCTTGCTCATATGGCAAGTGTCACTCCCCAGACGGCAAGCAGCCATCTAGCTAAACTCGTAGAGGGAGGATTACTCGAAGTTGAACAACAAGGGCGCCACCGATACTACCGTATTGCAAACAAAGAAATTGCTAATCTGATTGAAAGCATGGCCAGTATTGCCCCGCCTGTACAGATCCGCTCTCTCAAACAATCCGATCAGCTTCAACAACTGAGTCATGCACGGACCTGTTATGGTCATCTGGCCGGGAAATTGGGAATCTCGCTCTGTGAAGCCTTCGTACAGAAGGGGTATCTTTCAGACCCCGAAGAGGCACACAGCAAGGATTATCAAGTTACAGAGAAAGGAATGCAGTGGTTCAACGCGTTCGGAATTAAACTTCAAGTGAAACCGGAGTCACGGCGGGCCATCGCTCGCAAATGTCTGGATTGGAGCGAACGCCGCCATCATCTCTCAGGTGTGCTTGGCGAACAGCTAAGGCAACGATTATCGGAACTGGACTGGATTCGACAAAAAACAGGAAGTCGCTCTGTCGAAGTAACGGAAGCAGGCAAGAAAGGTTTATACGAGGTGTTGAACATTTCACTTTAGGCTGAAGCGTACACCAGGGATAAGCAAAGATGAATAAACGCTAAAAATCCCCTTCACACTGACCGTTAACCGGTCTAATGTGAAGAGGATTTTTAGTGCAATCTGGACGGAGAAAGAGGGGTACTCTCCCTTCGTTCGAGACTGTGAAGTATTGCTAACGAAGCTTATGCTCCGACGAACCTTTAGGGTTCTCATCCCTTTGCAGAGAAGTTTAATTCAGAACGGAGAGAGAGGGATTCGAACCCTCGCACCGCTTACGCAGTCTAACCCCTTAGCAGAGGGTCCCCTTATAGCCACTTGGGTATCTCTCCAAGAAATGGCTCCCCGAACAGGGCTCGAACCTGTGACAACTCGATTAACAGTCGAGTGCTCTACCAACTGAGCTATCAGGGAAAATGATCTTGAATAAGATTAATCTATCATGATTAATAATCCAAGTCAACATGCCTTTCATCACTTTCTTATGCGTAGCAAACAATGCACACATCAGATATTCTGAAGGCTCAGCTTTCCCGCGCAACGACCACAACGGTAACGCTTCGGATCTATTTTCCGCTTGCGCAAATATTCCGTACCACAGCTCTTGCACACCAGCTTATAACGATATGGAAGCGGCTTTCTACCTTTGCCGTCAGGAAGTGATTGGCAGTAACGCGAGCCGCCTACCTTCTGCAATAAAGCTTTGAATTCCGGGTCCCGATGCTGATAGCCGCGCCCACGAATATGCAGATGATAGTGACACAGCTCATGTTTGATAATTTTTTCAACCTCATCCCGCCCGTATGCTTCGAGCTGATGCGGATTGATCTCAATCCGGTGACTTTTGAGCATATAACGTCCACCCGTCGTGGTCAGGCGACTGTTAAACAACGCTTCATGGGTGAACGGCACTCCGAAATGATCCAGTGATACCTGTTCAATCCATTGTTGCAATTCCTCATTTTCCATCGGTATCCTCTCCTTGCACCCCCTCGGAGCATTTGTTTTTCCGGCATAATACTTGAATTTTAACCGTTTCGTAGGCTACACTGTCAAGTAGAATGTATGAGGGGAGATTATTACTCGTTATGCCTAAAATGCGCTATGTCATCCTGCAGCAGGAACAACAATTGCAGTTCGTGGAAATGCCGGCAGATTACGCCTATCAACTCAGTGCGCTCAACCTGCGCCTGCACAAGGAAATTGATAAACTCACTGCAGCAGATGTACCTGTCCTGCCTTGGGCGATCGCCGAATGTGACAGCCTCGATCTCCTGAACGAAAATCTTACTATCATCGGCGGCCTTGATTATATCAATGCGCTTGAAGAATCTTTTGCAGCACTACGTGAAAGCCATTATCCTTTGATTTCTCTGCTTACCGAAATCCGGGCTCTTCAGGCCCAATTGGAACAATGGTATGAAGAAGAGATGGAAGCTCTCTAATTCACCTCAGGTATCATTTTATAATGATGAGAACGAAAAGCACATCTCCCTGAATTGGGATTTGTGCTTTTTTTGTGTGATTGAGATATTGATTTGCCGAAGGCCTCCACTTATCCCGCACAGTCCAGGCTATTGCCACATATGCTAACGTACAGATGAATTATGCAAGAGGAGGAGATACCCTTGCCTCAATGGCTTTGCAATCAACTGATGCGTGCATTTCACAAAAAGGACAGCAGGCAAATCAAGTTGCTGAACGAATGCTGGTTCTTTTATCGTAACAAACCAGCAAATGGCACACCACGCAGCGCGGAAAACGAACTTTAAGAGGTTGTTCATAAAAGTCTGCATCGGGTTCCGAAGGATGGCCTTTTGAACACGCACTTTAAGAAAATGCACATATTGCCTACCCTACTTACTAAAGGAATTAGAACGGACAACGGGACTATTACTGTCGACAACAAACAGCCTTCCTGGTCAGGGAAGGCTGTTCTCCAATCCTACTATTTAAGAAGACTGTTGCGCAGAAGCAGGCTTCTTCATCGTAAGGCCGACACGGCCTTTTTTGGTATCCACATTCATAACCCAGACCGTTACATTATCCCCGACAGATACAACATCCATCGGATGTTTAACATATCCGTTGCTGAGCTGTGAGATATGGACAAGCCCATCACTCTTGATTCCAATATCAACAAAGGCTCCAAAATCAATTACGTTCCGAACCGTACCTTGCAGCTCCATACCTTCTACAAGATCCTCAATTTTCAATACATCTGTACGGAAGATTGGCAACGGCATTTCTTCACGCGGGTCACGCCCCGGACGCTGCAAGCTGTCCAGAATGTCACGCAATGTAGGCACACCTACGTCCAGTTTCGCAGCCAATTCCCCTGGCTGTTGCTCCGACAGTAACACCGACAGTTCCTTGCTGCCCAACTTGTCCAGTGTAACCTGAAGCTCCTTGAACAGCTGATCCACAACCTTGTAGGACTCTGGGTGAATCGGTGTACGGTCCAGCGGGTTCTCACCCTCACCAATACGCATAAATCCTACGCACTGCTCATAGGTTTTCGCACCCAGACGTGGCACCTTCTGAAGCTGACGGCGGTTCGTGAACCGGCCATTCTCTTCGCGGTACTTCACGATGTTTTTGGCAATCGTAGCGTTAACTCCGGCAACATATGACAGCAACGAAGGTGAAGCGGTATTCACATCCACGCCTACATGGTTAACTGCGGATTCCACGACAGCCTTCAGGCTTTCTTCGAGAATCTTCTGGGATACGTCATGCTGATATTGACCCACGCCAATGGCTTTTGGATCAATCTTAACCAACTCCGCCAGCGGATCTTGTACCCGGCGAGCAATGGAAGCTGCACTGCGCTCTGCAACATCCAGATCAGGGAACTCTTCCTGGGCCAGCTTGGATGCAGAATATACGCTCGCGCCTGCTTCGTTAACAATCAGATACACAAGACTTTCATCACCGTTCTCCTGAATGATCTCGGCAACAAACTGCTCCGTTTCACGTGATCCGGTACCATTACCAATGACGATCAGTCCGATATCATATTGCTTGATCATCCGATGGAATACTTCCGCAGCTTCACGTTTCTTGTTGTGTGGTGGCGTTGGGTAGGTCACCGCCACTTCCAGCAGCTTGCCCGTATCATCCACTACAGCCAGTTTACAACCGGTACGATAGGCAGGATCGACACCCAGCACACGTTTGCCATGAATCGGTGGTTGAAGCAACAGATTACGCAGATTGGCCGAGAATACCGATATGGCCTGATTTTCACCTTTTTCCGTGAGTTCTCCACGAACTTCACGCTCAATGGAAGGCGCAATCAGCCGCTTGTATGCATCTTCAATCACATCACGCAGGATATCCTGCACAGCAGAAGCACCACGAATGATCTGTCCTTCCATATGACGATGGGCCGGTTCTGCCTGTACGTCCAGGCCAACTTTCAGAATATTCTCACGTTCCCCGCGATTAATCGCGAGAATACGGTGTGGAGGCATCTTTTTGGCTAGTTCACGGTAATCATAATAATTCTCGTACACGGACTCCTCTTGAGCATCCTTCGCTTCCGAAGTCAGCATGCCGTGATCCAAGGTGTACCGACGAATCCAGGCACGAATGGCAGCATCATCTGCGATGTTCTCCGCGAGAATGTCTTTGGCTCCCTGAAGCGCCGACTCCGCATCTTCTACACCCAGTTCAGCATTGATATATTTCGCAGCTTCCTGGAGTGCATCTCCTTGTTTCGGTTGACCCCAGATCCAACCAGCAAGGGGTTCAAGACCTTTTTCCTTGGCCACGCTGGCACGCGTTTTCCGCTTCTGACGGTATGGTCGATATAGATCTTCCACTTCCTGCAGCTTCACAGCCTGGGTAATGGATTGCTTCAGTTCTCCGGTCAGTTTGCCCTGTTCCTCTATAATACGGATGACTTCCAATTTGCGATCCTCAAGATTGCGCAGATAAACAATGCGTTCTTCAATCGATCGCAGCTGGTTCTCATCCAGCTCTCCAGTCATTTCTTTACGGTAGCGGGCGATAAATGGAATCGTATTGCCTTCGTCCAGAAGCTCCGACGTTGTGCGGACCTGCTTCAAGGACAGTGACAGTTCCTTGGCTACCTGTTTGATGATTCGTTCATGGCGTTCTGCCTTTATTGTTTCTTCATTGGGTTCCAGAACCGTTTCCTGTTCAGACAAAATAAATCCCTCTTTCCTTCCTGAATCGTTCGTTACAATCATTTCAGGGCAGCTTTGCTGCTGTAATTACAGTATAGTTGAACCATTTGTTTCTTTCACTCTACCCTATATTATCACAGAATCACGTCCAGATTTCCATCAATCCGCAAGCATACAGGTTCTGACAGAATGATGTCATCCTCCAGCCTTCCCCAATACGTCAAAAAAAGACCGAAAAACGTCATCACAACGCTCCTCGGTCTTTCCGTTTAGAACTTTATATCCATTTGTAATCTATACGCGTTCAAACCGGAACATTTCGCTCAGATAGTCTCCTGATGCACTGCCTACCGAAATACCACCATACATGAGGGCATCGCCGGTAAAGGTCTCCGATCCGCCTTTCAGACGATAATCCGCATCCGGGTCCAATCCTTTCAGCTTCAGCCGCTGAAGTGGCGCATTAGGCTCAGAGAGCACGCGGAAGTAGAATACCACGGCTTCGCTTCCGTCTGGTGCAATAAACATCCATGCTGTCTCATTGCCTTCAAACGGACTGAGCAAGCGACGGAATGTTCCATATTGAACCGTTCCACGGATCTCCTTGTACAGCTCAACCTGCGCTTTCACGATGTTGTTCTCTTCCTCCGTGAATTTTGTCAGATCCAGCTCATACCCGAAGTTGCCCGACATCGCAACATGTCCCCGAATCTCAAGAGAAGTGATCCGGTTGACCTGATGATTCGGTACCGCTGAGATATGCGATCCCATCGAACTTACCGGGTATACAAGACTCGTACCGTATTGAATCCGCAGACGAGATATGGCATCCGTGTTATCACTTGTCCAAGTCTGTGGCATGTAATACAGCATACCTGGATCGAAGCGGCCACCACCACCTGAACAGCTCTCGAACAGAATATTCGGGAACGCCGAAGTGATTCGTTCCATGACGTCATACAACCCCAACATGTAACGATGCGCGGTCTCACGCTGTCTGTCTGCCGTAAGCAATGCAGAACCCACTTCCGTCATATTACGGTTCATGTCCCATTTCACATAAGTGATTGGTGCAGAACCAAGTACGTCTGTTAACATGCGCACAATCTCATCACGTACATCCTGACGAGAGAAATCGAGTACCAGTTGTTGACGTCCTTCTGTCCGGCGACGATCAGGCACATGCAGACACCAGTCTGGGTGCGCACGGTACAGCTCACTGTCTGGTGAGATCATCTCGGGCTCAAACCACAATCCAAACTGCATGTCCAGACCTGTTACGCGGTTAGCCAGATCATCCAGTCCCTGTGGCAATTTGTTCTTATCGACAATCCAGTCGCCCAGCGAGGAGTTGTCACTGTCCCGGTGTCCAAACCAGCCATCATCCAAGACAAACAGCTCAATACCCAGCTTCTGTCCAGCACGAGCGATCTGTTCAATCTTGTCTGCGTCAAAAACAAAGTAAGTCGCTTCCCAGTTATTAACTAACACCGGACGCTCCGCATTACGGAATTTGCCACGTGCCAGACGCTCCCGATACAATTCGTGGTAGGACTGTGACATGCCGTCCAAACCTGCAGCCGAGTACACCATAACCGTCTCAGGTGTCTGGAACGCTTCTTGCGGCTCCAGCTTCCAGCTGAACTCGAACGGGTTGATCCCGAGCGATACACGTGTGGTGTGGAACTGATCCACTTCAGCCTGTGCAGTGAAGCTGCCACTATAGACGAGACTGAATCCGTAGACTTCACCCTGGTCTTCATCCGTGCCTGGTGTCATCAGCGCAATAAAAGGATTCTGCTGGTGACTGCTTGAACCGCGACGGCTCTCGATCCCTTGCAGGCCTGACGCAAGTGGTCTGCGAACGATATCACGTTCCCGTGTCCAAGCCCCTGACAATTGCAACAATTCATAATCAGCATGCGGGAAATCGACCGATGAACTGAGCGCACGCGCCACATTCACTGAGGTAGCGCTCTCATTAACGATACGCATGGAGCGTGTAATCGCATTAAATGCCGTAAAGGCTGTATAAGAAAGCTCGATCTTGATACCAGCGACGCGGTCTTCCAACTCAATAACCAGTGTCTCTGCTTCATCATCGGATTCAACATACGTTGCTGGCAGTCCCGTAAGCGCTGCTTTTCCTTTGATCAATCGATGACCTGTATACGTAAACTCCGAAACCGTTGAGCCATTCTCAAGTTCCAATTGGATTGCCGGATTACGGAAATCACTTGTGCCATACACTGGCAATTCCACAGGCAACGTATCGAAGGAGATCGTACGATCCTCTGGTACCGGGTTAGGGCTAAAGGACGCTCGTTCTGTCCGTACATGCAACCAGCTCAGATCGGTGTCGCGTAATTTTTTGCCATAATACAAATGCACCAAATATCCTGAAGGCAGTACCTGAAATACGTAACTGGCCTCACGGGTCTGTAAATGAAATTGAAGTTTCTCCTGATTGATGTAAATGCTCATATGTCTCCTCCACCTCTATATATAGGTCTTTCGGGTAAACGGTTTCTCAGGTTTCATTATAGCGAAAAGATCGCCAATGTTCTACGCTTTCATCAAGCTTTAACCAAAAGAGCGCATAACAGCCCGAAGGATGTCATACGCTCTTTTGGTTACAGTCTGAATTCAGTGTGTTCCCTTACAGGAACATCCATTGCCAACGGACGGCAGGGCAGCGTACAAGACGCTGGTTGCTGCCTTAAAAATCGATTAAACCAAGGCTGATCTGTAAGGCTTCGTTGACCAATTTCATGGTCTCCTCGTCCAGATGAGTAATCTTGTCAGTCAGCCTCTGTTTATCAATCGTCCGTATTTGTTCGAGCAAAATAACCGAGTCCCGGTCAAAGCCGTGGGCCGCCGCATCAATTTCCACATGCGTTGGCAGCTTTGCCTTCTGGATCTGGGCGGTGATCGCCGCCACAATACAAGTTGGACTGAACCGGTTGCCGATATCATTCTGGATCACCAGAACCGGCCTGACTCCACCTTGCTCGGAACCGACAACGGGAGAAAGATCCGCAAAAAAAACGTCACCACGTTTTACGATCAATGTCTACACCCCGCTAACTAAGCGGTCCAGAGTGCTGTCCGCATCTTCCTCCGCATGAAAGGCTTCGGATGCCATGGTCAGATTAATTTTAGCCATCTCCATGTATCCCCGCTGCATCGTTTCACGGATGTAACGTTTCTTACGCTCCGTCAAATACAGCTTCATAGCCTGCCTAATCAATTCGCTGCGATTGGAATTCTCCAGCGCTACGATGCCATCCACTTCCTGCAAAAGATAATCAGGTAAACTGATCATGATCCGCTTGGTGTTCTGCAAGTTGGCCACCTTTCTTCCACCCCCACAAACCTTTCGCCATTGTGAACCAGTATTACGTTTTTCCAGAACTTTTATACAAAGGAATATATATGCCCCGAGTATATCAAGTATGCTGTACTCCATTATAAACACGGGGAACAATATTCGTACAGACCAAACATCTCATTTCAGGATATTAAATCCTTATCGTCATACAACATTCGAGATGCTCCGACAGTTTTCCTTCTGTTCTGAAAAAAATTTTATTGGTAATGACGTCCAGTTTACCTGTCAGGATGTCAAAAGTGGATTGATTCTGGCGACTACTGCTCCCCCGCGGGTATATACCCGTGGAATGCGATGCGCCATCATGCAGATCACCTCATAAGCAATCGTACCAAGCTGGATTGCCACCTCGTCTGCGGTTATTACGCCACCAGACTGATGACCAATGAGGACAACCTCTTCGCCGACTTGAATTTCTTCCGCCTCTTCTGCGAAAGATTGTAACGACACCATACACTGATCCATGCAGATCGTACCGACGACAGGGACGCGGCGGCCGCGTACAAGCACTTGTGCTTTACCTGTCAGCATTCTGGAGAATCCATCTGCATATCCGATCGGCAGGGTCGCTATTCGTTCGTACCCTTGCGTAAAATAACGGGTTCCGTAACTGATCCCCCAATGGGGCGGCAGTGTTTTGACCAGAACCGCCTTTGTCTTCAGCGTCAATACCGGGGACAGCTTCACCACCTGATGATTCACCTCAGCCGAAGGATACAGTCCGTACAGGCTTATTCCCACACGCACCATGTCATAGGACAATTCCGGTGTATCAATAGCAGCGGCGCTATTCGCCGTATGTATAATCGGGATGGAACATCCCTGATCCCTGAGCGCATGAACCACGCTTTGGAACCGTCTATACTGCTCCAATGTATAGTTTTTGTCTTCTTCATCTGCTCTGGCAAAATGGGTAAACAGGCCTTCCAGCATCACCTGATTGAGCGAAGCTACTTCCTGTATGAAAGCCAATGCCTCATCGCCAGGCAACAGACCTAATCGGCCCATGCCGCTGTCGATTTTAATATGAACCTTCAGTTTGTTAGCGAATGTGCTCGCATCCAGATGTCGAATGGCGTCAAGCACTTCCCTGCTGAACAGTGTGACGGTCACATCATGTTGCCATGCAACAGCGATCCCTTCAGGCGGCGTATATCCCAGTACCAGGATTGGAATCGTAATCCCATGTTGTCGCAGTTCCAGAGCTTCGTCAAGAAAAGCCACACTTAAGTAATCCACACCCACTCGTTCCAGTTCTCTAGCCGTCTCCACCGCTCCGTGTCCATAGGCATTGGCCTTCACACAGGCGAGGAATTTCATGCCCTGAGGCAATGCCTCGCGGAAAGCTTCTACGTTAGTACACAAATGATCCAAATTGATCTCCGCTTGGGTCGGCCGATATTGTCCTTGCACGTTAAGTCACCTTCTCTAATCATTCTTAATCCGGCTCACGTCAGACTCCATCGTAATGCTCCTGCATGTGACTGTCAAATGAACCGAAGTTTCGCATTCCAAAATAGATGTAAGGTGCGCCGTTTGAGGAACTAATGCGAACACAGAAGAAGACCGATAAGCGAGATTGGCAGGGCAAAATTCCATTTTCCACCCCGGCAAAATCTGCTTATATCGACTATTTACCCGGTTCCTTCTGCGTAGAAGCGCGTTTTGCATTATTGGGTGTATCGGGTAAGAAAAACGGCGCCAGATGAATACCTGTCTTACATCAAAGCAAAGCACCGGAGAACGGGTCTCCGATGCTTCTTAGCATTCCTTATGTTTATGCTACTATTCGTTCATTGGTTCAAAAATCATTTGCCTGACTCTTCCTGCATCGATGTTGCAATGCGTACCATTTCGTTATCAGGCAGGTCGGCACTGGTGATCCGATATTCTATCCCATCTGTCGTCCATGTCAGTGTCTGCAGTGCATCTCCGCTGACCATTCCTAGTGTGAATCCTAGATCCAGTACACGGGATGGGGCAAGCGACACAGCTCGATCCTGTGGTCTGGCTTCGAATATCGTGTAATTATATGTTCCTTCATAACGAAGCATAACCGAATAGTCTCCCGCCTCTTCCAGAATCTGATCATCCTTGAGCTGCACACCTTCCGGCGCATAGGTCGGCTGAATTACGCCAAAGCTGTCTGGACCTTCCGGTTCAGCGATTGTTGGTTCTTCGCCTTCCTGACCTGATGCAGCACCTTCTGTACCTTGCTGCTCCGTATCACCACCTACACCTGTCTGTCCATCAGTGACAGCTCCATCAGGTTCAGGCGCAGTCTGAGGATTGGCAGGTTCTTTACCGCCCTCATTCCCGGTTTGCTCCGCAGGAGTCACACCGGAGTCCGTTTCATTTTTGCCGCCTTCTTCTGAAGCTGCTGTCATGTTACGTTGCATGTCAAAGGCATCTTTCTCAAATTCAGTCCCGAATTTGAAGGAGTCAAATTTGACATCGACTACAACATTGGCATTGGAGTCGGATACCTCCACCTGTTTAGGTGCATAATCACTTTTATTCAGCCAGATTTTCTGTCTGACAAGTGCGTGTGTATTATAATTGGCAGCTACATCAAATACATAACTCTCCTTCTCATCCGCAAACTGGCGGGTTGTATCCCCCGTAATGCTCCGAATCAATGTTTCATAGAGATATACCTGTCCCTGATTATCTGGCCAATTGCTCTGAAACCGGAAGCTTTTGTTCTGGCTCGGCGTCAAAACAAACACGCCTTCATCGTTACGCAGCACAATCTGTGTTACATCCTTTTTGGCATTCGTTAACGCAATACGATAATAGGAAGGCTTCTGATGCCATACCTCGACCTTGTACTGCTGCGGCGTATCTCCGGTATGCAGCGTCATCACGCCTGCCCCCTGGTAACTTTCCATCTCTCCTACGACTTCGTTCAGATCTTTGACCACAGCTGCCGCATCCTTCTTCCCGCAGGCGGCAAGTAAGGCCGATAAGACCAATACCATGGCAAGCATCCATGATATTCGGCGCATGACATCATCCCCTTTAGCACATGTTTTCACTTCAGGATTGTGCTTGCAGCAGAACCCCTACTTGATTAGTACATGTTATGAGGGACTCGTTCGATATATGCGGACTAGTTTGACAAGCAATCGGTGAAATCAGTTAATACGGCATTGCTACGCTTGCATAGTCCTACCACAACGGAATATACACCGGATAACTTCCATCCTCTTCAGCGGCGCCAGGGTTTCTCTTCACCCACAATCTACGCAGATCAGGCAGACCATACCCCGCAAGACGATAATCTCGCAACGAATCATGATGGGCGTGTTCTTCCCTGAAGCTGTACGTGGGCAGAAGCAATGCCTCCTGAATCAGTCGATCTTCTAACCGAATCAATCTATTCAACCGCTCCGCAGGTTCCTGGATCATGACCACTCGTCCACATTCCTGTTCCAGTTCAAGTCTCCAGTAATCATTCATCGCAATCAGGAATAACGTGTTCTGGAAGGTGAACATCGTCACGAGACTCAGCACGACATGATCATTGAAGACTTCTCCTGTATAGATCAGATCACAATCCCCAAACCCATCTTGATAGACTGCATGGAGCGGATCTCCCGGCATAATATTGATCTGTAGGCCAATCTGTTTACATCTCTCTGCAAACCAGACCATATCTGACTCCATCTTCTCGCCTTCTTCCACCCACAGGCTTAAACTCTGCCCTTCGGGTTGAGTTACAACGCTGCTGCCCTCCTCGGCAGTCTCGGGTTAACCATTGGAGCCTTTCTGCCCTCCTATGCGATGGCTGGTCTGTATATCCTGATGGGGCTTGGAGCGCTCATCATTTTCCGAATGTTACTTCGGAAGGCAGAGGAACAGAATCAACATCTGCCGTGTGCAGATGCATCTTGATTTCACTTTTCCGGCAACAAAATAATCATCCAAGAGAGCCCAGCAGGCTCTCTTTTTCATATCCATTATCAACGTTTAGAAGTAAATTATCTTTAACATTTTGTATATTATAGTTTACATTTAGTCGAATATCATGTACATTATGTTCATGGAGGTGAGCAAGTGGAAGAATTACACAATCACGTTCGGGAGTTACGAGCCAGAGACCGGCTATCCCAAGCAGAACTGGCCAAACTCATTGGTGCATCCCGTCAAACCATTGCCCTGATTGAGCGTGGAGATTACTCTCCGTCGGTCGTTCTGGCACTCAAAATAGCCCATGTATTTCGTGAACCTGTCGAAAAAATCTTTGAACTGAAAGGTGGAGATTAAAATGAAAAATTCATCATCCTCGTCCATTAAGAAGCGGTTGCGTCTTCCCTTGTATGCAGCAGGTGGTGCTGTAGTCGGTTTTCTCGGAGCCAGCGGAATCAACAAAATTCCATCTAATTTGAACTGGACGCTGTCCGTTTACTATGACTATGATCTTTTATTTGCATTACTGGCTGCTTCAGTGGTGGTTATGATGTTGTGGAACACTCTCAGTCTTGTTCGTACGCCATCGGTGCCTCCAACGGAAGATGAGGTGTATGGAGATTCTGACTCACTCACCTCTCCCGCTGAGCGTTCCCTCGGAAAAGCGATGATCCTCAGCGGATTGAGCGTTATTGTTGCGTTTACCTGGGTCGCACTTGCTCTGTCCTTAAACGCTTCCAACAGAAACATGCCGAATTTTCCCGAACTGTTTAACCTTTTGAATCTCTTTGCTGCGTGTATCTCTATTATCATCGTCGTTGTACTGCAAACACTGACTGTGAAGCGATACAATCGCTATTTCCCTGATCGCGCACTGGATCTGAATTCACGCAACATGAAGAAGGATCACTTTGAGAAACTGGATGAAGGTGAGAAATGGATCGTATACCGTGCAGCCTATCGTTCCTTCCAAATGATGAACATTTTGCTTGGGATCGGCATGGTCTCCATGGTGTTATATTCAGCCCTCTTTACCTTTGCTCCATTCCCAATTGTAATGCTCTCTGTGATCTGGATTGCCAACATCGGAATCTATTATCGTGAAACCTATCGTGCGAGTAATCAGTAATACATGAGTAGGTAACTATTTTGTAAATATTTTCATAAAGGAGTGTTTGCATGCATTTATCCAAACGAAAGACCCGTTTCAGGTTCACCTCCCTAACAGGAGCTCTCATGGCTGTGGTTCTGTCTCTCAGTCTGTGGGTACCCGCAGTTCAGGCGGAGACCGCAACTCCAGTAGCTGCTGAACAAGGAAAGACAAAAGCGCTGACAACTGAATCGGCTACAGCATTTCTGGATTCATTCTTCGATTCACCTGAGGCAAAGCCCCATTATGTGGGAGCCTCCGTTGTTGTTGTGAAGGATGGCAAAGTTCTGGCTGAAAAAGGATACGGCTATGCGGATCAGGAGAACAAAACGCCTATCGATCCGAAAAATACCGCCTTCCGTGTAGCCTCAGTCTCCAAAACATTCACGTCAGCAGCCGTCATGCAGCTGGTGGAGCAAGGCAAGGTTGATCTGCAAGCTGATTTTCAGACCTATGTGAAAGGGCTCGAATTTGATAATCCTTTTGACAAACCTGTAACTGTGGAGAACCTGCTCACACACACGACCGGATTCGAGATTCGTGATCCGCAGCAGGAAGACATCCATACTGATTTCGACAAGTACATAGCGATGGAGGATTACGCACAGCAACACATGCCTCCTGTCGTTCGAGAACCTGGTAGCGCCTACATGTACGATAATTTTTCGTTTTTGCTACTTGGCATGATTGCCCAGAATGTAAGCGGTGAACCCTTTGAATCCTACATGCAACAACATATTTTCAAACCGCTGGGAATGGATAACAGCAGCTTTACGCTGGACAAAAAGTTCCAAAAGCAGCTAGCTACAGGCTATGATGCGGCACACAATCCGCTTGATCTGTACACCATCTCTCCAACACCAATGCCTCAAGGTGGCATGTTGTCTACCGCTGAGGACATCGGGAAGTTCATGATTGCGTTCCTGAATGATGGCGTGAAGGACAACAAGCGTATTCTCAAGGAATCCACGGTGAAAAGCATGGAACAGTACCGTTCCTCCATTCATCCACTGTTACCAAACACCACGTATGGATTCGAAGCTGCATTTCAGCTTCCCGGAGCAGGAAGTAGTCCAAATATCATTACAAAAGGAGGCGACCTGACCGGATTCAGCTCTTATCTCTTCCTTATTCCCGAGCAAAATACAGGCGTTTTCCTGACGTATAATCAAAATGGAGCACTTCGTAATCTGTTCTACCCTGCATTCATTCAAAATTTCTTCCCGCAATATGCAGAGCCTGTACAGTTCAAGGAATACACGCCGCAATCCGCAGCTGAGTTACAACGCTTCACCGGATTGTACGCGGATCTGCGAATTAGCACGATCGTCAGCTCCCTGAAAAATGGCGGTACAGAGCCTGGACAACTGAGCATTTCGGACGTTTTTCTAGGTCAACGCAACCTGATTCAAGTGGAAGATCATCTCTTCAAAGATGAATTGACCGGTCAATTCACAGCATTCAAGAAAAATGCTGATGGAACCATCTATATGAAAGAACCTTACCTCAACCCTATGGGTTATGAGAAAAAAGGACAAAAGCCGATGGGCTTCCGGGATGTTCGTGAGAACAGCCCGTATGCTGAAGCAATCTATGCAATACAATCTCTTGGATATTATGAGAATGATGCTAACAAGTCGTTCCAACCGAAATCAGCTGTGACACGAGCTGAATTTGTTGAGAACACGCTTAAACTGAGTGGGTTGAAGCCCAGCAAAACAACGCCTCCTGCAGGCACCGACTGGGCCGACCATGCAGCAGCCGGATATATTCAACTTGGATATGAAATGGGTATGATTACTGGCAAGGACGAACAACAGTTTAAGCCGGATCAGGTGATTATCCGACAGGAAGCCATGGTCATGATGTGGAGAATTCTGCAACTGCAATATCCTAGTGAACTGTTCACGGATGTCAAACTTGCGGGACACACGGACCCATGGGCTGTACCAGCCGTTCAGATGATGGCAAAGCTTGGTATCCATGGACCTGAGGTGAAGGTAATGGAGGATGGTTCTGTTGATTTCCTTTCCCGCAAACCTCTGATTCGTCAGGAAGAGGCTGCGATTATGTATGCATTGCTTACCCAACCAACAGATCAAATCGTCGCTGAACTGATGGCTGCTCAGCAGCCGCAAGCAGAACCTGCTGAAGAAGCCCAAGCTACAGAAGAGACATCTCAAACTGCACCGGTTCCATCACCAGCGACGGTCCCTTCTGCGACTTCAGCACAGTAAAAATAAAATATCTTCATACGGACTTAGATTTATCATGCTCACAATGAAGAAAAAACAGGCTTGTTCAGAAGGGTAAGATCCTTCTCGAACAAGCCTGTTTCGTTACTTTTCATAACTTATTATAAAAATCTGTTACTGAGTCTGAGTTATATCCGTCTCTATCCGATCAACGAAGATACATGGTGGTTCCCGTTGCGCTGATCAAACTTGGCTGCAGCGGTCTGAGCATGCCCCCCAAAGTAATCGGCCAGCTTGAGCAGGTCGCCTGGATCGCCTTCATACGGGAAGGACGCTGGCAGACGCAATCGGTATTCCGGAGATTCTTCCGCCCAGCGGCGAAGCAACGATGCTGCTCTGGCGTAGAACAACATTTTGGCGTAAGGATCTTCATGATCGGCAGCGAACACCAGTGTTTCCTCCAGCACATCAATGCCTTTTGCCGGGTTCGTACGTGTGAGATAATCCATCTGCTCCGCAAAACTCTGCACAAAATCGTTCTGGCCTTTAATCAGGCGATATCCCTTGGTCTGATGTTTATCTGCTTCCGCAGTCCGCCCCAACCGATATAGCGGCATCAAAATTTCAGACAAAGTCAGATGCGGAATCTCCGCACAGCTCATACGCCCTTTCAGGATAGGCTGTGCCACTTCCAACACCTTCTCATCGTCTCCTTTTAACAAGAAATATCGCATAATCTCATCCTGCTCACAGGCTTCGCAATCACTCATAAAGTCACGATCCATCGTTCTGAATCGATCATAACTGCGTCCCGCTTCCTCCAGCTCCCCAAAATCCATAAAGATCCGGAACCGATAATACCAGTAGGAGCGTTCGCTGTATCCGTACGACTTGAAACGCCGTCCGAAATCCTCCAACAGCTCCAGGATCTTCTCGCGTGATATTTCCGGGAAGTCGGGCATCTTGCCCAATATCCATTTGTACGACCACATTAACGTTTCTTCATCATATTCTTCGGGCTGTTGGTCGAACTTGCCCAGCTGCCAGGAAAAAGCAATCAGTGCTTTCATCGGATAACCGCAGAATGTTGCTGTCTCCACAATCTCCGATCTTGCTTCGTATGCCTCTTCTTCCATGCCGTTCACATCGGCAACTCTTGCCGCTTCCTCCAGCATACCAAGCTTCGCCGGACCATTGGGCAAGCCATAGGCCTCGTCCATCAGTTCTTCAAAATCCATCTCTGTCTTCATCAGGCATCCCCCTTACGATCTGTATTTGCACGTAAACCCCAATCTATAAAACGAACAATGCCCTGATTTAACACTTCAAGCTCCTGCTTGCTCATGGCATAATGCCCCATCATCAGTGCATTGACGTATAACATTTCGATGGCAATCGGTGTCATCTGATCATCCGGAGATGTCAGTACCCGCTGAATGATCGGATTACTCACGTTCAAATACAAGGTTGAGTACCCTGCTGAACTCATGTTAGAAGATAATGAACCCAGAACAGACGAGAACAATTCCGTGCTCTCCTCGCTTGCTTTTTCCAGCGCACGAAGTGTTGAGGATTCCTGAGACAGCGTGAACAACACCGGCAGATCCGATGGCTTGAAACCTTTCACCTCAGCCCGACAACGGAAGCGCTGTAAGGCAGAATCGGCAAGTCGCAACGCATCATAATATTGATTGCGTTCAGCGGGAGGTACATCGGTGAAGCTCATCGAGACCTGATCCGGCTGTAGCCGCTCGGTGTGTACGTTGTGCACAGTCATCGGCAGTGTCGCCATCAACTCGCTGTCATAGATGTAACCACCATTAATCACCAGCATCGATTGTGCGGATGCCACATGATGAATCTGACGGTACTCATCAACAGAGGATGTGAAATACAACGTCTCTCCTTCATCGATGAGCTCACCCAGTTCACGGTGGCCCCTCGTGCTCTCAAAAGGCAGCCAGCGATGAATCATCGCGTAGAATGCCTGATCCTGCACAGCCAGTGCCTTCATGGACAGAGCATGCAGACGAATCAGCTTCTGTAACCGTTCCGTCTGGCTCTCAGCCATGTCGGCCAGTCCCTTGCGAAGTGCGTCTCCGAGTTCGGAGCGAACTTCCTCCAGCTTTTCATTTTCATAAAAATGTTCTCGTGATGCCGTCGGTTGAAGCTCATCTGTCCAGATCAGACATTTCACGAAGAACGCCCACTCTGGCAAAATGTTCTCAGCCTTCTCCGAAATCAGCATTCGCTTCAGGTAAACCCGATGAGAACGCTTGGCATTCAGATTAACCGCGTGTGGCAGTACAAAAGCAATACCCCCGGTACAGCCTGAAGCTGTCGTCAACGGAATGAAGTCCTGGAACTGCTCGCCAAGCAGACGTTCACCAAATGCCAATACCTCCGCTCTGCGTGAACGTGCGAGTGCAGGGTCCATCAGCCAGATCGGTGTCTCGCTGTTGACCACATCTTGCGCGCCGTCAAGATGCAGCGTGACCGGATACGGCAATAACGCTCCATAATAGAACAGAGCTTCTTTCACATACTCTGGTTCAAAGTAGTGCGACGCGTCCGGTGTGCAACGCAGATATACTTTGGTCCCCGGGGACAGCTGTGTGTCCAGCTGTCGAATCGTATAGGTACCATCCGGCTTGCCCCGCCACTCCATCGAAGGGCCGCCCTTCGCGGATTGCGTCAGCATGACGATTTCATGACTTACCATGAAACAGGATAACAACCCAATCCCGAAACGCCCGATAAACGAAGTCTCTCCATCCAGCAGCGCTTGCTGCCCCCTCTTTGAGGATTGTCCAATCATCGCCAGAAATTCATGGATGTCAGCTTCAGTCAAGCCGATGCCGTTGTCCTCCACCATCATGGTCCGTTGCTCACCTGTTCCTGTCAGTTCAACACGCACTTCACCCCGATACCCTGGCTCCGCCTCCGTTCGTGCGGTAATCGCATCCGTCGCATTCTGCATCAGTTCGCGCAAGAACACTTTAGGACTGCTATATAGATGGTTGGATAAAATCTGGATCATCCCGCTCAGGTTCACTTGAAAACGATATTCATTGGATGCTGTCATGACTCACTCACCTTCCTCTACGTCTAAACACAATATGTACCCATACGATGTATTCAAATGGATGTGTTAGACGAATTCATTATGTAATCGTTAGAAACAGACGTTCCCCGTGACAGGCACGCCAAAACATAACGCCAAGCCGGCCCTGGATAACCAAGACCGGCGTTATATGCATATTTCAGGCAATCATGGGACGTATGCCCTTATCTTTCATTACCACGTTATGAATAGCAATGAAACGGATGTTCTACCCTAAAATAAGGATACATGTTACAAGGCAGAGTGAAAACAAACCTGAGACCCGATTTCAGACAGACTTCAGGGTAAATGTGCATCTTACATTCGGGACTATTGAAGGAGGAATAGATCTTTTTTGTCGTCCATTTGAACGATATCAGCCTACCACACGTATAATCTCCAAACTCAGATCGGACGGTGAATATACATGATCGAAGTACGCAACATATCCAAGCAATTCAAGGTGCATCAAGCACTGCATGATGTCAGTTTCACAGTTGAACAAGGCAGTGTCACCGGGTTGATTGGACCCAACGGTTCGGGCAAAACCACACTGATCCGTATCATGAATGGGGTCTTGGGCGCTTCCGGTGGACAAGTAACCATTAACGGATTGGACGCCGCTCGTGAGGCGGAGAAAGTACTGGCCATGTGTGGCACCCTTACCGAGCAAAGTGGATTATATGAAAATATGAGCGGGCGTGACAATCTGACTTTCTTCGCAGATGTTTTTGGCCTGAAGCATGCCAAGAAACGAATCGACGAGCTTGTAACTATGTTCGAGTTGCAGGATTATCAGCATCGAAAAGTCGGCACCTATAGCACAGGCATGAAGAAACGTTTGGGCCTTGCACGAGTACTCCTGCACCGTCCTTCCATCCTGTTTCTGGATGAGCCCACCAATGGCCTGGATCCGGATGGAATTCAGATGGTACTGCGCATCATCCGTCAGTTAAATAAGGAAGAAAAGATGACAATTCTGGTCTCTTCCCATGTGCTGTCCCAGCTGTCAGCCGTCTGTGATCGTTATATTTTCCTGGAAAAGGGGCGCATCGTGGAGGAAGGCACGGAACAGGAGATTGTTAGCCGGTACCTTTCCACTCCGAAGCTCGAAGTAGAAGCCGACATGCCCGATGGATGGCACACGGCAACCGACTTTACGCCTGAAATCATCTCCGCACATCAAGCAGTATTTCAGCTTACATCGCGTGAAGATATTCCATTACTGCTAAGGCAATTAACGGAGCATGGTCAAGTCTATCAGGCCCGCATCACGGGCAGTGATCTGGAAAGTATCTATTTTGCCATAAGGGAGGCACACCACCATGAATAACCGCCAAGCCATAAGTGCACTGGTACGTAAAGATATCAGGTCCGTCACAGCCAGCGTTCAGCTCTGGTTGCCCATGTTGATCGTTCCACTGATTATCGGAATCATCATGCCCTCTGCTCTCCTGTGGGCGGCCTCCAGAATGGAACTTCGTTCTCTGGGCAACATCAGCTTTTTGCTCGAATCATTGGATGCATTAACCCATGGCGGACAGATACCTCAGCTTGCTTCCATGCCTACAGATAATCATCGTATTGTCTATTACTTGGCCATGTATATGTTCGCTCCCTTGTTTCTCATCATTCCGGTGATGGCCTCCAGTATTCTGACGGCCAATAGTTTCGCTGGTGAGAAAGAACGCAAGACGCTGGAAGGATTGTTGTTCACACCGATCAGCATGGATACTCTTTTTAAAGGCAAAGTGCTAGCTGCCCTGATCCCTTCTCTTCTATTATCCTGGGTTACTTTCCTGATCTATGGAATCATTGCCAATATTCTGATGTACCCCCTGTTTGGAACGTTGATGTTTCCCAATCTGAACTGGATCATACTTGTGGTGTGGGTTGTTCCCGCTTGCAGTCTTGTGGTGATTTTATTGAACGTGCTGATCTCGGCCAAGGTCCGTGGGTTCCAGGAAGCTTATCAGCTTGGCGGATTAATTGTCCTTCCCCTGATCGCCTTAGTCGCAGGTCAAGCCAGTGGCATGCTGCTGATTGGTCCTTGGATGTTACTCATGATTGGAGCAGTGCTCATGCTCATTAGTGTGGTTCTTCTTCGTTTCGTCACCCTATGGAATAGTCGTCAACAACTGGCGGAAAGTCAGATCTGAGTATTGTGCAGATGTCGTTGGTTGTTTATCATTCAGCTATCTTCGCTGCTCTGGTTGAATGTTATGTTATCACGATCAAGTCAGGCGGAGAATGCTTTGGGACGGGATTGGCAGCATCATGCGCAATTCGATTTCAGGTTTGAATGTGTATGAAATTCAATTTCATTCTCTTCTTTTTTTCAGGATTGAGATCTAACATATCTTCCATAGTTTACCGATATAACATAAGGAATTAACGACATACATATAGAAGAACGAAGGGGACGATGAACGAATGAAAACAGGGTATACATACTTACAACGCACCATCTGTACATTGCTGTTATTTACACTCATTGCAGCAGTGACATTGGGAGGTGGAACCGCAGCCCAGGCAGCTTCACTTAGCCAATCTACAGTGTATTATGAGTCCGATGGAGTTTTGTACAAAGTTTCCGCGGATGGCAGCAATACAACAGAAGTATTAATTGATTTCCAAGGGGTGGACTTGCTCGCGGCAGGCTCTTACCTCTACTATACGCAGACCGCTTCTTCCACAACATTGCTTCGGGTTCCGAATGACGGGTCCAGCGATGTGGCAGAGACATTTGCTACAGATGTACTCAGCTATTATACGGATAACGGATTCATCTATTATCTGGATGCTACAGGTACCATTTATCGCGCGAATGGCAATAATGACGCTTCAGCTGTCACCAAGATCGCTGACAAGGCGGATACCGACTTTCCGTTTCTCGTCGTAGCCAAAGGGCGTGCTTACTATAACGCACTGGTTAATGGAAACACGTGGATCGTGTCCAAAACGTCCAACGGTTCTGGAGCTGTGCAGCGGATTGCCGCAGGCGCAGTGGAAGGACGTTATTTTACGAATCAAGCCAAAAACGAACTGCAACTGATGGTCAATACAGACCCATACGAGGAGTTTTATTCCACCAATGCTGTTGTCATGTATAAGGTGAATTACAACACTGGTAAAGCAACTGCGGTTAATCCCAAAGCCAAACTGGATGTGAATGCTGTATATTCCGGTGGTTGGGGAAACAATCTTTACGTGTATAACAAAGGAATTGTTCTCGACAGCAATAAGGATTACAATTATGCCAAAGGCAAAGCGTTTGCGTTAACAACTTCAGCCAAAACACTTCAGCTTCATAACAAAAGCGTTCGTGAAGTAAGTGCCTTAGGTACAGACAAGGTTGTCCTTATTGATGCAGACAAAAAGGCTTATGCCAAAACGGTCTCGGGCAACAAAGTGACCAAGTCTGCCAACCTGAACCTGAACAATGTAACGTATGTTGCGAATCAATTGACCAATGGTACATCTACGGCTGGATACATCTCGGGCAACAACGGACTCTATTCGGTCAATACAGCTCTCAAGGTAACCAAACTTACCGGGGACGAATGGGATGCATTCCATATCAGAGATGATGTTGCGGGCCTCTTCTACATCAATGCCAAAGATCAATATCGCTTGTATCACGTGCAAACGGGTGGAACAGGGAAAAAAGTAATGAGTGACGTTTTCCTCGACAATATTCTATTGGTGACACCGTACTAACATATCATGTTGATTCAGGCGTATAGCCCATTCAACGGACTTATCCATAACAAAAAGGATTACCTTGCAGCCATAATGAACCGCTCCCTGTAAAGT
>NZ_JAGGNR010000033.1 GCF_018614975.1 Paenibacillus polymyxa | reverse complement strand
CGAGCCGGTTTCCCTTCGATCTCCTGAGTATACTTGGTTATCCATTTCGACAACACACTTTTGCTTGAAATATCATATTTTTCTGTTGCAGCAGATAAAGATAGCTGACCAGACAAGACATCTCTGACCGCACCCAGCCTTATTTCCTCGGCGTATGTTTTCCACGTTTTCGATTCCTTTAACCCATCCGACCCATGTGCTCTATATTTTCTGACCCAATCTTTGACTGAATTCTTGCTCACCCCAATGTGTTTAGCTTCCGAATTCGGATTGGATTGGAGTTCAAGGCAGCGCTGTACGGTGTGTAATTTGATTTCTAAAGAAATGGGACTTCTTTTAGACATGAGAAAACTCCCCTCATAATAGACGTAGAAGTTTTGTTTTTTTCTACTGTCTACTATGGGGGGAGCATATCACTATATCCGATGGTCAATGTTTTTTTATTTACTTTTATCCGCCCATACCATGATTCCTCATCGTCACCATCTGTCTGCCGCTTTTTCGGCATCTTTAGCAATCTTCTCAGCTAACTCTTCAGGGTCATCTATGTTAGGGTCATAGTCATTTGTAGGGTCGTAATTGGTATCACTGATGTACCCGCAAACAGGACAAGCAAACACATCCTCTTCTATTTCATCTAGCTCTTGTTCATCTTCGCACACAGGGCAAAACTTAACTTCATCTTCTTCTTCAAACATGATAACCCCTCCTGATGATGTATAGAGTGAAATAAAAAATCCCCATATTTAGTTAGGGGATTAGTCCGTTGCGGTATATTAAATTAAGAACCCCAACAGCAAGACAAATCATATTAACATCTAAGATTAGACAAATCGATCTTTAGTAGCCTGAACCGTGGTTACTCGTAGTAAAGGTAGATGTTGTGCTTGTACCTACAAAGGAGATGAAAGCAAAGCTACACATGACAGCTAATATAAGCATAGTTTTTTTCATTGGATATCACTCCTTTTAATATATTTTTATACTGGATAACCTGGTTCTCTGTGGCGGAATCCCTAAGTGACTCAAAAAGCGCACAGCATTTCCGAAAACCGGCTTCAAGCTCTATTTTACAGGAAACTGCAATACCTCTAATTAATGCATCTATTGCATCACTTTTACATAAAGGCATTCTGTATAAAGCAAGGCAATACATGTAATGCACAAATAAGCTTACATTCTCAGCTTCTTCAAGCATGGCAAATGATTCGTTATAGGGAAGTACCTTCTCAAGGTACTCGTCTATTTGCCAGCCATGCGCTATTGCGGCTTCCAAGATAGTTATGCACTCTGGAATAATCTCTTCGGGATGGTCTAGTAGGAAAGTAACATATTCATCTAGTACCTCTTTGTTACCCATAAGAATATGAACAGAATATCTGTTTGCATGTGCAAACATTCGAAAATCGTCTACCACAACTTGGCCATCAGCATCCAGACCAATGAACCAGCCAAGTTCTTGGTACTTATCAATGCACTCTAGGGACTCATGGTAGCGCTCTAGCTTTTGTAAGGCAAGACCTTTGAGCAAGTGAGATATACCAAAATAGTATACAAGCGGTCTGTTAATACTGAGCCGCTTTTTCTTGTTTTTTGCCTTAAGAAACTGTACCTGTTTATACGTATCGTGGGCACATGAGTAGAGGTGTTCGGCAATATGTATGACTCGCTCGAACTGCTCTGATTTATAAGCCATCTGCGTCATTTGCACGAGGTAGTCCAAGTTAGTAATATTCTGAATTTGTAAGCCCCCCACTAGACATTCCTCCTTATTCCAATTTTATATCCATTATATTCCTAAATATTCCATTGGTCAATTAAGAAAGAACTAATTATTTTAACTTTTTTATGTTTTAAAATCAATAGTCAAATATTATATTTTAAAGCAAAGGTTACTTATGTAATTCGACCTTTCCATTGCCGTAAATATTGATTTTCAGTAAGCGACCATCTCTAACATGATAGTTGTAAACGCAATACTCATTTCGCTCACCGGAACGTCCGAAGTATTTAAGGCCGCTCAACTGGCTTCTTTCGGTTATGGTAAGATAAATGTAGCTCGTGATCAGATTCTCCATATGGACGGTTTTCATAATTGCATTGTATACGAATCAGCCATGTGCGATTTTTTTATTCTTCAGCTACGGTGTCACCTCATATTACAAAGTAGCATTATTATTATTTTAAGGAGATGTTATATTGAGGACCTCAAAGATTAAACCAATCGTATTCATCTTAATCTGTTTGTTTGCTTTGAATGGATGTTCAAAAGGTATAGAAAACATTGAAAATCAGTTCACATTAGATGATGTACTGAAAGCGCTCGAGTCTCAAGAACTGGATTTAGTGTCCTTTGGTATAACCGGGTATCCTTTGAAACTAAATGATGTTGTACCTGAGGTCTATTCCGTTGAAGTGCCCGTGGAAGAAGAACCATATAGCCCTGAATTTATACATTTTTATATTTTCAATTCTGAAAAGGATCGCATCAACGGGACAAAAGAATTCAACAAACACATGGAGAGCGCCCAATTTACAACATTCCCTTTTCTATATGAGAAAGGAAATGTTCTTGTGGTTTATTGGAGCAAAACCAAAGATAATCCTCTGTTTACTAAACCAATTGAAACCTCGTTAGAACAACTGAAATGATACTAGTTCATACATTACTGGACTGAGCTCGGACAGTGGGAATATCATTTTAGAACGTTAATTGCAGTCATTCGTCATTCGTAAAAAAGAAGACCGAGCATTTGGGCTCGGTCTTCTAATGTTATGGCTTTAAAGATCCAACAGATTTAGATCTTCAACCCCATCGAAGGAGAAAGTGAAATTTGAAGGGTTTTATCAAACGGCGTCATGAAATTGACCAGCACAACCTTGCACTTGTCCGGTAGTTTTGCCTCACGTACCGTTGCCGCCAGATGCCCGAGCTCGCCCCCGGTAATCTCCAGCCAGTCTTCTCCGCAGGTATAGCGTAATGTACCGCCTTTCCACAAGTAGTGACCCTCACTCGTTTCAATCGCATCCTCACAGGTCAGTTCACCTTCGCTTCCGAATACAAAGGATAGCTGCATCATAATGTCCTCCGGCTCCTGTCCAGATAGATGCATGTTCCATCCGTTTTCCGTTGGCTGTAATTCTGCCCCTACACGGAAGGTCTGCTCATGAGTAAGCTGACGACTCTGATGAGGTAGCAAATACCATGGACTTATATCTGATGCAGCCGATTCTGGCAGCAGGTTCGCAGGGATTGGGCCGTAGTAACCTTTTTTCTGCTCACCAGTTAGTCGATACCCTTCGGACAGCCTCGTCATTTGCTGCATAGGTACATACCCTGGATTAAAGTATGAAGCCAGTTGCACAGCCAGCAGACGCACCTTGCCATGACGAAGCGCGAAGAAAGAAGGAACTTCTGTCATCACCGTCACACTTGTAGCACCATCCCGAATTCGGGCTACCGGAGCACCAAAATCCGTATGCATCCGACTGTGAGAGATACGTCCGTGATGCCCTACCGAATCCATCTGCTCCAGATATTCTCCGCGTACAAAATGTTCATTCAGCATGACCTCATACTGTTCCGGTAATGTATCACGTGTGTCATTGGTCTGTTGAAGTTCCGGCTCAAGCATTAATCGAATGAGCGTATTCACCGAACATACTCCCGGATCGGTCAATGTATCTCCAGCCCAGGCTGCCATTCCGGCTAAGAGTGGATCACCATCCAGCCGCGCCAGAATGGCATACGGTAGGTAATACGGTGACAGATCATGAACACTGCCCAGATCCTGTCGCCCTGAATAATCCGTAACAATTTCACCCGTTGGATGGACCAGATACACCATCATGCGGAGATTAAGCCTCACCGGTTCCAGCAGTTCAGGACGATTGAGCAGGCGCGCGGCATGAATTAACATGATGTCGCTAACTGCGCTGTATATCCCATTGCTCCGTTCTGTCCACTCCCCATCGGGTGTAATATCCATGCCTTCATTCATCCACTGCTCTGCGCGCTGCACAGCTTCCTCCAGATCAAATATTTCATGCAGGAAACCAAGCGCCGCGCATAGCACCCAGCGATGATTGGGCGTATGACAACCTCCTGTAAGCATGGTTGGGATTGTCCGTTCCAGAAACAGCCTCATATTGTTTAACACAGGTTGAAGCGGCTCCCATTCTTGCTGCTGAAGAAGCTGATACAACTGTGAATACCCTACAACGACAAATGCAGTATCCGGAGGGGAATGGTAATTGGTCCAGCCAGGCGATATTGAACCGTCTTCATGCTGGAAGCGGAGTACAAATTCCGTAGCTAACAACAGTCGATTTAACAACGACTCATCCCGGTAATAGATGGAGTCCGGATTGGAAAGCGCAGCTCCCCAGTAACACATATCCGTGGGCGTTCCAGTCGTATGGTTGACCCAGGAAACACCTGTGAAGGGATCGATTGTCCCTCCATAGTAACGGCTTTCCGGGTCAAGCATCTGCCGGGATATGCCTCTTTCTACCGCTCTGTCATTACTGTCCACCAGTTGTTTGTACATGTGCAGTCCCCTCCATACCAATGCATTCTCCCGATGTGCGGAGTATGTTGCTTCAGTGCCTTCAATTCAGACCGGAAGCCTACTCATACCGCCCGTAGGTGAGTTCATTTTTCTCGTCAGTATATATCATATTTCTACAAAAGTCGCTAGAAAATCCGTGCTTGTTCTACTACATATGTCTGGGTCTCCGTCACTGAGGAAACAGTCGTTAAACACATGTTGTGAACATACAAACTGTTTCCCGCATCACCGCACCTACTCTGTCACTCCAAGCTTCCTCATAAGCAAGTCATGACTCTCATGGATCTCTTCTGCCTTACAGGCAGACTTCAACTCATATACCTTCACCTGTGCGCGGCGAATCATCGGCAGATAAGCATCATAGAAGTTCATATCCTTACTGTGAACATACGGGCACCAGTGATCAGAGAGACCAAGTGTCTCATGGATATGGACCCCTACGATATCATCCATCAGGCCTTGCATTTCTCCCACACTGTCATAAAGGCCCATTCGGTCCATCATGATGGCATGACCGGTATCGTACCAGATACCAACCGGAGCCCCTTTGAGGGCGGTGATGATGGTCTTGGCTTCGGCAAGGGTAGGAATCTGTTGTGGTCTGGATCTCGTCTCTATTCCAAAACGAACATCCAGACCTTTAGCTGCCGCCCGATTGCATACTTCATCCAGACTGGCGATAATTTTCTCCACGTACCCTGAACTGAGGGCTTCCCGTCGCTCCATCAATTCAGCCCATTTGCTCCGATACTTCGGTGAATCCGGACCTTCCTCGTTATAGATCTTTCCAAGGTCTTTGCTGATATCCTCAGGAAAAGGTACCTCTCCGGGGTGCACAACAACAGCTTCTCCCCCATAACGCTGGGCATATTCAGCCGACTCTACCAGCAATTCGATCGCCCGCTTACGTTTCACTTCATCTTCGAAGCCGAGCAGGATGGAATCCGTCCCATAATCGGGATCAGGATCATGTGGAAAGGTATTGTGGACACTAGAAATTCCGATCTCTCCACGCTCAATCATGGGCTCAATCGTCGTGAGCATCTCCTTCGTCACATTATAATTAAGCTCCACCCGACGAAAGCCGAGATCTGTAATTTCCCGAATCATATCTTCCCCGACATCATGTTTTCGGATATTCCAGCATGTGGAGAACGAATATATCCCCTTATCTATGTGCTGCATCTGTTTTCCTTCTCCTCCCTCTGGCTAATCTCTTTCACCAAACTTAACTCAACCTTTTACCGCGCCAAGCATCGCACCGCTGACAAAATACTTTTGCAGCCACGGATAAACGAGTAGAATCGGAACGGTTGCGAAAATAACGGTCGCGGCCTTGAGACTCTCGGGAGTCAATGGCGTACGGTTAGCACCCTCCATCTGGGTAAGCTCGCTGACCATATTGTTCTGTACCATTTGGAATAACTTTAGTTGGAGCGGATACAGCTTCGGATCATTAATATACATCAGGGAATCCTGGAACCCATTCCAGCGTCCAACCGCATAGAAAAGAGCTAATGTAGCAAGTACTGGCATGGATAATGGCAGTATGATTTTAAATAACGTGTGTATATGTGAGCTGCCATCAATTTCTGCTGATTCTTCCAGACTTTCAGGAATGCCTCTGAAGAATGAGATCAGGATAATCAGGTTAAACGGACTGACCAGTCCAGGCAGAATCAGTGCCCACACTGAATTAAGCAAGTTCAGGTCACGAATGAGCAAGTACTCCGGAATGATCCCACCACTGAAGAACATCGTAATGATGATGACATACATGAAGAGCTTGCGCCCTTTCAATTTTTTCTTGGTTAACGGGTATGCAGCTGCCAGTGTGAACATCATGCACAGGACAGTAGTAGCAATTGTCAGAACTGTGGTGTATCCCAGTGAGTAGATCATCGACTGATCAGAGAACACCTGAATATACGCATCCCAATTGAATTCTTTAGGGAATATGGTTACTTCACCTGACGTAATCGCACGGTTAGAGCTGAATGATATCGCAATCGTGTGCAGAAATGGAGCCAGACAGAATATAACAAACAAGGTGATAAAGGAGATATTAACGATATCAAAAATCCGGTTTGAGGTGCGTTCACTCATATGCGCACAGCTCCTTTACTGATGGTCTATACAAACAAGCCAATTGGCGTCTCTTCCGTTCATCACAACCTACAAAATACCCTCACCGGTTGTTTTCTTCGAAATATAGTTGGAGCCTAATACGAAGACAAGTCCGACTACTGCCTGGAACAATCCGACGACGGTTGCCAGCGTGTATTGTCCTGATTCAAGACCAACTCTGTATACAAAGGTACTGAGTACATCGGAATATTCACGCACGGCCGTATTACCAATGATATAAGGCCGATCAAAACCGATGCTGACCATATGTCCAAGATTAAGAATAAGCAGGGTCACAATGGTTGGTTTAATGCTTGGCAATGTAATATGCCAGATTCTCTTCAGCCGCGATGCTCCATCAATTTCAGCTGCTTCGAACAATTCCTTGTTGACGCCGGTTAATGCAGCCAGATATAGAATGGTTCCCCATCCTGCACTTTGCCAGACACCTGTGAACAGGTATGTCACAAGCCATGGATTTTTTTCTGTCAAAAATGGTATTGAATTTAAGCCCATGCTTTCCAGTACACCGTTAACCATACCGGATTGATTACCAAACAATTGGTACACAATTCCCCCGATGATTACCCATGAGATAAAGTGAGGAATATACAATATCGTTTGTGAGATTTTTTTGAACCATTTGAATCGAACTTCATAGAGCATGATCGCCAAAATAATAGGAGCTGGAAATGAAACGACCAGATCAAGAAAATTCAGCATAAAGGTGTTGCGCAATGTGGTGTAGAAGTCCCGCATTCCAAATACTTCGCGAAAAGCATCAAAACCGATCCACTCACTGCCGCTGATTCCCTGAAACAGGTTAAAGTCCTTAAAGGCGATCTGCACACCGTACATCGGTCCATAACGAAAGATTAAAAAGTAGATAATGGGCAGTGATATCAGAGCGTATAATTGCCAATACCTCTTCAAGTATGTGGTGGTCAAGTCGGTTTCCTCCTATCAACAAGGAAACGGCTGTGCCGCCAGTCCGGCGGCACACGTTCCTTTCTAGTTAAGCCGTAGTATGGGTATCTGTCTTGGATCTTGAAATGTGGAGCTACTTAATTTGCAGGGAGTGCCTGAACTGCTTCTTCAAGTTCTTTTTTCAGTTCAGCACCACCCAGAGACATGAAATCAGCCATTTCTTTTTCATATACCGCATCGAATTCTGCTGGCTTAGCCATCGCTGTTTTTACGATAATGACGTTCAATTTGTCTTTGAGTGCTGTGCTGTACTTCATCTCTGCTTCAATCGGTTTGTCGAAAATAATCGGTCCCACTGTATCAGTGTTGGCGATATCAATGGATTGTTTCAGAAGCTCCTGATTGTTTTGCGGGAAGCCCAGAATCCATGCTTTTTCATTCGTTGCCTGGTCACCAATGTTTTTACCGTTGGAGATAATTGCTGTATCCCCTGCATTGAACAGGCGATCCTGCGCTTCTTGGGATGCATCCTCCTTCACAACCGGAATACCGTCTACCAGATCATAGTTCTCGCCTTCCACACCACTGTAGATATCAATCAGATTGTTGTCAGATGCCATCCAGTCGAGATATTTGATCGCTTCGACAGAACGTTTGCTGCTCTTCGGAATCATAATGTACATACCATTTGTTCCGTAGCGTGACTTGATGTGTTTGTTGTCTGCATTTGGATTGGTGTATACATCAACCGGCAACACTTCGCTACCACTCACATTTTTACGCAGATTATCCAGTGTACCATCTCCGTAGAACATGGCATCCACATCTTCAGACCAGTAACCTACGTTACCGTTTTGAATGTCTTTCCCTAACTGCGTTTTGTCTTCATCCAAACTGAAGTCTTTGCTGATCAAACCTTCGTTGTACAGTTTGTTCAGGAACTGCATCGATTCTTTGAATCCTTCATGCAGCGGCAATTCATACCGTTGACCATAGGTCAGGTCGCCACTAACTGGCTTAATGAATGAGTAGATGAGCGTTTCGAATTGAGCTGGTGCAAGAGCCATACCCATTGGGATGTTTTTGCTTCCGAGACCACCAGGATCTTTATCCTTGAACGCTTTCAAAGTTGTATATAATTCATCCGTGGTCTTCGGCGCTGGCAATCCCAGCTTATCGAGCCAATCCTGACGAATGTAAGAGCTGTATCGGCCTGTGATCGCACGTTTACCTGGAACAGCAAACTGTTGTCCTTCCACTTGCCCGAACTTCAAAGTATCTTCACCCAGGAACTTCTTCAGGTTCGGACCATGCTGGTCAATCAACTCTCCAACATCAGTCAATCCACCCTGCTGGGCATACCGATAAAACACGCTTGAGTCATAAACAAAGACAATATCAGGGACGTCCGTATTGCTAGCCATCAGGACGTTCAGCTTGGTAACTTCCTCAGAACGCTGAACAGGTACAAACTGTACATCAATATTGTTGGGATCACCGAACTTCTCCTGAATCATTTTAGATAGATAGTTGTTCGTAATTGTGTACGGTGAAGGACTGTTACCACGGTCAAAAATCTCTACCTTTAAGGTAACGCGCTCGCCATTGCCTGATGTTCCGCCTTCAGCTGATTCTTTTGATGCTGATGAGCATCCTGCCAGCAACGAAACTCCCATTACCATCGTAAGTGCCAGACCTACCCATTTCTTCGTTCTCCCTGTGGTTGCTCTTCTTGTCATTTAGTCATCCCCTTTTTCTTTGCGTGAATGTTTAAGGCTTGCTCCGAGTATTCCACATCTTCCCGAACTCTAGCAATAAACCACTTTCGGAAGCGCTTACAAACGGATTATGGTTTATATGCTAAGCCCATTTTCGCAGACTGATTATTTTCCGAAAGCTGCACTGCCCTAGGCTGGGATGGCTCTAAACACCTCGCGACTCGAAGCTGCCTGTCCCCATTCGGATAAACCATTTTCACACACTGCCTATATTCGTAAACGGGAAAAAAACAGGAATATTAGCTTGCTATCCTGCGAAAACAGTTGCATCCGATCTGAGGCAGCAGAGAACTGTTCAACGAAAACAGGGCGAACCTCTGCAAGCCTGCTCTCCTCAGTGGAAAGTGACTGCATGAAATTCACCCTGTGTTATCCTGATGTCCAGATCTCAGAATAGGATTACTTTTGCGTTACTCTTCGGGTTCTCGATGTTCACGTTTCAAACGACGATAATCTCCTGGTGTAATGCCCGTTACCCGCTTAAATACACGTCCCAACGTAATTCCATTCGCATACCCTACCTTCAGGGCTATATCCTGTAAAGAGTAATCAGTATTGATCAGAAGCTGCTCCGTCTCCTTCATGCGAAGCTCTGTAACAAAATCAACAAACTTCATGTTGAATTCTGTCTTGAACAAATAACTCGCATGTTTGCCCGTGATCTGGAATCGGTCGCTCAGATGTTTCAATGAAAGATCCGGATTCGCAAACTGTTCTTCGATATAATTTTTCATTTCGTTGACCATGGCTTTGTAACTCTTGGTTTCTGTAACCGCCACATACGTTCTGAACAAGTCCGTCAGACCATCGAACAAAAGACTTTTCACATCCGTAAGCGTCTCTGCCTCTTCCACAGCACTCAACCATCTGTTGATGTTTTCTTCGGACAGCTCTTCCTGGAGTCCTTCCGACATCATGGCCACCTCTCGGCTAAGCATCTGTAACATGGCCTGAATCAGAGAACGAATCTCATCATCGGGCAGCTTATTCTTTTCAAATGCTGTAAAGATCTCCTCCAACTGTTCCCGCCACTGTCCACTCGACATCCGGAATCGCTTAACAAAGTCCGCAATCATCTGCAGATAGGTATAGGTATCCAGCAAAGGATGCTGTGGTTCGCCACAGTCGGCTTGGCCGACATCTCCATTCATCAACAGTTTGCGTTGCATTACCGCTTCTGCGGCCGCATAGGAATCTCGTATTGTACCGATTCCCTGAGCAATGGGTCCAATGCCAAAGCTTAAGGAAATGCGTAGATTTTGTTCTACCCAAGATTTGCATTCCTCAGCTACAACACGAATCTGCCCGGACATATCCAAGTTGCTATCATTCTGTTCTTTGAACACAAAAAGGATTGCAATTCGATCCACACTAATCCATTCCGTCCAGCATTGAACTCCCGTATTACGTGACAGCTCTTGCAAAACGTTCATCAAGGCAAACTTCAGCGTATTTTGTTCACCTCTCGTGTATCTCTCCTGAAATCCCTTCTCATAACGGTTAATCTCTCCAACAACAACGACAAAACGAGATGAGTCATGCACTTCATTCAGTGGAGAGAGCTCTTTTAATTGCTCTGCTGCATTTTCCATGTGTTCCCCATGCAACAGGGCATTGAACAACTTGCTGCGCTTAATGAGTACATTTTCCCTGCTTTTCTTGTCATAATCCATCATATGATTAATCAGATTCTCAAGCACACCGTCAATCATCTTCATCTCATCCGTGCGAGCACCTGAGTGTTCAAACGCCCGAATCTGATGAGACTCAATCCGGTTCATAATGATCTGAATGGGTTTATAGTTACGGCGAGTAATATACACGATATATACAATCGCACAGATGACAGTCACAATAGCAATGATTACCCATACATAAGACACGACAGATACCCAGCCAAATAAGTTACCGGCCTTAATTCCACTGGATATTGTCCAGCCCAGTCTTTCTAGCGGTAGCCTATTCAGTTCCTGACCGTCTATCGAGCTCTCTTGGTCCGAGTGTGCATTATACACAACCTTACCGACCCGATCCGTAATTGTCAGGAATGAGAGCTGGCCATTAACCATACTATCTACACTCTGTTCAATGCTGCTCATCTTGATATTAATGACTAATGTGCCCTGAGAGCCAAAAGGCAAAGGCATGTCCTTGTTCACGGTTAATACGCGAATAGGGGTACGTTGAACAGAGTCCGCATCCAATTCCCGGACCGGCTGCCAGCCTGAACCGATAGATCCGGTAACCATCTGATCAATCCATACCTTATCCGAAAAACTTTCCGCTTCTCTGGATCCACTTACAGTCACAACATGTTTATTCCGCTTGTCATATAAATAGATGGATTGAATCCATGAGGACGAATTGGTTAGCTCCCGTAAACTCTGTGCAATTGCATACACTGTGTCCGAGCTGGTCAGGTTTGTGTTATTAAAATAGAGTCTGTAGGCCTGCTCACTCTGTACCGTTTCAAGGATGGATAGTTCAATATCCCTGATTGTACGATCCACCGTGTCTATCATATAACTGGAGGAGATCCGGTCTGCCTTTTTCGTTTCCTCCTTAGAGATATCATTGATGAAAACAAATGCGATGAAAATGAGTATGGTCACCGTAAGAAAAAAAATTGGGAAATACGAGAACAGTAACCGGTAATACCAATTACGAGACAATAGACCCCACTCCTCACTCCACGATGCCAATGTTCTCAGCCGTGGTTCTACTGTTCAGCATCCATCTCACCTTAGGGGCTGAATACGATATGATAACGCTATCATAACTGATTTTATGTTATTATAGCACAAGCCTCTGAGCAGCAAAGCAAGAATTGAATTCAAAGAGCCAAAACAAAAAAACCGTGCTGAGCAGACAACAACTCAGACACGGGACAGTTCATCTGGCAGCACACCGTTATATCCTCGATGCTCTAAATGCCAGAATCCTTAAACAATGTGGCCATGGAGCCACCATCGACAATAATGCGTATAGCGCGAGCCAGCATTGGCGCAACAGGTAACACTTTGAAGCATTCAGGGTGGTCATCTGGCAGTGCGATCGAGTCCGTAACTACCACCTCTTCAATTGACGGGTGATTCAATTTACTTACTGCCCCATCCGAGAATAATCCGTGTGTTGCACATACATATACATTTTTGGAGCCACGTTCCTTCAACCCTTCCACAACATTCAGAATAGTTGTTCCGGTGTCAATCAGATCCTCAATAATAATAGGTGTTCGTCCTTCTACATCACCAATGACATGGGTAATCACCGATTCATTATGGCTTGGACGTTTCTTGATCATAATGGCAAATGGAGAATCCAGGCGGTTCGCCAGCTTCTCTGCCATTGATGCTCGCCCCGCATCCGGGGAGACTACAACAGGGTTCTCAATCCCTTTGCTTAACAGATAATCACTAATCAGATCCAGTGATGTCATATGGTCAACCGGAATGTTGAAGAATCCCTGAATGGCCGCTGCGTGCAGGTCGATCGTTACCACTCGATTGGCACCAGCCGTAGTTAATACATCTGCTACCATCTTGGCCGAGATCGGTTCCCGTGGAGCGGATTTACGCTCTTGACGAGCATAGCCGTAATACGGAACAATGATGTTCACAGTGCGCGCTGAAGCCCTCTTTGCGGCATCAATCATCACAAGCAATTCGACAAACATCTCATTAATCGGATGAGACAACGACTGTACCAGAAACACATCACAATTACGGATCGTTTCTTCATAATGAACGTATATTTCTCCGCTCTTGAATCTGGACAGCTTGATCTTGCCCAGTTGTACACCCAGCTTGTCACATACCTGTTCTGCCAGCTTAGGGTTCGATGAACCGGAAAAAATACGTAACGAATGCTGCATAATGCCCTCCCGAGAGTTGAAATCCCTATATAATCCCTTAGCTAAAAGGTTATTCCCTACCCTCATTATACTCCACTGCCTTATACATTTAAAGGAATGAACGAGCGATGACGGCCTTCGAAAACAGCGACTTCCGTACAGCCCAACTCATGTAAAAGTGCTTCAGCTTCAGGCAAATAATCCCCTAGCTTCAGTGGGTCATGTGCATCAGAGCCCATGGTTAATGGAATACCCAAGCGAATGGCTTCTGTCAGCATTCTGCGACTAGGGAACATCTCGGCACAAGGCTTCGATAACCCGGAAGCATTCAGTTCCATGGCGCAGCCACTTTTGGCAATAGCCTGCAGCGCTGCGTTCTCCAGTGAGATACGTTCTTCTGTCTGCTCCGTTGAAGGAACAAAGCCGAAGCGTTTAATGACATCCGTATGGCCCATAATATCGTACATGCCCGTGGCGGCCGCCTTGCTTACGGCATCGTAGTACTGACGATATACCTCAAGGATGTCTTTGCCCTCCCAGTGATGGGTCTGGCGGAAATCCGTAATGTCCCATTCCCCGAGAAAATGAACAGAGCCAATCACATAATCCCATGGATAACGCTCAATAATCGCACGGATCTCTGTTTCCCAGCCTTCAATATAGTCACCTTCCAGACCAACACGTACGTCAATCTGTCCACGGTAACGTTCTTTCAGGGAGAAACACTCCTCTACGTAACGCGGCAGTTCATCCATAGGCATCGCCATTTCCGGATAATATTGAGCCGGATCGACATGCAACAAGGGCATGTGATCGGACAATCCAATCTGGGATAGTCCGATCTCCACACCACGCTGCACATATTCCTCCAGTTTGCCGACTGCATGTCCACACCGCTCATGGTGTGTGTGATAGTCTATACGCACGAAACTCGCCTCCTAATCGCGGCGAGGCCGTTCATGACGGCGACTCAGCTCTGACATAATGTCGTCCAGCGGCAGCTTGCGCTCTTGTAACAGGACAAGCAGGTGATACATCAGGTCACTGACTTCCAGACGAAGCTCGTCATTATCTTTATTTTTGGCGGCGATGATCGTCTCGGACGCTTCTTCACCGATTTTTTTCAGTATTTTGTCTACACCTTTATCAAACAGATACGTTGTATATGCACCCTCAGGACGCTCACGTTCACGCTCTGCAATAACGGATTCCAGTTCAGCCAATACCTCAAAGCGACTTTCGGAACCGGAACTTGCAGAAGCAGATGCCGCACCCGCTTCATCCGAAGCCTTGTCTGCCGATTTCTCTGGCAAACCAATGATCTCATTATGGAAACAAGTTACCGCCCCTGTATGGCAAGCTGGACCGTTCGGTTTCACCTCAACCAACAAGGTATCGCCGTCACAATCATATTTTAGGGAAGTAATCATCTGCACGTTGCCAGATGTTGCCCCTTTATGCCACAACTCCTGACGCGAGCGTGACCAGAACCACGTCTCACCGGATTCAAGCGACAACTTCAGAGATTCGCGATTCATATAAGCCATCATTAAGACTTTCCGAGTATCCACATCCTGCACAATCGCAGGAACCAAACCATCACTCCAACGAATGTGTTCCAAGGACAACTGTTCCTTGATTTCATCGCTCACTTTAGTCACGGATCTCCACCCCTTGTTCTCTCAAATGTTGTTTTAACGCCGGTACGGCGATTTCTTTGTAATGGAAAATTGTTGCGGCCAGCCCTGCGTCCGCTTTGCCTGTGGTGAATACATCATAGAAATGAGATTCCTTGCCCGCACCGCCCGATGCGATGACTGGAATACGCACAGATTCGGATACCGCTGCCGTCAGCTTCAGATCGAAGCCGTCTTTTGTTCCGTCCGCGTCCATACTTGTGAGAAGAATCTCTCCCGCGCCTAAGCTCTCAGCCTGTTTAACCCATTCCAGCGCCTTGATCCCGGAGGGTTTCCGTCCACCATGGGTATAGACTTCCCACTCTCCCCAAGCTTCGTTATACTTGGCATCGATCGCTACCACGATACACTGCGAGCCAAAGCGACGTGCACCATCTGCAATCAACTGCGGATTAAGTACCGCGGCTGTATTCACTGCAATTTTATCCGCACCTGCTCGGAGAATCCGCTTCATGTCCTCTACCTTGGAGATGCCGCCACCTACCGTAAAGGGAATAGCGATCTCGCCCGCCGTCTGCCGCACGACTTCTTCCATCGTTTCGCGACCTTCTACCGAAGCGGAGATATCGAGAAACACCAATTCGTCCGCGCCCTCGCGGTCATATAGCGCCGCCAGCTCTACCGGATCACCCGCATCGCGGAGATTAACGAAGTTGACGCCTTTGACAACCCGGCCGTCCTTCACGTCCAGACAGGGGATGATTCTTTTTGCCAGCATGCTACCTCTTCCTCTCTACCCGAATATCCCTTACTTATTGACCGCACGTACTGCTTCAGACAGATCGATGCTTCCTGTATACAGTGCTTTACCCACAATTGCTCCACCAACACCATCATCCGCATGACGACTCAGACGAAGCAGATCATCCATTACACTTACACCGCCGGAAGCAATAACGGTTCGTCCGCTCGCCTTGGCAAGGGATACAATTGCTTCCACGTTAGGTCCCTGCATCATGCCATCACGGGAAATATCCGTAAAGATAAACGTTTCTGCCCCATATGCCGCCAATTCCTTCGCGAGTACCTCTGCCTGTACTTCCGATGTTTCAAGCCAACCGCGAGTTGCCACGTAACCATTACGAGCGTCGATACCAATTGCCACTTTGTCGCCGTAACGTCCTAGTACTTCCTCTGTAAATGCACGATCCTCAATTGCTGCTGTTCCAATGATCAGCCGGCTAACACCCAGACCCAGCAATCGCTCTACATCCGCTACTGTACGAAGTCCGCCGCCCACCTGAACAGGTACGTTCACAGCCGAGGCAATCCGCCCGATCAGCTCATCGTTAACAGGATGACCCGCTTTCGCACCATCCAGATCCACCAGATGGACGTATGTACCGCCTTGCTTCTCCCAGGATAGAGCCACTTGAACCGGGTCATCGTTATACACGGTCTCCTGATTATAATCTCCCTGCACCAGTCTTACACATTTGCCGTCCCGGATATCAATCGCCGGATATAGGATAAAAGATGACATACAAGGCCTCCTGAATATGAATTAGATTTGTACGCTTTCTATAGTTAAGAAGAGATGATGTTTTACCTTTGTACAGGTGCTCCTGTCAGAGCCAAAAAGTTGCCGAGCAGCTTCATACCAAGCTCTCCACTTTTCTCCGGGTGGAATTGCATCCCGAAGTTAGATCCTCTGCCTACAATGGCTGTAACCGGATGTCCGTAATCCGTCACTGCCAGCAGATCATCCCTGTTTTCAGTAAGTGCATGATAGGAATGGACAAAATAAACGTGACCTGCCTCTAGCCCCGTAAATAGCGGATTTTCGGCGTGCAGGAATTCCAAACGGTTCCAGCCCATATGAGGAACTTTCAGTTCTCCGGGTGCAAAACGCACTACTTTACCTGGCAAAATATCCAGTCCCTCATGCTCGCCATGCTCTTCACTTGAGCTGAACAACAATTGCATGCCCAGACAGATACCGAGCAGTGGTTTGGACCCGGCAGCAGCTTCCTTCACCACCGTATCCAGTCCACTCTCCCGCAGATGAACCATCGCATCACCAAAAGCACCTACGCCTGGCAGAATGACACCATCTGCGCCAAGAATCTCTTCCCGGTCACCCGTGACCAGCGCTTCGTAGCCAAGACGTTCGACCGCTTTGCCGACGCTGTGCAGGTTACCCATACCGTAATCGACAATTGCAATCGCCATCGTCTACAGCACTCCCTTCGTGGAAGGCACACCCGTTACACGTGGATCAATCATCGTAGCTTCATCCAGTGCACGTCCCAATGCCTTAAAGATCGCTTCAATCATGTGGTGGGTGTTCTGACCATAGTGCACAATGACATGCAGCGTAATCCGAGCTTCCAGCGCCAATTTCCACAGGAATTCATGTACCAGCTCTGTAGAGAAACTGCCTACCTGTTGGGAAGGGTATTCTGCACGGTATTCAAAGTGAGGTCGGTTGCTCACATCAATAATGACCTGAGCGAGTGCCTCATCCATAGGTACAAAAACACTGGCGTACCGCTTGATCCCGCGTTTGTCACCCAACGCTTCTCTCAACGTCTGTCCCAGACAGATTCCGATGTCTTCAACCGTGTGATGATCGTCGATATCAATATCTCCGCGGGCCTGCACGTTCAGGTCGAATTGTCCGTGCTTTGTGAACAGATCCAGCATATGGTTCAGGAAAGGTACATCCGTTTCAATCGTGGATTGTCCTGTTCCATCTACATTAAAGGCCAATTGAATATTGGTCTCGTTTGTTTTGCGGTCAACCTCTGCTTGGCGCACTGCACCTTTGTTTTCAAGTTCCACACCATTATTTTGCTTATCCATTGTCCGATTCCGCCTTTCCTTCCTGTTCTAACCGTACAGCAATTGCACGGGCATGCCCTTCAAGACCCTCATGGCGGGCCAACTCTATAATAGCCGCTCCGTTCTGCAGCAGCGCTTCTTTACTATAATAGATCAGACTCGATTTTTTGATAAAATCATCCACGTCCACTGGCGAACTGAATCGTGCAGTTCCATTGGTCGGAATAATGTGATTGGGTCCTGCAAAGTAATCCCCTACCGGCTCCGAGCTGTACGGGCCGAGGAAGATCGCACCGGCATTCTCGATCCGACCAGCGTAAGCCATCGGCTCCTGCACCATGATCTCCAGATGCTCCGGTGCGAGCCGGTTCACCACGTCGATTCCCTCATCGATGGTATCGACCACAATAATCGCGCCATACTGCTCCACAGAAGCAGCGGCGATATCCCGCCGCGGCAGCACATCAAGCTGCCGCTGCACTTCGCCCTGCACGGCTTCCGCCAGCGTGGTCGAATTCGTGACAAGAATGGCCGATGCCATCTCGTCATGTTCTGCCTGCGACAACAGGTCTGCGGCGACATACACCGGATTCGCCGTATCATCGGCGAGCACCACAATCTCACTCGGCCCGGCGATACTGTCGATATCGACCGCACCGTACACCTCGCGCTTCGCGAGCGCCACGTAAATATTGCCCGGTCCACAGATCTTGTCGACCGGGGCAATACTCTCCGTGCCATAAGCAAGGGCGGCGATAGCCTGAGCGCCGCCAACCCGGTACATCTCGCTCACGCCTGCTTCCGCAGCAGCCACGAGGATGTACGGGTTAATGCCTTCGCCGCCATTCGTAGACGGCGGCGTCACGAGAACAATCTCCGGCACACCTGCCACTTGTGCCGGAATCACATTCATCAGCACAGACGATGGATACGCTGCTTTACCGCCAGGTACATAGACCCCGACCCGCTTCAGCGGCCTTATGACCTGGCCCAGCAGACTGCCGTCCGGCTGCCAATCCATCCACGAGTTGCGTTTCTGTTTCTCATGAAACGCACGAATGTTGGCGGCGGCTTGCCGAATCGCCGTCACAAAGGATGGCTCCACGGCTGCATAAGCCGCCTGCAGCTCTTCCTGCGGCACGCGCAACTGCGCGGCCGTCAGCTTCGTGCGGTCCAGCTGCTCCGTGTAACGCAGCAGTGCCGCATCACCCTCACGTCGAATGTCGCTGACAATACGCCGTACCGTTTCATTTTGCTCCGGCGTGCCATACTCCACTTCCCGCTTCAGATCAAACTCCCGTGCAGGTACAATTTTCATACGTACAACCTCCTCATCCTCTGTAATACCTGCCTTCTTGTGTCCAATTCGTTTCCTTGTTATGTCTCTTACACTTACTCTTACTCTTACTTTTGCTTTGCATGTTTCTCATCTATATTTCCAACGCATTAATTTATCCCCGAAGGCTTCCCGCCGATATCTCATTCGATGCCGGAATAACCTGCTGAAGTGCATCACACAAAGCCTGGATTCTTGCATTTTTCATTCGATAACTTACCCGATTGGCGATAAGACGGCTGGTGATGTCCAGAATCCCTGTCATCTCCACGAGTCCGTTCTCGCGCAGTGTCTGACCTGTCTCCACCAGATCGACAATCCGGTCTGCCAGACCAATCAAGGGCGCAAGCTCAATGGAACCATTCAGCTTGATCACCTCAACCTGCTGCCCCTGCTCCCGGAAATACTGTGAAGCAATCCTTGGGTACTTCGTTGCAACACGTTGCTGAATGCCTGGCTTCCAGTCCGGAAGTCCAATCACAGACATACGGCACTGAGCAATTCCCAGATTCAACAGTTCGTACACATCCCGATTTTCCTCCAGCAGCACGTCTTTACCAACAATTCCTATATCGGCAACACCGTACTCCACATACGTTGGAACATCTACGGGCTTCGCCATAATGAATTCCATTCCCGCTTCCGGTACTTCAATGACCAATCTGCGTGTATCGTCTACGTCTTCTGGAATATCCAGCCCCGCTTCACGAAACAATTTGGAGGCTTTTTTATAGATTCGGCCCTTCGGCATGGCCACCTTCAGAATATCCGACATCTCAGCGTCCTCCTCCTTCTTCAGATCCGTAAGTAATAACCTGCTCAGCCTGATCGGTTGTTGCTCCAGCAGATACAGCACTTGCCCCAGCCCTGTCTTCAGGAAGAAGGAGTGTCACTACATTTTGTCCCATACTGCGTAATCTTGCCGCTTCTGTTAGTGCCTCAGCCCGACGTTTCGGGCTATATTGGATAAGTACCGGTTTTTTCTCTTCAATGACAATGCCATGAACACCATCAATAATACGGTTCGTTTTCAGTGCAAAACCTGTAGCTGGCAAGGAACGCCCGAATTGTTGTAACAGATTATCATACCGTCCACCGCTACATACCGGAGATCCCAGTTCTGCTGCATATCCTTCAAACGTCATGCCCGTATAATAGGAGAAATCACCGATCATCGTAAGATCAATCAGCACATGCTCGGATACACCGTACGCTTCCAACACTTCGAATACGGCACACAGATGTGCAATCGACCGTGCTGCTTCATCGCTTGAACTTAGCTCTACCGCATGTGTGCATACTTCCTTACCACCGCGCAGACGCAGGATCGCTTCAAGCTGTTCTTTCAACTTAGGCTCCAGATTTAATGCTTCAATGGACTGGCGATAGCCGACATAATCACGTCCGAGCAGCCCTTCCTTCAATTGCTCCTGCTCAGTTGTCTGGCCTGGAATCACTTCCTCCAGTAATCCGTTCAGGAATCCCATATGGCCCATCGCTATTTTAAAAGAAGACACGCCCGCTGCCTGCAAAGAGGCAATCGCAAGCGCAACAACTTCTGCATCTGCTTCAGGTGAGTCATCTCCAACCAGCTCCACGCCCGTCTGGAAAAATTCAGCCTCACGCCCAGCTTCCTCTTCAATAGAACGGAATACGTTCGCATGATAGGACAAACGCAGCGGCAACTGCTCATCTTTGAGCATGGATGAAACTACGCGTGCAATCGGAGCCGTTAGATCCGATCTGAGTACCAGTGTGGTTCCCCGGCTGTTCAATAATTTAAACAATTTGCGATCTGATGTAGAGCTTGCTACACCTACCGTGTCGTAGTATTCAATCGTTGGTGTGATGATCTGACGGTAACCCCAGCGTTCCATACATTCCAGTACATTGCGTTCAATCGTCCGCAGCTTGGATACTACATGTGGTGTATAGTCGCGGAATCCGGTCGGTTTTTCAAAACCTTTTGGTTTGGACATTGGTAATATTCACCCCGAGTCAGTAATTTAAGAGTTGTACTCGTTCTATTTCAACAGGATTTATGTAGTGTAAATCCCCATGCTATCTTATAAACCTGAATCATAGTATTATTGCATAAGCCTTCAACTAATGGTTTAGTTCAATCTTTATCATGCTTCATTTCTCCAAAAATACTTTCACATGGTAAAGTGCTAACAAACTAAAGGATATGGGATATGATAACATGAAATCCGCACTACCGTCAACAATACCCAAGCTTGATTGCCCTTGGAACGACATATCGTTTTATATACACACCGTTACCCTCACCCATCGGTATTTATATACGAAAAAAGCTGCCATAAGCAGCTTTTTACTTCAACCATAACCATCTTCATTCATTACTTTATTGGCTTAATGCACACTACCCTGAGAAGAATCATCCGTGTTAAAGACCGTCTCCTCCGTAGAAGGTGCCGCACGGGATAAATCACGCAGTGGATTACCTCCAACAAAAGCTCCTGGGGCAACATCCTTATGTACGACAGCTCCAGCAGCTACAACTGCTCCATCCCCTATGGTTACCCCAGGCAGAATCGTTGTATTGGCACCAATCAGTACATTTTCCCCGATAATCACCTCACCGAGCCTGTACTCCTTAATGAGATACTCATGAGCGAGAATCGTGGTGTTGTAACCGATGACCGAGTTTTCGCCGACCGTTATTTTCTCCGGAAAAAACACATCCACCATCACCATCAGGCCAAAGGCCGTGTGTTTTCCCACCTTCATGCCGAGCATTCGGCGGTAAATCCAATTCTTCACCGATAGGATCGGACAGTAGCGTGACAACTGGATCCAGATAAAATTACGAACGCCCTTCCACGGACTCACTGTCTTGTAGATATGCCAAAGTGCATTCTGGTCCTCTACCGGATAGCGGGTTACTTTTCTCATGAACGTCCCGTTTTAATACGGATGAGTTTCAACAAGTCTCTCATGTCATGCAACATATGATCAGGTCGATATCCGTTCAGGATTGTTTCCCCTTTAAGAGACCATGCAACTCCCGCCGAGAGTGCACCCGCATTTTGTGCCGATTGGATATCCACCGGACTGTCACCCACCATCAGCGTTTTAGCAGGATCTGCACCCAGCTCCGTCATAGCTTTCAGTACAGGTTCAGCGTGCGGCTTCGGATTCGTTACGTCGGTCACTGTTACAATCGTCTTCATATATTTCAGTAGGTCAAAACGCTCCAGCACCTTTAATGTAGATGGACGAATTTTGGTTGTGACTACACCCATCACAATGCCAGCCTGATGCAGCGCCTCTACTACCTCAATGACATGTGGAAAAGGTCTAACCATCGCTTCATGATGGATATCATTATAGGCACGGTAACCTTTCACGTACTCGGAGACGTCCTCCTGGCCAGAGAAGGTGCGCATTTGCTGCTCTAGTGTGCCACCCATATGCGGAATGATCTGTTCCCGTGTCCATGGAGCTGAATGCTCCCATCCCCCCATGACATGCTGGAATGAGCTGATAATCAACTCATTAGTATCAATAATCGTTCCGTCCAGATCAAATAATACCGTGTCAATCATGTTGCATTACTCCTTTTTATCATCAACTTGCTTTGGATCATCTTTGGCTGGAGGTGTTACCTTATTCTCTTTGCCAGCAACTGTTCCTGTATGCTCCATATCATCTGAGGTAACTTTGGACGATACAATCGGATCACTATAACGAACAACTGCTTTACCTGTCACTCTTCTCACCACAATGAATACAACAGCAACAATAATGATGCCAATCGCGAGCAGTTGTGAGATTCTTACGTTACCATAAGCAGGATCAAGATATCCTTGTTCGAAGCCCATTGCAGTCATTGGAGACCACAGCCCGTTCACTAATGAAGCAACCCATTGCGGAGCCTGGAAGCCGAGACTGTCCGTACGTAAAGCTTCAATGAAGAAACGACCGATAGAGTACCAGATGAAATAAGACATGAACAGTTCAGCTGAACGCAGAAACTTCTGACGACGCAGAACCAGCAGCAAGACCAGACCAACGAGACTCCACATCGATTCATACAAAAACGCAGGATGGCGGAATACCCCGTCTACGTTCATTTGATTCACAATAAAGTCCGGCAGATGAAGCTTGTCTCTCAAAAATGATTCTTCCACAGGACCGCCGTAGGCTTCCTGATTCACAAAGTTCCCCCAACGTCCGATCAACTGCCCAACGAGCAGTCCAGGCGCACAGATATCGGCCATACGCCAGAAGTTATATCCTTTACGACGGAAGAAAATAACTGCACAGATAATTGCACCGATAAGGGCACCGTAGATGGCGATACCGCCATTCCATATTTTAAAGACGTCCCAGAAATTATCCTTATAATCTTCCCATTTAAATGCGACGTAGTAGATGCGGGCACCAATGATGGCAGATGGCACACCCAGCAGGACCATGTCCATGAACACTTCCTGTGGTATATTGTATCGTTTGCCCTCCCGGATCACGAGCAGGAGTCCTATAAGTGCAGCGGCACCAAGAATAAGCCCGTACCAGTGAACCTTTAACGCTCCAATAGAGAATGCAATCGGGTTCAACAGTAATAATGTATCCATTCATTCACACTCCTATTTATTCGATCAATCGCACGCATGACGAATGGTTGGCATGTCCTGCGCCTTAAGAGAAGCAGTACATGTCAACCATTTATCTTCATTTCCTTGTATAAAATGTTTCTTAATCCATGTCTTCCATATCTTCTGAGATAGTTGCTGTCAGCTTGTTTGTGAATTGCAGTGCAGCATTAAGACCCATCTGTTTCAGACGATAGTTCATACCTGCCACTTCAATAATTACCGCCAAGTTCCGTCCCGGACGAACAGGAATCGTAACCAGAGGCACATCCGTATCAATGATACGTGTAGTCTCTTCATCCAGACCCAGACGATCATATTGTTTATCCTGCTGCCATGCTTCCAGACGTACAACCAGGGTAATCCGTTTGTTATTCCGAACCGCACCAGCTCCGAACAAAGTCATGACGTTGATAATACCGACACCTCGAATTTCGAGCAAGTGGCGGATCAATTCAGGTGCAGTACCGTGCAGCTGAAAATCTGACGTTTGGCGGATCTCTACCGCATCATCAGCAATCAGTCGGTGTCCACGTTTAACCAGTTCAAGTGCTGTTTCACTCTTACCAATACCGCTACTACCTGTGATCAGCATACCTACGCCATAGACATCACAAAGTACACCGTGAATGGTTGCTGTTGGTGCCAGTTTCTTCTCCAGGAAACCGGTAATCCGGCTAGATAGAATCGTTGTAGCCATGTTGCTGCGAAGTACAGCCAGATTCTGCTCTTCACTGATATCAATCAGCTCTTGCGGAACTTCAAGTCCACGCGTGACAACGATACAAGGCGTCTCTTCCGTACAAAGACGTTGCATACGATCGCGCCGCTCTTGCTCAGGTAACATTGCAAAGAAAGCTAACTCCGTTCTTCCAAGTAGCTGTACCCGTTCTTGTGGATGGTATTCAAAATAACCGGCCATTTCCAGACCAGGACGATTCAGGTCATCTACCGTGATGACTCTTTTCAATCCGTGAGATCCAGAAACAACCTCCAACTGAAATTGCTGCACCAGTTCAGATACTTTCACTTTTTTCGCCATTTGTCTCTTCCTTTCAGCATTAGCTGTCCCTCTATGTACATCAGATCGTGTATCAGTTATTTCCATTATTAGCGCATTCGCAACATGGGGTACAGACTGCATACCCTTCCAACAGTCGATTCTCTCAAATTTATGAAGACAGACCTTCAAATAATCTTAAATGAATTCCGGGATGAATGCAATCGCAGCCTCCGACAACCATTAGTAAGAAAAGTCTTCTGATCGATGCACCTTCTAGGATAATACATTCGTGGTTTAGCGGCTGTTTTTCTTGCGGTTATTAATCCTTCAACTCCGCCAATACTTATAAATTCATTAATCTTAAAAAAGCCCCTTCCAGCAATAACGGAAGGGGCTCTCATTACAATGTATAATTGCGTTAACTGTCAGGTTCCATCGTCACCGAGGAATCCCAGTATTATTTGTCTTGAAGAAGTACGTTCACTTCAGTCTCTTTGTCAAAGATATGAACTTTGTTCATGTCGATGGCCATTTTAACTGTGGAACCATCACGAGTATTAGAACGTCCGTCTACACGTGCGATCGTTGTATCATTACCAACACCACTCAGGTAGACGAGCATTTCGTGACCCAAGTTCTCTGTTACATCTACGTGAGTAGAGAATACAGAGTTCGGGGATGCTTCCAGGAATACCGGCTCTTCGTGAATGTCTTCTGGACGAACACCCAGAATCACTTCTTTGCCAATGTATCCTCTAGATTTCAGTACTTGCGCTTTACCTAGCGGGATTTCAACATCCACACCAGGAGCTATGAAGTGCATGCTAGTACCTTGCTCAGCGAGTTTACCCGAGATAAAGTTCATTGTCGGGGAGCCAATGAAACCAGCTACGAACAGGTTAGCCGGCAGGTTATACAACTCTTCCGGAGAAGCTGCTTGTTGGATGATACCATCCTTCATAACAACAATCCGATCACCCATCGTCATCGCTTCGATCTGGTCATGCGTTACGTAGATAACAGTTGTTTCCAAACGTTTCGCAAGTTTAGTGATCTCTGCACGCATTTGACCACGCAGTTTGGCATCCAAGTTGGAGAGAGGCTCATCCATCAAGAACACTTGTGGATCACGGACAATCGCACGTCCCAAAGCGACACGTTGACGTTGACCACCGGACAATGCCTTAGGTTTACGCTCAAGCAAATGTTCGATATCCAGGATTTTAGCTGCTTCACGTACACGTTTGTCGATCTCATCTTTTTTAACCTTACGCAATTTCAAACCAAACGCCATGTTTTGATATACGCTCATATGCGGATACAAGGCATAGGATTGGAATACCATCGCGATATCGCGGTCTTTAGGTGCAACATCATTAACGACACGGTCACCGATATAGAGTTTACCTTCAGAAATTTCCTCAAGGCCTGCGATCATACGAAGTGTTGTTGATTTACCACAACCGGACGGACCTACCAGTACCAGAAATTCTTTATCTTTAATGTCCAGGTTAATGTCAACTACAGTTGCTTTATCAGAACCCGGGTATTTTTTGAAAATATGCTCTAAACGTACTCCAGCCATGATTGTTACCTCCTCAGAGATCATTTTGTAATCGAATACAATTTGTATTTTTATAATACCCTATACACGTGAGGTTTGACTATTCGCAAACTGCACAAAAATATCAATGCTTTTTCGTCACTTTGTACATTAGTAGTAAAAACTGCACTAGAACAGCACTTTCGAAGTGCCTCACATCATAGCCAATCTCCTGTTTGATCTTATCCAGACGATAAACCAACGTATTACGATGAATGAAAAGTCGTTTCGCTGTCTCGCTTACATTACAGTCCAGGCTAAAAAAGGTCTCCAGCGTAGCAAGTGTCTCACTATCATTGAAAATTACCGTGTCTTTGCCCGTTTCCTGTATAAAACGTGTACGTTGTTCATCCGGGATGCTCGCTACCAACCTCTCCAGATGCAGATCCCATGGGAGATGAATATGCTGCGTAACATGGAATGCTCTCCCTAAGTGAACACTTTCTTTAAGAAGAGTTGTAACCGATACAAGTTGTTGTGCAGGAATGCATGGCAGAGATGCAGACAGATGGAACACCCCAGCCCACTCACTGGCAACCAATTCATGTAACCCCAGACAAAAAGCGTTCAGTGAATCCTTCTTGGCTTCCGTTGTATCTTCCTCGGCTTCTTCTGTAAAAATTTCTTTATCACCCATGAAAATCCACTCTTGCTCCCCTAAAGGAATCAAGACAATCTCCTCGCCAAAGTAACTCTCAAGCAACTTGTTGAGTTCCTTGGATCGTAAACGATGTGCATCCGGTGTATCTCCTTGCAGCAAGAAGAGAATCTTCTCAGCATTCAATCCACCAGGCACCACAAAGCGATCAGGAACCGCTTCAGATTTCTGCTTGGTTGGTTGTTCGATCTGCTCTTTAAGCCAGAGACCCAATTCAGTCAAATACTGCTCCCTATCATTCTCATATACAACAGGTTGTGTCTCATCGGGTACTCCCATGTTAGAACGGATCAAAAGTTCAATAAATCTCCGTCTCTCCACAGTGATAGATCTTGCAGCGCATCCCCAACATACGACGGTTCCTTCTTTCTCATTCATCCGAACCTTAAAAAATATACGCTCTCCCGTATTCAAACTGATCACATCGGATGAACTTGGAGATGCAGATTGGTCAGATAAATCCCGACTCTCACCTTCATCACCAAAGGTCTCTGAGTTTTCATGAAGATCAAACAGATTCGCCACGGATTCCATCCATTCTTCTATTGTAATTTCATATTCGTCCAAAGTTGTGCCTATAATGACTTCGATTTGTTGTTTTAGATCAGGTATGAGCTTCATATAATGAACGTCACCACTCTGCATGTTTTCTATTAGTTTATCATATCTTGCCCATCATTAATAAATATCCATATTTCGTTAAAATTACATAACAAAAAAGAGCAACTAATCAAATTAATGATTAATCACTCTTTTTCTTAAAGATGAGTCATGAAGGGCTCGAACCTTCGACACCCTGATTAAAAGTCAGGTGCTCTACCAACTGAGCTAATGACTCATAAAACTGGTGGAGGATGATGGATTCGAACCACCGAACCCGTACGGGAGCAGATTTACAGTCTGATGCGTTTGGCCACTTCGCTAATCCTCCAAGGATTAAAGGTGGCTCGGGACGGAATCGAACCGCCGACACGAGGATTTTCAGTCCTCTGCTCTACCGACTGAGCTACCGAGCCATATTTAATTTTTAGGATTAATGGCGGAACCGACGGGATTCGAACCCGCGATCTCCTGCGTGACAGGCAGGCATGTTAGGCCAACTACACCACGGTTCCAGGCATTAATGGTGCCGGCGAGAGGACTTGAACCCCCAACCTACTGATTACAAGTCAGTTGCTCTACCAGTTGAGCTACACCGGCGTATATGGTGGAGGCTGAGGGGATCGAACCCCCGACCCTCTGCTTGTAAGGCAGATGCTCTCCCAGCTGAGCTAAGCCTCCTGGGTAATATGGTAGCGGCGGAGGGGATCGAACCCCCGACCTTACGGGTATGAACCGTACGCTCTAGCCAGCTGAGCTACACCGCCATATTAATTGTGTCTTGATTGCTTGTCCATCTTTAGGTAAAGATGGCGGAGAGAGAGGGATTCGAACCCTCGCACCGCTTACGCAGTCTAACCCCTTAGCAGAGGGTCCCCTTATAGCCACTTGGGTATCTCTCCAAATAACAATCATCAACATCATTCAAGGATTGCTCCCTGAAAACTAGATTCGAAACGAAACATGCGATTTACAACTTGCTATTGGATAAGCCCTCGACCGATTAGTACTGGG
>NZ_JAGGNR010000032.1 GCF_018614975.1 Paenibacillus polymyxa | reverse complement strand
GGTTATTCAACACGCGTGATAAAATACATTTAAATTAATAGGGTCTAAGAGAAAGGGTGCCGCTTCTTATGTTTATTGTTCAACTACTGCTCGCTCTCGCACTTTTGGGCGGTTCAGACAGCTCCAATGATGCCACATCTACACAACTGGAAGTAGATCCGTTACTGCCTCACCCTGCTTATTCTGAACTTGTCTTGGAATCCGGTTTAAAGCCTTTCCGTTCTGAACTAACATACAAAGGACTTGAACCAGACTATAATCAATTTGAGCAGGCCGCTAAAATTCTTCAGGACAAGCTTTTGGAAAGCGCACTACCACCGCTTCTATCCAAATCCGGAGATACAGGTACATTTGATTACGGCGGACAATTAAAATTGTTGAAAACTGTCCCTCTGAAGCAAAGTATTGAATTCGGTCCTTTAACTATTCATATGATGGATGCTCAATTATTAGAGGCTAGTGATATTCCAGATGATACCCGTAAAAACATTTCTATTCTGAATCATGAAGATGTTGGTCCTGATATAACTTATATCAAAATCATCTACAGTGTGGAAAATACAACGGATCAAAATATCGGATTTTACGGTTTGAATTCGATCCATCCGAACACAGGTAAACCTATCTCAGCGGATCGTAATTTCATGAGAAAACCCTATGTTTATCATCAATATGACGGCGTAGTCATGGATAATATGGGCTATGGTTTAGTATACACAGATGACCCCGACAAGCTGGAATCCATTGAATTGGTTTTCAATAGAATCTATGACTATGATACTGGAGAAACCATTGTAGAGCCTACTTCATTGAATATCCCTTTCACGGTCCAGAAGTAATATTAAACTTATATTTGCTTCAATTTTAAGATACCATTTTTCCACGATATAATAATTATTAAACCCCGGCCATGTACCTGCAGATGAGCAGCATACAGCCGGGGTTCCTTGTTGTATTAAGAAAATACATTTGTTCTATCTATAAACTCAAAATATCTTATCTCGTAAAATCATGCTGCCCAATGGTCAGCAGCGTCGGCCTGCTCTTACTCCACACCGACGTGGCAATCTTCGGATTGTAATAATAGAGCGCTCCGTTCGTCGGATCAACACCATTTAATGCTTTGCGTGCTGCCTTATAAGAGGTCGCCGTCGGCTTGGTATTAAACTGTCCATCGTCAACCGCCGTGAACTGACCTTTCTGGAAGATGACCTTCGAAATAGACGACGGGAATTCACTCGAATGTACCCGATTCAACACAACCGCTCCTACAGCGACTTGCCCTTCAAAAGATTCTCCGCGCGCTTCACCATGGATCAGCTTCGCCAACTGACGCAGCGTCTCGCCTTCGGCTTTGGCCTTTTTGTTCAGCCTGTTCAGCGTCGCTGGACCTGCAACGCCGTCTGCACTCAGTCCCTGCGCCTGCTGGAACTTGCGGACAGCACCTTTGGTGATGGTACCGTAATATCCAGTCATTCCAGCATCAAAGTACCCCAGATCGCTTAATTGCTCCTGCAATTGCAGCACATGCTCGCTACGAACGCCCTGTTCCAACTTCTGTGCTCCCGCAGAAGGAGCTGCCACGGTCAATCCCAGAGTCAATGCGCAGGCACCGAGAAGCATACTGACCCGCCCTGCTCTTTTGCCAGCCATGTTACCCTTCCCATGAGTGACTTTCCGACTGACAGTGATAGGCTCCAAGTTGTCAGCAAACGTTAATAGATCAAGCCCCTCATTTGTGCTATCAACTGTAGTCCGTTCATTACTGTTCATATGGCTTCCCACCTTCATCTCTTTCATCTCACTCACGCTATCTAATTCACTTATCATATTCTTTTCATTAATTTCATTCGGTTGATCCATTCCAATATTGTTCTTTATCATTCCATTACCCTCCACTTTTCTGAATCCAGATCCCACTTCTTTCTCCTGAATTCTCACAACCCGACATCCCGAGTGTCATTATAGGATATAGAAAAAATGAAGTCTATCGGACCGATGACGCAGTGAAAAAACGACGCTGAACATAACAAAAAGAGGCATGAGCCCATGGTCACACCATGGTCATACCCCTTCTTGTATCAACCATATACCGCTTGTCCAACCTGTTATTTCCGTAGGCAGGCAGACCCGTACAAAAGTTGCGTTGTATTTATTGACAATTACTCAGCAAGCTCCTGACCCTTCGTTTCCCGGCCCCAGAACAGTACTGCCGCTGCGCCAATGAGGATGGTCACGAAGAAAATCGTGAAAATCAGGCTGATCGGAACTTCACGCTGAACCAGCATACCTACCATTAATGGTGCAATTACGCCACCGATCCGGCCTACCGATGTAGCCAGTCCAACACCTGTCGAACGAACGGAAGTCGGATACAATTCCGGGCTGTAGGCGTACAGACCACCCCAGGCTCCCAGATTGAAGAACGAAAGGCAGATCCCCGCGGCCAGAATCGTTGCTTCCGTGGTTGCCAATCCGAACGCAATCGCACTGAATGCGGTCAAGGTAAGATAGACAACAAGTACGAACTTGCGACCATAACGTTCAATGAAGTACGCTGCGGTAAAGTAACCTGGCAGTTGCGCGATCGTCATGATCAACACGTACTGGAAGCTTTTGACCATAGTAAAGCCCTTCGCCATCACAACCGAAGGCAGCCACAGGAACATACCATAATAAGAGAAAATGACGGTAAACCACAAAATCCAGAGCATCAACGTTGTACGGCGATGAGGTGCTGACCAGACGGTGGCAACCTTCTCGCGGAACGTCATTTTATGAAGCTTGGTATGGTTCTTGTACCTTGGAGGGTCTTGAATGGCACGGCGCAGGTACAGTGCGTAGAACGCCGGAAGTGCTCCGATGGCAAAAGCAATTCTCCATCCGTACTCCGGGATAACAAAGTTCGCAATCAGCGCGGATACAATCCAGCCCCCTGCCCAGAAACTTTCCAATAATACAACGGCACGTCCCCGTTCGGCTGTAGGCATCGACTCCGATACCAGTGTGGATGCCACAGGCAACTCGCCGCCAAGTCCAATACCTGCAACCAGACGTAGTGCACACAATACGGCGAATCCGGTCGCCAGTGCAGACAGACCGCTTGCAATCGTAAAGATTAACAAGGTCCACATCAGAATGGCCTTCCGTCCAAAACGGTCCGCAAGTGCACCTGCAAGCAAAGCACCTAGCGCCATACCGATCGAGTTAATACTCGTAAGCACGCCGACTTGTCCCGGACTGAGACTCCATTCCTTGGCAAGTGCAGCCACAATAAAGGAGATCATACCCACTTCCATCGCATCAAACAGCCAGCTCATGCCGGCACTGAACAGCAGCTTGCGCTGCTTGGGATTCCGCAATACTTCCAGTTTGCTCATCACTTATAGCTCCCTTGATCTCTATGTAGTCATTCTGACACTAAATCATTATTATGCAGAATGATTCAGAAATCAATGCAAAATAAGCTTTTCCTTCCGATTTCTGCGATACCTTACCCCTTGAGTGAACCCGCTGTCAGACCTGCAACAAAGTAACGCTGGAGCAGAAGGAACAGCACGATGTCGTATGCTACTGAAACTGTCCTTGTAATTATCCAGCCCTACAAATGCATATTATTCATCTAATATCCATTTTACGTTCACCTTTATAAGGTTACAATATTTGTAAAACCTTTTGTTGATAGTTCATTAACATGTCAATTTCCTCTTCAACACTTTATACGAACTTATATTCTTCCTTAGACAGAAAAAAATGCCCAGTCAGAAGACCAGGCTATTTCCTCAATAGATTCTTGCATTATCAGGTACTTAATCCAATTAAAATACAGCCGTTATAGTTAACTCATTATTTTTAAATAGCTCCAAAAATGTTTCCCCATTAATTTTGCTTTCCTTAATCATTTCTTCATAAGTTGTAAAGATTGGACCTTGAGTTTTGTTCTCACACACAAAAGCAAAGCCTTCCTTATGAGAAAGGAATGCATATTGTCTGTTTTCATAAACAAACTCTATTTCTCTATGCTCCCGAATAAACTCAAGAATTTCTTCATAAGTTTCTTTTTCACTCATACGATTACCACCTTAAATTTAGAATCTTTGTCCATTGATCCATTGATGTCTATGCGAGAAAGTATGTAATCCATCCGCATTAGAATGATCGTCGTTACCTTCATCTGCATTACCATTTCTATCATAATACCTACGTTGCTTCAATTCTGTTTTGTCATAAAGATCTTCTGAAAAACGTGGCTTACCAGTTTTTCTAGTATATTTATATGTGGTGGACGTCTATCCGTATTATACTGCTTCAAAACAAAAAACAGCAAAGGTGAGGAGCTGCCTTTTGCTCCCCCGATCGTGATTTGAGCATCGAGCATCGTACCAAGTTTAATTACGATGGACTCCGGTATATCAGCGACCAACGCTCTGTAAAATCAATCACCAAAGAAGGCAAGCCCCTTCACCCGGGACTTGCCTTCTTTCTATACTATGGTTCTGTTCCCTATAATAATTCTGATGACCTTGACTCCAATGCCTACTACTTCTCCTTGCTCTTTCGAGCCAGCGGGATACCGTTTTCCTTAGCATACCATGCTTCATAATGATGCACAGCCACACCTGCAAAAGAAGAATGAGAGGAACCCAGATCAAACACCTTCGCCATCTCTTCATTCATATTGCTAACCGGTTTACGGAAAAAGGTCAGGTAATCCCCCTCGTGTGTATCCGCGAGCTCCGCTCCGATCCAGACTTTCTTGCCAAGATCATCCGCTTCGTCCAGTTCTTCCTTGGACAGATCATACATCTGCTGTCCACTGTCCCGGTAAGCCATAATGGCTACCGCATCGAAGTGGGAGATGACCCAGCGGCTGAATGTACCACCATCCTCAGCAGACTGGCGGGCATCAAGCCAGAACGGAATGGCAGCGCTCATGTACAGTCCGGCATCCTCTCCCGCTTTCGTCCAAGACTTCATGTTGTTCTGCCATTCTGCAATGACGCTACTCTCCTCGTTCTCCCAGCGCTTCAGCTGATACGGCTCCACATCCAGTTGAATGCCTTCGAAGCGTTCATTCTTCGCAGAAGCTGCATTGTATGCTCTTACTCGCTCGATAAAAGCAAGCCCTTCATCCCGCTTCTCCTCATAGGCCCAGTCTGCATGACCGTTAAGTCCATGCACTTCAATCTCAGCCTGCCCTGCAGCCGCAATGAATTTGCGGTATGTTGCGTCAGGCAACTCATCCTGGATTTGCAGGAAGATGGTATCCACGCCCTGTTCTTTGGAAAAGGCGATAATCTCTGGTGTCTGCTCTGCAATAATGGACGCGTCCCACAGCCAGGTCGCTTTGTGTTCCTCTGCCTTGAACCATTTGAACATCCAGGACAGAAGCAGCAGGCACAACACCACAGCCAGAATGGCCCATTTCGCCATCCCCACCAGCTTGCCCCGTTGCCTCATATATTTCCTCAGACGAGCAACGCTTCACTTGGTTCAAGCACAGGATGCTGTACCGAGTGACCAATCTTGTAGATATGAGGATGTGTGTACGAACGGAATGCATTACGTGTATCCAGAATTGGTACACCCATCTCGGCAATATCAAAGTAAGGCAAATCGCTGTGGTTGGTGATCAGCACAATGCAATCGTACTTTTTGAACTGCTCCAGATTAAACACTTCGCTGTGTACGGTCTCGCCATGCTTGTCCTGGAAGGAATCTGCGTGTGGATCGTAGTAGCTAACGTTAGCTCCACTTTCCTTGAACAGTTCATATACTTCCAGTCCTGGTGATTCACGCAGATCGGCAATATTCGGTTTGTACGACATACCGAGCAGCAGAATATTGGATTTACGTACGGATTTCGCGTATTCGTTCAGAATCGTTGACGTTTTGTTCAACACATAATATGGCATGTTGTCATTGGTGGATTGCGCCAGCTCAATGAATTTGCTGTAGAAACGGAAGCCTTTGGCCTTCCATGACAGGTACATCGGATCAAGCGGGATGCAGTGTCCACCGATGCCTGGGCCTGGATAGAATGGCATGAAACCAAATGGTTTCGTCGCCGCCGCGTCAATAACTTCCCAGATATCGATTCCCATGCGGTCGCACATCATCGCCATCTCATTCACAAAGGCAATGTTCACGCTACGGAATGTGTTCTCCAGCAGTTTGGACATCTCAGCCACTTTTGGCGAAGATACCGGTACTACCGTTTCTACATATTTGCTATATAGCGCTGTTCCAAGTTTCAAGCAAGCCTCGGTTGTGCCCCCGATTACTTTCGGTGTATTAAATGTTGTGAAACGTCCGTTCGACGGGTCCACACGCTCAGGCGAGAAGCAGAGGAAATAGTCTTTACCTGCTTCTTGTCCGATCTTGTCTAGCTGCTGCTGGATCAGTTCTTCGGTTGTACCTGGATAAGTAGTGCTCTCCAGCGTAATCAGCATGCCTGGTTTCATATGCAGTTTGATCTGATCCACAACGGTCTCAATGTAAGACGTATCCGGGTCCTGATTCTCACTAAGCGGTGTCGGTACGCAGATACTGAGTGCGTCAATCACGCGTAGCATGCTGTAATCCGTGGTTGGCTTGAAACGACCACTTTGCATCACTTTTTTCAATTCCTCGGACGAAATATCGTGAATGTAGGAATTTCCTTGATAGATGCTCTCTACTTTGGACGCATCCAGATCAATTCCGATGACCGTAAAACCTTGATTGACCATTTCTACGGCAAGTGGAAGTCCTACGTAACCGAGCCCGACGACGCCGAGTACAGCTTCTTTATTTTCAATCGCATTCAGTAATGTGTGGAATTGTTGATTCTCCATGATATTCCCTCCGGGTAGTGTATTTGATGGTGCTTCAAATCCATGTAAATAGATGGTTGTCTATTGCTCTTTTTTTATCTTCTAGTGCAGGCAGCGTCTGATTCGGGCATCCAGCTCTACAGGTGAGAACGGTTTGGTCATGTAATCATCCACGCCGCTGCGGAAGCATTGACTGATCGTCTGCTCGACACGTTGCTCGGTCAACACGACAATTTTGGGTGGCTGCTCCATCTCCAGCTTCTGAATATGATGAATGAACGGCAGACCGTCGATGCCATACAGATTCAGCTCGGTAAGCACCAGGTCTGGTGTAACTTTTTCGATCAACTCCAGTGCAGCCAGTCCATCGACGGCTTCATAGGTTTCGTAGCCCTGCATCTTCAGTCGCAACTGCAGGAATTCGCGTACCGTAGGATCGTTGTCCACAATCAAAATTCGTTCCGGTTCGTCCGCCGTATGATCCAGTGTGTAGATATGAATCTCCGACGAATCTATGAGCTTCGAGGACTCAGCCATATGCTGAATGGTTGCCTTCGAAGGGCGCTGCCCTTCCGGGAAACTGGCCAGTGTAATCTGTGGATCGGCACCGGGGACGGTCTCTTGCAGTTCATGCTTGATCCGAAGCCCTTCATAATGAACTTCATCCAGTGACAATCCTGGCAGCAGGACAGCAATCGCCTGGGTCGCCCCATCCGTCCACACCTGAAAAGCAGACTTGCTCGTCTGCTCCAGATGTGTCCTGACCTGCTGCTCAGGTTGAGCGTTTCCTGCACAATGGATGAACATTAAGCCACATGTTTCGGGACCCGTTTCCTTCAATCCCTGTTCTACACTTCGATACACATCAACGGCAGCCTCACGCTGCAATGTCGCCGTATTTGGCATGTTCTTTTCCACCCTTCTTCATTCTCAAGCGGCTTCGCTTGTTTTCTTCTCATCCTCGGACCAGCTTTGACGTGTCATCGTACCCCATGAGTTGTTGTTTTGCATGAACTGCACATGTCCCTGCAATCTCCACAGTACGCCCAGCTGATGGTAACCGACGAACTTCAGCGCGGAGTAGACCAGCATTTTGACCAGATCGGAGAGCTTGTTGTAACGCTTGAAAGCAATCTCCTCCAGGACAAGTGCGCCCACACTCAGCAGGTAACCACTCACGAGGTTCAGCAATCCGAACAGGACCAGGATCGGCCACTGGGTCATATCCAGAAGCACATATCCGGCGAGAGCCAGAAGTCCGGTAACCCGGAAATACGGGTTGAGCGCTTCAAAAAGGACGTTATATGGCATGGTCACCATCCCCATAACCTTATATTTCGGATTGAACAGCATGCCCCGATTCTCCAGCATGTTCTTCAGGTTCCCGCGGCCCCAGCGCTTGCGCTGACTGGACAAGATCCGGTAGGAATCCGGTGCCTGCGTCCAGCATACGGCCTCAGGGCAGAAGGCAACGCGATACTTCAATTTGTTTTCCAGCATATAACGGTGGAGCTTGATGATAATGTTCATGTCCTCCCCGGGATAACCATCCCGGTATCCACCTACGGCGATCACAGCATCCTTGCGGAACATGCCGAAGGCACCGGAGACAATGATCAGACCGTTCATGTGACTCCAGCCAATCCGTCCGCCCAAGAAGGCTTTGAGATATTCAATCGACTGGAACATGGGCCAGATCTTGCGTGGCAGCGATACATCTTGCACTGCCCCGTTTTCAATTTTGCAGCCATTGGCGATCCTTACATCTCCACCGATGGCTACTGTCTCTTCCGGATTCTCCATATACATGCGTGCCATGCGGATCAGGGCATCCTTTTCCAGCAAAGAATCGGCATCAATGGAAGAGATCAGCGGATAATGAGACAGGTTGATCCCGGCATTGAGGGAATCGGCCTTTCCGCCGTTTTCCTTGTCAATGACATACAGATCCGGGAACTCCGGATTATGGTAGATCCCGCGAATTTTCTGACAGGCGATCTTGCCCCGAATCTTCGTATTGGGTACTGGCTTCAGACGATATTCCTCCAACAGGATCTTCAGCGTGGCATCACTGGAGCCATCATTTACAACAATGACTTCATACGTTGGATAATTCAGCGTCATCAGGCAGTTCACATTTTCAATAATCGTCAGTTCCTCGTTGTACGCCGGAACCAGCAGAGAAACGGAAGGCACCAGTTCCGATCCTGACAATGTATTGTATTTGGAATAATGCGACCGCCGGAAGATCGTCCAGATGTTACGGAACGATAAGGCCAGAATGGAAAAATAGAGCGTATTTACAAAAACAACATAGTAGATTGCGACCATGCCGTAGATTAATAGTAGATCCCTAAGCAGTGTAATCCCCTCCTACCGTAGCGACACCTGTGCGTTTCTTGCTGGTTTTGTTCTCTCGGACAGGGCCAAAATAGCGATCGTACAGCAGTCTTTTTTTGTTATGTGCAATCATCTGCTCTACAGCTCTGTCATCGGTTCTCGTGTGCTGCATGGTACTCTCAATCTGCTGCATCGCAATCTCGCGCTCAGCACCTGTACCTTGCACCGCAGCCTGACACAGGGCTTCGAATCCCGGCTCGCCGAGCTTGCCCAGACTCTCCGCACTGTTATAGCGAACTCTCCAGTCTTCATCCCGCAGCGCTTTTCGCAGCAATGGAATACTGCCAGATGCATGTTTCGTTCCAAGCGCTTGTACCACTTCGGCGCGAACTTCCGGGTCGGGGTCCTGGATCAGCTTGAGAATGGTCTCATCCCGGAGCGCCGGACTTGCGCTAAGATACAGCTTCACCGCTTCGGCACGTACATCCTGATGTTCTGCGCCTACCAGTCTGTCGAGTGCAGGCATCACTTCAGGTACAGCTTGTCCCCACATGGCAACCAGTCCAACTTTGACAAAATCAGGATTCCTGTCTTCCAGCAATTCAATTAGAATTCTGCTCGTATCCAGACTCGTTTCGAGCAGAATATCTGCTGCCAGATGGTGAATTGATTTGCCTTTGGTTAACAGCAACGCCAGCATGTCTTTCAGTTCACCTTGTCGAGTCGTACATCTGGAGATGGAACGACCAATCATAATCGCCATCGGGCCCGGTTTCTCATCCTTCAGCAATTCCATCAAACCCGGAACGGCTTCGGGACAACGCATGCCACCCAGGCGATAAGCCGCATCGATCTGGCGACCGTAACGCAGACGGTCCAATTCCTTCAGATCATGCTCTACAAATCCTGCTTCACGGCACAGTGCGATTAATTTGTCGCGATACTCACCCTTGAACTGGTCGATCCATTCAATCAGTCTGTCCTGAATGACTCTGCGTTCCAGCGGAGCCAGCTTGCCTGGTGGCAGTTTGAGCGGACTATTCTCGGTCAAAGCTGTTTGCAGATAGGTGAAGTAGTCACGCTGTTTCAATTCATAAAACGCCGTCTTGCGTCGTTTGCCGTTGTGGGACATTTTCATGGCAAACAATACGATGACGCCTACAACAACAAGTGCGATACAGATGCACAAAAACAAATAGGCCAAAGCCAAACTTGGAAACATGTGAAAAGGTCCTCCTTTATACTCATTTATTCGATCTGAAAACTAGGAATTTTATCGTAGCTCTTCTTCATTTTTTCGTAGCTTAGCTTCAGCCGTTCACTATACTGTACCTGTTCCCAAGGCTGCCAGCTATATACTGGCAAAGTCTTCAGATCCAGTGTCGTCTGTTCACCCCCAGGCCAAGATACTTTCTTCGTGGCGCGGTCCGTTAACCACGGAATGAGTGCAACGCCTTCCACAGCAACTGTAGAGAACTCACGTCCATTCTTGAGCGGTCCATAGTCGATCGCTTGCAGCGAACTCGGATCACCGAACCCTAGCAACATCCAGGGAATTCGCATCTCCACTTGATTGCCATTATACTGCCATGCCGTTAATGAATCTGTATCAGGCTGGCCGGGAGCCGTCGTTCCTCGCTTCAATGTTCCTACCTTTTCATTCATGAACGGTTGAGCAGATCGGGTATCCGGCGGTGTCATCCTCAGGCTGACTGCCAGATTCCATGGGTGGAACGGATTATCTGCGGAATCTGACTGCTGATCTGGCAGCATATCGTATCCTTCTTTGCCGTACAGACGCTGGTTAAAGTCATAATCCTTGGCGATCTCCACCTGAGATTCTTCATCCTGCCCCAGTGTAATCACCGTCTCAAGACCATTACTGAGCGTCCAGCCTGGGAGTAACTTGTCAGGCTGACTGCCTCCAGCAAGTGTATCTGTGCCAATTCGCAGCACTGTCTTCTCCGGGTCAAAAGGTTGATCCAAGGTCAGCCCAATATACAGATAGGCTTCATCATGGGTCATCTTCATTTCCTGAATGCCGTCCACTTGACCCTGCCAGGTTGTGACACCTTCATCCTTCAGATCATCCCAGTCATTAAGTGATCCGTCGATGGTCAACTGTTCCTGTTTACCGGGGTCCATGGCAAGCAGACCAAACATCTTCTCGTTTGTCAGCACGTTCAGCCAATATGCCCGGCGATCAGCCGGAATTTCCAGTGGCATCGTGTTCCATGTTTTTTTGAACCACTCATCCTGCCACATGAACACAATTGCTCCCGAGTATCCTTCATCATAGATATCCTGCGTCAATGACGCGTCAATATCTCCCTGCTCTACTTCGTTATGTCCACCCTGATTCCGCCCTCCCATACCCAGATGGGAAATACCAAGAGAAGAGGGTACGCCATATTCTGTAATCATTACAGGCATATCGGAAAACTCGGCTTTTAGCTTGCGCAGATAACTTTTGTACGTGTTGTACTCACCGTTCTCATCCTTGATCGTTTGGAGCGTTTTATCGATATGGAACAGATCCGGGTAATACGGGTACACATGGTAGGCTGCAAAATAACCTCCCTGCCACGCCTCCGGCTGAATATGTCGGGCATCCACACTGACGAGATCCTCTTCATACAGCGGCTCGCCGGGATGATCCAGCACATCAGTCGTTACCCAGTTGGTGAAGGTCATCGGATGTTCCCATCCATACTTCTTCTCCAGGACCGCCGTATGATCCAGTAACTCTGCCAGCCAGTTCTCGAACGGTGACGCTTCTGGACTCGCCGAGAAATGAACTCCCTTGTACTGCGGCACGTCCGCATGTTTTGCGTTTGTGTTGTCCACCATCGCCGGGTCCCATTCCGTCCCCACATGCCAGGCCATCAGGTATTTTCCTGCATTCGTTTTGTATTTGCCGCTGGACTCTCCCTGCTTGGCAGGAATGTCCGCATCGCCATAGACAGCAGATACGGCCTTTTCAATCTCCTGCTTGAACGTCTGCTCAATATGGGCCGCGTAGGCATCCTGCTTCTCAATCAGCTCTTCTTCAGGTGACCATATGCCCTGTATAAAATATAACGGTTGCTCCCGGCCGCGGTTATATTCGACTAATGCAGAGTAGAAAATCGGTTCGTGAACCGTGTATACCCGGATTACATTGGCTCCCAGATCCTCGATCTGCTGGAACCACCGCAAGTAATCCTCTTTAGTCAGCGGGAATTCTCCCGGGTAATGCCCCGGTGAAGTTGCGCCCAGGTTGACACCTTTGACGAACATCTCCCTCCACGTTCCATCCGGCCCGTATTCCATGAACCGGTCTCCATCGGTCTTGAATTTCATCTCCGTGCCATTCTCCGCTGTGTACGTAACGAGCTTGGGTTGCATATAGTGCCATCCGGCAATTATCCCACCGGTCACCACCACTGCTCCTGTCAATACCGTTAATAGCCAGCGTCTTCGTCTTTGTCTGCTCATGTCTTTAGATTGCTCACCTCTCTAATTATGCATCCTGCTTCAACATCGAATGATCCAACATGAAGTTTACGAAACTTTCCGCTTCGGATGTCCGCTTGGTAGAGATGTCAGCGGTGTAGTTCTCACTATAGCGCTAAGACTCTGCATTTGTAACTAGGCTGATGGAAGCAAACATGAAATGGAACATTCTGCCCATAATTCGTAAAAAGCGCCATCAACTAGCACCCGAAAGCCTCCAGGATACGTCTGATTCCCAAACACTAATATTTGCTAAAATCGCATGGATTAGATGCCTGCTGATCTTGCAATTCTGGAACCTTTATTGTTATGTGCAACGCGGGTACAGGCAACGTTTGCCGTTTGAACACATACCCCATTAAACGCGAGTCATATTTTAAAGTTGCGGACTATTTTACAGTATTAACCATAAAGATTACAAAATTGATACTATAGTCCGATAACGTATCAGCGATATTCCGCGTCACATCAAGGTTTTCTGAAAAATGCAGAAAATCAAAAAAGGACATCAGTCCCCCTCTATAGGACTGTGCCCATTTATAACCCTTTTACAAAAACCCAAATGAACGCCCGGTCATCACCCGGAAGTCATGGATCTCTCACATTAAATGTAAAAAATCACATCTTATTTCCTAATTTTTGACTCTTATATAGCCTTAGGGCAATTGTGTCCAATTTGCAAAATAATTCCGGTTGCCGCATTTCGAATTGTCGGATATGCTTATAAAACAGGAACACTTGTTCCATACTGTAAATAAACTGTTAAATATCGATGTTCAAATGAAGATCATTGATGCTTAACAGAAGAGCTTAGCATCACGGATAAGGAGAGAAGTCTTATGCCCCGCCAAGACAGACGTGTCATCATGCTGGCAGACTGCCAGTCATTCTATGCCAGTGTGGAGAAGTCTGCACACCCCGAATACAAGGACCGCCCCCTCGTTGTCGCGGGAGATCCGGCGCGCCGTTCGGGTATTATTCTTGCGGCCTGTCCACTCGCCAAGTCCTATGGAATTACGACAGCAGAACGACTGGGCGAAGCGCTCGCCAAATGTCCGGATGTTGTTGTTGTTCGCCCCCGGATGGCCGAGTACATTCGGGTGTCCCTTCATATTACACGTATCCTTCAGTCTTACACCGATCTGGTGGAACCCTATAGTATTGATGAACAGTTTCTCGATGTCACCGGAAGCCTAGATCTGTTCGGCAGTCCCGAGACGATTGCGCGCAGCATTCAATCCAGGGTGATGGATGAGACGGGTGTGTACATTCGAATCGGTATTAGTGATACCAAGGTCGTTAGCAAGATGGCCTGTGATCTATATGCCAAAAAAGTCCCTGGAGGCATCTGCACGCTGCCTCGCAAAGATCTGCCATCCACCATCTGGCAGAAACCTGTTCGAGACATGTTCATGGTCGGTTCCCGCATGGCGCAGCATCTCTATAAAATGGGGGTCCATACGATCGGTGATCTGGCCCAGACTCCGCTGTCCCGGCTGAGAGAACGTTGGGGAGTGAATGGCGAGGTATTATGGCGTATCGCCCGTGGCATCGATGATTCCCCGGTCAAACCCGGGACATATGCTCATCAGCAGCAGGGGATCGGACATCAGATGACGCTGCCCCGGGACTATGACTCTTGGGAAGATATCAAGGTGGTACTGCTCGAACTGGCGGAACTCGTCAGTCGACGTTCCCGGGACAAATCACTCATGGGCCATGTGGTCTCGGTTGGATGTCGCGGACAGGATTATGATCGGCCAACCGGTTTCTCCCGCCAGATGAAGGTGAATGAACCAACCAACATTACGGATGAAGTATACGATGCGGCAGCAGCTCTGTTCCTGCGCCATTGGGACGGATTACCCATCCGCCGCATCAGCGTGTCACTGACCGGACTTGTACCCGATTCCGAAGTGCAGCTGTCCTGGTTTGATGACCGCGAACGCAAAAGAGAACTGGAACGTGCGACAGATGATATCAAGCGCAGGTACGGAGAAACCGCCATCATGCGGGCATCCTCCCTCTGCTCGTCCGCGCAAGCCCATGAACGTTCTCATAAAATTGGAGGTCATTATAAATGAGTAAAAAATTGCAGCAAAACGGTATCTTCGAGTCCTCACGCATGATGCTCCCCGAACACCGGGAAGCTTATATTCTTCATCAGGAACAACTTGCTCCTCGCACCCGCCCATCCCTGGATGCCCAGGCCGCGGAAGAAATGTCCCGTTTGCTCAGCAACTCAATGATGCTTGGGGATATGATCACTATCACCCTGTTTCACGAACATGACGATATCCGTTATACCGGACAGGTGCTGCGGATGGATCGTCCTGCCCGTACCCTCAGATTACTGATGGAGGATGGGTGCCGGGATATTCAGATGAACCTCATTACAGATGTGGTGCTAGCTAATGAATGAAGTCGTATATACCACCCCGATGTTGTGGATGTTCCCCCATGATAGCTGCAGTATAGCCCTTGCCATGCAGGACTGTCTTCCTATACATCCTGATGAATACCAAAAGTAGCCGATGAGACATATCCGGGCCATTCACTTCATTCAAAAGGAGCAAATTACCGGATACGTGATTCATCGGCTACATATGAGGGTATGCTTTTTTTCAGAAAACTTTTCAGAAAAAGCTCCAGTCAAATTCCTTGGACAGACGCTCCAGCAGATGCACGCCGGCAATACTGTTGCCTTTGCGATTCAGAGCCGGGCCGACAAGACCAATGCCGAATTGTCCCGGTACAAGGGTCAATATCCCTCCGGATACACCACTCTTGGCGGGCAATCCAACCTCGATGGCAAATTCGCCTGACGCATTATACATACCACAGGTGGTCATGAAGGTTTTGGCAATCTGAACATAGCGACGAGGGATGAGTTCTTCTCCCGTAATCGGATCTGTTCCATCATAAGCCAGAACAAGTGACATTCGTGCCAGATCAGCACAGGTGACTTCAATGGAGCAATGACGGAAATACACGGCAAGCACGTCTTCAACGTCATCCTTGATCACACCATTATGCTTCAGGAAATAACCAAGTGAACGGTTCAGGTGACCGCTCTCCGATTCGGACTGGAATACCTCTTCGTTGTAGCCCAGTTGATCATTATTCGCCAGTTTGCGGAAAAACTCCAGAATGCGGCGGGATTTCTCTTCCTTGCAGTCACCTGCAATCAGGGAAGACACCGTAATCGCACCTGCATTGATCAACGGATTGAACGGGATGCCCGGTTCGACCAATTCAAGCTTGATCATCGAATCGTAATCGTCGCCTGTGGGTTCTTTTCCTACATTAAAGAAAACCGCTTCTTCCCCATGATCCATCAAGGCTAGAATAAGGGTAAACACTTTGGAAATACTTTGCATCGTAAAGGGAACACCGCAATCCCCTGCCGACACATGGTTACCTTCGGCATCCATGATATGTATACCAAGCTCATCCTGAGAGGCTTTGAAAAGCTCTGGAATATAAGAGGCCACTTTACCCTGTCCGGTGTGCAGGCGACTGGTCTCCAGCCACTCCGGCAGTAATGCATTCAGACGTTCCATGGTTGAATTGCTCATATGTCATCTCCTCGCTTCATTTGAAGATTCAACTCCAAAATCTCACCAGGAAGACCATCGTAATCACCTGTCCAGGTGGATACAAAGTTCTGTCTGGTCAAGATCCGGCGGGAAGCAGCGTTAGCCGGATCGATAACTGCATAGAGTGATCCAATCCCTGCGGCTTGTGCCTGAATAATCAACCGTGACGCTATGGATGTGCCTTGACCTTTGCCCCAATGTTCAGGCAGGATCATGTAACCTATCTCAGCCCTGGTCGGGTCCTCCTGATCCGGAATCAATTTGGCATACGCTACACCGGCACCAGCTTCACTAAATACCCGGTAATGTCCGCAAGTGGAACGTTCATTAAAATCCAGCATGGACTCGAATTGCGTTCTCGCCTCTTGCTCCGGTATTGCACGTTCTGTAATCTGTTTCATTACTTCCTTATTAGAAACCAATGCATAATAATCATTAAAATCAGGTTGTGTGTATTTAATGAACTTCATGATATGCCTCCTCTGGGGTACATAGCTTGATCTTAGTCTTAATGAATTCACATAGAGTATAACAGAAGCGAATGATGGAATGCACACAAGGCACCACGCTTGCAGGCAGCCAGATGGTCCGGTAGGCCAACAAGTCAGCAATCTGACAACTGTAGATACCACAAAGCGGCCTCGTCTGGAGACCGCTTTGTTTAATTTGCTTTTTATGATGAAGAAATATTCTTTGTTCCGTACTTCCAGTGCATGTTGTTAGCTTGCCCGTGATGAAGGGTTAAGGTTCATCTGTTTTTCACGTTGACGTGCACGACGACCTTGACCCGGAGGTGTAATGATCAGTGCAAGCAACAGCGAGACAGCGCAGAGTACAGCAATCACGATAAAGGTTAGATGGAATCCGCCCAGCAGGGCACTGATGAATGATCCAGCCAAAGCACCAAATCCAAAGCCCTGATAGATCACACCATAGTTTTTGCTCTGATTTTTCAGTCCGAAGTAATCGGCCACAATCGCCGGGAATACCGTAATGTTACCACCGAAGCAGAATGCAACAGCCGCCACACAGGCGAAGAAAATCCCAAATGTCAGTGGAACCAGACTAAGTGTCATGACAGCTACGGCTGTAACCAGCAGCGCACCAGCGATGACCTTCATTCGTCCTACTTTATCCGACAACGCACCAAGAATAATACGTCCTGCCGTGTTAAAGATCGCAACCATGGCTACCGCATTCGCAGCTGTAGCTACATCAAGTCCAGCGAGCTGTACACCGATATCTTTGACAATACCGATCAGATACAGGCCGCTCATACACGCCGTGAAGAAAATAACGAACAGCATGTACGCTTCTTTTGTACGCAGCATTTCTTTTACCGTATAATCACGATGTACTTCCACTTCTTTCGTCCCCTTAGCACGACTTGCCGGGGCTTGGTTACGAACAACGGCTTCACGAATCAGGAATGAGCCCGCAACAACCAGAACCAGAACGATCATACCCCAATACATAAATGCCTGAGCAGGACCAACGGCACCAATCAATGCCGAGTTCACATATTTGAACAATAGACTACCCGTACCGAAGGCTCCGACCGAGATCCCCGAGATCAGGCCTTTACGCTCCGGGAACCATTTGATCAGATTAGACAGCGACGTAATGTACGCCGTACCATCTGCAAATCCAACAACAAATCCAGCCAAAATGTACAGTAGTGTTAACGAAGTGACCTGGGAACTCAGAATAAGACCCAGCCCAAGCACAACCCCGGCTACACGGATCAGGCGCTGAAGACCCCAACGTTCCTGCAACCGTCCTGCAAACAATGTGGCAAATGCCAAAGCAAAACTCGTAATCGAAAAAGTTATCGCGACCGAGCTGACGTCCCATCCGAAACGATCAGACAACGGTTGATTAAATAAACTCCAGGTATAGATGGTTCCAAGACCCATTTGTACAATGATTGTCCCCAAAACAATAAGCCAGCGGTTCATTTTGGTAGGTGCAAATGTTGATTCAGGTGTTGATGAAACGGATGAAAATGCTGCTTTCATCGTGATCTCCCCTTTGCCGATGTCATATGCATGAATGCGTTCACAAGCTAATCATACATGAAAGGGGATTTAATACACCGGTTTGAGCATGAGTTGCACCAGATGCGGAATGAAATGCTTCTAGATGCGCATGAGTTGCCTGAATTCTTTGACCTTCCCACGGCTCACAGGCACTTCAGCATCCAGATCGCGCAGACGAAGCAGATACGTATTGTTGAACCAGGGCACTATTTCACGGATTTGCGACAGATTTACGACGTACGAACGGTGGCAGCGAAAGAACGTGTCCTGTGGCAGACGGCTGTGAAAATCCGATATGCTCACTGGCATAGTGAACTCCCCATTTTTGGTATATACCTTCGTCACTTTCTCTTGTGCTTCCGCATAGTAGATATCTGCCGTATCCGTAACAATAATATTGTCATTCCGCAGCAGATTAATTCTTCTGTCCGTATTGGAATTCGTATCTCGTTCTCGGAACAGATCTCCCTGTGCAGCAGATCCGTCCACCATAGTAACTGGTCCATCCTCAACATGTTGCTCCACCGGCGTATGATCACGTTTGAATGAGAGCTCCAGCTTATGGAGCATTGCAGCAATTCGTTTCTCGTCATAAGGCTTCAAAATATAATCAAGCGCCTCCAACTCAAAGGCTTCTGCTGCATGTTCCTTATACGCCGTAGTAAATACAATATAGGGTTTAATCGCAAACTTCCCAATATGATGGGCCAGCATCATGCCGTCCAGCGAGGGAATATTGATATCGAGAAAAATGACATCTACTTCTTGTTCCTGCAAAAACTTCAGTACATCCAGCCCATCTTCAAGGCGATCCACTACCTCTATCTGACTATGTTCCTGGATTAAATAATTCAATTCCTCACTTGCCAGAATCTCGTCTTCCACAATAAGAGCTCTCATTGATCCATCATCACCTTGTTACGACATCTCCTTTGGGCACATCAAATAAAATATCGGTTCCTTGTTCCAGCCTTGTAATGGTTACACCTTGTCCGTAGATGAGCTTCACCCGGCGATGCACATTATACAGCCCGATCTGGTTACCAGGCATACAGTCGTGGTAGACACGTTCAATAATATCTGCACTGATGCCTGCTCCTGTATCACTGACACTGATTCGCACAAACTCCGGATAATCCTGTACCCGAATTCGAACAGTCCCAGGTCCTTTGACCTTGAGAATGCCATGAATAATTGAATTTTCGACGAGCGGCTGGATGACAAGACTCGGAATATGCACCGCGACCTCATCAATCTCATAGATCACGTTAAGTCGGCTGCCGAAACGGGCTTTCTCAATCTCCACATAATTGCGGACCTGCTCCAGCTCCTTGTGAATATCGATTAATTCATCCGACAGCTCCAGATTGTAACGCATGTACCCGGATAGGTTCACAATCAGCTCTCGGGCACGATCCGGTTTGGTTCGGATGGACGAAGCAATCGCATTTAGCGCATTAAACAGAAAATGAGGGTGAATGGTTGTCTGTAACGCACGCAGCTCTGCTTTGTTGGCAGCAGCCTTGATCTCTTCTACCCGCGACACCTCCATCTGGGTCGAGATGATCTGCGACAGACCTACAGCCATTGTTTGTAATGGATACGTAATTTTGTACGCTTTGCGATAATAGATTTTGAGCGCACCTGTAATATCGCCTCGTTCTTTGAGCGGAATGATTAACAGCGAGTGGATATCTGGTGTTTTTTCATCAATGACATCATTACTGATTGTAATCTCCCCGCTGGATATCGTCTTCTTGGTCATCTCACTTATAATTTCATTACCGATATGATAGCGTTCCTCACCAAATCCTACATAAGCCAGTACATTCCGGGTATCCGTAATTGCAACCGCATCGGCCTGAATATCCTCCTGAATAATCCGGCAGATTTTGCGCAGAGAATCCTCATTAATCGATCGGAAATACGGCAAGGTTTTGTTCGCAATCTCCAGTGCCAGCTTCGCCTGACGGGCTGCAATCATTTCCTTTTCCCCTTCAACACTCTGCACCAAGAGCACAATCAGCCCAATGTTGACTTCACCCAAAATCATAGGCAAGGCAATCTGCGAAACAATATCAGCACCTAATGGATCGGGATAGGAAAATAGCAGGATCAGTAACATCGTCAGCGCTTCAATGATCATTCCGGCACCAATACCGATGATCCATCGCTTGGGCTTGGGCGTATACTTATGTATATATCCGGAGACCATACCTGCCAGGATACTCGTGATCAGACACGGTATAGCTGCTCCATCCATATCGATCAAATACCGATGCACCCCCGAGACAATCCCCGTAATAATACCTACAGGCGCTCCGAACAAAATACCACCCGATAACACGGCGATGATCCGCACGTTTACCAGTGAACCTTCAACATTAATACCGGTATACGTGCCGAAGATAGCAAAAGCACAGAATAACAAGGTAACTGCAATAGACTCTTGCCACCTTAATTTCCCTTTTTGCAGAATCTGCCTAAATCTCGGCACTCTCGACAGAAAGAATAAAAATATAATCAGCAGCGCCGCCCGTTCAAATAAACCCAGCAGCATCGTGAACATTTCCAATCGTACTTCCTCCACATCTGTCTAAAAATAAATGGAGCCCAACACAGTCACGCCTTTTTGACACAACATTCAGGACATTAATCCATAAGGCTCGTATGCAACAGTTTACCGCTCCCCCCGGAGGAAAGCAAAGTCCATCCTGTGAAAATACATCGACCAGACTGCACCATGCAAATATAATGGTTCATCCCTTAACTTCTATGAGAATCTGCGATTCCAGAAAAACCTATGTTATAATCAGTTGTCATGTTATTCCAATTATTCAGTGAAATTAATTACAGAAAGGTGTTCATGCATGCTGGAAATTCTACTCCTAGGTTCACTTCTACTTTTTAGTCTAATATGGCTTACCCTATATGCTGTCTCCAAACGATCCAACGATCCTGATCGGTCAACAAGGCTTGTCCTGCAAATTATTTTATTTATCTCAATCCTGACTTTAATTGTACAGGACTACATCCTGAAAGAAGAACCTTATAACAGCACTATAATTGTAGTTCTAATCATAACCTTAATATTCATCAGCTCTTTCCAGGATAAAAGCAAGAGTACAAGAGATGAAAATACATAAACTTTCAATTTAGCCCCAACTAAAACCTTGTTCATCCCTTGCCCTTCACCACAAAAAAGGGTGTTCCATCATGTCATCTACATGACTTAATGGAACACCCCTCTTTACATTACCACACCAACTTGAGTGTAATTTGGCTTTTCTAAAGTACTTTCGTTTACACAATAACGGAGAGGACAGAAATAACCTAAAGAAGCGAAGCGTGCGCCTTTATCACCGGATTTTACCCTTGGAAAGGGTAAATCAGAAAATCTGGGGATAACAGCGCTCGGAAGGTTATTCTGTCATCGTAGTGCCCCCGTGTAAACACCCCTCTTTAGCCCATCCACATTACATCGAATCCTTACCTAAACATGCCCCACAGCTTAATCAAATGAAACGTATTATTCGGATCAATCTTCTGCGCAATAACAAAAGTAACGAATTGCTCCTCCTGGGCGGTCGATAAATTCTCGTTCATAATGACCGCTGATGATTTGACCAGTCTTCTCACCTTGGCCTTATCCTGCAAATCGGACTTGGTAACACCATCAATCAACTTTTTGATACGCTCTTTGACAGCAGGATTTTTCATCTTTAATTTAATCCGCTCCACCAGCTGCGGACTAATTCCATATTGTTGATAACCCAAAACGTATAGCACCTCCCAAAAGAATGAACTCACTTCTTATTCATATGTCGGGAGGGCTTGTACACTTGCCTTTTTTTACAAAGGTAATATGAAAAAACCGCTATCATGGGCAACATTAGTCAATCAGATCGCCCTTGAATACTTGCTGTTGCTGTAGAAAATCACGTAGAGGCGTATAGTCCACAGACGTCCAGAAATCCGCTTCCGAAATCAACAGGGATACATCATCTCTGGCCTGTTCCAGCACAGCAAAATCGGCAACCATATCGGCAAGACGGAACTCAGGTAATCCGCTCTGTTTGGTACCAAAGAAATCACCCGGACCCCGGAGATCCAGGTCCCGCCGGGATACCTCGAATCCATCCTCCGTTTCCGTCATGACCTTCATGCGCTCCTGTCCGACCTCTGTCTTGGGGTCAGCAATGAGTACACAATAGGAAGCATGCGCACCACGACCGACCCGACCACGAAGCTGATGTAACTGGGACAGACCGAAACGATCCGCGTCCATAATGACCATTAACGTGGCATTTGGCACATCGACCCCAACCTCCACCACGGTGGTGGAGACAAGCAACTGAATATCATTGCTATAGAATTCGCGCATCATCTCTTCTTTCTCCGCAGCCGTCATCCGTCCATGCAGCAGACCTACACGATATTTTGGAAAGTTCTGCTGCATCTGCACATGCAGGTCAATGGCATTCTGCACATCCAGCTTCTCCGACTCTTCAATGAGCGGACAGATTAGATAGGCCTGACGGCCCTGATCCACTTCTCTGGATATAAACCCGAGCACCCGCTCCATCATATCGTGCTTAACCCAATACGTGGAGATGGGAATCCGTCCCTTCGGACGTTCTGAGATCGTGGATACCTCAATATCCCCAAAAGCCGTAATTGCAAGTGTCCGTGGAATGGGCGTAGCCGTCATCGTTAACACATCCGGATTATATCCTTTGCGACGTAAAACGCTGCGCTGATTCACCCCGAAGCGATGCTGCTCGTCCGTCACCACAAGACCCAGATCACGGAAGAAGACATCTTCCTGAATCAGGGCGTGTGTACCCACCACGATATCAATCATGCCCATTTGCAACGAGGCGACCAGATCTTTACGTTTACGTCCATTTACACTGCCCGTTAACAGCCCTACGGTTACCCCAAACGGTTCAAACAGCTTTTGCAGGGAACGCATATGCTGCTCCGCCAGAATTTCTGTAGGCACCATCAGAGCCCCTTGGAAACCGGATCGAACAGTCGTGTATAACGCAATTGCCGCAATAACCGTTTTACCCGATCCTACATCACCCTGTAATAACCGATTCATTGCATAAGGTGAACGCATATCATGCAGAATTTCAAGCTCCACCTTTTTCTGAGCATCTGTCAATTCAAAAGGTAAACTGCGTACAAACTCACGAATCGTCGTATTATCTGTAGTATGCACTACACCATCCATGCGATTTCGGTTGAGCGCACGGTACGCCTGCATTTTCAACTGGAACAGAAACAGCTCTTCATACACCATCCGCTGTCTGGCCTGCTGACCTTCCCGGTTGTCCTGTGGACGATGGATTCTAGCAATCGCCTGCTTACGAGGCATCAAGCTGTATTTCTTCATCAAGGACTGGGGTAGAATCTCGGGAATCATATCTCCGAATTGGATTAATCCCTGATTGATCGTTTTCCGCATCCATTGTTGCGTCAGCTTACCGGTCACCGAATATACAGGTTGCAGTGTACCTGAACGCCCATCGCCTTTATCGGGGAACTCCGAGTCAGTAACTGTCATCTGCATGCGTTTTTGTTCCCATTTTCCCGTAATCACAATCTCCCGATTGGGGGTAAGTTGTTCTTTGAGGAAATGGCGATTAAACCACGTTGCTGTAATCATCCACTCTTCCGTCATGATCTTACAGGTGAGACGGGACTTTTTGCCGTATCGTTGTAATACAGGAATACCCATTACTTGCCCTTGGACCGTAATCTTGTCCCCATCCTTCACTTCACTGAGCGAACGCAGACGATAATCCTCATAACGAAACGGATAATATTCGAGCAGGTCTTTAACAGTAGAGATGCCAAAGGCGTGAAGCTCTCCCTCTTTGAGAGCACTCACGCCGTTAATTTGCTTAACTGATATTTCTTCCAATTTCATGTCTAATCCCTCATTCCGGAACAGGCCACATAAAGATCGCAATGACACCAGGTCCAACATGACTGCCTATTACGGCTCCAATATTGGTATAGATCACTTCATTCAGTGTAAAATGGCCACGCAGCTGCTCTGCACAAGCGATCGCTGATCCCGGGTCAGCGGTATGACCTACCGCCAGGTTAACCCGTTTGCCTGCAAGATCCTTCTGGAACAGCTCAATAATGCGTGCCATTGCTTTTTTATGACCTCTGACTTTCTCAACTGCATAGATAACGCCTTCTTCATCAATAGACAGGATCGGCTTAATGTTAAGCAGCGTTCCCAAGATGGCTGAAGCTTTGCCAATCCGGCCACCCTTTTGCAGATACTCCAGAGTATCTACGATAAAGAACAACTTGCGAGATTGTTGCATCCCTTCAATAGCAGCAGCGATCTCGACTGCTGACCTGCCCTGTTCGGCAAGTTCAGCAGCCTGTACCACCATCAGACCGTATCCATAAGATGCTGACTTCGAATCCAGCACGGTGATGTCAACCTCACGCTCCAGCAAAGACTTGCCGAGCATGGCCGATTGATAGGTGCCACTCATACCGGATGACAGGTGGATTGACACAATCGGGCGTTCTGGATTCTCATCCAGTAGTGCTTGATACACATTCATGAAATCGGTTGGAGATGGCTGTGAAGTTGTGGGCAACACAGAACCCTTCTTCAATTTTTCATAGAACTGTTCCGAAGTCAGATCAACGCCGTCTGCATATGTTTCTTCCCCGAACAGAACACGAAGTGGAACAATGTGAATCCCGTATTTGCGAATGAGTTCTTCGGGAATATCTGCCGTACTGTCCGTTACAATCGCAACCTTGTGGCTCATGACTCTCCTCCTCTTCGCTAGAGTGTTATTAGGACTCTACAGAGAACAAATAATAATATACGGGCTGTCCTCCAAGATGTACCTCTACCTCAGCATCAGGATACTGTTCTTCAAGCCATGCAGCGAGGGCAGCGGTAACCTCAGGGTCAGCTTCGTCCCCTTCAAGGATCGTGACCACTTCATCTCCACTCTCCATCATCTGCTTGAGCAGCCCTTCACATGTTTGAAGCATGGTCTCATCCGTCGCTACAATTTTGGAGTTATGGATACCAATATAGTGCCCTGCCTTGATATCCAATTCATCATATTGCGTATCACGAACCGCATGAGTCACTTGACCGGACTGCACCCGGCTAATTGCCTCGAGCATCTGGTCACGGTTCGTTTCCGCAGACTCATCTTCCTGGAAAGCAAAAGCAGCAGCCATCCCCTGTGGAATGGTCTTGCTTGGAATAACCGTAATCCGGCGCTCATCTTCAAGCAATTCACGAGCCTGCTCGGCAGCCAGTACAATGTTAGAATTGTTCGGGAGTATAAATACCTGCTCCGCAGCAATTGAACGAATGGCTTTCACAAAATCCTCCGTACTTGGATTCATCGTCTGTCCACCAGACAGAACAACATCGACGCCAAGACTTTGGAAGATCTCTGCAATACCGTCACCGGAGGATACCGCAATAAAACCGTAGGGTGCCATCTCATCTGCAGGAAGGACAGCCTTTTCCATACTGCGTGCTGCCTCAGGTGGAATCTCTGCAAACAATTCGGGTGATGGAGCACTGTCCATGCCTGCTGACAGCAGATCCCGGTGCTGTTCACGCATATTGAGAATATGAATCTGGGTAATCTCACCATAGTGTAGCGCCAGGTTTAATACATCGCCCGGTGTCTTGGAATGGACATGAACTTTGATGACTTCATCATCGGCAATGATGATAATCGAATCCCCATTAACTGACAACGCTTTACGGAATGCTTCGTCATCGAATGCCACTCCTGCGTTCTCTCCAAGCTCACGGTTAATGAAAAATTCCATATCATACAGGAATTCAATGTCTTCCGTTTCCAGTCTCGCCTGAGCAGACAATGGCATCTCCGGCGCAATCACCTGCTGTTGTGCAGGCTTCTTGACATCCACTTCTACCGGTGCAGCCGGTTTCAAAGCAGATGCTGCCACGGATGGGGTTACTTCTTTGTTCAGCGAAGTACGATTCACTCCGTCACTTTGCAGCAATACTTCCATAAAGCCCTCGTAGATATATACAAGCCCCTGACCACCTGAATCCACAACACCAACCTGTTTCAGTACAGGCAGTAATTCCGGAGTCATTGCCAGTGCTTCTTTTGCTTTTAACAAAACTTCATTCATTAATTCAGTAATATCATTCGTCCGTCTTGCGTAGTAGTTGGCATGTTTGGCCGCTTCCTTGGCTACGGTAAGAATGGTCCCTTCAACGGGCTTTACGACTGCTTTGTAAGCTGCGTCAACACCGTTCTGCAGGGCTGCTGCAAATTGGAGCGTATTCAGTTCCTCATAGGGAGCAGCTGAACGACTAAATCCACGGAACAATTGCGACAGAATAACTCCTGAATTCCCCCGTGCGCCCATAAGCAGGCCTTTCGATAGAATACCGGCAGCTTCTCCGATGGAGGCAGAACTTTTTCTTTTAATCTCTGCAACTCCTGCACTCATTGTCAAATTCATGTTCGTTCCCGTATCACCATCCGGCACAGGGAAAACATTCAGGGAATTGACGTGCTCTGCATGCTGTCCAAGTTGTTCCGCTCCGGCAAGTACCATTGCGGTGAAATCTGTTCCATTTAAAGAACGTATACTCAAGTGAGAATTCCCCTTCCTAGCTTGATACACGAACACCTTGCACCAAGATGTGTCTGGTCTGTTCATGCGCTAACGCGGACTGCGTTATTCTTCGTCCATACCTTGTCCGGCACAGGCATACAATACAACATGTCAGCCGGATTAACGGTCTGGGCGGCCGGGCTACCAATATCCTGCACTCTCTGCACCCCTAACTTCGGGGCATACGGATATGCACCGGTATCAAGAGCCGGCATGAATGCCGCATGGAGACTGGTGCCAATGATGGAATGCCGCAGCTCACAGCGTTGCCAAAAAGCAGACCACCGACCTCTAGGTACGGTTTATTCTCCGACTTCCTCGCGGCAACAGCCTGTTCACCACTGTATTATGGACTACTCAACATTGTACTATATTAGACAGGAGAAATAAATAAAGTTTTTGGATCAGTTGACGAAGCTTTTTTAATTATGATATTATATTCAAGTATTGTTTTATGCAGGTTAAGTAATGGAAATGATCCGGTTCATGCCGGCTTAAACAACGCCATTAGCTACTGAAAACTGATCTTTATGATCAGGAAGAACAATTTAGTCCTTATGGAATGACTTTTCGTTTCTGAAGGCAACTGGTTATTTTAGGATAGGAGGTGTAATCTATGTCTCGCAAATGTTATGTGACAGGTAAGAAACCGGGCACCGGTAACCACGTATCCCACGCTAACAACCGTAACCGTCGTACTTGGGGCGTAAACGTTCAGAAGGTCCGCATTCTCGTTGACGGCAAACCAAAACGTGTATACGTAAGCACCCGTGCACTGAAAGCCGGTAAAGTGACTCGCGTATAATCACGCAAAGCTACTATAAATCGGGTAAGCAAAAAGCACCTTGTTCCTTGCAGGTGCTTTTTTGGTATTCAAAAAAGGATTCTTGAATACGCTCATTAACATGTGAATGGCCGCCGCATGGCGCTTCGCAGGTACGAATTCCAGATAAGCCTGAGCCAAAGCGGCGGTATTCCCTGTTACCTTATCAATCGGATCAGTGCTTTTGAAACGTATTAAGAATCGCCTTTACAAACCCTCCCAAAAACTTCGGCAGTTTGAATGTGTAAAATTTCATAATTCACCCTCCCCATCATGCTCATGCGTCCGCCGTATCCTATGCTTCAGGCCTTCTTTACCTCAAACACGACAAAAAAGGCTACATGAGAAACCTGCTCATGTAACCATATTTATGCGGAACCTTCGATCCCTATTCCACAATGACAAGCCCGAAGATCAGGTCATTTACGTTTGGGCAGGAATATATTGATAGACAGCGATCATGAAAACACTCAATACATAATACAGTATGCTGAATATGACAAAAGTAACCCGATGTCCCGTACGATCAAATTTGCGGAAATACATAATAACAACGCCCACCCCGATTAATGACGTAATGGCATTAAACGGGGATTGAATAACCGCAAACAAAGCAAGCACAAGTCCCGTCACGAGACTCGCAGCCATCGTCCACAGTGTCTCCTTGAGGGTCATAGATCAGCCTCCGTAGCTACTGCGAATTTCAGTAATCGCGGCAGCACGATCCTCACGGCCAAATACGGCACTCCCAGCAACGAGTACATCCGCTCCAGCTTCCACCACAAGCGGGGCTGTATCGGCTGCAATTCCGCCATCTACTTCGATATGTACATCATGACGTCCTTTTTCATTCAGCCAAGTGCGAATTTGCTTAATTTTGTTCATGGTGCCCGAGATGAAAGCTTGTCCGCCAAAACCTGGATTTACAGTCATGACCAGTACCATATCTACATCGTCCAGCACTTCCTGAATAGCACTCGCCGGCGTTCCCGGATTAAGGGCAACACCCGCCTTCACTCCCTGTTCCTTGATCAAGTGAATAACCCGGTGCAGATGCACGCAAGCTTCAGCATGGACGGTAATAACCGCTGCACCCGCTTTGGCAAATTCCTCAACATAACGCTCCGGATTCTCAATCATCAAATGCACATCGAGCGGCAAGCTTGTATGTGGAGCGATTGCCTTCACAATCGCAGGTCCAAGCGTAATATTAGGGACGAAATGGCCGTCCATAACGTCAACATGAATCCAGTCTCCTCCTGCAGCTTGAGCTTCTGCAACTTCCGCACCAAGGCGGGCAAAATCAGCTGATAATATCGATGGGGCAATTTTAATCATGTTAATACCTCCGCTTCTTATCTTTCATTTCGGTCAGGAATAGCACATAGTGCTGATATCGGCTTTCGGAGATCAGACCTTCCTCCTTGGCCGCAAGCACACGACAGCTTGGTTCATGTGTATGGGTACAACCTCGGAATTTGCACTGATCTGCAAACTGGGCGAATTCCCGGAAACAAGTGGAGAGTTCCTCCACACCGATCTCCAGAAAGTCCAGTTGGCTGAATCCTGGCGTATCCGCAACAAATCCGCCATTATCCAACGGAATAAGCTCCACGTGCCTGGTGGTGTGTTTCCCTCGTCCTAGCCGCATGCTGATCGCATTTGTCTCCAGCGTCAGGCCCGGCATCAATGCATTTAACATCGAAGACTTGCCTACACCGGATTGTCCGGAGAATACGCTGATCTTACCAGCCAGACGATCTCTGAGCAATTCACTGCCTTCACCGGTACGTGAACTTGTGGAGATCACTTCATAACCAACCTGTTCATACAATGCTTTTACTTCAGCAACAGTGTCTTTGGCTGGATCAGCCAAATCCAGTTTGGTCAACACAATGAGTGCATCCAGCCCCGCCTGCTCGATGTGAACAAGGAACTTGTCCAACAGGTTCAGGTTCATATCCGGTTCCTTCACAGAGAACACGAGAACAGCCAAACTTACATTGGCTACAGGAGGACGGATAAGTTCCGTCTCACGCTTCCGAATTTCATCAACCGTTCCTTCTCCGTTCTCAGTCAACATGTAGCTAACGCGATCACCTACAAGTGGTGATGTTCCCCGTTTTCTGAAGATACCTCTGGCTCGACATTGAACGGCGGAACCTTCAACCGAAGGAACCCCGTTGTCTTCCACTGGCATGACATAATAGTAACCGCTTAGCGCTTTAACGATGATACCTTCTGGCATAGCTCCGACGCCCTCCTTTAGATGGTGGTACATTTACTCCAGACGCCAGCATAAGCCGCCCTTATGGACGGCTTGATGCGTTAATGACTTCCTTTTTCTTCTCTTTTTCCTTGCCGTGCCCCTTACCATTATTCATGGCAGAAGTGTCCTCATCTACGCTGTCACCCTCACCGTCTGCCGGTGTGGACTCAGGTTCACCTTCCTGATTGGGATCAACGCTGCCTTCATCAACGCTACCTTCACCTGGATCAGGCTCATTTTCTGGCGACGTCTCAGTGCTTTGTTCCGGGTCAATGGAAGGTACATTCACTGTTCCGTTTTTGGCTTCAATGTAGGAGACAAGATACGTATCCAGGAACTGTCCATCACGATATACGGACACAGCCCCATTTTCATTTGGAGCGAGCACAAGTGGAATGGTCAAGGTCTGGGTTGAGTTCACGGTGCGTGTTCCCCATTCCTGATTCTTGCCGCGTGCGTCTTCATATGTGATACGGATTTTACTTTTTTTGCCCTCTTCTTTGGGTGATACATTGATATTAAAAGGATATTCCAGCGCTTCGGGCGGATACCCTGTACTAATAAAGATTGTAATCTTATCGCCAGGACGTACGTCTGCGCCCGCTTCCACAGGCCATTGCTGCGTCACTTTGCCCTTTTCCACCGTATAACTTGATTCTTCCTGCACCTGAGCAAGCACAAGTCCAGCAGATTTTAGTTTTTCTTCGGCTTCACTGCGGGTATGATTTTTCAGATCAGGCATTTTGACCGTTTCAGTGCCTTTACTTACAGTCAACTCAATCTGGACTGTCACAGGATCGAATTCCTCATTCACACCCGGCGTCTGGGAAATAACAGAACCTGAAGCCACATCATTGGAGAAGTCATCTTTCCGCTGAATCTGATCTTCCTTAATGCCAAGCGCAGTCAACTTCTTGACAGCCTCATCATAGGTTTCTTGTTTGACATCAATCATCTTCAAAAGTTCTTTTTTTGCACCAACACTGATCTGGACCTCAGAACCTTCTTTGACAACATCGCCTTCTTTTTTGCTCTGTTCATAGACGATACCGGGTTCGACACCTTCCTGGTACAGACGGATGACCTCATCACTGACGACGAGTCCTTTCTCCTCAAGCATTTCCCGAGCTTTCTCTTCCGTCTGAGTGATCACGTTAGGCACAGTTACTTCAGGTACAACCAGCATACCCTTGACATACCATACAACGCCCACCATGGCGATTAGAATAAGAACGGTTAATGAAATGAGTAGTGCTGGTTTCTTCCAGCTCTTGGATTTCGCCTTACCCTTGCCAGTTTCTTCGTCAGACTCCATCACTGGCACCGCACCCGTGGATGTAACTCCGCGCGGTTCAGGCTTGATCGCTGGCATTACGCGAGTCTGGTCTATATCATCCTCATCCGGAAAATCAATCTTCGTTTCATTACGTCTCTCCGGCATCAGGCAAGTTTCCAGATCGGTCTGCATTTCTTTGGCCGACTGATAACGTTCCTGCGGATTTTTACGCATGGATTTTAAGATGACATTTTCCACACTTTGCGGAATCAATGGATTGAATTTGCGTGGTTCATCGAACTCTTCTTGCAAATGCTTCAATGCCACACTGATTGGACTTTCACCCAGAAACGGAAGTTGCCCAGTCAACATTTGGTAGAGTACGATCCCAAGAGAATATAAGTCCGATTTTTCACCAGTAACGATGCCTTTGGCATGCTCCGGTGAGAAGTAATGTACAGAACCAACTACAGAACCCGTCTGTGTAATCGTTGTTGATGTCACGGCACGGGCAATCCCGAAATCCGTTACTTTCACACGGCCATTCCGGCCAATTAATATATTGTGGGGTTTGATATCCCGATGAATGATTTGATTATGATGTGCATGATCAAGAGCATCTGCAATCTGGGAAGCGATTCGCACCGATTCGTCCACCTGCAGAGGGGCACGTTCTTTGATAATTTCATTCAGGTTTTTGCCTTCCACGTACTCCATGACAATATAATGAACGTCATCTTCCTGCCCCACGTCATAAATGCTAACTACATTCGGATGAGACAGCGATGCTGCGGATTGTGCTTCCCTGCGGAAACGGCGAATAAACTCTTCGTCATGCACAAACTGTTGTCTAAGGACTTTGATCGCTACATTCCGGTTCAACAGAAGATCCTGGGCTTTGTACACAAGAGCCATGCCGCCGCCACCGACACGCTCAATCACTTCATAGCGTCCGCCTAGCTGGTGCCCAATCATGACTCACACCCCGTTTCCGTATCCACGGAACCTTCCCTCTGCAACTCAAACAAAGCAAGCGTGATGTTGTCGTCTCCCCCAGCAAGTAAAGCCAACTGAAGCAGTCGGTCTGCCCGATCTTCCAATGCCAGTTCCAGATTGCCAGCAACCTGAATAATCTGCTCATTGCTGACCAGGTTACTGAGACCATCACTGCACAGGAGAAGAACTTCGCCTTCCTCCAGCTTGACGGTATCCAGGTCTACCTTCACCTCGGCATCTGTTCCAAGCGCACGAGTCAGCACGTTGCGACGTGGATGATGGGACACATCCTCTTTGCTGATCTGACCATTTTTGAACAATTCATTCACCAGTGTATGGTCCTCAGTTAGCTGGATCACAGCTTTATTCGCAATTTTGTAGGCTCTGCTATCACCAATGTGTCCAATAACACCTTCCGTATCGTTCAATAATGCCGCAACCACCGTTGTTCCCATGTTGTGATACTTGTCATCTGTGGAAGCCGTGCGGAAGATAACTTCGTTGGCATGCAAAATAGCATCGCTGAGAGCCGCAGACAGAGACGCATGTGACAGACCTGGTTCCAGTGTTCCCAGATCTTGTACCAGCGTCTCTACTGCCAAGCGGCTTGCCGTATCCCCTGCAAGATGTCCACCCATGCCATCGGCAACAATACCCAGAATATATCCTGTATCGAGATTACGAATCCAGGCTGAATCTTCATTCACCGAACGCACTCGTCCGATATGGCTCACATGAACTGTTTTGATCAAAACGTTCTCACCTCAACTCCATATGCTTTGCACGAAGCTGACCGCAAGCGGCAGCAATATCATGTCCCTGTTCACGACGAATGGTTACATTAACACCCTGTTCCGAGAGAATCTTCTGAAAATTGAAAATGTCGCTTCTCGATGTTCTTACGTATTTGCGTTCAGGTACATGGTTAACCGGAATCAGATTCACGTGGCACAACATGTTCTTAAGCACACTTGCCAGTTCTGCTGCATGCTCCGGCTGATCGTTTACTCCACCAATAAGTGCATACTCAAACGTAATTCTCCGACCTGTTTTGGCCAGATAATAACGAAGGGACTCCATCACGTCTTCAAAAGGAAAACGGCGGTTAACCGGCATCAATTTCGAACGCAGTGCATCATTTGGTGCATGGATCGAAATGGCGAGGTTAATCTGTGTATCTTCATCCGCAAACTTGTAGATGTTTGGAACGATTCCACTCGTGGATACCGTGATGTGACGCTGACCGATGTTCAGCCCTTTCTCATGAATCATAATGCGCAAGAAAGTCATCGTAGCTTCATAGTTTTCGAAAGGTTCGCCAGAACCCATGATCACAATGCTGCTGACACGCTCGCCGCGTTCATCCAAAATTTTCTGAGCCTGCACAACCTGAGCAACAATCTCCCCAGCTGTAAGGTTACGCTTGAGTCCACCTAGTGTGGATGCACAGAACGTACAACCAATACGACAACCAACCTGTGTGGTTACACAAATGCTGTTCCCGTAGTTATGCTTCATAATTACTGTCTCAATGGCATGATCATCATGAAGACCAAAGAGGAATTTAACCGTTCCATCCTTGGATTCAAACTTGGTAATTTCCTTAAGCGTTACGAATTCAAATTGCTCTGTCAGTTTTTCACGCAATGGCTTGGACAGATTCGTCATTTCACTGAAATCATTCACGCGTTTTACATAAATCCAGTCAAAGATTTGGCCACCGCGAAACGCCGGCTCCCCATTCTCAACAGCCCATTGCTGCAGTTGCTCCAGAGAATAATCATATATAAAAGGTTTCATTTTGTTGTCAACACCTATTCCTTCTTTTCTTTTCGTTTGGCTTCCTTCTTTTCGTTCCATTCGTCCTATTCTATCACAAAGACCACGTTACATCCATGTATACCCTTGATAGCTGTACTTCATGCATTATAACACCTCAATGCCGCCATCGCACCCTGTCATCACATTCTCTGACAATTATATCGAAGTCCCATCACAAAGAAATCCGCCGAAGTTCCCCTCGGCGGTCATGCTTCCGTGCTCTATTAAACTGTTATTCCGCTGTTTTTGTCAACCGTGCGATGAAAAATCCGTCGCTGTGAGCGTATTGCGGCAAAATCTGAACGCCTCCGTTCACAACCTTCAAGTTCATTGTCTCCGATTCGGACCAAACGGACGTTTCCACAGGACGATATTCCGGATGTCGATTCAAGAAATCTGCAACCATATCCTCATTCTCAGCAGGCTCAATCGTACACGTGCTATACACCAGAATACCACCTGGTTTTAACAACGGCGCAACCTGATCAAGCAGTTCACGCTGCAAGCCTGCGATATCTTCGATATCTTCTACGGTTTTGGTCCATTTCACATCAGGCTTGCGGCGAATAACACCCAGACCTGAACATGGTGCATCCAGCAAAATGCGGTCAAACGACGCTTCCGGGTACCGTTCATTGAGATCAAGAGCATCTCCAGTTACAGCATCGATACAGCTCAGACCGAGACGCTCCGCCTGATCCAGAATCAGCTGGCGCTTGTGAGCATGTACATCATTCGCGACAATACGACCGCGATCCTGCATTTTCTCAGCCATGTGAGCTGTTTTACCACCTGGAGCTGCGCAGCAATCCAATACAAGTTGGTCTACTTCTGGCGCAACGGCTTCAGCGACAAGCATGGAACTTTCGTCCTGTACAGAGAACAACCCGTCCCGATACCAGGACGTTAGAGCCATGTTTCCGCCACTACGTACAAGAATTCCATCGGAACTCAGCTGAGAAGCTTCAACGACTGCACCTGTACTGGTCATCTCATGCATCAGTTTCTCCCGTGTGGTCATTGTTGTGTTGACCCGGACACTCACCGCTGGCGGCTCATTATTCGCACGACAGATCGCTTCCGCCGTCTCCTCGCCGTACTGGGCAATCCAGCGTTCAACCATCCATATCGGGTGGGAATGCTCCAGTGAAATACGTTCGGCAGCGGGCAGATGTTCTGGAATACGAAGTTCATCCCGATTACGGATCATATTGCGCAGCACACCATTCACCATACCCGAGATTCCCTGATGGCCCAGTTTCTTCGCCAAATTAACCGCTTCGCTCACCACGGCATGCTCCGGAATACGATCCAGGTATATCATCTGGTATACGCTAATTCGCAGCAGGCTACGAACCCATGGTTGCAGTTTGGATACTCCTTTGGCGACGTAACGTTCCAGAAAATAATCAAGTGTATTTAATCTGGCGATTGTTCCATACACCAATTCGGTAGCTAGTCCAGCATCTGCGGGGCTTAAATCTGCCTCTTTCAGACGACGGTTCAACTCCAGATTACTGTATGCTCCATCTTGCTCAACAGCACTCAGTACTTTGACTGCCAATGCACGAGCAGATGTTTTGGGTTTCTGGGAGCGAGATGCACCACCCGATTTACCCGAGTTCGGACGACGGTTTCCTTCACGCCCGGATGAATTCCCAGTAGCTTTCTGGCCTTTTCCTGACAAACGACTTGGTGTGTTACCACTCATCGCAGCACCGTTCCAGGTTTCAGTGTACCACCACGGGCAAAGTCAGCGGCCTGCATCACCTTTTTGCCTGCAGGCTGCACTTCAGTCAACCACAGAGACCCATTGCCTGTGCAGACTTCAATCCCTGCCTTGTTCAATTGCAGCACCGTTCCCGGCTCTGCTTGTCCAGCATCCGAAGAAGTTTCTAGGTCCACCTGATCTGGGTTAGCCGCAGCCCAGACTTTAAAGACCTGATCATCCCACATCGTAAATGCACCGGAGAACGGCACAAGACCACGAATCTGATTGAACAGTTCACGTGAAGTACGACTCCAGTCCATTTTCTCGTCATCCCGAGTCAGATTGCGAGCATACGAAGCCTCGGCATCATCCTGAGGGACAGCCGTTGTCTCGCCTGCAATCAATCGTGGCATTTCAGCCTGAAGCAGTTTGGAACCAGCCTCACTTAATTTATCAAACATCGATCCGGATGTGTCTTCATCCGTAATTGGCAGTTCCACACGCGAGATCATATCTCCGGTATCCAGGCCTTCAGCCATATACATCAATGTGACTCCTGTCACAGATTCACCGTTTATAATGGAACGTTGGATCGGGGCTCCTCCGCGATATTTTGGTAAAAGAGAGCCGTGCACGTTCACACAACCGCGAACAGGCATATCCAGCACAGCTTTGGGCAGAATCTGTCCAAATGCCGCGGTCACGATCAGATCAGGCTTCCATTCAGCCAAGCGGGCTACCGCTTCCGGATCACGCAATTTAACAGGTTGAAACACCGGCAGACCGTGGCGTTCTGCCGCAGCCTTAACCGGTGTTGGCGTAAGTACTTTTTTGCGTCCCTGTGGTTTATCAGGCTGAGTCACCACACCCACCACATTGTATCCCTCTGCCATCAGCATATCGAGAGAAGGAACTGCAAATTCAGGTGTTCCCATAAAAACAATATTCAAATCGATCACTCCTTAATTACGACGCGGTCCCGTTTGATCGGCTGCAATTTCGTACACTTTCTCGGCGACATCCGTAAAGAGTACGCCATCCAGATGATCAATCTCATGCTGGAATGCACGGGACAGCAAGCCACTACCCGTAATAATCAACTCTTTGCCTTCACGATCCAGACCTTTAACCGTAACGGTCTCGAAACGGCGAACATCACCATTAATTCCAGGGATACTCAGACAACCTTCCGGTCCGAATTGTTCTCCCTCACTTGCAATGATCTCCGGGTTAATCATCTTGATTAGCCCTTGCTCATCACCTGCGTCGATAACAATCAGACGTTTTAAAATACCAACCTGCGGCGCAGCAAGACCTACACCTTCCGCATCGTACATGGTATCAGCCATATCATCCAGCAATTTTTGTACGTTTGGTGTAATTTTAGTTACTTCTTTGGCTCTCTTGTGGAGCACCTCATCTGGTTCTTGCACGATAATGCGAATCGACATGTTGTAAGCACCTTCCTAATCCTCATCATAATTTCAGGACGATATCTGTATTTTTGGGGTATTCATTTTAATCTATGTTTATACCGCTTGTTTACATCCGCATGGCTGCAAAATGCTTACATTAACATTTGCGGGTCTACATCCAGACTAATAAGTAATTTTTGCGCCTGAACATCATCGTCCATGCGCCGGGCCGTCGCCAGAGCTAGTCCTATGGCGTCTACATCCCCCCGCCATTTTATCATACATTGGAATCTGTATCTATTCTTGATCCGAGGAATCGGGGACGCTACCGGCCCCAGTACATCAAAGGCATCATTGCTGAATCGATCCAGACTGCCGAGCCATCCGGCTGCATTGGCCTTCTCTTTCAGTATTCGCGTATAGTTCTCGGCAAGACGAATCAATACCGGAAGCTGCTCATGCGAAAAGGTCACCAGAATCAGGCGACAGTATGGCGGATATTGCAAATTGCGACGGTGCAGCAGTTCCTCACGTACAAACGACACGTAGTCATGCTGACTCGCATGGCCAATGGAGTAGTGTTCCGGCGTATAGGACTGAACAAACACCTCACCAGGTAATTGGTGCCGACCAGCTCGGCCAGCTACCTGTGTTAATAACTGAAACGTTTTTTCCGCAGCACGGAAATCAGGCAAATTCAATGCTGAATCCGCTGTTATCACGCCAACCAGGGTTACATCCGGGAAATCAAGTCCCTTCGCAACCATCTGGGTACCCAGCAATACATCCGCCTTTTTCTCACGAAACTGTTTCAGAAGCTTCTCGTGAGCCCCTTTTTCCGTTGTTGTATCCACGTCCATCCGAATGACCCGAATACCAGGAAAGAGCTTGGCAAGCTCTTCCTCGACCCGCTGTGTACCTGTACCAAAATATCGAATATGCTCACTCCCGCAATCAGGACATACTTCCGGTGCCGCTTCCGCATATCCACAATAGTGACAACGAAGATTGTTCGAGCGCTGATGGTACGTCAATGAAATATCACATTCGGGACAACCTGCCACATATCCACAACTTCGGCACATGACAAAGGTCGAATATCCACGGCGATTCAGCAGAAGCACCGTCTGTTCACCACGCTCCAAGCGCTCTTCCAACCCTTTATGCAAAGCCCTGCTGAACATGGAACGGTTGCCATCCTTCAGCTCTTCACGCATATCAACGATCCGCACTTCAGGCAGCTTGTTACCCAGTGCCCGTGTTGGCATCTCCAGCAAGAGTGGTGCAAAATCGTCGTTACTTTGCGAGCGCGCCGCATAATAACTTTCCAGCGAAGGTGTCGCTGAACCCAGAACAACCACGGCCTGGTGCTGCTGTGCTCTTTTTACCGCTACATCACGGGCATGATATTTTGGCGTTTCCTCCTGTTTGTAGGAAGTCTCGTGTTCCTCATCCATAATGATCAGCCCAAGCCGACTGAATGGAGCAAATACCGCTGAGCGCGCCCCAATCGCAACCTTCACCTGACCCTCACGAATCTTGCGCCATTCATCATAACGCTCACCGCCAGACAGACGACTGTGCATGACCGCAACCTGATCGCCAAACCGCCCTTTAAAACGTTCAACCATCTGTGGTGTGAGTGCAATCTCGGGCACCAGTACGATAGCCTGCCGATCCTGTTCAATGCATTGTTGAATGGTTTGAAGATAGACTTCCGTCTTGCCACTTCCCGTAACACCATGTAGCAAAAATACCCCGTGGCGTTGTTCCTGCAATCGGCCATTGATATTGTCGTAGACAAGTTTCTGCTCATCGGTCAGAACCAGCGGTTCAGTTGCTTTGAACTTCCTGCCCTGATAAGGGTCACGAAAGACCTCAACGTCCTCGGTAACGATCAATCCTTTTTCCTCAAGCCCCTTAATCGTTGCGGCCGATACCTGCAGTGTAGATAACACTTCTTTCATCGGCATGGGCAGCAGTTCTTTCATTTCCAGCAAAAAAGCCAGAATCTCCTTCTGTCGCTGTGCTTTCGCCGGGAATGAAGCAAGTGCTTCCTGAGCAGCAGCCATATCTACAGCCAGATCAACGGACTTCATCGTTTTTTTATTTAACTTGTCCTTGATGGCCTGACTCTCCAGCAGTACACCACCAAGCAATAATTTTTTAATTAGTGCAGCATGATTGGGATATTTTCGACTTAGTTGTTGCAGTGGTACCTGACCCCGACTTTTGACAAAACGGATGATATCCTGCTGCACCTTCTCGGTCGTAGACTCTTCTCCCCAAACAAATAACACCTCATCATCCGGTTGTGCATCCGCCATCTGTCCATCAAGTGCATCTCCCAGCGAGATGTATCGCTCTGCTTTACCTTTCAATGCCGTCGGCACCATGACCTGCAATGACAAAATCCGGTTACTGGCATAACGCCCACTCATCCATTCGGCCAGTTCAACCAAATCCTTTGATAATGGGGGAACAATGTCCAGCAACTCCTGAATCTGCTTGAGCCTGAATGTTTCCTCTCCGGTACGCGGCACAAGATCAATCACGAATCCCTGCACCGTCCGATGACCAAAAGGTACACCCACCCGGCTGCCAATCTCGATCCATTCCCTCATCGATTCAGGCACCAGGTAATCAAACGGCCGGTCTGTTTCCTTCACGGGAACATCGACTATGACCTTGGCAATCTCCATATCCTAATTCCTCCCGGCAATGCGCTCCGCCGCAATCCGGAGCAACCGATGAGCCACATCGTCCTTGGCCATCACTTGAAGCTCCTCCACCAAACCTTCCCGGTCATAGATATGTACCGCGTTGGTGTCTGTTCCAAATCCTGCACCCGTGCGGGTTACGTCATTGGCTACGATCAGATCACAGTTTTTCCGTTCCAATTTCTCACGTGCATACATCTCAACGGACTGAGTCTCCGCAGCAAAACCAATCAAAAACTGATGGGTTTTCTGTTTACCCAGCGTTTCAAGAATATCTATATTTTTAACAAGTTCGAGCGACAACGTGTCGCCTTTCTTCTTGATCTTCTCGGTGTAAACTTCCTTTAGGCGATAATCGGCAACTGCCGCCGCCTTAACCACGATATCTGCATCATCCCACTCGCGTGTTACAGCTTCATACATATCCTGTGCAGACTGTACAGGGATCAACTCAACGTTCTCCGGTGGCTTGGCTTGGGTATTGCCCATAACCAATTTCACATCGGCACCCAGATCACGTGCAGCTGCGGCTATTGCAAATCCCATTTTGCCAGACGAATCGTTCGTAATGTATCGTACTGGGTCAATACGCTCAATCGTACCTCCAGCCGTAACAACAACCTTCTTGCCTTGTAACAATGAAGCTTGTCCCTGCCGACTACGGTCTGCAGAATCACGCTGTTCAAAGAAACGTTCCACCACATCCACAATGCTCTCCGGTTCTTCCAGACGTCCCTTGCCTACATATCCACAAGCAAGCAGACCCTCACCCGGTTCAATCATCATGGCGCCCCGTTCAACAAGCAGGTTCATATTATGCTTTACAGCTGGATGATCATACATATGTACATTCATCGCTGGAGCAATCATAACAGGGGCTGTCGTGGCAAGAAGAGTCGTTGAGAGCATATCATCTGCCATGCCATGCGCCATCTTGGCAATTACATTGGCTGTAGCCGGAGCAACCAGAACAAGATCAGCCAGATCGGCCAGATGAATATGAGATACGACAGCTGGTTCACGCTCATCAAATGTATCGGTATATACGGTGTTTCGGGTCAACGTTTGCAGCGTTAATTCGGTAATAAACTGTGTAGCGGAAGCTGTCATGATCACATGAACATCGGCACCCTTTTGCACCAGTCTGCTGCATAATGTTGCTGCTTTGTATGCGGCTATGCCGCCTGTCACACCAAGCACGATTTTTTTACCGTTCAACATGTTTATTTCCCCCGATATTTATACGACGTCTAAACAATGAGTTCATTGAAATATGCTTATTCGTAAAAAAATAACAACCTCGCGGTTGTCAATTAATCCGGCTTGCGCCGTATGCAGTTGAAGAGCAGCCACAGGGGCTTACTCTTCTTCTTCGTCCTGTCCTTTGATGACAACGAGCAGGTCTCCATAGATTTCTTCCAGTGCAACGCCCACTTGTTTATGGGATCTGGCACCTCTTAAATCCGATTTTTCACCTTCACGTAGCTGTCTAGCCCGGCGGGAAGCAGCAACAACAAGGGAATACTTGCTGTCGACTTTGTTCATCATTTCATCAATAGAAGGATACAGCATATTAACAAACACCTCTTCGCATTAGTATAATCGCAAGTTGCCGCCTGACAGAACTGATGTGGCATGTCTTCACATCCGGGCATTCCGAGAAGGAGTGCTTCAGTACATGATATGACAACTGCCCCACTTATATCGCATTCTGCAGCGGCAAAAGGGATTATTTATTGATCTTACAATGTTCGGCGATTATGATGCTTTCTATTCTCTTGCACGCCAAATCAATTTCATCATTAACAACAGCGTAATCATACTGCTCCAGCAGACTGATCTCATCAACCGCCACGGACATCCGGTGATCAATGGTAGCCTGGCTTTCGGTACCACGGCCCTGAATGCGATCTTTCAGCTCGTCCAATGAAGGAGGAAGCAGGAAAACAAAGATCCCTTCCGGGAATTTCTCTTTCACTTTTAACGCGCCTTGAACCTCAATCTCCAGAATGATGTCGCGGCCTTCGTTAATCGTTTTCTCCACAAAATCACGCGGTGTTCCGTAATAATTACCAACATACTCCGCATGTTCCAACAATTGATCTTCAGCAATCATGTTCTGGAACTCTTCATGACTTCTGAAGAAATAGTTCACACCATGTTCTTCACCGAGACGAGGCTGACGGGTCGTCGCCGATACGGAATAGATCAATTCCGGCACCCGTTTGCGCAAAGCGCTGCATACAGTACCCTTTCCGACCCCAGATGGGCCGGACAACACTACCAGTAATCCCTTAGACATATTACACTCCATTTTATTCGTCGTTATCATCATCTTTCGAAGAAAGACGATGGGCGACCGTCTCAGGCTGAACTGCAGACAGAATGACATGATCGCTATCCGTAATAATTACGGCACGAGTACGTCTTCCGTACGTTGCATCAATCAGCATGTGACGATCTCTTGCCTCTTGTATAATTCTCTTGATCGGCGCCGATTCCGGACTCACGATGGATATAATCCGGTTCGCCGATACGATGTTACCGAATCCAATGTTAATGAGTTTGATTGCCATAATCAGGTTCTTCCCCCTATACATGCGACTCTTTTGCCGAAATTTGGCCGCTCATTCGATATTCGCAGCTTGCTCACGAATCTTCTCCAGCTCCGCCTTCATCTCGACAACACGATTCACCAGAGCCAAATGGTTGGCTTTAGATCCAATCGTATTGACTTCCCGATTCATCTCTTGAATTAGAAAGTCCAACTTACGACCTACGGGCTCATCACTCTTCAGCAGTTCCCTGCTCTGTCCAAAATGACTCTGTAGACGCGTAAGCTCCTCTTCTATGTTAGAACGATCGGCAAACATTGCAATTTCCATACCCAATTTATGCTCATCAAAAGGGAAAGAGCCTTCTTCCTGCATTTCCGTAAGCCTTTGTCTTAGCTTGTTGCGATAATCACTTACCACAGTCGGTGCAAGATCAAGCATCTCGGTATGCAGTGACTCCAGACGGGTAATACGCCGTTCCAGATCACTGGCCAGATGAAGACCCTCGCGAGCGCGCATCTGTTCAAGGCTGGACAGAGCCTCTTTCAATCCTTCCTGCAGCACTCGCTCCCATTCGTCCTTCTGCTCTTCGGGAATGGAACTTGTCCCATCCGAATGAACCATAACGTCCGGCAGCCCAAGCATATCCACAATACTTGGTTTGCCCTGCATTCCATATTGGGTCTCCAGTTGCTCTGCAGCCTGCAGATAGGCCCTGACCGTCTGTTCATTCAGAACAGCGGGAAGAGCCTGGTCTTCCTCTTTTTCTTTCACTACATAAACATCAATCCGCCCACGTTTCAAACGATTCTGTACGATTTTCCTCAAACCGTCTTCATAATACGTCCACTCTCTTGGCAGACGCATCATCACTTCGCAATAACGATGATTAACAGATTTGATCTCTAATTGTACCTTATAGCCGCCAAAATGAAAGGCGGATTGACCGTATCCGGTCATACTGAATGACATCGGCATCACATCCGTTTTACTATTGTAATTGATTATTAGGGTTGAAACAAGTAGGACATTGATGCTCGGACTTCTCCCATACGTATTGAGTCAGTTCGGCCGTCATGCCGTAGAACATAAACGGTGTCATAAGATAGATCCCTTTGAAATGTGCTGTTGCTACGTCCAGCAGTTCTTTGGCAATTTTCACTCCCATCGCACGGCCTTCTTCGCCTTCCAGACCTGCCATACGGGAACGAACTTCATCCGAGAGCTGAATTCCGGGAACCTCGTTGTGCAGATACTCTGCATTCCGTCCACTCGCCAGCGGCATTACACCTACAAAAATGGGCACATCCAGATGTTTGGTCGCTTCGTGCATTGCTACAATCAACTCTGGATCATAGATCGGTTGTGTCATGATGTAATCAGCGCCAGAGGCAATTTTCTTCTCCAGACGTTGTACAGCTTTCTCCAGATATTTCACATTAGGATTAAATGCTGCTCCAATTACAAAACCAGCTCTTTGCTTCAGCGGTTTACCTGAGAAAGCCACTCCATCGTTCAACTGTTTGATCATGCGTATGATTTCAAAAGAAGTCAGATCGTATACCGAGCTTGAACCCGGCAGATCACCAAATCTTGCAGGATCTCCTGTCACAGCGAGTACATGATTAATGCCCAGAGCATCAAAACCCATCATGTGGGACTGTGTTCCAATTAGGTTCCGGTCACGGCAGGCAATGTGCACAAGTGGACGAAGGCCCGTGCGATCCTGAACGAGGTGACCCAGTGCCATGTTGCTCATGCGTGTAACCGCGAGTGAATTATCGGCCAGTGTCAGGGCATCGGCTCCGGCTGCTTTCAGTGTCTCGGCACCCTTCATGAACTTGGCAATGTCCAAGTCACGCGGCGGGTCAAGTTCAACAATAACCGTGTGACGCTGCTTGACCAGATCAACAATCGTAGGCTGACCTCCACGTCCGGAACGCTCATCCACATGTTCATGCAGCACAATACGCGGTTTGGATTCTGACGGATCAGGCTCCAAAATAGGCGAAGGTATATAGTCAGCAAGCGCCTCTTTCATTGCGGTAATATGATCAGGTGTCGTACCACAGCAACCGCCGATAATACGAGCGCCCAGTTCGGCAAATTGCACTGCCGTCTGACCAAAGTACTCCGGAGTTGCACCATAACGGAACTCACCATCGACATAATCTGCTGCACCCGCATTCGGATAAACAGACATTGGAATACCAATACGTCCGGAGACGGTTTCCATGGCACGCATAATCCCGTTTGGACCGGAGCGACAGTTAAAACCGATCACGTCCGCACCCTGCTCCCGCATGATCCGGAAGGCTTCAGGCATTGTATATCCGTCCAGTGTGTGTCCTACATCCTCTACCGCAAATTGTCCAATCACGGGCAGATCACTTAGCTTGCGCGTTTGCAAAAGGGCAATATCCATTTCCTCGATATCATAGAAGGTCTCAAGCAGAATGCCATCCACGCCTTCATCAAGCAATGCAAAGATCTGTTGTTGATAAAAGCGTTTCAGTTCACTCGTTGACACGTTCGTCCGCTTGCCACCTCGAATGGAACCAACTGCACCAAGCACATAACCGGTATCTCCAGCTACCTCTTTGGCAATGCGTACGCCGGAACGGTTCACGTCCTCCACCTTGGACTCCAGACCGAACTTGGACAACTTGTCGTAATTGGCAGAATAAGTATTGGTTTCAAATATTTCTGTACCCGCGTCCCGATAACGGCGATGTACTTCTGCCACCACTTCAGGTGAAATCAAGTTTAACTCTTCATATGAAATCCCTACCGGGAATCCCATTTGGTACAGAAACGTTCCCATGGCCCCATCTCCAATGAGAACTCGTTCCTGCATAGCTTTCCGCAAATCCGCCTTCATCCCTTTTCCCCCCGCCTAGCTGTGATCATTTTCATACTAATGTAACACAAAAAACGCTAAAAAACGAAGAAAAACACAGGTTTTTGATGCAAGATAAAAAAGAGGCCCGCAGGCCCCTTTGGTTAAACCTTCCACTTTTTTATGAAGTGATTCCCTTAAAAACAACTTCAGCAGGGCCAGTCATGTACACATGATTGTCAGCTTCATTCCACTCAATGTGGAGATCTCCACCTTTGAGGCTGATGACTGCTGTACGATCTGTATGTCCATTCAGGACAGAGGATACCAGTGTTGCACAAGCTCCGGTCCCACAAGCAAGTGTTGGACCAGCTCCGCGTTCCCATACACGCATGTCCACATATCCACGGTCACGAACTGTTGCGAATTCAACATTGATTTTTTTCGGAAACATGGGATGTACTTCAAGAAGTGGGCCCCAGGTCGTGAGGTCAAAATTCACAGCATCATCAACATAGATAACCGCATGTGGGTTACCCATGGATACAGCAGTGAATTTGAACGCATGTCCATTCGCTTCAATGTAGTGATCAACCACTGGATTCGCATCCACCGTTGTAGGTACTTGAAGGCCATTCAAGATCGGCTCACCCATATCCACACGAACCGTCTCCACTTTACCATCACGAATGTTGAGACTCACAGGTTGTACCCCTGCACCAATCGTTTCAATGGTAATCTGCTCTTGGCTAACATGACCGTGATCGTATACATATTTGGATACACAGCGAATGGCATTACCGCACTGTTCTGCTTCCGAACCGTCCGAATTCATGATACGCATCTGAAAGTCCGCCTTTTCCGAGGGCAGTATATAAACCAGGCCGTCCGCACCGATGCCGAAGAAACGGTTGCACCATTTCACAGCCAGTTCTGCTGCATCTGCCGGAAGCTCCTTTTCACCAAATACAATGATAAAATCGTTACCAAGTCCATGCATTTTCGTAAATTCCATAATCTTGCCCACTCCTTTTGGCAGTCTGCTGCCAAAGCTATATTCTTGCTCTTCTACAGGATTACCATAGAAATTCATATTCAACATCTACACAAAAAAGCTATCCTGCAAAATGCCAAAGCTTCCGCTTCGAATCATTTTGAGGATAGCATAACGAAATGGGTAAGGAAAAGGTATTGATTTTATGCCGAAAACTTTGTACTTTTCGGTACGAAGCGGCCAGAACCACCCATACGGCGGCGGTTACGACGCCCACCCCAGACGCTGCCTGCGCCCATAAGGAACGTTGGAATGCCCGCAGCAACGATACAGATCGCCCATTCACGCAAACCAAGCGGTACGGTTTTGAATATCGGCTGCAACGGTTCAACGTACATGACAACCAGCATCAGTACAACCGATGAAATAACAGCAAGAACCAGATATTTGTTCTGTAAAGGATTCCGGTGGAAGATGGACCGCGAACTACGGCAATCAAAGACATGAATAAGCTGTGCCAAAACGAGTGTAGCAAAAGCCACAGACTGTGCCTTGATCAGTTGACCCGGATTATCCGGTGCAGCCTGAAGGGTAAGCCAGAAGGCTCCGAGTGTACATAATCCAATTAATACACCCCGGCTGACGATTTTCCAACCCAGTCTGCGGGCAAAAATGTTTTCCTTGGCTCCACGGGGTTTATGTTCCATCAAATCTTTTTCCGGCTGATCTACCCCGAGCGCCATTGCAGGCAAACCATCCGTCACCAGGTTAACCCACAGAATCTGAATAGGCACGAGTGGTAGCGGCAAGCCCATCATCATTGCAAAGAACATTGTCAATATTTCGCCCACGTTTGATGCCAGCAAATAACGGATAAACTTGCGAATGTTCTCATAAATATTACGGCCTTCTTCAATGGCAGCCACAATAGTCGAGAAGTTATCATCACTCAGAATGAGCGCCGAAGCTTCCTTCGTCACATCTGTGCCTGTGATGCCCATCGCGATCCCGATGTCTGCTGCTTTAATGGCTGGAGCATCATTTACCCCATCTCCCGTCATCGCGACGACATGCCCTTTGCGCTGCAACGATTTTACGATGCGAAGCTTATGTTCAGGAGACACTCTTGAGAACACATAGATGCCCTCTACCTGTTTATCCAGTTGGTCATCTGTCATGCCTGCCAGCTGCTGACCACTTAACGAGGCACCTCCACGGGGAAGAATTCCGAGTTGATGAGCAATGGCTTCTGCCGTTGTTCCATGGTCACCTGTGATCATGACGGTACGAATGCCCGCCTTGCGGCATGTGGCAATCGCATCTCGTACTTCACGACGCGGTGGATCAATCATACCTGCGAGTCCTACGAAGACAAGTTGACTTTCGGCGGCGTGTTCGTCAGCCACTTTTTCTTCCGGCCGCACTTCACGGTAGGCCATTCCGAGGACACGTAGTGCCGCTCCGGCCATGCTCTCGTTGGCTGCCATCACTTTCTGCCGCAGCGTTCCAGTGAAAGGCACGACCTTTCCTTCCCACAAAATATAACTGCAGTGTCCGATCAATACATCCGGTGCACCTTTGGTGTAGATCATTCGGCCCCCCTGGTGATGAACCAGGACCGACATGCGTTTTCGCTCCGAATCAAACGGGAATTCCTGCTGGCGGGCGTACAACTCTTTGAGTCCGGCAGGAGTAAGCCCCATTTTGGAGGCCAGTGTGACAAGTGCCCCTTCCGTTGGATCGCCCTTCAGCTCCCAGAATACATTGTCTCGTTGAACTGTTTCTTCTTGGAGATCACCTTTTTTTGTGTTTTTCTTGCCGTCCTTTTTATTATCCTTGCCCTTTTTCTTGCTCCCCATCTGGCTTGCAACGGTCTCCACAATACTCGCATTGTTGCAAAGCGCGCTGATCTGAAGCATTCTGCGTAACGACTGGTCACTCTTCAGTTCCACCGTTCGACCGTTCTCCAGCATCTGTCCTTCAGGTGCATAACCATCCCCGGTAACCTTGAGGTTACGCCCCTCCAGCCACACATCCGTTACCGTCATCTTGTTCTGGGTAAGCGTGCCTGTCTTATCCGAACAGATTACGGATGCACAGCCCAGAGTTTCGACGGAAGGCAGTTTGCGTACAATGGCTTTACGTTTGATCATACGCTGCACGCCTAGTGCGAGTGCAATGGTTACAATGGCCGGCAGACCCTCCGGTATGGCCGCCACTGCAAGGCTGACCCCTGCCAGGAACATGCCAACGGCTGGTTGTCCGTGCAATATCCCGGCGACGACAACCATAATGGTTAATCCCAATGCGACAAAAATCAGAATTTTGCCCAGTTGCTCCAGTCTGTGCTGTAAGGGTGTTTCCTGCTCCTCCGTATTCTGGATCAGATCGGCGATTTTGCCCATCTCCGTCTCCATTCCCGTACGGATCACCACACCTTTGGCTGTACCACGAGTGACCATGGTACCCATAAAACCAATATTCTTCTGATCACCAAGCGGAACGTCTTCGTTGGCAATCGGAAGGCAATGTTTACTTACAGGAACTGATTCCCCGGTAAGTGCCGACTCCTCGACATCCAGACTGTTCGTTTGCAGCCAGCGCACATCAGCGGGTATGCGGTCCCCACTCTCCACCATGACAATATCCCCTGGTACAAGTTGTTTGGCGGCAAGATGTACTTCCTGACCCGATCGAAGCACTTTGGCGAGAGGTGCGGACAACTGTTTCAATGCACGAAGAGATCGTTCAGCCCGGAATTCCTGTACAAACCCCAGAATGGCATTCAGTACGATAATAGCCACAATCGTTACCGCATCCAGATATTCACCCAACAATCCGGATACCAACGTTGCTCCCATCAACACCAGCACCATAAAATCCTTGAACTGATTCAAGAGCAATGTAATCGGAGATATGCGTTTCCCCTCGCTCAGCTCATTCGAACCGACCACTTTCCTCTTCTCTGCTACAGCTTCATCCGTCAATCCTTCCTGCGGGCTGACGCCAAGAGTGTTACGAAGCTCTTCATCACTAAGTTGATGCCACTTGGTATGTTCCATGCTTCAAGTTTCCCTCCCAGTCTGTTTTTCATCTGCTAAATAAGCTCACATGTTTCACCGGCGTGCTGGTCGACAGGCTGTACACTATGCCGGACAAACTACCTGCTCTATATGTATTCGGACAGGTCTGTGATTAGCACCCGGAAGGTGAATCCTTTCCCTGATGGACAGAATAGGCTAAAATAAAAGTCTGCGATGTTCTGCGCAGTACCGATTCCAGCGTTCAACAGGCAAGCAACAATAAATTTGCAGCCAGTCCTGTTTTTTTTACATACCTGGTTGCACGTTTCAGTTATATAGATGAAGCATTTGGCATGATAAATGCAGATGCTTGATAGAGAGAGGAAGTGGAAAAAATGGCATTGGACGGCATCGTAACACGGGCCATTGTTCATGAACTGCAAGGCTGTATAGGTGGACGTATCAGCAAAATCCATCAGCCGAATGGCCATGACGTAGTTCTCACCCTGCGTGCTCAGCGCGGAAATAGTAAATTGCTTGTTTCGGCAAGCCCAACATACCCCCGGGTGCATTTTACGGAAAAGACATTCCTTAACCCTACGGAAGCACCCATGTTCTGCATGTTGCTCCGCAAGCACTGTGAAGGTGCCATCATTGAGGAGATCCGTCAGATTGGCATGGAGCGTATTATCCACATCAATGTGCGCCAGCGCGACGAACTGGGGGATGTATCGCTTAAACGGATCATCATTGAATTGATGGGGCGTCACAGTAACATTATTTTGCTTGATCCTGTAACTGGAACGATTCTGGATGGCATTCATCATGTGACTCCTTCCATCAGCAGCTACCGGGTCATCATGCCTGGATTCGCGTATACTGCCCCACCCGAGCAACATAAAAGTAATCCACTCGAAGTGAGTCGTACAGCATTCGAGGACAGCTATCATGCCGCTGAGGAAGAGGCATCACGCTGGCTTGTGAACTCCTTTAGCGGTCTTAGCCCGTTAATTGCGGGAGAGATTGCTGCTCGTGGGATTGCTGCTGAAGGCACAGTGAGCACTCAGGCTGTGGTGGAGGGTGAGAGCCGAGTTGAGGCTGGTGCACTCTGGAACGCTTTTGAAGCCGTGATGGGACCTGTCAGAGATCATATCTACACGCCTGTAACCGGAATGAACGCCAAAGGCAAAATGATTTTCTCCGCCGTTCATCTTGAGAGCATTCAGGAGTTGGAGAAAACCTATGACACGATGAGCAAATGCATGGAAGATTATTACGGAGACAAGGCTGAACGGGACACGGTTAAACAGAGAGTAAGTGATCTGCTCCGTTTCCTGCAGAATGAGCGAAGCAAAAACATCAAAAAGCTGGACAACCTGAACAAGGATCTGCTGGAAGCGGACGATGCGGACAAGTTCAGACTATGGGGTGAGTTGCTGTTTGCCTCCCTGCATCAGGTCCACAAAGGGGACAAAAGCGTGGAGCTTGTGAACTTCTACGATGAAGAGCAAGCCAACATTACCATTCAGCTTGATCCACTGCTCACACCGTCTGACAACGCACAACGTTATTTCAAGCGATATAACAAATACAAGAACAGTCTGGCTGTCATTCATGAGCAGCTTGGCAAAACCAAAGACGAAATTAACTATCTCGATAACCTGTTGCAGCAGCTGTCCATTGCATCCATGAACGATATTGAGGAAATACGGGACGAGCTTGTGCAGCAAGGATACCTTCGTGACCGCAATAAAAAGGGTAAAAAGAAGAAAAAAAGTGACCGTCCGACCGTACATCAGTTCACCTCCTCCGAGGGAATTGATATTCTTGTGGGCAAAAACAACCTGCAAAATGAGTATGTGACCAACCGTCTCGCTTCTTCCAACGACACTTGGCTGCATACCAAAGACATTCCAGGTTCACATGTCGTTATTCGCAGTACGGACTTTGGTGAAGCTACATTGGAAGAAGCAGCACAGCTTGCTGCCTATTTCAGCCAAGCCAAGGAGTCCAGCAGTGTGCCTGTGGATTACACGTTTATCCGTCATGTACGCAAACCAAGTGGTGCGAAGCCAGGTTTTGTCATCTATGATCATCAGAAGACCTTGTTTGTCACGCCAAATGATGAATTGATCAAGAGTTTGCCATCCACGATTAAAAATGGATAAGGCTATATAAGTTGAACTAAGGATTATTTACACTTATATAGAGATGTAACGGTAACAAAAACAGACAGAATCCCCTGACCATAACGGTTCAGGGGATTTTTGTGGATTCATCAAATTGTTTCAATACTAATGTAAAGTTCATCTTATTTATCGTTTTTTGAATATTAATGCGTATTAATGTATAATAATTCAATTATCACAAATAAAACTACTGTTAAGGAAGTGTACCATGACCATACATATCAGAGAAACTCAACCTGATGATCTGAAACCCCTGATGGCATTAATGCATGACTATGTGGTGGGATTCTACAACAACCCCTGGCCTGGTGATCAATCCATCCAGCTTTTAATCAACAACCTGCTTAATCAGCAGATCGGTGCGCAATTCGTGGCAGAAGAGGATGGGAAGCTTATCGGATTTTCCACCCTGTTCTTTACATACAGCACGATGAAAGCAGAGCGTATCGCCATCATGAATGACCTATTTGTTACGGAAACATTCAGAGAGGGCGAAGCAGAAGCTAAATTATTTGCACACTGTCAGCAATATACGCGTGACCATGGATGTGCATATATGTCTTGGATCACAGCAGTGACCAATGAGCGGGCACAGCAATTATTCGAACATCTCGGGGCTACACGTGGCACTTGGGTAAACTATTCCATTACGTAGACTCTTTTGAGTACAAAAAAAAGGACAGCAAACATGAAGGTTCAGCCCTATCATGCTTGCATGTCCTTTACTCCTTCGATCTAACATGTATCCAGTAATACAGAATCTATTATAGTCAGATACAGCGTTGCAACGTCTCGCTTACTCTCCTTTTTGCTGTGAAGCAGCTGCCTTCAGCCTTTCCAACACATCAACCGTTACGGTTGTGCTACCCAGATCTCCGTGGAAAACAACACCTTGCCGTTTGCCATGATAATCAGATCCACCTGTTTCAATGAGGTGGTATTCCTTGGCCAGCTCACCATACCTGCGTTCCTCTTCCGGGCCATGGTCCGAATGAAACACCTCAATGCCATCTGGATGAGAGTCTTCGATGATACGTCGTACCAATTCATCATCATTATAGAGACCCGGATGGGCAATCACAGCGGCTCCACCTGCGGCCCTGATCCACTCGCACGCATCCTCGGGTGCAACTCGTGGTACAGATACGAAGCCAGGCTTGCCTTCAGCAAGATACTGATCAAATGCATCACGCATGTCAACAGCGTAACCTTTTTTCACCAGCACATCAGCCATATGAGGTCTGCCAATACTCTCATCCGGCTCTAACGGTCGTCCCAGCTCATCCAGTACCTCCTGCCAGCTTATATCAAGTCCGAGTTCTTGGAGCTTGGCGATAATCAGATGATTCCGCTCATCTCGTGCTTCCCGTAATCCGCGCAACCGTTGCAGGAATTGCTCATCCTCTGTATTCACATAATACCCGAGCACATGAATATCTTTCCCACCAGCCCGTGTGCTGATCTCCACTCCGGCAACAACATCAATACCGTACTCTTGTCCCGCTTGCTGTGCTTCCGCTACACCAGCTACTGTATCATGGTCCGTTAGAGCAACCGCAGATAGCCCTTTTTGTTTGGCAAGCTTCACATTATCAGCAGGTGGCTGCATTCCATCGGAAGCCTGACTATGCGTATGAAGATCACAGCGTCCTTGGCGCTGATTCATGAACAACAGCTCCTTTGTGTGAAATTTTATGATTAAATCTTATCTATCATTGATGTTGCCAGCTATTATGCCTTCCCCGTCTTGTGTTCCGGCTCAAGTTGCTCCTGTTGACGCAGATAGTTGAGGAAAGCGACTGCTGACAGGGGCAACAAGGACGATTTTAGATGGATGGCATAGAACTGCCGTTTGAATTCGAGTCCGCGGATATCCACAATATGAACAAGTCCCAGAGCCAGTTCATGCTGCACCGAAGAAGGAGATAACATCGTAATGCCTACCCCTGCCTCTACGGCCGATTTTACCGCTCCTGTACTGCCAAGTTCCATCACAACATTCATATTCTGTGGATCAATCTTTTTCTTTTGCAATTGGTCTTCCATCACCTGACGAGTACCCGAGCCCTTCTCACGCAGCACAAAGGGATAATTCATTACATCTTCAATATTCACTTTGCTACGCTTAGCCAGATCATGCCCGGCAGGTACAATCAGTTTCAACTCGTCCTGCATGACAGGCTCTACAATCATGTCCGGGTGGTGCACTGGCGCTTCAATCAGACCAAAATTAAGCTGGTGCTTCAATATATCATCCATAATTTGCGTTGTATTCATCACTTTCATGACGATGGAAATATCCGGATATTGAAGTGCAAATGGTCCGAGCATGCGTGGAAGCACATATTCTCCGATCGTTAAGCTGGCTCCCAGCTGGAGTCTGCCTTGTAACATCTGGGTAAACGCCGACATCGCTTCATCCGTCTGTCTGACCAACTCTACACTCCGTTTCGCATGAGGTAATAAAGTTCGGCCAGCCTCGGATAATTCTATTTTTTTGGTGGAACGATGCAGTAACTTGGTACCAAAATAGTCCTCCAATGATTGAATCTGCATCGTTACTGCCGGTTGAGTCATATGTAATGCTTGTGCAGCAGCCGAGAAACTCCCCTTCTCTGCTACCGTATAAAAAATATGCAATTGGTGAAAATTCATATCTTCGCCCCTCTTCGATTACACTCTCTACATTGTAGCCGATTTCCCGTTTGGCAACAAAAAAAGCATGCAGCTTGTCTGCATGCGATAATACTTGAATCTATGATTTCAACATATTGAATCTACCAGGCTTACTTATGCTTGCGGCTATTTTTGACCAACGTCATTCTTCTTGAATGTCTTAACCATGAATAGTATGACTTCAGGTCCCTTAATTCAATGGTCTCCGACATACGTCCCAGAAACGTAACTACAATCATTTTGTGCAACGGGTTGCCCGCAATATCATATTCTCCTTCAAGTTCGGAAAATTCGGCGACCACCACCAGATCCTCATCAATCAGGTAGACGTCCTGTTCATTACGGTAGTATGGTGTTATACGGTCCTGCTTCAGACACTCCCATAACCACGCCGCAATATGGTCATCATCACTACGTGCAGGCTCAATACGGTCTGCATACCGCATCTTGGCATGATGGGTAATGACGATGTCGGCCACTTTCTTGTCTCCAAGAGCCACGAAAAACGGCTCGTAGGTGCTCCAACGTTGCATCACCTTATCACGCATGGGAATCACTCTCCACCAGATAGGACTTTCTATCTATTTATTACCAAATATATTACAACATTAGTCCCGCAACCTCAAGGCGTAAGTTTAACTTTTTTTCACAATAGCCAATTTGTGCATAATTCAAGAAAAGAGCGACCCCACAGGGTCCCTCCAGTTTCTCGTCTATATTCCGTAAAAGCTCGTTTTGTCCATCGTTTTGCTGGCATACTCGGTTTTGATCTCATTACGATACGAGCGTTCGATCTTGCGCACATAGGAAAGTCGCTTCACATTTTTCATCGTATCTTCTGCCCGTTCTGCATTAACATACATGACTACATAATGCATACGGCGGGAGATATAATGCACGGTGCCATATTTTTCGAGATTACGGGCAGCCTTCAAATCACTAACCCAAATAATGAATCCTGTCCTTTCCGCAAACATCATCGTTCCCCGCCCTTCTATAATGATTACTTAACTGCAACCACACTTGCCGCCACTACCACAGCCGCCCTTCGGATTCGGGTCATTGCTTGGTACCTTAATGGTCGTTGACACTGCAAATGCAATGGTCTCTGACATCTGGAATAACATATCATCCAGGGACTTCTCTGCCTGTTTGAAGCGGATTACCGCCTCGAAATTTTCCAACTCCTGTTCCAGCGCCTTCACCTGGTCTTTTGCTGCATGATAATCCGGGTGAAAATGACCGAAACGCTGTGTTTCTTCAAACAATTCCTTCTTGGCATTCAGCTTACGAATCCCCATCTGAATCTCAGGTGTAGTCTCGACTTGCTGCTTCCAATATAAATAATCCGATACTTCGGCAGATTGGTTAATCATGTCGCCCAGTTCATATGCGCCCGTTAACACTTGGGCCATATCGACCGTGTTCATTTCCGCTACGCTCATGAAATATTCATCCTATCTATATATAAAGTTCTACTTAACGTAGACTATCTCATCATAGCATATCCATGAATAGTTAAGAAGAGTTTTTCCTGCAATTAGAAATAGGGAGAACTCGAAAATTCGCCTTTCAACCTAATATTCACGTGAAATAGTCAGGTTATGACATCATCTGGCAGGATAAGACGCATTGTATCCCACTCTGACGGGGAGAATGTACGCCATTCCGTCTCTGCTGCATGTTCACTTGAATCCAGCATGCACCAACCGCTTAAAGTCCATTGTTCATGACCTTCTACCTGATGTGGAATGAGGTATTGCGTACGATTTTCCTGTTGAATCCCCAGCTTGGTCTGCCACTCAATGGCTTTGGCAGCAATCTGTCGTGCGGTTGAACTATGATATCGACGCCACTCCTTGTACCAGGTCTCCGGTATCTCCTCAAACCCCAACAGAGAGAACTTCTTCTCAATGACAGAATGATCACGCTCCAACCCATGCAGAAATGCAGGGACATCAACCAGACCTTTATTATCGGGTGTGTAGAAAGAAGGAGGATATACACCGGTCAACACATCTTTTTCTAATAACTTCGGATCATCTTCGGAACCTCTACTTGCCTCCGTTGCCTCCATCTTCTGTTCTACAGTCAACGGTGCAGCATCCGTCTCCCTTCCCCAATCTTCCAACGCAATACGTACATTCTCCGGGATGCCTGTCAGAGCATATTGATCCAGAAACTCCATCATTTCATGTAATCCATACCCTCTGGCTAAGGCCGAAACGAATCGTTCTCTTGTCATTCGATAGATGGACATCCGATCACGCGTCACCCGTACTGCACATTGCTCCACCATCCAGATCACATCAGGCCCTGCTTCCGGTGGCACCAACATCTCAAAATCAGGCTGCATGTAAAATCCACACGGCTCCGTTTCACTTACCATCTCTTGTTCTCGATATAAAAGGCTCTGCGGTTCGATCAGCCAGCGGAATACCAGCTCTCCCGACTGATCCTCTCCAACTTCACCATACCCCCATCCAGCCAGTGCGCAGAGCCAGCTCATGACCCGTGGTTTCAACTCCGCATTCTCTATATGGCACCATATGTTCTTTCCTGGAGCGAGCACCGCCAATTGATAACGGAAATGCTGCAGTGCGGGTTCGGCTTCTCCGTATCTTTCCATACACGCTTGATATATTTCCTGATGCATCTGTCTCCACGAGAGCTTCAACCATCTCTGTAGTTGATGATCTACAATCTGAATTCGGCCATCTGACTTCTGAACCAGATTCAGACTGAGCAATAGATCGAGAAGGATTGCTACGTGGGTCTGATACAAATCCGAATGTTCATATTGGATGCTCAAACCATCAAAGTCTGTCGAAGATAACACCGTGAGCACACTTAATTTTTGAACACTTTTTTTATGTATAGTGCCCTTACCTGTTAAAGGAAGTCCTTCTCTTTTGATCCACGCGATCAGATGAAGTAGCTCTGCAGCAATATCCGGCTTCCCTTCCTGTAGTACATGAGCATGCTGTCCCATCTGTTCAATGGTTATGCCCACTCTTTGTGCGTAAGCAATCGTTAATGTCTCCATCAGCGAAGCAGGAATATAGAATAATCGCTCCCCCCAACTCTTATATACAGATTCAATCCATCTTTGCTGCCTAAGGTTCGCGAATGAAGATTTGGCTTCTGCGACACTTAGTCCTTCGATGGCCCACTGTTCTCGCGGCAGGAGGGAGGAAAAAGGCTGACCGGCATGTTTGTGAAAAATTGCACCAAGCACTTTTTGCTCCACCAAAGTAAGCTTTGACCATGAATCAAGGTTCAGTACAACAGGCTCATCTATTGGTTCAATTGAAGACATATCCCAATCCCTCCTCTTTTCGCGAGTATAAAATGAACTATTCGTTCTCATGAACGATGGCATATTCATATCCCTGCTCCACCAAGAACATCTGACGGTTTAATGCAAACTCCTGTTCCTTACTATCCTCTGATACCAACGCATAGAAATATGCCTTGTTTTCACCAGCTTTTGGTCTCAGAATTCGTCCCAACCGCTGTGCTTCTTCCTGTCTTGACCCGAAACTCCCGGATATTTCAAGCGCAACCGCAGCATCAGGCAGATCCACAGCAAAATTGGCAACCTTGGATACAACAATCGTTTTAATCTCTCCACGCCGAAATGCGGAAAACCATTTGATTCGCTCTTGCTGTGACATGGTCCCCGAGATCAGAGGTGCTTCAATTTCCCGGGCAATCAACTCTAGTTGATCCAGATATTGTCCAATCACTAGCGCAGGCAAATCCCGATGACGTTCCAGCAAACGCTTGACTACACGTACTTTCGCCGGATTCTCGGCAGCCAATCGAAACTGGTGCTTAACCTCGGCTTGCAGATATTTCGATCTTAGTTCCGGGGAAAAAGGGATACGTATCTCCTGACATTGTACATCAGCAATCCACCCTTGCTGCTCCAGTTGTTTCCACGGCATATCATAAAGCTTCGGACCAATCAGCGAGAATACATCCTGTTCACAGCCATCCTCTCGAACCAATGTAGCCGTTAATCCCAGTCTTCGTGTAGCTTGAATATCCGCAGTTGCGCGAAACACCGGCGCTGGCAGCAAATGCACTTCATCATAAATGATCAGCCCCCATTGTCGCTCACTAAGCAATTTGATGTGGGTAAAATCAGCATCCTTTGATTTCCGATGTGTAAGAATCTGATATGTAGCTACAGTCACAGGTTTCACCTGTTTTTTCTGACCTGAATACTCGCCAATCTGTTCGCTGGTAATCGTTGTTTTGTCCTGAATTTCCTGAATCCACTGTCTCACAGACGTTGTATTGGACGTCAAAATAAGGCATTCACATTGAAGCCGCTCCAGAACGCCCATGCCAATGACCGTTTTGCCTGCCCCGCAAGGAAGTACGAGTAAGCCGCTTCCTCCCATGCCCTCACTGCCTTCAAATGCATCTACAGCCTCTCTCTGGTAAGAACGCAGCGCAAATCGCTCTGAACGGCCCCCTGGATCATTGGTTCGCCATTGGAATGAAAGTTTGGTCCCCTCCCGATACCCCACGTAATCAAGTACGGGGTAACCCAGCCGTGTTAATTCCCTTTTCAATAACCCTCGCTGTTCTCCTGGGAGCAGAAGTTCATGAGCGTCCTTGCGTTCCATGCGAAAGGCAGCTATCGTTTTCAATCCACTTAGTTCATCCAGCAACCGCTCATCCTCACTGTAAAGGCGCATTCTGGTGTGATCTGCTTCGGAATGCAGCTTTAATTTGCCATACTGATCCATGATTCTCCGAACATCCTGTATGAGTGCAGCAGGCACGTTCCAGCGCGAGACCAGCTCCAGACTTGCGATGACCTGATCTGCATTCCATCCCAGCGCAGCTGCATTCCAGAGCGATAACGGAGTGATTCGGTAGGTATGGAACGCTGCCGGTGTCTTAACCAGTTCTGAATACATCCCAAGCTGTTCTCTTGCTCTTTCGAATCCGGGGTGTCCAACTTCCAGCAAAACTGTAAAATCTCGCTGAACGATACAAGCATCTGTCCTTACCATATGTTCTGTTCCTTCCATTCGAGCCTTCCTCCTATCACAAAAAAGTCCAGTTCCGGCAGCTTCCGAAAATGAACCTGTATAATTGCGAGTTCAAAAAGTTGGTTTTCAGTACCCAAAAAGTGGACTTTTTGAACAACATCTATAAAAATCCACAAAAAAACATCCTGCCCATACCTAGGTATGAACAGGATGCCCAACTGCATCTAAAGTCATTCGGCTGTGTAACCCTTGGCCATGGCGATAAATAATTTTACCGCCGTCTGCATCGCGTCTTCATCAAAATCAAACATCGGATGATGATGCGGATAGATCGCATTTTTTTCCGGATTGCCTGCTCCAACAAACATAAAGCACCCCGGAACCTTCTGCAGATAATACGCAAAGTCTTCCGCTGGCATCAGCATCGGGGATGCTTGCACTCGTTCTGCCCCAAATAATTCTGTAGCTTCCCTGAAGAAACGTGCTGTCTCCTGTTCATCATTCACCACAGGCGGGTATCCCATAATATATTTCACTTGCGTCTCTGCCCCATACGCTGCCCCTGTCTGGGCTACCATGGTAAGCACACGCTCTTTCATCCCGTTTCGAGTCTCTTCATCAAACGTTCTTACCGTACCGCTCATTTTGCATTGCTCTGCAATTACATTCTGAGCCGCTCCCGCCTGCATTGTACCAATGGTCAGCACTGCTGGTTGCAATGGATCAACCGAACGACTGACAACGGTCTGAAGCTGCATCACAAGCGCAGAACCCGCGATAAGACTGTCTATGGTGGATTGCGGCATCCCGCCATGTCCACCTTTGCCTTTGATCTCAATGTAAAAGTCGTCCGCAGCCGCCATCATCGGCCCTGCCTTGCTGGCAACAACACCTACAGGCAGCGGGGTCCAGAGATGAATGCCGTATATGACATCCACACCTTCAAGCGCGCCGTCCGCAATGACCTGAACTGCACCGCCCGGAAGCAGTTCTTCTGCCGGCTGGAATAAAAACCGAATTTCGCCTTGGATCTCCTGCTTGTGACGGCTGAAATACAATGCCGTACCCAGCAAAATCGAGATATGACCATCGTGGCCGCATGCATGCATCGCTCCTGCTTGTTGTGACGCATATTCGATATCCTTCTCATCCTGAATCGGCAGTGCATCCATATCGGCCCGCAGCATGACGACAGGCCCCGGCTTGTCCCCACGAATTGTACCGATGACCCCGTGACCGCCAACATGACGCCTCACTTCAACGCCAAAGCTCTCCAACATATCCGCTACAAAAGAGGATGTCTTCTCCTCATGAAAGGAAACCTCAGGATTGCGATGAAGGTGACGCCGCCATTCCACCATGTGGATCTGCAGATCTTCCCACCATATATTATTAGTCATATCTCTCCACCCTTTCAATCTTGAACGGGACTTGGATCAAGCCCGAACCTTCCTCTTCAAACCTATTGCTGTATATTGTAGCAGAATTGGAAGAAAACCGATACGAAACGCCTTTGGAAAGCTTGCACGGGAAGGGGAAACATACTATCATGAACTAGAGAAATAATCGAGAAATTATACTCGGAAGCTTATGAGGAGGATCAAACGCTTATGATTTTTGAGAATACAGGCTTGGATGGCTTGAAGAGCGACTTGGCATACCTGGATGAGAGCGCCGAGAAAGTCGGATTTGTCCGGTGGCAATGGGAATATTACCGTGCTACATATGACTACAAAATTGAAGATGAACAAACCAACTCAGAATACTTTGTACGCATTAATACCCGCGCTGTGGAAGGCAAATTGGAAAAACCGGATACCGTTCTTGCTGTTGAAGCAGTATACCTTGGCAAAGCCACTTTCCCTCACGGCCTGGATTATGACTCTTCCGTTCCGCAACCAGTCGTGAAGCTGGCAGCCGAAAAATTACAGCAGCTTAAAGAACTGCTGGAAGCATAGGCTGGGCCAAACGATGAAACAACAAACGGCCCAAACGAAAACGAAGAGAGGCACGCCGGATTTTCAACTGCTAATCCTCACTTTATTGTTGGTGGGCTTTGGACTGGTGATGGTATTCAGCTCCAGTTCCAGCATTGCAATCGCAAGCGAAAGATTTAACAATGATGCCCTTTACTTCACGAAAAAACAACTTGTGTGGGCGATTATCGGTCTATTTGGCATGTTTTTTGCCATGAATATCCGCTTCAACAAGTACAAAAAGCTCTATGCACCCTTTTTTCTGCTCACTACGGTCATGCTGGTGATTGTTTTGATCTCAGGTGCAGTATTGAACGGTGCACGAAGCTGGATTCACATTTTTGGTTTCAGTCTTCAGCCTGCAGAGTTCGCGAAAATTGCTATCATTCTATATCTCTCTGCTCTTATTACCAAAAAAGGTGAGAAATTCAGGGTTTTCAAAACAGGGTATTTTCCCGTTTTGTTCATCGTTGGATTCATTGCAGGACTGATCATGCTGCAACCAGACTTTGGTACCACCTTCATTCTGGTGTCTACCTGTGGTCTGTTGATCTATGCCGGTGGCGCCAGTATGAAACATATCCTGGGTTCAATTCTCTTGGTTGTACTCGGTGGAGCACTGGCGTTCGGAGCGAACTCCCTGTTCTCTTCCATGTCTCCTTCAGACACAACGACTGCTGCAACAGCGGTTACTGCCGAGCAGAACTACAAGATCGGACGTATTCAGGCTTTTCTTGATCCATTATCTGATATTAATGGCGGAAGTCTTAACCTCTACCGTTCCCTTGTTGCCATTGGTGATGGCGGCATCACAGGCTCCGGGATCGGACAAGGTACGATGAAGCTGCACTATTTGCCAAATGCATATAACGACTTCATATTTTCCGTCATCGGGGAAGAGCTCGGGTTCATCGGAAGTGCATTATTTCTTCTTGTGTATCTATACTTCATCTGGCGCGGAATTATTGTCTCTCTCCGCTGTCCCGATCCATTCGGAACATTGGTCGGTATTGGAATTATGGGACTGATTGCGATTCAGGCATTTATCAACATCGGTGGTGTAACTCAGACCATTCCGGTGACGGGGGTCACGCTTCCGTTTATCAGTTATGGGGGTACCTCACTCTTTGTGATGATGGTTGCCATGGGCATTCTGCTCAGTATCTCACGCACCAACAATCTGGACGTGATTAAGGAAGAGAAAACCAAGTCCGTGACTGTACAGACACAGACTCGTACCTCTCCTGCTCTTCGTTCACGGGAGTCCATCCGTCGGATTCGATAAAAAACAACACAAAAAAGGCTGTGCACCTAATGGATGCGCAGCCTTTTTCTGTGTACTCGTTACAATGCTGTCTATCAAAATGAAGAACAGGTCAATACGGCTCTGTCCTCCATTGCGGATTGCGATTTCTACAGATCGTCGCCTTTGAAAGATACGCCTTCTACCTTTACATTGACTTCAACCACGCGTAATCCGGTCATGGTCTCTACCGCTTCTCTTACATTCTGCTGAAGCATACGGGAAACTTCATGAATCGGGGTTTCGTACAGGACGATGATGCGCAGGTCAATGGCTGCTTCCAGCTGGCCGACCTCAACGCTCACGCCTTTCTGTACGTTTTTACCGCTGAGTCGCTTCGCCCAGCCCTCTGACAATCCTCCAGACATTGCGGCAATTCCGGGCGTTTCCATTGCAGCCATTCCGGCAATTTTTGCAACCACGTCATCGGCAATCCGGATGTTTCCGCTCTCCAGTTGAAGTTGTTCTGCCATGCCACATCCTCCTTCACTTCGTTACTCGTATTTTAAATCCTTTCCACCCCAAAAAGCAAATTAAACTCAAAAAGATGCGTTTACAACCTACCACCATTTGGTTATATTGAAATATGAAAATAATCTCATAAGCGATTTACAATGTAATTCAAAACAAAATAATTTATAACCGAGGTGTTTGTTGTGAGAAACCGGATTTCATCCATTTTGCTGATTGCGTTCTTTGCACTCAGTGCCATCGCCCACTACATGAAATGGGATTCGATTCTACAGTTCGTGATATCAGCCATTTCGGTTATTTTTGTGGCCGGTTTTTTAGGCAAAGCCACCGAAAATGTGGCCCACTACGCCGGACAGCGGCTGGGTGGATTCTTGAATGCAACCTTCGGCAATGCCGCCGAATTGATCATCGCCATTTTCCTCGTCAAAGAGGGACTGTTCGACATGGTCAAAGCAAGTCTGACAGGCTCCATCATCGGAAATCTGCTGTTAGTGCTCGGGTTAAGTATTTTTGCCGGAGGACTCAAGTTCAAAATTCAGAATTATAATGTCTCACTTGCAGGTCTGAATGGTTCCCTGATGATTGTTGCCATCATTGCCCTGTTTATTCCGGCAGTCTTTCTCAATACACATTCCATTACACAGAAAGACACCAATACACTTAGTCTCATCGTGGCCGGATTGCTCATCCTCGCGTATATTGCGTGGTTACTATTCTCCATGGTGACACATAAGAACTACCTTGCAGACGTCACTGAGGATCGCGATGAGGAGCTACCGCATGAGCATGCTCCGGCATGGTCCAAGAAAAAATCTATTCTCTACCTGGTGCTCGCAACAGTCATGGTTGCCTTCGTCAGTGAATGGCTGGTGGGCACGCTCGAAGTCTTCACTTCTGAATTTGGACTTAGCGAGCTGTTTGTCGGTGCATTCCTTGTGGCCATCATCGGTAATGCGGCCGAACACAGTGCAGCGATCATGCTTGCCATGAAAAATAAAATTGGTGCCGCCGTTGAGATTGCAGTCGGCAGCAGCTTGCAGATCGCACTCTTCGTTGCACCTGTACTTATTTTTGTCAGCTACTTCACGGGCAGAACCATGGATATCGTATTTACAACGATTGAACTGCTCGCCATCGGCGTATCCGTATTTATTGCGAAGTCCATTACCCAAGATGGTTCAACGAATTGGTACGAAGGTCTGCTCCTGCTCGTGGTGTACATCATACTCGGTGTATCCTTCTTTCTGGTGTAACCAGGCCCTCACCAAGCTATATAAGTTGAACTAAAGAATATATACACTGGACACTCCGCTGACAGAACAATCTTCTGATCGCTGTTATCCCCAGATTTTTTCGATTCCTTTTATAAAGGGGCAAATCCGGGGATAGCGTATGCTTCCGATGAAGCTTTCTTTCAGAAAGCTTTTAGGCGAACGCTCCGCTTCTTCAGGTTATTTCTGTCCTCTCCGTTTTGTGTAAATGTTTAGTTTAATTTATATAACAAAAGAGGCAGCCCGAATTCACATTTGGTGCTGTCTCTTTGCTTGTATACGCCTTCCGGCTGGCTTGTCAGACGTACAAAAAAAGCATGCATAGACGCCTGCATGCCTTCTATTCTGACCCGCGCGATTGCAGGCTATTGCTCATTCTTTTTGTTCAAGGCTTCATATAAAATTGCCAAATTCCGCTCAAGCGCGCTAACCAGCTGCTTACCTGCACCTTCTGGAAGGAGCCCTGCACGAACAGCAAAATCAACTTCCTTGGAGAACCCATACATCTGTGTATCCAATACTTCCTCATAGAGAGGGCAGTAGCGGGTAGCCAGATTCTCCATCTGTACTTCAATAAGCTTCTGTATTTTATCTGCATCTTCTTGAAGAAGACTGATCGCTTTCAAACTCAGCTGGTCCTGCAGATCAGATGAAGTCATGCATTTTTCCCCCCTATGTCCCAAAAATCGCGTAAAGACGTTCTACCTCTAATATTAGACGAAATGAAGAGCTAATACAAGAACCTGACCAAAATAAGCCCGCAAAGTTAAGCCTTTTGTTGAAGCTTAATCCTCCTATTCCAGTCACCTCAAGATGTGCATTCAGCGCATTCCATGCCAAAAAACACCCCTGCCAAAAAAGGCAAAGGTGCTTCTTGAGAGCTATTACTCAGATGCGATGCTTACATTCAGTCCATGCTTGGCAAATACTTCTGACATGGCTGCTTTCGCTTCAACTGCATCTGGACCATGAACATGCAGTTCATAGCTGTGCGTGCTGATCAGCGTTGTAAACAATCCGAGAATACTTTTTACATCGATATACTTGTTCTCCGAATGAAGCACGATTGAAGAAGTAAACTTGCCTGCTGTTTGAGCAATTTCTACTACAGCCGCGTTATTACTCGACATAGGAATCCCTCCGTCTTTTTACTATTGGTATCATCTATTAATTACCACTACATGATACCGTGAATCCGCTTTCCTAGCAACAGCAAAATCCTGTTCCTACTTCAAACGGTCCGGATTCAGGCATTCCAGCTCAGGAATAACAAAAATACCGTCTTTACGAATCAGCACATCGTCAAAATATATCTCCCCGCCGCCATAATCCGGACGCTGGATCAACACCAGATCCCAGTGGATGGACGAGCGGTTGCCATTGTCCGTTTCTTCGTATGCCTGACCCGGTGTAAAGTGCAAGCTGCCTGCGATTTTCTCATCGAAAAGGATATCTTTCATCGGATGCAGAATATGCGGGTTAAATCCAATCGCGAATTCACCGATATGACGAGCACCCTCATCCGAATTCAGAATTTCATTCAAACGCTCTGTATCGTTACTTGTCGCTTCAATGATTTTTCCATTCTCGAACGTGAACTTGATATTTTCAAATGTCACTCCGTTATACAGCGTTGGCGTGTTATAACTAATCGTTCCGTTCACGGAATTACGCACAGGGGCACTGTACACTTCACCATCCGGGATATTTTTTTGGCCAGAACATTTCTCTGCACCGATATCTTTAATGGAGAAGCTCAGTTCTGTTCCTGGTCCGGTGATGCGAACTTTGTCCGTCCGCTTCATCAGGTTAGCGAGTGAGTCCTGCGCTTTGTCCATTTTGGCGTAATCCAGGTTACATACATCGAAGTAGAAATCTTCGAACGCTTCTGTACTCGTATTGGCGAGTTGCGCCATACTTGCGTTAGGGTAACGAAGTACAACCCATTTCGTATGTTTGACACGTTGTTCACTATGTACCGGGTGGGAGTACAATGAATTGTACATTTTCATTTTTTCTTCCGGCACGTCGGACAGATCATTCACATTTTCTCCCGCACGAATACCGATATAACAATCCATCTGTTTCATACGGTTCAGATCAATCTCTGCCCATGTTTTCATCATTTCTTCTGTGGCATTTTTCAGCATCGCACGCTGTACGGTTTTATCAGTCAACTGTACAAAGACGTTACCACCTTTTTTGCCAACCTCTTCAATAATGGCGTTAATCAGATCACGTTCCGATCCAATCATCTCAACCAATACATTTTCACCAGGCTGTACATCTACTGAATAGCCCACCAGGTTTGCTGCAAGCTTTTGAATTCTCGGGTCTTTCATCTTGGTAAAATCCTCCTGTCATCTGCCATGCTTGAATTGAACAACGGTAAATTACGATACTATTGTAGCACGCGAACAGTCATTCCGTCAGCAGGCAGTCCCTCACTTCGTTTATTGATATGACTTGAAGTTTACATCGGTGACAAGGGCTTCTCTGTTACTTTTACGGTTGTTGTCCGTGTAACTCATCTGACTTTCAGAGGATAAGCGAAGAGGCAGACTGCTCTTCCGATCCACCGTGAGATGATATACCGTCTGAACGCTCGCTTGTTTCATCATTTGTTGCATCGTTGTATCACCCTGTTTCCAAACTTTCTCCAGATCCTTCTCAAGCTTCTCCTTACGCGCCCCTTTCACTGTGGCTACCTTATGCATATATTCTGCTCGAATAGCGTTCATCTCGTCGTTTAGCTGGGCTACAGCCCATGATTTGGCGTCTTCCGGTGCAAGTTCAATCCGTAATGTTCTGGTTCGACGACCAGCCCCATACTCGGATTGAATGGTTTTGTGCATCCCATTGATCTTCTCCATTTGGGCAATTGGATTAAAACGAGAAAGAGACCCCCGCAGCGGCTCATGATGCGCTGACAATGCCATCCATTGCCCTTGTTTCCGCTCGAAAGAGGCGCTAAACCCACTGGGCTGTCCGTTATTTTTTACGGCAGTTGTATGGATGCCTGTTCCCGTAGCGGTTACTGCTCCAGGTAATCGGGTCTGAAGGGTCAGACGATCATGATTCTCCAGCTTGCCTTCAAATTTGAACTGATTCTCGAACAGCCCGCTGTTTTCCCGTCGAAGTCCTGCCTCTCCTTCAAAACTCAACGTTTCTTTTCCCGCTATCCCTGATAAAGCCAGAGAAAAAACCTCTTCAGGCGTTTGATCTCGCTGGATTAATCCACAACCCGGAACTCCAATAATCACGATGCTCACAAATATCCATAATGTACGTACCGAATGACGGTTAAACATGTCTATCTTCACCCTTCCGTGAACTTTCTCCATAGATTGCCCCGCCCGTATACGCTTATACTTCCTTCTACATAACTTGATCTAATATGTACAAAAAAAAGAGAACGACTCCGTAATTGGAATTGTTCTCTCTTAACGCGTTACATCCTGTTCTTCTACAACGATTCTGTTCCGACCACCATTCTTGGCGCTGTACAAAGCCATATCAGCCCGATAAAACAAAGACTCTACACTGACCTTTTCATCCATCCAATTCCACTCTGCGATGCCACTGGATACCGTAACGGGCGGTCTGGTCTCTTCTGCGACTCTCTTTCGAATCACTTCCGCATAATCTAGCGCCTGCCTTACACTCACCTGTGGCATATAGATCGCCAGTTCTTCTCCACCCCATCTGGCGCAGACATCCTCCGAGCGAACAGAGCTGGTGACGATATCACTCACTTGTTTCAATACTTGATCCCCCGTCTGGTGTCCGAATGTATCATTCACCTGTTTGAACTGATCAATATCCACAACAATGAGGGAGCCACAGAATTCATGAGCCTGTCGCTCGTGAATCACACTATCCAGATAATGCCTCACGTACAGACCTGTCAACATATCCAGATTAGCCAAGCGCCGAACCTCGGCATGCAGCGTAGCATTTGACAGGGCAAGCCCGATATGAATGGATAACATCTGCAAGAGTCTATAGTTATCATATGAAAAGTAGTGCTCTCTACTGTGTCCCAGCAAAATAGCACCCTTCACTTCACCATTGACTCTGATTGGTGATGCAATCAGTGACATAGATCCCGTATCTTCCATGAAAAAGGAAGACACTTTATCAAATTGCGCATAATTGGCTATAATAAGTGGTTCCTCTGTTCGATACACCAAGCCTGCGATACCGTAGTCTACAGAAAAGGATTGGTGAAAAACATCTTTCACGTTAGATGACATAACTTCGAAGTCATTGGTACTATCATTGAGTTGAAGAATGCAACACGTTTCAGCCTGGAATATTTCCTTTAACTCTTGCTCGGACAATTGATAAATCTCTGAAAGATGCAGGCTCTTGTTCAAACGCTGTGTAAGATCATTAATTAAACGAAGTTCCTGAATTAACATATTGGATTGTTCATGCAACTTGGCGTTCTCAAAGGCCGTTCCTGCAGTGTCTACCATCATCGTAATCAATTGTAAGTCCGATTCTTCCATGATCTCTTCATTCATTTCGATATGGAACACACCGTATATGCCTTGTTTTCCTTTCAGCGGAATCCCTACATCTACAATGCGGTTCTCTGCATCATCTGAGCGAGCAACGATCAGTTTACCTTCCATAAATGAACGCACACAAATATCTTCTCCTCGCTCGTGGACAAGCAACGGTTTAATCCGTGGATCAGAGTTGCTCTGATCCTGAGACATATACAATTTGATATAAGTGGCCGGGTACAAGTAGTCCATACTGTCAAATACCTCATCCAATATGGCCTCGACATCCATTTTGTCATGCATTCGCTGAACAATCTGAAAGAGGATGGACCTCCGGTGTTCCTCACGGGCTGTTTGTTCATGAGCATATAACAGGTCCGTCATAAATATGTATTCAAATCTTCGGTAAAAGCAGGTGCGATAGTGCAATGCCTCAGATTGAACCACAGCTTCAGACGTTTCATATCCATTGGATTCATAGATCACAGCAGTGAATACGGCAAACATATCCTTGTTAGTTCTGGAGAATAAGGGATGTGTTATTATAAGATATTCTCCGTGTTCGCTTGTCCCTTTAAGGGACAGGACCTGTCTTTTATCCAAACATTCCAATACCAGCCTGCGTACATCCACGCCCGGATCAGCTTCAAGATCGCTATCGTATCCTATGCAATCACCTTCCGTGTTCCACACGCTGTAAAAGGTTGATGTTCTGGCCAGCCTTGAACCCACTCTGGAGTTCCAGTCACTGTATGCCTGCTCTAGCAAGCTGCCCAAATATGAAAAATCAAAAGGTGTGATATCCATTTTTTGCATCCACAACACATGCTCTTCATGAGAACGAGGAGCGGCAAAAGATGCGGAATCGCCCGAACTTCGTGAATTCAAGCTGGCAGGTAAACTTCTTAGATGTTCTAACATGTCAGGCGCTCCTTTGCACCGTTTTTGCATCCACCAGGATGCATTAATCTGCAGACGTTATCGCAAACCTGCAAATTCGTTGCGATAACCTTGTTACATAAAGATGATTTAAAGTTAAGATACAATCTATTTTACTCTGTTTAAAGCTTTTTTGCATCCATATTTCAGAAAATTGTCCCATTATTTTAGGCCCAATGACCTATCGACAAATTTAGACGTTTTTTTGCTTTTAATCTGCGCTTGACTTTGTTTCTCTTAAACTGTAATATAAATTGTTGATGAAGACTACTAATGGGTCTTTAAATTTGGGCATTACCGGTTGTGTCACCCTCATTCTTTTTGTTGCTTTCAGGACAGCGGCTGAACTTTCCTGATCGTTCTATGCGAGGCCAAGCCCGCATCAACAAATTGGAGCGCAAACAGAGCCCTAATATGAACTTTAACTAAAAAGGAGCTACTTTAAACATGGCACGTTACACTGGTCCTAAATTTAAATTGAGCCGTCGCCTCGGCATTTCCCTTAGCGGAACAGGCAAAGAATTGAAACGTCCTTTCCCTCCAGGTCAGCACGGAGCTAACCAACGCAGAAAAATCAGCAACTACGGTATGCAATTGCAAGAAAAACAAAAATTGCGCCACATGTACGGTTTGGGCGAGAAACAATTCCGCACACTGTTCTCTAAAGCTCAAAAAATGCAAGGTATTGCCGGTGAGAACTTCATGTTCTTGCTTGAGTGCCGCCTTGACAACCTCGTTTACCGCCTTGGGTTTGCTAACTCCCGCGCTGGAGCGCGTCAGTTGGTAGCACACGGTCACGTAACTGTAAACGGTAAAAAAGTCGATATCGCTTCTTACCAAGTAAGCACTGGCGATGTAATCGGCTTGCGTGAGAAGAGCCGCGCTCTTTCTTCCATTAAAGAAGCTTTGGAAGGCCGTTCGCATCTTCCAGCATACGTTGAATACAACGAAGCAGCTGTAGAAGGTAAATTCATCCGCTTGCCTGAGCGTGCTGAATTGTCCCAAGACATCGATGAAAAACAAATCGTCGAGTTCTACAACCGTTAATCGTTGCAATCACATTAAAGATTCAATCCAAACAGCTGTCGAGATTTTCTCGGCAGCTGTTTTTCTATGCATTTTTTTTAATTATCTTCATTACTGGAACGTAAATAACGATATAAAATATAGACTCCCTTCAGGAGAAGCACACATCCATATATACATCACAAGAATGACATCGAGGGGGATTAAAACATGCATTTTTTTCGCAATCGCAAGCTCGCTGTTAAGCTTGGACTTTTACTAGGGATCGTATTACTCTGTTGTATTGGAGCCCTAATTGCATTTAACACCAAGTCCATTTACGACAAAAGCCTGCAGTACGGCGAAAGTGTTGCTGGACAGGCTGCAAACCGGGCTACGAACGAGTTTATGACTGACATTAATCAGGTTAAAAACACGTTGGACACCATGAGTACCACGTTATTGGATGCCGCTCAGAACGGTTCACTCAACCGTGAAGAAATCGTCAGACTTCTTGAACAGTATCTGAAGAAGGACGAGAAAGTTTTTGGCTTTTATACGGGCTGGGAACCAAATGCCTTTGATGGAAACGATGCAGAGCACATCAATAAAAAAGAATATGATGATGCTACGGGTCGATTCGTTCCATACGTTATACGCGATGGGAACTCTCTGCATTTTGAGCCGCTCACTACCTATGAGGGAAACAGTGAAACCAGTACGTATTATCAGCTGCCCAAGAAAACCAAATCCATCTATTGGTCCGAGCCTGTTACTTATACGGTTGGCGGAAAAGAAACACTGCTCGTTTCGATTGTCCTGCCTCTATTAGATGAAGACAAAACTTTTCTGGGCATTGTTGGGGCCGACTTTACCATTGATCGTTTTCAGCAAAATATAGCATCACTTAATCCGGATCAAGGTTATGCCATGCTTATTACTAGCGAAGGACAGATTGCTGCACACGGCTCCAAACCGGAACTGGCTAATGAAGGAGCCGTAATTCCATCTGAAATGAAGACAGTCATTCAGCGTATACAGTCTGGCGAGTCGCAGTTTTACGCTACGGACCCTGAAGTAGGTGAAGAACTATTTATTGCCGAGCCCGCCAGGTTACAAGGAACGGATTCAAACTGGTACCTTGTATCGGCACTGCCAAAGAGCCACATCCTTCAACCTTTCTATGACAGCTTGAACTGGTCCATACTTATTGCCGCACTGGCTGTACTTTTGCTTGCAAGTGTGGTTACCTATACTATCGTCTCCATTGTAAGACAGTTGAATCAAGTCAATATTGTTGCCGGACAGCTGGCTGGCGGGGATCTGACACAAAAGTTACCTGTACGATCCAAAGATGAATTTGGCGTCATGGCGGGTCATATGAATCAGATGATGGATACACTACGACATACCATATCGGTTATATCCGAACATGCTTTATCTGTCGGCTCCACCTCTCAACAGTTGACCGCAGGTGCCGAAGAAACAGGTAAAGCTGCCGAACTGATTGCATTAACAGGAGTCGAAGTTGCAGATAAAGCAGGTAAACAGGTGCAGGAGCTGCAAGAGTCCTCCCGTTCCATGAATGAAATATCTGCAGGGATCGGAAGAATCGCAAAGGCCGCCTCCGATGTATCGGATTCATCGCGAGCTGTGGCTGAGCGAACAACTGTCGGAACCGATAAGATCCAGTCTGCCATGCGTATGGTCGATAGTGCCACCTCTTCTGTGCAGACGTCCATGACCGCACTGGAGAATTTCCGTCAACGTTCGGAAGAGATTGGCCATATTACAGGCATGATCACGGAAGTTAGCCGTCAAACCAATCTTCTTGCTCTTAACGCTTCCATTGAAGCATCACGAGCAGGTGAATATGGGCGCGGGTTTGGTGTTGTTGCTTCCGAGATTCGTAATCTGGCTGAACAATCCAGAATATCAGCAGCGCAGATTGCAGCGTTGATTCATAGCGTTCAGCAAGAGGTCCTTTCTCTCGTTGAAAATATGGAACAGGGGAATGCCGAGGTGAGCCATATAGCGGAAGTGATTAATGAAAGTGGTGAACTATTCCTCTCCATTTCATCACAGATTACAGATGTTAATGAGCAGATTGAACATGTCTCAGCCATTGCGCAGCAGATGTCAGCTGGATCACAGCAGGTTGATGCCACGTTAGTGCAACTCAAAACCATTGGTTATGAAACAGCAGATCATGCAACTCGTGTTGCCTCTGCCTCTGAGGAACAACTCGCATCCATGGAAGAGATTACGGCGGCATCTGCCTCACTGGCTAATCTTACCCAGGAACTTTTAGAGCTCATTCAACGCTTCAAAACCTAATGTAGAAGACCTCCAATACGAGACATCATTCAGGCCACCTTATGCACCTCAGCATGGAGGTGGCCTGCTTATTTTGGCTTACAACTCATGAAATGTGCTTCAATATCGCATGATATATAACATAATGCATGGCAGAATGGCAAATTTCGACCATTACTTGTATTTCTCAGGCATGCAAACCCGCCTTTTTATGCTATAATAAGTGCTGTTAAAAGGAGGAAGACACTGAATGGTTGATGTTAATAAGAAAAAGCCCGATGAACAGCCTGTACGCAAACGTAGCTTTGCCCGCAGACTGGGAAGTTTCGTCAAATGGATGGTTGTCCTTGGATTTATGGGGGCACTATTTGTAGGCGGTGCTTTGATGGGATACGTCAGTTCCATTGTGAAAGACGAGCCTGTACGTTCAAAGGCCCTGATTGAACAAAAAGTCAGCGAAAACTCCATCACAGGCTTTGCTTACTTTGCCGACGGCAGTCCGATCGGTCAATTACGTACAGAAGAAGACAGGCGTCCGGTCACTACGGACCAGATCCCACAAAAGGTTATTGATGCTGTCATTTCGATTGAAGACAATCATTTTTACGAACATAAAGGTGTAGACATGAGCGGAACACTACGTGCCGTGAAACAGAAAGTGCTGAAAGAATCTGTCCAAACCGGCGGTAGTACACTGACTCAGCAATTGGCGCGTCGTGTGTTTTTGAATCTGGATCGCACGGAAGATCGGAAAGTGAAAGAAATTTTGCTCTCACTCCGACTCGAACGTTTCCTGACCAAAGACGAGATTATGACAGCCTATCTGAACAAAGTTCCTTTTGGTAATGGTTCCAGCGGATACAACGTTTACGGAATCAAAGCGGCCGCCAAAGGTTTGTTCAATATTAACGATCTGGAAAAAATTAACATCGCTCAAGCTGCTTATCTTGCTGGATTGCCACAACTCCCCTCCTCTTACTCCGCTTTTAACGGTAAAGGTGATTTTGTAGAGGAGAATTTTGACCGCGCAATCAACCGTCAGCATCTGGTACTGCGTCGTATGCTTGAACTCGGCAAAATTAATAAGTCCGAGTATGACGAAGCTCTTGCTTTTGATATCAAAAGCTCGCTCGCTCCTAAGACCATCAAGGCTTACAACACTTATCCATATCTTATGATGGAAACGGAACGACAAGCTGCACAGATTTTGATGAAACAGTTGAATTCCGACACAGCTGAATCTACAGACAAAGCTACGGATGCAGACACACCTCAGAAGGAAAGCAGTGCATTATTAGAGGAAGCTCAGACGCAACTGCGGACAGGTGGATATCGTATATACACGACCATCAACAAAAGTATCTACAAAACGATGCGTACCATTGCGGAAGATGACAGCAATTTCTCAGCAGATGATCCTGTCAAAGGAAAAGAACAAACTGCTGCTATGCTGATTAATCACAAAACCGGTGCTATTCTAGGTATGATTGAGGGTCGGGATTTCCAGGACGAACAGATGAACTATGCAACACAGATGGTGCGTCAGCCAGGTTCAACGATGAAACCTATTGCAGCTTATCTGCCAGCTCTGGATGAGGGTCTGGTCCAACCTGCTTCTATTATTGATGACTCACCGATCATTCTCAAAAATGGTCCGAGCGGCTACCATATTGCCAAGAATGCCAATAACCGGTATCAGGGACTGGTCACTGCTCGCAGAGCACTGAATTATTCTCTTAATATACCGGCTCTGAAGTTGTTTAATGAAGAAGTAGGGATCGAGAAGGCTTGGACCTTCGCCAAGAAACTCGGGATTACCACCATTCAGAAGGAAGACTATCAGGCTCAGACCGGTGTTCTCGGAGGTCTCCAATACGGTGTAACCGTTGAAGAATTAACCAGTGCCTATGGTGCTATCGCCAATAATGGTGTATATAACGATTCTTACATGATTAGCAAAATTGTAGATTCCAAAGGCAACATCGTTTATAAACACGATACCGAACCTGTCCAAGCCTTCTCGGAGCAGACAGCATACCTGATGACCGATATGCTGCGGACCGTTATTACAGAAGGAACGGCAGATAAAGTACGTGAAAATTACAAATATGCCAAGAGTGTGCCAATCGTAGGTAAAACGGGTTCCACTCAAAACTACGCAGATGTGTGGTTTGAAGGTTATACACCAGATATTACACTTGGCGTGTGGGTTGGATACAAACAGCCCGTGAATACGCTGGAAAGTAAATCACAGAGAAAACGTGCGCAGCAACTGTGGTCGAAAATCCTGAATGAAGTGATCGATACGCAAAAAGATCTGTTTGTCACGAATTCGTTCAAAAAACCATCTGGCATCGAAACGCGCACGGTGTCAGCATACAGTGGCAAGTTGCCAACATCCATGACTGACAAATTTGTTACGGATATTTTCAACAGCAAGTTTGTTCCGAAGGATAGCGATGACGGTGTAGCCAAAGCCAGGTACATTACTTACAATGGTGTCAATTATATTCCGCGTGACGGAACACCTTCGGACATGTTGAAGGAAAAAACAGTAATCAAGCGTAAAAAACCAATCTCGGATCTCATCAAAGAATTGCAAAATGCATTCTCACGTATGAGTCGACATGAGTCACTTGCTTATTATCTTCCTGAAGATGCTGATGCAGACATGCCGACACAGATTGATCCAAGAACAGATAACGGTAAAACTCCTGATGCACCAGGTAACGTACGAATCTCAACCTCGGGTGACAGAGCTGTCATTACATTTAATGCCACACCTGAAAATGATGTCGTGGGTTATCGTTTATATCGTTCTGTGAACGGTGGAGGATTCCAGAACCAGGGTCAAGTTGTTCTGACTGGAGAATCCAGATCATTCTCTGCATATGCAGCGCAAGGCGGCAACTTCGCCTTCTATGTAACCGCAGTGGATGTTGCAGGCAGAGAGTCTGCTCCTAGCGCTACAGTAAATAGTGCTGGTGTAGCTCCTCCTGTGGAAGAAGAGATTAATGAACCGATTGAAGTTCCAGGTACAGTCATTCCCCCGGGAGAAACGCAGATCGATAATACAACAACGACGGCCCCAGGCACACCTGGTCAAGTCAGCGTATCTGCCCTCTCTCAAGGACTGCGTATTCAATGGGCTTCTACTCCAAACGCAGATAGTTATGCTGTATATTACAGTGAAACAGGCTCGACTTCTTACACCAAAATTGGAACAACGTCGAGAACTACCATGGATTATGGAGTGCCTGCTTCTACCAGCGGATGGTTCAAAGTATCTGCCAGCAACAGCGCTGGTGAATCCGAGCCTTCTGCAGCCGTACATTTTCAACCCTGATTCAGGCATAGCGATCCCAAACAAGCCGCATCCTCAGACCGTATCTGAGGGTGCGGCTTTTTATTTGGTTGTGCAGCAGCTAATAAAAGCCTGCTTCATGCCATGGGCATAAAACAGGCTTTTACAACCGATTTTAATGGGTAGAGTCACTGTATTTGGAACCGTAGAATATTAATTTCTTCCCCACTACTCAATGTATCGGCATCGATACCAACACATTGATGATCCTAACACTGTCGCGTTAGTCTTCAATGGTAGATAGATCTCCTGCTGGCAGATCAAGCTCCCAGGCCTTCAGCACACGGCGCATGATCTTGCCGGAACGTGTCTTGGGCAGTTTATCCTTGAATTCAATCTCACGCGGAGCAGCGTGGGCAGACAGGCCTTCTTTGACAAAACGATAAATCTCTTCTTTCAGTTCCGGCGTCGCCTCATATCCTTCACGAAGCGCCACAAAGGCCTTGATGATCTCCCCACGTGTCACATCCGGCTTACCGATTACACCCGCCTCTGCTACTGCAGGATGCTCCACAAGCTTGCTCTCCACCTCAAAGGGGCCGATACGCTCGCCTGACGAATTAATCACATCATCAATACGTCCCTGGAACCAGAAATATCCTTCTTCATCCATATAAGCCGAGTCACCGGATACATACCAGCCCGTAAGCCTGAAATACTCCTCGTATTTCACAGGGTTATTCCAGATCTTCGCCATCATGGATGGCCAAGGTGCCCGTATGGCCAGATTACCCATACTGTATGGCGGCAATTCCTGCCCGCGATCATCAATAATGGCTGCCTCAATGCCAGGCAATGGACGTCCCATGGAGCCTGGCTTGATCGGCATTCCGGGATAGTTACAGATCAACTGTGCGCCTGTTTCGGTCATCCACCATGTATCATGAATTCGCTGACCATAGGCTTTCCATCCCCAACGAACAACCTCCGGATTGAGCGGTTCACCGACCGACATGACGTGACGCAGACTGCTCAGATCATGCTGGGCAATGGTCTCTTCTCCCGCTCCCATCAGCATACGAAAGGCCGTTGGTGCACTGTACCAGATCGTGACTTTGTTCTTCTGGATGGTGCTGTACCAATCTTGAGGACTGAAACGCCCACCCCGTATCACATTGGTCACTCCGTTGAGCCATGGAGCAAAGATCCCATAAGAGGTACCTGTCACCCAACCAGGGTCAGCAGTGCACCAGTACACATCATCCTCACGTAAATCCAGCACAACCTTACCTGTATAATAGTGCTGAATCATGGCATTCTGAACATGGTACACCCCTTTGGGTTTACCTGTAGAGCCTGAGGTATAATGAATAAGCAAACCATCCTCACGGTTCAGCCACTCCACTTCCATCTCATCCGAAGCGGCAGACATCTCTGCATCAAAATCGATGAGTCCTTCTTCCGTCTGCGCGCCCCCACCCACAATAAATATATGTTTGAGTTCGGGCAATTCGGAACGTTTGATGCGCTTCAGTAATTCCGGAGTGGTAACCAGTGCTACTGCTCCGCTATCCTCCAGCCGATCCTTCACAGCCGTTTCCATAAACGCTTCGAACAACGGGCCCGCGATGGCTCCAGCCTTCAATATACCCAAAAGACTAAAATACAGCTCCGGACTTCGAGGCATAAAAATAAACACTCGTTCCCCTTTGGCTATGCCATATTTGCGGAGAACGTTCCCAAACCGACTCGACTGCTCACTTAGATCAGCAAAAGTATAGGCCTCTTCGCGCGAAGCATCGCTATACAATAAAGCGGTTTTCCCGCCCCTTCCTTCCAGTACATGACGATCAATCGCTTCATGCGCCATGTTAACTTTTCCGCTGGCGTGCCACGTAAAGTGCCTTTCCACCGATTCCCAATCGAACCGGCTTCTCGCCTCCGTGTAATCGCCCAGATTAGATTCAGACACAACCGTTTGCAGCATCTCACCATGTGCTTGACTCATGCTTGCCAGCCTCCTTCAACTCGACATTTCGATTCCCGTTAGGGGTTAAATTCGCATTGCCTTTGTGTTGACTGAACTTCCAGTTAGCGCTTACATTAGTAGAGAGAACTTCTCATCATGTACTTGCTCGGCCAAACAGATGTTAACTATACTGTATTGAATTGTGAACATTTTTTGTCTACGCAATTATAGCAAATCTTTTCAATTGTCGTCTATGGCTTTTCAATTTTTTGGATTTTTGCTATAGCGGACTTTATGAACAACCTCAATAAGCAGGGGGAGAGAGGAGCATGAACCATGAAACATATCAAGGAACATCACATGCGTTCCAGCTTCAAGTCCGGCCATCGAATTACGATTGAAGGCCCCGTGCAGGCCGAGAAGATAACCAATCTTGCCTTCCATCCGGATCTGGATGCCTTTCGACGCCCAACCGAGCAGCAGGAAGCATTGGCCGAAATTGCAGCATTGCCAGAAGGACGAATCATCATCGCACACGAAAATGAAACAATTATCGGCTATGTAACTTTTCACTATGCGGATGAATGCGAGCGCTGGTCTGAGGGCAACATGACTGATTTGATTGAGCTTGGAGCAATCGAGGTTGCGGACGACTACCGCTCGCTTGGCGTTGGACGTGAAATGTTGCTTACAGCTTTGGATGATAAATATATGGAGAACTACATTATTTTCACCACAGAATATTATTGGCATTGGGATCTGAAGGGCAGCGGACTAAACGTATGGGATTATCGCAAAATGATGGAGAGGCTGATGGAAACGATCGACATGACCTGGTATGCAACAGACGACCCCGAAATCTGTTCACATCCTGCGAACTGTTTGATGGTACGTATCGGAAGTCAGGTGCCCATCACATCGGAAGAACAGTTTGATCGTGTACGCTTCCGCCATCGGTTTATGTATTGATGATTCAAGGAACCATTTTAATAACCGATATACATAAAAAACCGCTTCTCGCAGCGTTGCTCCATAACTTCCTGGAACAGCTGATCGATAGGCGGTTTTTCATTCATAACGTATTACATCACAGTCCAAGCCAATGCCGTTACATATTCTCGAGCATATGCTCCACAATGCGGTGTGAACGTTGCGAAGATTCCACGGTGAATTCAGCAAAGTTAACATGTGCCGAACCATCCGCTTTATCTGACATACCACGCAGGACAACAAAAGGTACTCGATTCATGTAACAGACCTGAGCAACTGCTGCCCCTTCCATCTCGGCACATGCACCGTCCATTTCAGTATATAACATGTTAACCGTATCTTTATTCGCGATAAATTGGTCTCCCGATAACACTTTACCAATCAGGTAATTGGCTCCCTGAGCTTTACATGCTTCTTCAGCCAGTTTAATAAGCGAAGCCTCGGCAGGGAATGCAGATGTCTCCTGGTAAGGAATAACCCCGCGTGCGAACCCCAGTGGCGTTACATCCATGTCGTGCTGAACACATACAGACGATATAACCATATCCCCAATGTTCAGATCGGGGTTAAGTGCACCCGCGACACCTGTGAAGATAATCCGATTAACCTGAAAACGATCAATCAAGATCTGCGTTGTAACCGCTGCATTTACTTTACCTACGCCGGATTTGCACACGACAATTTGCTTGCCCAGCCACTCGCCTGCAACGTATGTAATGCCGGTTTGTTTGACCGTTTCAAGCTGCTTCATGCCTGCCAGCAAAAGCTCAACTTCCTCATCCATCGCTCCGATAATCCCAATCGTTTCACGCATCTTCCGACACCTCCTGTTTTCACTTTTAACCTCATTCAGCACAAAAGCCCCGTCTCCGGAGCTTTCGCATATCCACTATGTAGAGAGAATGGCTTCTCCCTTATTGTATATAATCCCGATTAAACCACATCTGCGTGACTTACAGACAGACGAAGAATCGTTTCATGCGGCAAAATAACCCGTGGGTTCTCCACATTTTCTTTCTTCATCAACTTGGTCAGCAAACGCATCGCTACCGCGCCAAGGTCGTACATTGGCTGAGCCACTGTTGTCAACTGAGGACGCACCATGGAAGCCATACGGATGTTATCCACACTAATAATGGAGAAATCATCCGGTACTTTCAGGCCTTCATCCTGAATGCTGTGAATGGCACCAATCGCCATTTCATCTGTTGCAGCAAAGATCGCTGACGGCTTCTTCCTCAGTCCGAGGAAATATTTCATCGCTTCCACACCGGATTCATAACGATAGTTACCGATACGTACCAGATCCTCTTGGTATTCCATGCCTGCTGCTTCGAGTGCTTTCTTGTAACCTTGGAAACGGGCATATCCATTCGCCGGATCTTGCAGTGTACCACTGATCATCGCAATTTCCTTGTGTCCATGACGAATCAGGGTGTTTACCGCGTCAAACGCAGCCGCCTCATGGTCAATATCCACCGAAGGGAATGTGCCCTTCTCATCACTCGTTGCACAAAGTACGATCGGCACAGCCGCAGACTGGAACGCCTGAATGTGTTCATCCGTTACTGTTCCGCCCATGAAGAGCAGTCCGTCTACTTGTTTTTCGAGCAACGTGTTAATAACACGAATTTCTTTTTCTTTTTTCTTGTCTGCATTACACAAAATAATATTGTAGTGATACATATTCGCAATATCTTCAATTCCGCGGGCAATCTCCGCGAAGGTTGAGTTCGAAATATCTGGAATAACGACCCCGACCGTGGTTGTCTTCTTGCTTGCCAGACCTCTGGCTACAGCATTCGGACGATATCCCAACCGTTCGATGGCTTCATATACTTTTTTCCGCGTTTGCGGTTTGACATTAGGGTTATTATTAACTACCCGTGATACCGTTGCCATAGACACTCCAGCTTCACGTGCCACATCATAAATGGTTACCGTCACAGTACTTCTCTCCATTACCAGTAAATTTTCATACCATTTTCATTAAGATTTATATTACGACAAATTTTTGCATTAATCAATTAAAATAGGCTTTAGGACTCACTCAAAACATTCGCAAGTGTGGTTCTAGTAATATCTGAATGGGAAGTATGCCATACAGGAATTCCCTTTTTGATCAGGATTGCCTGTGGAGATTCGTGCTTAACACCCAGCTTGTCTGCTGCTTCATTCGATACCGGGCGATCTTCCACAACATAGATGATGCCATATTTCACTTGTTCATTGGCATTGTTAAGCAAATAATCGTTCATCTCCTGATAAGCGTTCGAGCTGATCGGACAGCGCGTGCTATGCTTAAACAGAAGCAAGGGTTGATCCTTGGTAGCCTCCACTGCGGAGTTTAGCTGTTCAATACTTGTCATTTTAGTCATGTCAGCCATTAGATATACATCCCCCTTTACCAGGAATACCGCTATGTTGAGCGTTTTCACTCTTCGATATCTTAACAAAAAGTGCGCGAAAAAGCCAATTTTCATGAAAACAAGCATTTTACACGTCAAAATTAGACAGCATTTGAGAAGTACTCCTGCCACACAAATCCGGATAATTGACTTAATCTGCGCTCCGTGGTCTCAATCCACGCTGCATCACCAGACTTCGTTGCGTAACCCATGATGTCCAGCAGCAGATTGATACGCTCTTCCACTGCTTGCTGCATTCGATATTCCATCTCCCGATCGGTCGCATCCGGCCAGGCCAGCAGTAGCTCATGAAACAGGTCTGCCAGTTCATTACGTTCACCAAAAGATACGTCCTGCTTCACGGGCTGTTCACCCAATGTGCTTATGCATTCTGTTAAGTCCGGCTTGACCGGCGGAAGCACTTCGTATGATACACAGTCTGTACACGCAAATACGGGTACGTTTCGAATCTCCACTTTTTTGGCGTATACCACTGTTCTTAATTCCAACTCCATTACATGTCCACATCTGCAGGACTTGCGCACCACCATCACCTCATTCGTTCTATAACTCTATATAATTACCATTCGACCTATTTCGGCTCAAATCCTGCTATAAACGAAAGGTTGCACAAATTACCACTCCCTCCAGATGAAGGTTGTCGAATGCAGGCGGTCACTGACTTGTAATCGCTTCCTCCAAACCGAATATGCACTTCCATGAAGTCCCTTGGAGAATCTGTTACAATTAAGACGCAACAGACCTAATCACCGTAAAAAGTCCAGCAAAGAATACTGTATGAGGAGAGATGAAAATGAGATTAACGGGTAAAAAAGTCATCGCTCTGGTCGATGAAGAATTCGAAGATTTAGAATTGTGGTACCCTGTACATCGGGTTCGTGAAGAAGGTGCAGAAGTGCATCTTGCTGGAGAGAAAAAAGGAAAAACCTATATTGGCAAATATGGTGTGCCTGCTGAAGCCGAATACAGTTTCGATGAACTGGACAGTTCAGATTACGATGGTATTCTCGTGCCAGGCGGCTGGGCGCCAGACAAGCTGCGTCGTTATCCCAAAGTACTGGAGCTTGTAAAGGAAATGAATGCAGACCGGAAACCGATTGGACAGATCTGTCATGCGGGCTGGGTGCTGATTTCTGCCAAAATTCTGGACGGGGTTACAGTAACTTCTACACCAGGTATTCGGGATGACATGGAAAATGCAGGTGCCATCTGGAAAGATGAAGCCGTTGTTGTTGATGGACATATCATCTCAGCACGTCGTCCGCCTGACCTTCCCCCTTATGGCAAGGCATTCTGTGATGCACTCGCTGACAAGTAAAAATAACCCCATTGTGCTCTCATGTAAAATGTACCCTATAAGATA
>NZ_JAGGNR010000031.1 GCF_018614975.1 Paenibacillus polymyxa | reverse complement strand
TATTCGGTATTAGCTACCGTTTCCGGTAGTTGTCCCAAACTTGAGGGCAGGTTGCCTACGTGTTACTCACCCGTCCGCCGCTAACTATCCGAGAAGCAAGCTTCTCTTCAAGTCCGCTCGACTTGCATGTATTAGGCATGCCGCCAGCGTTCGTCCTGAGCCAGGATCAAACTCTCCAATAAAGTATTGAAAAGAGCGATAAGCTCATTTTGAATCTGACGAGATCAAAAATCTCAATTGCGCTCCAGTCGATTCAAGCCAAGGCTTGTCTCAAACTTTCGCGTTCATCCTGCAAGCAGAATGTTCACTCACTCGTTGTTCAGTTTTCAAAGATCAAACTTATTTCGTTACCGAATATTGTTCTCTTCAGCAACTCTTATATCATAACACTTCCGAACCAACTTTGCAAGATCTTTTTTTAAGTTTCTTTCGAAGCTTATTTCAATCGCTTGCCGCACCGTGTATCTCTTTTTTTTGGCCGGAAATATAATATACCATGCAGCAGAGGTACTTGTAAAGAGTTAATTTCAAAACATATCAAATCCACGATCTAACCATATTCAGGACCTTCAATCTACAATGAACTCTTAGGTTCAATTGTATTATCCTGCAGCTTGATCTTCTTTGTTTAATCTCTCTTTCTTCTATATAAAAGAAGATAACCCTCTCAACTCTCATATTCGAGACGAAAGGGTTACCTTCTACAGCAATCTATATTTATTTACGTTCTACTTTATATCCTCTATCCTCAAGAAGTTTCACGATGCCGTGATCACCCAGGTAGTGTGCCGCGCCAACAACAATGAAATACTCCTCGCCTTTGCCGTTTTTCAAGTAATCATCGATTTTGTCCGCCATACCAATGTTACGATCAACCAACATTGCTTTGTTGTACTCCTCGTTAGTGGAGAAGCTGTTTGTCAGTTCAAGCAGTTGCTCGTCATTACCCGTTTTCCACATCTCAGCCATTTCATTCACACTGTTATCCAGCACGTCGAAGTTTTCGATTGTCGCTTTCAGTGTTTCCTCTTGTGTTTCTTTGGAAAAGTCGTTAAACATGCCAAGTTGAGATTGATAACTTTCCAACTCAATAACTGGAAGTTTGCGTTCGATTGCTTTCTGAATGAAATACAGATCCACCCCTGCTGACGCTTCGTATCCTGCCGTTGTGGACTTCAAACTTGCGAGTGTACTCTCTACTACCCAAGGCTTAAATGCATCCAAAGCGTTAGGCTCCAGACCATTTTTCTTCAATACATCGCCCAGTTTAGTATATGTTTCACTTGAAATATGATCTTTCAGTGTTGTACCATCTTGATACGAACCCAGACTTAGAACCAGCTTTTGCTGCTCTTCATCAGCGGCTTTGCTAATATCAATCTCTACGCCGAGATAATCAGCTTCGGCAAAAGCTTCTTCAAACTCTGGACGAAGTGGATAGAAGCTCTCATCAGCAATATGCATGGACCCTACCAGATAGACCGTGTTACCATTGCTTTCAACTTCCCACATGAAGCCACGTCCACCGGTTTGCGCAGTTTCCGTTGCTCCCCCTTTGGATACCAACAGCACGGTGCGCGTTGCAGCATCCCAGCGAACTTCATAACCCGCAGCGTCACCGACGATGCGGATTGGAGCGTACGTTACACCGTTGATCCGTGTAAGCTTGCTTTTGAGTGTAATCGTTTTGCCATCTACTACAGCCGTGATCGTATCATCTGTCGCAGTTGTTAGCTTCACGTCCATAGCATCCAGCGTAGTCCGCAGTGGAACTAATGTCGTACCTTTATCCAGGATTGGTGCTCCTGTAGCATATTTCACAGCTTGGTCATTAACCTTGACGGAAGTTCCTTGTGGAGCAGCCATAGCTGGTACTGCAGATGCAAGCAAACCCACCGAGATTGTAAGAGATAAGAGCATGCGTTTCCAATTCTTCATATTATGTAATCTCCTTTATTGAATATAGTTGCCAATCTTTTTAATAGAATGGACATACTTAGATACTACGGATAAAGGTGGGAAATGGTGCCACTCCTTTCCGAAGCAGCACCTTCCCTCAACCATTTTTTTCTCAAATTTAATTATCTTAGATCTTATATGCCTTCATGGCTTTAAACAATTCCTTAAAGGTTGGACGTTTACCGTACATCAGCACACCTGTGCGATAGATTTTGGCTGCAAGCCATCCGAAGATGATAATGGATACAATGAGAATCGCTAAAGACGTTAGAATTTCCCATGTTGGCGCAACTCCTGCGCCGATTCGTACCAGAATCGCTGTTGGTGACGTGAATGGAATGAAACTTGCGATTTTCAACAACAGAATGTTCGGTGTAGAAATACTGAAGATCGCAATATAGAAGGAAACAAGCGACAACATTGTAATCGGCAGAACAGCTTGACCGAGTTCCTCAGTACGGCTTACCATTGAACCAATGGCAGCAAACAACACGGCATACAGGAAGTAACCCAGAATGTAGAATATGAGTCCGTACACAATAACCGCAATATTCACATCACTCAGATTCATATTGAAATCACCTAACACTGCACGGTTATGCGGCAACAAGATATTTCCGGCAACCACCGCTCCGAAGATCCCGATTTGCAGCATCCCCACCATGAAAATACCGATGATTTTACCAAACATCTGACTGAGCGGTGATACACTCGTAATCAGAATCTCCATAATACGCGAGCTCTTCTCAGCTGTAATCTCGGAGGCAATCATGTTGCCTGTCATCATCGTCGAGGTAAACAGCAGGATGATCAGCAAGTACACCACAATATAGTTAATCGGGCTCATTGCACCTTTAGACTCAGTACCTGCCCCGCTCTCATCTGTACTCAAACTTTGCTCGGTGAGCTTCACAGGTGTTGTAATCAGTTCCTTCTGCTCCGCTGTGAGTACATCCTTCACAACCACATCCAGCTTCACACTCTGTAATGCCGCTTCAATGGATGCAATGATTTGAGGTGATACGTCTTCTGCTGAATATAGAATGGGCTGCGGGAACTCTTGCCCGGAAACAGCTTCAAACTTCAGATAACCATCGGTAAGCCCTGCTTCCGCATCTGCCGCAAGAGCAGCCTCATCTCTGTCTCCACTGGCAATGAATCGATAGGCCTGATCTCCTTGAGCCGCAGAGAAGCTCTCCAGCTTCTCGGAAACTTCAGGTTGACCTGTACTCAGAAGACCAATATTTACAGGATTACTGCTTGAAGCTCCACCAATGGAACCTCCATTAAATAAGGTAATGAAATACGGAACATTGAGTCCAATTGAAATTAAAAGTGCAAGTACAATGGTCGTTACCATGAATGATTTCGTTTTAACTTTGTTTTTAAATGTAAAACCCGTAATCGTTCCCATTTTATTCATTCGACTCACCTACCTCACGAATAAAGATTTGGTTAAGCGTTGGTTCCTTCAGTTCAAAGTGTTCCACTGTCGTCTGGGTCATGGCTGTTCTGAGAATCTCTTGAGCCGCTTCCACCTGACTAATATGTATCAGGTACCCGCGCTCATTCCGCTCGACTTTCTTCACACCAGACAACTGTTCGAGTCCTTCCACACTACCAATCGTACCCAGGAATACCTGTTCACGCGGATACCGGCTCTTGATCTCTTTGATCTCTCCTTGTACCACCGTGTTGGAACGATGCAGAATGGTGATCTGACGACACAACTCTTCAACGTGCTCCATACGATGTGTTGAGAACAGAATGGCCGTGCCTTCATCACGCAATTCTTTGACGGTGGACTTGAGTAATTCCACATTCACAGGATCCAGCCCGCTGAACGCTTCATCCAGAATAAGAATCTGCGGTCTATGCACTACGGCTGCGATAAAGCCCATTTTCTGCTGATTACCTTTGGATAATTCCTCAATTTTCTTATCGTAATACTCAGGTACCTCAAACCGATTCAGCCAGTACTTGAGACTCTGATCTGCGTCCTTGCCATTCATACCGCGAAGCCGAGCCAGGTAATTAATCTGTTCGCTGACTTTCACCTTCGGGTACAATCCTCGCTCTTCCGGAAGATAACCCATAATCTGTTGCAACTCCGTACCATAGGGCTTGCCGTTGTACAGGATATTCCCTCCGTCAGGGTGAATCAGTCCAAGCACCATGCGCATTGTTGTTGTTTTACCTGCACCATTGGCTCCGAGCAGTCCGTAGATCTCCCCCTCTTTTACATTGAGCGTGACTCCATTAACGGCTGTTTTGTCTGCATATTGCTTGACGACTTGCTTCAATTCCAATCGGTTCATCATTTATCGTCTCCCTTCGGTTATTTCCACTGTACGGGTGCATACCCGGCAATCCAGAATGCCAGTACTTCATCCAATTCCAAGTTACGGATTTTCAATACTCGGTTATTCGACAGCTCCATCCTTTCCTGCGCTTCGCTGACCCGGGTTGTAATTACGCGAACCAGACCTCCCTCTTCCAAAGAAGATTCCACAACACCCGGGATACTCTCTGGCCTTAAATCTCCTTCATACCAGACTTCCTTCCACTGATCGAGCACCATATCTTTCTCGGCCATCCCCAGCGACTGACCACGGTGCATCAATACGATGTAATCCGCAAGCCTTTTGACTTCGTCCGCAATATGTGTGGCAATCAGAATCGTGGTGTCTCCCCCCGCCATATAGGTACGGAACTGCTCAACCATCACTTTCCAGGCAAAGGGGTCCAGTCCTGATGAAGGCTCATCCAAAAGCAACAGTCTTGGGCGAGCTGCAATTGCAGCTGCAATCTCAAATTTTCGCCGCTCTCCCTTGGACATCTTGTTCAGCTTCACATCAACAGGGATTTCCATATCATGAATCAGTTGGTCGAACAACTTCATATCCCAACGCGGGTACCAGTACGCCCGGAAATGGGCCGCTTCCCGTGCTGTTATCCGGTTCTCTTCCGAGCCAGCGTTATCTGCCACAAAACCAATCTGTTGTCTCAGTTCAATGGGAAGTGGCCCATCATGTTCCTGACCAAACCATATAATCTGCCCAGCATCTGGCAGCACTACTTGCTGCAACATGTTAAGAAGGGTGCTTTTGCCTGAACCGTTGTGACCGAGAATAGCGACTATATACCCTTCCGGGATGGTCAGATCAATCGGGCCAATAACTCTGCGTTTTCGCATTTTGGATACGCCGTTCAACTGGATTGCTATCGGTTCCACGTATGAATCACTCCCTTACTTCACATAAATAGCCTTCAGGACTTCCCGGAACAGGCTCTCCATCTCTTCTTCCGTACAGCCTACCGATTTCCCGGACTGCACCGCTGCCTGCATCGCTTCCTGTGCGGCCTTTAATCTATAATTTTCTCTGTCGCCGGCTTCCACCTGGGCCACAAATGTACCTGTCCCCTGCTTCGTACGAAGCAGGCCTTCATTCTCCAGATCCTGATAGACCCGTCTAACCGTAATAACACTGCAATTCAGTGCTCCGGCGAACTCACGAATGGACGGCAAATGTGTTCCCTCCCCCAACTGACCCGTAATAATTAACGATCTTAACTGATTTTCAATTTGGTGGTATAAAGGTTCAGCGCTATTTTCATTAATTTGAATGGGTATTTTCACATCTTGCACCTCGCCCTCCGGTACACTCCAGTCTGTTACCTGACCGTGCCGGTTTCATCCTGTATTCGTACATAAGCTCATTCTCATTTTAATTCAAATCCCGATGAACCAGCTTCTTCAGCGTCAAGCGACTAAACAGCCATATCCCCCCTACGCCAGCCACCAGAGCAATCCACATGATCGGGGAAAGCAGCCCCCATGATTTACTTGTATCCATTACAATCCGAAATCCGTAACTGCCTGAAATTCGAATCACTAAAGATATGCCAATGGCGATGGGTATAAAAAGCGTACTGAGAAGCAAGTATTTCTTGCCACTGTTCAGAAACTCTCCGTAAATATACAATCCTGTTACCATAAGTCCATAACCTGTACAGGTAAGACTAAAGGCCAGATATTGATCCCATCGGAATCCTTCAGCATGAAGGTTAACTACATATAACGATCCGTAGAAAAAGATCCCATTGTAAGCAAACGCCATCAGAGACTGCTGTAGCCTGGACCACATCACCACTTGTTCAGGGATGGGAATTCTGCGATAGTAGGCCAGCATCTGCGTATAAGAATCCTCCTGTATGTAAAGGAAGGAGCGCCTGCAGAACAAAAACCCTTGAAACGGTATCATGATCAAAAAGAAGGAATCCACTACAGGATTAATGAAATCTGTCTGTTGTTGTCCTACTAACATCACACCGCTCATGCTACCAGTGTATATCATGAATATTGCAGACCATAGCCATTGGAGCTTATCCTTACTCGTCTGGCTGCGGGTCAACCACCACGCCTGCTTCCATTCGTTCATATGCATGCCTGCCTTTCACCTGTCATTCACTCATCTTGCTTACTGTGTTCACTGTGTTTACTGTATATATCAATATACACAGTATACAGACCGATCTCATATCCCGTCAACCCCTAATTTTCCTGAATCAGGAAGGGAGGTGGGCTACCGCTCTGATTTACGTTACAATAAAACACAGCACTGAACTTAGTGAAAGGGAGGTTATTGATATGACTTGGCTGATAGAGCCCGGAATAGTCTTACTTATCATCATTGGTGTGATCTGGTTGCTCATCCGAAGTGACCGTCAGCGTCACCATCGCGACCAAGGCAGACACCCCATCCGACGTAGTAACAGTTATACCGACTCTACCTCGGGCTCCCCGGTCATTATAGGAGATGACTCTCATGAGCGACATTCCAGACATAGCTTTGATCACAGACATCCGGAAACCGATTCTCACCATCACAGCAGTGACAGCAGTAGCAGCGACTCTGGAGGAGATAGTAGCGGCGGAGACAGTGGGGGTGGCGGGGATTAAACATCATTCACCAATCACAAAAGAAGGGCTGTACCCGTTATTGTGTAAACACAATTCGGATACAGCCCTTTGCCGCTCTCTAGCACCTGTTAGAAGAAGAGGCCTTACGATTAAACGAGGTTATAACCACTAGGCAGACTGCGGTTGGCGCGGATCGCACGAATCTCGGCCAGAGTCAACCGCTGATTCGTAGAGATCAGGGATTCCACGTCATTGCCACGGATCAGATCATCCAAATCTCTCAAGTTGGTGTTGCCTCGGAAGACCCGGAATCCACCTTGGAAGTTTGGACGTGTAAACACAACGAGTGTTGCATTGGAACTTGTTGAGAAAAAGCGCAGGCTCTCCACCCCATCCAAAATATTGTCCAGGTTACGAAGACCCGTGTTGCCACGATAGATACGGCTTCTCCCTCTGTAGTTCTCTTCAGAATACACGGTAAGACGTGGATACGTTTGACTGACATTGACTGTTTTTTTCATCTTGTTTCCCCCTCTCGAACTCATTCTATGAATGAATGAAAGAGGAAGCGTGGACGGATCATCTTCTAGATTCGTCCATTTTCATATTTTCAGAATATCATAGTGACACATGCACAATTAGCCTGAGGTTGTGGTCTCTACTATTACACGCCGAGGATAACTTCCCATACCGGACGTGTATGACCACCCGGATATAAGAGATATAGAAGAACATACACGACAACACCCGTTAGCGCTGATCCGAACCAGATCATGGACGTGAACTTGCCCCAACGGCGATGTGTCCCGAACTTCTTTTTGAACCCCAGCACCAGTGTGGAGATGCCAAATATCGCTGCCACGGTAGCAAGGATAATATGAAAGATCAGAAATATTCGGTAAAAGATCTCCAGATCCGGGTCCCCGCCCCAAGCCGTATTGCCTACGAACACTGTACGAGACATATAGATCACAAAGAAGATTAGAGCCGCAATCGCTCCAGCTACCATGGCGGACTGATGAGCCTCACGTTTGCCCCGAATAATCAGTATCCATCCAATTCCCACCAGTACTGCACTAATCACAATGAAAGAAGTACTGATCGTGGGTAGCCAAAAATACATATCCATCGTGTGTTCCCCCTCTTGTCAGAACATTGACTTAATTACTTGGCAGCCGGATTGAGTGGCCCTCCCGTGTCCCCTGCGGGATACGAATCATCATCATCTTCCTGTTTCTCTTTCCTATACCATTGGAAAAAGACATAAGCCAGCATGGAGGCAAAGATCCCTTCCTGAATAAACTTCATGACAATGCCACCGACCTGCTGATCTTCCTTCGCAGAAGACAGGAAGTTGAAGAACGCAGGCCCACCGAAGGAGCGAAGTAACGCCGTAGAATCTCCTGACACACAATACCGCATGGCTTCAGCCCATACTGCCGGGTTGCTGTACGTCTGATACAACGGCTCGGCCGCAAAAATAATCAATCCACACGCAGGCGTGAGCAGTACCATATTCAGAAAAATAAAACCGATCTTGGATAACCCCGATGCTTGTCTGCCTTCTGGCAACGGATTAAGCAATGTCCACCACATGAGCATCGAGGTGATAAACAGACCAATATAATACAACCGGTGAACGGTAAAATTCAGCATGACGTAATCATGTACAATCGGTAGGTGATACAGCGAGAACAGCCCGTTAAAGAGCACTGCCGCAACGATCGGATGAGCCAGGAACGATAGCTGGCGTGTAGGCAACCAGCGTACGATTCTACGCCATACCCAGATCGGCAAACCTTTCATCATCAGCGGCGGGGCTACCAGATAGGAGAACGCCATGCTCACCATGTGGAAGCTAAACATCACGTGACCAAGCAGATTAAACGGTCCAGCTTGAGCCAGATACAGGACAAACAGCCCTGTAATAAACATAATTTTCTGTGCGGCAGTCGCTGGCTCTGCATCCTTTATTTGCTCGCTTAATGGTCCGACAATCACCAGATAAGCTGCAGCAATAATAAGAAATAAAGCCAAGATAAGCGGACTCCATAAGTCGTTGAAGCTAAAATATTGCAACCCGAGCATACGGGAAACCTCCCCGTGACCTGATTTGGTTGTTGCCTGCATTTCTTTGATAGGATCCATTCTCCAAAAAGGGGAAAAGACGGCGGCAATGCGCCGCCGCCATCTCTTTTACCACCAGACCCAATAGAGTGCCATAATGATGCCCGTAAAGGCTACGAAAAAGCCAAAGGCCATAAACAGGATCGGCATCAAGTGCCCTTTGTCCTTCATGTGCATCCAGTAACCCAACTGAACGAATACTTGAAGAATAGCCATGACAAGCAAAATAATAATCGTAAAGGTTGTGTTGACCCCTCCAGCAGAAGCAGCTGCAAACGCAATCAGCGTGAGAATAATGGAGAAAATAAACACCACGACGTGTTTCTGTGGCCCTTCCGTCCGGTGACGGTGTTTCACAGGCTGTTGATCTGTCTTATCCTGTGCCGACATGTGTTACCCCACCTTTCCGAGCAGGTACACGACCGTAAAGATGAACACCCAGACCACGTCAATAAAGTGCCAGTACATTGCGGAGACGTATACTTTAGGTGCAGTTACGACCGTCAATCCTTTTTTGAACAGCTGCCCGATGATGATTCCGATCCACACAATACCAAAAGCAACGTGGGCTCCATGGAACCCGACCAGTGTATAGAATGCTGAACTGAATGCACTCGTGGTCATGCCAAACTCTTTATGTTTCACATACTCGTAGAACTCGTAAATTTCCAGTGCGAGAAATCCCATACCCAGTACTACCGTGATGCCAAGCCATAACGCAAGTGCATCTCGCTTGCCCTTATGCATGGCCTGAATCGCAAATACACTCGTCAAACTACTGACCAGGAGAATGAACGTTGCGGCGGCCACGAGTGGCAGGTGGAACAGTTCATTCGCCGTAGGTCCATCATTGGTTTGGCCACGAAGAGCCAGGAAGGTAGCGAAGAGTGTACCGAACAGTACCGTCTCGCCGCCAAGGAACAACCAGAAGGCGATAAGCTTGTTACGGCCTTCCAGCGTTGCTTTCTCCGGTTCATGCGGCAATTTGTCGTTCACCGGTTCGGCATGTGAGGTTGTCATGTTCTAGCCTCCTTCTCATCCTGATCCTCCGGTTCAATATGCCAGCCATGATCATCATAAAGTGAACGAAGTGCCATTGCACCGAATGTGATTACGAGACCAATAATAACTACAATATAATTGTTAAATATGACATTCATAAATGCATTACCAAATTCATCCTTGCTGAACATCAAGCCAAGTCCGGCGATAAAGATACCTATCGACATTACAAATGGCAACGGTGTTGCTGAAGGCATATGAATCGAACCTACAGGTTCTGCCGGTGTCATCTCCGTATGTCCTGCCATTTTTTCCTTCCAATATGCATCAATTCCGCGTACCAGCGGCGTCTGCTTGAAGTTATATTCCGGCGGCGGAGATGGAATAGACCATTCCAGTGTACGGCCGTCTTCCCATGGATCATTCGGTGCCCCGGCTGGTTTTCTCGTTGTGATCACGATGTTCACGAGGAACATGATAACCCCAACACCCATTAGAAACGCACCGACGGAACTGACCAGATTGAGCAGGTCAAAGTCCTGATTCGGCAAATATGTAACGATCCGGCGCTGCATTCCCATCAGACCGAGGAAATGCTGTACAAAGAACGTTAATTGGAAACCGATCATAAATGTCCAGAATGTCCATTTACCCAGTGTTTCGCTCAGAATACGTCCGAACATCTTCGGCCACCAGTAATGCAGTCCCGAGAACAAGCCAAGCACCAGTCCCCCTACAATAACGTAGTGAAAGTGAGCTACAACAAAGTACGTATCATGGAACTGAAAATCTGCCGGAGCAGATGCCAGCATGACGCCTGTAACACCGCCCATAACGAAGGTTGGGACGAAACCAACAGCAAACAGGTTTGCTGCGGTAAAACGGATCTGTCCACCCCACATCGTAAAGAGCCAGTTAAATATTTTGATTCCTGTAGGTACGGCAATCAACATCGTGGAGATGGAGAAAAGCGCATTCGCTACATTGCCCAGCCCTGTTGTAAACATGTGATGCGCCCATACCATGAAGCCCAGGAAGGCAATGAGAATGGTGGCAAATACCATGGAGCTGTATCCGAACAACCGTTTACGCGAGAAGGTCGGAATAACCTCCGAGATAATACCAAATGCCGGCAAAATAAGAATGTATACTTCCGGGTGCCCGAAGATCCAGAAGATGTGCTGCCAGAGTACCGGGTTACCGCCACCGGCAACATCGAAGAAATTCGCTCCCAGTATACGGTCAAACGTTAACAGAACCAATCCTACCGTAACGGCAGGGAATGCAAAAAGGATGATTGCTGATGTAATAAATGTCGTCCAGGTAAACATCGGCATCCGCATGTAGGACATGCCTGGAGCACGCATTGTAATAATCGTTGCAAGAAAGTTAATGCCCCCAATGAGCGTTCCCAGACCCGCGATCTGAAGGCCGATGGTATAGAAATCCACACCATGCGTTCCACTGTACTCACTGCCCGAAAGCGGCGTATACGAAGTCCAGCCCGCATCCGGCGCTCCGCCCATAACCCAGCTCAGGTTCAGCAGCAATCCACCAAACAGGAACGTCCAGAAACCCAGCGCGTTAAGAAACGGAAAAGCTACGTCCCGCGCCCCGATCTGCAAAGGCACGACAGCATTCATAATGGCAAAAATAAGTGGCATGACACCAAGGAAAATCATCGTTGTTCCATGCATTGTAATCAATTCGTTGAAGACCTGTGCCGATACAAAACTATTCATAGGCTTCATCAGTTGAATCCGAATCAAAATGGCTTCAATGCCGCCGATTCCAAAGAAAAATCCACCCGCAACCAAATAAAGAATGGCGATTTTTTTGTGATCGACGGTGGTGATCCAATCCATCAAGCCCCTGTACCTCTTGACGCTATGCGCATGAGCCAAGGTTGTGTACCCCCTTCTTCGTCCTTGCTGTTCTATTCATAGTCCAATTTGTAGTTGGCCAGATATTCGGCAATTCCGTCGATTTCTTCATCCGTCAACCCAAGATCTTTGGGATTCGGCATGGTATTACCCGGCTTCACGGATTGTGGATCATGGAGCCATTGTTTCATGTTATCCAGTACGGGACTACCTTCTTCCTGCCCCTCACGAGAATTCAGCAGAATGCCTGCAACAGATTCCTTGCCGCCGATGCCCGTCAGGTTAGGTGCAACCGGTCCACCTTGATCACCAACAGCGTGGCAAGAAAGGCAGTTTGTTTTGAACTTTTCGGCCAATTGAGTGTCTTCAGGAAGGACTGCGGGTGCTTTCATCTGATTCACCCATCTGTCGAAGGATTCCTGACTCACTGCTTTTACCTTAAACTCCATGAAAGCATGCGATCTGCCACATAATTCGGCACATTTACCGCGGTAAACGCCTTCATTCGGTGCAGAGAAACTGAACTTGTTAAGTGTTCCATCCGGGTTTGTGTCCATTTTGCCCGCCAGTGACGGCACCCAGAAGGAGTGAAGCACGTCAGCGGTTTTTAATTCGAATGCGATTTTTGTTCCGGTCGGGATGATGAGATCTTGAGCGGTGGTTACGTCATATTGAGGATAAGTGAATTCCCACCAGTACTGATGCGAGGTGACTTGGACCTTAAGTGCGTTTTTGTCATTGGACAGATCTTCGCCTTGGGCAAAAATCGTTTGGACCGTCGGTACTGCCAGAACAATAACCAGCAATAACGGAATGGCTGTCCAGATTACTTCCAGCTTGAAATTACCTTCAACCTGTTCGGGCATCTCAGTCTGCCCGGCTCGTCTACGAAACCGGATCAGAACATAGGCCGCTATGGCAAATACAATGATGAGCACCACGATCATAATCGCGATGGATAACTTCATCAGATCATATTGCCCTTGCGCTACAGGACCCTGAGGTTTCATTACCGACAAGTCTTCCCGCCCGCATGCGGATAGCAGCAAAGAGAACACCGCCAGCAAGGGGAGAATTCGCTTTGCAACCTGCCACTGTTTCATCATTGATCTACCCCACTTTTTTACGTTTTCGTAGATTACCGCTGTCGTTCGGTAGAAAGGCAACAAAAGATACGTTTCAGCACGATACGCATAATCCTCTTCATCATACAGAACGCTTACAAAATGACGCTTCCAGTACTCCCGTGATTTCCTGCTCAGGGCATGTCTGCGCATTCTTCCAATTCATTCTATATGCTTCAATCACTTATTAAATATAAGTTGAGGGTATGATTTTGTCAATCTTTGGACACATGTTCACAAATTGTTCACTTTATGTAAAAAACCGCTCTACAACTTGATTTGCAAACGATTTCAGTTAAAAGTATTACACTCTACATTTGAAAATTTTTGCCAAATTTCGGTGATGAATCTCGATTTATTGGCGATTTTTCTCACATTGAAAACATGTGCTATTATGCAAAAGAAAGATCCGAATTTATGGGAAACCTCTTCCATATCCATTCAGAAGACATGCCTATCGCTCCATACCGCTACATTCAAGCTCAAAACAGCATGGAGCATTTCGGAGAAAACTCAAGTCCTCTTCTTCACTGACTTCTTCTCACGTGCCATCGGTCAGAATCAAGGGGCCATTCCCAGTAATCGCAACCGTATGCTCATACTGGACCCCCCAGCTGCCATCTACCGTCCTTACCGTCCATCCATCTTCATCCCACACAACGGCCCCGGAACTGCCTTTTGTAAAGATTGGTTCAATCGTAATAACCATACCCTCCGTGAGCATCGTGCCCGTTCTGCGTTTGCCATAAGGCAGAACATTTGGGGGTTCATGAATATATTGACCAATTCCATGACCAATGAGAGGCTTAACAATTCCGTACCGATACAATCTGGCTGTTCGTTCAATGGCACTTCCAATATCTCCGAGTGTATTCCCTGGAACCGCCTGGGCAATTGCTCGCTCAAGTGCCTTCTCCGTGCGTTTCATCAGCTTGCGAATGGATCTGCTTGTTTCACCAATGCCATATGTCCAGGCCGAGTCAGCAAGCCAGCCGTCTTTGTTCACCACCATATCGATGGTCACTACATCACCGCTCGCCAGCTCCTCTTCCCCCGGAAATCCGTGGCAGACCACTTCATTAACAGAGGCACACGTCGCGTACGGATATCCCTTATACCCTTTTTGCTCCGGTGTGGCACCTCGTGCTGCCAGAAACTCTTCCACCCGCTCATTAATCTCTGCTGTTGTGATACCAGGGATCATCCACTGCTCAATATGCTGGTGACAACTTCGCAAAATTCGTCCAGCTTCCCGCATGTAGCCAATCTCTTCTTTGGTTTTCAAAATAGGGTCCACATGCATTCATCCTTCCCGCTGTAGGTGTACTCCCATATATATGCAGCAGGAACGCAAAAAAAACCGCCTGCCGGAGCTTATCGCCCGGGAGACGGTTCTATTCATTATCGGAACAGTATAATCAGAGTTGTGTGTTGTTTCAGGACACGGAAGAATCCATCTTGACAAGCTCATGCTCAACCACAGAAGTCAATTCTTCCTCGTATCCACCCGTAATCCGGTATTTTCTCACGTACTCCTTCACGAATTTTTTTGGATCTTTAGGACGGAAAATCCGAGTCATTTCCCTCAAACTTTCTTTGACCTCATTGTGACCTTTCGTTGCCATTGTAATTCCCTCCCAAAACGTTGAAAGTGAATGCTCCGTTTAGAGAATGCCGAATAAGTCTTAAATGCCATCCATGAAGTTGTGTGCGCGGCTTAAAGCAAGCTTTAGGTCGGGAACCTCGCTAGAAAGCAAGTACCTGACACTATAAATACCCGATATGATTCGGAATGAATCATAATCTTATTGTAGCATATTCGGAAGTATCTTACGACTTGACGATTTCCTCTAATAAATATAACGGTTTTCATGCCCAAAAAGTTTAATTCCGAATCATATGTTATGAATGCCGCTATTCTATACGGAATTAATATATCCAGCATAACACGGAACTATTCGGGGGATATTATCACGGACAACCCATACAGTTAAATTATTGGTATCCAAAGGAGGCGCCGTTTCATGGAACGCAAAGAACAGGATATGCTACCCCTTTCACATGAAAAGGTGGAAGTTGATGGAGTATATATCAACGAAGCCGGACGTGAGGAACATTTGCACCGCGGGCAACATTTCCCGGCCGATCCCGTTCTCGGCAAGTCAGAATGGAAACTGACGGAGTATGCTTTTGATAATCACCACGAAGGACGAACCGATGAGCGGTTGGTCCCCAAAGAAGACGATACAGACAAAAAAGGCAAGATCGACAGCCCACGCAGACAGTTTCAAGGTGGATAACCCTTCGTTCCTTTAACTGTACAGAGTCATCATCGAAACAGGGGCGGTTCAAGCTGTACATCAGCTGATATCGCCCCTGTTTCATGCTTCATATTTTCTCCCTATCTATTATCTCAACTAAATTCACCGGTTCAGTTCTGTCCATCTCCATCATAGCCTATATAAAAAGGACAAAGGAGGCTGGGCCGGATGTCCCCCATGAAATCATCTAGCGGTCTGGATGAAAATATTGCTGGCATGCTCTGTTATCTGTTTACCTTTGTAGGTGGGATTGTCTTTCTCGCTGTGGAGAAGCGGAGCCGATTCGTGTTATTTCATGCGCTGCAATCTGTAACGGTCTTTGGCATCATTATGGTCGGGCATGTATTATCAGCTTTCCTTCCGTTGTTCGGACCACTGGTGGCATCGCTGTTATCCCTGCTTGGTGTTGTGGTCTGGCTTATTATGGTCGTTACCAGCCTGCAGGGGAAATGGTTGAAGCTGCCGTGGGTTGGCGATTTTGCAGAAAAACAGCTGCGTCATCTGTAACTTCAGGCAGAAGGTATACGTGTCCCAAAAAGAAAAGACGATCCATTTCCGTTCAACCGGATGTGGATCGTCTCTGATTATAACGAGGGAAACGAGTCAACCTCTCACCCCTGTGTCATGAACACGTGGCTCAGAATGCTTTTTACGGATCGGAATGAAACTTAGATAGGTACCACATCTCCATACCCATTCCAGCGGCCCATACTGGAACCAGCGCATCCACAGATTACTGGCGATGACTTGTACAATAACCATACCAATGCACACAAGAGTAGACACCATATACGATACAGCAGCATCTGCAAGTATGAGTTGGTATACCACCAACAAAATGATGGTCTGTGCAATATAATTGGTCAGGGCCATTCGTCCGAATGCATGCAGGGGACTCAAGATTTTGGCAAAGGTCACGTTCTGGTTCAATCTCAGTAATGTACTTAGATAAAAGATGGATACGACCGGACCAATTGCCACACCGATATGTTCTAATCGAAAAGCAGCATCCATATTGGCTTGCTCAGCGGCAGGCAGGCTCACACCAATCACTTCATATAGAAACGGACTCATCGCATCCGGAGGAGCAACCCACCACATGATACCGATCCCCACGATAGAAGCGATGAATGAAATGAACCAGAGTCTGCCCAGATACGGAAGTCCTTTCTGGATCTTCTCCATCAGTTGATATTGACCTGCTGACAATCCCAGTATAATTAAAAAAGGAATCGTTAGCATTTTGACACCTATCGCGGCGGCCGCAATGAATCCCACCACACCGATCACCAAATTCACAGTTCGAGGTGCCCAGTATAACGGAATGACAACCAGCCCTATGATGGCATAAAGAAATAAAGCTTCTCCAGCCTGATACTGTTGATGAATATATCCCAGCGCTAATAAAATAAGCATCCTGCGGATATAGAGAAACAGCTTGGTTTGACCTCTGGCAGCTGACCGGCTTAGAAAAAGATAAAATCCAAGGCCAAATAAAAAACAGAAGATATCGTAAAAACGCGCCTCCACCAAAAAATATAATGCTCGTTGGATCCAAAAATCTACACGAGTATCCGGCTTCAACATAACCCACAGTGCTAATATATTTACGAATGGTAGGCCTATCAAGGAAAACCCTCGAAACAAATCCAGAAACTTCATTCGATCTTGTTTTAATACAGGTTGGTAATTCATAGTTCCTCCCAGTGAAATTATTGTTATGTAATCAAAAAGCGATTGGATCACTTATCTCTTGGCTGTATATCCCCGTGCATGATAACAGTCTATTCTTCATACAACATGGCTTGCCATCGAATTAGGTGAATAATTTCTTACATCCGGCATAAGGTCTTGTTCCTGTATTGTTCCTGTACAGCGGCACATTGGACACTTATGCTGATGATAAACAAAACAAAAAAACACCGAAAACACGACTCTGCTGAGCCTGTATCTTCGGTGTTTCTCATCTAAAAGTGTCTCTTTCATTCGTTCATGCGATTGAACATTCATAGCATAAAAGATTTATTTCATAGATCATTCATGCTGGATATAGTATTGATTAACCTGATTGAATGTTCATCCTGTTAAACTTCTATTCAGAAGAGTTAACGTAACAATCGTGCTGGATGATAATTAAATTGCACTGATTAAGCGGATTTGCCAGACTCCACAAGGATGTTATCAGCCTGTTGTTCAGCCATCTTGGCAGTCGTTTCCTTGGTACCAAGACCATTAAACAAAAGGTTCATGAAGATCGCCGTGAAGCTGCCTGCAATGATACCATTACCGAGCATAATCTGAGCCCAGGCCGGTGCACCTGCGAACAACTCAGGTACAACAGTAACCCCAAGCCCCATACCTACAGAACAAGCGATGACAAACAAATTCTCATGTCGGTTCAGATCGACCTGACTGCCGATAATTCGAATGCCTGATGATACCACCATGCCAAACAAGGCCACCATGGCTCCGCCAAGTACTGCCCCTGGAACGAGCTGTGCGAGGGCTGCAATTTTTGGTACAAATCCAATGACCACCAGGATTCCACCAGCCACCACAATGACATCACGTGTTTTCACACGTGTCATCTGTACCAGCCCTACATTTTGCGAATACGTTGTATACGGGAATGAGTTGAAAATACCACCTAACACAATGGCTAGACCCTCTGCGCGATAACCGCGCGCCAGATCCTTGGAGGACAAGTCCTTGTCCAGAATTTTGCCCAGAGCCATAAATACACCTGTGGACTCGGCCACGCTGACAATCGCCACCAGGATCATCGTCAAAATCGGTACAATCTCAAAGGTTGGTCTACCGAAGTAAAACGGCTGAACAACATGGAACCAACTTGCATCGCGAATAGGGGCAAAATTAACCTCGCCCATAAACCCTGCCGCAATTGTACCTACTAGCAGACCAATCAGTACCGAGATGGAGCGAATAAATCCGGTTGTAAAACGAGTCATTAAAATGATAAAGAGCAGCACACCGAAACCGAGTAACAAGTTCACTCCGCTGCCGAAATCTTCTGACCCCTGACCGCCGCCAAGATCATGGAAAGCAACCGGAATCAAGGTTAGACCGATAATCGTAACCACCGAACCCGTAACCACTGGCGGAAAGAGCCGAATAAGCTTCCCAAAGATTCCGGAGAAGATCAATACAAACAGCCCTGAGGCAATAATCGCTCCGTAAATGGCAGATACTCCACTGTTCATCCCGATTAGGATCATCGGAGACACGGCTTGGAATGCACAGCCGAGCATGACTGGCAGCCCTACGCCAAAATATTTATTTCCCCATACCTGAAGCAGTGTAGCCACACCACATGCGAGCAGGTCAATGGCAATGAGATAGGTTAGTTGTTCCTGTGTAAAACCCAATGCGTTACTGACGATCAATGGGACAACAACGGCTCCTGCATACATCGCAAGCACATGCTGTAGTCCGAGGGAGAACGTTTTGATTGGATGCCGATGCCGTTGAAAAATACGTTCGCGTGCCATATTAGTTCGTGCCCTCCTCGTCCGCAAATGTAACCTGTCCGTCCGATAGTGCCCCGATACGAACCAGCGATTCCACACGGTATCCCGCTTCTTTCAGCAAGCGACCTCCCGGCTGGAATGCTTTTTCAATAACAATACCGATGCCAACCACTTCGGCTCCAACCTGCTCCACAATGCGAGCCAGACCAAATGCCGCTTCACCATTCGCCAGAAAATCATCAATGATCAGCACGCGATCACCAGGCTTCATGAACTTCTTGGCAACGGTAATTTCATTGGTCTCCTGCTTCGTGAAGGAGTAGACCTTCTCCACCAGAATATCTTCGGTCAGTGTGAGCGACTTCTGCTTCCGTGCAAAGATCAGCGGCACGTTCAGCTCCAACGCAGTCATGATGCCGGGTGCGATTCCTGACGACTCAATCGTCAGCACACGTGTGATATTCTCACCTTCAAAGCGGCGAATGAATTCCTTACCTACTTCCTTCATCAGAACCGGGTCCATCTGGTGGTTCAGGAATGAATCCACTTTGAGTACTTGCTCGGACAGGACAATGCCTTCCTGTCTTACCTTGTCTTTTAACAATTGCATTGTAATTCTTCCCCCTGAATGCCCTCCGCACAGAAGCTCACATGCTCTTCCAATCGCATGGTAAAAAAGCAAAAAGCCCGCCTTTTCACACGCTACGGAATAACCGGAGACGGGAAAGACGGACTTGTACGTATAAGGACAAGCCGTATGGATGCTGCAAGTGTGCTGGATGGACAGAAAGACAGGAGTTCAAGCCTGTTGTGAGAAACTCCAGACAGTGTAATCAGAAACAGATAGAAGCTACTTGAACCAGCTCTTCAGTCAAACTGCCTGAGAATGATCTCATGCCATCCATACAAAACATTGCAACATCTTTCCCGTAGTCCGATCATTCCGGTGATCGGGTAGAGACATGCAGGCCTATTCCTGCACATATACGAGTAACGGCATATTTAATTTTTGGCTCCATGATTCGTTACAATGTATGATCGCGAACCTGAATATAAAAGGTTAAACATAACTAACAATGTTAGAAGTATACCGAATCAGCGCCGTGAAATAAAGAAGTATTTTCATGGAAGTTGCGGAAACTTGTCTTAATTTGCAAACAGGGGGTGATTGGAATCTATTTTTTATGTACAATATGAGAACGGAAGCGCGGATCTGAACGGAGAATGGATGGATACGCGACCTATATTTTAAATTGAATGATCAAAGGAGATATGCAAACATGAAAGGCGTACTTAACGAATTCAAGGAATTTGCCGTACGCGGCAACGTCATCGATCTGGCGGTCGGTGTCATTATCGGGGCTGCTTTTGGTAAAATCGTCACCTCCCTTGTGAATGATATCATTATGCCCCCGGTTGGAAAACTGATGGGTGGAATTGACTTCAGTCAGAAAATCATCAATCTGGACGGGGATATCAAAACAGCAAACGGACAGGAGATCACCACACTTGCTCAAGCCAACGAAGCCGGGGCTACCGTGATTGCTTATGGGCAGTTCATCAACGTCATGATTGATTTTCTTATCGTTGCGTTCTGTATCTTCATGCTTGTGAAGGGCATCAACTATCTCAAAAGCAAAGAACACAAAAAGCCCGAGCCAGAAAAAACGACCAAGGCCTGCAAGTATTGCCTATCTGAAATTCCAGCCGCAGCTACCCGCTGCTCGCACTGTACTTCAGAACTCGCTGCAGAAGGCAGCGGCGCAACAGCGTAATTACAATTAGCGTTAATGGTACACCGTACACCGAAGTTAAATTCCGGATATACATCCTGATAGCAAATGTCGAGAACAACTTCCCAACTTGCTAGGATTTATGTATGAAAAGCTAGCCATATGGGCTTCATTAACAAATTATTGCGTAGCTTAAAGGTTTGAAGGTTCCACCGTAAAGGTGGGGCCTTTTTTATGCCTATCATACATGTATTACATATGCTCCCCCATGAATACCATTCGCGGCCATACTCATGAATTAGAAGCGGCGTGGCAGCAAATGTTCCAGGATCGACTTCAGATCCTTATCTTCCTTGTAAACTTCTTCCCCCGTATCAAGCTCTGTCACACGAATATATTCAAAGTTTGCCGAAGCATCCACTGGCTTGAACAACAATTGGGCCTCATCTTCCAAACGTACATTAAATCCCATATCCTTAAACATGCTGCTTAATTGACTGTTAGCCGGTTCCTGACCTTGCCCTACAAATATAAGTCCTCTAAGACTTTTACGTTCCTGAGGTTGCGGATAAATCACCTGAAAGTGTACAATGCATTCCATACGATCGTTCCCCTTTCGTTTAAAACATACTTTGTGAAATTTTGAACTTTAAAATCTGCTATATAAGGAGATACGTTTCATGACCCCAGAACGTTTCGACATTTATGACGATAAGCAACATTGGATCGGTACAGCACTACGCAGTGAGGTTCATGCCAAAGGTTATTGGCACCGTTCATTTCACTGCTGGATCGTGCGTGACGAAGGCGAACAGCGACGGGTTCTTTTTCAGCGGCGGCGTGATATTAAGGATACCTTCCCCGGATGTTACGACATTACAGCAGCAGGTCATCTCACCGCAGGTGAACAACTGCAAGACGCCTGTCGTGAGCTGGAGGAAGAACTGGGTGTGAATACTCCATTCGAGGCACTAACCTATCTATTCACGGCTACACAGCAGCTCCAAGGAGAGGTGCGTGGTGTTCCATTCGTAGATCGGGAATTCAGTGCGGTCTATGGATTATGTCTGAACCAGCCGCTTGAATCCTACGTTCTGCAGCCCAGCGAGGTGGATAGCCTGTATGAGGTGCCGCTGGATGATCTACTCGCTCTGTTCCGTAGTGAGATCGACGTCATTCAAGCTACCGGAGTTCAGACTCAGTCGCCAAGCGATCATGCAGCTAATGAACCGGAACGTATCGTTCGCGTGATTCGGGCAACGGAATTTGTACCCCATGGTACAGCTTATTATACGGATGTGCTCGAAGCTCTATATCACGTGCCCAAAGAGTGATCATGTAGGATCCTGTTCAACCCGATCCAGTTCAATCGAATGTTCATAGCTTCATTTTCTCAAAAATAGCATAACTTCATACCTTTACTATCGACTTGACTGGAAACAGATGCTGTGACGAACATCACTGTCATATCTCAAACCAGCACAAACAGACGTCTGCCTTCGGGCAGCGCCTGCTTTATGTACATACGTATTTGTTCCATCAAGATACATACCTTTGTGCTGACATGTTCACTCCATCAGAGGTGAATTAGTTGCCGATCTGTCTAGCTCTGGTCACCCTCTCCTGAAGGAGCAGACCAATAACGCGCAGAGAGTTCTTCGTACCGGTGCCCATAGCGAGACTCCAGTTCCTCCCCCATATCCTGTTCCAGTTCGTACAACACCAGCTCTTGAGCAAAATGATTCAGCAGCAGTCCGGTCATTACCGGATGCTCCGTCACCACTGCCTGTGTGGCGCATGATTCCCCGCGCATGCCCAGCATGCACCAGCGGCGGTCCACCACCAGGGAAAATTTCCGACCATTACCTGTGCCGTACAAAGGTAGTCCCGGCAAAGGAACAGGCTGATCGAGCATGCCTTCGCCACCATCACACGACCATAACAGCCTTACACCGCGAGCTTCAGCTTGCTGTAAATCATTACGTAGCAGCTCTGCCTCTTCACGCCAGACGTCTACAACAATCTCATGCTGAGCCTCGGCCAATTCACGGCTCAGATTCTCAAACACATTTTTGTCCCCTTCGACGTTATAGAAGACAGGCTTCTCCGGTTCACTCTTGGGCATGCTGCTCTGGACATAATCCAGTGAGGTACGCATTTGATCGGAGATCATACGTGTCATCTCCTCTGGCTTCAGCACACTATACTTCGCCGGTTCCCCAGGACTACACCGCAAGAATCCACGCTGTTCCAGCCGTTGCAGGGTCGCATATACATTGGAACGGGACACGCCCAGCCGCTTCGCAACCTCATATCCTGAGGCCGATCCCTGACGAGCGAGTTCCACCATAATTTTAGATTCCATCTCGGTAAACCCGAGATGACGCAAATGATGCAGCAGTTGGTCCATATTCCCGTCCCCCCATGCTGTCAGCAACCCGCACTGCCTCACAATGATGCGACAGTGCTTCTACTGCATCAGATCAGATCTGTTCAGCACCACAGCGCGGGCACCACTTCGAACCTTTAGGCAGCTCAGCTGCACAAATCTGACAATTCACCATTTCGCGTGATACTTCGGTCTGTACGTCCACCGTATTCACGATCGGGTTGTTTTCTTTCCAGTAGCGGATGCGTTCGTCCAGTTCCTGCTGACGCTCACGTTCCCGTTGCATCTCTTCATCTCTGCGACGTTCCCACTCCGCATCGAACGCTTCCTTCTCTTCCTGGGTAAACTCCGTACTGTTGTATTCGGATTCCGTCTCCAGATCCGCTATGGACGGAATGACCGTGTGATACGGCTCGTCTTCCTCCAGTTCCAACTCAGGTGGCGCATCGTAGAAGTCCGGCTCCGGAGTTTGGGTCTGAGCTACAGCGGCCTCCTGTCTCGCGGCTGTGGTGGCTCCTGCGACTCCTGCAGCTCCTACTGTAGGTGCTGGCGTCTTGAGTTCACCTAACTTGCGTCCGCATTTAGGGCAGAAGTTGGCATCCAGAGAAGCGACGTGTCCACACTCGCACAACCGTTCGTTCTTAAGCTGTGCAATCCTGTTGCGAAGCCCATCAATCTCGTCCTGCAATTCGTCGCAGAGCTGCGACAGATCCACCATTTCTTTTTCTGCACGCGTCATATCCTGTGCCCGATAACCCTCATAGAAGATGCGACCCATATCTGTAAAATGGACTTCTTGTTCCTGTTGCAAGCCCACAATCTGGTTGTTCAATTTCCCAATCTCAACGGCGTGTTGGGCACGCTCTGTTGCTTTGTTCGCTCCGTCTTTGATGCGCTGAAGCAGTTTCATGACCATTCCTCCTCTGTCCCGTCAAAACCAATATTATCATTTCTATTTAATAGTAAATTAGCATATTACATCCTTCATGCAAAATGCTCAGGCATATAACTTATACGATATCATGCCAAAAAGTTGCGTAATCTCGTGCAGCTGCCCGTTTTATACCGATACTGGATGAAATCGGGGGCTTTCGTCAAGACCATATGTTCGGGTATAATGAAGCTTTGACCATACTTAACCGCCTGATTAGGCGACTAACTCTATCATACCAATTTACAATGCGATTGTGAAAAGGGCAAATGGTTTACTTTTAGCCGGGATAGTCCTATCCCTGAATGCATACAGAGGTGGATGAAACATGTTAAGTCCGAACTCAACGTTCTACCCCCGTCCGCTCGGGGTTACCCCGGCGGCGTCCCTGCCCCAGTCCCCGTCTGCTCCGCTGGAGACCAGTCGGCAACTCGTGGACAATGATCAACAGGATGCCTTCTATTTTCGTGCGCTTGAAGAGGCAGGCATCAAGCTAAACGCACCACAAATTTCGGCTGTCCGTCATGGCAGAGGACCTATTCTGACGCTCGCCGGAGCCGGTTGTGGCAAAACAACTGTGCTGGCTGCAAGAGCAGGCTACCTCATAGAGGTCAGTGGCGTACATGCAGGCAGTATCCTGCTGGTGACGTTCACCAACAAAGCCGCCACCGAGATGAAAGACCGGATTGCCGCATTGCCAGGCATACGCCCGGCAGCCGCAAGAGCCGTGCAGGCTCGCACCTTCCACTCTTTTGCCCTGACATTACTGCGTCATTACGGTGTGCAGGAAGAGATCTTTGGCGAGTCGCGAGCTCAGCATACGGTGCTGAAGATGCTTCTTCGCCAGAATGGCATGAGTGAAGCTTTCCAGCCTGAAAGTCTGCTGGCCATGCTGTCCGCATGGAAGATGCAAGGATCGGAAACAACCGACTTGCCTGAAAAATCGCAGGAAGAACGCGATGCCAAGCGTGTCCTGCTTGGTTACGAAGCCTGGAAGCAGGATCGGGGCAAAATGGATTTTGATGATATTTTACTACGGGCAGCCTCGCTGCTTCGTGATCCTGCTGTTCTGGGGCCGCTTCAAAAGCGTTTCCAGTACATTATGGTGGATGAGTTCCAGGATACCAATCATCTCCAATATGAGATTGTGCAAAAACTGGCTTCCGCACACCGCAACCTGATGGTTGTGGGAGACGATGACCAGACGATCTATACCTTTAATGGTGCACGCCAGGAATCGATTTTGGAATTCGATAAAGTATACCCAGGAGCACGCATTGTGACGCTGGATATCAATTATCGCAGTGATGCACGCATTCTGGGACTCGGAAGTGAACTGGTCGCCCGCAATAAACGCAGACGTGACAAACGGCTGCGTGCCGCCGGAAACCGCGGCGATGCGCCCCGTTTCGCTACACCTTCCAATGCAGAGGAAGAAGCGGCGTGGGTTGTAAACCAGTTGTGTCAACAGGTTGAAGAAGGACAACACACCTATCGTGATATTGCGATTCTTCACCGGACAGCCAGCAGCAGCCGAGCTGTATTTGAGCAGCTTGTGTTGAAAGATGTGCCTTTTGTACAGCATGGTGCTTCCCCGGTGTTCTACGACCAGTCTCTCATCAGACCCCTGATGGATCATCTGCGTCTGTCCCTTGATCCACGAGCCATGGATGCTCTTCCCAGTGCACTGGGACCGCTCTATGTATCACGGGATGCAGGGCTAGAGTGGATTCAGCGCTGTGAACAACAACAGGCGAAGAAATACCCGCTCATCCATCTGGTGAAATGGGACAAGCTGAAACCGTTCCAGCAGGAACAGGTCAAGGAACGCATCAAGCTGATCAAATCGCTGCACAAACTAAAACCCATCATCGCCATTCAGGAGATGCGCAGGCAGTTCTACGACAAGTATATGGAAAGTGGTGATCCCAGCATCTTCACCCATTATAAGGAAACGATGCTGGAAACCCTGGATGAATTTGAAGCTGCCGTCAAAAAATTCGAAACGGTAGAAGAGTTCATTCAATTCGCGGATGAGCTCTCCCGAAGACACCGTGAGATGGAATCTCTGCGCCGCGCACAGGACAGTGACGCGGTACAACTGATGACGATCCACCGGGCCAAAGGACTGGAGTTCCCTTGTGTGTACTGGATTGGAGCCAGTGAAGGTATTGTCCCCCACAGTACTGCGTTGCGCCAAGATATCCCCGAGGATCAGAAAGCTGCGCTTGCTATGCAGCAGACAGACGCGGAGTTGGACATGGCGCTGGAGGAAGAACGCAGGCTCGCCTACGTTGCCATCACACGGGCCAAGCAGTACTTGTATGTCACCTCGCCGGCAAGTCATCACGGAAAGCCAGCCGATGTGTCCCGCTTCCTGCTTGAAGCCTTCGGCATGGAAGTACCGGACAAACGCAAACCACGTGAGGAGAGCCGGACGAGCAGTCAGACTTCATATGGTAAAGGCAACGGACAGTATGGCCGCTCTTCCGGCTCGGGTGCCCGTTCAGAAGGTCGGGATGCGGCACAGCGTCGTGCCATCAGCCACAGTGACCGTCGTGACTACGAGGTCCACAACGAACGTGATGAGGATCGCCTCGGTGAACGGCGTGGCAGTGGGGAGATTCGCAACCATAAGGCGTTCAGTACCACAGGTGTGAGTCCGACAGCTGCGAGTTCCTCCACTTCACATTCGCACACTTCAGGTTCAGGTAATGCTGAGCGTACGGAGACCGTTGCGGTCTGGAAGTGCAGTTCATCCACCTGTAAAGCTTGGCTAAGACAGAAGCCAGCTGTGCCTTCAAAAACAAACAAGAAGGCATCCTCAGGCCCTCCCGCCTGTCCCCTGTGTTCAGGATCGATGGAGGCCGGTACCCGCCAGGTGCCCGTAACGGGGAGATTTGGGAAATAACTATGTGACTGAACATGTGGATGAGTAAATAACACACGAGCATAGTAGCTCGTTTCAGGGCGCTTTTTGCTGTTTATTAACAGTAGAAGCGTCTTTTTTCCATTTCAGAATGGGGGTTGGATTATGCAGGACGACAAACAACATCTGTATGTATCGGTATCACATAATCTTATTGAGCAAACAAAGAACGAATCTACACCCTTTGAAGTGTTGGTAGATGACGGGCAATTGGGTCGATTGAAGGATCTGATGAAGGTGCTGGAGGATGACGATGCCTATACATTGCAACGAGCCCCGGTACCCTACAAATCAGCAGACCACGATGAGGCAACAGAGCAATTTTCGGATGGCATGACCTTGCTGTATACCTTTCTGTATGATCATGGCACGCCGGATACCCGGCAGGCAATTGAGAGCATGAACGTGCTTCCAAGGCTGCAGGATACGGATTATGATGACCCTGGGTACGAAAATTCACCGTTGAACAAATGACTGATGCCAAAAAGCATGCGCAGCCGCAGATCACGCGGAAGTCGCATGCTTTTTAATATGATGAAGGACAACTGCCATGTAAGATGAACTCAATCCAGACGAATCTCCTGCCCTTTCTCAGCGGATTCGTAGATTCCGCACAGCATGCGCGTGGAAGCCACCCCATCCGCAATTGGGCTGATCGGCTCTGTACCGTTCAGGCAGCAATCCACAAAGTGGTCAATCTGGTTCTGGAATGCACTATGAATATGGAGACCCGTATTGTCCGTCTGGGGTTCAATATTCAGGATGGTATTATTTTTCTCCGTGACGATCAGTGTCTCCGGCTCCAGTTCGAACCCACCACGCTCGCCGTATAATTTCACCGAAGATTCATCTCCACGTGCATGCAAGGTAAAGCTTACATCCACCGCCAGCGAAGCCCCGTTTTCAAACCGAATGAGTGCATTCGCCATATCTTCCACGTCATTCACAGCTGCGCTGTAGTCGGCTGCTTTATAAAAAGAAAGATGTTCGATATGGGCACGATTGCCCAACTTTCGATACGTATTTCCACTGACCGAAACAGGTTTCGGCCTGCCCATGAGGTACCAGCATTGGTCGATAATATGTACGCCCAGATCAATCAGGGGGCCTCCGCCGGAACGGCTTTTATCAGCAAACCAACCGCCTGGATTGCCGTTACGCCGCAGAATGGAAGCTTTGGCATAATACAGTTCACCAAACTCCCCGGCGTCAATGAATCTGCGCATCATCTGCATATTGTTATCATACCGACGCACAAATCCAACAATAAACGTTCGTCCGCTCTTCTTCACCGCTTCTTCAATCCGGAGCGCATCTTCCACATTCGTTGCCACCGGTTTCTCCAGCAATACATGCTTGCCTGCCTCCAGTGCAGCAATGGCAAATTCCGCATGTGTATTATTCCAGGTACAGATACTGACAGCATCCACATGCGGGTCCTCCAGCATCTCCCGATAATCGGTGTATACGGATTGAGCATCATACTTCTGTGCCGCAGCCTTAGCCCGCTCTTCGTTCAAATCGCAGATCGCATAGATGACGGCATCCTCATTTTTGGCATAACACCTCATATGAAGATCCGAGATTGATCCTGTACCGATCATTCCGATGTGTAACATTTGTTTCGTGCTCATCATCGTCCTCCCTTCCTTTTCCACAACTTCCACAACATCATTATCGTCTAGTCTGCCCGCAGCATGCCTTCGTAAATACCCGGCGTTGAATTTTCAATCTTCACGGCACCCAGCGTCCGGGCATAGAAATCCACAGGTCCCGCTGATCCGATAATCGCATACCCGTAACCGTCCGCCTTCATCGCATGCATACAGGCCAGTAACAGGGCTGTGCCTACACCTTTGCCCCGTGCATCCTGACTCACACCTGTCGGTCCGAAGAAGTTGCGACATGTCGCTTCGTAACAGGCAAATCCAATCATTTTCCCATGCTCAACCGCAATATAACAGGACACCGGCTGACGCGCAAAAGCGACCTCACATTCATCCACCCAAGCCTGGCTAAAATGTGACCTCACCCAATCCAGTACAAGCTGTTTTTCTGGGGCAATGGCTCTTCGAATCACAATGGAGGATTCCTTAAGCGTTCTCAGTCCACTCTCTTGCTCCGGCAAACGATAGAGCGCTACCAACATATCACTCATCTTATCCGTTCCTCCTCGTACTTGAATGTGAAATAGGACAAAGGTTTGGGCACTACCTGAAATTAACCTGATCCCGCTGCGGGTAACCTGCAATACAAGCGATATTTCTAATTTAAACTAACATACCGCTTACATTCATTGCATTCCAACTGCAACACTTAGACGATTTGTCCCGTCTATTAACTTGAAGCGCGGCCCTAAGGAAGATTTTACCGCGTCAGTACACAGATTAGAAGGGATGAATATGGATGAAGAACAACATGAAAAAAGTAAGTGCACTGATGGCCCTATCCATGGCATTGGGTGGTGGAGCCGCTTATGCAGCAACACTGGACAACACACAACCAGTCCATCAAACATCCGTTTCAGCAGATAGTAACGCAGCTGGTGCAGTAAACGTATCCGTAAATGGTGCATCCATCTCTGATGGTTATTGGAACAAAGATGGCAAAGTAGCCATGATCCCGCTGCGTGATCTTACCGACGCTCTGGGTATTGAACTGGAATGGAATAAAGAAACTAAAACTGCAGAGCTGACTCGTGGTGCTCTCTGGACACAGGTAATTACAGGCAAGGATCAATATTCCCTGAATAAAATGCTGCTCACGCTGGGCACAGCGCCCGAAATCACAGGCGGCAAATTGTATGTACCGGCTTCTTTTGCTGAGAAAGCACTGCATGGACAAGTGAACACAACGGGCAATCAGGTGACGATCTCCAGTGAAGAGGAAGTGAAGACGGTTACTGAGCACGGTGTGATTACCAGAATCTCGAACCAAGATAAATATCAGTCCATCCAGATTGGCGGTGCAGGGTTGGATGGTATTGTGCTCAATCTGAATGAAGATACGCAATTCATCTCGGCAGAAGGTAAAGAGATTGCACTGAAGGACTTGGCCATTGGCATGAATGTGGAGGCTACACACTCCCAAGTTATGCTTGAAAGTTTGCCACCACAAACGCCTACCTATAAAGTCACTGTACTGGATGCGACTGCGGTGTCTGAGACACAATCCAAAGAGGTTCTGGGGACGGCTGGTACGATTGAAAATGTAACAACAGCTGAAGGCAGCGTCTCACAGATTGAGATCACAGGTACACGGTTAACAGAAACAGCTCCTGACCATGTCGTGCTGAACATCGACAAAGACACACGGATCGTGAACCACGAAGGTGAGACGGTGAAAGCGGAAGAACTCACCAAAGGCGCTAAAGTCATTGGATTCTACAGCCCTATGCTGACACGCAGCCTGCCTCCGATCGGAACAGCATGGAAAGTGGTTGTTGAAGCACCTGCAGCGGAGCTGGAAGCGAAATAATGAATACGATTAGTGAAAAGCACGTGCTAAGCATATGCTGAAACTGAATATTGCAAATCGCATGTATCTTCTGGCATGTGTTGTAATGCGTGTAACGCATCACGATGACCAGCCAGCAGCTATACGGCTAGCCTAATCAAAATAACCTTATCCGCCTGTCATCTGACAGGCACGGGTAAGGTTATTTTTAGGGTTTGTTGGTTTGTTGGTTTTTGGTTTTTGGTTTTTGGTTTTTGGTTTTTGGTTTTTGGTTTTTGGTTTTTTAGAGCGTGTCCTCAAACTTGCTCCAAAGCGAAGCGTATCTGAATTTTTTCGGATCAGACCAGAATACACAGCTGTTTACAGCGTTTTTATCAGAGGAATTCGAGAAACAACGTGTCTGGTGTTCTTTACATTTTACATTTTAAAAAGAGGACCTGAAGGCCACAAATAAAACATCCTGTGTTCCTTAGATATCTTCCCGATAACCGTCAGGATCAGTCGGCTTGGGTTGCATCTTCAACAATCGCTTCCACTTCAATCTCAACCATCAACAAGGGATCAATGAGTGCGCTAACTTCAACCATGGTGGCTACAGGCTGGATCTGTCCAAAAAATTCACCGTGCGCCTTGCCAACTTCCTCCCACCTGGAGATATCGGTCACAAACATCCGGGTTCTCACCACATGCGACATGTCAGCCCCCAGTTCTTTCAGTGCATTCTCGATCGCCTGCAAAACGAACCTTGTCTGTGCATACGGATCACCTGCCCCAACAACTACACCATCTTGCATCGCGGTTGTACCCGCCACTTCAATTCGGTTCCCTACACGGATGGCACGGCAATATCCCACCAACGGTTCCCATGGGGAGCCCGTAAAAACCTGCTGTCTGCTCATTCTCTCGTCCCTCGCTTTGGTTGAATTTGTCTAAATTGAACACTGGATTAAACATGAATTATATCAGTCCACCATCATCTCGGACAATAGAATGAGGTTTAATTCTATCTTAACTCCATTAACATTTTTGCACAGAAAAAAAATCCCCTGAATGACTGCCCATTGTTTAGATCAAGGACGGTTCAATCGGGGATTTATGAGAATTAGTATTAGTATCTTTTCTTTAAGGAGAAAGCATCCGCATTACAACTTGATATTAGCCTCATCGAAGTATTCTTCCAGAGTTAACCCACTCTTCGCCACATCCGGTGCCAAATCTGTACCGATGTACCGGATATGCCAAGGCTCATAGACGTAACCTGTTGTATCTTCTTCACCTTGCAGATAACGGATGACATATCCGTATTCTGCAGCGTGTTCAGCCAGCCACTGGCCTTCCTTCGATGTACCAAATACCTCTTCCAGCACATTGCCCACACTCGGGCTGGATACATCAATGGCAAGACCAGTCTGATGTTCGCTTCGGCCTGGCACAGAGCTCACGCGATCCGTGTACTCTTGACCTTTGGTTTTGACATTGTTGTTGTAGATGGATACCTGACGCTGATATGAACGATAGCCCGACACCGCACGAAGCTCAATGCCATCCGCTTTTGCACCTGCAAACAACTTCTCCAGTGCCTCCGCAGCTTCCTTGCGCATATGCCGCTTCTCGTGAGGTTCGTCGAAGGAGAACGGTACATTCGGCTCCACCAGATCGTCCGGCTCGTAACCGTCAGGCAGACTCCGTTGCTTGTTCACAATGACGGTCATGGACTCAGCATTGGTTACCACGGATTGTGCATCAATTGTCGTTTGCAGTGCGCTGATACTGCGTTTCTCCAGCAATGGATCTTCCGCTGTCGCACCATTCCCATTGTCCGAAGAGCCCTGCCCTTCGCCCGCTGAAGCATTCCCAGACTCGCTATCCGTGCCTTCACCGCTGTTGCCAGAAGATGATGTGTCATCCCCGCCAGCATTGTCGCCATCCGTTCCCTTATCCTCCGTAAAATGAACCGTTGTGCCGTCCGTCTCCTGTTGTGTGTTACCTGTTCCATTCGGATTCTGGCTCTCCTCTGTGCCTGAACCGTTCTGGCACGCGGCAAGCAAAGCTCCGCATATCATCAATGAGGACAGCATAACCACCATGCGGCGCTGTCTTCCTGTAGTTGATTTCATGTAAAAACTCCTATCGCAATAATATAAATGTTGTCTAGTTGTTGTATGCAATGTTCCCTGCGACAGTATACCTTAATTGGGAGCGAAGCTCCACTAGTAAAGACGTCCTTTAGAAGAGATCCGAATGAACATATACGGGCTGTACAGCCTGTATGATCGTTTTTTGGACTTTTAGAGCAACAGGCTGCAATAAAAACAAGCAGGGGTGATCTGAGATCTCCCCCGCTCTAATGGGTGCATCATTTGGTTGCCGGGCTGTCCGTCTTCTTCTGGACAGCCTGCCACATCCGCGCGGCTACACGCTCGCGGATCAGATCCAGCCCTGCGGTGGCCGGCACGCCAGGCAGCAGCGCCGTCAGCTCCGGCAAGGCCGGCGGCTTGCCCGGCTGCGCGAGGCGCACCTCAACCGCGCCAAAGCCCGGCCCTGGCTGGTGCATGGCGCCGTCCGCGGCGGCCTCGGCGATCCACTCGCCGACGGCCGCGCCGCCTTCGCCGCCCCGCACTTGCGGGCGGCCAGCCGTTTCCGCTGCGCGGCCGGGGCCGCTGGGATCATGGGCGAGTTCCTCCGCCCATGCCCCCAGCACGCCGGCGAGCAGCGCTTCGCGCGGCAGGCCGGCGTGCGCCAGCTGCAGCAGCGGCGCGGCGGCCGCGAGGCGCGCGGCTACGGCGCGCTCAGCGGCCGCGGCATGCGCGCAGCCCGGGCGGCCGCAGGTGCACGCTACGGCCGCCCGGGCCGTGGCTGCGCCTGGCGAGCCCTCGGGCGCGAGCGTTGCCGGCAGTAGCCCGGCAAGCTCCTCGGGCGCCGGGCCGCCGCGCAGCAAGGCGTACAGCGTCAGCGGGCGCTTGCGCAGCTGAGCCAGTACAGCCTCGCGCTGGGCTCCGCTCAGTCGCGCCGGCGTTCCCGTGACCGTGAACATGCCTGCGGCTGATCCGGTCTTGCCCTCAGCAGCGGAAGCAGAAACGGAAACTTCCTGATCCGCATCCGCTGCTGTTTTTACTTCTGCTGTCCATCCACCGGGGGACATATGCAGCTCGATCTTCCATTTTTCACTCACAACAATCCCCCTTTCTCAACATCTATATTCCCCTGAATGTTCAAGGTCACAGCCACGTCTCACCCTGAAGTGAAATCAGGCCACGCAGCTCATCATCCGACATCTCGGTCAGCCAATTCTCACCTGAACCAACGACCTGCTCGGAGAGTGCCTTCTTGCTCTCAATCAGCTCATCAATCCGTTCCTCCAGAGTTCCCTGACAGATCAACTTATGCACCTGCACGTTGCGATTCTGCCCAATTCGGAATACACGGTCCGTCGCCTGATTTTCAACCGCAGGATTCCACCACCGGTCGTAGTGAACGACATGACTCGCCCGTGTCAGATTCAGACCTACTCCTCCGGCACGAAGAGATAGAACAAACATGGACGGACCCTCTCCTTTTTGGAAAGTCTCCACCATCTCATCCCTTTGCGACTTGGACACACCACCATGCAGGAAATAAGGTTCTTCCTCATATCGCTGTTTCAACCTCGATACCAGCAGATCTCCCATAGCAACATACTGCGTGAAGATCAAGGCCGATTCCCCGTTATCACGGATGGCGTCCAGCAGTTCAAGCAATCGTTCCATCTTACCGGATGCCTCAGCCTTGCCATGGTCTTTTCGATTGCTGTCCGCCAGCACCGGATGATCACAGATCTGCTTGAGCTTGGTCAGGGAGGACAGAACAATCCCCTTCCGGGCAATGCCATTTCTGCCGTCCAGACCACCCATCAGATCATCCACCACACGCTGGTATAACACCGTTTGTTCTGGCGTCAGAGAACAATAGGATTTCAGTTCAAGCTTCTCCGGCAGATCCTTGCGAATATCCGGATCACTTTTCAGCCTGCGCAGCATGAATGGAGATACCAGTCGATGAAGCTCACGCAAGGCTGCTGCATTTTCTTCGGATGGACCCAGTCCCGTATACCGCTGGCGAAACGATGAAGCTGTGCCCAGATACCCCGGATTGAGAAACTGGAAAATTGACCAAAGTTCGCTCAGTCGATTCTCCACGGGTGTACCCGTCATCGCAATACGATGAAGTGTAGACAGGCGCATCACGCTTTGCGCTTGTTTGGTACGGTAGTTCTTAATATATTGAGCCTCATCCAGCACAATGGTGGACCAATGCAGCGAAGCCAGATCCGGTCCATCTCTGCCTGCCAGATGATAGGTCGTCAGTACAATGTCATGCGTCTGCGCTTCTGCCTGAAAATCATTCCCGTGCAGCCGTTGTCCGCCATGATGAATGTACAGCGACAGATCCGGGGCAAATCGCTTCAGCTCACGCTGCCAGTTTCCAAGCAGCGAGGTAGGACACACAATAAGTGCAGGCAGATGAACAGGCTGCTGCACATTAGAATGCTGATCCACCGCGAATGAATCATCTGATCCATTCAACAGCTCATTTTCACGGGCTTCCTCTTCAGCCGCCTGACGTTCCTCGTGTTTGCGGTCCAGCAGACAGGTAATGACCTGAATCGTCTTCCCAAGTCCCATATCATCCGCCAGACATACGCCAAAGCCCAGCTCACGCATCGCGGATAACCATTGGTAGCCTCGTTCCTGATAAGGTCTTAGTTCACCATGCAATTCTGCCGGAACCTGACGAGGCTCAATGCTGCGAAGCACCTGTCCATCGAGCAGGAAAGCAAGCATCCCATCAGATTCTGCGCCAAAGACGGAAAGACCCTTCCATGCAGAATCCTCCCCTTCATCCGCTGCCAGATGCAACCATTCGGAGAGAGGCATATATTGTTCTTCTTCTTTTTTCATATAACGCAGGACTTGGCGAATCTCTTTTGTATCCACTTCAATCCATTCACCGCGGAACATGACATACGGGACTGTGGATTCAGCAAGTGCTGCCAGTTCCTCCGCCGTGACCGGTTTACCATCCAGCATGGGCTCTGCTTTGAAAGCAACCAATTGTTCCATTCCAAGTGCCGATGTGGCCCCAGGCAACCGCTCTGTTCCCCGATTCAACATCTGCAGACGCAGTCCCGCACGACGTTTCCCGGCACGACTCCACCTTGAAGGCATAAGAACGGTTATCCCGGCCTTCTGCAAACGTGGAACCGCATGCGTGAGAAATTCAAAGAAACCCTGCTGCTCCAGCTTAATTTCCTCCGGACGAGCGGTAAGTAGCGCCGTCTCCAGTTCAGGTGCCATTTCTGCTGCTTGCCCGAGTGCCATCAATAATTGCTCTGCCGCCGAGGTATATAACACCTTCCCTCGGTCCAGATCTCGCTCTGGATGTGCCCAGATAGTCCGTGCAGGCAACCTCAGGCTTGGTTCCTGCTCACTGTCCACCCAAAAGCTTATTCCCCAGATCGTTTCATGTTCGCCCAGCGGCGGCTCCAAGCGGAGCACCAGCTTCAATTGGCCTTCCGCAGGTGCCATCTCTTCTGCTCCCACGATTGGCATTGACGTTCCACCAACTTCTTGCAGCGTATGAATAAACGCTGTCATATCGTTCGTCGGCCCTTGCACCGTCACAGGACGGAACATCGAGATCAGACTGTTCCACCAGAGCTCGGCTACTGGCGAAGATCCGCGTCGATATGGGGTGCGGTAACGGGACAGTTCACTGTCCATGCCCTCCAGTTCACTTGTCACTACAGCATGAATCATGCCACTCATGAATGAAAATAATACCGCAGCACCTGCTTCTTCACGCGTTTCCGGTTCCAATGAAGCATAAGCTCCAGGAGCAGAAAGTCCAATCGGAGGCATCGCTTCAGCAAGATCGCGGAATCGTTCGATGTCCTCCTCCTGCTGCAAGCGTGGCCGCCATACGCCTGTCAGTGTCTCTTGCCCGGTCCGTCGCCGTGCTCCGGTCTTTGCTGAGAATTCAGCCGATGGAGCAATTGCTCCCCGCAACAGCAGCTCCTGTGTGAACTGCGCTGCTTTGATCCAGTAACGCATCTCTTCTCCAACCTGAATTCCGGCTGCATTTAACAAACGGTCATCCCATTGCAACAGCAACCTGAAGGCATCCTTAGGCGAGACTGCCAATCCTTCCAATGTGCGCCCCAGCAGTTGACGCCGCTTCGTATTCTTGGCTTCGGCCGTGTTCCTCAGCGGATTCGGCCAGCGCAGCTCCGCAAGACGCAGAGCGGCAGGCTGAAACAGACGACCCCCGTCGCCAAAATTCAACCTTCTTACCACGTGGCTCCATGCATCCACACGCGGTTCCGATGTTTCACCGGAAAAACAAAAAAATACGTCACCAAGCCACACTCCATACAGCGATTGCATCATTAAAGTCTCCCGTCATCCCTTCGCATTGTTACTCTCCATCATATACGAAAATGACCGGATTTAAAAACCTTCGCCCACAAAAAGTGGTTATTTCGATGGTTAGCAACACAAAAAAATGTCCCTTCTCCCGAAAAGCGGATGAGGAACATTTGGGTAAACCAAAGGATAATACTGAATATTGAAAGAATTACGATCGTTACCTTACGATGATCTGATCAAGCTGCCCAGTAATACATCCAGGTTCAAAATGCCCGCACGATGATCCTTACAGAACCCGATTTTGTCAAAAACGCCAAGCATGAAACGGCGGTGTTCCTCAGCAGGTTCCTCGAAACGATCGTAACTTACGACAGAATCGACCATATCGACGATCAAAGGTACAAATCCACCTTTGTAAGGCACCACAATAATACGTGTAGAAGAAGTATCCTCCTGATCCGGCATGCCTAACAATACACGAAGACTCACCACCGAAACAACCTTACCGTACAGCGAAGCAAAACCTCTGATCTCCGGGCTTCCAAACGGGACCGTTGTCACCTGCACCATTCTGATGATCTCATGAACTTCATCAATTCGTAGTGCAAAGATCTGGTCTCCTACCGAAAAATTAATATATTGCATTCCCTCGTCCATAGTTATCCCCATACCCTCTCATTCCTTATAATCAGACTGCTTTCGTCCCATTAGATGTTACTTTGGTGTATCGGTTATTTTTGATCAAATGTTTAGGCTTCAGATCAATTTTGCCAACTTCAACAGACGTTGCAATACGGTTGCTGTCTCCGCTCTGCTCATTTGCCCGGTTGTGACGGGTGGTGGAAGTCAGTCTGTTTCTATGTTTTCAAATACTTGGAACAAAAAAGCGATATTCCTGTGGATAACTTGTTTTATCACTCCAAAACGACTGTTTTATCGGATGAAAACACGAGTTATATCTGATTTGTGGATAAGTTGTGCACATATTGCACACATGCTGTGGATATCTTTGGCGTTTCATGTGGATATTCATTAATTTAATGTGGACATGTTGTGTATTTGTTTGTAAATCTGACGTAAAATCTGAATTTCCGCTTCAGTTATCCATTACTGTGGACACGTTGTGGACATGCCCAATTTCCTTCGCTGTAGTTATTCGACCAATTCACCCTGACGCATGATCAGCTTGTCATCGATGTATACGTCCGGCTTTTGTACAACTGCATCAATATGAACACCTGCGGCAAGTGCTTTACCTGCCTCATAGATGGATTCAGCCAGATCCCGTTTCATATCGTCTGCGACAACCACCAGATTCTCTCCGCTGCGCAGTCCGAGACATTCCGTTAGTACATTTTTACTGATTTCCACACGTTGCTTGCTCATACATTCATCTCTCCTGTCTTTGGTTCAGCTCTCAAAAGTCGACTTGACCCTTTCGACAATTGGCACGGGATTCCTGCATGTCCAAACCTGAACTCACCTCAAGGTATCGGCCCATTCGGCGAGAATTGCAGCTGTTTCCTTATACTGAAACGTCGGAAAGTAATGTCCATAGGGTACATCTATCCGTTCGACCTGTGAGTTCATATCCTGGGGATAGTGATATTCCTGATCTTGATTGGCCCATACAACTAATACATTCTTGGCAAAATGCTGACTTTCCATTTTCGCCCACAACGTTGATCTGGCGCCTTTCCTCTGACCCGAGTGGATCCAGCGCAACAAGTCTGCATGTGCTCCTGCAATGCGAGGGGACTGGAGACTGGAGCGTATTCTCTTGCCCATGGTATCAGCCATAACACTGCTGACGCCTACGCCGCTAAATGAACTGAACATTTGATTCCAACTTTTCTCCGATCTGCCACGCAGCAGGGAGCGCATCACCCCTCTTGGCAAACGGGAAACCCATCTTAGGACATTCGGATTCGAATTGTTGGCAACTGGCTGGAGCAACCCCAGCCGAATGTCTGTCCGCTCGCTACGCATCTGTGCCGCAGCTGCAATAGCAGTACCGATCGAATGCCCCACCAGCTTCACCGGACCTTCAAACTCACCAAGAGCCGCAAGCAGTGCATCCACCTGACCTTCAAATGCTTCATCTCCCTGATGCACCGGGGACCGTCCAAATCCAGCGAGATCGATTAACCATACCGGGTTCCCGGTCCGGGCCCTAAGCTGTTTTCCTAACGGTAACATCTCATCTGCAGATTGAAGCAAACCATGCACAATAATCCAAGGCTCCCCCTCACCCTCCCAACCAAGCGTAGCCATATTTCCGCTCCGTGACCGAATATAATCTGTCGGAAAATCCTCAGGTAACGGCGTATACCGCAGACGATAGTCCAGATCGGCTGTAACCAGCGGAAGCTGTTCCCGGATATCCGGCCACGATTGCCCCATACGTGTAAACAGGGCCTCCGTCTCTTCAACCGGGAATGACCTGTTGGTAATAAAAGCAACCGACTCCGCTGGAACACCACTAATGCGTGAACCACCTGATCTCATGATCCATTGAATCCATGGTAGTGGCGCAACCCCTTTGGGCTTGGGTACGTCCAATTGCTGCGCCAAGAGTTGCAGCAGTTCCTTCATATTGGGACTGTCTTCCTTCCGCACCAACAGTGGATAAGTTCCTCCGACTGGAGCAGCTTCCCTGGATAGAAAAACAAGCGTCTGTGCAACAATGTCATTCTCCACAAGCGGTAACCAATAGGATGAACCTCCCGGCACTACCGGCATAAGTCCTTTCTGAATCGCCTGAATGAGCAGTCCAATCCCACCCGTTTGCTCGGTTTCACCTGTGGGACGTGGTCCAACCACTGTACTCGGATTTACAACCGATAAGGGATAGTGATGCTGTTCTGCATGCTCGCGAATATGCAGATCGGCATGAAACTTCATCTCTTCATATGCACTTTCATTGTTATCCACATGCTCAACCTGTAGATAATTCCCCTGTTCATTCCGCTCTCCATAAGGACTCATATAACCAACAACGTGGATAAAGTGTCTCAATCCGCGGGTATGGTGAATTTCTTGTGCTAGCTGGGCCACTTCTCTGGCTCCGTTCATGAATATCTGCTCGGCTACTTTTCGTTCCAAAGTGACGTCCATCGTTCCACCCGCATGAATGATCACATTCGTTTCCAGAGCACGCTCCCGGTCCGCTGCGGTAAGTCCAAGACCCGACATGGACAAATCACCTGTAATAAAGGTAATTCGGTCGAAACACTTCACTCCATAAGCCTTCAGCACAGTTCTGGCTCGCTGTTCCGAACGAACCAGCAAGAGTAATTTTGCATCTCCCTGTGTGAGTTGTTTGACCGTTTCTTTGCCAATAAAACCTGTGCTTCCTGTCATAAAAATGGTCGTGGCTGCAATATCAGAATCGCTTATTACCTGATTCATGTTTGTTGAATTTGATGCTGTGTTTTCTTCATTGGATACACGGTTAGTATGTACAATCATTCTTTTTCGGCTCCTTTTAGTACTAAATAGTACTAGTTAAATTCAAAAAAAAGAGCTTCGATTAACGAAGCATCTGACAAAACGTACGTGCCGATTGTTCTATAATCCCTACATCACGGGCAGTTCCCGCTAGGATTAGTGAACCTTCCAATGCTGCAATAAACAACAACGCAGCCGGTCCCGGTTCGATTTCTTTGCGAAATTCACCGCGATCCAAACCTTGCTGAAACAACTTCTCCACCATAGGTCTAAGCTCACGAAAGAATCTGGATATACTTTCCTTCACTTGGGGTGCACTGTCCGGTGTCTGCATATATAACGTAACAAAAGGGCAGCTCCCTTCGTAATTTCGGCCCTCAATACCTGCCGACAGCAATGCCATGAACGAGTAGATACGCTCCTCCACTCCTCGCTCACGCTGACTGAGCAGCAGATACAGCTCTGACTCATACTGGGCAATCCAGTATTGAACCACGGCCTGAAGCAGTTCCTCCTTGTTTTTAAAATGATAATAAATATTAGACTTGGATACCCCACTCACTCGCACGACTTCATCCATGCTGACGTAGCTGTACCCCTGACGCAGAAATAATTGTGCCGCCACTTCAACTGCCTTGGTCCGGTTCACCGGATTGGAACTCTTGGATTTGGCAGGTCCCGTGTTCATTTTTTGATTTGTCATATATAGAACTATATAGTACTAGTTAATTGAAAACAAGTATTTCTGTTAACAAAAGATCGTCTCTAGCTCAAGCTACTCCTTACTTGTCCACATTTAGAGTATTATACACACAGGATATCCACATATAGTATTAACTCTGTGTTAAATACGTCATGAGATCGTTAACTGCTTTCGGGTTATCCACATGTCTTCCGGTTGAACCACCAAAAAAAGGCCAACCAGAACGTATCTGGCTGACCCTACATACACTTCATTTCCCAACCTTTAACAACTGTTTGCCTGCTTCAAATTGAAGGTTTACTGTCCCCGGCAATAATCGGCTCGATGCCTTGAAGTGGCAATCTGTTCTCCAAACGGATGGCGACAAACAGGATTATTGTCACCGTAACACCGATTGTTCCTAGCAGTACGCCCGTGTTCTCCTGTCCCATCAGGGACAGCGGAAGTGCCAGTACCAGCGGGACAACAGATCTTGTGAATTGAGTGGCGAACGTTGATCTTCCCGACCACTTCATGGTCTCTTCGCGGCTGCGCAAGTTATCAAACATGACAGATCTTTGCATAATACGAGTCCGATTAAACACAAACCCAAGCAGAAATCCACAGATTAACGATACAGCAAACACCTGTACCGTGCCAATGATGATATCAATAACGCCAATCAGTACAAATAGATACATTGGAATTCGGTGTTCCCACTTACGAATCAGCGTTGCAAGAAAGGCACCAAGCCCCATCGCTGCTCCGATAGCCCCGTAACGGGATGAATCCCAATTGTAGATATCATGGAACAAAATCGGTACGATAAAATTGATTGCTCCCAATTGCACGGTTAATACAACCACCGCCAATATGGTCATGTTCAGTACTTTTTTTCGCACAGCGTCGGAGTACGTAATCTGCGGAGCCTCCGTTGTTTCTTTCTGTACGTTCTGCTCAGCCTGACCGGATCGGGACAGAATTGGAATGAGCCAAGGAGCCATCATACCCACAGCCAGCGTCACCATCAGTACCGTTGAGATCATTGGCAATCCGCCTATACTGAGTAAAACTCCAGTTACCGCACTTCCTCCAAATGCACCAATCTGAATCGCAGTCTGCAAGTCATGCGAGGCCTTGTGTGATTTGATTTTCCCATCCAACACCATCTGGGACATGTAGATTTCCAGACTCTGATTGGTCAAAAACAGAATCACGGAGAATACGCCACCAATCAGATATAAGCCATACACATTGGTATTACCGGCAAATTGAATTAAAAACACCAGCAGAAACACAATACCCAGGATGCGTGCTAAGCTGAAAATCAGCAAAGGTCGTTCTTTAAGTGCAGTTTTAAGAAAAAAACTATACTTTTGCAACAAAATAGGTACCAAACTCATGATCGTAATAATAATACTCAGATGAGTAATCGACCCGCCCTGCTCCAGTACCGACCAGATCAAGGTAATATTTAGAATTGTATCTCCGCATAAGGTAATTGACAGGAAGAGGATGAACAAAATAGTCTGTATCATTGAAGCTGTCTCACCTCAGCAACTTGCAAATCCAGCTTTTGTTCCAGCAATCTTGCGACTTGTTTTACTGATTCGATGTCCTCAGGTCCCTCATATTGAGTACGCACAGACAGAAGACCTGTAATATCGAATCCTTTCGGAGCAGAATGAACCACTCTACCTTTGGCAGCCACTGGATAATAAGCCCGGTACCTCACATCGTCTGCTGCCTCACCGCTGGCATTATTCAACACCTTGCCATCACGGTACACAAATTTGATACAGGTTGCGCACTTGGGAGCCGTTCTTTTCGCAAAATGGGGAGCCAATGTCTCCTCCCCCTGAAGACCATAAGCATGGGCGGTCACCAAATCAGTCCCGTACACATCGCGAATATTGCGATAGACATGCCCCCCACTGATACGACAGCTGAACTCCACCACTTTATACTCATCGTTGGCGTTCTGTCTGGCTTCAACGTTAAACAGCCCATTTACAAGTTTCAGACCTGTGCATATTTGCTGAGCCATCTCGCAAAGGTCTTGTTCCACATTGGATTGTCCCTGAAAAGGTAGCGTATATTCATCCTCTTCAAAGTATGGACCTGGCATTCTGAGCTTGTTATGGACTCCGCCCAGATAAAACCGTCCATTAACAACTACTCCATCCAGCGTAATCTCTTCCCCTGGCAGGAACTCTTCAATCAGCGCTATTGCAGGACATTCCTCGTCAAAATATAGCCCCGATTGCGAGATAGCAAGTTGCGATATGCTATCGAAGGCCTCCTTCAATTCGGCATGCGAATGCACGAGTGCAACATGGCTGCTGGATGCGGCCAGCGTGGGTTTAATAATAACCGGATAGCCTACGCTTGCTGTCGCTGAAACAGCCTCATCCAACGTATTTACAGCATAAAATTCAGGACAGGCCACGCCCTCCTGCTTTAGGAACTGACGCTGTCTTGACTTATCTCTGGCAATTTCAGCCGCCTGGACAGGAATATCCTGTCTTCCCAATCCTTCATTTAATCTCGCATTCAGTACAATATCTGTCTCCTGCCAGGTAATGAAAAACGGAACTCCTTTTTGTCTCGCCTGCGTGATCATTTCTTCCACATTCTCATACTTGGGAATATGCTGAACAGACCGAAAGCGCGGATCTTGTTCATATCCAGAAACAGAGGTCCATAAATGGACCTCTTCAAAAATTCTTCCCAGAGCTTCAATATGATCCCCGTGCAGGGAAAAACCTTTTCTCATGAGCAGACCAACGGAGGAACGAGTCATGCCAGAACCTCTTCTTTCGGCTGCTCCACAAACTCCAAAGCAATAATATACAATGTTCCATTCTCCCCAGCCTTGGATGAATGCACCGTATTAGCAGGAAGCAGAATGCGGTCACCTGGCGTACAATACAGTTCTCCTTCCTCTGTGAAGAAAGTAATATCTCCATTTATAATCAACAGGGTTTCGTCTGTAGGATGTGTATGGGATTTGTGCTCCCTGAACGGTGTATCTCTTTGTACCTCTACCGAACCGGTTACAGGCAACAACTGCATTACAGCTTCTTCAAGTGTTACGTCAGACCCTTGGATATATTGAACTGAACTCATACTATTCCTCCTCATATGATGAAATGGGCATTGCGCTGTAGCGGAAACTTCATTAGTATCTGGAATAAAATATTGCAGCCACTCTCGATTATTTGGATTCCCATAGACCCCTAGATGCGGGAATGGTTCAATTGCATCGTATTGCCGAAGCAAGCTTCGCACCAAATCCTTGGATTTATCTCCTTTTGGTGTTCCCAAGCCAATCGAATCAAAGACCCATCGGGGTTGAAAGGTAATCATGTATGTATTGGCACGTCTGCTCCTTCTGACCTCATGTGCTGGTGTGTTACAAACGACAAAAATGGGTTCCCCATGAAAGCAAAATTCCCACAAGGGATCATTCTCTTCATTCGGTATGAACTCTGGCCATTCTTTCAAGTCAATGGTGTGCAGCCGGGTCAGGATGGACCAGAACGTATGCTGATATTCATGGATGGATAGATCCTTATCAATATTAAAGAACGTGACCATGGAGGTGTAGTTTCCAAAGCTCCTTGCCTGTTCCACGTATTCTCTCAATGCCCTCCCCAGTTCTTCTATGGAATGGTCATCCACATCATCAAAAAAGGAGAAACGTAGCTCATTACGGTTAAGTCCCATGGAACCGAATATACAGGGAAACCGTGGATTCTCACCGGTCATGTCCTTCTCAAAATGCTCAAATTCCTGCTTTCTCCAATCATGACTATCCAGTCTCTTCACATCAGCGTTATCTAGCAACAACCCAAAGCCCTCCTAGAATGGTTTATTGGTGAACCAGGACAAACTTGTCATGTAGTTCTAGAAGTTGTTTTCTAACAAAATCAATATCAGGACCTTCCACAATGGCATATCCGGATCTGGACATCGTATCTCGACCACCTGAAATGGACTGACCTGATGTATAGTTAATTCGGATATCAATGAGTCCCTCCATCGATTTGAAATCTTCTGCTGATGAGATGCTTTCGATCTTGCCTACAGCAGATGGGAAATTAACCGCACCGGTGTACTTGCCTGTATTAACCAAGGTTGGAGCTTCATATATCCCAAGTTCTGTTTGAATGGCTGCATCAAACAAGTTCACCTGATGGGAATTCAACACCATAGGTGGAATGATGACAATCCCTCCAATGCGTGCTCCAATCTCTCCAAAACAGATCTCCCCATTCGGCAGAAGGAATACCTCTGCATGGAACACACTGTTACGTATTCCGAGTGTCCGTATGATCTTTTCATTGAACGACTGCATCCGTTCCACATATTCATAATGTGTGTTAGCGGGATAACAGATCGTGCCGGAAGGGCGATCATTTTGGACAATCTCAAGACAATTAAACAAATATTCAGAGACGGAGGAAAATACAAGCTCACCTTCTGAAACGATCGAATCAATATGAAACTCCCTACCCGTAATGAATTCCTCAATGAGCACTGATTCCCGATTCCAGGATTGGCTGATATACCGCTCAAGCTCCTCTTGATTATTGAGCTTGTAAGTCATGATCGTCGCCCAGCCACTAATGGGTTTGATAATGATAGGAAAGCCAATACCTGTGACAATCTTTCTAATCTGTACTGCATTGGATGCTATACGCGTCTGTGACGTGTAGATTCCCGCCTGCCGCAATGTCTCCTTCATGATCCATTTGTTCCGAACCGTCTCGGCCTGATTCTTTTGAATGCCAGGTATGCCAAAACGCGTTCTGAGATACCCACCCGTCTCCACCACATTTTCGGTCGGGGCAATCACTCGCTCCACATCGTATTCATCCAAAATGCGCTCAAAAACCTCTTCCACCTGATCAATCCGAGTAATATCTTCCACTTCGAACACAGCTCTGAACAACCCTTCGGGTAAGGAGTAAAAATGTTCATATCCCTGCTCTACCAACAAAATGTTGGTTGTTTCCGATATGTTGGACAAAGCATCGAGAAACCCCGTTTTGGTGTTCATTCGCTTGTCACATAGAAAGACGATATCCCTCATAAAGAACTTCACCTCCAATTCAAACTTCTTTACTTTCTGTTATATTTTTCTATAATATGGATATTGTTCAGGTATGTCAATCTAAAAATTACAAATATTTAAATTTTGGCTAATTGTTGCCAAATTTTGTACTAACAACAGGTTGTAGACATTATACAAACACCTCCACTTTCTGTATTAGTCGTTCCATTCATTCATAATGGCAGTTCCTAACTGGAAATTTTCACATCAAAAAAAGGTGACTCCAATTCATCCGGAATCACCTCTTTTTATGTTTTTTCTTATTCACACATTCATTAAATACATGGGGACCTGTTATTTTTTCAGACTATCCCAGTTCTGCTGCAATGCGTCGAGCAATCCGGCTTTATCCGATTTGCCTGCAACGTAAGCTTGAATCGTGCTGCCGTACTCTTGTGGAACCCCTTCAGGGAAACGGTTGAAGTTCCAGCTGAGTGTTTTGTTTTCCTGGCTATACTTCATGATCTCTGTGGCGAGGTCACCCAGATCCTCCTCGGATGCCGTGATAGAGCTGAACGCCGGGATGAACTTGAATTCTTTGGTCATGTATTGTTTCCCGATATCCGAAGTTACGAGCCACTCCAAAAACTCTTTTGCTTCCGTTTTCACTTGAGAGTTCTTGTTCACAACCCAGTAGTTCGGCACGCCGACAAACAATTTGTCATTTGGTTCATTATTAATTGGCATTGGGAGGATACCCAGATTCAGATCCGGATCGATTCCATCGATCTGTACTTGAGTCCAGTTTCCTTGCTGCATCATCGCCGCTTCTCCACTCGCAAACAACGTAACTTGCGTATTGTAGTCGGTTGTCAGCGGGTTTTTGTTGCTATATTTCAACGTTAAGTCGAGCAGGTTCATCCAGTCAGTGAACACCTGATTGCCAGGAATTTTCTCCGTGCTTTCGTTGAGTCCCTGGATGAATTTCACTGGATCTGCCTGATTCGCAAATGCCACGTTTACGTTATGGTTACCCAGCACCCACCACTCCTGATATCCGTTCGAGAAAGGCGTAATGCCTGCGGCCTGAAGTTTCTGTGCAGCCTGATCCAATTGCTCAAGTGTCGTTGGAATTTCGGTAATACCAGCTTTTTGGAAGAGGTCTTTGTTATAAATGAAACCATAACCCTCCAGCGCGAGTGGCTGTCCGTAGAGCTTGCCGTCTTTGGTCATGGGCTCTTTGGCTACTTCAAGCGCATCCTTGGCCCATGATTCTCCAGATAGATCTTCCAGATATTCAAGCCATGTATCCAGCTCACGATAACCACCTACGTTGAAAATGTCCGGTTGTTCGCCTGCGGCAAACTTGGCTTTTAATGCAGCACCGTAGTCACTGCCGCCACCTACAGTTTGGATATCCAGTTTGACACCTGGATGTGAGGATTCATATTCCGCTTTGAGACGATTGAGCGCTTCCGCAATTTCGACTTTGAATTGGAAGATTTTAATGGTTTTATCTCCAGCAGCAGCCTCTCCACCACCTTGAGCATCCGTATTGACCGGACTGCCACTCTTGTCTCCATTGCCACAACCCGCGAGCATTACCGAAAAAGCAATCAGCATAAGCAACGTCAATTTTGTCATTCTTTTCATACATACACTCTCCCTATAGTAGTTTCAGTATAACAGTTCCACTAATGCATATTTACACTGGCACACCGATGACAGAATAACCTTCCTTTATGGTCTTTCCCTTTCATAATCTTACCTTCAGGAGCCATGCCCAAGCTATGCGGGCATGACTCCCTTTGCACACCTCCATACGAGGTGGGAGCAAAGGGATCAGGATGCGATGGAGGAGTGGAGCGTTCGCCTTTGATACTCGGTGGCTTCCTTGCCCCAATCCATTCAGGCCACCGAGGAGCAACAGCGACCGAAAGCGCAACTTGATCCCGCAAGCGACCCTTTTCTGCCATACCGGATTTAGCTTTAAATCTTTTCTTTAAGGATCTCTTTTCTTTATTGATCTCTTCCCTAGGAATCATGCCCAAGCTATGCGGGCATGACTTCCCTTTGCACACCTCCATGCGAGGTGGGAGCAAAGGGATCAAGAATGCGTTGTAGGAGCGGAGCGTTCGCCTTTGATACTCGGTGGCTTCCTTGCCCCAATCCATTCAGGCCACCGAGGAGCAACAGCGACCGAAAGCGCAACTTGATCCCGCCAGCGACCCTTCCCTCGCAACACTCACCCTTTAACTGATCCAGCGGTAATCCCCTGAATGATATACTTCTGCATCAGCAGGAAGAAGATAATGATTGGCATGATGCCGAGCACAAGTGCAGGCAAGGCCAGATCCCATTGCTTCGTATATTGTCCGAAGAGTGCAAAGGTCGCAATTGGAATCGTACGCAGGTTGGAGCTTTGCAGGATCAGAGATGGAAGCAGATAATCATTCCAGATCCAGAGTGTGTTCAAAATGATGACGGTTACATACATCGGTTTCATGAGTGGAAATACGATGCGGAAGAACACCCCGTAGACCGAGCTTCCATCCACCCGAGCCGCTTCCTCAATCTCCAATGGGACGGATTTCACGAATCCGTGGAACAGGAAGACCGACATCGGTGCCCCGAAACCAAGATAACAGATGATGAGTCCACCAAGGCTATCGATCAGTCCGAGATTACTGGTTACAGTAACGAGTGGAATCATGATAGACTGAAACGGGATCACCATCGCGGCAATGAACATGCCGAACAAAATCCGGTTGAATCGGGTATTACTGCGGACCATTCGGTACGCGGCCATGGAACTGATCAGCACAAGCAACAGATTGCTGACTACCGTAACGATAAGCGAGTTCATCAGCGCGGACGGGAAGTTAATTTTCTCCCAGGCGTTCGCATAGTTTCCCCACTGAAATACTTCCGGCCATGCGGCCGAATTGGTGAGCAAATCACCGAAGGTTTTGACAGAATTGACAAACAGGAAGTAAAACGGAACCAGGAATAAAAGTCCAAGGAGTACCATGACAATCTCGGTTACAATGGTACTGAAGCGGTAATTTTTCGTCGTCTCCATCAGGCTTCTACCTCCTTGCTCTTCGTCAGACGTACCTGAATCATGGTGATGATGGCAACGATTACGAAGAACACGAGTGCTTTGGCGGTTCCGATGCCATATCTGTTATTCACAAAGGCTTCATTGTAAATATTAAGTGCAACCGACTCTGTTGATCCGAAAGGTCCACCTTTGGTCAGTGACAGATTGAGATCGAACATTTTGAACGACCAGGAGATCGCCAGGAACAGACAGATCGTTACACCCGGCATAATGAGCGGAAGAATGATGCTCCGCAGTACCTGCCAGCGACTTGCGCCATCAATCTCGGCAGCTTCCAGCAGATCAGGGGATACATTTGTCAGAGATGAGATGTAGATGACCATCAGATATCCTGCGGTCTGCCATACAAACACAATCACGATTCCCCAGAAGGCGGTTGGTTCGTCTCCCAGCCAAGGAAGGTTGAAGAAGGACCAGCCGGTTACATCGCCTACTGCTGAAAACCCTTTCACAAATATGAACTGCCAGATAAAGCCGAGCAACAACCCACCGATCACGTTAGGCATAAAAAAGATCGTACGCAGAATGTTTCTCGTCTTGAGCGGTTTGGTCAGGAAATACGCCAGGAAAAAGCCAATCACATTGGTCAGTACCACACCAACCACGGTGAAGCGCACCGTAAACCAAAACGCCGTTTGGAACTTGGGATCATTTGCAAAAACATGCACGAAGTTATCAAACCCTACCCAATTAATGTTCTCGGATACCCCGTTCCAGTCCGTGAAGGAATACACCATGCCAAGCAGGAAAGGGACCACGATGATGAGAATAAAAAACACGATGGAGGGACCCACGAACACAAGCTGCTGTAACAGCTGTGAAGATTTGCGATGCTTCATATCGTTCTCCCCTTCTATAGATGGATGAAATTGGTCTCTTTTTCTATTAAACCCCATTATCGCCGAGGGAAACACCGACCCTTGTGAACAGTTGGGGGTAAAATATTGTCCTCTCTTAACCTGCAACCAGAAGGGGTGTTCCGATGTCCAAATACTACAGTATACGCACCAAATTGATTGCCTTTATGCTTATTGCTACCACCCTTCCGCTGATCGCATCGATCAGCATGACGTTTATCCAGACCAAGACAGCCCTGCGGGAACAGGCTGTTGAAGAGAACAAACGCCTGATCTACCAAGCATCCACCAATCTCAATAACTATGTGGATAACGTGGCCAGAGCGTCGCTCGCTGTGTATAACGACCCGAACTTTCTGCGTAACTTGGCAAAGATTCCTGGTGATTATCGTGCGGTAGCCGAGGTGTACACCACTTTGCAGACCATCCGCGCGGCTGTGCCGGATGTATTCCAGCTGTATTTGCACTCTTTTGCCGCCAATCAATCCACCTTAATTACGAACCCCTTTCCGAAGCGGGAGGAACGCAAACAGGCCTATTCCGGCTCGCTTCATGGAAAAACAGGCGGTGACAGCCCGGATATCTGGGTGGAATCGGCCCATATGAGTCACACGTACGGATTCAAGGCCGCCTCCCCCGATGATTCTGCAAGAACGGTCATTACCCTGCATCGGGTCATCAAGGATATTCCGTCCACCGAGCGTCTGGGTGTACTCGCCATTGATCTGAATATGAATACCATTGCAGCAATCTGTGGCAGGCTGTATGATCCGGCTAAGGAACAGATCTATGTTGTGGATGGTCAGAATCAGATCATTTACCAAGGACATTCCGAGGTCAATCATACGGATGCACTACGAGAGGAAACGGCTAGTGAACTGAATATTGCGCGATCTAGCGCAGGTACAGCCCAGAATGTCGCAGGGCATTTTGAACAGGATCGTTCCATGTATGTATACCAGCAACTTGGCAGCACGTACGCTAACTGGACCATCGTCAAACAGATTCCGAATGAGACGTTATATGCCAGAGCCACCACACTCACGTGGAATAACGCGATGATTGCCATTGCAGCACTTGTATTGGTCATTGTTGCAACCTTGTTCATCTCCATCCGAATCACCGGTCCGCTCAAGCAACTCATGCGGTATATGAACCAGATTCAAGCCGGGCGCCTGCATGTGGATATCCATCTATCCAGCCGAGATGAATTCGGGGTGCTCGCTCGTCATTTCCGAGATATGATGGATACGGTAAATAACCTTATTTTGCGAGAATATCGACTCGAAATCGCCAATAAGACGAATCAGCTCAAAGCGTTGCAAGCGCAGATTCATCCGCATTTTCTGTATAATACACTGCAATCCATAGGTACACTTGCCCTTCAACAGCAAGGACAACGGGCGTATACACTACTCTCTAGCCTGTCCAAAATGCTGCGCTACAGCATGCGGGATCAGACCTGCGTGACCTTACGCGAAGAGGCGGAGCATGCCCGATTATATCTGGAACTGCAGCAAGAGCGGTTTGGTGACCGCCTTGAGGTGGATTTGGATTTTGCCGAAGATACGCTATCTGTCGAAATGCCAAGAATGACGTTACAACCTTTAATTGAGAACTATTTCAAACATGGAGCAGATATTCACCCTGGCAAAGGTCACATATCCCTATCCAGCCGCCGGATCAACGATCATTGGATTGAAATAGAACTGAACAATAACGGCCCCTCCATACCTGAAGATAAATTACTGGAGATCCGCGGATGGCTACATCAAAGTCATACAACAACCGGGTTATCCACGCAGGAATCCGACGAGTCTGAGTCCATCGGTCTACGAAATGTGATACGCCGACTTCAATTGAACTCACATCCCGGTCACTCAGCCAAGCTTGAGATCAGTAATCGGGAACCCAATGGTGTAAAGATCAGGGTTAAACTATACGCAGGAGAGTGAACAACATGAAGGCACTGCTTGTAGATGATGAAAAACATGTCCGCGATGCCATAAGGTTGCTTGGTCATTGGGAAGAGTTTGGCATTGATACATTACTTGAAGCAGCAGACGGGGATGAAGCCATCGCCGCCATCATAGCACATCAACCTCAAATCATACTCAGTGACATGCGTATGCCGGGCAAGGACGGTATGGCATTACTTGAGTGGATATCGGCTCAGGCCCCACACAGCAAGGTGCTGGTCATTAGTGGGTATGACGATTTTGAACTCGTAAGACATGCAATCAGGCATGGTGGCATGGACTACCTCCTGAAACCTGTAGAAGCAGATGAGCTGAATGCATCTCTATTAAAGGCCGTTACAGCTTGGGAAGAGGAAGACGCCATTCGGATACAATCCACCAGGCAATCCATTGTCGTTAATCGAATGCGCCCACACTACCAGGATCGTCTGCTCACCGAACTTGCCGTCGGAAGAGGCAGCAGCCCATCACACATGCAGCGATTGCAGGATGAGTTAAATCTCCCCTGTCTAATCTCTGTCTGTAGTGTCGCTGTCACCAGCCTGTCCCATCTGGATGCAGATTGTCTGGCAAAATATCGCAGTCAACCCGACCTGCTTGTGTTCTCGGTACTCAATATCTGTGCGGAGATGTTATCCACACCAGACGAAGGCGTTATGTTTCGTCAGTTGGATCAGCCGGACGAGATTGTTCTGCTGCATTGGGGTCCATCTATTTCATTGGAACATATTCTGGACAAGGTCAATCATGGATTGGAGCAGACGATTCAGCGCCGGCTTCATTTCGGCATCTCCACGTGTGAGTCCTACCCTGGCGGAATCGCAGCGGCCTATCTGGAAGCAAGTTCAAGGTTGTGGCGACGTAATGGTGTGCAAATCAAACAGCGAATTCACGCTTCCGTGGAATCATTGAATGGGAATAAAATCAGGCGTTTAACCGCCCATGAAGAACCCCTGCGTATGGCAGCCATGAGTTGCCGGGCTTCCAGTGTATCTGCTGCGGTCGCCGAGTGGCTTGACCCGATTACTGATCTTGAGGTTGTCAGTGCTGAGCAGATCCAGCAATGGATTGATGAGCTGGAATGGATGCTGAGCCGCTGGCTTGATGATACGGCAGGTTCGTCATTCAAAGAGGAAGAAGTGATGGAGGAACAGTCTATTCCCTTTGCCGAGTTACCTTTGGACTCTGAAGGAATGTTATCCTTCCCCCTGCTTCGTTCATTGTTGGAACAACGACTGCTTGCCGCTGGAAAGGCACTCACCGCTCATCACCACGCCAATCCTGATCCCATGAGTGAGATTGCACGTTATATGGACGCCCATTATCAGGAGGACCTGTCCTTACAGCAGATTGCCGCGCGTTTCTATCTGAGCCGGGAGTATATCTCCCGCAAATTCAAACAGCAATTTGGTCTGAACTGGTCGGAATATCTGGGCAAACTGCGGATCAACAACGCCAAGCTGTTACTGCAAAATCCTTCCCTGCGAGTCGTCAAAATTTCGGAGATGGTTGGATTCCAGGATGAGAAGTATTTCAGCAAAGTGTTCAAAAAAATGGAGGGCATCACGCCAGCGGAATATCGTAAAACATTATTGCAGGCAGGTACGTAACGAGTACCTGATCCGAATTAAAAAGAGTACTCCCGGCATGACCTGATATGCTCCCCTCATAGTAGACAGTAGAAAAAAACAAAACTTCTACGTCTATTATGAGGGGAGTTTTCTCATGTCTAAAAGAAGTCCCATTTCTTTAGAAATCAAATTACACACCGTACAGCGCTGCCTTGAACTCCAATCCAATCCGAAT
>NZ_JAGGNR010000030.1 GCF_018614975.1 Paenibacillus polymyxa | reverse complement strand
AACTGTGTTTTCTTGGCCGGAATTAGAATATACCATGTACAGATTTACAATGCAAGTCTTTTTTTGAAACTATATTAACAATCGATTTGATCTAATACGGACGTACATATGGTATTCTCCCAACTTAGCAAGTTCATACGCACGTCCATTTTCTCTTTAATGTTTAACATTCCTAATAGGAACCTTTCTTGGCCATAAACTGTAGCTGAAGCTTATCAGAAAATCGATACAGAGTATCATTCCCCACACTCTAATCAGATTATTGAAGACAGCTGTACGTTCAGCATCTCCAATCCACCATATCATGGCGAACAGAAAAGCACTTCCTATAGCCCAAGCCAATAGATGTCTAAACCATCCACTACGCTCACGTCTCGCATGTTCTCTACCATATAACTTGTTGCTGCGAGGATTCTCTCCACCCTTGAACCAATATAGGAAATATCGATCCGCCCAAGCGATCATCTGATGACCATAAGCAATGCTTACTCCTATATACAACGCAGCTATACCATGAATCATACTTGCTGTAGCTCCTCGCTGTAGATCCATAACTGTAGCTACCAGTAATAACAGATCGATAACCGGCGTCGCCATTAACAAACCGATGCCTAACCGCTTCATGCCAAGGAGATACCTGACACTCAGACCCGTGAACACAAACACCCAAAAGGCAATCTCACAACCTATAATGAAATAACCAATCATTTCAGCCCCTCCTTTTTATGATACAAATGTATTAAATATAATTTAACACGTATGTATTATAATAATCAACAGTGATATAATACACCTATGCCTAAAATTGTTGATCATGATAAACAGCGCGTGCTCGTGGCCGAGGCAGCTTGGCGTATTATACGAAGAGATGGAATGGAACAGGCCTCTGTTCGAAATATTGCTGAAGAAGCTGGAGTTTCGGTTGGTTCGATGCGTCACTACTTTTCTACACAGTCGGAACTACTACTATATGCCATGAATCTGGTATCCGAACGGGTATCCCATCGAGTCCAAAAAATGTCCTTTACCGGCTCTCCCATGGACAATATGAAATGCCTTTTGCTCGAATTCTTACCAAACACGGAAGAGAAACTGGACGAAATGGAGGTATGGTACGCTTTTACAGCCAGATCAAAAACCGATCCTACACTCAAAGAACTTGCTAATACCGTATATGATGAACTCAGACAAGCTGTAGGTTCTGTTATCAACTACCTGATAAAGCTCGAACTCTCCAGACCCGATCTGGACAAAGAACTGGAGATCGAGAGATTGTATGCACTCGTGGATGGCTTAGGCATACATACCGTGCTTAGACCCGATCAGATGAATGCCAAGCTCATGGACGATGTTCTCACTTTGCATCTTGCTTCCTTGTGCCGTTAAACCAAAAAAACCGCAGTACATTCGTTGTGACTAAGCCCCGTTACGATAACAGGAGTTAGTTCTGAATGTCTGACGGTTTTTCTTTTTTATCCGATAATGATCCGGCCCTCCGGATGACGATACAGTTTCTTCTCTTTGCGCGGACGAAGAGCATACGCAATGGTTAATGGCCCAATCCGACCTACAAACATGGTAAAGGTAATAATGATTTTTCCCCAATTGGTCAACTCATCAGTCACTCCCACGGAAAGACCTACGGTACCAATAGCCGATGCAGCTTCAAACATCAGTGAAAGGAATGGCGCATCCTCTGTCGTAAGCAGAAGCATCACCACGATCATGAATATGATCAGAGAAACCATAATAATGGTCAGCGCCCTCATCAGCAGTTCCTTCGGCACACGCTGACGGAAAAACACAATATCCTTATTTCCCCGAATCATGGCATACACTGCACCAATCATAATCAGGAATGTAGTCGTCTTGATCCCGCCCCCGGTCGATCCTGGGGAAGCCCCGATAAACATCAGCAGAATGAAGAAAAATTGGGTAGCCTGCCTCATCTCCGTGATATCGATTGTACTTGTTCCCGACGAACGTGTAGAGACAGACTGGAAGAAGGACGCATAGATCTTCTCACTCCAGGTGAGTGAAGCCAATGTATGTCCATTGGTAAATTCGAAAACAAACAACACAATCGCTCCTATACCAATCAGCGCTCCCGACACAGACAGCACCAGTTTGGACTGTAGGGATAGGCGTCGACGTTTGCGATACTCGAACAGATCATTTAACACAACAAAACCTAGTCCACCAGAGATAACGAGCACGGAAGCGGTCACATTGAATATCCAGTCTCCGGTGTAGTATTGAAAGCTGTTGCCAAACAGATCAAATCCGCCGTTATTAAACAATGAAACGGAATGAAATATTCCATAGTATACCGCCTGACCCAATGGCATCTCCGTTGCCCAGCGTAGCGCCAGCATGACAGCAGCCACCCCTTCAATGGTAAAGGAGAAAATCAACACCTTACGGATAATGCGTACTATCCCTTCCATACTGTCTGCATTAATGGCTTCTTTAAGTAATAGTCTGTCCTTGAGTGAGATTCGCTTGCCCAATACAAGCGCAAAGAGGGTAGCCATGGTCATGAAGCCGAGTCCACCAAGCTGCATCAATACCATAATGACGATCTGACCAAACAAATTAAATGTCATCCCTACATCCACAACGACTAGTCCAGTCACACATGCGGCAGAGGTTGCTGTAAAGAGAGCATCAATAAACGCCAAATGCACACCGCTTTGGTTGGAGATTGGCAACATGAGAAGCACCGTTCCAATCGCAATAATAAGCAGAAATCCACCGACCAGAATTAACGGAGGAGATAAGAATTTGGCAAAGTGAAGCCTGAACTTCATGAAGGGCACCTCTTTTAACAAAAATACAAACAGGTTAATCTAACAAATTCAAGACCCGGCGCTACCCTAATGGTGTGCTGTAGCAAGGGCCTTCTGACGAACTTTATTTTTAGCGTCTATGTAAACCTAAAGAGGAACTTGCCCCAGCATAATACTGAACGGCAGGTTCCTCTTCTATTATGAACGCATCCTACGTTCCTTATTTAATCTTGCGTACGAGGACGCATGTGCGGGAAGAGCAGTACGTCACGAATCGACGGGGAGTTGGTAAGCAGCATGATCAGACGATCAACCCCGATTCCCAATCCGCCTGTTGGTGGCATACCATATTCGAGCGCACGGATGAAGTCGTCATCCATCTCATGAGCTTCGTCGTTCCCATGTTCTTTCTCGAGCATCTGTGCTTCAAAGCGCTGACGCTGATCGATTGGATCATTCAGCTCTGTGAAGGCATTGGCATGCTCGCGTCCAACGATGAACAATTCGAAGCGATCTGTGAAGCGTGGATCTACATCATTTTTCTTCGCCAGCGGTGAGATTTCAAGAGGATGTCCCATGATGAATGTCGGTTGAATCAACGTCTCTTCCACAAACTCTTCAAAGAACGCGTTCAGAATATGACCAAATGTCATATGTTTTTCAACCGGAACCTTATGTTCCTTCGCCAAGTTATGTGCTTCCTCATCCGTCATGTGTACGGAGAAGTCTACGCCCACAACTTCCTTAACTGCATCCACCATCGTAACACGGCGCCACTGCGGCGTAAGATCTACTTCATAATCTCCATACTGGATCACTTGCGTACCCAGTACTTCCTGTGCAATATGAGCAACCAGGTTCTCCGTCAATTGCATAATATCCTTGTAGTCGGCATATGCCTCATACAATTCAATCATGGTGAACTCCGGATTGTGACGTGTGGACATCCCTTCATTCCGATATACACGGCCGATCTCATATACCTTCTCCAGTCCGCCAACAATCAGACGTTTCAGGTGAAGTTCAATCGCAATCCGCATGTACAGTTCCATATCCAGCGCATTGTGATGTGTAATGAACGGACGTGCTGCCGCTCCTCCTGCGATGGTATGCAACGTAGGTGTTTCCACTTCCAGATATCCAAGGGAATCCAGGTAACGACGCATCGATTGAATGATTTTGGAACGTGCGATAAAGGTCTGTTGTACGTCCGGGCTCATAATCAGGTCAACATAACGCTGGCGGTAACGCAGCTCTACGTCAGTGAGACCATGGAATTTATCCGGAAGCGGATAGAGCGATTTGGACAGCACTTCAAGATCTGTAACTTTGACAGACGTTTCACCTGTTTTGGTCTTAAAGATCACGCCAGTTACCCCAACGATATCGCCTAGGTCCAGCAGGGTGAATGCCGCATACTTGTCTTCAGGCACGGTATCCTGACGAACATAGATCTGGATTCTGCCGCTCAGGTCCTGAATATGTGCAAAGCTTGCTTTACCCATTCCCCGCTTCGCCATAATCCGTCCGGCTATACTGACTTCGATGTGCTTCTCTTCCAGCTCTTCCTTGGTCAGTTCTTCATACTTCTTCAGAATGGAGCCGGCTTCTTCGGTACGTACGTATTTTTGGCCAAAAGGGTCGATTCCCAATTTGCGGAGCTCGTCCAATTTGTCACGGCGAATTTGTAAAAGCTCACTAAGTTCGGTTTCCTGATTCAAGACTTCATCCGTCATGATCTGTATTCATCTCCTTATTTACATTGCAGGCATCGCAAGAGGATACTCTTCCTCAAATGTTGAAAAAGCTTCCCTAAGGAAGCTTTTGTTTACCGTGCCCAACTGCTTCGTTGCTATAGCTTTTTGATATCTACAATTTTATATTGAATTACGCCAGCAGGCACACTTACATCAACCACTGTACCTATTTTCTTGCCCAGAATTGCTCTACCTACAGGGCTCTCATTCGAAATTTTGTTCTGAAGCGGATCCGACTCGGCTGTACCTACAATAGTATATTCCGTGATGTCTCCGAATTCCAAATCTTCTACAGTTACGGTTGCCCCTACGCTTACAACATTCGTATCGATCTCATCGCTGTTGATAATCCGCGCGTTACGAAGCAATTTCTCCAACGTGATTACACGTCCTTCAATGAAAGCTTGCTCATTCTTCGCGTCTTCATATTCAGAGTTTTCACTGATATCTCCATACCCGATGGCTACCTTAATCCGTTCAGCCACTTCGCGGCGCTTAACCGATTTTAGCATTTCCAGTTCTTCTTCCAGCTTCTTGAGTCCTTCTGGTGTAAGGATAACTTCCTTATCGCTCATCTCAACCGATTCTCCTGTCATGGGAATAAATTTGATTTCACGGCAACGGAACCAGTGCTGTTTTACAGAGCCCCGCCCGCATACATATTCAAAACTATATGAAGTTCTCCGGAGAAACAGAACGTTCCTCCTGATGCACTAGCCTTATGACGCACATGGCGAATTTATACTGAGAAATTATAGGTGAACGATCTCGAAAAGTCAATGTTACGTCCTATATAGCTGTAAACGTTTTAAATCTCTAGATCAGGATGCGTTTCCGGCGATTACCGGTTCGGACTCCAGATTACCTTCCATTTTCAGCTGACCTACAAAATTCTCAAGAATCTGTACCATCTCATCCCGCTTGGTTCCTTCCATAATAACGTCCTTGATGCGGGCAGATCCTTTCAAGCCTTTCAGATACCAAGCCAGATGTTTACGCATCTCGCGTACGGCAACCGTCTCATTCTTCAGTGCGATCAGGCGATCCATATGCAGGATGGCAACACGGATCTTCTCTTCGCCATTCGGGTCAGGAAGCAATTCACCCGTGCTTAAGTATTGAATGGTACGATACAGCATCCATGGATTACCCAGGGCCGCACGACCAATCATAACTCCGTCACAACCCGTTTCATCCAGCATACGGCGTGCATCCTCTGGTGTATGAACATCACCATTGCCGATCACTGGAATAGAGACAGCCTCTTTTACATCTTTGATGTGTGACCAGTCAGCCGTGCCTGTATAGAGTTGCTCACGCGTACGGCCGTGTACACTCACCGCCTGTCCACCCGCACGTTCAACCGCGAGCGCATTCTCAACCGCGAAGATATGCTCGTTATCCCAGCCAATACGCATCTTGACCGTCACCGGCTTCTCAACCGCGTCCACGACAGCGGATACCATCTCATAGATTTTGTTCGGATCAAGTAACCAACGCGCACCTGCATCACATTTCGTTACCTTTGGCACAGGGCATCCCATGTTAATATCGATGATATCTGCATTGGTTTCTTTGTCCACGATCTTGGCTGCTTCTACGAGGGAATCACGATCTCCCCCAAAAATTTGAAGGCTCAGCGGTTTCTCACGCTCATCTACAAACAACATCTCACGTGTACGCTGGTTGCCATGGACAATGGCTTTGCCACTCACCATCTCCGCGCACACAAGGCCTGTTCCGAATTCTTTTGCGATCAAACGAAAAGCCGGATTACATACGCCAGCCATCGGCGCAAGTACGACCTGGTTTTTCATTTCAATGCCACCAATGTTAAGCACGGTAGTCGTTCCACTCCTTTTTTAATTTTGTATATATCACGATATTAAGTTCGATCGATATCTTTGTTGTTGTAGCATGACGAAAACGAAACGGTCCTAGTTGCCCTGCAACTCCTCGATACTAATTGCCAGCACACCAGCAATTCGATCCAGCTCTTGCTGTGTTACCTTACGGTTTCCCCGTTCAATGGTTCCCAGAATGGCCAGCGAGATGCCGGTCTCGGCCGCAAGTTCATGTTGTGTTAAGCCCTTCAGCTTCCGGAATGCCCGGATTCGATTGGCCAATTGCATGTTTTCCAAAGCTGTATTCCATCCTTTCCATCCAGTACAGACAACGATGAGTGTACAAAGGTATACAAACCTGAAATCTCGCCCTCCGGTACGATATCCGACAGTGGGACCAGCACAAAAGCCCGTTCTCCCATGCGGGGATGAGGCAATTGAAGCAATTCGGTATCTCGCGTCTCACCGTGCATCCAGAGCAGATCCAGATCAACGGTACGCGGTCCCCAACGAATATCACGAACACGTCCAAGCCGGTTCTCGATATCCAGTAATTCATTGAGCAACTGCTCTGGTGTCAGCATCACCTGTACGGCGACTGCCATATTCAGAAATGCAGGCTGATCTACATATCCTACAGGCTCCGTCTCATATAGTGCAGAACAACGCATAACAGATATATGAGGGTGTTCATCCAGCAAAGACAATGCTTCAAGCAGCGTCTGTTCCCGGTCACCCAAATTGGCCCCTAAAGCAATATAAGCCTCTGAAGATTCAGAGGTCGAATGTGCAATCATGATCGGTTCTCACTTTCTTGTGCGGCGAAGCTCTACCGTTACGCCCTCAAAATGAATATCGAATGGCGGATGTGGCTTCGTCACCTTGACTGTCAATGCATTGATAATAGTATAAGTGTCTAGTAAAGAAGATGCAATATGTTCGCCCAAAGCTTCAATTAACTGGAATGATTTATTCTCTACAATCTGTTTTACCAGCTCATGGATCTCCGCATAATTAATCGTTTTGGTCAGATCATCGTTACGTCCAGCCTCACCCAGGTCCATATCAATCTCCAGATCAATATAATAACGCGCTCCCAGCTTCCGTTCTTCTGCAAAAACGCCATGATATCCGTAATACTCCATACGATGCAACACCATTCTATCCATACGATCCGCCTGCCCTCTATATATATTGAAATTTTAATCTATTTGAAGTTATCCCTTAGCTTTTCCTTTGAAAAACGTTGCACTTCCACTGGACGGGTCAATCGGACCCGCCAGCATTATTTCCTCCGTATACCCGGAGAAGCATATAACATGGCATCACACATGTCTGCCGTCCGCCGAATCGACTTCACATCATGAACCCGAACCATCTGGCAGCCTTGGGCAATGCCAAATGCAACGGTCGCAGCCGTTCCTTCCAGCGCATCATCCGCCCCGACATCCAGGGTGTTCTGAATGAATCTTTTACGTGAGGTGGCTAGCAGAACCGGATAACCCAATTCATTGAGCAAACTGAGCGATGACATGAGATTCAGATTTTCTCCGAGATCCTTCACAAAACCAATGCCCGGGTCCAGGATAATCTGATCTGCTTTCACGCCGGCTCCCAGCGTAATCTGTATACTCTCCTGCAAATCACTGACGACATCACTTAGATAATCGGTGTAATTCCGATCCTGCCGATTATGCATCAAAATGATGGGGCACCCCAGCTCTGCTGCCGTGCGGGCCATATCTGAATCTGCCTTGGCACCCCACACATCATTAATGATATGGGCACCAGCCAGAATGGCATGACGTGCAACATCGGCCTTATACGTGTCTACCGATATCGGAATGTGCGGGACTTGCTGATGCAATGCTTCAATAACCGGAATAATCCGGCTAAGCTCTTCATCGGCGCCCACGACCTCTGAGCCTGGCCGGGTGGACTCCCCGCCGATATCAATCAGGTCTGCCCCATCCTCCATCATCTGCTTGGCATGAGCAACCGCCCGCTCCACATTGGTATAACGTCCACCATCCGAGAACGAGTCAGGCGTGACGTTAAGAATGCCCATAATCTGTGTTCTTGTACCCAGCTTCAACTCAGCTGGCCCCCATGCATATTTCCGTTCATAGATGATCGGTGTGAGTGTCATGAAGTATACCCCGCTTTCTGCCGGTACATACCCAAAAGTACTGCTGTAACCGGGCCTATATGTCCGTTGCTGATTATCGTTTCGGCTCCGTCCTGATCCCGCAGAGTTGTAACCGGAACCAGTTCGGCCACCGAACCGGTTAGAAATATTTCATCTGCTTGCAGGAGGTCCTCCCAGGCAGCTAACGTTTCTATGCAAGGAATTCCTTGCTGCATGGCGATCTCAAGTACCACAGCTCTAGTGATGCCCGGCAGAATGCCGGTTGAGAGCGCTGGCGTGTAGATTACTTTTTCCCGTACCCAAAATACATTGCTGACGATCCCTTCCGCTATATGAGCATCGCGGGTTAATTGCAACCCTTCCGCACCCTGCACATGCTGCCCGTACCCGTTAAGCTCCCGTTTCGCCAGAATGCTGTTCATGTAATGCAGAGACTTGAACCGAACTTCTCCTTCGGGCGTGTTGCGAGGTGTAGACAACCGTTGGAGCATTTTGCCACTCTCATATAAGGAGGGAGCAGGTTCAGGTAATGCTTTTGCCAGTAAAATATGATTTGGCTTCAAATAATCACCAGAAGGTAAGCCTAGCGGTGCTTCACCGGCTGATACCGTGTATCGCACATACGCATCCCGAAGTCCGTTCGCATCCATCAAACGTTGAATCCAACCTGTCACCTCTGCTGCGGTCGTTGTAAAAGGAATGCCAAGCTCCTTACACCCCGAGGACATGCGCTCCAGATGCCGTTCCAGAAGATAAGGGACACCCTGATACGTCCGGAACGTCTCAAACAGTCCAAGTCCGTACAAAAAGCCGTGATCCGTTACAGGAACCACGGCCGCCGCCATATTGACCAACTCTCCATTTATCGCGGCATATTGCATATTATACCTTCACTTGTTTGGACAAAAAGTTACGAAGCATCTGATGACCATGGTCTGTAATAATAGATTCCGGGTGGAACTGAACCCCTTCAATCGCATATTCTTTGTGGCGCAGACCCATAATCTCACCTTCAGCTGTCTCCGCTGTAATCTCCAGGCAATCAGGCAAGCTGCTACGCTCTACGATCAGGGAGTGATAACGGGTAGCTGTAAATGGGGATGGTAAACCAGCAAATACAGAAGTTCCATTATGGTGCATCTCCGATGTTTTTCCGTGCATCATGCGCTCCGCACGAATAACATTACCACCAAACGCTTGTCCAATGGACTGATGCCCCAGACACACACCAAAGATCGGAATGCTTCCCTTGAAGTGATCGATGACTGCCAGACTGATGCCCGCTTCATTCGGTGTACACGGGCCCGGAGAGATCAGAATATGATCAGGTGCCAATGCCTCTATGCCTGCCAAATCAATCTCATCGTTGCGGCGAACTTCCACCGTCTCACCCAGTTCACCCAGATATTGAACCAGGTTGTACGTGAAGGAATCGTAATTATCGATAACCAGTATCATATGCCTGCTCCTCCTCATCTTCCGTCAACGCAGGTGACGGTTGCTTCGTTTTATTTTAGTTTAACAGCTTCTGTTCTTTTCGCTTGTTCTTGTTCGACAGCTCTGCTTGCTTCCGCTTCCTCGCTGTAATTCACCGCTCTCATCATGGCTCTTGCCTTGTTGCGACATTCCTTGTATTCCCGATATGGATCGGAATCAATGACAATCCCTGCACCGGCCTGAACATAACCAATGCCATCCTTAATGGCAAGCGTACGAATGACAATGTTCAATTCCATATTTCCACTGTAATCCATCCACCCGATGGAACCCGTATAAGGCCCACGACGCACAGGTTCAAGCTCCTCGATAATCTCCATGGTGCGGACTTTCGGCGCTCCGGTAATCGTTCCACCCGGGAATGTCGCAGCAATAACATCAAATACCGATAAACCTTCTGCCAGCCTGCCTTCCACCTGGGAAACGAGATGCATGACATGGGAATACTTCTCAATGGTCATCAATTCAGGCACATGAACCGAACCATAGGCCGCAATCCGTCCGATATCATTACGTTCCAGATCAACGAGCATAATATGCTCCGCCCGTTCCTTCTCACTGCTGAGCAGTTCATCCGCCATAGCATTATCTTCTACTGCATCACGGCCCCTTCTTCGGGTCCCTGCAATGGGACGTGCACTGACTTTGCCATTCTCCACTTTGACCAGAAGCTCGGGCGATCCGCTTACCAGTTGAAAGTCTGGACTACGCAGCATACCCATATACGGTGATGGATTCACAAGGCGCAGCCATTCATAAATATGCTCAGCGCTCGAATGAAGCCGCTTTTCCTGTCTCAAGGACAGATTCACCTGGAACACATCGCCCTGCCTGATATATTCTTGTACCGTGCGTACAGCCTGTTCAAAGTCCTCCTGGGGAAAGGAGGTCTCCCATCCTTCCGATTCTTTTTCCGCATCTTCAGGCTGCGGTGTACGATTGACCTGCTTGTTGCGGCGTTCCAGTACCTGTTGTTGTTCCTCGGCCTGTGCAGTCCCCATAATATGAAGCCATCTTTGCTGCATCGCTGTACCTCGTGCTTCGGCCGCTGCATATAGACCACGGATATCGGTTTCGTCCTGATTAGGCTCTATAGTCAGATGAACCATGCAGAAAAGTGCCTGTTGCTGATGGTCGTACGCCCATATTTCTTCAAAACGCATCCACCAATAATCCGGCAGAGCCGGGTTATCCTCAGCCAAGACTGGAAGCTTCTCCAATGATCTTGCTACATCGTAGCTGAGATAACCTGCGTATCCACCCCCAAAGTCTGGAGCCCCATTAACCTTGGGTGCGCTATACGGGGCAGTCCATCTCTTCAAAACATCAAGCGGCTTGCCGCTGTCTGTCGAGGTGGTTCCTTTTGTCACATCATGAATAACCGCTTCTTGACCTTTCCCGGAAATTACAGATACGGGGTCTAACCCCAGAAATGTATATCTCCCGCCTTTGCCATTCTCCAGCACAATTGCGTATGGTGACGCCTGCTCCCAGGCTGCCTCCCACGATAACGGTAAACCGCCATGATACGGCCCCTCATCCGACTTCGTGATATAGGGCATCATGGTCCAGCCTTGTTCAGCCCACTCCATCCAGTCGGCGTATGTTGTCATCAGGTGTGTCATTGCGGTGTGCCGCCCTCCATCTGTCGCTAGTTCTATTGTCTGATAGTATACTAAAGCACCGCCCCTTTTAAAAGCATTACGCCAAAAATCCTCCATACCCGTCATACGGGCAAGGAGGATTGGTTTAGTCATTTGTAGACTTAGCCTTCGAAGTTGTAAAGAGGTGTGCTGAGGTAACGTTCGCCATTACTTGGCACGATTACGACAACGCGTTTGCCCGCACCCAATTGTTTTGCAACCTGAAGACCCGCACGGATCGCTGCACCGGAGGAAATACCGGACAGAATGCCCTCTTCCTTCGCTACCTGGCGAGCCGTCTCGAATGCATCATCATTCTCAATGTGAATGATCTCATCATAGATTTCCTGATCCAGGATCTCAGGGATAAAGTTGGCACCAATTCCCTGGATCTTATGTGGTCCTGGTTTGCCGCCCGCCAGAATTGGCGAAGCTGCTGGCTCAACCGCAACAATTTTAATGCCAGCGAAAGCTTCTTTGAGCACTTCGCCTGTACCTGTAATTGTTCCGCCTGTACCAATTCCCGCAACGAACGCATCCAACGTACCGCCTACAGATTGAATTGCTTCAACAATCTCGGGGCCAGTCGTTTCACGGTGGATCTTCACGTTGGCTTTATTTTTAAATTGCTCAGCCATGAAATAGGATGGGTTTTCTTTCAGCAGTTCTTCGGCTTTTTTAACAGCACCATTCATACCTTCCGCTCCAGGTGTAAGCACAAGCTCGGCACCATACGCACGAAGCAAGTTGCGACGCTCCAAGCTCATCGTCTCAGGCATTACAATAACGGACTTGTAGCCTTTGGCTGCAGCCACCATCGCGAGTCCAATTCCCGTGTTACCACTTGTTGCTTCGATAATGGTATCACCTGGTTTCAGCTTGCCTTCTTTTTCCGCTTCTTCCACAATGCTAATTGCGATACGGTCTTTCACGCTTGAACCTGGATTCTGGTACTCCAGCTTCACGAATACTTCAGCACTGCCTTCAGGTACGATACGGTTCAGACGAACAAGCGGAGTACCCCCGATGAGTTCTGTTACGTTATTAACTACTTTAGCCATATGAATGCCCTCCTTAGTGGGATGAGTAATACTTAAGTCCTGTTACTTTATACTGTGCTGCCGGTAGCCTCTGGATGTTATAGAAGAACTGCGGAAATCGTGTTGATCCCACCCCTTACTGCTAAGATTTCTAGACAGGGCTGAGGTTTCCGAAAGTTTCTTTGTTCATAAGTAAATCTTTTATATCCGAGTAAACGAGTAGGTATTTATTATTTTCATCTTATCAACGTTAACCGTTATTGTCAATATGAGTACTCAAAAAAATACTCTCCCTTTGGCCCTAAGACCGCAGACAGAGTATTTTTATCAAGATGCAGCAGTACGAAACAATCTTTTCCATTGCATTCAGGAGGCAGGAATCTCGGACAGGATCACGGCTTCATACTTGTTACGTAGCATTTGCTCTACCTGCGGCAACGGATCAGCCTGACTCAGAGCCAGTTGCATTCGAATCTCCTCACGGACCTCTTCGGCCGACTGCACCTGGCGTTCTTCTTTATCATTAAGTCTGATAATAGCATAACCTTCTTCCACTCGAACCGGACCGGCAATATCGCCTACATCCAGCCCGGCAGCAAGTTGAAGGATTTCTTCTGACTGGAATGGGTCATTCTGCTCAATCCATCCCAGCCTCCCACCAGCATCACGAGAGAAGCTGTCTGTCGATTGCGTGCGAGCAGCTTCTTCAAAGTCTCGCCCCTTCTCCAACGCATCCAGTAAGGAATCGGCTTCCTCTTCTTCCTTCACTACGATGATGGACAAGTCATATTTCTCGGGGGAAACGTAATCCTCACGGTGTTCAGTCCAGTAATGCTCAATATCTGCATCCTTGATCTGTATGCCAATCGTTGCAATTTTCTCAAGTAGCAGCCTGTAGCCGGCTTCCAATTCAAGTTCCTGTTTCGACAGACCCAACTGGGACTTCATTTCGTCAAAATACGATTTCTCTGAATCGTACCCATCCATCGCGGCGGCAAGTTCTCTTGCAATCTCTTGGGGAGTGACAATCAGCTTGCGTTCAATTGCTTCGGCATATACTGCTTTACGGTTTAACATCTGGAGTAATAACTCACTGCCGTAACGTCGTTTCAGCGCATCGGTCCACTCTTTATCCGTGATTACTTCTCCGTTGATCGTTGCTACGGTGCTTCCTTCTTCCGTATTGGCATCATGGGATGCATCTGCCTCGTCTTTGCCCTGTCTGAGACCATGCATAGCCATCACCGTACCCATGACCAACATGCCCAGCGTCAAGACAATTACAGCCGTCCACAACCCTTTTTCCTGTCTTGTCATTCCGCATCCCGTCCCCGCATAGATCAGTTCTTGGCTTGCTCTAGGATGGTCTCAAGTTGTTCTTTGTTAAAGTCATAGGCTTCATTACAGAATTGGCAAACTACTTCAGCTTGGCCCTCTTCTTCAATTAATTGCTCCATTTCCGTTTGGCCCAGGCTGATTAGTGTCTTCTCTACCCGCTCACGTGAACACTCGCAGTTAAATTGAATATCCAATCCTTCCATCACTTGTACATCTGGCAACAATCGGCGAAGCAACTCTTCCAATTCAAGCCCCTGCTCCAGCAACGTTGTCACTGGCGGCAACGTACTAATGGCGTTTTCGATCGCCGTGATCTCTGGATCTGTCAATCCCGGCAACAGCTGCATAATGAATCCGCCTGCGACAATAACGGAATTATCCGTATCAACGAGCACACCAACGCCTACAGCAGAAGGTGTTTGCTCCGATTGAGCAAAGTAGTACGTGAAGTCTTCGCCCAGTTCTCCTGAAATAATAGGCACACTGCCACGATATGGTTCTTTCAGTCCCAAATCCTTCGTTATGTTGATGAAACCTTCGGTTCCAACTGCGCCTGCAACGTCCAGTTTTCCCATACTATTGCTTGGCAAATGTACATGCGGATTAGAAACATATCCCCGTACTTCGCCTTTGGCATTGGCATCAGCTACAATCTGTCCAATGGGCCCATCACCGTTGACTTGTACCGTTAACTTCTCTTCACCTTTGAGCATTGCACCCATAATGGCTGCTGTTGTAACCGTACGCCCCATGGCAGCTGTAGCCGTGGGAAACGTATCATGTCTTCTGCGTAGTTCCTCAACCAGTTCCGTAGTCTGGATAGCAAAGGCTCTTACCTTTCCATTCATTGCTGTACCACGAATTAACCGGTCATGCTTGTTGTTTTCCAAGTCATTCAGCCTCCTTTGGCGTATCGCCATAATAGTTGTAACACAGAAAAACGGCACAACACTTAAGCTGTAATCTCAGCCCGCTGTATGCCGTCTCTATGCTCACCTTTCCCGGTTCCGCTCATATATAATACGCAGCCCTTCAAGCGTAAGCAGAGGATCAACTTCCTCTATACTACGGGTCTCTTCTGCGATAAGTGTAGCGAGACCACCCGTCGCGATAACTCGGGGCTTTGCTCCCATCTCCTCGCGAATACGTTCTACAATACCATCTACCTGGCCTGCATAGCCAAATATAATACCTGCTTGCATGGCATGAATAGTATTACGGCCAATGACCTTTTTGGGTTTCTCCAGCTCTATACGAGGCAACTTGGATGCCCGCTCATAGAGCGCTTCAGTGGCAATCTGAATGCCAGGTACAATAGCTCCCCCCAGATAGTGACCTTTCTCGTCAATACAGTCAAAGGTCGTTGCAGTACCAAAATCGACCACGACGAGAGGGCCGCCATACTTCTCAACGGCCGCCACTGCATTAACAATACGATCTGCACCCACTTCACGAGGGTTCTCGTATCGCAGGTTCAAGCCAGTTTTGATACCAGGTCCAACGAGCAAAGCTTTTTTGCCCACATACTTCTCACACATCGCTTCGATTACATTCACCAGTGGCGGAACCACAGATGAGATGATGACACCTTCGATGTCACTTGCCCTGATGCCGGACATATGAAATAAATTATAAATCAATACGCCGTATTCATCCACTGTTGACTGACGTGATGTACTCAGACGAAAGTGGTGCAGCAAATCACGGCCTTGATATACGCCGAGCACCATATTGCTGTTCCCCACGTCTACAACTAGAATCAAAGAGGTTCACCCCTCTTTCTTTTCATTTAAATCCAGACTAATATCCAGGCTCTCAAAGGAATAGGTTAACCTGCCAACCGAAATTACATCCACACCACTCTCTGCAATACCACGAATGGTCTGAAGAGACACGTTACCGGATGCTTCAACCTTCACATGAGGAGCCTGTTCACGAATAAGTTCAACTGCTTCACGCATCCGCTCTGGATGCATGTTATCCAGCATAATGATATCTGCTCCGGCTTGCAAGGCTTCTCTCACCTGCTCCAGATCTTCAGTCTCCACTTCAATCGTCATCGTATGTGGGATAAGGGTTCGCGCACGCTGTACCGCCTCGGTGATTCCGCCTGCACCCTTGATGTGGTTATCCTTAATCATAACGGCATCGTACAGTCCAAATCGATGATTGGCTCCGCCACCCACGCGCACTGCGTATTTCTCAAGTAATCGGTGGCCCGGCGTTGTCTTACGTGTATCCACGAGCCTGGTCTCAAGACCATCCAGAACATCCACGTAGGCACGCGTACGCGTAGCTATTCCGGACATACGTTGCAGCAAGTTAAGTGCCAGTCGTTCCCCCGTAAGCAGTGAATGTGTACTTCCTTCTACCTCGGCCAAAATCGTGCCATGGGTAACCTGGTCTCCGTCTGTTACTTTCGGTGTAAATACAAGATCAGGATCAACGACTTGAAATACAAGTTCAGCTACGGTCATGCCTGCAATAATACCATTGTCTTTGGCGTGTATAATGGCCTTGGATTGGTTGCCTGCTGGGATCGTCACACTTGTTGTAACGTCACCTGCACCAACATCTTCACGAAGCCAGTTTTTGATTGATTCGATAAGCCCTTCATTATATCGGTTCAGTATCATGACATCAATTCCTCCACAATCGCTTGTTCTCGCTGCTGCAGACTATGCTTCTGCCACACGATATCATCACGTGCCGGGAAATCCTCACGATAGTGAGCCCCCCGACTCTCCTCGCGGTGTAATGCTCCGCTGGTAACTAACCAGGCACAGGTCAGAAGGTTGGCGTACTCCAGCTCTTCCTTATGCGTGAGTGTCTGATCAAAAAATTGCAATTCCTGTTGCAGCTTGTCCATGGCCTTCTGCAGGTCCTCACCATTCCGGCGCAAGCCTACCTGACGAACCATCATTTTCTGTAACCGTAAGCGTCTTTCGGATACCAGCTTTTGCTCTTCCATGATCTTGTTATTCATGACCACAGATGAAGGCGCAGCCCCTTTTGCTTGTAATAAACCAAGCGGAGGAAGAGATTGAATACGATCAACAATTCTCCGGCCAAATACAATCGCTTCAGACAAAGAGTTACTTGCCAGACGGTTTGCTCCATGCACTCCTGTAGAAGACACCTCGCCACAAGCAAATAATCGGGAGATGCTGCTCTCTCCACTAAGATCCGTTTTCACTCCACCCATCATGTAATGGGCAGCAGGTGCAACGGGAATCCAGTCCGTTGTCATGTCCAATCCATAACGCATACAAGTCTCATATATGGTAGGGAACCGATGCTTGATCATCTCTGGCTGTTCATGCGTAATGTCCAAGTACACAAAGGTACTGTTGGTGGACTCCATCTCACTAACAATCGCTCGTGCCACGATATCGCGTGGGGCCAGTTCAAGCTGGGCATGATAACGATCCATGAAGCGCTCACCCTTCACATTGCGCAAATATGCTCCTTCGCCGCGTACGGCTTCTGACACAAGGAAACGCGGGGCCCCCGGGTAACAAAGAGAGGTGGGGTGGAATTGGATAAATTCCATGTCACGAACAATAGCCCCAGCCCGATAGGCCATGGCTATACCATCGGCAGTAGCTACATCCGGATTCGTCGTGTATCGGTACAGTTGTCCTGCCCCACCAGAGCAAAGAACGGTTGCCTGTGCCTTCACGAACACTTGCGATCCGTCATCCTTCTGAACCAGCGCGCCAAAGCATTCCCCTCGACCTTGATCTGTAATCAGGTCAACAACAAAATGCTCATCCCATACTTCAATCCCGGGATGTTCATTCACTTGGACCGCAAGCGCACGTACAATCTCATATCCCGTTGCATCACCGTTGGCATGCAAAATACGGCGGTGGCTATGCGCACCTTCCTGCGTCAACGCCAACTCGCCGTTCTCCAGATCAAATAAAGTACCCAAACGAATCAGTTCCTTCACTCCGTCCGGGCCCTCATTCACCAATACCTCTACTGCTTCGGAGCGGCATAAGCCCGCTCCTGCTACAAGTGTGTCCTGCAAGTGGTAAGCAGGTGAATCATCCTCAGCAATAACTGCAGCGATGCCTCCCTGCGCATATCTGGTGTTACTTTCAAGTAAAGACTTCTTCGTGATCATTAATACACGTTGTTGTTCACTTGCCTTAATGGCAGTAAACAAACCAGCAATCCCTGAGCCTATAACCAGTACATCCGTCTCTACCATGGGTAGCGAAGACAGATCAAAATCAACTAAATATTGCGGTATCATGTTATTCACCTGTCTTGGAGCAAGAGTAGCGCATCCTACTTTACCAATAACATGCGCTCTAGTGATTCTCTGGCTTTGTCGGCAACGGCCGGTGGCACGTAGATTTGCGGCTTCATCGTTTCCAGGCATTTCACCAGTTTCTTCAAGTTGTTCACCTTCATGTTGGGACATACGAGGAACTTGGTAGCAAAATGGAACTGTTTATCCGGGCTATCCAAACGAAGCTGATATCCGGTACCATCTTCCGTACCAACAATAAATTCCTTCGCTGATGAATTTTTGCAATACTCCAGAATAGCTGTTGTGCTGCCTACAAAATCACCCATTTCTACAACCTCAGGGCGACACTCTGGATGGACAACAAACTCTGCATTGGGATGCTTGGCTCTCATCTCCACCACATCTTTGACTGTAAGCATATCGTGAGTGTTGCAGTAACCTTCCCAGATAATCATTTTCTTGTCTGTATGCTGCTGCACATAATGTCCCAGGTTTTTATCCGGTACCCAGATAATTTCGTCGGAATCCACCGATTGAATAACCCGGACTGCGTTCGCCGATGTACAACAGATGTCAGTCTCTGCTTTGATCTCAGCCGAGGAATTGATATACGTAACTACCTTGGCATTAGGATGTTGTGCTTTCAATTTGCGTAGTCCGTCCACATTCACCATATCTGCCATTGGGCAGCCCGCACGTTCGTCCGGGATAATAACTGTTTTATTTGGCGCAAGAATTTTAGCGCTTTCACCCATAAAATGAACACCACAGAAAACGATCACATCCGCATCTGTTTGTGCTGCCTTCTGGGCTAACAGAAACGAATCTCCACGGAAGTCAGCAACCTCCTGTACTTCGTCACGTTGATAATAATGGGCAAGAATAATGGCATTACGTTCCTTCTTCAACTCCATAAGCCGCTCACGCAGCTCGCGGTTCATCTCAGCCTTGCGCTCTAAAGCCAGAGCTTCCACCTGTGATCCTCTCCTTTATCGGGACAGCGTCATGCGCTGTTTCGTGGGCTAACCTAAGTCGTTATCTTCGCTTGAGAAACGAATCACAAGCGGTTTAACAACTAATTTACACAACGTTCACGACTCTGTCAATAAATGAAAAAGGCCCGGAACAGCGCTATAACCACCTGTTTGCTAACTGGTTCGCCATCTAACTCCCGTTTATCTTTATCTATCCTCTTTTAAAATAATGGACAAAAAAAGAGAGCCCGAGGGCTCTCTTGATTTCACCTGCTACCATAGCCAGATGTATTATGCATTAAGACGTTGGCTTAGTTCCGCCATCATCCGGGTTATTGTTATTACCCTTTTCCAGATTCGGAGCTTCGTTTGGAATGTCTCCGGCTGGTGGCTCAGGCGTTTCATCTTTACCTTGAATACGAACGCGCACATCACCGATGGTGTCGATGATTGGCTCTCCGCCTTCAGTTGGTGTGCCTTCACCATCATTGTCATTCTCTGCTTTTGGAGTCAAAGATCCTGTTTCGATCAATTGCTTGATCTGATCCATTTCCAAAGTCTCAACCTCAAGCAAAGTTTGAGCGATCAGGTGCATCTCTTTTGAATGTTTAACAAGCAAGTCCTTACACTTCTCATAACAGTCATTGATAAAGCGTTGCATTTCCTGATCAATCTCATAAGCAATGGAATCCGAATAATTCTGTTCATGACCGATATCCCGACCAAGGAATACCTGTCCTTGTGAACTTCCGAATTGCATAGGTCCCAATTTCTCACTCATACCGTATTCCATAACCATGCTGCGAACAATACCTGTCGCTTGCTGGAAGTCGCTGTATGCACCAGTACCAATTTCTCCGATGAACAATTCTTCAGCTACACGACCCCCGAGAAGGCCGGTTACTTTATCCAACAGTTCCTGCTTGGTAACCAGCATACGGTCTTCTTTTGGTAACATGATTACATATCCACCCGCACGTCCGCGCGGAATGATGGTCACTTTATGTACCATATCGGCATGTTCCAGGAAGTATCCTACAATGGTATGACCTGCTTCATGATAAGCAACAATGCGTTTCTCTCGATCACTGATGACACGGCTTTTCTTCTCCGTACCAACAATAACACGGTCAATCGCTTCATCGACTTCTTTCATGGAAATATCTTTACGGTTACGACGTGCTGCAATCAGCGCCGCTTCGTTCAAGAGATTTTCCAAATCTGCACCGGAGAAGCCTGTTGTACGTTTCGCGATAATATCCATCTTCACATCGTTGGTCAGTGGTTTATTACGGGAATGTACTTTCAGGACAGCTTCACGACCTCTTACATCAGGGCGGTCAACCGTAATTTGACGGTCAAAACGTCCAGGACGCAGCAAGGCAGGGTCCAAAATATCTGCACGGTTCGTTGCAGCTATGATGATAATACCTTCGTTAACTCCGAATCCGTCCATCTCAACGAGCAACTGATTGAGTGTCTGTTCACGTTCATCGTGACCACCACCGAGACCAGCACCACGCTGACGTCCTACAGCATCAATCTCATCGATAAAGATGATACATGGGGCATTTTTCTTCGCATTTTCGAACAAGTCACGTACACGTGATGCACCGACACCGACGAACATTTCCACGAAGTCGGAACCTGAAATAGTGAAGAATGGTACACCCGCTTCACCGGCTACGGCACGAGCGAGCAACGTTTTACCAGTACCTGGAGGCCCTACGAGCAATACGCCCTTAGGAATCCGTGCACCTACTGCTGCAAATTTCCGAGGATCCTTGAGGAAATCTACAACCTCAACAAGTTCCTGTTTCTCTTCGTCAGCACCCGCAACATCTTCAAATGTAACCCGCTTCTTCTCTTCGTTATAGAGACGAGCACGGCTTTTACCAAAGTTCATTACTTTACCGCCGCCACCTTGAGCCTGATTAAACAGGAAGAAGAACAGCAGGAACATAATGATCAATGGAATAAAGGAAGTCAGCAACGTCAACCAGATGCTGTCACCTTTCATTGGCTCCTGATGATATTGGAATTTGTTAGTTTCACTTGCAGCTACAAGCTCACTAATTGCCTCATCCGTAGGAGGAATATACGTTGAGAAATTTTCTGATTTGGCGCCATCAGGTGCCTTCTTGTATTGACCGGTCACGAGATACGTTTGACCGTTGAATTGAACCGTCAATTCAGAGACATTGTTGGCTTTGATCGCTGCACGCAACTGATCATATCTAGGATTATCGGTGGCTTCGCCGCCATTGCTGACGAACTGGACTATCCCCACCACAACTAAAAAAAGAATCAAATAAAAACCAGAATTCCGGATGAACCGATTCATCCCCTACCTCCTCTCGAGACACTTTAATTATTTTAACATAGCCCGACATGGCTTCTCAACAGAAGCCAAGAACAGCTCAAGGCTTGGGTCGGGCAGAATATTAGCTACTATAGACTTCCGGCTTCAAAATCCCGATATAGGGCAGGTTCCGGTACTTCTCCGCAAAATCCAAACCGTAACCAACGATGAACGCGTCAGGAATGTCAAAGCCTGTGTAATGAGCTTCCAACTCAACTTTACGGCCTGAAGGCTTGTCGAACAGCGTAACCACACGCACAGACTCAGCACCGCGGTTTTCTAGCAGTTCAATCAGATAGCTGAGTGTAAGTCCGCTGTCGATAATATCTTCGACAATCAGAACTTCCCGTCCTTCAACGGATACATCCAGATCCTTTATGATTTTGACAACGCCTGATGACTTGGTGGAAGCGCCGTAACTGGATACCGCCATAAAATCCATTTCAACAGGTACCGTTATGTTTTTAACCAAATCAGCCATAAATATAAACGCACCCTTGAGCACACAAATGACCAAAGGATTGCGATTTGCATATTCGGCACTTAGTGTTGCGCCTAATTCCTTGACTTTACTCTGAATTTCTTCTTCACTGATCAATACTTCCTGAATGTCGTTCTGCAACTGTGCGAACCTCCTAAGTTATACTATGAAAGCCTTACCTGAACCATAACCACTACCCCTGAATCGCTGAATCGCCTACAGTCATGTACAGGATTGCGGAAGTGCCCTCCCTGACAGGAGCCACATTGGACCGTCGAACACCCGGTAACCAGATGATATGACCTGCTCCATCACATACCACAGGAATACGTGGACGGACAGATGGGGGGATTTTCTCATCGATGAAAATATTTTTCACCTTTTTGCTTCCGTTTAATCCCATTACTTTCATGGTATCTCCAGGTAACCGTGAACGCACAACCAGCGGCATAAGCAGTTGATCCGCATCAAACGCGGCTTGATCCGCTGATTCCGGTACATGATAGTCCTCGGGACTCACCGTCATCAACCGAATATACCGGTTAATTGGGGTGAGTGAAAGCTCATAAGTTCCACTCCATTGCGCAAGACGATACTCGTAAGATTGATCCTGTTCGTCCGTCCGTATGCCAAAAGAAATCAGATTATACTCCCGAGTGCAGGCGAGTGTCTGTCCTATATCCAGGCTCCAGGTCGTCACATGGGTCTCCATGACCTTGCGTCGAATGGTTTCTATACGGGTAAAGTCGACAAAATCACTGTCCAAAGGCAGATAATTCAATATTAGTTTAATCAACCTTCGTTGTAAAGCGACATGTAACTTCAAGAAGGAAGGCACCTCAAAGGTTTGCCTTCCGCCGTTCACCTGCACTAGACACCTGTATGTGTCATATGCACTCTGCTCCATGAAATCGTCTTCATCACCCACAATTTCGGCAAGCCGATTCAATGACGGCGTGAGTTGTCCATTATACTGCCCCAAAAAAGGAAGCACATCCAAGCGAATGGCATTACGCCGATATTTACGCAGGGCGTTGCTCTCATCATTGAAATACATAAAACCCTGGGTATTACAAGCTTCTACAAGGTCTGTCTTGTTTATACGAAGGCATGGACGAATAAGTTCCACATTTTTTTCTCGTCTTTTAAACTTCATTCCTGAGAGTCCCGACAAGCCGGTTCCACGAAGCAAATGAAGCATGACCGTCTCCGCCTGATCATCCGCATGATGTGCCAAAGCGATGCTTGCCGCATTATATTTGGAAGCCACTTCGTGCAAAAAGGCATATCGCTTGTTGCGGGCTGCTTCCTGTGGCCCTTGACCCGTCATCTCCATATATGAAGGTACATCGGCCTTGGTCCATTCAAATGGTATACCAAGCTGCTGTGCCAGTTCCATCATTTTCTCCGCTTCGTCATCAGATTCGGTCCGGAAACCATGATGTACATGGGCACAGATTAATTCAAGCGGGACATGCCGCATGCTGATCTCGTGCATGATATGCAAAAAAGCTACCGAGTCCGGCCCGCCCGATACTGCGACGACAATCCGATCCCCGGAAACCCATAACTGATGCTCTTCCGCTGCATCCAGCACGTTCTTCACCAGCATGTTCCAGCGTAAAGCCTCCATACCTGTTCCTCATTCCTTGCGTTATGTATATGCACTCTCACAGATCAGAAAAGTAGTGCATAGATGAGCACTCCAATAAGTAATATCACAGATACAGCAAATGCGTTTTTAAGCCAACGCGGTGTTGTACTTTTGGAACGACGGCGAAGAGGCGTGGGGCGTGCCATCAATTCCTTCCACCCTTGTGCCGCATGACCTGCATCACGAAACTGACCTCGTAATGCCTGAGTCGTCCAATTGCGAAACGGACCCAGTCGTTCACTGCGCTCCACCAGCGCTACAAGCTGATTCACACTTCGCAGTTGCGGTAATCCTTCGGCTGCCAGTGCCTTAAGCGCGTCTGCTTCAAGTACATGAATCAACAATAATGCAAATGCAAATACATCATAGGTACCATCTGCGGTACGGCTGCCTGCATTCCAGAAGCCCCGATCATACCATTCGGTGAATTGTTTGACACTTCGACCAATAGACGTAACTCCGCCGTAGTCGATCAACTCCACCTGCCCATAGTCGGATACCAACACATTCTGAGGTTTAAGATCACCAAACACCCATCCCGCCTGATGCAATTGTGCCAGCTTCTGCAAGAGTCTAAGCCCCACCAGAAGTGTCCAGTCTGTCCCCTGACGCCGAATGAAGTGATGAAGTGCCTCACCTCGAACGTAACGCATCACATAAAAGGGAATATCCCGGCCACGAACGGCATAATCATCCACATCTTTAAGATAGGAAGGAATGCCGCTCTGCCGAAGGGCCTCATGATTACGCTGTAGTTGAAAAGATTTGAGCACATTGACTTCCGATTGCAGATCAACCGGATCAAATCCCATTTTTAGCGCGTAGTGTTTGCCATTTTCACCCCGTTGGACAAGAAAAACGATGCCATTAGCTCCTTTGCCCAGTAGCTTCCGAATCGTGTAACGACTGCGATTCCATTTCCCTGTAACCACTGTTCCTGGCGGGAAAGAGGCGTCAGACAACGTTGTCACCGAGCATCCCTTCTCTTTCAATGCGATAGTTCCCTTCTATTTCCTGCTGTTTCTCCAGTGTACCATAACGGTAAAAATCAATCACCTTCTGAATTGCAGGACCTGTCGGCGTTGCACCCTTCATCTGCAACCTTCCAAACAAGGAGCGAACACGGCCTGGATCCGTTGTCCAGTCAATATCCATTACTGCATCTTCTCCACTGTGTCGTCCCGGAAAATGAAATACCGAAAGTTTGCTCTGACCTATACGCGCCTGCAAACTCAGCATTAAATCGCGAATCCCTTCTTCTACAGCAGCCAGTTTGGGCTTCATGCTGGCACTGACGTCGATTAGCAATATAACCTGTAACGCTGTAGTTTCAACCATATCATCCATCACTTCCACAACCCGGGCGCGTTGTGAAGGCTCCAGATCGGTTACCGTTTTGGGCTCCTGCTCTCCCAAAATTTGTGTTAACTCTCTATTAACCGCCTGCTGAATGGTCTGAACCACCGTTTTCCTTGTCATCATCTGCATGGTATGGGCAAGCTGCCGTGTACCTACAATTTGGCTGATTCCACCTCCGGCTCTGGCAATATCCTCAATCTCCCGACTTCCCAATTCACCAATGGTTCCATAATCAATCACGCCAACCACATTAACCGTAATCCCCTCTTCCTGTGCTTCGGCCGCAGCCAGCACCGGACTTGGTCCTACATTGGAACAACCGTCGGTGATCAACAAGATTTGCTTCATCCGATATCCCTCCGTTATTCGTTACTCTCCAACTCTATGACTAGCATTGCCAGAATGAAGAGACTTCAAACAGAAGAATATGCAATTAACTGACGGTCCGTGGACGCTCCATCCGGTTGATGCCAGGCACACGCAGTGTGGCCCATTCAGGGCGGAAATGCTCTACTTTTCCAACAACGACGGTCATATCATCCAAAATCTCATGCTGCTGATATCTTATGACACTTTCAAGCAGGCAATCGGCCAAATCTTGCGGATCATCTGTATCAATCTCTTGAATGAGCCGTTTCATCCATAACTCTTTGTTCACCGCATACCCCGGTGCATCATAGATGCCATCCGTCATCATAATGAGGATATCACCTGGTTGTAGCTGTACCGTCACCAGATCCACTTCAATATCTTTAATAATACCGATCGGTAAATTACTGGCCGAAACCTGAATAACCTCCTGTCCTCGTTTGATAAAACTTGGCGTCGATCCGATTTTCATAAACGTTGTCTCTGCCGTATATTCATCAATCAGCGCCATATCTACTGTGGCATACATCTCTTCAGGGGAGCGCAGCATCAGAACGGAGTTCACGGATTTGATCGCCAGTTTCTCGTCCATGCCGGATTGTAGCAACTGTTCCAATATGTTGAGAGCCGCGCTGCTCTCCATGCGTGCCCGTTCTCCATTGCCCATTCCATCACTGAGCGCCACCGCGAATGTACCGTTACCTAACTCAACCGTACTGAAGCTGTCGCCTGACATCACATCTCCCCCTTTGGCGGCGGCAGCAACACCCGTGGTTACCTCGAAGGTTTTGGCTGAACCAAACGTCACGGTCGCCAGTCCCTGACGAGGGTCGGTCATGGTCTCATGCAAGACGGCAATATGCTCGTCCAGTACATCCGAGATCAGCGGAGCAATCATTTTCCTGCATTCATCGAATCCACGTGTATATGCGTGTACAATCTCAATCTCTACATTGCCCGCATCCAGATTGATGATCTCAATGGAGTGAATGGACAAGCCCAGTGACTCCAATGCGTCCCGAATCTGCTCTTCCTGTTGCACCATCTCCTCACTTTCCCGCTGAATTTCTTTGGCCAGGTCCTCCATGACCTGAGATACACCGGACAATTGCTCTGCAACCAGCTGCCGGCTATCGATAATTTGACGCTTCCATTGCATGTTATGTTGATGCAGTCCATACTGGGCACGCATGACTTCAAGGACCTCTTCCGGTTTCGCACACACCCTGTTCCAGTCCACTGGAATCTGCTTGCCTGAGATCTCCGGGTTTCCTTCAATGGCGCTCATCACGTCGGTCATATATTTGTAGGTTTGAATAAACTTTGCATCCCAGCATTGCGTACGCTTGAAGCAGCTTGCACACGTGCCCTCGGCAACCGCATTCATGAAATGATCCATCCCACCTTCTTTCTGTACAGGTTCGCCCGCACCGGACATCTGATCGAAGCTGCGTGACAATTGACGAAATACCTGCGAGAACCGGGTTACCCGTTCTGCCGTGATATCCCTTATCCGTTTGGCATACTCATGCTGGGATTTCGTATGATCCTGCGTACCCGGCACATATTTGGATATCGCCGTCATCAGGCTCTTAGGTGTCAACATGAATAGTACGATAGCTGCACATGTCTCCCATAATGAGTTCATCACATCACCCGGTCCACCCAGATATATGGATAGAATGGACGAACCCAGCAGCATACCTAGTGCAACGCCTGCGCGTTTGCCCTCTCGAAGCATACCCGCCAGCATCCCGGCAAAAGCAAGCAGGCTCATCTGATACACCGCTGACATGTCAGCCAGACTCAGAATGAGGCCAGTAATGACCCCGACTGAGGCTCCGAGGGGGGCTCCGCCCACCAGCGCAAAGATTAATATGAGATAACGGGAGAGCATATGCTCGACGGATAAGGACTGAATGGTCCACCCTACGGCTCCCGTCATAACGGAAGCGAGCAATATGATCAGGCAGAGGATCTCCTCGTTCTTTAGGCTGAACTTTTTTTTGCGGTAGGTGAAGATCGGTATGGCTTGTATAAAAACAAGGGTGAGCACAAAGCTTAGTACGGAATCCATCGTGAGCATCAGCATCGCGTACCAGCTGAAGGATGGCCCAATCACAACCGCGAATAATTTGACCATAAATGTAGTGGTAAACACCATCGTAGGTGCATAAGATAATTCAGCACGATCATATGACTCTAGACCCCGGAAGAGCAGATAAAAGATGGCGATCTCCGATGCAACAATGAGTGGTACCGGAAACGGTGCAAAGAGACTACCTGCGAGTAGAGCGGCGCCTACCGGAATGATGTAATCCCTGCGCATGAAAGCAATTACGGCGAAGTAAGCAATGGCAAAAGGAGATAACTCATTCAGGATCATCGCCTTTCCGAGCAAAAATCCCATAAACGTGAGCAGCAGTACCCATTTGCGGGAAGCAACCATCTGGACAACCTTGCGGGAGCCAAGCCATTGTTTCAGACGTACCGACAGCTCCTCCCGAGCTTCCGTACCTCCTTTACCAGCTTTCATTCCCGGAAATTGAATGACATTCCACTTTTCCATCATCCTCAAGGCACCCCATTCGATTAATTTGAATTTTCGTGTTTCGTTCTCGATGGTTCTGATTATAGATAGATTAGAAGACGTAGTTTGTCAGAATAGGTGGGCAGGGTCCAAAAAGTTTACGACAAAAGAAACGAGCCTGGCGCGGTGGAGCGAAACCCCCGGCCTTATTGTGGTTTCATTCATTCTCCTACTTGATTCCGACAATCGGAATGTCTGATTTTGAACCGGAGATGGTTTGGTCTCGCCATCATTTGAGCAGGATAGCTGTGGAATGCCACGGAAACCTGTCGGTAAAAAATGGTAGACGACAAATGTTCTTATGGTTCCATTTTGCCATGCAGAAAAACTGGTGATGTGGAGCCTCACCTTACAAAAAAAGCTATTCAACTAATTATCTGTTAATGAAACGCAAAAAAACCGTTAGCCTATGGGCTAACGGTTTTACTTATATGTTTAGATCAGGTTGTGACAGATTACACACGCTTGGCCCCACGGCCTCCGCGTTTGCCTTCTGTGTTCTTCTTAAGCGATGAGATCCGCTCTTCACTATCTTTCAGGAAGCGTGACATTTTATCCTCAAATGAAGGTTTGCCTGCTGCGGGCTTGAAAGAACGGCCTCCGCGATCACCACGGTTAAATCCACCGCCGCCACCACTACGACCTTGGCCACCACTTGGGCCTCCGCCGCTGAATCGTTCGCGATCTCCTCCACTGCGTTCCGGTCTAGGAGCTCTCGGGGGTCTAGATTGGGTTTGTTGCTCAACCGGTTTGTCAACAGCTTGCTTAATGGAAAGTCCGATCTTACCATCCTTGTCAACGTTGATAACCTTCACTGTAACGAGGTCATTCAGCTTCAGGTGGTCGTTGACATCTTTGACGTAATTGTCGGCGATTTCCGAGATGTGAACGAGACCCGTGACACCTCCTGACAGATCCACAAATGCTCCAAAATGCGTGATTCCTGTCACCTTGCCCTCTAACTTGGTGCCCACTTCAATTGCCATAGAATAAAATGATCCTCCCTTAAAAATATACAACCCGATTTTTTGAATGCCAAAATCAATGTTGCGCTAATGTAATTATACCTTATGCCGTAAACCAAGGTCAACTGAACACTACCCCATCAGAGAGCCTATTTTTTCCGGTTTAACGGCTTCAGACACACGGATAACAAACCTAGCTCGGTAATAGACCGAATTCCATCAGTTCCCTGACTCTTCAACCTGAATCGGCGTTTCCTCAGGAAGATAATATCCTTTTTTCCGTGCCAGCTGTCCTATGTATTCAGGGTCATTCAACCGGCTGACTTCGTACTTCAACTGTTCCAGCTTCTTCAACGTATCTTCCTTTGAAGCTTGCTGAGTGGCCAGATGAGAACTCTTGTCCGAAATTTGTGCAGTCTGCACAAGGAATGTATATCCTGCCCAGATTACAAATACAATCATAAACGTCATCCAAAGCATAAGGCGCCTTTTTGCACCAGCAGATTTTCCTTGGTTAGTTGGAGCCTTTGATCTTCCCACAGGTGTTCTACCCATTACGGACCTCCTTAAAACCAGCGTTTCCACATCGCTGCAATTCTTGTACCCACACGGATCATGAAGCGTGGCGTTACCCAATATTTCAGGAGCGGCCTAAACATCCAGCGGAACAACTTGCCGAAAGGTACCAAACATTGCAGCACCAGCCTGCCCAGAAATAATAGTATCGCAATTACAAAACCGAATAATACGCGAATTAACTTATAAATTCCTTTAGCCGGCATAACGATCAGGATGTGAAGGATATGTCCACACCAATGAATCAGCGTCCTTGCGAGTTTAATTAACATTACCACAAAACGCTGGGTTGTAACACTTAAAAGCCAAAAATAGAAGCAAACCCCTATAATCAGCCCCAAAAAGACATAAAACCGCAACTGTCCGTGGTTTCCGGCGTATAGCATCCGAAAAACGAACAGCGCGGAAGCAACCCAGTACAACAGATCGAGCGTGTGTATACTCCATCTCGGAAACCGCAGCTGTCCGGACAGTACCCGGTAACTGTCGTAGGCCATTCCCATCACGACCCCCGAGGTAAGCATCCACATCAATGTGATCCATTGAGTATCCGGACTCATCGGAACATCTTGCCAAACAGGCCTTTACCATTTTTGGACTGGGAACCGGGGTCCAGATATTGGAGCGAACTGACTGTGCCTTCAATGGATAACAGACCTTCCTCCAGGCTCAGGTTTTTGATATGTAAATTGTGCCCCCGGATGGTCAGATGCCCAAGTTCAGTCTGCAGCAAAAATTCCTCACTGTCGAAGCTCTCCACGTTGGAGACACCCGTCAGATCCAGCAGTTTCCGATTCTGCATGCTCAGATGATGCTGTTTGGCCTTACCGTGCTCAACCATGGCATGTACCCCTCCTTCTTACACCTAGCTTATGGGGGTGAAGGTTGGAATAGAACCAGCGTTGTTGAACTAATAACCTGGCATCTAGTAAAAACAAAAACGCCCTCCCTGTTACAGGAGGACGTTTCGATTCAACTTGCATTGAATGAATATTTAATACCAGATGTACTGTTACCAGTTCATTCCGTTATCCTTGGCGATCGGCTCTTCTTTCACCAAGGTGTAGAGGCTGCTCGCCTCATCCTTCTTGGTACTCTCCGCAATTCGTTCCACCCTCACGGTGACCAGTTTCTGACCGAACTGAACCGTCAGCTCATCGCCCACTTTGACAGTGGCGCTGGGCTTTGCTTCACGTCCGTTCACCAGAACACGTCCTTGTTCAGAGACGTCCTTGGCCACAGTGCGGCGTTTGATTAGCCGGGAGACCTTCAGGAATTTATCAAGACGCATTAATTTACGGCTTCTTTAAGTTTGTTGCCTGCTTTGAATGCAGGAACAGTGGACTCAGGAATCACGATTTCATTCCCTGTTTGTGGGTTACGTCCGGTACGACCGGAACGTTTGCGGGTCTCAAAAGTGCCAAAGCCGATCAATTGTACTTTGTCTCCGCTGGCAAGTGCATCTGTAATTTCTCCCAAAAAGCCGTTCAATACGGACTCAACGTCTTTTTTAGTCAAACCACTTTTGGTTGAAATGTTGTTAATCAGATCTGTTTTGTTCATTTTTAAAAGCCTCCCAAATTGAAAAAAAAGTATCTGCGATCCCTGACAATACATCAATTGCCGCTGGTTCGCGTTAGGTCACTACACATGTATTCTGGCTTGGTATCTGAAATCCTGCCTTGGTCCGCGACTTTTTTTAGCTTTTTGTCGATGGTCCGCAGGCAACAGTCTATGACCAGTACCCGAAACCATCTGTCGCTAAACACCAACCCCAGTTTACACAGATGAACACATGTTCGTATTATCATAACACACTGCATAGTATGATGGAATAAGGTTTATCGGTATTTTCCAGATAATTGAACCCGTTATAATCCTGCCTTCTTCGCATCCTGCCAGAATTGCTCCATCTCTTCTACATTGCTATCTGCTGGTGTTCTTCCCTGTTCACGTAAACGCTCCTCAATGTACTGGAACCGCCCGACGAACTTGCGGTTGGTCGCAGCAAGCGCCTCTTCCGGGTCCGTATCGATGAATCTTGCAACGTTCGCAGCTGCGAATAATAAATCACCCAGTTCGAGCTTCCGTTCTTCCGCAGACTGGCCTTGTTGCACCGCTTCTTTCAACTCCGCAAGCTCTTCCTCGATCTTGGCAAACACACCTTCAACATCATCCCAGTCAAAGCCTACTTTGGCTGCTTTCTTCTGTAACTTGTATCCCTTCATCAATGCAGGCAAGTCACGCGGTATGCCATCCAGCACGGAAACCTTCTGCTGATCCTGGCCTTTGCGCTTCTTCTCCTCTGCCTTCATCTGTTCCCAGTTCTGAAGAGCTTCATTCACATCTTCTGCCAGATTATCGCCAAAAACATGTGGATGGCGGAAGATCAGCTTATCATTCAAGCCCTCTATGACATCATACACATTAAATGTGCCCACTTCTTCTTCCATCTGGGAATGCAATAAAATCTGCAGCAGCAGATCACCCAGCTCTTCTTTCATATGGTCGGGATCATCCTCATCAATCGTCTCAATGACCTCATACGTCTCTTCAATCAGGTTTTTGCGAATGGACTGATGCGTCTGCTCCTGATCCCATGGGCAGCCACCCGGACTGCGAAGAATATTGACGATCTCATGCAAACGCGCAAAGGAACGGCGACGCAGGGCATCATCGGTGTTCTTCGGTACATAGATCAGTGACAGATTACCGTACCCTTCGATCCGGTCCAGTTCGTGCAATGGAATCTTGTGAATGACCTCCTGGCCCTGTACGCCCAACGCGTGACCCACAAATACCGGATAATCATCCGGGTAAACCTCCATCAGGCATAGCTTCACATCTGAAGCAGTGAACACATCGTAGACTTGTCCGATCAACGTATGTAGCTGTGGTTGTACCAGTTCCGTGTTCAGGCTGCTGGCATCCAGAAGTTGAAAACCTTCAATCGGGTCGAATCCAAGCCGGATAAAGGCTTCGTCCAGGAAGCTCTCTCCGCCCATGACACGTAGTGAAATGCCCATCTGCGGACAACGTTCTTTGAGCAGGCGTACACTTGCTTCTGCCACCATGGGATGACCGGGTACAGCATACACAATCTCGGTTCCGGCCTCACCCTTGCGAGCGGCTTCTATCAGTTGGTTCGCGATCTCATCATACACCTCGGGGAAGGAGGACTTCGCCTCATAGATGGCATCAAATGATGTCATCTCCATTCCCTCTTGCTTCAGATCATTCAATACGGGATGATCCAGAGTACGTACATACAGCGTAGCTGCATGTTTCATTTTTTTGATAATACCTACGGTCAGTTGGTCTGCATCTCCAGATCCAAGACCCACTACGGTTAAAGCTGCACTCATTACGTAAACCTCCATCCGGACTATCCTGTTGCAAGCTTACAATTATCGTGCTGAACAGGACTAATTACACGTATTATACCAGAATCATTCGATATCCTATAATTGCATATTAGCTGTGCTGGGTGTACAAGCACCGTGAGCATGGAGCTAGCGCAGCACACGCAGTCTGCGCAGCAGCTTGGCAAGGCGAGGCCCCAACTTGGGCACAGCCGCCAGCTCCGCGGCGGTCAGTAGCCCTGTCCGGGCCGCCGCGAGTAAGAACACGGCCGAGCCTGCGGCAATGCCCAGCAGGCTCACGCCCATCGCGGCCAGCCTGCGGTCGGCCGCGACACCCATGCCGCCGAGTACCGCTTCGGCGGCCCAGGCCGTGCCTAACGCCGCCAGACTCATGGCGGCGATCACCAGCGCCGGCTTTGCCAGGACGGCGCCAGGGGCAGGGCGCAGGGCGACAAGTCGCGCCAGCAGCGCCACATTCAGGCCAGCCGCCAGCATGTAGGCGACTGCGCCTGCCAGTGCCGCGCCGCTGATGCCCAGCGCCGGCACAAGCATGACGTTCAGCAGCGCCTTGACGCCTGCGGCGGCCAGCATGCTGAACGCAGGTGCGCGCACGGCGCCGAGGCCTTGCAGCAGCGCCGCCGCAATAATGCTGACGGTGCTGCCCGCAGCCGTCAGCGCCATATACCGCAGTGCTTCGGTGCCTGCGGCATCTCCGTACAGCATGCGGTTAATCGGCTCCGCCAGCACCGCAAGACCCGCGGAGGCCGCCAGGCCGATCAACCAGAACCAGCGCAGCGCGAGGCCTGCTTGCTGCCGTACGGCTTCTGGCCCGCCCTTTAACCGGGCTTCCGCCATCGCCGGAATAAACAACACAGATAGTGACGTAGCCAGCATCGTCACCAGTTGAACCAGCGGCAATCCACGGTTATAGATGCCGAAGGAAACCATCGACTGAATCTCATCCAGTCCTTCTCCTCGCAGCAGCCGCGGCACGGTGAAGGTATCCACCAGATTCATCAGCGGTACGGCGAGCGACCCGAGACAGACGGGAATGGCATACATGAGCAGCATCTTGATCCACTCCCCATTGGATCGTGATCTTTCTGCCAGAGCAGGGTTAATAGCACTCACCGTTTTCTTATGTGGCGTAACCGGTCTACTCTCCTGACTCTCCTGACGATCTGATTCAACCTCTCTGCCGTTACTGCTCCATTCCGAATCCCATTGCCCGTTTCGCTCTTCCTTGCCTTTCCGCCGATGACGGACCATGTACCCTAACATGGTAAGCAGTCCAACCATCCCACCAGCAACGGAGCCCATCATGGCTCCAGCGGCGATAGTCTCAAGCGAAGCGTCCCGTCTCATCAACCACAGAAGCAGAACAATCATGACAGTGACCCGTATTGTCTGTTCCACCACTTGTGATACCGCTGTTGGAACCATCTGCTGTAACCCTTGAAAATATCCACGCAGCCCTGTCATCACCGGTACGAACAATAACGCCCATGAAGCAGCACGAATCGATGGAACCACATGGCGGTTGCCAATCATGTCAGCGATCAGCGGCGCACCTGTATACATCAAGAGCGCCATTATAATTCCAATTCCCCCGAGCAGTAGGGAAGATAGTCGAATAATTCTTCTGCTCTCGTCCGGTCTTCCAAGTGCATTCTGCTCTGCTACGAATTTGGATACGGCCAGAGGCAGCCCTGCAGCAGCAAGCGTAACAATAAGCATATATAACGGATACACCGTATTGTAAATGCCAAAAACACCGTCTCCCCCCAGATTCTGCAATGGAATCTTCTGAAAAGCACCAATGATTTTGGAGATAATAGCAGCAAGCCCAAGTACAAATGCACCCTGTAGCAGCCTCGAGCCTGTAGACGGCTGTTTCATAAGTCCCTCCTGCGTAATCCTTTTAAGCATACCTTGTTATTATACCTGCCTGAGGGCACACAGACTAACTCTGCACCATGACACCCGTCTGAATCAATTCCTTGTCCCTTAAAATGCAAAAACTCCCGTATGCCCAAGACAGGGCACCAGGAGTTGATCTGCGGTCTATTGTTCCATTTGCTTGCCAAGGAAACCGGCAGCCGTCTCAGACATCTTCACTTCCATTTGAGACATCTTCACCAATTCATCCTTATTGAATAGGATAACCGTTCCGATGGGGTCACCACCTGAAATAATCGGCGCAATAACAAAAGAGGATAACGTCTCGTCATGATCTTTGCTAAGTTCATAAGAACCATTGTTTGTTTCCAAAATGGTCTTCCTGTTTTCCATACATCCTTCTAACAGTTGACCGACCTGCTTGTCCAAATACTCTTTCTTGGAGCCGCCTGCCACCGTGATAATGGTATCCCGGTCAGAAATCATCGTTACATGTCCTGTACTCTCATACAGGGATTCTGCATATTCTTTGGCAAAATCACCAAGTTCGCCAATTGGCGAATATTTTTTAAGGATAACTTCTCCATCACGATCCACGAAAATTTCCAGTGGATCACCTTCACGAATACGTAACGTACGGCGGATTTCTTTTGGAATGACCACACGACCAAGGTCATCTATACGGCGGACAATACCAGTAGCTTTCATTTCACATGTTGCCCCACTTTCTCGAGAAGATTTTTCAACTACTGTTCCTTAATGGGTAGAGGAAAGTCCCAGAACGTTTAGTGTGATATCTTGACCATAGTATTCATCTGTTCCCAAGTCCTTATACATGCTTCGGAGAATATAGTTGTGTAACTTTCTAAGAAGGCGACCATGTACCCATACGGCTTGAATATATAAAAGAAGAAGCAAGAAGGAGGTCCTAAGTCCTCCCCTTGCTTCTCTGTATAGTTGTCCATATTTACTTACTGCTTGTACCTTCATCTGTAGTTGCATCTTTGTCTGTTCCAGTCGTACCTTGGTCAGTCTTGGTATCCGTACCTGTGGAGTCATCCGTTTTTGGCTCGGTTGTTTTCTCTCCTTCAGTTCCTGTACCCGTTGTACCTTCAGTTTTGCCTTCTTCAGCTTTTTCTGTTTTTGGCAGCTTAACTTCTTTTACGATTTTGTCTAACTCATTTTGCATAAACGTATCGATTTCGGCTGCAGCCAATTGGCTCTTCAGACTTTCTTTTTGTTCAGCCGTCAATTTGGCAAAGTCAGCTTCTGTACGAGCTTCCACTTTCATGACATGGTAACCGTACTCTGTCTCTACTGGATCACTGATTTTGTTCAGTGGCAACGTTTTTGCAGCTTCCTTAAATGCCTCTACCCAGCTGCCTACAGGTGTATTTTCATACAGTCCACCCTTTTCAGCAGAACCTGGATCTTCTGAATATTTTTTTGCAATTTCAGCAAAATCAGCTCCGCCATCCAACTTGGTTTTTACTTCTTTTGCAATTTTAAGTGCATCTTCTTTTTTACGCTCTTTTTGCGTTTTTGGATCTGTGAAGTTAATCAGCACGTGACGAACGGAAGCCGTTGTGAACTGATCTTTGTTTTTCTCAAACTCAGCCTTGATTGCATCGTCCGTAACGCCTGTTTCTTTGTCTTTAATTACTGTCATGATCCGAGTCATGTAGTCTTTAATGTTGTCATCAGTCAGTTTCTGAGCTTTGAGCATTTCTGTCCACTGATCTGCCTGAACAGAAGCTTTCATTTTATCGAATTGCTCAGTTGCCGCTTTGGTACCAGCTGTTTTGGCATCTTCGCTTGCTTTGCCACTCAGATATTCATAAGCAACTTCCTGTTTCACCAAATACTCTTTGAAATCGTCCATATCCATCATTTGTGCATACTCCGGATAGAGGAATTTCATGACACGTTGCTCCATGTCGAATTCATTGGCTGTAATAGTACCACCATCATACGTAGCGACTACAGCACTTGTATCCGTCGTTTCCGGTGTTTTTGCTTCTTCCTTCTTGCCACATGCAGCAAGCATTGATAAGGATAGTACTGCGACCATGCTCACAGACAGTACTTTTCCTACTTTTTTATACTTTGGTAACATCCTTTAGTTCCCCCTTTGATTTAAAAGCAGTTTTCATGGACTCCAGAATTTTCTCTACCAGCTCCATCAGTTGCTTATCCCCAAGCCCCTTGCCTTTAGCGTGAATCAGCATATGGGGTCCTTGTTCAAATTGTACACGTCTTTCAAACTGATTTCCAATGTGCGCGATTTTTGAGAGTTCAAAGGCATGTTCACGCCCTTCATAGAACTTCACGGTAATGTCCTCACCACGTTGGGAAATGGACTCAATACCGTAGATTTTTCCGTATACTTTCATCCGCGCAACAGCCAGCAAGTTGATGACGGCTTCTGGAAGATCACCGAACCGGTCAACCAATTCGTCTTCCAACTCCATCGCATCGTCGAAGGAGGCAATAACCGCCACTTTTTTGTAGATCTCAATCTTCTGAATACTGTCATAAATATAATCGGACGGCAAGTATGCATCGATACTGAGATCCAGGGTTGTATTCCACTGGTCTGAAGGTACCGGCTCCTCGCCAAGCATCGTAACTTTGCGTTTGTTGATCTCCTCCGCAAGCATCTGGGAATACAGATCAAACCCGACGGAAGCGATGAAACCATGCTGCTCTGCTCCCAGCAGATTTCCCGCACCACGAATCGACAAGTCACGCATGGCGATTTTGAATCCTGAACCCAGTTCGGTGAATTCTTTGATTGATTGCAGACGTTTCTCAGCAACTTCAGTAAGGACTTTATCCCGTTGGTACGTAAAATAGGCATACGCAATACGGTTGGAACGACCCACACGTCCGCGCAGCTGATACAGCTGGGAGAGTCCCATTTTATCCGCATCATGTACGATCAGCGTATTTACGTTCGGAATATCTACCCCGGTCTCGATGATACTTGTGCTCACAAGCACGTCATATTCACCATCCAGGAAGTCCAGAATCGTCTTCTCCAGCTCTGTTTCCGACATCTGACCATGTCCGACACCAACCCTGGCTTCAGGCACCAGCTCAGAGATTTCGGCCGCCATCTCCTGAATCCCCTGAACACGATTATAGAGATAATACACCTGACCTCCGCGTGCCAGCTCACGCTCAATGGCTTCGCGAACAAGGGCCTGACTGTGTTCTACCACATAGGTCTGTACCGGGAAACGATTTTCCGGCGGTGTCTCAATAACCGACAGATCCCGTACACCCAGCATGGACATGTGAAGCGTACGCGGAATCGGCGTTGCGGTTAGTGTCAGTACATCTACATTGGTTTTCAGCTTCTTCAGTTTTTCCTTGTGGGTTACACCAAAGCGTTGTTCTTCGTCCACAATGAGCAGTCCCAGATCCTTGAACACCAGATCCTGTGACAGCAGTCGATGCGTTCCGATGACAATATCTACTGTACCAACCTTAATGCCTTTGGCTGTCTCGTTCTGCTCTTTGCGCGTGCGGAATCGGCTAAGTACATGAATGTTGAACGGATAACCGGCGAAGCGCTCACGGAACGTCTCAAAATGCTGCTGTGCCAAAATAGTTGTCGGAACGAGTACAGCCACCTGTTTGCCTTCGATCGCTGCTTTAAATGCAGCCCGAATAGCCACCTCGGTCTTGCCGTAACCAACATCCCCACACAATAAACGGTCCATCGGACGGTTTTGTTCCATATCCTTCTTGATTTCCTCGATCGCACGTACTTGATCACGTGTCTCATCGTAAGGGAACATGTCTTCAAACTCCTGCTGTTCAGCAGAATCCTTGTCGAACCCAAAACCTTTCGCAGTTTGGCGTTCCGCATAGAGCTTGATCAGATCATCAGCAATATCCTGTACGGATGTGCGGACTTTATTTTTAACCCGTGTCCACTCATTGCCGCCCAGCTTGTATATTTTCGGTTCTTTCTCTTCGGAACCCACATATTTCTGAATCAGATCGATCTGCTCAATAGGTACAGACAGTTTGTCTCCACCCGCATAGAGAATATGCATATAGTCCTTATGAATGCCGCCAACTTCGAGGGTACCGATCCCAAGGTACTTACCAATCCCGTGGTTCTGGTGAACGACATAATCGCCCACTTTTAGCTCGCTATAAGATTTGATCCGTTCAGCATTATCTACATTCCGAATCGGTTTGCGTACTTTACGCTGTTTTTGCGAGAACATCTCGCCCTCGGTCACGACAGCCAAATGAATGGACGGCATTTCAAATCCCGTTTGCAAGTTACCGATCATCATCTCTGGCTCTGGAATATCATAGTCCATCAGTACCCGGCGCATCCGCTCGAGTCGCTCCTCGCCGTTCGCCAGCATGAGTACTTGAACTCCGGCCTTCTGCCACCGCTCCATCTCTGCCTTCAGCACGTTCATCTGTCCATGGAAATCCTGCATGCCACGACTGATGAAGTTCAGAATGTTCTGTGGTTGAGTGTGTGGAACTTGACGCAAAAAGATCGACATAAACAGCGTCTGGAATGTACGCTCATACAAGAGTTCATCACCGTCTGCGGATAAAGGAAGATCCGGAAGTGTTTTTCCGTTTTGCATCAAATGCAGATTCCACTCCGATTCATCACGTTCCAGCTGTTTCGATGTCTCCGATAGTCTGGCAGGCTCATCAAGAACCAGCAGGGTATCTTCCGGCATATAGTCGTAGATCGTTTTGTTCTCCGGATAGAGCGGAGAAATATATTTATACATTTCGGAGAAATACACGTGTTCCCGCAAAAGCTCGATCTCCCGGTGAATTTCTTCACGAAGACGTAGCTTCGCCTGCCGGTCCGTCATTTTCTCCAGTTGTTGCTCCAGCAAAAGAGCAGCCGCATCGGCAGCCTTTTCCATACGTTCACGATCTGCAATTAATTCCTTGCATGGTAAAACCGTAATTTCTTCAATCCGTTCAATCGAACGCTGATCCGCTGGATCAAATGTCCGAATGGAGTCAATCTCATCATCAAATAACTCCACCCGATATGCGATCGATGAAGTAACCGGATAGAAGTCGATGATACCTCCGCGTACACTCATCTCACCACGAGATTCTACGCGCTCCACACGCTCATATCCGAGCTTTACCATCTCCAGCAGGAAGGAGTCCAGTTGAAGTGTGTTGCCCTGTTTAATCAAAATTCGAGCATTGGCCATCACTTCCGGAAGCGGAACATAACGTCTTACTCCGGAAAAAGGAATAACAACAACGCCCCTGAATCCCTGGGCGCAGCGGACCAACACATCAATACGCTGACCCAATGTTTCCGGGCTGGAAACAGCAGCTTCAGCAGCGACAAGTTCGTTGGCAGGATAGATCAACACCTGATCAGGTGAAAGCGCTTCCTGTAAATCTTCTGCAATTTTTTGAGCTGAAAACATATTATGCGTTACTACGAGCAACGGTCGATTCATTTCCTGATGCAGAGCAGCCAGCATAATCTGACGCGCTGATCCGGACAAACCGGAAACCAGTTGCTCTTTCATGCCGGACTTGATTCCGGCTGTAATGGACCCGAAGTCCGGATCTTTGGAAAAAGCCTGTATAAGTGCTTGTAACAAAAGGGGCACCTCTCTTATAACTTACTTGATTATCTAACGCATACGCGTAGCATCACTATTAAAATGGATACAAATTCCTTTTTGTCCTGTTTCATCATATCGGATTACTCGCAACATTGCCACATCTGTTAATGCGGCTGAGCCTGATTTCGAGTTAGCGATGGCTTTCATACCAACTGAAAAGAAGCCTCAGCAGGCTGCCAAGGCTATAAAAGGTGGAGCGTTATTACGCAACCGCCCTCAACTGTCATTCGATCCTGTACGGGCGATGTCTACTGAAGCGGACTCGCGAGCAGGCTAAGCTCCGGATTGTGCTCCAGGGCTTCCTTGCAGTAATCACATGTAATCCGAACGGTAATGTCACCACCGGAATTATACGCTATTATATCCCTCCGCTCGTCGGGGGTCAAGAAATGAAAGCCGAGCTCTACTTCCGTTATCCGGGCAGAATCGATTCGTCCAATAAAGGTACGACAATGCCTACATACGTAATTCACTGACATGTTTATGCCTCCTGAACATGGTTTATACATCCAGTATGTCCAGTATGGCTGAATCGAACCCGTCTTTTATGATCATTTTACCAGTATGTCTTACAAAATTAACCGTTAAACTTCGCCATTGTTTGTTCAAACGTATGAGTCAAGCTATGCTCCAGAGCATCACATGTTTGCTCAATGGTCTGATCCAGGGCTTCCTTTTCTTTCTTCATAAATGTCGACAGTACATAATCAACAATGGCATGTCCTGGTTCAGGCCGGGATATTCCCATGCGTACCCGGTTAAACTGCTGTGTACCGGTATGCTGAATAATGGACTTGATCCCATTATGTCCGCCTGCACTACCTTGGTAACGCAATCTGACTTTGCCAATCTCTGTATCCATGTCATCGTACACAACAATCAGATCTTCAAGACTAACTTTATAAAAATCCATATATGCTCGAACCGATTCACCAGACAAATTCATATAGGTCATTGGTTTGATCAGCACGGTTTTCACACCGCCAATATTGCCTTCTCCAATCAGCGCCTTACATTTACTCTGTGTAATGGAGATATTATGACGATCAGCCAACCGATCCAGTGCCATAAAACCGATATTATGACGGGTTTTGGCATAGTTTGAGCCTGGATTTCCAAGTCCGACAATCCACTTCATCTTGTTCCCTCCTTCGGATTAGCCTGAGGTGAGGCATAGACTTCGAATGTTATATTTCATATAATATCAGGAAAGTAAAGATCGATTTACTGTAGTATTCACAGTTCATATTTTATCAACCCAGGAAGGTGAGCGGGTTTTGCGCGAAGACAATGGACAACTGACTCAACATAGCGATTTTATCTATCATCTGGAATATCACGTACCTGTACAGGTATACGACCGCGACACCCATATTGAGATTGGTCTCATCACACGTTTCGATAATCAATTCGTCGAAATTGCCGATACGCTTTTTCATCGGCGTCGTTTCCGATTTATCTCCCGCCCCGGGTATTAACCATATAAGATGAACCAACCATTCTACACTGGAACACTGCGCGTGCAGAAACATCTTCCGATCGCTGTTATACCCAGATTTTTTGATTCCCTTTTCAAAGGGAAAATCCGGTGATAAAGGCGAGCGCTTCGCTTCTTCAGATCTTTTCTGCCCTCTCCGTTATTGTGTAAATTAGTAGTTCAAACTTATATGGACTGACCAGCGTCTGTTTCACTTTTAATAAAATGGCACGCCGACAGGGGTTACATTTTCCATTGAACCGGAAAACGTAACCCCTCTACTACTTTATGCAGACATCCTTATTCAATTTCAAACAGCTTGCTGATTGACAATTCCTCATGAACCCGGATAATTGCTTCTCCGAGCAAAGGCGCTACAGACAACACTTTGAGTTTGCTTGTCGGATTAGCATGCGTAATTGGAATGGTATCCGTTACGATGACTTCCTTCAATGGTGCATTCTCCAAACGTTCCATCGCAGGTCCGGACAATACCGGGTGAGTACAGCACGCGTATACTTCTTTTACGCCGCCTTCCATCAGAGCATTCGCTCCCAGTACAATCGTTCCCGCCGTGTCAATAATGTCATCGATCAGGATGGCTGTTTTACCCTCGATGTTACCGATAATGTTCATCACTTCGCTCACATTTGGCTCAGGGCGACGTTTATCGATAATCGCCAGGGGTGCATTCAGGAAATCAGCCAGTTTACGTGCGCGCACTACGCCACCGTGGTCAGGCGACACAACAACCGGATTTTCGATCTGTTTCGACCGGAAATATTGAGCCAGAATTGGCACGCCGAGCAAATGGTCAACCGGAATGTCGAAGAATCCCTGGATCTGCATTGCATGCAAGTCCATCGCGATGACACGGGTTGCACCCGCTTTTTCAATAAGGTTGGCAACCAGTTTCGCTGTAATCGGGTCACGCGAACGTGCCTTGCGATCCTGTCTTGCATAGCCATAGTAAGGAATAACGACGTTAATCGTCTTGGCAGATGCCCGTTTGAGTGCATCAATCATAACGAGCATTTCCATCAGGTTATCATTAACCGGCAAGCAAGTGGACTGCACGATATAAACGTGACAGCCCCGAACACTCTCGGAGAGTTTCACTTGAATCTCGCCATCACTAAAGCTGGTTGTGTGAGATTCACCCATAGGGATCCCGATATAATCAGCAATTTGATGGGCAAGCTTGGGGTTAGAATTGCAAGTAAATATTTTTAATTTCGAATCAAAATAAGTCATAAAATAAAAACCCTCCGTGCTGGTTCATTGGAATCAATAAGCGTCTGCGACATGTCGGCACCTCCCCGATCTTCGGGAGGCAATCTTGTTATCAAAACCCCTTATTGGGGTTTGGCATTCTGTTTCTTGGCTTTGGCACGTCCGCGAATCTTCTCCGCATAACCAGGTTTATTCTCCTGACGTGGACGAGCAATGGCCAGATCATTCTCGGGAACGGAATGGGTAACGGTAGAGCCAGCAACCACATAAGCGCCTTTTCCTACCGTAATCGGTGCAATCAGATTGACGTTGCTGCCTACAAAAGCATCATCTTCAATCGTTGTCACAGCTTTATTATAACCATCATAATTGACAGTTATTGCCCCGCATCCAACATTTACGTTTTTCCCTACTTTGGCATCTCCAATATAGCTGAGATGAGATACTTTGGAACCTTCATCAATTGTAGCATTTTTCACTTCAACAAAGTCACCAATTTTTACGTTGCGACCAAGTTTAGTCCCTGGACGCAAATTAGCAAATGGACCTACAGTTGCATCAGAACCAACCTCGGCATTGGATACTACCGAATGTTTAATTGTAACTCCGTTCTGAATAACACTGTCTTCCACGTCTGCCTGAGGACCAATATGACATGCTTCACCAATGGAAGTTGTGCCTTTGAGAATCGTCCCCGGATACAAAATGGTATCTGATCCAATCGTAACATCCGCTCCGATATATGTCGATGACGGATCAATGATTGTAACACCGTTCAACATATGGCGTACGGCAAGACGTTCACGCATGAAGGCTTCGGCTTGCGAAAGTGCAAGTCGGTCATTAACCCCGATGGATTCTGAGATGTCATCCGACATGTAAGCTTCAACCACTTCTCCATCATTGCGGAAAATGCCAACTACGTCTGTGAGATAATACTCTCCCTGAGCGTTCTGGTTCGTCACTTTTTCCAGAGCAGCGAACAATTTGGCATTATCGAAACAGTATGTGCCCGTGTTAATCTCGTTCACAGCATCTTCCTGCTCCGTGCAATCCTTTTGTTCGACAATCCGTTGTACAGATCCATCTTCTCCGCGAATAACGCGGCCATAACCTTTGGGATTGTCCAACTGAGCCGTAAGAACTGTCGCTGCTGCTCCGCTACTCTCATGGAGCTTCATCAGACCTTCCAACGTTTCACTGGTCACAAGCGGTGTATCTCCACAGACCACAATTGTAGAGCCTGTTTCGCCGCCAAGCAAAGATTTAACCTGCTTCACCGCATGACCTGTACCCAGTTGTTCTGCCTGGAGTGCATACTCTGCTCTGGAACCCAAAAATGACTGCACCGCTTCGGCACCATGACCGACGACAACTACACTGCGTTCAACGCCTGCGCTGAGTGCTGCATCCAGCACATGTCCAACCATAGGTTTACCGCATACGGGATGCAGTACTTTGTACAATTTTGATTTCATTCGTTTCCCTTGCCCTGCGGCAAGAACGATTGCCATTCGTTTCAAAATTAACGACCTCCTGTTCTGAAAATCCCATTGAAATGCATTGCTGATCTATATCCAATGAGTATCGTTCAGCCGGCTTCATGCCGGTCCTGTTCATCGCCTGCTGTCTCTGTAATCACACGTAACAACGCGGACACCAACGAATCGTGACCTATATGTATACGCCGTGTACCTGCGAGCTTAACCGAATCCCAATGATTCCTAAGATGCCGCCCTGCCACCAAGCGCACGATGCGCTTTTTGTTCTCTGCTAATAAACTCAATACTGAATATATCTTATTCCGGTCAAAAAGAAAAGAGAGCCATAAGACATGGCTCTCTTTTCCTTCGAACCCCAATAATGTTCTCAGGCACCTTCTTCAATGACTTCTTCCTCAGTTGCTGCACGATCGTATTCAGTCAAAACTGCTGCCTGAATCTTCTCACGCGTACCGGAAGAGATCGGGTGGGCGATATCACGGAACTCTCCATCAGGAGTACGCTTGCTCGGCATAGCAACAAACATTCCGTTATTACCATCAATGACACGAATGTCATGAACGACGAATTCGTTATCGATGGTAATGGATGCGATAGCCTTCATTCTCCCCTCCGAGTTAACACGGCGGAGTCTGACATCCGTAATTTGCATGTGTGTGTTCACCACCTTTTTCCATCAGAACTTGGTGTATAATTCCACACAGCATATACGAACTCCTTCTTTTTATAACCACAAAAATTTCCTAATTTCAGGAATTTTTTTATTTAATACACAATTCGACAACGTTCATGCCAGGTCGATGGAAAAGACCTTTTAACGACATAACATTCGTCATCTTTCTACAGGTCAAAATAGTTGCCAGGCTTGACGGAAATCTGTTTGCTCTTGGCATCAACCGCTGTCAGTTTCGCCAGAGATACGTAATCTGTTAGCAGGCGTTCTTCTGAATCTACAGAACCAGATTCCACCAGAACCCCTACCCCGGCAACTGTAGCATTAAACTCGGCCAAAAGATCGATCATTCCTTGCACCGTACCCCCGGCCTTCATGAAGTCATCCACAATAAGTACTCTGGAATGCTCACGCATCGCCCTACGAGAGAGGGACATGGTATGCAGACTTTTATGGGACCCGGATACATAATTGATACTTACGGCCGATCCTTCTGTAGCCTGATGGTCCCTGCGTACGAGCACGACAGGCAGGTTGAGCTGGGCTCCGGTCGCATAAGCCAGTGGAATTCCTTTGGTTTCTACCGTCATAACCACATCAATATTCATACTGCCAAAGGCCGTTGCAAAGATCTTGCCGGCTTCATTCATCAAAGCGGGCTGACCAAGCAAGTCGGACATGTACAGGTACTCTCCAGGCAAGATCCGATCAGGTTGTGCGAGCTGGGTCGAGAGCCGCTCCGCAAATGCCAGTGCCAGTTCTCGCGATACCTTCGGAATCCATCTTACTCCCCCGGCTGCTCCAGCCAGCGTATGCAGTTCTCCTGACCCACCTTCTTCGAACACTTCCTTGATAATCGCCAAATCTTCACTAATTGAAGACTTTGCGGCTCCATAACGTTCGGCAAATGTGGTCAACGGAATAACCGTATGCGGTCTGGACAATAAGTATTGCGTCATTTCGACCAACCTTGCGCTTCGTTTTAACTTCTTCACAGAGATCCATCCTCACGATCACGGAAACATCCAAATCCGAATAATTATTTAAAAATATACCACCTTTATACGTGTTTGTACATTATAAAAGCGAATTTTACGTCAACATACGTACAGCGTACACTTCTTTACAGAAACCACGCAGACCATTGTATATCCGGGCAACCTTGGATTCTTTGGAGACCAGCCCAAATACCGTTGGACCGCTACCGGACATTAACACGCCGTCTGCACCCAATCTAATCATGGCATCCTTCAGATGCTGAACTTCCGGATACAGCTTCAACGTTACATCTTCAAGCACATTGCCCATCTGGTTACAGACTTCCGTAAATGATTGATTGCGAATAGCCTGCTCCATTTTAGCTGCACTCGGATGACGAACAATCTTGTCACTGCGGAACCGTCCGTACACATCTGCTGTAGACACATTGATCGGAGGCTTGGCCAGAATGACCCAGCATTGCGGCGGGGTAGGTATGGGAGTTAGTTTCTCACCACGCCCTGTGGCCAGTGCAGTCCCTCCCGTGATACAGAATGGAACATCCGAACCGAGTTCAGCTCCAAGCTCCTGCAGTTCGTGATCCGGTATATTCAACCGCCACAGACGGTTCAATCCACGCAGAGCTGCTGCTGCATCACTACTGCCTCCGGCAAGTCCGGCTGCAACTGGAATCTTTTTATCCAGATGAATATGGACGCCCGTACGCACGTTATAGCGCTCCTTAATGAGTCTGGCTGCCTGGAAAGCCAGATTCTTCTCGTCCAGCGGGATATACCCCGCCTGACTGGAGATGAAAATAGTATCTCGCGGCAGCTCCGACATTTCCAGCCGATCAGCCAGGTCGACCATGGTCATGATCATTTCAACTTCATGGAATCCATCGCTTCTTTTATGTAAAACGTCCAGCATCAAATTAATTTTAGCAGGCGCTTTTTCGTAAATTTTCAAGGCGTTCACCCGTCCTCACCTTTTCCCTAAGACAACTTAACATATTATATCAAAATGGGGCTGTCAAGTCATTTCTATTCCGCATCTAAGGGGAAAAAGCGGGGGTGTTCCTGAAGGATTTCCCCGCTTTTCAGTCTGCTTTGAGCCGGATTAAGATTTGCGGGCAGCCTGCTCAGCAAGTTGAATGGCTCTTTTCACCATGTTTCCTGCATCCTTGGCTTTAATTCCACCCCAGCCTTCCTGTTGGACCGTATCATAGAAGCCCAGGTCTTTCGCGAGCTCGTTCTTCAGATCCTCTGACATGAAACTTCTTCTTCTGCGACTCATGAACCATCCTCCTCCAAAGTATCCTTCATAATATGATGAGATCGTTCACGTTTTGGACATCTTGCCATCAGGCCAAATTTAGTTTAGTTTCCTGCATTGCTTAAGAAACTGTCCCTTGACCTGTCTATATAGTATGCCGCGACCATTACTTGCTCATTCCTGAGTATGTATGGGTTACGTTAGAGCGAGAATTAGGGTTTAAAAAACAAAAAAACGATCCGCCTTGTGGGGCGAATCGCCTGTAAATCGATACTTACGTCTCCATATAGGAGCTATGCGTCTGGCTGCCCGGGTCATAAACCATGACTTCCACCGACTCCGTAAGTATATCCGCATAACTATATGATACTCGCTTGAAGGTCTCTTGCTCTTCATCAAGCTTAACAATAAAAACAGAAGGGTACGTTTCTTCCAATACACCCGTACGCTCAATGGTCTTACGGCGGCCACCATTAGCCCGCAACATAATTTTCTGACCAATATGCACGTCGAGATTGCGTTTGATATCCAATAGCGTGTTTTTAGCCATTGTCGACGACCACCTCTTTTCTTGTCCATTATACCGGATTTTACAGTCAATGTCAAATCAAAACCAAATATTATATCAGCATAAAAAAGTCGTTGTCAATGAATTTTTTTGAAAACAAAAAAAGCCCCAAATTGGGACTTTAAATGGCCTACATCAGACTGCCGACGGGTTCACTTTTAGCGTAGATAAATCATTCAGCCCAGGCAGACCTACCCGGTAACTCCCCCGTGTCTCTACACCACCCACACCCTGGCTACCGCTGATGGTATTGTGCAGAACATCACTCATATTGACCGTATCCCGCACAGAGGTAAAAGAGGCCTTGGCTGCCACATAGACCGGATCAAGTGCATGAATGAGAATTCTGCCTGGAGAACTGGCAAAGTTCGCTCCAGCGCGCAGCAGTGCCTCAAAATGGGACTGACAGGCCCCTGCCACAATAGTGAGTGCGTCCAGATGGCGTTCATATTGTCTGGCCACCTGAATGGCCGACACAAAATTTTGCGAGTTCTTGTAGCTACCAAGACTATATAAGTCATAGGGCTGACGTGTCTTTAGCACCCCATCATGCCCCGTAATAACTACGATATCTGGACGTACTTTGGGTAATAAGCGGTATAAGGTATCTGCCATTGCCGATTCATGGACATATTGTCCCTCTGCGGGCACACGAAGTTGCTCATAGAGATCCATACTTTTTTTCAAATAGTTCGGATCTCCATCCAGATGAAGCACCTTGCCAGGCATTTCAAAATAAGCCGGTTCCTGCTGAGCAGCAGACCAATCCTGTACCAGACCTTCACGATTCCGCTCAGCCTGTTCCATACGATTCTGCTGCAGACGGGACAGGGTCTGATGTGCTTTAATATGCGCCTGTCTGGTCTTGGCGCTTTGTGGTTCGTAGGGAACCTGTATCAAATCGTCCACCGGGGAATCGGCAATCAGCCGGAACTCAGTCCCTTTAATGACCGCAGCATCCAACTGGAGGCCTTCCACCCGAAAAGTCACATCGCCGCCGTATGACTTCCGAACGACCAAGTCTCCGATATTCATCAACGTAATCACCTCTACCCCATCGTATGGGCAGAGACCCGGTTTGGTTCATTCAAATTTTACAGCGCTGCACGTACCCCTGCTTCCCACATTACGGTGCTGAGTGTGGCATACTCCTGCAGACTCAACGTCTCTCCACGTCGGGACGGTTGAATACCTGCCTGCTCCAGCAGAATGTCTGCCTGTTCTCGGTTCTCCTTTGTAAAGAAGCGAGCCTTCAAGTTGTTTGAGATTGTTTTTCTCCGCTGGGCAAAAGAAGCCTGTACCACTTCAAAGTAGTGTGCTTCATCCGGAATCTCCACGGGCGGTTGCTCACGCACTTTCAGCTTAATGACCGCTGATTCCACATTAGGTTGCGGAATGAAGACTGTAGGAGGCACAATACACACAAGTTCCGGCATACTGTAGTACTGAACTGCGATGCTCAGACTGCCGTAATCTTTTGATCCTGGTGCAGCAGCCATGCGTTCAGCCACTTCTTTTTGGATCATGACAACAATGCTGTCTACCGGCAGTTTCTCTTCCAGCAGTTTCATCATGATTGGCGTCGTTACATAATAGGGCAGGTTAGCCACAACACTGACTTTGTCCACGGATGCAAAATCCGTATTAAACAACTCAGCCAGATCAAGCTTCAGCACATCTCCATGATGAACACGTACATTCGAATAAGGCTGCATCACTTCACCCAGGATGGGGATCAAGCGCTGATCAATCTCTACGGCTGTGACAGGACCGGCTACCCGAGCGAGTCGTTCCGTAAGGGCTCCAATGCCCGGCCCGATCTCCAGTGCGCCCTTGGACTCGTCCAAATCGGCTGCATTAACGATTTTGTTCAGTATATTTTGATCAATCAAAAAGTTCTGACCCAGACTTTTCTTAAATGAGAATCCGTGTCTTTGGATAATCTCTTTGGTTCGCTTGGGCGTTGCAATTTCTATCGTCTCTTCCATGTCCTTCATATGTTCACAATCCTTCACGTTCAATTTGCGCTAATGCTGTAGAGAACTCTTCCCGTGTAATTTGAAATACACTGAGACGTTTGTGGAACTGCTTACCGTTACAATATCCGATGCCCAGCAGATTGCCCATCTCCATGCGACGTGCAGCAGCCTGTGGATGCACGATAAGTCCTGCCGCGATCAGGTCTTCCCAATCGATCAGGCTCGGAGCACCTTCGTATGAAGTATGTACACGTGCCAGAGCATGGCGGATCGCCTCTGGTGAGGCATTCTCCACCCCAATGTCACCTTTGCGCGTTGCATCGGCTTCCGGAATGAAGGCATGTTTGCAGCCTGGGACCTTATTCGCAATAATTTTACGAATGCGTTCGCCAGCATGATCCGGATCTGTCAGTACAATGACTCCCCGTCTCTCCTGAGCAAGCGCAATCCGCTTCAGAATGCGTTGGTTGATTGCTGATCCACCTGTTTCTATGGTATCGGCTTCAACGGCCCGACGGATGGCTACTGTATCGTCACGGCCTTCCACCACAATGACTTCTTTTATCATGTTCCATTTCTTCCTTTCTAACGCAAAAAGAAGAGGAATATCCTCTTCTCTGCCAAACGGCGGGGGAGACTGAATTCAGACTCCTCCGCCGCATATTCCGCATGAATCATTCATGCAACTATTTTATAGCATTCCCATTTCAAAGTAAAACGATTTTAGTTCGCTTCCGGTTTCACCGGACCGATCACGTAGACCGTCTTGCCTTTCTTACGTCCAAAATTCAGGGCATGCTTCACACTGTCATAATATACATCAATTTTGTTGCCTTTAATGGCACCGCCTGTATCTTCCGCACGACGGAATCCCAGACCTTCGATATATACCCACCATCCAATTGGAATGACTTTGGGATCAACCGCAATGGTGCGTCCTTCCGTTACACGAGTACCGGAAGCTGTTTTAGTTCCAATGCCCGGCTCTTCGGAAGAGTAGGCAGTCATGGATACATTTTTAAGTACTTTGGAGTATTTAAAAGAAGTCCCGGATACGGTAATTACTTTGCTGCCCGAGGCAGATGTTTTCTTCGAGTTCGTTGTTGTAGCCTTTTTGGTTGTTGAAGTTTGAGCTGATACGGTCTGAATCTCAGGTTCTTTCACGACGGGTTTTGCTTTGGTGCCGACAGCGATCACTTTATCTACACGATTATTCGCGACAGATTTGCCGACCATTTTTTTGGAGACCAATTCTCCATCCTGAAATACCTTTTCGATGTGCTGTACAAGTGTGCCTTCTTTGCCGTTCACAACGACACGGTTATCCCCTTTGTACAAGCTAGGGTCAGCCGTTTTAATTACTTTGTAAGCGATCGGTTGCTCTACATTCACTGTACGCTTTGTTACGCGCACTACACGGATCTTCATATCCGCTTTGATGGCAGTTCCAAGCGCCGGATACACTTTATCATTACTTTCAACTTGAATACCTGATTTTTGAATTGCATCTTCTACCGATGAATCGGTTGTATACAGAGTCTTGGTGTCTCCGTCTGCCGTAATGTTAACTGGAACGGCCCGCTCAATAACGATTCGGTCTCCATCTGTAATCGCCCCGTTCATGGACATGGATACCTTATCGTGAGGGCTGACTGTGATCGACTGCTCCTCCAGCATTTCCTGAAGCATTCCTGTACGAGTCTCTACCACCTGAGCTTTGCCGTCAATAACCAGTGAAATTTGTTTCCCGGCCTGACCGTAAACGACTAACAAGATCATGATTGTAAGCGCAATTGAGAAAATCGCGATCAATGCCATTTGACGCATGTTCTCATGCTTCCACCGCAACGCGAAAGACTTACTGGATGATCGTGACTCATGGGTCTCTTCTGGTTGGAATGTGCCCACTTCTCCGTCCTCCTTCATAGCCTCGTCGTCTAAAGTAATGCATGATGTCTTTGACGTGACTATACCAAATTTTCTACAGAACACAGATCGGACCAACATAATCCGGTTCTGCACCATGAATCCATCTTCGCAACATGATGTCATCCTCCTGAATACCTACCGTATGATGACAATATTTCTTTTATTCAAAAACAAAAAAGCCAAAGAAAGAGTGTAAGAGGAACTCTTTCGTGGCTTCCGAATGATTTTGAATATCGGAAATTCATGCACGAGGTTGCCTCTCTTTTTCCGCTTGCGAGGTTAGCTGTCGGGTTCGGGCGAAAGAGAGCCGCCCTATCTTAGGTCACCCGCTCATGGCGGACGCCCTTGAATTCACCCCGAGACCCAAAGAAGAAATCAAATACGGCTTCGCAGTTCCCTTCGCTGCTTTTGGGTCAGCGAACGTTGCGCATCGACCAAATACACCGATGTTTAAGCCCTATTGGTTCCCCCGCTCTCCGTTAACGGAGACTCAGCGAGACTGATTCATGAAAGTAATGTTGTATCATCGGAAAGTGTCCCTTTGTTCATCCCCCGAACATCTGTCCATTTTTCCGCACAACAATTCACTGAAAAGATGATATCCTGTTTTGATGCATGTTGTAAAGCGTTGATCAAGTACGTTTCTCTGAATATTTGGTTAAAATATTGTAATATTCTTGATTTATTCGGATCAAAGGGCAAATTACCTCCGCTTACCTGCCTTTTTCACCTCATTTGCTCGCTTTTTTAACGAATTCCAAATCGTTCCATGGCATTTTTGGTTGTTATTGCAGCAATTTCATCCACCGAAATGCCTTTAATTTCCGCAGCTGCCTCTGCAACCAGACGTACATGCGCTGTCTCATTTCGCTTCCCACGATAAGGGTGAGGTGTTAAATAAGGAGCATCTGTTTCAATGAAAAACCGGTCCATAGGAACCTTCGCCAGCACCTCTTTGGGCTGCTTTGCATTTTTGAATGTGATTGGACCTCCGAAGGAGAGATGGAAGCCCATATCGAGACAACTTTTCGCTGTTTCCCAGCTGCCGGAGAACGAGTGCATCACACCGCCAACCTCGCCAGCCTTCTCTTCACGCAAAATTTTTATAATATCCTCATGAGCATCCCGGTTATGGATGACAATTGGCATGTTCACTTCACGTGCCAAAGCAATTTGTTGTCGTAATACGCGATGCTGTATTTCCTTCGGTGAAGTATCCCAGTGATAATCCAATCCAATCTCACCGATCGCAACCACTTTTTCATGCTTGCATAAAGATGCAATCCACTCCAAATCGCCCTCCTGCATTGTGATCGCATCGACTGGATGCCACCCTACAGCTGCATAGATAAAGTCATACGTTTCGGCGAGTTTCATTGTGGTTGGAATCGTCTCCCGGTTAAAGCCAATGTTGATCATGCGACCAACTCCTGCATCCACAGCACGCTGAATCATGTCCTTGCGGTCCTCGTCGAATTGTGGTGCATCCAGATGTGTATGTGTGTCGAACAGCATCATGTCTGTATCTCCCTTCATGTCGAAATAACGACTATCTTCTTTTGAAAATCCAATTTGTAAAATTCAATATTTCATTGACTCATACATAAAACATTTTGGGTAATCTGTGTATCACATCATTACGTTTGTTTCTTCACAACTACAATATATAGAAGATATACGGATATTCTCATCTATATCTTGCTGATTGTACTCATTCTACCTGCTTGTATTTACAAAATTATGTCGATCTACATATACTCCCCATTAAAGCAGATTACTGTATCATGAAAAATAGCTCTTTTAGAAAGTGTTTTGATATCGAAATTCTTCATTGGATTATACCCACACGATTACAAGAAATAGGGGCGTATATGTGACGGTAATTCGTGAATAATCGCATCCACCTTGTTTTGCGGGTAATACAAATGATGTTTCCCTCGGTGAAGCCCACTGATGGAACGGACAATGTCAGATACTTCTGACAACTCACGTAAATTGTCCTGTCGATCCAGAAGAAGAATCTGCTTATCTGTGGATTCATCCGGACGAAACACATCATACGGATTATCCGAAGGAAAATCAATTTCAAGATCATAATCGGGATCGAGGCCAGCCTGTACAAAAGCTTCCCGAATCTCTTCCATCATTGTCAAGTCGACCTGTTCAAGCTCTACATACTTATATAACTTGCGATCCATAAAACGTTCGCATAACTCACTCAGAACAGTATCGTCCTCCTTGCGCCACTGCGTAAATGCCGTCTGAATTAATGCTTCATCCAACTGCAAATATTCATCCACGGATAATTCTCCTTCAAATAATTGAGGGAGTGGATCAATCATGAAGCGGAATTGAAAATCATCCTGTATAAGGGTTTTAGCTCGCTTGAATATTTGCCGCAATATAATTTCAGAACTACGAGTTACCGGATGGAAGTAAATCTGCCAATACATCTGATACCGAGACATTAGGTAATCCTCCACAGCATGCATACCTGACTCCTTGACTACAATCCGCCCATGATAAGGACGCAGCATCCGAAGGATACGATCAAGGTCAATCGTGCCGTAATTTACACCTGTAAAATAGGCATCCCTGAGCAAATAATCCATTCGGTCTGCATCAAGCGGACTGGTCACCAAGTTCACCACAATCGGATTTTCATACGTTTTTTGAATGACAGACGCGACTTTCTCAGGAAAATCAGGAGCATACCGTCTTAAGATCGCCCCTACTTCGGTATCACCTGTAATAATGCGACAAGTCCAATCTTCATGATTCATGTCAAAAGCTTCCTCGATGGAGTGAGAGAATGGCCCATGTCCGAGATCATGAAGTAGAGCTGCACACAGAGCAACAATCTTTTCTTCCTTCGGCCAATCCGAATAATGACTTCTTTCAAATTGAGAGATGATCTTGCGTGTGATCTCATAAACACCTAATGAATGTGAGAACCGACTATGCTCTGCTCCGTGAAAGGTAAGGTAAGAAGTACCCAGCTGACGAATCCGGCGTAAACGCTGAAATTCCGGGGTGTTAATTAACTGCCATATAACCGGATCTTGCACGTGGATATAATTATGTACCGGATCTTTGAATACTTTCTCTTCCGTTAAACGTTGTTCCATGTCGACTAACTCCTTTAATTTCTTTTATATTAACGCTTTGAGCTCTAAGATTCATCTAAGATTCGACACGCCGTGACGAACTTTGTCGAATGAGGTAGTTTTGTCGTTTTCCAAATCGACAAAGCTGACATTGAGGTTTAAATGCGAAAAACGGCTTCCAATCCCTTACCACCAGTAACCTTGTGAAAAACAGCCTTAATTTTAAGCTAATTTTAAGGTTGACTGTTTTGGGAATCGTTGGTATGATGGGTATCATAAAACATAAAATAATGTCGAATAATGACAATGATAGTTAGCTGAGAGGAGCACTGATTATAATGATGAAATCAACAGGTATTGTAAGAAAAGTGGACGAACTGGGACGGGTAGTTATCCCAATTGAATTGCGCCGTACGCTCGGTATTGGTGAAAAAGATGCTCTGGAAATCTACGTTGACGGCGAGCGCATCATGTTGAAAAAATACGAGCCTGCTTGTATCTTCTGTGGTAATGCAGAGAACGTTACTTACTTCAAAGGTAAAATTGTTTGTAACGAATGTATTTCCGAAATCCCTGCACCTGTGACAAAATAAGAAAACCAGGTATACTGGACTTATCTAAATTGTTATTTCTAACCTTTTTAATATTCCTTAATGACCTTCCCGGTGTGAACCCCACCGCGGAAGGTATTTTTTTTCCTTGTTATGGGTTCCATTACCCAAAATGATTCTGTCACACGCCAACCGGGAGAGAACGATGAATTTTGTTTGGAATTTTTTTGAGCCACTCTGCTCTTTTTAATATTCCCCTAAGGTTGGATATAAGCTTCTTTTCAGGTTATGTTCCCCACAACAGAAGATATTTGGTTAGATTACTGCTCGATTAATGCATTATATACATCCCGTTTCGTCAGACCGCGATCGGTAGCCGTTTTTTTCATTGCATCTTTGCGGTTATGTCCTTCACCCTCATAATGGCTGACATGATCCGCGAGTGACATGAGCTGCCACCATGCTTCGCGCTCAGCCTTACGCTCCTCTTCCTTAATGCCTTCTACCAGCAAACAGTACTCGCCAAGAGGCGGATGCTCCTCAAGCCAGTCTATGCATTCCTTCACAGTGCCCCTTGCGAATTCCTCATGACGCTTGGTTAGTTCACGAGCCAGGACAATCGAGCGATCACCCAGAATTTCTTCGAGGTGGACTAATGTTTTCCGAATACGGTGAGGTGATTCATAAAATAACAAAGTCCCGTTGGATTCGTTAAAAGCCTCCAGCACTTTTCGCATGTCCTTTTTCTCCCGCGGCAAAAAACCGCCGAATGTAAAGCGCTCCGTCGGTAATCCGGACACGATCAGAGCAGACAACGCAGCGTTGGGTCCAGGGATGGGAATGACCGTTATTCCGGCTTCCAGTGCAAGCTGTACAAGGTCAGAACCAGGGTCCGAAATGGCTGGCAAACCGGCATCGCTGACGAGTGCCAAATTTTTTCCTTCTATTATATAGCGTATCAGTTCAGGTCCACTCGCCCCCTTATTATGCTCATGATAACTAAACAGCATCGAAGGTGTAATTTCAAAATGGGTAAGCAGCTTTCGGGTCTGGCGTGTATCTTCTGCTGCAATGATGTCACAACTCTGCAATGTCTTGATGGCCCGGAAGGTCATATCCTCCAGATTACCAATGGGTGTTCCAACCAGATATAGCTTGCCTGATCCTTCAGGCTGCTCCGCATAGCTTTTCTGAATATGCAAAGTCATCTAAAGCCCTCCTTTCGTAGTACGCTCAGCATGTTGCTGACCATAGTAAATATCCATAATCTCTTCGCAGTATTTCCCCTCTTCATTGTAGACAATGAGTGGAGGAAGCATCCTTACTTCAGGTTTACCGTCTTTCATGCCTTCGATTAATACCATGTTAGCTTCCAGATGAGCACGTGGATGTACCATCCGAATCCGTTTTGGCTCCAACTTATACTCACGCATGAGGGAGATAATCTCTGCAAGTCGCTGTGGACGATGAACCATCGATACTTTGCCGCCATTACGTACAAGGCGACTGCAAGCCTGGATCACTTCTTCCAGCGTACATCCGATCTCATGACGTGCCATTGCCTGATGTGTGTTCATTTTGAGGTCACTGCCATTCAGGGGCATATATGGGGGGTTAACCGTTATTGCATCGTATACAGCATTTCCCGTTTCTTTCACCAGTTCCCGCAAATCACCTTCACGAATCATAATCGATTCATCCAGTGCATTTAATTGTACGCTGCGACGAGCCATATCCGCCAAACGAGGCTGAATTTCGATGCCCTCCAGACTAGCCTGTGTACGCGTTGTAAGCAAAATGGGAACCACCCCGTTACCTGTACACAAATCAAGTACAAGACCCCGTTTAGGTACGGAAGCAAACCGGGCTAATAATACCGCATCCATCGAAAAACTAAACACTTCATCACTTTGAATGATTCTCAGATCATGAGAGAGCAGATCATCAATCCGCTCTGACTCATGTAACACAACTTCATTTGCTTTCATATGTTACGCTCATCCTCCGGTACTCTATATCTCATGTTCATTTAGGTTTGTAACCTTGAAAAAAAACCGTAGGGGATCCCTACGGTCACTTCATTTATTCAAAAAAGACAGGCAGAACAGACAATCGCCTTCCGTCCGCAGATGTCCATAATAGACGTTGCAGATATGGAAGCCTTCGTGATACAACCGGGCCAGATTATCATACCCTTCACCCACAACATCTTCACCTGTAGCCGGACCTGCTGGTCTTGCTACAGGAGCGAGTGCTGAGGAGATCGGCAGGTCTGCCGGAGCCTCACGTTTGAGCAGTTTGCGTAACTGCTCATTCTCGATGGTAAGCCGCTGATTATCCTCAAGCAGCTCCTTCACAATCATTTTTAACTCTCCTAAATCACCGTGCAACTGACCCAGTTGGGTTTCCATTTCATGAATGTGCGTAAACAGATTTTTCTTTTCCAAGTTTCCACCCCGAAGCAACCTTTATGGTTTACTTGATAACGACGTCATCCAGCGGAAGTTCTTTGACTTTACTGATGTCGAACAGTTGAACATGGACTGTGCGGCTACCGGCATTAATTCCGACAACTTTTCCTTCACCCAATGAGGTGACGACCAATTTGCCTACAGCTGGCAGTTCTTCTCTCACACTTTCATAGTTATCATGCTCAAATTTCAGACAGCACATGAGTCTTCCGCACAACCCTGAAATTTTCGTCGGATTCAGTGACAGGCTCTGATCTTTAGCCATCTTGATTGATACCGGCTCAAAGTCTCCCAGCCAGGAAGAACAACACAACACACGGCCGCAAGGTCCGATTCCGCCAAGCATCTTCGCTTCATCACGTACACCAATCTGTCTCAGCTCGATTCGTGTCCGGAATATGCTTGCCAGATCCTTGACCAGCTCCCGGAAATCAACTCTTCCTTCAGCTGTAAAATAAAATATAATTTTATTGCGATCAAACGTAAATTCCACATCGACCAGCTTCATTTTGAGGCCATGGTCTTTGATTTTATTTAAACAAGTACCGAATGCTTCTTTGGCTGCACGCTTGTTCTCATCAACCACACGGGCATCTGTCTCGCCCGCAACGCGGATGACTTTCTTCAGCGGCAACACCACATCGGACTCGCCCACTTCCTTCTTACCTACGACAACCTTACCGTACTCAACCCCCCGCGCTGTCTCTACGATCACGCAGTTTTCTTTCTCAATGGGAAGGTCCAGGGGATCGAAGTAATAAATTTTGCCCGCTTTTTTGAAACGGACACCCACTACACTGTACAAAAAATTAACCCCCTTGTAAGCCAACCCCACTTCGTCTGAAGCCCCGTTTTCTTAGGGAACCGGCCGAAGTTATAACCGTTTGCATATGATTGGAGCTAACTCTACCCTCTCCCAGTCTTATGCCAAACCGATCAAAAATTGCTCCAGACAAAGCTGGCCATTGACGTTGAAACGCAATTTTTTCCTGCATGCTGCGGCCATATCCATATAGGAGACCCACTGCTCTGTGCTGCGGGTATGTGCCAACTGAGATAACATGTCTAACTGATCTATGAAAACGATATGTTCATGCCTATCATACTGAACATACAGCATGTCCCTAAACCATAGATGGAACAAACTAAGCAGCATGTCCAGGTGTTCAGAGAGTCCGGTTTTAAAAAGCTTCTGCTGTGCAGAGATCAATGATGTACTTCCTCTACCCAGGGACTCCTTCCCTAATTGTAACATTACGTTTCTAATTTCTGCAAACCAATTCTGCTGGAGAATTTCTCTACATGCTTCCAATCCTGACGCTAAATGGACGGCAGAGCGAGCCAGATTGGCAGGGTGCCCTTCCTCGATCAGAGATTGCAGCATCTCTTCCGGATTCAGTGCGCTGAACGGCACCAATTGAGAGCGTGAGCGGATCGTTGGCAACATGGCCTGTCCATTATCTGTAATCAGGATGCCGACTGCTGGTACCTGCGGTTCCTCCAGAAATTTCAGCAAACTGTTTGCTGCCTGCACCGTCATTTTCTCAGCTTGTTCTATAATATATACTTTGGGATGGCCTGCCTCTGATCGGTATGAAAAGATACGCTGCAGATCCCGAATTTGATCTATTTTAATGTTATTTCCATCTGGTGCAAGCATGGTTAGATCCGGATGGTTACCATGATCCACCTTACGACATTCAAGACACTGCCCGCACGCATCATCTTCAAGCTCTGTACAGAATATTGCCTTGGCAAAGGTAATTGCCGTCTTCCGTTGCCCGCTACCGGCTGGACCGCTAAACAAATACGCGTGACTTATTGCATGACGTCTCAAACTGCTTTGTAACATTTGCTTGGCCGCTTGTTGACCCATAATCTGTTGAAAGGACATACTTCCTCCTCAGAAGCTTAAATTAATAAGCATCCCCCGAATTTCGCCTACTTGTTGTAATAGAGAGATTTTTCCTTCTTCTGTATCCAGCAATTCATCAGCCATGGATAACAGAGCGGAGTCAATTTCATCAATCAGCTTATACCGCTTGCCTCTGCCACGACGATCCCAACCTCTTGTCTCTTTCATGGATACACCGCGACGAACGGTCTCTTCCAGGAACCTTTTAACAAGTTGCTTATACGCCTTCAGTTCACGAATCGTCATGGAACGTGCCAGGCGATCGCCCTGAAGCTGGATTTCACTAAACCGGCGATTCAGTTCAGCTTGTGAGGCCCGTTCCCCCTGGTGATTCATCATATCAGAGAAATTTTTGGATTGAACCGGTTTGGAACCTGAATCAGTAGAACTGATCCCGCTCTGAATCGGTCTGAATCCAGGATTGATTTTCATGGATACGCCCGCTTTCTATCATAGATAGCCAATCGCCCATCAGCACAGTGCGCGTTGCGCCTGTGCGTGAGGATGAGGCTTTATATATGCTGATCACACTCTATATATAATGGTAGATACACATCACCATCAAAGACTTGTTGTTTGTAGTCGACCTCTTCCCGGATGAGCATTCCCCAATCAGGAGATGCTCATCCGGAAAGACTGTGCCAATTCTTCTGATCAAGAAAGGCGTTCCGTAAGTGTCACGCACGAACTCTGTTAACTCTTCTTGCATCCATCGTTTCCAACATGCTATGGATCATGAAGGACCCTCATGGGATCCAGGCAATAGGTTTAATTAGAAATGTTCGAAGCGATCTACCGGGAGAACAAATACAGTAGCTCCACCTACTTGAACTTCAACAGGTAGCGGCAGGTAAGAGTCGGTTGTTCCACTCATCGGTGTGACCGGAGTCACGAGCTGTTCACGAACCTTACAGCTGCTGCGAATGACGTTCATTACGGATTCGACTTGACCATCATCGACACCGATCATAAACGTCGTGTTGCCTGCCTTCAAAAATCCACCCGTACTGGCAAGCTTTGTTGCCCGAAAGTTTGCTTTGACCAATGCGCTGGATAATCGGTTGCTGTCTTTATCCTGTATAATCGCAACAATCAGTTTCATCCTGCATAACCTCCTTTAGAATAAGCACCTTCACTAAATGCCCTGTCTATATATTAGACAATTACTCGTCAAAATCCTTCAAAATCCCTGTCTCCAGCGACAAAATCATTGCTGCCAAGACATCCTCCTGCTTCATGGAAGCATCGATAACCCTGATCCGTTCCGGGAACTGCTTTTTTAATAGGAAGTAACCCTCTCGCACTTTACGGTGAAACTCCAGATTTTCCAGATCCAGACGGTTCACTTCCCGGCCCTCATGAGCGTCGATCCGGGCAAGCCCCACTTCAGGCTCAATGTCCAAATATAAGGTCACATCCGGCATGAGATCACCGATCGCAAAGCGATTAATGGCCCATACGTTCTCTATCCCGAGTCCACGGGCGTATCCCTGATAGACCAGACTGCTATCGACAAATCGGTCACAGATGACTGCTTTTCCAGCTCTCAGCGCAGGCTCTACTTTCTCCGCCAGATGCTGGCTGCGTGCAGCTGCATACAATAGCGCTTCGGTTCGAGCATCCATTGCCGTATGAAGAGGGTCCAGAATAATGGAACGTATTTTCTCCGCAATCTCAATTCCGCCAGGCTCTCGCGTAACTACGTAAGGTATACCCCGTTCTTCAAAATAAGAACCTATTCTACCGATCATCGTTGTTTTACCGGAACCCTCTCCCCCTTCCAGCGTAATGAATTTACCTCTGCCCTGCATATGCTTCCCTGCTTTCTATGTCGATAATTGCATCTATTGCTGCTGTAATTGAATATGCTTAGACCCTCTTGCTACAAGATATGATATCCCTCGCCCAGAGGTGTATAGCTACAGCTATATCGGTACGTATTAATAACACCAAGATCATATAAGCTTGTTTCTTTCTATCATACTATAGGTCAGCGGTTACTCCAACATGAACAACAAAGTAAAGCGTTCAACCGTAGATGATCCATACCCATAATGGAAGCATAATTGATCCGGCAATGGCACTGACAATCATGGAAACTGAACTTAGGGCTACCGCATTCTCTCCATATTCGAAAGACCTCGCCATGCCGAGGGCATGAGATGCTGAACCCAGTCCAATTCCATAGGCATGTTTACTGCGGACTTTGGCCCATTTCAAGAGCATCGGCCCTAGTAATATCCCTGAGAATCCTGCAATCATCACAAACAGCGATGTGAATGAGGCGTTGCCTCCAACCTGATCAGCAAGTTGAATAGCCACAGGAGTAGTCACGGATTTTGGTAATAAAGCGATGACCATCTCTTGAGGATAGCCAAGCAGAATGGCGATTAAAGCCCCTGTGGAAACACCTGTAATACTGCCTCCGATCGTTCCACCCACAATTGGAATGATATTTTGCTTCAGCACATGCAGATGTCTGGACAAGGGAAAAGCGAGAGATACCACTGCTGGGCCCAAGAGCTCCTGTATCCATTTGCCACCAAGCATGTACGTATCCAGCTTTATACCGGAAATCACCAAAATCAGGATCAGTATGGCAGTCGTTGTGAGTACAGGCATAAGGATCGGCCATTTCAGCCTTTTATATAGTCGAGTGGCTGGAATATATACAGCGATGGTTAGCGCGATCATTCCAATTCCGAGGATGAATGCTGACAAGTGATCGCCTCCTTTTTGCCTAAATGAGACGATCTCCATGTCATAAGCCACTCACTTAATTTGGCAGATATCAGACATGTGATTAATGTGCTAACGATTAAACCAAGAACCAATAACAATGTGTTGGCTCGAAAAAAATCAAAATGATTAATAATGCCCACAGTTGGCGGGATGAACAACAATTGCAGATGAGATTGAAGCCACGTCGACCCTTCTTCTCCCCAGCTCATTTTGATCCATCCCAGTTGAATGGTGACAAACAATACCAACATGCCCACAATACTGCCTGTTAACGGCAGATGTAATACAGCTTGAATCAAGTTTCCAATCCAATAAAAACCGTACATCAACAAAACTTGCAGGACTATTCCTGTATATTTTTTTAGCGGAATACCCAAGTTGTTCCCTTCTTTCTTATGTCTATCTTTGTAAGCTGAACTAGAGCGTGTCTTCATACCTGCCGAAAGCCGGAGCGCTAACGAACCCTGTGACGTCTTATTCAGCGATTTGAAGCGCCCGCAGCAATCTAAGGAATCTGAAACACGCTATTTTGGAATAAGCAGCCGTTTACAGCGTGTTTGTTAGGTGAATTTGGTTAATAACGTGTCTCAGGTTCCTTACAAAATAAAAGGAGGACTCGAAGGCTAAATAAGACGTCCTCGGTTCCTTACAAAATCGTCTGGACAATTCGCCAGGATCAGCAATCCTTGACTTCAAGATGTTGGACCCTGACATCCTTCAACGTATTGCATGCTTGAGTTTGAAGACACACCATAGCAACTAGATTAATGACCAAGAGACCCTCACATGTGTAGGGTCCGGTATCGCTATCCGTATTGGTCATATTGCCTACCTATTGGTGAATGCAATTCAGATCTTCATGTGTTCCCTTCATTCCTTCATGAGCCTCAATGACTGTAGAGACGCATCGGATACCCCATGAAACTTTGCTCCTTCATCCCGCAGGAGTTGTATACGTGCCACCATCGATGTACTAATACGTTCACCCGGATATACAAGCGGAATCCCTGGAGGGTAAGGTATAACCATCTCGGCTGATCGACAACCCGCGCTTTCTTCTATCGGGACATTGATCGTATCCGTCTCTACAATCGGTTGCAGTGTAAAGGAGATTGGTTCCGAGTAGCGAGTTTTTTCTTGTAAATTGTTCCACGTGGAAATATAATGCGCCGAACCTTTCGCAAGCTGATGAGATGACTCTGCATTAGATTGTTGGACCTGTTCATGCCCATCGGCAGAGCTTATATGGTGTAAAGCCTGCAACAGGTGCTGAGCATCTTGCACCGTTGAGCCCAGGCTGAAGAGCAAGACGACGTACCGTTCGTCGCTCATCTCAGGCACACAGCCGCATGCTTCCAGCTGTTGCTGTAGCCCATAACCGCTCAGCACCCCTGCGCCGTCATAGATGACGGACTTGAATGGGTCCTGAGCGGTATACCCCGCGGCAGATGGCATCGTCGCCGCGGTCAGGCCCTCCCGTGTCCGCTGCGCAGCGGACACGGGCATGCCAGCCGGCTTCGCTGTACCGGCTGGCGGTTCTGGCTGCAGCTGCTGTGCAGGCTGCAGCAACTGAAAGCGCGGCAGCTCCGCGAGACCGCGCTTAAAGGCATCCACGGCGGCGAGCCCCGCCGTGAATGTGTTCGCGCCCTGCACATGCAGCAGGCGGCGCGCCAGATCGAGCGAAGCCATCACCGGGTATGATGGGCTTGAGCTTTGCACCATGGCCAGTCGCTGCCTTAACAGGGACCGGTTTAACCGTGGTCCCTGAATGTGCAGCATGGCACCCATGGTGAAGGCCGTCAGCATCTTATGCGTCGACTGCACAACACCGTCTGCTCCGCATGACAGTGCAGAGACAGGCAGCTCCGGATGCTGCCCATAATGCGCGCCATGCGCTTCATCCACGAGCAATGGCATGCCAGCGGCGTGGCATACCTCGGCTATGGGCGTCAGGTCAGCGCCCATGCCGTAATAATTAGGCAAAGTGACGAATACGCCCTTTGCCTCAGGATAGGACTGGACAGCAGCCTGAACCGTCTCCACCGACGGCATGACCGCAAGTCCAGATGCAGGATCGACCCACGGCTCCAGAAATACAGCTCTTGCGCCTGCCAGCATTAACCCGTGAATAACGGATTTGTGTACATTCCGTTGCACCAGGACAATACTGTTCGGCTCATCACACACGGTAAGCAGTAAGGACAGATTACCTGCTGTACTGCCTCCCACAAGGAAGAAACTCTCCTCAGCACCAAAACAATCTGCCGCAAGCTCCTGTGCTTCCCGGATCACACCTTCCGGATGATGCAAATCGTCGGTGCCCGTAATCTCCGTAACATCCATCTCCATCATTTCCAGAAATGAACGCACTGGTGCCAGTTCTATTTCTGAACGAACCCCTTCATCGCCATAACGCTCCCCACTCTCCAGATCAGCCCCATGTTTCTCCACTGAACTGAATTGCTCTATCCTTCGGTTAACATTCCCTCCTGCATTACTCTGAATCTCAACCTTGTGCTGGTGTTCCTCATTGACGATATCCTTAGCTGGAGATTGCCCTGCTTCTGCTTGTTCCACAAAATGTCGATAAGCTTGTCCATTCTTATGCCCAGGCACATGAAAAGAACGCTGCTTCGAGTCACGATAAGCAAGCAACGCTTCATATAAAGGGGCACTACTTGATTTATTTTTATGATCCATGAAATAACCATCCTGTACATATATAATGTGCGCCCTATGCGCTCCAAAATGCTTCCTAATCCAAGGAACGCCCTTCTTCCCTATCTCCACACGCTCTACTGCAAATGATCTATATCATTATATCAGCATACGCCTTCCCAAGACGGCAAACAAGACATTCTCTCCTCTTAACAACAGAAAAAGGCCCATTGGGCCTCTATACACATCAGCATCATTGCAATGCGATGTTTCGCTTCTACTTCTATCAGCAACATTCATTATGCGTTTTTTTGTACCCAAATTTGCTTCATTTGATGAATAAAATAATTGTACTTGGCATCCTGCGCATCGGTATGAACCATTTCTGCTTCACAAGTGTCACATATGAATTCAGATACAATAAAAATGCCTTCTCTTTTTCTTTGCTCGCAGATAATACATGTGTGTTCGGCATGTTCTTCCATGAACCATCCCACCTTGTTTTACGTTTACTATCAGTATTGCACAGTTTCTATTATTTTAAACATTTTCATAGTGCTTTCTTTCTATAAAATATATATATTCGCCCACCCCCTCTTGGGTGTCTGTACCGAAAAATACATTCATTCTCCCTACAAGAACATCACCTGCTTGTGTATATACAGTTATCCTACATTCCATCGCATTTACCTCTACATCACGTATCCCATGGCCTGACTCAAACTTAAATTCAATTTCCTTAAAAAAACTTGGAATCTCAGCCGATATATAATACATGATAACGATATCAAAGCCTGACAGTCCGTGTATTCGGGAGTATACTGAGATAAGCTCCGTCGAATCTCAATATCTTGTACAATCGTCATGGCGTGAGATACAAGGTTCATATATACATACATGAATCCGAAGGAGGATATATAATCGTATGATCGCCGAACCGGAGAATAAGGCAACATTTTATCAATACCGGCTTCTGAAAAAAAAGGCTATCGCCCGCAGTGTCATTTACAGCTATCTGTGTCTGCCGGTCATCATGCTCTTATTTAATCTGCTCGCATTCTCCTGGACTGCCCTCTTCTTTTTTGTACTGGCAGGTCCAATCACCATCTGGATTCATTATGTCATCGCCAGAACGATATTACTTCTGGTCCGTACCTCTTACGCCAAACGCTGGCGCTGGAATCTGCGTATGCCCTGGTTAGGTTATATCCCTGATCAGCATTTTAGCTTCCTTATGTTTGTCCGGGTACACCTTAACATGAGCTGGATTGGACTATGTATCATTACAGTATGTTTGATATGGTCGCCTTTGTCCTTCACCCTCTCGCTGATCTTCTGGCATTTGTGGTTGCTGGGTCCTCGCTTGTATGTTGTAATGGTTCTCTCCCGTGAGCGCAAAGATGGACTCATCAAATTGAATGAACAAGATGTCTCATACTATCTGCAATAACAATCCCTCGTTTAAGCAGTATTAAATGTACTTCACTTACTTGTAATACATAACAACTGAGCCCTTCCGGATCATCTGTTGCAAAAACATGATCGTTGTACCGTTCAGTTGACTCAGCCTCACAAGCTCAAATAAAGGTTATCCACAGTGGATAACCTTTATTTTTTCCTTTCTTACTCCTTATCCACAGTATGGGTATAGTAAAATGAGTTATCCCCACTCGTGGTTCCGTTCTTCTCCTCTTTTCACCTGCTGTTCCATATCCTCATAACGCCAGATACCTCGTAGATCTTACACCTTTGAACGATCTATTGCTCACTCTCAGTTCTATCTGTCTTCTAGCGCTTTCCATCAGCCATTCATTACCTCATACCTTTATACAAATTACATCTCTCCCCCTCTATTTTTAGCGCTCTACACTTCCCTATGTTTCAAGCACCCATACCACCTATACGTGTACGAAAGATACAACTCCATTCCTTCTGTACCTTTATGATCTCTGATCCACCATACGTGATAGGTTCTTCCATCATTACTCAAGCCTACTTCGCCAAATAACAAAAAGCCCCCGATCAAGTACACGGGAGCTTTACTATATGATAAGGGACATCACAGCGTTAATTTTCATATCCAACCTTACACGCAGCAGTTCAATCGTCTTCAGCCAATGATTTAATTGTCGTTTGAGTAGCATCATTTCTAGGAACCATTAGTGTAAAGGAACCATCATGTACTGCTAAATGCACAGTATGTCCTTCCTTTGCAAATACACGCAAGGTACTGGATTCATTGGATGTACCCTTGGCTTGCCTCTCTGTCCAACCCCAGCTTTTAATCTCGTCTAGATATACCTCAGGCAAGCTAGTACTCTCACTAATACCAGACAGCGTATATCGAACATAATCCATATCCGAATTATTTTCAGACTGGTCAGATTTATTCGCTACTTTAGGCACCGGAAAACTCTTCTCGTTCACCGCACCTTCATATGAAGTCCATACAGATCCTGAAGCTTCACCGCATCCTGCCAGAACAACGGTCAAACAAAGCAACAGAAATGATTGTAGTCCAAGTCTCCGCCAACTTAACACACACACCCTCCTTTTCACAGCTGCACATTCCAGCTCTGTGGTCAGGTACTTTTAGCATATTTAACATAGTCCTATTATACTGGTTTTGCTGCTGTTATCCGTAACAAAAATGTTACCTTCCACTATTAATCATGTCAGAGCTTCCGTTCACCGCATCTATTCCTTATAAACAAATAAAAACCACCACCGAATAACATCGGCAGTGGTTCTTTGCTTGGCGGCGTCCTACTCTCCCAGGACCCTGCGGTCCAAGTACCATCGGCGCTAGAGGGCTTAACGGTCGTGTTCGGGATGGGTACGTGTGGAACCCCTCCGCCATCGCCACCAAACGCATAGCTTAGCTTACATTTCAGAGTGTTGTTCTCTGAA
>NZ_JAGGNR010000029.1 GCF_018614975.1 Paenibacillus polymyxa | reverse complement strand
TTTATGTTTTTTCGTTTATTCCTGACAGAGCAATTGCCCGTCGAATGGCGAATAGTGATGCTACAGGATCATTTTTTGAGCTCGGTTTTTCACCAACATGAATTTACATAATTAGGATATTCAACAGGCGTGGCGTAATTAAATTTAAAGATAGTAATACACTGCAGCAGCTGTGATTTTTGACAGCTGCTGCAGTGCTATCTGTGGATTAACGGATTGTTATTTTCAGCACTCTCTATACAATACCAATAGGGGTATATGTAGTAAGAAGCTTAAACAAGTACAGAATAAGAAACATAAGAAAACAGCAGATTAAAAGTCTCAGGAAGAATTTAAATCATTAATTTTATATAAATAGGAGAGGATACCTATGGCGTTTAAAGTTCAAAAAGAAATTACCCCGCAAGAAGTAGCCGAACAGCTGAGACACAGCAAGGATCTTATCATGCTTGATGTCCGTGAATCCGCTGAGTGGGTGGAAGGACATGTAGAAGGAGCGACTCATATTCCGTTAGGAGAAATTATTCAGCGATACTCTGAACTTGATTCGGCTCAGAAGATCATTATCATGTGCCGAAGCGGCAACAGGAGCGGTCTTGCCTGTGAGCTTCTTAATGAGAAGGGATATGAGGTAGTAAATATGACAGGCGGCCTGAGCAAATGGACAGATTTCAATAAATTGGTAAGATAATATCTATAATAATGTTATAGAAAGGGTGTCATGAGTGACTCTGATTTATATAGCAGCAGGGATAATGACGGTATGGTTGTTGATTCAGCTGTGGCCGGTGTCGTCACTTACTTATGTGGACATGAAAGAGTGGGATCCTTCTCATGATCGATGGTCCAATGTGAAAATACTCGATGTCAGGGACGCCAGTGAGTATTGGGAGAGTCATATTTCCGGTGCAATTAATATATCTGTTGGTCGTTTGCCGATAGTATGGCAGAAGGAACTGACGTGTGATGATGAAGTGATCATTTTCTCTAATAACTGGCTTAACCGAAAAAAAGCAGCCAGAATCCTTGCACGGCGGGGATTCCGTAAGCTCTATACTGTAAAAGGTAATAGAAAGGGAGAGTCCTGTGAGCATAAATACTGTTATTAATATTGCGGTTCTTATTTTAATTGTATGGTTTCTCTACACTCGGCTGAAGCCGGTAAAAGGTGTGAAGAACCTGAAAGCTGAAGATTTTCGGAATGAAATGATGAATAACAATAAACGTATCGTGGTTGATGTCCGCGAACCTGGCGAGTACAAGAGAGGTTTCATTAAGGGCGCGGTCAATATTCCTCTGTCTCAACTGCAGCGGCGGCTGGCCGAGATACCCAAAGATAAAACGGTTCTTCTATACTGTCAAAGCGGTATGCGCAGCAAAAATGCAGCCAAGGTGTTAAGTAGAAGCGGATACTCCAAAATTGCTCACCTCCAAGGCGGAGTTAGCGCATGGGGAGATAAACTGACTCATAAGTAAACGGATGCTGTTTAAGCTGGTAGCCTTAGGGTAAGGATAACACAAGGACACCTGGAAAGATTACGAAGACAGGAGATGAAATAGCGTGTTCCATTATACGGTTAGTACGAATAAGACAGTTGAGCAAGCGATTGCGGATCTTACAGAGAACCTCAAGAAAGAAAAGTTTGGCGTATTGTGGCAGCTGGATATGAAGGAAAAGCTTCATGAGAAGGACGTAGAGCTGAATATGGAATATCACATCCTGGAAGTCTGCAACCCGGTTGAAGCACAAAGGGTGTTATCTGAAAACCCTCTAGTCGGTTATTTCCTTCCTTGCAAGCTCGCAGTATATGGAGAAGGCGGGAGTACCAAGATTGGGATGCCAAAGCCAACAGCATTAATAGGACTAGTAGAGAACGAAGCGCTGATGAAGATTGCTTCCGATATCGAACAGCGCCTAGGCTCTTGTGTGGATATGAGCCGGTAGCTCTACTTGATTATTCAAGGGAAAGAGCGGAGTAAGATGTTTTTGTTGCTTTGAACCTTAGAGCCATGCCAAACAAGAAATTGCTTTCGCGTGTATATGTAATATTAGAAAATGGTCGGTCGAGATGAAGTGCTCCCTGTCAAGTAGACAGACTAATAAACAAAATCATTAGTAGTCAATATCCCCTTCGGTTATCAAAACGGAGGGGATTATTTTTCTCCGTCACAAGAAAATCCTTTCCTCCAGTAAATACAAGGCATAGAAGAAATCAATGGTTATTGCGGGATTTCACTAACGGGAAACGATAACTCATTAAAGTTGTAAATGCAAAGCCGATCGGCACCAGATAACCACGCGATATACAGGCCAATAGGGCAAGAGGTGCACTTAATAATAGGTGAAGAGCACCAATTATAAGTATTAAGAACAAATATAGCATGGTGAGCGGTACTTCATGATGAGCAAGCAATCTCGCAATATGTTCGGGATGCATAACCGCATGATCATCCGGTAGCGCAAAACCGTTATTCGAAGTCGAATGTACCGCATACCCGGAGTCTGAAAGAAAGTTTGAGCCTTCCGATCATCAACTGCTTTCGGCGGATTGTTTCAAAGTCTTTTGTTGTCAGTTCTTCAAGCAATACGCCTTTGTGAATAATGCCCATTCGAGAAGCCAATTGGACATTTCCTCAAGGATATGGCTCGATATAAACACGGTAACCCCATGTTGGGAAGACAGAGCTTTCAGCCTTTCCCTTACCTCGACCCTCGGCATTAGGGGCACGATCCCCTGGCAATGAACGGGTAACATTCGTTCGAGCAGAAGGGCGGGTAAGAGAACTTGACCGATAGGAAATGAGAAGCCCACTCGTCAGATCGTCGGATATGAAGCTCAAAAGTTGGGACAACCCTCCGCCTTCAGTCGCCGTTCCTATGACCCCTCCCATCTTCTTCGTGCTGTCCTCAAGCACGGATTGAGCCACTGGGCGGCGCTCCTCATCGTACGCAGCTTCCAGCCGAGGTTGTACGCGTCCTGCATCCCCGTATTCATGCCTTGACCGCCGGCCGGCGAATGAACATGAGCAGCATCGCCGGCTAGGAAGACCCGGCCTTTGCGGTAACATTCAACCATGCGAACGTTGACCCGGTAGATGGAAAGCCAGGAAGCATCCGTGAGCCGAACACGTCCGGCCCCGGCCCGACGGTCAAACATGGCTTGATACGCCTCTAGCGATGGCTGCTCTGGTTCTTCGATGTCTGCCGGAATTGTAGCCTGCAGTTGCTAAATATTGGATTTCGGCAGCGGTGTCACCCCGACCATCCCCTCCGAAGATGTCCAGATATGGATATGGTCACGATTTAATCCTTCCAATTGTACATCGCCAAGATACCACAATCATTGAGATGAGAGATCAATCGTTCCCGAAAATAGTGATACACTAAATTCACAGGTAATGATGTTTTTACTGAAAAATAGTGTAGGATGATGACATGAGGAAGATATTATCTTTTATGGATTGGGGTATTTTTGCTCTTCGTTTGTACCATTACATTTTACTGTCATCACGACTGTTTACAGAAAATGATCTGTCGAACCCAGCTTGGTTAAACGTCAGTTGGCTAATGGCAGCGCTTTTCGTTCCACTGATATTCTGGTTTCCTCAGCGTAGGATGAACAAGGTCTGGTTTTGTATCGCAGAGCTATTACTGGGAGGTTCTTATTATGTGAACTCTGTCATCCATCCGGAACTGACTTCCAAAGCAGACTATCTGCTGCCGAGTCTAACAATGGGGTACTTATTGACCAAGCAGACACTATGGATCATTCCCGCAATTCTATTCATTCCTTTTATCTTCCAGTCTTATTTAAAGTTACCTTGGGAACAAGCCTTTAGTAACGGGACAGATAATGTGTTATTCTGCTTCATCGGCATATGGGCAAGCATCGTAGCCAAAGCGTATTACCAGAAAATTGAACTTGTGGTCGAAGTAGAGCAGCAAAATAAGCTGTTAACCCACTACGCTGCTGAAATTGAGAAAATGACTTTGCTTGAAGAACGCAATCGTATGTCTAAGGAACTTCATGATACCCTGGGGCATTCCTTTATCTCAATCATTATGATCTTGATGCTTCCATCGCTCTTATGGATCGTAAGCCTGCCGAGGTCAAGGAACGGTTAACTCGCTTAAGAACACTGGCTGAGCAAAATCTGGACGAAATGAGAAGTATTGTTCATGAGATTGGAGAAGAAGAGGAGTCGAATCTTATACGACAGGTTGAGGCACATGTGGCCAATTTTCGGGAACATACAGGAATTCTCCTGACGTTAAAAGTACTAGGAACAGAGCAGCACACGCATTTTGAAGTACGGCAGACGATTCTGCGAGTCATCCAGGAGTCTATCACGAACGCACTAAAACATGGAAAAGCGTCTCAACTGTATTTGGAGCTTCAATTTTCCGAATTTGTTCTGCACTTGGTGGTTCGAAATAATGGGAAACCAATTGACAAATTGGAATATGGCTTCGGGTTGACTACGATGAAACATCGAGTTGAGAGCCTGGGGGGCAGCCTGTTTGTATCATCAGAGGTAGGAGCTGAAACGATCACCGAAGTCAGATGTGAAATTCCCCTGAAAGGAGTGGGGCTACATGGGGAAAATTAAATTATTACTTGCGGACGATCAGGAATTAATTCTGGAGAGTCTACATATCGTACTGTCCATGGAAAATGATATAGAAATCGTTGGATTAGCTAAACATGGGGAAGAAGCAGTTCAAGGCTGTCATCAGTTTCAGCCCGATATGGTACTGATGGATATTAATATGCCAGTCATGAATGGTGTTGATGCAACAGCTCTGATCAAAGAGCGAATGCCTATAATCAAAGTTATGATGCTGACCTCCTATCAGGAAGTGGAATATGTCATGGCGGCATTAAGCCATGGAGCAGAAGGGTATCTTCTCAAGGCCATTCATCCTAGAGATTTAGCTGCAGGCATACGGGTGGTTCATGCGGGGGGGACGTTAATCTCGCAGGAGATGGCGAGTAAAATGATCAAAAGTATGAATACGGGATCCGCTATTAAACATAATGAATACGGACTTAGTAGCCGTGAGTTTGAAGTATTGCAAAAGCTTGCTTCTGGCATGCGTAATCGAGATATTGCAGAGGCTTTGTTTCTTAGTGAAGGAACGGTTAAGAATTACATTTCAACGATTTACTCAAAACTTAATGTAAAGGGAAAACATGAGGCGGCCCGCAAAGCCAGAGACGCGGGAATCATGAATTACTAAGACTACACCCCTAAGAAGCCGGTAACTTATATAGTTGCCGGTTTCTTAGGGGTATAGTCACATGACTTTATCATGACAAAAGCGCACTGTCACTTTATGACTTTTTCAGCCTATACTCATAACTATCATCAAGCTATAAAGGAGCTGACTCAAGACATGAAGAAAAGATCTGCACACAAAGAACATTCGCAGATGCATGAGAAATTAAGTAAATGGAGTTTGTTTTGGCGCTATCCAATCATCTGGATGATTGTGGGGGCAATCAGCATAATTCTTGTGGATGCGTTCATCCGGCCGCTAGCAGAGCAACAAGTACCGGGCTTGCTTTCTCTTCTGTTGACACTAACATTGGGCTTTCTGGCCATCATAGTCTATATGCTCACCATGAAATATTTGGCCCGTCGGTCCATTCCTGAGTTATCCAAAAAGGGCGCAGGGTTTGAAGCTGTTATGGGAGCACTAACCGGGGTTATCTTTATTGCCTTATCCACTATTATTATTGTTTCATTGGGAGGTTACTCCTTTCAATGGGCGAATGGTGCGGATACGGTTACTGTTCTAATCGCTTCTATTGAAGCAGCTTTAGGCGCAGCCATTGTCGAAGAACTTATCTTTCGTGGACTAATGTTTCAAACCATGAATAAATTGCTGGGAAACTGGGCCGCACTCGCTGTGACATCTCTATTCTTTGGAATAGCCCATCTTGGGAATACAGGAGCAACATTATGGAGCGCGTTCGCCATAACCTTAGAAGCAGGCGTTCTGCTTGGAGCCGCGTTTTTGTGGCGACGGAACCTGTGGTTTGTCATGGGGTTACATTTTTCCTGGAATACACTTGAAGGTTTGCTTGGTATTCCTGTTTCTGGACACACTACGACCGGTCTGCTTATTGTGAAAGTGAAAGGTCCTTATCTTCTCACTGGAGGTGATTTTGGACTTGAGGGGTCTGTGGTTCCCGTTATCATCAGCCTTCTAATTGCTATTCCCATGCTGTATGGCGCTGTTCACAATCGCAATCTGCCAACGAATTTTACATAAGTCATATACAGAATTCTATAACAACTGTACCGATTGCTTCAGTTCATTAAGCTAACGGGAAACGATAGCTAATAAAAACAAGCGGGCAGTCGGTCAATGTTGAAGTGACCCCCTAAAGTTAGACAGATATTTTTATGCAACTTGTTTGGCATGAGCTCGGTATTGTACCGGGCGCATGCCTTTTAATTTAACTTGATGCGTTTGTGATTGTAGTAATCCATGTATCGCTCTAGTTCTTGCTTGAAGTGATCTACACTTTAAAACTCATGAAGATAAACTGTTTATTAACGAGATAAATTATCTGTCTGACTAAAAGGAGTGATACCTCAGGTAATCACTCTTTTGTGTATAGTTGACCCCCTTAGAACTTTATATAAATAACCGCATCTGTTAAAGATACCGTTCGAAGAGAAGCTGCCGAGCAATCTTCATATGTACATGCGATTCTTCATAGATAAGAGAGAGTTAAAGATATCTAAATATATCTCAAAGATACATTATAAACAGGGAGGGAAGTATGAAAAGAATCAATAACACCCATTTTGCCATTCTCGGTTTACTTCGTATTGAGCCCATGAGCGCCTATGAGCTTGTTAAGTTTTCAAAGGAAAGCATCGGCCTATTTTGGAACGAATCGTATGGACATATTCATAAGAGTCTTAAACAATTGGAGATAGAAGGCTCTGTGTCGGTTGTCGAAGAAGCAGAGACGGGAAGACGTAAAATCGTCTACGGCGTTACGCAACAAGGATGTAATCAACTTGATTCATGGTTAGCCCTGCCGCCTGAGGAATCTGTAATGAGGAACGAACTTCTTATGAAGCTCTTTGTCTCCGATGAACATCATATCCCTCAATTAGTCTCTTTTCTCGAAGATGAATTATCAGCGAGTAAGGAGTTAATAACGATGCTTGAAGGAATTAAAGCGAGTATTCCTAACGGGGAAAACAAACAAGTCCAGCCCTGGTTGTTAACCCTCGACTATGGGGAGCGATATCTTCGGATGACCATTGAATGGTGTCAACATGCGTTGGAAACGTTAACTCATCCAAACAAGGGGATGTAAATGAAATGAATAAAAAACGATTCAACCTGGTTCCCATTCTGTTGATCACGATTATGGTGGTTGTTTGTGCCCCTCTCTTGCTATGGTTTAGGAGCAGTTCGCTTCTCACTTTGAACGTGTTTGAAAACGCTGTATACAATCTAGAGATCAGTTTTCAAATCACGGTGTTGTTACTAGCTTTTATTGTGATTGGCATTGTATATGGGGTGACAGGTAAAGATGGACTTGCATATTTAAACCTTAAAAAGCGAGATGGAAAAATCCGGCCTGAAACGTGGATTGGCATTAAGCCAAAAGAAACGGAAACGTGGAGAAACTTAGGTGTAAACTTTGCGATCGTGATTACGTTGGTAACGTCTGTCGTCGTCTACTTCCAAGTGGTTCATGGGGGAAACGTGAGCCTAGAGCTATATCCTGGGGTTATCCTCATTCTTATTTTTGCGCTTATGAATGCTTTTTCAGAAGAAATCATCTTTCGTTTTTCATTTGTTGCCGTTGTTAGCAAAAATGGACTCTCCCCTTATGTAGCGCAAGGATTAGCAGCCTCGATCTTTGGTGTCGTTCATTATTTTGGAAATCCAGGCGGGATACCTGGTGTATTGATGGCTGCTTTTATCGGATGGTTTTTGGCCAAATCGATGTTAGAAACGAAAGGATTCTTCTGGGCGCTGACGATTCATTTCTTGCAGGATGTCGTTATTTTCAGTGCCTTATTTATGCAATAGCTGCCCATACTCCTAAGAGCAAGCTGAAACTGTAAGAATACTGTAGCATGGCCAGACTTCTAAACATAAGCAGGCTTACCGTGTGCAATATGGTCTGCATTCTATCTGGACCGCTGTTTTGGCACAATACAGTTCTCCGACAACGATTGATAGACAGGTTTCAATATGGCTTGTATCGTAAATTAACCTTAATCTCCACGCCCGCTGGGTATGGAAAAACGTCTTTGGTTGTCGAATGGATCCCCCTACAATTCCTTCCTACTCAATCATCTTCCTGAACATATCGCCAAGCGGGTTCCGCCGCAGATTCTTCTCGCCATAGGTATGATCGCAGGCGCAGTCTGCACAGCCATTGTAGGATATTCGACAAGCGTTCCGCTCACCCTGACCGTTCAATTTCTGAATGGACTTGTTTTCCCTTGCATTCATATTGGGATCAGCACAATGATTCTGAAATGGTCAGAAGCTTCGATTGTCGGCCGGGTGAACGGGGTTCTGAATCCGATGTTCGTTAGCATGATGGTCGTTTCCATGTCTTTCGCTGGCGCGTTAAAGGATGCCTTTTCACTGGGGACGATCTATGGCGGTGCAGGATTATTATTTCTTCTTGGCGCACTGGTCATGGTTCCGATCATGAACCAAAAAGCGCCAGATAACGCACATATTGCACAAGAGACATAATTTCACGATACTTATAAAAATTTTAATGAAGAAGAGCCGACCATGAAGAAGTGATCGGTTCTTCTTCATTCCCTGATGTGGTTAAGACCAACAATATCACCAATTTCGCACTCAGTATGCTGCCAATGATCCTGGATTTTATCACATATATCGCAGTCATGACCATAAATATTCAACTGAATATGTCCTCGATGATGCTTAGTCGCAAGCACGTTCGATGGAAAAGATGCTTTTGATCGTTTAAGGTCACTAAATGAATGGAATACAGCAACGCCTATTGAAAAATACTGTGAAATTATGGGTGTGCCTTTACCAAAAGTTTGGGAAGCATTATTACCGAATCATTCTGATGAAGTAAGAAAAGAGACGGATGCTTACTTGCTGGAAGTGTTAATAAAGAACATAAGATATAGAAAAGGTGCATTATATCCAAACGTAATGGAAATTTTCACTCATTTAAAAAAGAATAATTATTCAATATACATAGCAAGTAATTGAGGCAGCCTACCAACGTGATCGGCTGTCTTTTTGTTCAGCTAACGGGCAGAATAGTTTAGAGAATTAGGAAAATATGCAGATTAAAAATGCTTTGAGAGAATCTTCTGAAGTAAAAACATTTTCTACACTCCTAGTGTGTGACATTTACAGTATGCGAGATATCCCTTCAACAAAGAGCTTGCAAAACTATTTCCTAGTTGGATATCCTTCGGAAGATCTGGATTTGAATTTTAAAATCATTGTGACACCAATCAAGAGACAAAAGTACTCATGGCACAACAGAAAATTTAAACTAAATTTAAACTTGGCCCCTACTTCACCATAAACCTGAAGCCTTATGATAGGTCCAAGGTGATCAACAAATTAATGATTGAAACAGTAGATGTTTGGAAGACTTAGCGTGTTAAAGCTGCTGTATTCAATTACAAATAGAAAAAGGGGGATTTGAGCCGGAAAAACTACAATGTTTTTAGGGAGCCTGTATTTCGAGCGGAAGAAAGGTTAAATGTAACGAGATGCTCTAAATTGGGCCATTTTTTACGCCGAAAAGAATAAGGGAAGGAGCCAAGTAACTAAGTGATCGTCAAAAAGAAAAATAAGATTTTAATCATTCTCAAGAGACTGCTTCTATTCATTTTGTCCGCTGTACTCATTTGGATTGGCTTTCATCATGTCATGAAGCTGGTAGAACAGCATAAATACCCGGCAATAGGGCAGTATATCCAAATTGAAAATAAACGGATGCATGTCTACACAAAGGGTAACGGACCCAACACTATTGTATTGTTAAGCGGCTTGGGAACAGCCTCACCTGTACTGGATTTTGAGCCTTTAATTAATGAAATGTCCAAGCATAACAGAGTTGTCGTCCTGGAGTCGTTTGGATATGGCTGGAGTGATAAGACGGAGAAGAAAAGAACGGTGGAGCACATCGTCGGGGAACTACGGAGTGCATTGAAGCAATTAAATATTAAAGGGCCCTATGTATTAATGCCGCATTCTATTTCCGGAATTTATAGCATGTACTATGCTCATGAGTTTCCTGAGGAGGTTAAAGCGATAGTAGGAATAGAAGCGACGTTGCCAGCGGCCCTTGCGTACTTCAATGAATCCCCTCCGTCCATGCCGGGTTTTATGAGATATGCGGCTCCCACCGGATTAGCTAGACTTGCTATATCTTTGGATGATAGTGCTTATCTTCCTCTTGAGAGTGAAGGTGCTTACTCGGGTGAGAATTTAGCAATGACCAAAGCCATGACGGCATGGAATGGTTACAACAAAAATATAGTTCAAGAGGCAAATGAGCTGGTTGGTAACGTAAAAAAAACTGCTCATATGTCATTTCCATCAAATCTGCCCGTATTGTTTTTTACAAGAGACGATGGCAGGGTGAATGAGGATGGGAGATCTCAATTTACTTTTATACAAACCCAGCTTACGGATCATACTTCAAGTACTATCATCCCTTTAAAAGGTCATCATTATCTTCATTGGACCAAATACAAGGAGATGAGCGAAGCTGTCCTGAAATTCATGAAGGATATTAAAGAGAAGGAATAACTATATTTCTATCTGCTGTAACGATAAAAACAGGTTATCCTTCACTATGAGACGATTCCTCCTTAGAACAACCCGGTTTTTGTATAAAATGGGCTACTCAATCTTGTAAAGCAATAATTGATCGTCGTCAATTGTTAAGCTAACGGAAAATGATAGCGATATGAAACAAAAAAGCAGCCGACCAACGTGATCGGTTGCTTTTTTTCAGCCAACAGGCAGGATAGTTTGAGGACAAAAGGGAACAACGACTTCAGACAGGCAGGGGAATGTAATGGACCTTAGAGCATATTTTCAAGAGATTGAAACCGCGATGAAGCAAGCGAAAAAACGACGGATGTACGAACGATACCAGACACTGCATTTGTATCTACAAGGAACAGAAATTGAACAAATTGCTCATACCATCAATCTAGCTACGAAAACCGTAAAAGGTTATATTGAACCGGAGGGCTTTCGGGTCTCGAAATGAATCATTCACCAGGTGCGCCTGTTTGATTAACTTCAGAACAACAAGAACAGTTGAAACAAACGATCGTGAGCTCCGTTCCGCATGATGTAGGCTTTACGACACGGCACAATTGGACACTGGAGATCATTTCTGCCCTGATTGAGCGGGAGTTTTTGAGTCACGTATTCGCTTCGGGGTATCTCCAAAATGATGCATCGCCAGGGGCTAAGTTACACGAAACCCACATATACCTTGGCAGCAGCGGACAAAGAAAAACAACGAATCTTTACAGAATCCACGTTTTCCGACTAAAAAAAGAGTGATGGAGGACGAGATTCAGCACGTCCTGTTTGAAGACGAATCCATGATTCGCGACTACCAAGCGATTCAGAAAACGTGGTTTCTCCGCGGCAAGCAACGGATGATTCCAACCACAGGTAAACATCGCGGAGTCAAACTGCTGGCAACCACCGAAACGACAAGAACTTGTACCGATTACCGGAATGGACAAGAACATAGTCCGATTACCGATTAGATGGATATTTAAATAAAAAGCGATGCAGTTATAACCTCAATAGGCAGCATAATGCAGACAGTTTTCACATTTCTTATGGAAGAAAAGACTCGATAAGAGATAAACACAGGCGGTTAGGTATTAAAAAAGCGGAAAATTGGCACTGAACTAGCTGTTGAGGACAACAACTTGTACGGATTGCCGAAATGGACAAGAACATAGTCCGATTACCGGTTAGTTGGATATCTAAGTAATGAGCATATGCACTTAGAACCACATTAGTACCATAGTACATGAAGAACAACGGACACAATGAGTGGTAAACACGAATGGCTATGTATTAAAAAAAGCGAAATATTGGTTCTGGACAAAGACATGTACCTATTGCCGAAACTGGATAGGAACATGCCGATTACCGATAGATGGATATTTAAGTGACAATAGTAGCTCTAAAGTGTATGACCTAAATGCCAATAATAAGTTTTTGGGCAAGCCACTTTATGGGTCGGAATTATTTCGACATTGCTGACTCCTTTGAAGCCAAGATGAATAGTTCATCTTTCACCCTAGCTATTCAGACGCATCGCCAACCAACGGTAAAACAATATATTCTTTCTTGAAACTAAATATCACCAGAGAGAACATCACCTGGCACACATTTTAAGTTCTCAATTATCACCTTAGAGGACATTAATTATTGTGGATGTAAAATATAAATATGTCGGGGACAAGAACCCGTAGCTTTTACCGTCAAGGAACTACCTTACAAATAATATGGATCATTAGATGTAACTTCACAATATCTTCAAAGTTTTTGGGTAAAATGTTAAAGTGACTCGATTCCCCCCCATAAGTACAAAAAATAAAAGTAAAGGGTGTGTGACAATATTGAAGAAAATACTCATTTTACTTAGCTTGGCAGTTATATTGGTGTTGAGTGCATGTGGGAACAAGGAGAATAACAACAATTCCAATACGGCTACAGAAAGCGAGCACTCGAATATGGGGGAGATGGATCATTCAGGATCGGGTGAGGTTCCAGAGGGCATAAAAGAAGCTGAGAATCCGACTTATAAAGTTGGAGACGAAGTCGTCATCCATGCTGATCACATGGAAGGCATGGACGGAGCCAAGGCAAAAGTAGTAGGCGCATATGATACGGTAGCGTACACAGTAACTTTTACTCCAACTACTGGAGGAGACCCAATACCGGATCATAAGTGGGTTGTTCAAGAAGAAATCAAAGATGCAGGCACTGAGCCCTTAAAACCAGGGACCAAAGTTATGCTTGAAGCAGATCATATGGAAGGCATGATGGGTGCTGAGGCCACTATTGATTCAGCTGAGAGAACAACGGTTTATATGGTCGATTATACACCAACAACCGGCGGAAACCCGGTTAAAAATCACCAATGGTTAGTGGAGAGTGAGCTTTCTACAAAATAGATCTCTTATGATGAATGACGTCATTCTTTCTTATACTGCAACATGCAGCAAAGTTAAACTAAATACTTTAAGGTCTGTCGTGTTCAAGATTCCAAAATCAAAGAAGTAAAGTTGTATGTTTAGTTTTGTGAGTATGTTCTGGAAGTTTCAAAGTAGCGTATCTTTCAGAAGCTCTAGCCCCTGAGTCGCTGACCATCGTTGGAATAGACACATGAAAAGAAAAAAGTAAAAAATTGTGGGAAATAGAGAACTGGAAATTAAACCAATAAGATCGTTATATAAATCCACAGGAAGGCTTTGAGAGCCTTCCTGTTTTTATTGCGGGTAAGGGGAAGGGCACTTGTTCTATTCTATGAAAAAGCGAATAGAAATGGTAGAGACAAAATGAACTAGCATCATTCATTATCTCCTTGAAAGTTATCCCTATGTACATTGACTTCATTCCTGTAGGGGAAAGCGCACCTCCACGCAACCAGATAGAGGTAAACAACATTACTTCAGATCAAACAGGCGGCATAGGATCTAAAGAAATAACCAAACTGAAGGATACTCAGACTTCTAAAGATAAGATAACCAACCCAACATTTAATGTTGAATGACATAAAGATACCCACCAAGAAAACCCTTGTAGAATAAGGTTTTTTTAATTTTTGGTAGGGAACTTTGTGTCAATTTTTAATGACATAAAGTTCCCTACCAGGCTGGAATTTGACATAAAGTTACCCACCAGACTGGAGGATTGACACAAAGTTGCCTACCAGGCTAGAAAATGATGAAGGAATACAGATCAGATTCCAAATTTGCTCCGTTAATTAAAGACAAAGGGCATAAATGCATGAAAGTAGGGTACTTTTTGTCATATTCGTGGACATACAATAAGTAATAACAAATCGAGACATTTGTCGAGGGACAAGAACATAGTCCCATCGAAGTCGCTAATTCAGCGGCTTTTTTATTTTATCGGTACAAGTTCGTGTCTAGAGATAAGGACAACGAACATAGTCCGATTACCGATTAGATGAATGCCTAAATGAAAAGCGATGAATTAAAACCCTAATAATTAGTATAATGCAGGACAGTTTTCGCATTTCTTATGTAACAAATGACTCGAAAAGAGATAAACACGGGCAGTTAGATATTAATAAGCGAAATATCATGAGCATAAGGCCAGTATCTGACCGGATAAAAACCCACCGTCAGGCCGCGAACCTATTTACACGGTGGGCCTTTTCTTGTCTGCCGTCTATATCACTCTGATCTATGACCCCGATCGTCAGCAATCAGGTGCTGGTCAGCCTGGTGCTAGATGATCATGAGTGCTGAAAGCCTGCCGAATAAGGAGTCGTTGGTGAAAGAATGCGCATCGTAACCGATTTACCGCTGCAAGTGTCAGATCCCGGCTGGCCCGAATGATTTGGGAAGTGCCCCTTATGACGGCGCTTTTAACCAATGCATTCCCGGATTGCTGATCAGCCGCTTTTCTCGGATTGATTCCGACACGGTAAATCAGGTTCGCTTAGCAGGCAACCCCTTGCCACGGTCTGTCGTAGAAGTCATCCGATCTGGCATTTTGAATCGCGGTATACACGTGTTTTCCGTTCAATGAAGGTTGCCACACAACCCTTGCTTTTTCCACGACCGGAAAATCTCGTATCAAGCTTCCAATGCCCAAACGTTTCTGTCTTTCTGACGCCGAGAAATTGATCTGCCAACAGCAATTTTACCTCGTGTTTCCGTGGCTTTCCGACGTTTACCTTTGTGCCGGAATACATAAATACATACAAAGCCCCCTCCGTTAGACGACCTACATAGATCCAGTGGTAAATGATATTAAAGTGGGTTAATCTCCTGTTCTAAAGCGTTTCTCGATCTGCTCAGGGAACCATGTGGCGTGTAACTTATCTTCCAGTTGCTAGCACGCTCCTACTTCCACTTCCCTTGGATACGGATGCATTGCTACGCAGCACAAAATATAGTATCTTATGAATAAATATCCATTAATCGGACACTATAGTTATATAGGGAAAACTTAAAGGAGGTTAACTAATGAAAATAGAATTATTTATTAATGATCCTACAGTAAACTTCAATACACCTTATGGGAATGAAGCTAATGTGGTACCTACATCACCTGCACCTGGGTCTTGGTTCGGACAAATGGCAACCCTGCCACCTGAAGTGGGCTTTAATGAAGGAACCGAATCAGCATTTTTAATTCGAGAAGAGCCATTTGGTTCACTTCTTTTAAACAGACGAACAGGAGAAGTATATAAATTAGATAAGCAAGCAACAGAAGCTACTAGGTTACTTATTAGAGGATTAGAAAAAGAGCAGGTAGCAAAGAATTTGCATATCGAACTTGAAGAATTAGATTCTGTAATTATGGTGTTAGAACAATGCCATTAGAAACTTATCTATCCGGACCTATGAGTGTACTAATTGATGTAAACTCATACTGTCAATTAAGATGTCGATACTGTAGCTCTATGCCTTTTGATGGATCTTTACTTGAAGCTGAAAGGGTTATCTCACTTCTAAAAGAGTTGGGTGAATTCCCGATTTGGTCATTAACTTTCTCTGGAGGTGAGCCGTTTCTCCATCCAAATATGGTAGACTTTATTGAGGCTTCATGGCAATCAGGTTTAGTTCCCTCAATAAACACTAATGGACTAAAGTTATTGAATGGAAATTTATTAAAACGTTTGGTTAAGCTTCATATTAAAGGAATCAAATTCACCCTAAATATCAGTTTAGACTCAAATGAACCGATAGATAATGATAGTGCACGTGGAAAGGGTAACGATGTTAAAGAAGCAATTAAAATTGCACTTTCAAATGGATTACAAGTTGATATCAATTCAACAATTCACTCAGGAAACATTAATTCCGCACTAGATTTAATAGATGAGTACCCAGGGGTTAAGCAATTCCGTTTTACCCCTGTTATACCTACACATTCTAGTCTCACAAGTGGTATGGATCTAGCGGTTGAAGAAAAAAGAATGAAAGAATTCTGGCAGAAGGCTCTAGAACTACAAGATGAACTTGGTGAAGATAAAATTAGGCTTCCTTTTCAACGGGATAAGAAAAAATCTCTAATGGATTGTAAACAAAATCATTGTTTTTGTGGCCTAACTACTTGTTTTATTGATTCCTGTTTCGACGTATACCCGTGTAATTGGAGTAAAACAAAGGATAATAAAATGGGTAGTGTTAAGAATACACCTATAAAGAGTGTATGGAACAGCACAAGAGCAATTGAAATTAGAGAAAAAGGACAAAAAGCTCGTCTTTGTGAAGCATTGCCCTCACTTAATCCGGATTCGGGTGATCTTCCTGCGCGGTATAAAGGAGTAAATGATCAAATTTCCGGATAGAAGAATATTACAGGAGGGTAAATATGAAACCACCTACTAATTATCTTCACGATGATCCTTTCATCGTCTGTTTCGAACAAGTGGCCACTCCTTCTGAATGTCGTGAATTGATCAAATTAGCCGAAAGTAAACTTATGCCTTCAACAGTACTTTCAGAAAAGGGAGAGGAATACTCCCATAGACGTATATCGGAGCAAGTTTGGTTGCCACATCAACTCTCTCAGCGTATTGCTGCCATAGTTGATCGGCCATTACACCATGATGAACACTTACAAATCGTCCGGTATCAAATCGGTGGGAAATTTGAAGTGCATTCTGATTGCTATGACCTTAACACAGTAAAAGGAAGAGAGGCCGCTTTTCAATATGGACAAAGGATTTTCACAGCTATACTTTATTTGAACACGCCGAACGTTGGAGGAGAAACCTTTTTTCCTCAACTCAATCTACAGATTTCACCATCTGAGGGGAAGTTACTCGTTTTCGAAAATTGTAAAAGAGGAACCACTGAACCCCATCCGCTTTCCATACATGCCAGTCTTCCAGTAAAAAAAGGACAAAAATGGATAGCAACTTTATGGTTTTGTCAAGACCCTTTTGTCTGGTAGAATATCTCTTCGAGAGATCCATGCAAAGAAGAAAGCCATCCTTTACTTTTCTAATACTGTGTCTACCATTCCCTAGTAGATTTGAAAAGGGCTTAAATATGAGGGATTGTCAAACCAAGTGCGAAAGTTCCTCTGTAAAAGATTGTGAATTCTCGTTGGCAATGGTTGATTAAATGAAGCGAACACTCCAATGTTACATCTGATATTTGCGCAAAGTCCGGGCGCTTGGGAAAGAACTCTCGAAGTAGACTGTTCGCTTTCTCATTCGAACCGCGTTGTCAGGAAGAGTGCGCATCAGCAAAATAGATCTGTACGCTGTGTGTTTGTTCCAGGTCCGCATAACAGGCAAACTCCTTGCGGCGGTCTACCGTAAGCCGTTCGAAACGCCTTAGTAGGGGGTACTGAGCAGCAGCTACACCAAAGGGCATTCTCCAACGACAAGACTGTTCGATGGGGTATTTGAATCGCAGTCTACAGACGTGTTTTCTGTTCAACGAAGGTTGACAAACAACCCTTGCTCTTTCCACGACCAGAAGGAGCATCCCTAGTTGGGTTAGTAGCAGAAGACACTATCGGTTAGACATAATAATACGCCGATCTTTTCGAGGGACAAGGACATATTCCCATTGAAGCCGCTAATTTGGTCATAACCCTGTCAAGTAGACAGTGAAATAAAGACGATTTTAAGCTGTGGCCGTTTCCCGATATTCCACTGGGAAGCGGTCGTTTAGTCTTTTCTGGAATCGGTTCTGGTTATAGAACAGAATATATTCGCTCACTTGCTGCTCAACCTCCGCTTGGTTTGCTGCCTCATTCAAGTATATTTTCTCGGTCTTTAAATGAGAGAAGAAAGACTCGATACAGGCATTGTCCAGGCAATTCCCGCGCCTGGAGTGACTTCCTAGCATACCGAGTTGTTTCAGTTTACGGTTGAATGGCTTAGCGTTTCATGAACCAAAGCAAGGTCATTTCGTTCGGAAAGATAGCCAGTCACAATTTCGTTATTATACAAATCCTGAATGATAGACAGGTACACAAACTGTTCTCCAGCGCGAATATAGGTGATATCTGTAACCAGTTTAGTTCGTATTGAACTCGCTTGAAACTGACGCTCGAGTCGGTTTGGATTCACTAAAGAAGCTTGTTTCCCAAAGAATCGACGCTTTTTTCGAATGACAGAACAGATCCCTAATTGTTTCATTAATCGATACACCTTTTTGTGGTTAACTCTCAGGCCTTCTCTCCGTAAAGCCACCGTCATTCGAAGGTAACCAAAGTAGGGATGAACGCGATGAATGGCAAGCAAGTGCGATTCCAATTCATGTTCTTTTTGTCTACTTTCGTTTGTCGCCTGTCTACTTTTTCTCCACTTATAGTAGCCCGAACGTGAACCCGCAGCTAACTTCAAGAGCCAAGGCAGATTATGACGCACTCGCAAGTCCTCTACAATCTGAAATCGGGCATCTTTACTCGTCACTCTTTGTGAAGAATTGCGGCTTTCTTTCTTTTGTTCTCGAGTATTCTTAAGATGAAATCGCAAGAACCTGATGACATGACATCTAAGAACCTAAATTTTATCAACTAGCTCAAACCGCCGATACCAGCGGTATCCCCTCTAAACAAGAAATCTAAAGGTGAAAGTCGAGCTTATCTAGCGTATAATGCCAGCTATTTAGGCGCACGCTACAGAGCAAACTATTCTGAATTATCCAGCGTAAGCACGAAAAGTTTGTCGATGAAATCTAAACCAACTACGCAGGGTAACGGGATAAGAGTTGTTGACCAAATATACCGACTAATTTTATACCCAATGAATAGAGGGGAGATTACGAATGAAAAAATCCAAAGTCGAGCGAATTGTTAAGGTGGCTATTTATCCTGCAATTGGGATTGCCCGTGTAGGAGATAGTCCTGACGATTATTTCTTAGGACCTGAGGTGCCAAATCAGAACATAATGGATCCCTCAGATTATCGGGACAAGTCCGGTCAGATCAAACGGCAAGCGGCAAGGTTCAGAATATATGGATTGAATGAGCAAGGAGAAATCATTAAAGAGCTTACTAACGAAGAAGCGAACATTGAGTGGCGCGTACACGTAGCAAATAAGAAATCTGCCTGGTATAAATTTGATCTTGCTTTTGACATTCCTGATGCACAAACAATTTCTAGTGAAAAACGCAATTCAAAGTATGTTCTTGAGGATCGAAAAAAGCTGGTGATTGATCCTGGAGAAAGGATGATTTCCGGTGTAAATATGAACAAAAATGGTGGAGAAAATGCTTACGCTTTTGATACTGGCAGTTTTGTCGGAAAGTCAGTTTATTTAGGAGAATTACGAACAGACGAGGCCGGACGCTTAATCTTTCTTGGCGGCCGCGGAATGTCTTCACCAATTCTCGATGAATCTTTGAGTGACTTTGCTAACAACGAAAATTGGCACGATGATATTAGCGACGGTTCAATTGATGCGAAAGTGACTATTGATGGTATCACTCACGAAGCACAAGGTGCCTGGGTTATTACAGCTCCTCCTAATTTTGCACCTAATGTGCAGTCACTTGTAACAGGTTACGACCTACTATTAGAAACCTCTATATCGATGAATCCAAGTAATGCTCCTTCTCGCCCTGAATTTTTTACCCATATATTACCTATTTTTAAACGAATGAGTGATTATCAATGGGTAAATGCTGGTTTTGCATTGGAATTTGGATGGGGGAACTTCACAGATTTTTCAGACCCTCGAATAATTGAAAAGTTAAAAGATAAAAGCGTACGTAATCTACCTACACGTCAAGCTTTGTTCAGAAGGTTTAGAAGCCAGCCGTATAATTATTTACAAGCAGATAGCTGGCCACGTATTTATGGTGACGCGATGACTCTTAATGATTTGAACTCAAACGATCCAAGAGAAATGATGGCGCTTCTTGGCACCCAGCATCAATGGTTAAAGCAATGGGCAGAAGGTAACTTTGATATTAACGAAGAACTTTCGAGGATAAAAAAGTGGGAGGATCTGTCACCTTCAGAGCAAGCTTTAGGATTAACTCGTGCAGCACTGGAGGAAACTACTGGTGGGCCATTCCACCCTGGTGCGGAATTTACTTGGAATATGAGGATTCCACTTATGTATGAAGCACCTTTTAGACTGAAGCGCCGTGCATTTGATCAGATGGAATGGGGAGACTTGCTTGCGGCCGATGAGGTTCTTGCAAAAGACGGCCCACTTGATGGAAGCTGCCCAGGCGATATTACTAGATGGATGGCAGTGCCATGGCAAACTGATACGGCTAGTTGTTTGTCTTCTTACAAGATGTACACTGGTGAGTATTTACCGACATTTTGGCCTGCGCGTGTTCCAAATGATGTAATGACAGAAGAGCAATATGAGCGAATGATGGATAAGTCGGCTTCGATTCCAGAAAGACTAGGTGCCTTGAATCCTAGAATAAGACCACGGTGGTTGAGAGATATCGTCTACAACGACAAAATTCCACCAGCTACTCTTGAATTTGAAGTTGCAATAAAGAAATTCACGGAGCAGTGGTCGAAAATTGGTATCGTTGTGCAGCGTGATGGTCCAAGTGAAGACCTATTTCCCAACACACTATGGGTCGAGACTGGCCGAAGGATCGAATCGGATGGTAGGGATCGATAATGATTCAGTCTAGCGATGAACTAGATGTACTGGTAATCGGTGGCGGCCCTGCAGGATTAGCAACTGCATTACGTTTACATCAGTATAGGTTGAAAGTCCAGGTGGTTACAAAGAGAAAACAACCTCGAGAACTGGTCGGTGATCATCTATCTGTCGAAACTTCGCGAGTGCTACACCAGCTTGGATGCTGGAATAAATTCCTAGATGCTGGACACTTAAAATCGAGTGGTACAAGATCGATATGGGGCAGCAACCGGATCGAATTCTCCGATGCAATCAGTAGACCATCAGGCGGCGGTTGGTATGTTGATCGATTACGGTTTGAGCGTATGATTGAGGACCAAGTGAATGAGCAGGGCATCGAAATGTACAATGGCACATTGATTGATGTCACATCTGATTCCAAAGGATGGATTGTACAAACCGATAAGGCAATTAGACATGTTCGCATGGTAATCGAGGCAAGCGGTAAAACATCGGCTTTTGCACGAAAATTGGGCATATCTAGAATAAGAGAAGATCGACAGATTGCCCATTGTACTGTATACAGGTCTGAGAAACCGGCTGAATTTTTTGCTATGATAGAAGCTATGGAGTCAGGATGGTGGTATTCATCCTGCTTACCTGGCGGTTTACTGTCCGTCATTTTGGTAACGGATGCTGATGCAGCATCCCCTTGGTTATTGCATAAAAGTTCCGAATGGGTAGAAGATACTCTGTCCGCGACTGTACACACTTCTGCTCGTATTCGTCGACACTGTGGTGGTGCAAGGAAAATTGTATCACAAAACATTGTTCATCTATCAAGTGGCAGATTAGAGGTTACAGCAGGGAAAGATTGGATCGCGGTTGGGGATTCCGCCATATGCTATGATCCCATAGCTGCGCATGGAATATCGCAAGCACTTGTGACCGGGCGTGATGCGGCTGATGCGGCCGCTGACGCCTTGTCAGGAGACATGAATAGGCTGAGTCAATATACCAAAAGGCTGGATTATTCTTACACGTATTACACCAATCAACGAAAAAGGCTTTATTCTGTTGAGAACCGCTGGCCTAGGTCTGTGTATTGGATGAATCGACAACGGACAAAATAAAAGAGGCTGACCAGTTTGTCCAATTAATGTCGAGGGACAAGAACCTATTAGATAATATCTTCGGACGAACCGAGGTTCATCTTAAGATATACTTTGATTTAGTTTAGATCGAGTAGCTAATCAGTTGTTAAGCATGTTCTTGCGAGTTATACGGCAACACGAATAGAAACCAATTTAGGGTTGTAACCAAAAGGCAAAACCTAAACAAATCTCTTAAGAGGTGAGTTTAGGTTTTTTGGTCTTCAATATGAGAAAAATTAGAGGAGAATCAGCATGAGCCATAACGAACTCGCTAAAGAAATAATTCAGTTAATTGGCGGAGAAAAAAATGTATCTGGACTTACACACTGCGCCACTCGCTTACGATTCAATCTAAAAGACAATGGCAGAGCGTACAAAGAAACGTTAAAGAAACTGAATGGTGTTTTAACGGTGGTCGAAGGAGGTGGACAATTTCAAGTTGTAATTGAATTGGAAATGATGTGGGGGAACTTTGTGTCAATGTACACACAAACCTTACTGTAGAATAACATAAAGTTACCAACCATGAAATGTCGAGGGACAAGAACATAGTCCTATTGGAGTCGCTATTTTAGCGGCTTTTTTATTTTATCGGTACAAGTTCTTGTCCCGAGCAAAAGACAAGAACTTGTACCTATTACCGAAATGGACAAGAACATAGTCCGATTGCCAATTAGGTGTATATCTAAACATTAAGCACACGCATTTACAACTTCATTTAATACCATAATACATAACAATGTTCATATTGTTAAAGGAAAACCGACACGTTGAGAGGTTAACACTGTCGGCTAGGCATTAAAAAAACGAAATATCAGACTGAAACTGGCAGTTGAGGACAAGAACTTGTACCGATTACCGTATGGACAAGTGCCTACAAACTGGATGATTTTTATTAAGTTTTAAGTTCGGCGTAAAGAAGGCCCGAGAGAATAATATGGTGATCCATCTCTAGCAAGATGCTGGAAATATAAAGAGAACGAGGTCTGTCGAGGGACAGGTAAATCATTAATATTATTGGTTCACATCCGTTTCTCGAACTAAGACAAGAACTTGTACGGATGCGGTTACTTATATTTGGAATTAGACACTTTTATAACAGCTGTTAATTCCATTATAAGCACATCATCATTAGAGAACGTTCGTTCTTATTAAATTACTTATGTCCAAAGTCTAAATCCATTTACAAAGAAATAAAACAGAGGTCACGGTCAATAAGTGTATTAACGATCTTATCATGATTGATAACCTAACCACTGTTTCTTAAATCAAAATTCAGCATTATAAGCAAGGTTATACGTATTTACGATTTCATTAACTGGGCGTCTTTTTTGATGCTTTTCTCAAAGAGGTATTCAGCCATTTTTTTCATGGAAATAGAATTTATAATTATGTAGATTCTTTAAGTATAATGTTATAATTTGGATAACAAATGATGTTAGGGAATTTTATGAATATTCGCTTACAAAAAGTTATAGAAATAAAAGGAGGTAATAGAAGCCATATGACTAAAAGAATGGAAACAAATTCATTCGAATTTTCTGCTTTACGTACCGCATATTGTGACTTATCAGGTATAATATCGCTTTTACAATTTATAGGGAATAAAAAATTTACGGCAGTTCCCGTATTTCCAATTGCAAGAGATGTTTGTTTAGTTCTTTACCAAATTAACAAAGAAATACTTGGTTCTTCATATGAACTGAACACGGAAATCAAAAAAATTCGGCATAAAGTAAAATTGAATAGTAGCAATAACCTAAAAATGCATGAAGAAATATTGGCATTTCATGTTGAGAAATATGGTGATGATGTAAACAACCTGGGATTTTATCTGGAAGATGGGAATCTCATTGGAAGTACTCTTTATCCTACATACCTCTATTATGATACGACATTTTTTAAAAATGATAATATCGCAACAGAAATTTTTTCATTTTTTCGAGATATAGGAAACATTAGCACAAAATTTTTACAGCACATATCGAATTTATCTCAAGGTAAGCTTAAATTTGAAATTCCAAAACCGATGATATTAGCAGACGATCTGGGATATAGTGAAAAAGATATTCACCATACCTCACTTTTCACGGGTGATAAAAAGAAGAATGCTCTTATTACTCGACTCCTATTAATACAGCAGGAATTAGTAACCTGTATTTGGCTTAAGGATAACATTTCGGCTGAAAATGTACTTGCTCTCAATAACGCAGGGTATATCTTGTTAAGATTACTTACTATGAAAATAGACCAAGTAATGGATAATTTGAAGAATATCCAAAAATATCTTCCTGATTACTTTTTAGAGTTGAATCATAAATGTAAAAGTAAACTATTAGATCTTATGAATGCTTATGAAGAGAGCATTTCTGAGGAATGTAGAACTTTAAGAAATATGCTTCATTATAGTAGTACTGAAGTTAACTTATACGATTATTTAGAGCAGAGGTCATGTAAGAATGACAAGTATATTAGTCTAATGGTCGACGAAATCGTACTTAACTTTGCGAAACCCTTGAGTGTTATGTTATCTGAATACTTTAACATTGCTAATTTACAAAGTATGAGTGATATGGATATGATATTGAATCGATTAAAGAGCAAAGGATTCTCTTAAAAGGCACGTTAATCTAACAAAAATTATATTTAAGTAAGAATTGGGGGTACAGTACATATGTATATTTATAAAGTTGAAATTGAAAAATACAGAAATTTCGGAGAAAAGGAAATCATCTTTAATGATGGTGTTAATGTGATCATAGGTCATAATAACGCAGGTAAGACCAACCTAATTAGTGCATTAGCCTTAGTTCTAAATTCCAACGGTAAAAAGAGATTAGAAATTCACGATTTTAATAAAAACACCTCTCTTGAGGAATTGAAAGTAAATCCACCAAGAATACGGGTAGGCGTAACCATAAGACAAAGTGAAAACGAAGAATTACATTCCGATGATCTGGTCACAGTTGCAAACTGGTTAATCAAGCTCGAAGAGCCCTATGAGGCACTATTGACATATGAATTTTATCTTCCCGAGAAAGAAACCGAAAAGTATGTTAGGGCACTTAGCAATGTCACCGATAAAGATAAAGCTTGGAAAATCGTTCAACAGGATTTTCTAAGACTATATGTAAGTAAGATCTGGGGAGGCAATATAACTGGTCAGAACATAGCGGATAATGAATCATTGCAAAAATTTGATTTTCAATTTCTAGATGCAATTAGGGATGTAGAAAGAGATATGCTCTCTGGTAGAAACACTCTTCTCCGAGATGTACTAGACTTCTATATGGACTACGATATAAAGTCAGACCAAACCATGACAGAGGAACAAAAAACAGAAAAAATCAAATTTAAAAAACAAACCTTTTCCGAAGGAGCAGATTCTTTAATCTTGGATCTTATAAAGCGAATGGAGCTAGGTAAAGGACATATTTTATCTTATGCAAAAGATACTGGTGCATCTTTTAATAAAGCAAATCCAAGTTTTGATGGAAGTATCTCTGATGTTGAGATGTTTTCGGCTTTAAAGCTGATAGTTGAGTACGAAACCGGAATCAAGATCCCTGCAACGCATAACGGATTGGGATACAATAATCTGATTTTCATGTCACTATTGTTATCTAAGATGCAAGTTAGTTCAGACGGTAATTATCTAGGGAGTAACGCAAAAGTCTTTCCAGTTTTAGCAATTGAAGAACCTGAAGCACACTTACATCCAGCTATGCAGCACCAGTTTCTAAAATTCTTATTAAAAAATAAAGAAGAGAAAAAGGTCAGGCAGATTTTCGTATCAACACATTCAACCCATATTACATCCTCTGTATCATTAGATGAAATGATCTGTTTGCATAATGAGAATGGTGAGACAAGTGTGGGTTATCCCGGTAAAGCATTCCAAAACAATGAAAAAAGCAAAAAATATGTGCAAAGATTTCTTGATGCCACTAAATCTGATATGTTATTTGCTCAGAAAGTTATTTTAGTTGAGGGATTGGCTGAGCAACTATTATTCTCTACCTTAGCTAGATATGAAGGATTTTCACTAGAGGAAAATCACGTAGCAATTGTAAATGTTGGAGGAAGATTCTTTGATCACTTTTTAAATTTATTTAGCTCAACCAATCCGTACAGCATCAATAAAAAGATAGCATGCATTACAGATCGAGATCCCGAGAGAAAGGAGAAGAAGAAAGGGGCTAGCTATAGCAAATGTTATCCTTTTGAATACGGTGAACAAGAAGATAAATATGACTATATGCACAATCCTTCATATAGCTTATTTCCGAAAGAAGGACATTATAACATCTTATTCTTTAGTCAGGATGAAAAGGAAGGCACAACATTTGAGTATGATCTAATTTTGCACAATCCCTCACTTGAATTGCTTGTTACTGAATCGATGAAAAATCAAGAAGAGTTAAAGACAATGATGAAATTATTTAAGTCGGGTGCTGAGTTAGAAGCTTTTGAAGGTCTCCTTAGAGTAAGTAAAGAGAATGAAAGAATTTTGCAAGGTATTAGCTCAAATACTACATGGAGCATAGATGAAAAGAAACGAGCACTTATTGCTTCCCGCTACTTAAATTCAATTGGAAAAGGAGAAAACGCATTGGAACTGGCTTACATTCTAACAGACAACATCAATAAAAAAGGAAAAGAAGGTTATCAAGAATTCGTTGTTCCCAATTATATTAAGGAAGCAATAAGTTGGGTACTTAAATGATAAAAATACATTCTAAAACACTAATCCCTATCGAGGAGCACTTTCGAGTATCTGCCGGTCCTGGTGCCGGAAAGACATACTGGCTCATAAATCACATTAAAAATGTTCTTCATCAAACTAAAAGACTAAAAAAAACACGGAAAATTGCCTGCATTACATACACTAACATTGCAGTGGATACCATTTTAAAACGATTAGGAACTAATATACATCAAGTTGAAGTCTCGACTTTACATAGTTTTTTGTACAAACATGTATTAAAACCGTATGCTTCTTTCCTCGGTAACGAATATGAACTAAATATTAAAAAAATGGATGGACATCAAGATCCGGTACTTCACTTTAAAAAAGTAAAGCATTGGATTGAAAATCATCCTAATTCAGATCAGTTAGTAAATCCTTATTCCGTTAATCAACTGATTAAACTACGTGAGAATGTTGAAAGCATTACGCGGTGGCTCAAGAGCCTAAAATATCATATAGACAAAAATGGAGATATTTTACCTACTTGTGATAATAGACAGGCTTATTATATAGTCCAGGAAGATGATCGAAGGTACTTAAATAAAAATTGTTTAAATATCCTTAGTTTAGATTTGCTCGCTTACAAAAAAAATTATTGGTTAAAGGGCATTCTTGAACATGATGATGTCCTCTTTTTTAGCTATCAACTACTAAAGAAGTATCCTTTTGTTTTAAATGTAGTACGATCTAAATTTCCTTATATGTTTATTGATGAGTTTCAAGATACAAATCCAATACAAATTGAAATCCTGAAATTAATTGGTGCACAGGAAACAATTGTTGGAATTATTGGCGATGAAGCTCAATCTATTTTCGGATTTCAAGGCGCGGTTCCTGCTCAGTTCTCCTCTTTTAAATTGCCTGGTTTAGTGGAATACGTGATTGAGGATAATCGAAGAAGTACAAATTCTATCATAGATATTTTAAATATAATTCGAAAAGACATAAAGCAAAATAAAATTAGAAATATTCAAGGAGATATTCCAAAACTCATAGTTGGTGAAAGGATGGCTGCATTATCCTGCGCAAAAAAATATTGCAACAACGGTGAAGATATTTACTCATTATCTCGTGATAATCCAACATCTAATGCAATGAGAAGAGATTATAATGGAGACTATATGAATGATAGACTAATTGAAGAATTTATTGATATAGATAAATCCTCTAGCAGTAATAAATACAGAAGCAAGGTAGTTGCTAGTTGCTTGAAAGCTGTAGAATATGCCCGAGAAGGAAACATAAATAAGGCAATAAAAGAACTTGAAAGTTTTGAAAGAGATATTAATGATGCTAATGAAAGAAAGAAGAGAGCGTTAAAGTCGCTATATCTATTGCTAGAACAGTATTATGACTACAAAAATAAACCGCTACATGATTTTTATCTATTAGTAAAAAATAATGTAAAGACAGAGATATCTAAGTTAGGTAAAGGGGCAGCTGCAACTTTTTATGAAGCTAATAGTTATGAACAGTTAGCCCTATGTGTCAATATTAGCGAAGATTTTAGTAAGCATAAGACGATTCATAAGTCAAAGGGCGACGAATTTGATAATGTCCTTATTGTTTTTAATTCCTCAGATAAATTGGAAATCTTTCTGAATCCAGACTTGAAGAAAAATGAGGAACATAGAATATCTTATGTAGCTTTGAGTAGAGCAAGAGAACGACTCTTTATTACTGTCCCGTCAATAAATGATGATCTTACAAGAAGATTGAAAACGATATTTGATATAGAATTAATATAAAAAAAGCTATATAGACCGCAATTAAGTTTATAACCTGACGAGGAGACGATCTATCGTTTCCATCGGTCGGTTGTTGATTCGCTTCATAAATTGACTCACATGAAGTCTGATCTTATAAAATTTTTCAAAAAAGATGTTGTTCACCACATCGGCTTTGAGCCACAGCCAAAGTCCTTCAACGGGGTTAAGGTTTGGGCTGTAAGGTGGTAGAAAAACTAACTGCAACCGCGGATGCTCCTTTAAAAACGGTTGTAACACTGTAGCGTGATGAATCCGGCTGTTGTCCAAAATCAATGCCATTTTTCCATTTGGATAGGCAGAGAGAAGATCATGTAGAAATCGAATAAAAGCAGCCGTATCTGCTTTTTCTTCTTCTCGATGATGAACTTGGCCTGTTTCGTAGTTAATAGCACCAAATAATTTAGCTCCTTCATGTTTGCCGTACGTTGGCACTTTGCGTTGTTTGCCGCGAGGAAACCAATTGTACTGAAGGGCTTGATACGAACGAATCATGGACTCGTCTTCAAACAGCAGATGGTCGATTTCTTCCATCTCCACCTGTTTCTTGAGCTGAGCAAAAGTATGCTTTTTGAAGAAAGCTTGGGCCTCTTCATTAGCATTGGCGAGTGTGTACGTGGCCTTGGTAAAGCTAAAGTTCATTCGTTTGAGCATTGCGCTAATCCCGCGCACGCTCATGGTGACCCCAAATTCTCGGTTCATCCATTCCGCCACCAACGGCAGGGTCCAGGTATAACGAGCCTCAAAACCCACATCGACGGGTGAATGTTGCTCCAGCATCGCGGCTAATCGATGACGCTGTTCTTTCGTGAGTTTTGTCGGTTGTCCAGGAGAATGATTCATCTCCAGACCCTTCAGCCCTTGAGCTTGGTAGGCTTGCCAATAAATACTGATCGTTTGACGCGCACGACTAAGCAACTCACCGATTTCGTCAAAGGTGTGTCCTTCTAAACGAAGGCGAACCGCTAGATATCTTTCATAAAGCCGTTTGTCTGAGGTTTGTTTCATGGCTGTATTCAAACGTTCAGTCTCTTTGTTACTCATGTTTATCGCCGCCTCGAGTTTATTTACCATGTATTACCCGATTTGGCGACTGTAGAAGTTTTGTTAGTTTCTTAATGACGTTCTATATAATACCTAAGTTTGTAAGTTTAATTGGACTTGGAGATGACTTAGTGGAGTATTTAAAGTTATTAAATATATCTGGAATTTCTACATTAACCGCTATTGTTTTTATTGTTGTCATTGGGATTAATTTTTTCAAATTATCAGAGCCTGAAAGATTATTTGAATCAAACCAATTGAATTTACTTAGAAAGATAATCAATGAAGTAATTATCTTTCTAATAATAATCGTCGTATTAACTTCATCGCATACAGTTGGGGATAGTCGCCCTTGGCTAATGTTTATTAATTTATTTTTTATGTTGTTTAGTCTTACACTTGGATATAGCTATTCCGATTTTAAGAATAGCAAGTTTCAAATTTCAATTAATAGATTCCTTATCCGACTCTTCGGACAAAAATCCTATAGATATTTCGTATTTTCTTTAATTTTAATACATTCATTTCTAATTATTTATTTTTACAATCAATCAATCTCATTATTAATTGATTTTTTTAATACCTACTATAAACTGAATCATACTAACTCGATATCGCTTTTATTAGAAGTCATTCAAATAAATAAATTGAATTTATATCTGTACTTAGGTTTCTCCTTTGTTATGTTTTTGTTCTTAAGGCATGCTTATATGAATCCAATCAATAAAATAACCCGTAGTTTCTTTCGAACAAATCAAAGAAAAAATATCAGGCTGAGTAATGGGGAAATTTTAAAAAACATGTATGTATATCCATCTTCTGATAGCAAATTCATAATAGTAAGTGTAGAAGAGGTTTTGTCACATTCAATAAAGCACTATCATATTAATAAAGATAAAATTGAATATATTGAATCGATATCAAGTTCTTTTGACAAATAGAGTATTCTATCTAATTTTACAAGGTGGCTATAATACTCAAGATCGAAAAATGTGAAGTACTTGAAGTTGAGGAGCTCATTTTCCAACAACAGAGTAAGTTGATTCCAGAAAAAAGAGGACTACGTCCTCTCAGGCTGTCGAGAAAGTCTCGACAGCCTTTTTCATGCCTTTATAATTCATGACGACACCGCGTTAATGTTATATAATATAAGTAACTTTTAAGGAATGGATGGTGTTCACATGCTGCGTCAAAACCGAGAGAAACAACAAACCTACGAGCTCGTCTCCATTGAAGATCTGGTTCCAGAAAACCATATGCTACGTAAAATCGATCGATATATCGACTTTTCTTTCATTGATGAAAAAGTACGCCCTCTGTATTGTGAAAACAATGGTCGTCCAGCCATTGACCCTACACTCCTTTTTAAGATGATTTTCCTCGGTTATTTTTATGGTATTCGCTCTGAACGTCAGCTCGAACGCGAAGTCCAGACCAATCTCGCTTACCGCTGGTTTTTGGGACTTGGACTGACGGACAAGGTTCCAGACCATTCGACGATAAGCTGGAACCGCCGGACTCGGTTCAAGAATACGTCGATTTTCCAAGACATTTTCGATGAAATTGTGTTGCAGGCGATCTCGCACAAAATGGTGGGCGGGCGTGTGCTCTTTTCTGATTCCACACACATAAAAGCGAGTGCCAACAAACATAAGTACATGAAACAAGAAGTGCTACAAAACACAAAAGACTATGTAAATGAACTGAATGCAGCGGTAGAAGCAGACCGAAAAGCACACGGAAAAAAGCGCTGAAAGAACGAGAGGAGGTGGAAGAAACGAAGGAAGTGAAGGTGAGCACGACCGATCCCGACAGCGGCTACATGGTACGTGACGGCAAGCCGGAAGGTTTTTTCTATCTGGACCACCGCACGGTGGACGGCAAGTACAATGTGATTACCGATGTGTATGTAACGCCAGGAAATGTGCATGATTCCGTGCCGTACCTCACGCGCCTGGACCGACAACGTGAGCGATTTCGTCTTCCCGTGGAAGCTGTGGCACTAGACGCCGGTTATTTGACCAACCCGATTTGCAAAGGCTTGGAAGAACGCCAGATTTACGGCGTAATTGCATACCGAAGTTTCATGCCCGTGAAAGGTTTATTTCCCAAAACAAAATTTAAGTACAATGCCCACTTAAATACCTACACCTGCCCGCAGGACCAAGAGCTGCCTTACCGCACCACAGACCGCCAAGGCTACCGACAGTACGCCTCAGATCCAGCGATCTGCCGGAGCTGTCCGTTGCTTACCTCCTGCACACGCTCGGCGAACCAGCGAAAAGTGGTGACCCGCCATGTCTGGGAAGACAGCAAAGAAAAAATACGGGAAAACCGTCTGAGCCGCTCGGGCAAGCAGCTGTACCGCAAACGAAAAGAGACGATTGAGCGAAGCTTTGCCGATGCCAAAGAACTGCATGGCTTTCGCTATTTTAGGCTGCGTGGACTCGTGAATGTGACAGAGCAGGCACTCCTAACCGCTGCCGTACAGAATATGAAGAAGGTGGCGAACCACCTCAACCGGCAGGCCAAGAAGACCTAAATGGCCTTCTTGGCCTGCTGGTTGAGGAAATTACGAGTACTTCGATAACAAAGAAACCCGACTCTCGAAAGAGAACCGGGTTTCTCGACAATCTGAGAGGACTACGTCCTCTTTTTTTAGTGCGCCCGAGAGAAAGATTCCGTTAACCTGGGAGATCTGTACGAAAGGCGGGGACAACTTCGTAACCCTGAACGTACAGAAGTCAGCAGACGCCATAGTACGCTGCGTTGCAAAACGGGCAAACCTTGCGGCAAACCATAGAAGAAGGGACCTATGAACCAAGCCCTGCACGACGGGTCAAAATTCCGAAACCCAACGGCGGAGGTGTCCGGTAGTCAGGGTTACCAACCGTGACAGATCGAATGCTTCAGCAAGTCATTACGCACGTCTTAACCCCATGGTTCGATCCACAGTTTTAAGGAGCATAGTTATGGATTTCGTCCGAAAAGGGGAGGACAGGATGCGGTAAGGAAAGCTAGAACGTTCATGAAAGAAGGATACCGATACGTAGTCGATCTGAACTTGGAGAAATTCTTTTGATCGGGTCAACCATGACCGCCTAACGATGAAGATAATAAGCCACATGAGGCATGATTTTGTCATCCTCATTATTCTTCGTAACAAGCGTGTCAAAGAGTTGGCGGGCCATATGCCACTCCGTGCGACGCAGGGTAAATACAGGATCTAAATTAGGCATACTTCGGTAAAAAGGCAAGCGCAGTGTGTCTAGTTGCAGTGTGTCTAGTTGATAATTCTCATTCTTATCGACTCGGTAACCATACTGTCCCTCTAGCCAACGTAAAAAACGACCACGCGTTAATTCATCCACTTTATGCTCTTCAAGTAATCGTATTCCATCATGAAACCTTCCTTTACTCGTTGCTTCCTGAGCGAGTGTAAGCGCCACCTCCGCTTCGGAAGTTAATATTGTCAGCTTTGAACGATTACCTCGTCCACGTCCTGGGGACCAAGCGATCCACCCAGCGGTACACAAACGACGTATGATCCACTTCACATTACGTGGAGTACAGTTCCATACTGTGCCCAAATCTTGTAAAGTCGTCTGCTGTGAAATCTGCGATTCCAGCTTGCCAAATAATTTCTTGAGATTGAAAAAATGTTCCGATAACTGCAAAAGAATCACTTCCAATTGAGGAAAACGCCCTTTTGAAAGCCAATGCAGTTCAGATAACATCAACTACGATAATCGTTGCGGAAGACTCAGGATTATGTGTAAATGTTTTAGACGGAGATCCAGGTGTTCGTACTGCCCGGTGGTCTTCAGGTACGATGATGATCGAAGTGTTAAATTGCTTGAGGAACTAAAACATGTAACCAACCCTTCACTTCGTGCAGCTCGATTTAAGAGTGTAGTCGCAATCCGCTTTCCGGATGGTAGTAGTTCTTTTACATATGGAGTGTTAGAAGGGAGAATTGCATTTAGTCAACGAGGCAAACTAGCGAGTGGTTATTCTCGTATCTTTGAGTTACCAAGTGGGCTAACCATTGCTGAAAATGGATTACCTACTGTTGAAGTTAATGATCATCATTCGCAGGCTTTAGCAATGGCAACGGAGCGTATTAGAGAGTGGATCTTTGCTCACGAAGCACGAGGTGACTCTCTTGACTAAGGATGGTGCAAGTCGTTTTAGTAAAGCCAAAGATCATTATTTCCTCGCCATGGGTGCAGCCGTATTAGTCACCTTACTGTGGTCGACCTCGTACATCTTAAACAAGATTGCGTTTCAACATCATATTGGACCTTTTACGCTAGCCGGATTACGATACAGCGTCTCTGCACTTACATTGGTGCTCGTTCGGTTGATTCTAAATATAGCACCAAAAAAGCATGTTCAGAAGAAAGAAGTACGTATCCAATTACGACCATATTATATCATTGTACTTGGATTCCCAGTGCCGACTCGAATCTGGCTTAAGAATGAGTGGTATGACTGGGCAAAAAACCTTATTTCTACTTCAAGAGTAGAACAATGGATTAATAAAATCTATGTTTTGCAGTTGTTGGATATCCATAAGGAAGGAAAAGTCGATGTAAGTCGGAAATTATGGACCATTCTTGTTTTTATGATGTGGCATCAAGTTCACATTGAGGGAGCAACTGCTTCACATGAATATAAGACGTTAGTAATATGATCCCTAAGTGTTGGCAACGTAAATGCTCAAAGTGAGACTAAATTGGTACGCTGAAAAGAAAGCCCAAATGATGAGACGCAAGTAAGATTAACTCATCGTTTGGGTTTTTTCCATCATATAAATAGGATAATGATATAAAAAAACATGGGCAAAACGGCTTATAAACGATTTGCAACAAGTATAAATAATTCAACAGCACCCTTCTAAAAGGAAACAGAAGGGCACAACTTAGAAAATATTTAAGTAACAACTTACTTTGTGAATGAAAACTGTGTTACAGGTGGGAGTTCAAATGATGGAGAAGCTGGTGTGACTTAGTATGATTTGAATCCATCACTTCGTCGTATGCCTAATATAAATATTTACCTCTTGCATAAAGAACATGCGTTCGGTTTATAATATACAAACATACGTTCTTAAAAGTACAGGAGTGATTTCAGTGTTGGCTAAGCAACGAACCATTATGCTCATCGATATGCAGTCGTTTTATGCTTCAGTCGAAAAGGCGAAAATGCCTCAATACAAAAATAGACCACTTGCCGTCGCAGGCGATCCAGCTAGGCGGTCTGGAATTATACTTGCCGCTTGTCCATTGGCCAAAGCTAAAGGTGTATCTACCGCGGAACCACTTTGGCAGTCTCTTCAGAAGTGCCCTGAACTGATCATTGTGAAACCACACATGCAAGAATACATCGAAGTATCCACTCAAATCATGTCCATTATTGAGGAGTTCACCGATCTCGTGGAACCGTACAGTATAGACGAATTATTCGCTGATGTTACAGGGTCTATGCATCTATTTGGTAATGATCCAATCGATTTAGCCAAGCAAATTCAAGACAAAATCTATAATGAAACAGGCGTTTACGCGAGAGCTGGCATTGGTGAAAACAAAATCATCAGTAAATTGTGCTGCGATATGATCGCTAAAAAAGCGGAGGGGGGCATTTTCTACTTAAAGAAAGAGGAGTTACACCTGCATATTGGAGATAAGCCCATCCGCGATATGTGGGGGATAGGCTTCAGAATGGAAAAACATCTGTGGAAGATGGGCATCCGAACCATTAGAGACCTGGCGAATACACCTCTTTCCAAACTAAGAAGTAAGTGGGGTGTTAATGGAGAGGTTATCTGGCGAGTCGCAAATGGGCTCGACAATTCTCCGGTAACCGTCAACACACACAGTACACAAAAGGATATTGGAAATGGTATGACGCTGCCTAGAGACTATACAGAAGCATGGGAGATCGAAGTAGTCATCCTCGATATCTGTACAGAAGTGTGTAGAAGAGCCCGCAAAAAGGGGCTGATGGGTAGTGTTGTTTCCGTGAGTGTGTCTGGAGCGGATTTTGACCATCCAACGGGTTTTCACAGGCAGGTTAAACTGTCTGATCCTACAAACATAACTGTTGATGTGTGCAAGATAGCCAAGCGCATATTCCATCAACACTGGGATGGGCAACCTGTGCGCCGTGTAGGTGTATCCCTTTCTCAATTATCCAACGCGGATACATATCAACTATCTTTCTTTGATGATCAGGAGCAGAAACGGGCTATTGATCAGGTGATGGACGACATTAAGGATCGATTTGGCGACATTGCCATTCTACGAGCGAGCTCCATTACAGCTGCGGGTCAAGCGATAGATCGAGCATCTAAAATTGGGGGGCATTACAAATGAGCAAAAAACTGGAGGCCAATGGATTATGGGAATCGAGCCGCATGATGCTTCCACAACATAAAGAACGGATTATACAGCATCGTACTCAAGTTCACTATCAAGTGAAACCTTTGATTCACGAAGATGAGTGGGAGATTATTGCACAAAATATAGATATATCGCTTAACTATACGTTGCAAGCCACCTTTGAAGTGTTTCATGAGTGGGGTAATCGGTATATACAAGGGATCGTCACTTCAGTCAGTACCTTTGGAAAGAAAATCAAAATTGAAATGGAGAATGGATTTGAATGGGTCGATTTTGATCAATTGGTCGCAGTAAAACTTGAAGAAGGAGGCGTGTAAAGTGCGACAGACTTCTGAGGAACTTTCACTCGTGAAGAGGGTGGTAGAACTCCCTTATCTTTTAGGTGCTCTGGAGGTAGATAAGCATAAAATATACGCTTCAAACTTCAAAATGAAATCTGTGTATGTTGACTACCTGGACGGGACCCAAAAGAAAATTGCTTTAGAAATGTACAAATCGAAACAAAGGCTAAAGGAACATCATATTAAAATCATAGATGAAAAGAGATCTGAGCTGAGTTTAACGGTAGATTATTCGGTGAGAGGTTACATTCATAAAATGACATTATTATGGAGCAAAGTGAAAGTGGATGTAACCTTAATGCTTACTGAACATATGAACGTTGATATTACAGAATTGTCCACATGAACATAGAGTTCAAGCATAATAAGGTATATAACGACATCGGGTGGATATAATGCATTTAAAACCATTGTTTTCTTCTCCCAAATGTGTAAACCGACCTTTGAATTTGAAGGGTCGGTATTTTTTGTTTAATTTGAACATTCATTTATTATGTCAGAGTGTCAATTGTATATGAATTGTGTTATCCTTTGGGTAAATTGTCACTCTTCATATCCGAGGTCAGGAAGAAGTTTCGATTGAAGAGTTTGCTACTTTAGATGAAGAAAATCAAGAACTGATCACCACATTAAATTATCTCTATGGAGGGATAAAATGAGTAAAACGAATGAAGAGTTTATTAAACAACAGCAAGTTGGCGACCTCACGAAAGTGAAACTCATGGCTCCTTCGTCAGATGGTGGTCCTGATCGCGAAGTGACCGTTGTTTACCAGCGAAAGGCAAACTATGGTACGCCGTCATTCCTCAAAGATAAATAAACGATTTCTAATGAAAAGCCAGCGCTTAAATGCTGGCTTTATTCTTTATATATGATAAAAGAATCGTCACGTTGATATTTGCCTCAACCAATCCCATTTTGAAATAGAAAGCTTTTCAATATAATAATTCTTAATTACATAATAATAGTTTAATACATGATGAATTAGTATAGAACTGATGACGTAAGTTACAGCCTTGACCGCTTTACTACATGCAGATTTCGATGTGTCTGTGCTTGATACCTATGTTGAAGGAATTGATGAAGGACGATTTCTGGATCAAGAGCTTATCGCCATTTCCATTCCATTATTTGATGCTGTTCAAGTGGCCACTGAACTAACGCAAATCATTCGTCAGGTTAATCCGAAGGCTCATATTAAGTACATTGGGTCAGCATGCCACTATTAATGCCAGAAGACTTGCCGGAAAGTATAGTGATTCCTGCGTTTGTGGAAAGTGAGAGACCTTTTGTCAATCTCGCACATCTGTCTGGAGACACTGATTGTACCCTGGATGGGGTTCTCATCGGACGTGATGCTCTGCAGGGTAAAGAAATTCATCCTTATATGTCGAGAGATCATTTAAGCGTTCCGACACGGCATATACTTCTCCCGCTCTACAAGTATCCTCAGAAGAAAACCAACAACCTACTAGACTCTGAGCAGATCGTGGTCTCCACTGAAATCGCACGAGGGTGTCATCATAAGTGTCTGTATCGCTCGGTATATGCTGCTTATGAGGGTAAAGTCATATCCGTCCCTAAAGTGTCTGCAATTTGCTGCATGGAGGGATTTTGCTGACGATCTACTTCATACAATATATGACTTTGAGCCGGCGATACATCAATAGCTCCCACGGTACAACAATTCTTATTGAACAGACCAAACCGTCTGGTCATGATTTGGAACAACTCGTGTACATTTTCCATGTTTTATTCACCTCATTTCAGTTATATCTTAACTGATGCAAAAATCACAATTGTATATTTGGATTTTCGTTAAGTATTAGCAGATAAGAATAACATAGAGGAGTACATACAACTCAAGTTCTGTGTAATTTCACTGATGAAGCAACAATAGGGAGATTTGTAAGTATTGATGAAAGAAGTTGAGAAATCAAATCATTATCTCATTATTTTTTATGCGAAAACAATTCTGAACTCATTTATAGTTCGACAAAACAAGTGTTTTCTAGACAAAGGAATACAGTATATGAGGTTGAATATAAAATATTGCGGTTAAAATACAAATTTCGGAGGATTAAGCACTTGTATTCACCAATCAATAAGATAAAAAACGAAATGGGTAGGAATAGATTTTTTGTATTTAGTAGGAGGCTTCATAGAGAGGTTAGACTATACAATTCACTTCAATATGACCATTGGGTTCTGACGGAATCCGATATTACAGTAATGAGTTACTGTGAAAGACCGTTGAAAATAAAAGTATCTATTGCAGGTAAAGTTGTTGAAACAGTTTTTGATATGTGGATTAAATCAGAAAGTGAAGAAAAGTTTGTGTTTATACGCTACTCCTATGAAATAGATCTGGATAACAAACGTTCTAGCGAACAAGCGATTTATGAAATGTATGCACAAAAAATATGGTGCGCAGAGAATAATAAGACACATTGTGTCCTGACGGAAGAAAATATACGACACAATCCCACTATTATTGCAAATAAAAAAACGTTGATTCCTTTTTTCACTCCACTTTCTGAAATAAAACCAGAAGTGTATGAGCTGATTTATAGATCAGCTTTAAACGGCCCTATGACAATTCGTGATTTAGAAAAATCTATTCAATCTAAATATCATCCTGTCATAATTAGGAATTCTATATTTGCATTAATCCTCCATGAGATACTTACTTTTAATCAAGAACAGGACTTACTTTGTGGATTGACGGAGGTGCAGTTGAATGTCGAGAAGACGTATCTTAGATAGTATAAATATTGATCCGAAACATAAAGACATCTCAAATTGGCCAATTGTTAATATCATGCAACTTCAACCTGAAGATAGAGAGATATTCAAAAAACGAGAAGCTGCAGTGAACCTATATATGCTTCACGAAGAAGTAACTTTAGAAAAAATCACAGAACAAACAGGCGTAAGTAAAAAAGAATTAATTATTTTCATAAAGAAGTGTTTAGAATTTGATCCAATAACTGAAGCTATCTGGGGATTTAGAGCATTAATCCCTCATAAGAGAACCAAAAAGTATGATAGAAGTGCAACCACAACTTTTTTCCCACAACAGGAACAGCCCAAATTAAGTGGGGCCTTCAATCAACTCCTTGAACAATATCCAGAAATTAGAGAGAAGATCACTTCAGCATATTTAAGACGAAAAGGAAAAAATTCTACAATGCCCACAATCTCGACTGATGGGATCCATAGATTATTCCTAAGTTTGTGCAAAAAGAATGGTATAGGAATACATGACTATCCGTTTAATACAAATGATAAAGGATATCGATCATTATACCGTTTCTTTAAAAAAATTGAGAATAATCATTTTTCAGAAGGTGCAAAGCGTTACGGAAAAGAAGCAGCCAGGCAATCACGGATGGGAACATTGCCAAAACATGAATTGATATTACAAAAGCCTTTTCAACGCGTTCAGTTTGATGGGCATAAGATTGATGCGTTGTTTACTATCACATTTAAAACCCCTGAAGGAGACTTATTTACAGAAGTTGTGGAGCGGGTATGGCTTCTTGTAATAGTTGATGTGGCAACTCGAGCTATATTAGGTCATCACCTCTGTGTAAATAAAGAATATAACAAAGACGATGTTTTGCATTGTATTCGCAACACAGTAACCCCTTATGAAAAACGGAAATTTTCGATACCTGGTATCGATTATGATCCTAAAGGGGGTATACCTTCGGCTGAAATTCCAGAAACGGCATGGGCTCTTTGGGATGAATTCAGCTATGACAACGGTAAAGCAAATTTATCAAATATCGTAACCGATCGTCTTTATGAAGTAGTTCGTTGTACTCTAAATCCTGGTCCGGTCGAAGCTCCAGAAGTAAGAGGCATTATTGAACGATTATTTCGTTCCCTTGAAGTGCTTGGATACCATAAATTAGTGAGTACCACTGGAAGCAATCCTTCTGATCCTCTTCGTAAAAATCCAGAACAACAAGCAAAAAAGTTTGATATTTCTTTATCGGAACTAGAGGAGCTAACTCATATTCTAGTATCTGATTATAATGGTATTCCCCATAGTGGGATTAGAAACTTTTCTCCTCTTCAATTGATGAAACAACGAATTGAAAGAGGGATGGAACCAAGAATCCTGGAACCAGAAAAAAGAAAAGACGCCATTTTTTTTATGATCCAAACTAAAAGAAGAGTGAGTGGAGACATAGCAAAAGGAAAACGCCCATTCATCAATTATGAAGGAGTTCGATATCAAAGCGATATTCTTGGTAATAGTCCTCACCTGATCGGCACGGAATTAACAATCGTAGTAAACGTTGATGATATACGAACAGTAAAAGTATTTTTGAGTGATGGTAGTGAGTTTGGATACCTTACTGGATATGGCATTTGGGGGATAACACCTCATTCATTGCGAACAAGGAAGGCTATAAATAAATTAAAGAATGAAAGGAAAATATTCTTTAATACTTATCAAGATCCATTTCAAATCTACTATGAGTATAAAGCATCTAAAGCTAAGACTGGAAAGAGAGAACGAAATCATATCGCACAATTACAAAGGGAACTAAACAAAGCCGAACTAGCATCTACAAACAACCATGAAAAAGAAGAAGAGCAATTCTTTGCTCCAGATGTCCAGTCAACAGGGGATGTAAACAATTTATTTATTGAAGAAGACGATGACGATGATAGAATTTTTCGAACTTACAACTTTTGAAAGGAAGATTTCTGATGAATATCGATGTTTCAGATATAAACAGGCCATATGTACCCCCAAAGACTCATCCCATCGAAACTGGAATTTACTTTATAGGCACTAAAGAAGTGAGAAGAATGTATAAAGATATTAAGCAATGGATTGAAAACCGAGCACCAGGTGGAATAGCCTATGGCAGAGCTAGGTTAGGTAAGACTTGGGCCATCGACTACCTAACAAAGGAGCTACCAATAGATTTTGGTGAGAAGCTTCCTATTCTAAAATTTAAATGTGAGCAAAATTCAAGAATTAATGAAACCACTTTCTATGAAGAATTATTGGTACAGTTTGGACACGGAATCCCATTCTCAGGAAGAAAAACCATGAAAGCCGAAAGATTAAAAAAATATCTTCAAGAGATAATCGAGAGTTCAGGAAGTAAAAGGTTAATTCTATTTATTGATGATGCACAGCGTCTTGTTCCAGTTCAATACAATATTTTAATGGATATTTATAATTATTTGAAAGAATTCGGAATTAGCATGACAGTTATCTTAGTTGGCCAAGAAGAATTAAAGCATGTTAGATCAGGTTTTATTGCTTCAAAAATGGGACAAATTGTTGGTCGCTTTATGGTTCATGAATACAAATTCTCAGGCGTAAGAACAAAAGATGAGCTGCAAACCTGTTTAGTCGGTTATGACTCTTTATCTGAATACCCTACAAATAGTGGGTGGTCCTACACAAGATTCTTCTTTCCGGATGCATATGAGCAAGGATTTCGTTTAGAATCATCCACAGAGGAGTTATTTTCTACTATATCCAATATTAGAAAAGAAAAAGGAATTACTAAACCTTTAGAGATACCGATGCAATATTTAACGCTTACTATAGAATATGCTTTTAAAAAATACGGTGTCTTAGGTAAAAATGTTGACCATTTGACGTCTAGCCATTGGTTAGACTCATTAGGTAAGTCGGGTTATATCGAAAATGAGCTGTACAACGACTTAATTTAGATATATCAGTTCGATTTGAAAAGGTGGTTAAAAATGATTCCTGAACTAAAGGTTTACTTATCAAAGCCAGATGGTTCAATTACTTGGAATACAGATTGGATATCTGAGTTTGAATCTCCCTGGTCTATTTTTCAAAAAATTCAATTCACTAACTTACTTAATAAACGAGACTATTTTCATTTGTTTGGGACTTCAGAGACAATAAAAAAAAAGACTATTGTCGGTGCAAGAAATCATAATTTGTATTCAATGCCCAGTTTTGATGATAATAGATTTATAAACATCTTAGGATTCTCATTAAAAAAATATAATTCTGACGTAATTAAAAACATATCTGGATTTTTGAATGATAGCGGAATGAGAGAAATGCGGGAAATGTCCTCAGGAAATTGGTATTGGAGAAAGTCGTTAACTTTTTGTTGTGAATGCCTAATTGACGGTTATCATAGTATATTGCATCAATTTGGTCTTTTTCAACAATGTCCTTTTCATCAGAAACCATTGTATGATCAATGTCCCAATTGTTCAGCCAAATATCCATATGAACTATTTAAAGATCAAACTTATTTTGAATCAACATTAACGTGTATGTGTAGTCATCAATACAAAAAATTCAACAGGGGCGTATCCCTTAATACACATTGGAAGGCGTACAGAAGTAACGATTTGTCAGATAAACTTGCTATACAATGGCTAAGTCTAAATCAGCTGCAGAAAAGTAACCTGAGCTCAGTATATCTATACCCTCACACCTCAATTAATGAGACACCTCAATTATTAAAGTTTTATTTAAATTATATTAAGAGGGACACAACTCCCGATCAATATTGCGTGGAGACCTCAGATCATCTTAAAAGCATAAATAACATTCCGTACTTAAAAGGGAAATACATTAGAAAAAGAAACAGAGAATTCGAAAACATTAACACAGCAAAAAACCATATCACTTTTTTTTCAAATCATCAAAACATTGTTATGAGCGAATTTCAAATTATAAGAAATTCAATGTTTAGTTCAATTGCGAAACATTTAAGAAGAACTATTTTGAAAAAGCATAAAAGTTGTATTAAACGTTATACCTCCGTTATAAAAACAAAGGAAGGAATGGATATTCCAATCTGCCCTTATGCATCTGCATATGTTAAGTGGAAACAAAAGATAATGAAGATTGTACATTTTTATGATGTAGACGCAATCCCTTATAGCCGGACCAGTTTTTGTTCAGAGAATGTTTCATTTTTGGGTTATTTAGACGAAGACCCCATATTCGACATTATGAATTCTTATTTAGCTAAATTTCCTACAAAAAAAAGCAATTACTCATATATCAGTTGGTTAATTTCACACATCTATAGTTATTTATTTTTACATCTTTTCAAATTGTACCTTACCGACTCAGTTGGTAAGATAATTGAGAATAAAGATTTAACTCTGAAGGATACTATATTGGCCTTTTCTTTTCCAGGCAAGCTCTCCAATAAAGTCCAGAAGTTCTGGGACCAAAACAACCTTAACCATTTTTTTTCTGAAAATGAATTCATATGCCCTTATCCTACAATAAGATCAAAGAGAAGAACATCCAACGAAGAATCATTTCATCCTATGCAACTTGCGTTAAATAGAGATAGAAGCCACATTTAGGATTAGTTCTCTAATTCCATAATTTCAATTAACTCCGAAGCTAATGTTTTTGAACTAGAGATACCTTTTAAATATTTGAAAGGCCCACTAACAGACCAGTCAATCTTTTTCAGGCGCTTTACTGACTTGATAAACTTTTGATGGTCTATTTGTGTTGAGTTTTCTTTCTTACAGTTAGACAACGCTTTGGATGCAGCCATTGCTAACGCATCCAAACATACAATGTGAGTAAGTTTGTATTCTTTATAGTTCATCCATTCATGAGGATATTCTTGACGCATTATATTGAAAAATCCAAGTACAAGATCCACCTTTTCATGTTTTGATAAATTTGTAGTCTCAGTGTCTTTAAAAAAGTATTTTAACATGCGATAAAGATTCTGAAGAGTAATATGCCTTCCTTTACTACGTTTACCCGTGATGCTACCAATGTGATAGAAAGGACTGTCTTTTAATATTAATAGCTCAGTAGCTTGCCAACTTATTTCATCCGATTCTCTTTTCAGGAATTTGCTTAAAGAGGTTCCAATTCCTTTTGCTTTTGTATTAATAATATCGAAGAGTTGAATTTCTTCATCGTCATCTAAAAAATGAAATGCCATGAAAGGAATATTAAGTTCTGATTGAGTTTCTTCGATATAACGTTTAATCCCTCCTAGTCGATGCTGTCCATCCATTAATGATGCTTTACTCTTGCAAAATAACCTACCGAACATTGGTCTAGTAGAATCATAAGCTGTAAACTCCCACATACCAGCTGCATTCAATAAAATTGGTGTGAATAATGCGTTTTCGCCTCTGGAAAGATATAATGCAAATTCATCAACACGCTTTGGATCTACTGGCCGTTGATATCCTTTTCCGGAGGGGTCGTTGAATGGCTTAACATAAGTTAGATTCATAGCAATGGAGGTTGGAAACGAGCTTTGATAAGTGATTTTCCCCCTCATTTTTGTTTGTACTACATTTTCTATAACTATTTGATGAGGTAATTGTCTCATTAGATTCACTCCCATAGAATGTTTAGTATTTCTTAGTAAATATATATCTTAAATTATATAAATGACAATGGTAATATATAGTTTGAGTATATTTATTTCATGCATAAGTACACCTACTCTTAAGTGAGAGGTGATTGTACTTATGATAAAAATTAATGCTTTTGTAGGCGCACGAATAAAATCTTTAAGAAAATCAAAGGGATTGACTCAAGCTAATTTAGGAGAACAAGTAGATCTCCCACAGCCTTATATTGGTGGGATTGAAAAAGGGGAGAGAAACATTTCTTTGGAGACCCTGCAGAAACTAATAGAAGCTTTAGATATCACGCCAGAAGAATTATTCCGTAATTATGATATTAATCTGTCAAACAAAGAAGTACAGGAAGTTCTAGATCGAATCAACGAGCTTCTCGTAAAGAGAGACATTGAAGAAATTAAAATAGTTGAGAGTTTTGTGTATGACATACTCAAAACAATCGATAATTTAAAAAATTTAAAGAAATAGAGGATCAAATGAAAAACAGATTACTTGATTATTACTCGAATAAAGTAAGGGCACGTGTGCTTATTTACAAGAATATGCCATTTTTATTTTGGGGATATATGATCACATGTATTTTAACCGTGCCAATCTCAATTTTTTTACTAATACTGTTATTAACCGAGAATTGGACTTTGATTACGATCATATCTGCGACTGTTTTCTTTGTGTTATTTGTTTGTATACATAAACAGTTTAATAATAAATCTCGGATTATACTTAATAGAGAGTTTTCTGTTAAAACAGAAAAAGGTAAGTGGATCGACGGTTTTCATGAAGTTCAGGTTCACCTTATTACAGAATATCTAATAGAGCATAACCTCTATTCAAAATGGAAAATTGAACGTTTGATGGACTCATATAAGACAGACAATAGTAAAGACAAAATGCCGGCACTTATTGCACCAAGTATATTAATAGCAGTTCTTGCACCAAACTTAAATTATCTTCTGAAACATATTTATGGAATGAATATCTATCAATCTACCGAGGGGCAATTTGCTATATTCTTCGGTGTTTTAACTATATCCATATTTATAGTAACAGCTATAACATATTCAAAAAACCTCTTCGAAGAATTCACTGAAATTATTGTTTATAAGAAAGTAGGGCAACGTAACAATCTGATTTCTATTTTGGACGATATTCTAATTACAATAGAAAGTTAGCAACAAATAGGGGGCATGATTATGCTTGAAATAACGGGTGATGAGATCGCTCAACTTAATGATTCTGATTTGAGATCCTTAATTGGACTACTTTGTGAAGCTGACTTATCATCAATGCAACTCCAGACCTCAGGTGTGACCTGGGGAGGTAATCAAAATGCCAAAGATGGTGGAATAGATGTACGCGTTGAGGCAAATTCTTTACTAATGAATGATGGCTTTATTCCCAGACAACATACAGCATTTCAAGTGAAGAAACCTGATATGCCTCGGAGTGAGATTCTACTAGAAATGCGTCCTAACAAGTTACTAAGACAAGTGATAAAAGATTTGGCCGATAATAACGGTGCTTACATAATAATCAGTAGCCAGGGATCAATTTCAGACTCTTCATTAAAAAGTAGAAAATCAGCTATGCTGGAAGCCATATCGGATTACAGTAATGCTTCTCAATTGAAAGTGGATTTTTATGATCGTGAGCGGGTTGCTAGTTGGGTGAGAAGTCATCCTTCTATAGTTCTATGGGTTAGAGACAAGATTGGTCATCCAATACAAGGATGGCAAGCGTTCAGTAACTGGGCAAACCATTCCGAGAGCACAGAAGAAGAATATTTACTCGATGGTACGTTTCGTCTGTCTAACTCTGCAAGTGTTTCTACAGAGAGTACTGATCTGCTACAAGGTATTCACGAATTGAGAACAATATTAGGGCGACCGGGTTCTTCTGTTCGTCTAATCGGATTATCAGGAGTAGGAAAAACACGCTTAGTTCAAGCGTTATTTGATAAACGAATTGGTGAAGAAGCTCTCAACAAGTCTTTGGCTTTTTATACTGATCTAGGTGATGCTCCCATTCCCGACCCTAGATCTTTTGCTGCAAGACTTAAAACACTTAGAAAAAGAGGAATACTGATCGTAGATAATTGTCCTCCTGATCTTCATAATCATTTAACTAAGTTATATGCGAATGATAATTACATAAGTTTACTCACAATTGAGTACGACGTCAGAGATGATCAACCTGAACAAACAGCGGTTTTCCGATTAGAACCTTCATCAACTGAGCTAATTGAAAAAGTAATTAGTAAAAGATTTAAACATATCAATAGCGTAAGTATTAGACAGATATCTAAAATTTCTGGTGGAAATGCACGTGTTGCTATTGCATTAGCTAGAACAATCAACATAGGGGATAATATCTCTCATCTCAGGGATGCAGAATTATTTAATAGATTATTTATACAACGAAATGATCCCGACTCAAAATTACTCAAAGCAGCTGAAATCTGTTCACTTGTATATTCGTTCAGTATTGAGACTGTTGGCCCAAACAGTATTGAAATCACCTTACTAGCCGATTTATCTGGAATGAGTGTATTAGAGCTCTATCAGAACATAGCGGAACTAAAGAGGAGAGATCTTGTACAGCAACGAAGCTCTTGGAGAGCTGTATTACCACATGCCATAGCAAACAAACTGGCTCAAAATGCGCTGGAGAATCTTCCTAAACAATTGATTAGAAGTACATTCGAAGATCATGCTAATCCGAGATTATTACAATCGTTTTCAAGAAGGCTTGGATATCTCCACAATAGTCAATTAGCTCGAGAGATAGCTAAAGATTGGCTTTCAAGCGGTGGTCTATTAGAGGATTTTCGAAAGCTCAATAAGGATGCTCTTAATATCCTTCGAAATGTAGCTCCTCTTCATCCCCAGTTAGTACTTTCACGGATGGAGGAAATTAATGATCAAGCGAATGAATCGATATTTTTCTCTCGTGAAAATTCTGATTTCTATTATTACACAAATTTATTGAGATCCCTAGCATATGATAGCGATTTATTTGAAAGATCTACTAGGTTGCTCTGTAACTATGCTTTAACAGAAACTGTTAACGAAAACAACAATTCAATTCGTACTACACTAAAATCTCTTTTCTATATCTATCTTTCAGGAACGCACGCTTCTGTTGAGCAAAGGCTTAAGATCATATCCTGCCTCATAGAATCAGATCTTGATAATGAAGTTGAACTTGGAATATACCTCTTAGATGCATCACTAGAAACCTCAAATTTTTCAGCTATCAATAGCTTTAACTTTGGTGCTCTCGTTCGAGATTACGGGTACTATCCAAAATCCAAAGAAGAAATTCAAACTTGGTATGAAACGTTTATTGAATATGCTGTGTCAACTGCTATATCGGATAAGCTAATTGGAAATAAGATAAAAAGAGTTTTATGTAACAAATTTAGAGGGCTCTGGACTAGAGCAAAAGTCTATGAGGTGTTAGAATCTGCTGTAAAACAAATTTTGGCTAAAGAAACCTGGCATGAAGCTTGGTATGCGGTAAAAAAAACTAAAAGGTATGATTCTGATAAAATGTCCGATGAAGTTTCAACACGACTTGACTCGTTAAACACGTTGTTAGAACCCAATTCATTATATGATGAAGTAATGTTGTTAACTCTACCTGGACTGGGAAACTACTATGAGATAGTCGATTTAGAAGATGCTGAAAATGCACATGCTAAGATTAGTAATCTATTAAACGAGCTCGGGCGTAAACTTTGTAACCATGAAGATACCCTAGACTCTTTGTTAATACATCTAATGTGTACTTATAACAGAAATATATATGAGTTAGGACAAGGGTTGGCACAAGAAACCAGTGATGCAAAGAAATTTTGGACTCACATGGTAGGAAAGCTGAGTGAAATTAACTACACAAACCGACAGTATCTTCTTTTACAAGGCTTCTTATATTATCTTGCTTTAATTGATAAGAGTTCCGCTGAAGAAATCTTGGATGAAGCAATTGATCACGAATTGCTTTCAGAAGTCTTCCCATCGCTTCAGTCTGTTGTAATAGATCCTAATGGTTTAGATCGTCTGAAGAGGTCTCTTCAACTCGGAAAAGCACCGATTTCGTCTTTCGGAAGCTTAGCTCTAATACGAACTCAGGATATAGACTTTAATGAAAAGTTCTTCGAATTAATACGTCTTATAAGTTCAAAAGAAGATGGATTAGCTGTAGCCGTAGAATTATTTTATATACGAATTTCCAGAGATGACAAGGGCTTAAACCAAGACATTGTCAGTTTAGGGCAAGAATTGGTTTTAAATTATGATTTTTCTCAACGTTCATTTGAGAATCATCATTTTGTGTCTGAAATAATCAAGATCTGTTTTACGGATGTGGAATCTACCCGTAACGCTAAACGTATTGCTACTAAGCTATATTCTTCAATAACAGAAGATAATGTGTTTTTTTCTGATCTTGATCATGTTTTTTTGTCTTTGGTAGAGGTTCAACCACTTGTGTTTATAGAAGTGTTTGTAAGGGACACAGAAGAAATGGATTATAGAATTGCTCAGATATTTAGCGGACAATTAAACCTTAACCCACTAAATTTGATATCTGATGAGCTGATAATCAATTGGTGTGATGTAAAGAAAACAGAGCGATACCCATTAATGGCATCCATCATTGATGCTTATCAAAACACATCGCCATCGCAGCAAATAGAGTGGACATCATTAGCAAAGTATTTGATAGATAATTATTTTGAACCGACCGTTATTCTAGAACAATTAATGCATGTTTTTCATCCAAATCATTGGTCAGACTCACTGGCCGATGTAATGTTAAAACGTCTTCCCTTATTAGAAAGCTTAATGAAATACGAGAATCCATTTGTTGTAAAGTGGGCTAAGAATAAAGAGCCAATTTTGAAAAAAGAAATTAATCGGATTCGTAATTGGGAGCAAGCTCAAGAACAGAATCAAAATGAGCGTTTTGAGTGACAATTAGATACCCAGTGGAATATCAAAGATATAACCATTCTAATGCTTAGAAAAAAACAAGTTTTTAAAATGATCTAATTCAGATCTCTATGTAGGGGAAATATTTTTTGATAAGGATTGATCTTTATGAAACATAAGCAACTGAGCAATCCATTTTCAACCGGGGGCGGAGGAGTACACTTTGAGGCTCATGTTCAAGCTTCTTTTGTTACATTGATGCTTACTGGGGGAATAGTACCTTGTTTACCGCAATGGCCGGTAATCGGAATAAAGCTTCAAGGTAGAATTGATGGATTTAATACTGATGACTTAATTGTTATTGTTGAAGAACCTATTTCCAAGAGAAAAGCTAAGATGCTTGCACAGATTAAACATAAAATTGGAATTACCTATGGAGACAGTATGCTCTCAGAAGTAATGCAAGCTGCCTGGAACGATTTTAATAATTCCAATATCTTTTCCAAAGAAAAGGATGTTATTGTTCTTATTACTGGTCCATTAAATGCTACTGATTCACATAATGTTCGATGGATATTAAATCAGGCAAAACACACCAAAGACTTAGAGGAGTTTAAAAGGAACGTAACACAATCTAACTTTAGTCCGTCTAAAAGCAAAATCAAATTAGATGTTCTGAGACACCATTTGAAGTTGGCCAATAATAACACCGATATTTCAGATGGTGATTTTTATTCATTCTTAAATCATTTTTATGTTTTAGCTTATGATCTCGGAGAAGAAGAGGGAATTGTGTTATCACTTTTGCATTCACATATCGCACAATTTGATAAACAATATCCGCATTGGGTTTGGCCTCGCATTGTAGATATTGTACAAACATGGAATCAGAATGCTGGAACCATTACATTTGAAAAGCTTCCAGATGATTTAAAAGAACTATTTCAACTTTCAAATGTATCTCATATACCTGACAAGCTATTGATAAAGTCTGAAAATAGAAAAGCAGATTGGTCTAATTTTAATGAAGCATCCACACTTGCTTTAATTAACTTAATAGGGATGTGGGAAGAAAACAATGAAACTGACATGAGAATTTTAAATAGTTTATTAGAGAAAGATCATCCAAATTGGCTACTTCTAGCAAGAGAGATGCTTTTGCAAAATGAGAGTCCTCTCTCACTCAGTAATGGGGTTTGGAAAACAAAAAATCGAACTGATCTATGGTCGATACTAAGTCCTCGTATTTTTGACCAGAATCTGAACCATCTAAAAGGTTTAATCATATCAGTACTCTCTGAACCAGATCCTTCTTTTGAACTTCCTTCAGAAGAACGATTTGCAGCAGGAGTTTATGGGAAAAAGTTAACATACTCTTCATATATCAGAAATGGATTAGCCCAATCTTTAGCACTCTTAGGTACCCGAGGAGAAGATTTAATTAATTGTTCTGAGGGTTTGCCTGAAATGGTAACCATACATGCTATCCGCGGGATATTTGAGGGAGCAGACTGGAAGCTTTGGGGGAGCTTGAATAAAATACTACCAGTTTTAGCAGAGGCTGCTCCAGAAGAGTTCTTGTTTACGGTTGAACAAGAACTGCACTCAGAATATTGCCCATTTGTTGAACTATTTTCACAAGAGGATAGTGGAGTTACAGGTGGGAATTATTTGACTGGATTGTTGTGGGCGCTTGAATCTTTAGCTTGGGAAGAACAATATTTAGTGAGAGTATGTGTAATACTTGGTGAACTAGCCAGCCTTGACCCTGGTGGAACATGGTCCAATCGTCCAGCCAATTCACTTACAACAATTTTACTGCCTTGGCTTCCACAGACTGTTGCACCGATACAAAAACGTAAAGTTGCTGTTAAAACGTTAACCAAAGAGCTTCCCAAAGTTGCATGGAAATTACTAATCAGTCTGCTTCCAAATCAGAAGCAGACTTCAATGGGGTCGCACAAACCGTTGTGGCGTGACAGTATACCTGAGCAATGGAGAGAAGAGACTTCCCAAAGTGAATATTGGGAACAGGTAGAATTTTATTCTGATCTGGCTATCTCTCTTGCTAGTAAGAACACAATTTTGTTAAATCAGCTTATTGATCACATCGATGAACTTCCACGTACTTCATTTAATTTGCTACTTGAAATATTGTCCTCCGAGAAAGTTATTGGACAGCCTGAAGAAGAAAATTTTTTTCTATGGAATAAACTTATGAATCTCATCTCAAAACATCGTAGTTTTTCTGAAGCAGAATGGGCTTTAGATGATGAACTGTTAAAGCTTCTTGAGAAAGCTACAACAAATATGATTCCTAAAAATCCAATACTCTTACATCAAAGACTATTCGGTGAATATGATCCTGATTTATATGATGATCTGGAGAATTGGGAAGAAAACAGCAAACAACTTGAAGTGAAGCGTCAACAAGCAATAGTACAAATTTTAAAAATGACCGACATTTATAGGGTAATTGAATTTTCAAATAGGGTGCAATCTCCCTATTACGTAGGTATAAGTCTTGGTGCGGTAGCTGATGAAAGCAATAATGAAATTTTATTCTCAAGATATTTAGAATCTGAAGATGAAAATCATATATCTTTGATGAGGGGTTATATCTGGTCACGATATGCTAGAAACGGCTGGTCTTGGGTAGACCAGCTGTACAAAGCAAACTGGGGTGTAGAAAAAATTAATCAATTTCTTTGTTATTTACCTTTCAATAATGAGACATGGGATCGTGCTGCCAAGTGGTTAATGGAAAACGAGCATGAATATTGGACAAAAACTGATGTAAATCCCAATCAGCTAGAATGCGATCTAACATTAGCAATAGACAAACTGATTGAGCATGGAAGGCCTTTTGCTGCAATTTATTGTCTTAACGTAGTACGCCAACTTAAGCAAAATTTGAATCTCAAACAATGCTTGCAAGCATTGGAAGCAGGTTTATCCTCATCTGAGCCAAGCTATGTCATAAAACCCAGTCTGATCGTAGGCCTTATTAAAGTACTGCATCAATCTCCAGACATTAAGTTCGAGGATCTTTATCACATTGAATGGGGCTATTTACCTTTAATGAATCGAGGCGGTAATAAAGTTGCTCCCAAACTTCTGGAGTATCATATTTCAGAAGAGCCTGAGTTTTTTTGTGAGCTTATCCGTAAGATATATCGTTCTAAAAAGAGTGAATCATTAGTCGAGTCAAATGAAGAATCGCAATCAACTGCTTCGAATGCTTGGAAATTGCTTCACGGTTGGCGAATCCCCCCGGGCAGTCTCAAAAATGGAGATTTCGATGATGAGTTTTTCTTAAAATGGCTTCAACAAGTCACAAAGATTTGTTCAGACTCAGGACACTTGGAAGTTGCACTAATTAATGTTGGTCACGTTCTTGTCCATTCTCCACCCTCCGCAGGAGGTCTATGGATAAATGAATCTGTGGCGACTGCATTGAATGATAAGGATGCAGATCCTATTCGTAGGGGATTTAGATCTGGGATACTTAACTCGCGAGGTGCACATTGGATAGATCCGACTGCACAACCTGAACTCAAACTTTCAGATGAGTATCTGCTTAAAGCCGAAGATACTGAAAATGCGGGATTTCAACGGTTTGCAGTCACTCTAAAAAGTATTGCAGAATTTTATGCTCGTGAAGCAAAACGAATTATAGACAGAGAAACAATTGAAACTGATAATTGAATAATTATATTTTAAAGGGGAGCTTCTTTATGCAATGCATGTTTTGTTTTGAGGATTTTGATAAACTTACAAGAGAACACGTTATTCCAGACAGGATTCTCAAGATATTCCCTGAACAAGATATAACGATTGATAATGAAAAAGAGTACAAGGATAGCAAAGGAATGGTAGTTCATGATGTATGCGCTAATTGCAATGGTGTGCTTTTAAGAGCTCTTGATGATTATGGAAATCCATTTATTCGAGAAAACTTTCTTGATAAATTTGTAAGAGATTCCAAGTTAAAAATTAATTATGATTACAATTTTTTGGTGAGATGGCTACTAAAAGTATCGTATAACAGTGCAAGGAAAAACAAATTGGATTTATCGTGGTACCAAAGATACCTAAAATTTATCCTGTATAATGATCAAGAAAATATTCCGAAGGTTTCGATATTTGGTGGGTTACATGTTGATCTTACTCTCATGGGGGAAGAAAATCAGTCATTCGGGTCATATTACACACCACTTTATATTGTTCATAATCCAAGAGTAATGATTCATGGGTTGTCGTATACAAGGTCAAATTATATTAGTCCCAATAAAGACGCTTTGCGAATCCCACATAAACATGGTCTTGTGAAGATTAGGTTTGGCTCAGCTATGTTTTTTATTATTCTTTGGGAAGAATCAGCTTGGGAATCAAGAATTAATGATTTTAACTCAGTATTTGAAGTTGTATATCCATATAAACTTTATTATTCTAATAAGCAATCTCTTGTCTTGGAAAGAGTTACAGATGAAATAATATGTGTAATACCGGATATTATACATAATTATAATGCAATGGAAGTTAGTAATAGAATAATATCAAATAGTCTTCCTCAAGAATCAGTAGAGGATTCTAAAAAAATATGGGACGAATATTGGACAGAAGATAAAAAGTTAGAGGGGAGGTTGCTTAATGAAATGCTGTTGTTCCCTGATAACAGAAAAATAAAATTGCAGTATGATGAGTTAATGAAAAGGCTTGGACGTTCGGATGAAGAAAAAAATGATTCTACAGCTACGGAAAATGAAGGGGAGGATTTGCCGTTTCAACTTTAAGTTTAAACTAACTTACCGGGTATTCAATTCCATGAGTCAACAGAAAGTCCGTGGATTTAAGTGGCCGATGATTGATTAGTTCTATAAACCGTTTGATAACCAAGTTATACACGGGTGAATACTTATATTATGATTATAGAGACTTTCGTCCTTTAAATTGAAAACACCTAAGATGCAATGTAATGAAACTAAAATGGATCAAGCCAACTTCTTGGCAAAGACAGGTAAAGCTTCTCTAATTTCTATGACAAAGAAACTATCCTTTTTAATTAAGGATTCAGTTCTTTGTCATTGTGTTGTTTCTGACAGCCGCAATTTAGATGTAAGGCGACATATGATAGATTTGTAGATTTACCTGTATAAAAATGATTGCAGTGCCTAAACAAACACAGGGGTGCAGTACAGTGGAACTTTATGAGGTATGGAGTGCTCAAACTGGGAGAAACAAAAATAGAAGGAAGCTCAAAGTTGGGAATGTAATTCATAGATTGAATATTGTAAAATTAAGTGTGACAACTGACCTATAACTTTAAATATTCGAATTAACTCTCCTTTTGAAAAATTAAACAAGGAAAAGTGGTGGGAAAATGTTTGAAATTGAACTTAGAATACAGGACATTGATCAAGTACAAAAAGATGCTGCAACAAAATCTATTCAAAAACTAGTTCTTCAACTTATATCAGGATTAGATATGAAGGGTTTAGAATTAATTGTTTACACAAGTGCATTTAAAGTGGATCTCATTTCATTCCAACGGTCAAAGTCGATTCAAGAGGGGTACACTGAGGCCTTATTTGGTTCGGCTGTAGCCAAGGTTATCAGCTACATTGAGAATAATCATCAGAAATATACGATCTTCGTAACAGATATTCTTTTTTGGGCACTATTCAATGAAGAAGCTAAAGACATAGCAGTACATACACTTCATCACGAGTTAGCGCATGTTCATATTCCTATAAGTCATTTAAGGTCACTCGTGGAGATGACATTCTGACCATTGCTTGTAAGCTGGGAGAAATTATGTGGATGGAATATATTGCAGATCGTTTGGCTATTACTTCATTCACTGAAACCTCAACTCTAAGAAACGAAGATGTACGATACCTTTCCCAATCTATAGTAAAGACCATGGGAGAAACGATTGATGAATATTTCATGGACGGCAACTCCTATAATGTATTTATCAAAATACAGGAAGAGTCCAATCTGTTGCTAAATATTACAGGCAATCTATTAGGGCAAGTTCATGGACTCAAACTCCAAAAATATCTGGATCAAATGCAAATGGAGTATTTCACTCCCTATCTTGTTCGTTTGAGCGATGAATTAGAGTACCTATACACTCGTTATCCGGACTGGACAGGTATGAGGGATTTATTACCTCTAGCCAAAATTATTTTAGATCTATGGGAAGCTCTGGGTGTTAGTTTTGATGCCGATCAAGAAGGAGTAAATATAATTATTTCTAAGCCTCTTGTTTAAGGTTGCTTATCTTATTGCTGATATATTTTCCGTACATTATTTATTGATAGGCACGGCTAAGTACCACAAGCAACTAAATGTAAATTTAACTATCAATTGAAGAGGGTGTCAAAGTGGAACCAATCTTTTTTTTTGATAAAGAAATGATTGTAAAATTTGCAGATGGACATCATCGTCCCTATAAATATTTTTGGTACGATGATATCGTTGTGATGTATGCCCCAGAATTCGGAAATGCGTTTGCAATGGATAAGTTCAGATTTAACGGAGAAATCATAGGTGATGATCAGTTTGTTAACAAATCATTTATTGTACTTAATGATATAAAAAAAGATAAGGTCCATCTACTCTGCACTTTTTATCACGAATTGGGTCACATCAAGTTGAATCATCTGAAAGATTATACTGGTGAGGGTCGTGCTGAGGCAATGGCTCGTGATGAAGTCTACTATGCCGAGTTGGAAGCTGACAAATATGCATTCGAGAAGATGGGCAGGAATAAAACAATTGACTGGCTAGAGTCCATCCTGAGTTGGTTAGAAAATCAAGTGTTAGCTAGGGAGCATGAAGAAGAGTTACGGGGTCTCTCTGAGCAAGGTAAAGAAGGTTTAGTGAAGTATAAGCAAGCACGTTCGGAAGTTATGAAGAGACTAGAAGTGGTAAGAGGATTAAAATGAATATAGTCTGATTTAAACTATCAATACGTTCATTGTTGAAGGTCTCACTGCAGAATTCTGGCAGTAAGTTATAAAAAAGATAGTTAAGACTTTATAGAGGACTATACTCTGGAATTTACATCTTGATCAGCATTCCTTACCCAAGAATTCTGTGCCTACTGCCGAGATTTTTCCTTGGATCTCAAGAAAATTAAGAACGATTCTCAATTAAGTCAAACCGGTGCTTGTGAAAATCATTCATTGGAATACGGACATTATCCTGGTACCAGTTAAGGTTTATACTCCAACTGTCCCATCGAGCTTCGAGGCTAACTGACGATTATTCCCTTTTTAAGTTTGGTGGTTGTCGAGGCTCGTCAACAGACCGGCTAGGCCTTGTGTCTGTTATGTTCGCCAATATATGCTTATCTTTATTACGCACGACTTAACCAATCATTAATCTCACCTAACGTATGTCCTTCGAGACGAAGCCAATCCGCCAGACTCATTTCAATGAGAGACTTTAATCGGATTCTTCTAACATCGCTGCCATATATTGGTCTAAAACATAGTGTCCATTTGGGCGATTTTAGAGATTTTGTTAATCTCTAAATTATGCTCTATGTAACAAAAAATATATTCTACACTATTTAGAATAATAAATGAGGGATGACAATGAACGCTTCGTTTTACATTGATGAGAGCGGAAATACCGGAACTAATTGGGACGATAAAACACAACCATACTTTGTGTATGGGGGTTGGCTTGTACCTGATGATAAAAAAGAAGAGGCTGTAAATTATTTGAATGACATTCTTGCCTCAATACAAGGTTCAGAACTAAAGGCAAAAAGTTTTCTGAAAGGCAAAAGTGGAACTTATCGCTTCTACAAACTTTTCGAAAAGTTAGTTAACGATTTCGGATTTCTCCCGTTTTTTGGTGTAACAGATAAAAAATTTATGATATCCGCAAAGTTAGTGGAAACTTTTTTTGATTGTGATTACAATCCAAATGTGAACAATTATTTAAGCCAAACTGTAGAACTAAAAAAAGCTCTTGCAGTATGTATATTTCAAGATGATGAAGTCATGCAAAATTTCTCAACGTTAATTAGAAAAGGTACTATCACAGTAGATCTAATGAAAAAGATTAATGAGCAACTTATTCAAATTTTTCAAGACCAAAACCAAGAAAAAGTTGCTAATACATTAAAAAACTTATCTGAAAAAAATTTATCTGAGATGATTAAAGAATTTGAAGTTTTAACAAACAACGGTACTAGAATGAGACATATTGCTCTTACAAGCACAATGTTAGTAGAGCTATTGAAAAATATTGAATTCTTTTCAGCTATAATAAAGTCAAATGTATCTGTATATCATGATAATTTAAGAAATTATGATGATGTTTTCAATGATTTGAGATCAATATTTTTGCACAAAGCCGTACCGTCTATCTTAGGAACTGAGAGTAAGCCTTTTTTAACAAATTTCCCACATATAGATTCTTTAACTTTACTGAATTCTAAAGAAGAAATACTCATCCAGGCAGCCGATTTGCTCTGTGGCTTTGTTTCAAGAGCTTTTCAAGAAATTGCTTCAAATAACAAGATTGACGATAATACTGTAATTGTATTCCAATTCTTAGTGTTTCTACAGGATAAATTCAATGAAGTAGGGATTAAATTATGGAACTTGTATGGTGAATATCAATTTCAAGCAGACTTTTTATCTGCAATTTATCAAAATGTAGAAGTTTCGTGTGTTGATCATTTAAATATTATCGATTCTGAGTTCCCTTTTGCAGTAAATAAAATATAAAAGGATTGATTCAGCTACAAGTGCAAGAGTGTGGTATAGTGCGCCAAGTGTTGTATTCAAACTAGAAGGAAAATCAGAATGCCTTCGGTTATCTTCCACCGGAGGCATTTTCGAACTCCAACGGAGTAAATCCTTCCAAACTTTAAGTAAACCTTCTAGAAATTAAAATGCAGAAGGGAAGGGATCGCGATCGACGGATGATTATAAACGAATATTCCTCTTAATTACGTAAAATAATAATTTGACGAATAATTACTTAGAAGTTATATTCATTTGGGGGTGGTTGTTTTTGGATAAACAAGCTAAATTACACCTTATGGGTCGAATTGACGATAAGTTAAGTGAATTACCTTGGTATGTTACTGAATTTATTGACAGTAAGAAGCGTAAGCTTTCTGCCTCAACACTTCTTAATTACTGCCACGATTATATAATCTTTTTTGATTGGCTGATTACAGAGAACTTTACCACAGTTCAAAAAAGAACAGAAATTGAATTATCCACGCTAGAAACATTAACGATACGTGTAACAGAAAGCTTTTTATCTTTTTTGGAGTATCAACTTGGGAATAATAAACTAACAATAAACCGTAAGCTTTCTTCTCTTAAGTCCTTATTTGATTACTTACAGAATAAAGCCGAAACAATTGATTTAAAGCCTTATATACAAAGAAATGTTATGGCTAAAATGGACTTGAATGCAGTAAAAGAAAGTCAGGAAACGATCGCGAATCGTATGGAAGGGAAAATACTGAGAGAAAATGATTTTGAAGCTTTTAGAGTGTTTGTAGCATACGATTATGGCGAATTAAACAAAACAAACAAACGTATCATTCATTTCCATCAGTTTAATCGTGAACGAGATACGGCAATAATTTCATTGATCTTAGGATCAGGACTTAGATTATCAGAAGTTTCCGGAATCAATCTTGAGGATTTAGATCTGACGAAATCCTGTGTAAGAGTAGTCCGAAAAGGGGGGAAAGAGCAATATGTTTACTTTAGCAGCCAAGCATCTCTAGATATCGAGAATTACCTGCAGATGAGGGAAACAAGATATACCCCAGAAAAAAACGAAAGATTTTTGTTTATCGCAGCACCTGTAGGACGCAAAGGTAAAAATAGACGTTTAACACAACGTTCTATAGAAAAACTTGTTGAGAAATATGCAACAGCCTTTGGAAAGCCGGCTTTGACGGTTCATTCTTTGAGGCATTCATTTGCCACACGTTATCATATTGAGAATAATGATGTCCCAAAATTAAAGAATCAATTAGGACATTCTTCAATACAAACTACAATGATTTATACGCACTTAACAGATGATCAGATGAGAAGCGCTGTAAACAACATGGATAAATAATCCGGAGGGAGTGACATAAAGTTGCCTACCAGGCTGGAAAATTGACATAAAGTTACCTACCAGACTGGAGAATGACACATAAAGTTGCCTACTAGGCTGGAGAATGACATAAAGTTGCCTACCAGACTGGAGAATGACATCATAAAGTTGCCTACCAAGTTCCAAATTTGCTCCGTTAATTAAAGACAAAGGGCATAAATGCATTAAAGTAGGGTACTTTGTGTCATTTTGGTAGGGAACTTTGTGTCAATGTACATTTAAGGAACAATGTTCTTGTCCTCAGACACGGAGACATATGTACAAAATACGAGTTTTGTGAAACAGTACTAATGATTAAAAAAGCTGTACAGGATTTTTACCCCTGTACAGCTCATTCTTTATAATCTTCAAGTTAATCCCAAACTACTTCTGTTCCTGCTATAAAGTCATGAATCGCACGTCGATCTTCACGCATACCGACCATAAAAGCACTCACTATAACTCCGATACCCAAAGTTAATACGTACACAAGTCCAGCTACAACAACTCGCATCAGCATCGTACCAATTTTTGGCGGTTCGTGTGTATCGTACTTACGGATTCGAATTCCACATATACGTTTGCCTATGGTTCGACCATACCAGTACACTGGTAATAAAATTGAGTATAACGCACTAAGTAGTTTGGCAATCGGCTCATCCGCATCAAAGTTACCCGTAAGCACACCTGCAATAATCACTAACGGAATTGAAATAATAAGACTATCCAACACACTTGCTCCTAATCTAATCCAAAAACCTGCTTTATACAAAATGCTTTCCTCCAAACTACAATTTTAAACTAAACGGCTAATTTACTTCATGAACTCCCTTCATTAAAATATCTAACTTTATGTACACAATTCAAATAGTATAACAGAAAATTTTACCTTTTTACGATAAAAATCCTATTTCATTTTAATTGCATCCTTTGTGAATTATATAACAAACTATCGAATTAACTTAACCGCTGTTCATGTTCACTACTTACTCTTACATATTCCTTTCTAATATTGTATTTAGCTTCTGAGTATCCAATGAAAACACCATAATAATTATGTAAACCAAAGCCAAAAAGGCTACTCAACAGTTGTTAAGTAGCCTTCTGTTCGTTCTGCATCTGCCCTCTTCGCCATATCTTATTCTCCACAATGGCATAGACTACACCGGCGATGGCAAATATCCATATCGATGTCATTCGATTCAGATGGTATCCATTCACGAAATATGGACTGTACATGAGATCAAAAACCCATAGCCCGCCCCACCCAAACCCAATCATATAGATGAAAGTTCTCACCATAGGAAAGCATACATATTTCCGCAGCAGCCATGTGATCGGACTTAAAATAACAACATAAAAAGCGAGTAAATAGTGACCGAATCCCAGGATAAGCGAAAGAATATATATTATTCCCCCTGCATTGCGTAAGCCGTAATACTCTGTCGTTGTAATATGGTAACCTTCAACCCTTTCAAGAACGAGATATGCCGTCAAGCTTATCCCTATAAATATAAGTCCTAATACCATGTACCGTTGAACCGCGTTCACCAACATCAGATCACCCCAATGTCTAAACGCAGCCAGAACCACTCAAGTTACATAATTTCGAACGAATCACAAAATTACACATAGACCGCCACTAGATTCTGTTAAAAGTTAAAGTTAATCCATTATGAATTGCTCTAATCCAACGACTACTTCTGTCCTTCCAGAATCATCGTACCCAAACGGTCCATAAGCTCCATTCTCCCCATCGCTGTGTACGAATAATTGTAATTAACGACATTAGAGATTTTATAAATCTTTTCATTCTTCACTGCGTTCATGTTATTCCACACCTTGCTATCGACCATCTTATTCTCGCTATTCTCCATCAACAGCAGACGATCCGGATTAACGGTAGCCAGAGCCTCCAGTGCGATCTGTTTACCACCCCAGCCCTCTGGATCAGGGATACCCTCTGTGCGCTTCAGGCCCCATTCACCATATAAAATCTCAGCTGCACCTTTATTCGAATAAATGACCAGATTGTTTGGATAGGTTTCGATCACGGCAAAGGATTCACCATGTACAGCCGCCTCAAGCGTTTGTTTCCACTCTGCAGATTTCGCATCATATTTGGTCAGATATTCATCTTTCTTGCTTTTTTCTCCAAACGTATCTGCCAAGAATGTCAGGCGTTCTCTCCAATCATAGTAAGAGTAAGGCAATGCAATTGTAGGTGCAATTTTAGATAAAGTTTCATACTGATCCGTGTTAAAATCCTTTCCCAGAATAATCAGATCCGGATTGGCACCCGCTATAGCTTCAATGCTGAACGGGAAACCATACCAGCCCAAATTAACGGTATCTGCACTCAGTTGATCCTTAATGGTTGGCGTGATCTCCTCCGGATTGCCATAGTCAGCGCTCATCGTCGCTACAGGCGTTTTGCCAAGGATCAATAGCTCTTCTGTCGAGCCGGATAGATCGACAATGCGCTCTGGGCTCAGGGGAATTGTAATCTCTTCTCCATTCGGATTGGTAATCACTTTGGTCGTCGCTTGTGCGGTTCCCTCTGAGGAGCTCGCCACTTCATTGATGGTCTCGGTCGTTCCACAGGCCGCCAAGGTGAGCATACAGCATAGTGCAATCCATACAGGAATTCGTTTAAACATCATTGTCATTCTCCTTTTATCCGTTTACTTTTACCTGCCAGCCTTCTGCATCCTGTTGTAATTGCCACAAACGAGCGTAGATGCCTGAATAATCTAACAATTGCGCATGTGTTCCCTGCTCTACGAGCTGACCTTGGTCCAATACGATAATCTGATCGGCATTCTGAATGGTCTTTAATCGGTGTGCAATCAAAATAACCGTCTTATCTGCGACCAATTCATTAATCGCTTGCTGCACCGCGGCTTCGTTCTCCGGATCAAGAGAAGCGGTAGCTTCGTCGAGCAAAACGATCGATGCATTTTTCAACAAAGCACGTGCAATGGAGATACGTTGCTTCTCCCCACCAGATAACGTCGATCCACCCTCGCCAACCAGCGTATCGTACCCTTGAGGCAGACTGGAGATAAACTCATGACAACAAGCTCTTCGTGCTGCCTCCTCAATCTCGAATTGCGTAGCGTCTTTCTTTCCTACACGAATGTTGTTGCCGATCGTATCCTGGAACAGATACACGTCCTGGAAGACCACAGAGATATCCTGTAACAGCTTCTCCGGGTCCATCTGATCAACGGGGCTGCCACCAATGCGAATCGTTCCTTGCTGTACGTCCCAGAAGCGGGCAATGAGACGCGTGACGGTACTCTTACCACTACCGGATGGACCAACCAGCGCAGTAATGGTATGCGGCTCAATCGTAAACGACAAGTCTTTTAACACCGGCTGCTGATCATCATATCCAAAGGTCACCTGGTCGAACGAAATCGCCTGATTAGGCTGTACATCTCCCTTTCCTGCCATCGGGGCCTCCTGCTGCACATCCATAATGCGCCTTGCACTATATGCGGAGTACCGCATCTCCCCATAACTCATCAGTACAACCGTCAACGGTTCAAATACCTTCGTACCTACCAGCAAAAATAACAGAAATACCGGTAACGACAACTCACCGCCTGCAAGCAAATAGCTGCCCACCAGAATCATCCACGTCATACCTGATCGTGCGAGCAACATCGCACCCATGATCATCGGTCCCATGATACCTTCCAACCGAATGGAAGCCGACTTCAATTCGTCAAAAGAACGACGCAGCCGTTCAAAACGTTTGCCCCCCATATTGTGAGCCTTAATCTCACGAATACCGCTCAGGTATTCCTGCAGCCGACTGGCGGCTTCATTTTTGGCTCGAACATGGTTCTCACTCAGTCGTGCCTGGATGGAATCCGTGATCCATAACAGCGCCACACCCAGGGGAACCGCAATAAACATGGCTACGGCCATTCTCCAATCCACCAACAGAAGTCCGGCAAAAGCAAGTACCGGAAGCACAATCGCGCTGATCAGCTGTGACAGATTGTGAGAGATCGTATGCTCCACCTGACCATAATCACTCAGGATCAGATTCGTCAGATCGCCAGGATCACGTTTTCCGAAAAATCCTAACGACAGATGGCGAATATGTTCTGCTAGCTTCAACCTTCCTGAGGCCGCGAGGCTGTATGCTTCCCGATAGGTTTTATCATAGAGTGAAGCGTAAGCCCCATACTCCACCAGAAGCCAGGCAAACAGAATGCAGCATACAATCCACATTCGGTTGATATCCAGTCCTTTGTCCGGATCAGCGAAAGATTTATAGACCGTATTGAATATGTCTACAAGCAGCGCCGCAGGAACGATCTTCACAATCCCGTCCAGAATCGCTGCAATTACCGAAGGAAGCAGACTACGCGGGTTACCCCCAGATATATTGTATAAATAATTCTTCATCGTACTGCACCCCCAAGCTTCCAGGAAGCCGCACTGATATGGGCCTGCCACATGTGCTCATATACTCCTCCCACTATAAAGTAATG
>NZ_JAGGNR010000002.1 GCF_018614975.1 Paenibacillus polymyxa | reverse complement strand
TACTACAACAACTACCGTTACACGGAGTGTTTGGGCGGCTTGTCTCCGAACGAATACCGAAGAGCTGTATAACAAGAAAGATACCTTAGCACGTCATCCGGGCTAAGGTATCTCAATGAACTAATTTTTGTTTTTTTAACTGTCTACTTTACAGGGAGCGGTTCAAAGCATCCCATTGGGGTGCTTTTTATGTTTTATTTTTTGTGAATTTTGTCGCTTCATAGGTTGAAGCTGTAGGTATAAATAAACGTTCGTAGCACAGACAAACCACATATCACAATTCTAAAATCACTGTTGTATCAATGGTGTGAAAAGGTTTTGAATGGCTTCAATACCCGCACTGTACCTATACATAAAAAAAATCAAAACTTTTTTTGTGCAATCCGCAACTTTTTGAAATCTACTGCGTTTAAAGTGTAGAGTCGAAAACATTGGGCCTGTTACCAAGAACGACCTCGTGAAGAATCTTGTCTATTTTTTAGAAAAAATTGCTTTACGGCACGAGAGACCCATTGTATAATATGTAAGGTAGGATTAGGAAACTACTCTATTTACGTGTGATTCTGCTTTACTAACCTAGTTTACAAGTTTCTGTGATATGCTCACAGACATCATTTATATTAACTTGCTCACAACTCTGGAAAGGGGGTGCAACAATATATGAGGAATACGAGCGACCCTATTAAACAAGAAAATTCAAATGTTATGAACGCCCAAGGAGGAGAAATAAAAGTTATGAAGAAAATTTTATCCGTAGCATTGTCTACAGCAATGGCATTCTCAATGTTTGCATCTGTAGCATTCGGTGACACAGCAGTTTCCCCGCAACAACAGTTTGATGCATTGAAAGCAAAAGGTATCTTCAACGGTTATCCGGATGGTACAGCAGGTCTTGACAAAGACATGACTCGTGCAGAGTTTGCCAAAGTTATCACTAAATTGCTGGGTCTGAAAGAGATCACTGGAACTCTTTCCTACACTGACAAAAACTACACAGCTAAAAACTGGGCAGTACCTTACATCGAAGCAGTAACTGCTGCTGGTATTATGGAAGGTAAAAACGTTGAGAAGAAAATCTTCGACTTCAACGGTAAAGTGACTGTGTCCGAGATGGCTACAATCCTGACTCGTGCATTGGATCTTGAAATCCCAGCTGAAACAAGCAACACTGCAGCAACATGGGCTAAAGGTTATGTTCAAGCAGCAATCAATGCAGGTCTGATCGATGCTGACACTAACTTCACAGCTAACGCTTCCCGTGAATTGCTTGTAGGCGCTGCTTACGCAATTGACCAAGCGCAAAACTTGAAAGTATCTTCTTACACAGTAACTGAAGGTGGAAAAGTTGTTGAATTCAAAATCAGCGACGGCGAAACTGTAAGAGTTACTTTGGATAAAGCGCTTGAAGCTAACAAAGAAACTGAAGTGAAGTTTACTTATAAAGACAAAGAATTCACTGAAAAAGTTACTTATGTAGTAACTTCTGCAACTAAAGTTGAAAGTGTAAAAGCTAGCAACCTTAAAGAAATCGATGTTGCTTTCGATGGTAAAGTTGACAAGTTGACTGCAGAAGACAAAGATCGTTACTCAGTAGATAGCTCTGTAGTAATTGAATCTGCTGCACTGCAATCCGACGAGAAAACAGTTCGTTTGACTGTTGTTGGCGCGTTGCAAAACCAAAAAGCTTACAAAATTTCTGTTCGTAATGTTAAAGCAGGAGACAGAACTGTAAGTGTAACTAACCAAGAATTCACACCTCTTGACAACGCTCTTCCAGAAGTTGAGACAGTGAAATCTCTGGGAACTAAAGCAGTGAAAGTAACATTCACTGAGCCAGTTAAATCCGCTACATCCGCTAACTTTAAATTGGATGGCAAAACGTTCTTCGGTAGCGTGACTGAAGGTAAACGTGATGTTATCTTGAAGCCTTATAGCTCCACTGATCTGACTGTAGGGACTCATAAGTTGGAAATTTCTGGTGTTGAAGATTTCAACGGATTCAAAGCTTTGACTAAAGAAGTTGAGTTCGAAGTAGTGTCTGATACTACTGCACCAACAATCGCTAACGTAACAGCTACACTTGAAAAAGCGACTGTAACATTCAGTGAAGAAATTGATCCGGAAACGTTGTCTGCATCTAACGTTTACTGGAAATCTGGTAACGACAAAAAAGCTGCTAACTCCTTCACTCAAGTATCACCTGAAGTTTATGAGTTCAGCTTCAAGTCTAACCCGTTCCCTGGTTATGAAACACCATTCTTCGTAGAAAATGTTAAAGATTACTCTGGTAATCAAATCACTGCTACTGAAACTAAATTGAGAGCAGAAGTTGACCAAACTCGTCCAGAAGTTACTGAAGTAACTCTGAACAACACGGACAACAAAGTGATCAATGTTAAATTCAGCAAAGAAGTAAAAGTTGAGGATGTTAAATACTTCACTTTGACTAAATCTGATGGTAAATCTGTGGCTTTGAGATCAGTTACAGGGGTTAATGGTACATTCGAAGATAAAGAGTTCAAATTGTCTACGTATGATGCCCTTAGCGAAAATTCTTATACGCTTAAAATTGTTGGAGTTAGAGACACAACTAAGTTGAACAACACTATGTTGGATTACACTGCGACTGTAACTGGTAAAGATACAGCTCGTCCGCAATATCAATCCAACTCTGGTAACAGTGCAACTCGTACAGTTTACATCAATTTCAATAAAAAAATGGATCCAACATCTGTTGGTGACAAATCTAACTACCTTGTGACTATTAACGGTGTTTCTCAACAACTTCCGGCTGGAACTGAGGTAAGCCCAGTTAACGAAGGTAAAGCAGTACGTATCATCTTTCCACAATTTATTGATAATGATCGTGTAGGAATTCAGGACACAGCAGTCGCGGCAAACATTACTCATTTCACTTTGTTGGCGCTGAAAGATCTTTCTGGTAACGTAATTACTAACCTTGGGGCTGGCGCTCAATCAATCAATGTTGCTGCATCTCAAGTGACTGCATACAGCACTGGTGATACTCATCAAGCTGAGTTGACTGAGGAAGGAACAATCAAAGTTCGCTTTGACCAACCAATTTCTTCTGCTAAAGCTTCTGACTTTGCAGTAACTCAAGGTGCTGTAACTAGTGCAACTGCTGATGGTACTGAGTTTGTAACAGTTAAAGTTGCGGGTCTGAGCAAAACTGGATTGACAACTAAAACTAGCGCATCTGATTTGTTGTTAACAGTTGCTCCTACAAACTCTTTGAGAACTGTAACTGGTAATCTAGTTACTGCAACAGCTGTTACTGTTAAAGATACTGTTAAACCACAAGTGGAACTGACGTCTACTTCCAATCCTAATGGAAGATTGAATGTTACTGGTAACGATACAATCATCTTGCCATTCTCTGAGACATTGAAAGCTGCTGATGCGACTGATTATAGAAAAGATTTATTGGTTGTTAACAACAGAACTAATGTACCGTTGAATTTCGAACAGTACACTACGTCTCTTGGAACTAACTCAAATGAAATTCTCATCAAACTTGATAGTGGTGTTGAAACTTCGGACGATTATAGAGTAAGTGTAAGAGCAGACGCGCGTTACATTCAAGATAGAGCAGGAAACTTTGCAGTATCTTCTTCTACTTATGTATCTAACTCTGGTGGAATTAACACTGTAGTTACCGGTGCAGTTGCTACTCAATCTGCTGGTGTAACAGGTGTTGCTTCATCAACTGGTACTAAGCAAGTTGCAAAATTTAGCGTTGCAGTTACTACTGCAGCAGCTGGGACATTTGATGTTTCATATAAAGTAGGAAGCACTACTGTAACTAAAGAGGTTACTGTAGAAGCAACAGATACTGAAGCAACTGTTGCTGGAAAAATCGTTGCTGCATTCAACGGGAAAGTTACTGGTTTTGATGTAACTAATGTTGCAGAAGATGTGTTCTTCACAGCAGAAGATGCTGCTGCTAACCAAACAGTAACAGCAACTATCGCTGCGAATACTACAGGCTTTACTGGTACTCAAGCTCTTGCAGCTGATCCAGAAGTAAAAGCTGGTGTTGCACCATCTGATGGTACTAAAGCTACTACTTTGTTAACTGTAACAACTGCTCCAACTAAATCAGGTACTAACACAGTAAGCTTCACTGATGCAGTGATTAATGTAACTGCTCCAGTTTCTGTATCTAGTACTGATTCTAAAGCAGATGTTGCAAGAAAAATTGCAAGTGCAATCAATACTAAACTGATTGGATACACTGCAACTGCTAGTGGCGATGTTGTTACATTCACTGCTAACAATGCTGGTCCAAAAACAATTACAGTTTCCTTCAACTAATTTCACATTGTAACAAAAAAAATCTACCCAAAGGGTAGATTTTTTTGTGCCTAGACATTTGCGCTATTTCTAAGATTCGAGTTCCCAATTTCAAAAATTAGTAGTACCTATTGTTTAAGGTAAGCTGGTTCACCTTTTTTAATTCTAATAAATATAATTCTTGTGTACTGAACAAGGACAAGACTTGAGATGGAGTACCTGCAACTGCTCGCTATACGGTCGATTCTATCATCTACTTGTAATGGGGCAGTGGTTAAGGAATCGGACATGCTATGTGGTGAGACGCAAATAAAAAGCTTAAAATAAATTAAATTTAAGTTTTGTATAAAACGTATCAAAATAAAGTATTTAGGATTCTGACTTAGCTAGGATAAAAGAATTACTCATTATCATAATCTTGATTCAAAATCAACAACACCGTAACTTTCTCGCCTTCCCGAACGTTTATACTATAAACAATAAGCAACTATGGGAGGTTTGGAAGTGGATTATAAAAAGGCCGTAATGACTTTGTTGTCAAGTATATTATTTATTAGTTCCAGTGGGGGGGGGATTACAGCGGTGAGTATGTCAGAAGAAACGGGGAAACCTACGACAAATAGTGCAAATAGCAATGCAGCTGAGAAGGAACAAACGCCAACAACTAAAAAGGTTGTACATACACTGGCAAACGTACCAGCGGTGAAAGTTACTGCTAGAAGTACGGCGCAGTTAACGGATGTTAATATTATGGCTCAAGATGATGGGAATACTGTGACGTACACGTTAACGTACAAAAATAATGATAGTAAACCCTTGATGATGCTTGATTACTGGAGCAAAGTGAAAACCAAAAGTGGGACAAGCTTCTCTCCCAAGCTGATTGCTAAGGATCAAGAGAAGAAGACGGTATCACCTGGCTCCACGGTAGAACTCACTTATGTGATGAAGGTCGGACGTGAAGTGAAATTAAGCGATCTGAACTTCCTAATTGTGAAGTGGGATTTCAGTAAACCGAATTATGAAAGTACCTTAGGGAAATTTAATGTTCCTGCATCATATAGCATTACAACACCTGTAGGGAAGACAAAAACAGTTCGTCTCAGTGACTCGTCTGTGAAGGTGAAGGTATCAGGTATTAAGATCTTTCCTGGAGAAAATAAGAATCAATATGTCAAAGTTGGAGTGAACCTGAATAATATCAGCTACAAATTACTTGAGAACCCAAATATTAAATGGATCTTGCGCACGCCAAGCGGGACCAATTATCCATTAACTCCAGATAAGGATAGTGCAAGCATCAGTATTCAGGCGCAGGCAAACAAGACACTTAGCTTAATGGTGTCCTTACCAACATCGGTAAAGCTATTAAAATCAGAATTGTTACTGGTAGAGGAACAGGGTGAAGAGAAGACAGCACTACCTGTTGCGGCTTTACAATTACCGCAGGCAAGCACATCAAACGTAGAAACGACAGCAAATGAACCTAATATAATTTCTGTAGACGGACAACGACTGTCCACTTTACTTGAGTCTGCAAAAATACGTGTAAATGAGAATGAATATGATTTGAATATGCAGTTTGTATTGAAGAATGAGGGCAAAAAGGTGATTAAGGTTCCTACTTACACTTTTGAAGTTCGTACTGCAGATGGTACCATTTATCCCATTGAAACAAAGGCACTAGATACGTTGAAGTTAAATCCTGGAGATATCAAAACGATTAAACTTAATATCACAATTCAAGGCAACGGTGACACAAGTCAGATCAAGTTATATGCGATGAGTCCTTTGGATAAGAGCGAGACTACAGAATCCACGAGTTCTTCTAGCGCCTTAGTTTTTTCCTATCCTGTAGGAATCTATGCTATACCAGAGTCTGTATCAAGCGGTGATGGTCTAACTACAGAGACGGTAATCAAGAACAGTAAAGGTACATTTGGCGTATCTTTGGGTTCATTACAACGGTTGCCGTGGTTAGATAGTGATATTGTGGCAGCTAAAGTCACGATTCGTAATGCGGGAAGCAAAACAGTGCAGCTTCCAGAGCTCGAAGCAATGTTCACGATTGATTCAGCTCAGATCGATGGTGATAAGAAACTGATCTACACCCAAAGTGGGAAGCTTCTTGGGGCAGGCATGACCACTGAAGCGTATCTTCTGACCAAAATCCCTTCTGAACTCCTCATGGGCCGTCTTGAAGTGAGTTTGATCGAGAAAGTTAGTGAAGAAGAAACGAATGAGTGGATTACCTTGAACACATCGGGATTGATTCAACCTGTATCTTATGTTGGCTCAGGTAAGACTTATACATCTGGTGCTTCGGATAAAGAGACTGAAATGAGTGTTCGTAGAACGATACGTTATCCTGGAACATCCTCAGATATAGTATATACCGAATTTGAGATGACCAATAAATCACTTCGTCAGAATGGACTAGGCAAATTGGTAGGTTACTTCAAGACATCGGATGGTCAGTATTACAAAGCAACTGCTAAACAATCTGAACGCTCACCTGGTCCAGGTCAGAAGTCAATTGTTACGTTCTGGGCTAAGCTTCCGAAGTCAGTTACTTTCTCAGATTTGCGTCTGCTTGTGGGTGAAGGCATTGCAGATAGCAAGTTTGTGACAGGTGAAGGTGAAGCAACCGCTTATGTGAATGCAATGGCATTCGAGGTACCGCCAACCTCCTTAAGTGTTCAAGGGAACTTCACCAACATTGATCTTTATCCGTATACACTCACTGCTAATAGTGTACGTGCATATCTTGTTGGCAGTAACTCCGTACAAGTGGATATGAATTACACGCTTAATCGTAGTGAAGAGATCGAAATGGCTGAGAATGAGCACAAATGGATTCTTGCATTTACAGCGCAGAATGGAAAAGTATTCGAGAAAGAACTGACTCCAGGTACGGATTTGAAAGTAGGAAACAATCAGACTTTAAGTTGGAGCGTAGAGGACAGCTTCTTCGAAAAATTAAGAGGAGGATCTTATCGACTAGCTTTGTATGACCAGTTCCAAGGACAACGTCTGCTACTTGCTGAGCAAGCTTATGGTTACGATGTGTCCAAGTTGCCAAAAGAAGAACCTGAAATTCCTGTGTTCCCTGAGGGGGAACTGAATAAGTAGGTAACAAGAATTCAGGAATATGTGTAATAAGAATACTTGCTAGTATTTCTAGCAAATTAGAAATGCCGAACCTCGTCTTCCACAACATGGAGACGAGGTTTTGCTTGTCGCATCCCTATTTTTTCTCTATAGTTAAACATAGATAGATTACCAGAGGAGGAAATAGATTCACATGAAACCTTATATGAAAGTATCCCTAGCTGCGCTCGCCATTGGTGTTGGTGTGTGGTTTGGATCGGTATACAGCAATACAGCCATTGGAGCAGGGACCAGCCAACCAGGTACAGCGGATGATCCAGTCGTAACTAAGAGTTATGTAGATCAGCAGATTCAACAGGCTTTGGGTGGTAAAATCCCGTCAGGAAGCGGTACCAGTACGGGAACAGACAGCAATGCAGGAACTGGTAACAATACAGGCTCTACCGGAACCGGGAACTCCGGTAGCACAGGTGGAGATACGTCACTTCCTCCACTGGTCTCAGGCGCTTCTGATGCCGTTGAGATCGTAACGGTGAAGCCGGGTCAACAGCTGATCGGAAAATCTGGCGCGGAGTTCGTTGTACGTAGCGGCAAGGCTGTGATCGTCAGTGAAGGTACAAATGGTGTAGCTGATCTGACGGACGGGATTGACCTGACGAATGGACAGGCAGCGCCGTCGAATCACCTGCTCTCTTTTCCAAGGGATGGACGGGGGATCACGGTATTGAATGGTAATAAATACAGCCTAACCGTAATGGTTCGCGGTGGATATACTCTGAAATAGGATTTGTAGATGTTAAAGGAATTATTCATTAGTCATACATTTCATTTGCTCAGATTACCCAGTTCTAACAAACATTAATACGGCTAGTCTGCCTTGTTCCTGCTCACTCTATAACTGTAGACAACCCATTTAACGGAGGTGCAGGAACTATGGCTAGAAGCAATCGCAGAGTCGTACCCGAAAGTCGTCAGATGCTGGATCAGATGAAGTATGAGATTGCTGCAGAGTTTGGTCTCAATGTGGGGTATGGTGGCAGAGGTCTGGCAGGTGCGGATACAGAATTTGGATCTGAACTGGGTGAAGTGAGTGATCACTCTTATGGGCAATACAAAGGGTGGGGACATCTGACTTCCCGCGAGAATGGATCCGTTGGTGGAGAGATCACCAAGAGGCTAATTCGCCAGGCAGAGCAGCACTTATAGGGCATTTTCCTTACCCCGTTTCGTTTGACACGTCTTGACAAATAAGTTAAGATGGCACTTGAGGTATGCAACCTTTTCCTACTGAGGGAAAGGTTGATTTTCGTTTGAGGCAATTACCTGAAAAATCCTTATCTTCGGTGCTGCGGACTCCGCGTCCTTATTCCATTTTGGAAAGCTTCGAGGGTACAGTGAACGAATCGCTGTCATGTTTTGTTCGGGCAATCGCCATACTACTAGTTATGGGAGGTTGAAACTTCATGTCTGTTAAAGGCCGGCATCTATTTACATCGGAGTCTGTAACGGAAGGACATCCGGATAAAATCTGCGATCAGATCTCAGACGCCGTGTTGGACGCGTTTCTTGCAAACGACCCCAATGCTCGTGTAGCTTGCGAAGTTTCCGTAGCCACAGGCTTAGTGCTTGTCATCGGTGAAATCAGTTCAGCTTCTGAATATGTGGACATCCCGTCCATCGTTCGTAATACAATTAAGGATATTGGCTACACACGCGCCAAGTTTGGTTTTGATTATAACACTTGTGCAGTACTAACTTCTCTGAATGAGCAGTCCGCTGATATTGCCCAAGGTGTTAACGCAGCGCTTGAGAACCGTGACCCGGAACAAGTCGCTCGTGAAACAGAAAACATTGGTGCGGGTGACCAAGGTCTGATGTTCGGTTTTGCAACAAACGAAACACCGGAACTCATGCCTTTGCCAATCGCATTGTCCCACCGGATCGCACGCCGTCTGGCGGAAGTGCGTAAGAACGGTACATTGGAATATCTTCGTCCAGATGGTAAAACGCAAGTAACGATTGAATACGACGGAGACAAGCCGGTACGTGTGGATACCATCGTTGTGTCTACTCAGCACGCTGAAGAGATCACACTGGAGCAGATTCAAAATGACATCAAAGAACATGTTATCCTGCCTGTTGTGCCAGCCGAATTGCTGGACGAGCAGACTAAATATTTTATCAATCCTACAGGACGTTTTGTTATTGGCGGACCTCAGGGAGATGCAGGCCTGACTGGACGTAAAATCATCGTAGATACCTACGGCGGTTATGCACGTCACGGCGGTGGAGCGTTCTCTGGTAAAGATCCGACAAAAGTAGACCGCTCCGCAGCATATGCGGCTCGTTACGTAGCGAAAAACCTGGTAGCTGCAGGCCTGGCAGAGAAAGTAGAAATCCAGCTCGCTTACGCGATTGGGGTAGCCAACCCGGTATCGATCAACGTGGATACATACGGAACTGGCAAAGTCAGTGAAGAGAAATTGGTTGAGCTTGTGCGTAATAACTTCGATCTACGTCCGGCTGGCATCATCCGTATGCTGGATCTGCGTCGCCCAATCTACAAACAAACTGCTGCTTATGGTCACTTCGGCCGTACAGACCTGGACGTACCTTGGGAGCAAGTGGATAAAGCAGACCTTTTGAAAACTCAAGCAGGTCTGTAATTAGCTAAAAGTATGTGGTGCATTAAATGAAGCCCTTGATTCCGATCAGGAATTAAGGGCTTTTTTGTGCTTCCATCGATTTCACTGCTTGTCATAGACAAAGGAAGAATTATGGAATATATACCCAAATAACTAAATGAAATCCCTTCTCCAACCGAAATACATAATGAGGTCTGCACATCAGACAAGAGAAGAAATTCAGATAAGGGGGAAGATCAGTGAAATTGAAGAGAATTGCCAGAAAAGGCATACTTGGACTCTTGATCGTCATGCTAACGGCTCAAGGCTGGCTTACGGGGTGGAGTGGAGTTGAGCGGGAAGCATATGCGGCACACGCATTAAGTGCAAATGGAATAACGAATACTGTTCCTGCGGTGAAAGGAACGAATGTGGATAGTTCAGTACCATTCGTTATTGATTTTGATAAACCTGTTCAGAAGGCACCTGGTACACAAAGTTCAATCTTGATTAAGCGTTTGGATGATAATACAACGATGGGTTCGGTGCTGGTATCCAGTGACCAAGTTGTGATTGATCCTACACCACCGATTACAGATCCTACGACACCCGGTGCGGGGGACAGCACGCCTGCGCCAGTTAGTGGCCAACGAGTGACAATTACACTGGGCAAGGCTCTACCGGGAGCAACATACTACGTAGAGATAGATAATAAATCGTTTGTTTACGCGGACAATACTCCATTTCCAGGACTGACTAACAAAGAGTGGACTTTTAGTACACTGGGGTTAGGCTCAACTTCCCTTGTGAGTAGAGTTCCTGATAACGCAGCAATGGTATCCCTTTCAGCTAAGGTAGTGATGACGTTCGATAAGCCGGTAACCCCAGGTAGAGGGAATCTCATTATTTATCAGGGAAGAGTTGGTGGTACAGTATTTGAGCAGATTCCAGTAAACGCAGGAGCACCTCGAATTACAGGTTTTGGAACCAATACGATTACGATCTTTCCCACGAATAACTGGAACAACAACACTACATATTACATCGTAATGCCAGAAGGTTATTTGCGGGATAGCAATGAGAATGATATCAGTGCAATTAGTGGGAATGTTTGGGGATTCAATGTCATATCCGATCCGACGTCCCTCATGGTATCTACTGTATCTCCCGCAAACGGTACTACCAATGCACCCTTAACGGGAGTTTTAACAGTTACGTTCAACAAAGAACTTGATTCGAATTACATTCAGAATGTAACGCTCAAAAAAGCAAATGGAGCAACCGTTGCATCCAAGACAGTCATGAATAGTGCAAACAATAGACAACTGCTTATTACACCTACGAACGCATTGGATAGCAACACAAATTACTTGGTAGATATTCCAGCCAATGCGTTTCGTGATAAAGCAGGAAATACATTCACAGGTCTTAATGGGTCTACATCATGGTCCTTTAAAACATTAAGTGCAGATACAACTGCACCTGTGTTGAAGAATGCTAAGATGCATAGCAATAACACCATTCGCCTGACCTATGATGAATGGCTGTACAGCACTAATTCGCTGAGTAGTACGTATGCTGTAACTGTAAATGGTGAAAAGAGGAATGTCAGCTCCACTTATATTTCAGGTGATAGTGTATATGTAGTATTGGATACGGGGGTAGCGGTAGGACAAGTTGTACGGATTGCATATGCACCGGGTACTACAGGTAATCGTCTTACAGATCAGTCTTCCAATGCTGCGGCTGCTTTTGGTGCACGAGATGTGGAGAACGGTTTAGATTCTGTCATGTCCAAGCCGCGAGAAGGTAACGTGTATTATAGTACAATTACGTTGTACTATCCTGAGACGGTATATATCACTTCGAGTGATGCAGCAAGACAATTCAGTGTAACTGCGGATCAGTCGGCTGTAGGCATTAATAGCATCTCGGTTAACAATAGCTCGGTTGTGACGTTGAATCTCAGTCGATCCGTTACGGATGGTGAAGTCGTTCAGGTTGCATACACGCCAGGTTCATGGCCTGTAAAAGATACACGTGGACAGGCTCTTGCTGGATTCAGCGGCTTCTATGTCCGCAATTCAATTGATACCAAACCACCTGAGTTCAAGAGTGCTGAGGTGAGTGCGAATAAGTTATGGATGCGTTACAATGAACCACTGAACACGACGAATAAACCGCTTAACAGCCAATATTCTATTCTGGTCGATGGCAAGCCAGTCTTCGTTAATGATTCCGAGATCGAAAATGATCTGGTCACGTTAACGCTGGCTTCAGCGGTGAAAGATACACAAAATATATCGTTATCATATGTACCCGGAGCATTGCGATTAACGGATCTGAACAATAACCCGGCAGGATATCTCAATCTGACTCCAGTAACGTACACATATGGAAATGGAAAAATCCTGTCGGCTACGCTTCAGGGAGACACGGTTCAGATTAACTTCCGTGATTCAATCCAGTCCCAGGCTGCACTAACAGTATCTCAGTTCAGTGTAGTGATTGGTAATTCAACCACAACTGTATTGTCTGCTTCAGCTTCTGGCTCTGTGGTGACGTTGAAAGTGGATACTTCAGCAGTAGCATCGACAGCTACTCAGACGGGAACGGTGAGTTATGTACCTGGGGCAGTGCCGTTGCGGGATGCGTCGAATGTCACTGTAGCGGCATTTGGACCACTTACATTGCAACAGACGAATAATAGTTCGAATAATAATCAGTCGGGAAATCGTCCTTCCTGGTTGTCGGAATTGGATGCATCGAGCTATGGTCAGTCTTTACTTGTAATGAATAATACTACGGGTTCTGCTGTATCTGCGATGTCACACTATAATCGCCCGACTCGTCAATTCAACGTGGATGCAACCAAGTTGATTCAGTCCTTTGAATACGCTGGAGCAAACGGGAAATTGACTCAGCCGGTGGTATTCGAGATACCGGATAGTGAATCGGCTGCGTATGTTGGATTCCCATTAAGTGCACTGACTCAGATTGCTGCAAGTTATCGCACAGGTATTATTGGTGTGAAATATGGCGATCTTCTCTGGACGGTGCCACTGTCTAATTTAGATATGGCGGCTATGAGTCGGAGTGTAGGAACGTCAAACACAAGTACAACGACAGGAGCAGCAGTTCCATCCTTATACGTTCAGTTAGAGACGGTACCTGTGTCTTCATCGGGGACGATGGAAGGCTTGATTGCAGGTGCAGGAGCACAGAAGCTTGGCAACTATACGGACGTATATGTGTATGCCGGTAATGGAACAAGCGATCAACGTGTAGATCAGAATGTCAAAAGCCAACTGGCCATGCAATTGGCTGCCAATACCCCAAGTGTAACATCCGGATTTACGTATATCGATCCAGTTACGTTTAGGTTATCCAATGTACCTAGTTCCTTTAAAAATACGACAGGTGGTGTAGTTGTTCGAGGACAGCTGAATGGCAATCAGTCGGTAGTCCCTGTTAACAACATCGTTAGTTATCCGGATACGGCGTCACACTGGGCTAGTGAGGTCATTAAGGAGCTCTCAGCCAAATGGATTATTAACACACCGGGGGGTACCTTCTACCGACCAAATGAGAACATTACACGTGCGGAATTTGCTGAATTGGTCGCTAGAGGTCTTGGACTGAATGGAGAACCAACCGCAGCAAGTCGTTTCCAGGACGTTCGTAGCGGTAGTGTGACAAGTGCCTATATCGGTGCTGCGGCTGAAGCGGGAATCATTACGGGAAATACCGATGGTACGTTTAAGCCGGATCGCCCCATTACGCGTGAGCAGATGGCACTTATGATGGTACGTGCGATGAACTACGGTGGGAAAACAGTCTCTCTTCAATCTTCGGCTGCTTCTACTCTATCCAAGTTCAAGGACAGTAACAAAATCCAGTCCAAGGATTCTGTTGCCAAAGCAGTGCAAGAGGGAATCATACAAGGCATGACAGCCAGAACTTTCGAACCTCAGGGAAATGCAACTCGTGCCCAGGCAGCAGTCATGTTGAAGCGGGTTTTGGACAAGTTAGGATATCTATAAAATCTTCCTTATAAATGAACGAGGTAAATTAATAGGATATATATTAATCATAAATGGACTTCTGCTATGCTGATACCCGGCATAGACGAAGTCTATTTTTTTGATTAGAAAGAGAACATACCAGAATCGTGTTAAATTTTTCAACCAATATATACCTCAAAGTTAGCTATAAGCGTAACTTTTTCCACAAAAAGCAGTCTATTAATAGAAGAGTATACTAGAGATCTCGCTATCGGCTGCCTACTTGGCAGTGTTCGTGATGTCTAAGATTGATATACAAGATGGGAGAGACGTTTCAGACATGCTGGGGAAACATGGGAAACAGCTGGAAGACGTTAAGGGCAGTAAGGTGAAGAAATGGGCGATTGTGACGCTGGCGGGTGTGATCTGGATTGCACCGGTGATGAGCGCAGGTGGGCAGATGTGGTCAGGCACTTCGTGGCAATCGGTGGCCGCAGCGGCATCTACGAATACAAGCAAGTTGAGTGAAGAAATTCTGACTTCGGGTGCGAAGCTCATGAAATACAGATATACGACAACACGTTCCGGTTCCAAGGTCAACGTACTGGCGGATGTAATCCAGGTGGATCTGCAGAACCCGTATGTGAAGCTGGATGTAATGACAGGCAAGGGCGGTAATCTGAACAGTAAACAGAGCACAGGTGCCATGGCCAAGGAAAACGGTGCAGTAGCTGCTGTAAATGGCGATTACTTCAATGTATCCGGGGAACTCTCGCCAATTGGTGGACAGGTCTCCGATGGCGTTCTGGTCTCCACACCTTCCGAACTGTCAGGCATGTATGCCCTCACGGTGACCAAGGATGGCAAGCCGATGATCGACGAGTATTCCTTTGACGGAACTGTGAAGGCACAGGATGGTTCAACCTTTGCTTTGCGTGGGATAAATAAAGAGGATTATACGGTAGAGTCGGGTGCGGTGAAGTATAGTCATGCCAACTCGATGTATATTTATACACCGGCATGGACATCGAGCAAACGACCAAATGATCCTTCCACAACCCCAACAGAGGTTCTTGTGCAGAACGGAGTAATCACCCAAATCTCGGATAAAAAAGCGCTAAACATGACGGTGCCGAAGGATGGGTACATTTTGCGTGCACATGGAACAGCGGCGACATGGATCATGAGCCATCTATCCGTTGGGCAAACCTTGAGTGCGGATTACAAGCTAAAAGCTAAAACAACCGGGCAATCGGTCGATCCAAGTAACTTGGATATGATGATTGGCGGTCATACGATTCTCGTAAACGGCGGAAAGGCAGCAACCTTCTCGCGAAATATCGCTGCTTCCGGCATTGGTGGCATTCGTGCAAGAACGGCAGTAGGATACTCCCAGGATGGTCGGTATGTCTACATCATCGCCGCGGAGAAAAACAGTAACAGCAGCGGTATGTCGCTGACGGAACTGCAATCCTTTATGACGAGTGTGGGTGTCTGGAAAGGTATGAACCTGGACGGAGGCGGTTCCACAACGATGGTAACACGTCCGCTAGGTGAGCAGACAGCTGGTCTGACGTTCAACACAGAGTATGGCACCGAGCAACGTCAGGTTGTAAACACGCTGGGGGTGTTCTCTACGGCTCCTGCAGGTAAACTGAAAGGCTTTGCCGTGAGTGGCAGCCAAACGTTGCTGGTGGGGCAAGAGGGCAAGTACACAGCTAAAGGATATGACACCTACTACAACCCAATCGCAACAGGCGATATCAGCATGTCCTGGAAGTCCAGCAACAACGGCATCGTGAGTGTCAGCAATGGAACGATCAAAGGCGTGAAGCCCGGTACAGCAACGCTGACGGCAACGAGCAATGGAACTTCATCTTCCATTAAAGTATCGGTACTGGGTGGAAGTGAATTGGCTTCCTTGACAGCAGGATCGGGTCTCGGTTCGCTCAAAGCAGGAACTACAATGTCTATTCCGGTAACGGCAACAACGAAGAGCGGACAAAGTATTACGGTTCCGGCAGACTCGCTGACATGGGAATTTATCGGATTCAAAGGTAGAGTTACTGCTGACCAATTAACCGTATCTTCCGTCAATTCCGGTGCACAAGTAGGATATGCGATTGGACGTTATGATGGTTACAGCACAGTCGTGGTACTCTCGGCTTCTGCGAGCGAAACGATCTGGGAGAACTTCGAGAATGTGAATTATCCGATTAACTTCACAACAAACGCAGCGGGTGTGACCGGATCGGCAACCGTTACAGCAGGAACAGGTGAAAAAGCCGGCTCCAATGTGCTGCAACTCGATTATGATATGACTGCTGGAACAGGCAAAATGTATGCTTATGCACAACTGAATGGTTCTACCGGCAGAGAGGTATCTGCTGCAGCTACATCGATCTCGATGGATGTTATGGGAGATAAAAGCCTGAACTGGCTGCGCGCCGAATTCACAGATGCCAATGGCAAAACGGTATATGCCGATCTCGCCAAGGTGATTGACTGGAACGGATGGAAGAAACTGAGCGTGGACTTGAACGGACTGAATATCGCCTATCCGGCGAAGCTGAAGCGGGTCTATGTGGTGAACGTGGAAGAAGGTCAGGATGAGCGTGCGAAATCAGGTACGGTTGCTTTTGACAATATCGCATTCACGATGCCTTCCAAGTCCAGTGAAGTTGGATTGCCTACGGGTACAGCTTCGCTTGCGCTTGGACAGAAATCGATGACGGTGAATGGAACCAAAAACGCAATAGACGCAGCACCAATCTTGAAAAATGGTACAACGTATGTGCCAATCAAACATGTTTTGGACGCTTTTGGTGGCCAGGCAAGCTGGGATAGCAAAAATCAGCGGATCACGGTATTACGTGGTGGTAAGCTGATTGATCTGGTTGTAGGGCAGAAAGAATTCATTCTGAATGGTAAAAGACAGAGCGCAACTGTTGCACCATACGTAACGGGTGGCAGGACTTTAGTCCCGCTTAGACTCGTTTCCGAGCAACTTGGTCTGACTGTAAAATGGGAACAGAAAACGAAGACCGTTACCATCTCATCGTGATATGTTATGATATATACCGGAAACGATAGAAATGGAGTCGAACAAACGTGGATTTACAAGCCGATGCCATAGACCGCGTCATTAAAAACGCCATACAAGTCATGGAAAACAGCAAATATCAAATGTTCGAAATTATGGACGCAACTCGTGATGAGCTGAAAACACTCAACGAGGAGTTGAAGTCAGTGCTGAAGGAAACGGCGGAAACGATCGAGAAAGTAGATCAATTGGAGCTGAACTACCGCCGTTCCCGGATCCGGCTGACTGAGGTTAGCCGCGACTTTGTCCGTTATTCCGAGCATGATATCAAGCAGGCGTACGAGAAAGCAACACAGCTGCAGCTGGATCTGATGATTTATCGTGAGAAGGAAATGTATCTGAAGGCTCGTCGGGATGATCTGCAGAAGCGTGCCAAAAATGTGGAAGCTTCTGTCGAGCGTGCCGAGACCATCGGTTCGCAGATGGGTGTTGTACTCGAATATCTGTCAGGTGAACTGGGTCAAGTGACCCGGATCATCGAATCTGCCAAAAATCGACAAATGATTGGTTTGAAAATAATTTTGGCCCAGGAAGAAGAGCGGAAACGTATTGCTCGTGAAATTCATGACGGGCCTGCGCAGATGCTCGCCAATCTAGTGCTTAGGACGGAAATTGTAGAAAGAATGCTCATTAAGCAGGATTTTAAGATGGTCCAGGCCGAAATAGTAGATTTGAAAGGCCAGGTTCGTTCCAGTCTTGAAGAAATGAGAAAAGTTATTTTCAATCTGCGTCCTATGGCACTGGATGATCTGGGACTGATTCCAACGCTTCGGAAGTACGTGCAGGATTTTGAGGTGAAAACGAAAATCCGGTCGCTTTTTGAAACAAGAGGTAAAGAACACCGTTTATCTTCCGCGATGGAGGCAGCGATCTATCGCCTCGTGCAGGAGGGTTTATCCAATGCTGCAAAGCATGCTTATCCCACATATGTTGTAGTGGAAATTACATATCAGGCTCAGCTCGTTAAAATTGTCGTTCAGGACAATGGGCTTGGGTTCAAACCGGAGCTTCTTGCGAAGAAAAGCAAGGATCATACCCACTTCGGTCTGATTGGGATGAGAGAACGGGTTGAACTGTTAGAAGGAAGAATAGAGATTGAATCTGCAGAAAATCAAGGAACCAAAATAGTGATTCATATCCCGACAAACGTGGATAAGGGAAAGGAGTAGCAGGATGATGGAAAACCGTGATACTGGTAAAGCATCGATTAAAGTTCTTTTGGCTGATGATCATCAGCTGTTCCGAGAGGGTCTGAAACGCATTTTAAATATGGAGGACGACATTGAGGTCATCGGCGAATGCGGCGATGGTATCCAAGTGCTCGAATTCTGCAATCAGGATAAACCTGATATCGTATTGATGGATATCAACATGCCGATCGAAAACGGGGTTGAGGCAACGGAGAAATTGCGTGAGCTGTTCCCTGATGTCAAAGTGATTATCTTGTCCATTCATGATGATGAAAGTTATGTATTTGAGACGCTTCGTAAAGGGGCTAACGGATACTTGCTGAAGGATATGGAGGCCGAGTCTCTGATTAATGCGATTCGTTCCGTGCATGAAGGACATGCGTTCATACATCCGAAAGTAACAGGCAAACTGATCATGCAGCTGCGTCGTATGACGTATCTTAATGAAACAGGGGCAATGAGTGAAGGAGCTTCGAAGGAAGCAGGCGTTAAATTTGTCGCTGGCGACAATAACCCGCTCACACGTCGTGAGGCTGAAGTGCTGCGCTTAATGGCAGAAGGTAAGAGCAACAAAATGATTGGTGAATTCCTGTTCATCAGTGAAAAAACAGTAAAAAACCATGTCAGCAGTATTCTGCAGAAGATGGAAGTGGACGACCGTACACAAGCTGTTATTAACTCGATCAAGTATGGTTGGGTTACGCTCTAATACTTTTATGTTTTTCGTAAAGCAATATTCTTACGGTAAGTCAGTCCATTGGTTGATTCAACCTAGACGAAGTATAGATTGGTGTTCACTCGCGCCCTTTCCAGAATGTTGGATTGGTCTGCGGGTTAATGGACTTTATCACTGCAAATGAGCAAAGCGTAGGGTTGTGCGGAACATATGTTCAAGCTTAGGCGTGAATGAATGACCTGGCCTGTCTTTCTTCGTCCGGTGTTGATCAGCGTGGAATATGAATGATAGGAAATGCAAGTGTAACCCTTCAGGAAGTACAGCATATACTTGTTGTATACAGGGATGTTCGCCATGGGTGAGCATGACCTTCCGAGGAGGTGCAGTTGCCATGGTTGCTCATCTGACTATGATTCTGCTCATATACTTCCTGGCGGCAATGGCCGTTCATGCCATGCACCAGCGCCATCTTTCCCGTCCGGAATCTGAAGGTTTCGAGCAGATCCTGCTCATCCCTTCCAATCAGGCAGGGCGGATCGAAGGCATTGTAAGAGAAGTTTGCCGGGAATTGTTATACCGTGGAAAGAGCTTCAGATTAACCGTTGTTGCTGATCGTACAGAAGCGGAAACGATTACGATTATTGAAAAGCTTATGCAAAGGCAAGGGATGGAGACATCTTATCTGCCTGCTGTCCCTGCTGATATTGAACAGGCAGCACAGACCGATCACACGTTCCGACTGATTGATTTGCGTGAGTCAGAGCAATAAATCTTGATGTGAACGGGAAATGTGATTGACATTTCGCAGATCTACAGTGAAAAGATTACAGCAGAAGCTGTAGTCTTTTTTTGTAATTGTAGCCAAGTCTGCTTTTAAATTGAAAATGGGTTTTTATGCAATCTATGGTTGTTGTCTGGGTTCTGGCGAGTTCTTGATCACAGAAATAAGATTTTTGAAGTCAGAACTCTTAATTTAAAAGTATAGACGATTCAGATTGGAAAAAGTTTCGCAATTTTATAGAAAGATTCTGGTTATTAGCAGAATTGTATGATGGAATCATGTTGTGTGACTAATCTTGTGATGTAGAGATTCAATTGGTATAGTGATAAGTAGATAATCATAAGAAGATGGAATATGGACATGAAGCACATGCTCCGGCGAATAGCCGGGTTGGCATGTGCTTTTTTTGCGTTTGGAGAATGTGCGATGGGGGGAGGAACATAAATGAAGGTTGCCTTATATGTGTGTCGTGTCGGGGAAGGGTGGAGCATGGTGTTATCACTTGACATTCGAGTGGATGTGACCTGGTGGCTAGAAGGAGGAGGTGGGCGACATGTGCTGCGCTGGTTGCTGTTAGATACGGCGATGCCGTTAAGTCAGGCATCCTGGTTGGTTGAACATTTTGAGATGGAGCGAGGTATGGATCAGTGGGGCGAGCGTGAATGGCAGAGTTATCTTGCGCGGAAGCTGGAAATGTATGAACTGGCCTCGGGGGAGATTGAGGCGAGAAAAGGTATAGCAGGCACAGCGGAGAGTGTCGCTGTGCGTCGCATTCAGATAGGCGGGATACCAGAGCCGTATCCCGCCGGGCAGTGGGCTCAGCTGGAGCGGGACGCGGCCCTGCTGGCTGAGCGGATCAGCGGCCGCCAATTGCTGGCGGCCGAGGCGGAGGCGTTGCTGGCGGATACCGCCCAGCCGCCAAGGGAGTGGCGCGCGGCTGCGCAGCTCGCGCGCTTGCACGGGCGGCTGAGTATCACAGCCGCCCTCGAAGGGCCTGCCACGCGCCGTCGGCACGCGTGGCTTGGACGCGCGCGGAGCGCGCCCCGCTGCCACCGTTGTGGCAGCGAAGCCAGGCAGCGCGTGCCCTGCGCTGCCTGCGGCCTGGCGGCGTGCGCCTACTGCGAGGCTTGCCTCGCGCTAGGGCGCAGCCGTGCTTGTGCGCTGCTGCTACGCAGTGCAGCGCAAGGGGCCGTGCCAGTACGCGGCGAAGCACCGCGTGGCACGGCCTTGGCCCCCACCGGCGGCGGGCTCGCCCGTTGGGGGCTTAGCGCAGCGCAGAGCGCGGCAGCAGCCGCGGCGCTTGCGTTTTTGGCCCGGCCACCCGCAGGGGATGGGCCGGGGCGGTTCTTGCTGTGGGCCGTGACCGGGGCCGGCAAGACGGAAATGATTTTCCCACTGCTCCAACATACATTGGATCGTGGCGGACGAGCTTTGGTCGCTACACCGCGCAGGGATGTGGTACTGGAACTGGCCCCGCGCCTAACGAAAGCTTTTCCGGACACCTCACTCGCTACCCTTTACGGAGGCAGTGAGGAACGCTGGAAAGATGCTCAGCTCACGCTTGCGACCACACATCAACTGATGCGTTTTTATCAGGGGTTCGATCTCGTCATTATCGACGAACTGGATGCTTACCCGTACCATAACGATCCCATGCTCGCTCACGCGGCGGCATCTTCCTGTAAACTGGATGGGAATTTTGTATATTTGTCAGCTACACCACCAGCTCGGCTACAGAGAGAAGCAGCGCAGGGAAAACTCACTCATGCCAAAGTTCCAGTACGTTTCCACCGTCATCCGTTGCCTGTACCAAGATTGATCAAGATGGTCACCGTTGCTGAATGCATTAAGAAACGAAATATTCCTTCTGCTTTAAAGACTAACATCCAAATCTCATTGAAGCGTGACGCCCAGGTATTTGTGTTTGTGACACGCATTGCCCAGATTGAAGCGTTTGTGAACCTGATGCGTCATACTTTTCCCGGAATCCATATCGAAGGAACGTCATCTCAGGACCCCGATCGGGCTGCCAAAGTTATCGCCTTTCGTGAACGTACCATTCGTTTGCTCGTAACGACAACGATTCTGGAGCGTGGCGTGACCATTCCGCGAAGCGATGTCTTTATTTTGGATGCAGACAATGGTCTCTTTGATGAAGCTTCGCTGGTTCAGATGGCGGGAAGAGCAGGGCGTTCCATAGATGACCCGGCGGGCAGAGTGGTATTTGCATCGTCTCGTCGGACACGTTCACAGGTGAAGGCCGTTGCACAGATCAAGAAAATGAACACCATCGCTCGTCGCAAAGGTTACCTGCATCCGCCATCCCAAACATAATTGTCATCTGCCAAAATATATGGTTTCGCATCCATATTTCAAAGTACACACAGCGTATATTTCCGTACATACCATTAGATTCTACAGACCAGATTGGAGGTTTGCACCATTATGTTTAACTGGTTCAGCAACATATCAGATCACGCGCAGCATCTGACCCAACGCCTCCACCATCTGCTCGCCCCACCGGGAGCGACTTGTCTGACATGTGGCGCTCGAGCGATCCTTTCCTCGCTCTATCCGGGTATATGCCCACGTTGTGTGGAGCTGATTCCATGGATCCGTTCCATCCGCTGCCTGCGTTGTGGTCGGGGTGTCGGATGCCCGGACTGTGCTCGTCTACATATGCAAAACCGTTCTTTTATCCTCAACCGCAGCGCCGTACAGTACAACCCTTTAATGAAAGAATGGATCGGCATGTACAAATTCAGAGGCCACGAAAGATACGCACCGCTCCTAACCGCGCTGTTGATTCAAGCCTTTCAAGCGATGAGTGAGGAACAAAATGCTGCTTTGGCAAAAGAAACCCCAGCCCCCGTGGCTCATCCCGCCACGCCTGCTCAACAAACGAAGCCGCAATGGCGGCCTGACGCGGTCACCTATGTTCCGGTGAGCGGCGAGCGCCTGGCCGAGCGCGGCTTCAATCAGGCAGAGCAACTGGCTGCTGGACTCGCCACCGCCTGCCGCCTACCTATCATTGATCTGTTGCAGCGCCAGATCAACACCACCAAACAAAGCTTCAAATCGCGTGGTGAGCGTATAGAGACGATGAAGAAAGCTTTTTCCATCAACCCGGATGGCATGCAGTTAATTGAAGAACTATACAGGCGATCTCATCTACCAACACAAAAGGGCATGTCACATGCCAAACCCATACAGATACTGCTAATTGATGATATATACACAACAGGCAGCACGCTAGATGCTTGTGGGCAGGTTATCCTAAATGCAGGCTTCTCCATGGAGATTCCGGTCGAGATTTATACACTGACACTGGCAAGATCCTAATTAACAAATGGAACTGTTGTCTACTTATGGAATACTTTACTTCTTAATATACGAATAATATGCTCAACGGAAGGAGATTGGAGTGATATTTTAACCAAAGTAGCCATGAGTGGGCTTTCGTATATATGCATCCTGTTTCCCTTTTTTGTTTTGTAAATAGACTATGGCTTCATCGGAGAAAATAAGGTAATGTATAGTTATTATCTATTCGGAAATGGAAGTTTGAGAGGGGCGTTTTAGCGATGAATTTAGGTAATTGTCCTCGCTGTGGTAAATTATATGCGTTGAATTTTCGAGATGTATGCTCGAACTGTATTAAGGAAATAGAGCAGGAATATCAGATCTGTGTAGATTATTTGCGCGAAAACAAGGGCACCAACATACAGGAACTATCCGATGCAACAGAAGTTTCAATTAAAAACATTACCAAGTTCATCCGTGAGGGACGAATTTCCATCGAGAACGCCCCGAATATGATGTATCCTTGTGAAGTATGCGGAACATTGATTCGTGAAGGTCATATGTGTGACTCTTGCCGTAATCGTTTGACGAAAGACTTGGCAGGGGCAGCCCGCGAAGTAGGTCAGAAGGATAACGGCAATATAGGCGGACGAACCTACAATGCTCTCGACAAACTACGCGATTAGTAGGAACGAGGTCTTAAATACGAATATTGCTATAACAAATGTTTTGAAACGTACCGATAAACTTATTAAAGATTATCGGTTTTTTTTATTATCCTAATCATTTTGAGAACATAAGATAAAGTAAGAAAAACGTATATCGTCGTAAAAACCTAATTGTGGAAGGAAGTGCAATTGAAATGAAAATCAATGAACCGAGTAGAATTGGCGCCATCAATTCCTATCAAAGGAACGTTGAATCCAATCAGCAGGCTGATGCCAAGAAGAGCCGCCGTAAGGACGAAGTATCCATTTCTCCGGAGGCGATGAAGATGCTTGAGGAACAAAGTCGTACACAGGATGCAGGACGCATACAACGGATACAGGAACTGAAAGAACAGGTGAGTTCCGGAACGTATCAGGTAGATAGCAGCAAGCTAGCTGACAAGCTGCTGCCGTATTTTAAGTCTTTTGATAAGGAATAGGTGATCACGTAATGGCAGCACTGGACAGATTGATTACAGTTTTGCAGCAAATGGAACAAAGTCACCGCGATATGCTGGCACTCAGCGAGGTCAAGAGACAGGTCATTGTCAAAAACGATGTGGATGAACTCATTGCCCTCCTCAACAAAGAATCTCGTTTCATGAAACAACAGGAGCCATTGGAGATCGAACGGCAGAGCGCAGTACACGAACTGCTACAGGAGCGTGGAATCAAATCTATGCTGAACCTGAATATCACCGAGATCTCGAAGCTGATTTTTGATCCGGCTGACAAACTGCGATTGCTTGAAGTCCAGAAGAAGCTGGCGGGAACACTGCAGGAGTTAAAAGAAATTAATCAACTGAATCAAATGCTGATCGAGCAATCCTTGATGTTTATTGATCTCTCAATGGACATCTTTGCTTCTCGGCCAGAACAGGATGCCACGTATCAGCATCCTGCTGATAAGAACGGCAATCCAGGGCGAATCGGTCTGTTTGACACACGTGCCTGATTAATTAGGGGGAAACCAGGTGACATCTACATTTCATTCAATCGAAACGGCTAAACGCAGTTTGTTCACACAGACGACAGCTCTTAGCACAACAGGCCACAACATAGCCAACGCCAATACCGAGGGCTACTCACGCCAAAAAGTAAACATGCAGGCATCTATTCCGATGGAGCCATTCGCATTTCTGCATAGCACAACACCAGGACAGCTCGGTACAGGGGTAGAATTTGACTCCATTACACGTGTGCGTGAGAAATTCCTGGATGACCAATATCGTAATGAGAACACCAACTTCGGGAGTTGGTCCATCCAACGAGACACACTTGAGAAACTTGAAGCGATTGTAAACGAACCATCAAACACCGGTTTTCGAACCGTTATGGATAACTTCTACAAATCATGGTCAGATCTGAGTAAAAATCCTGAGGATGTCACAGCACGGCGGATCGTAAAAGAAACGACGTTGGCTCTGACCGATGCGATGAATCAGATTAGCCGTCAACTGGATGCACTTAGCGAGGATCTTGATAGTAACATCGCTGTGAAAGGCAATGAAATTCAGGGCTACCTCGGAAATATAGCGAACCTTAATAGTGCCATTGTAAAAGTCGAGTCTCTTGGCGACAATGCCAACGATTTACGTGACCAACGTGACCTGATGACGGACAAGTTGTCCAAAATCATGAATGTTACAGTTACGGATACTCCGCAAGGATACCAAGTTCAGATGAATGGACAGGCACTCGTCACAGGCGGGGCAGTACAAGTTGCGGTAGATCCTGCTTTTCTGAATGCTGCTTATACAGCAGGCACGCTCACCAACGGTGAGGTCCACGGCATGATTAAGTCCAGAGACACGTTGGTGACTGATTATCAGAAACAAATGGATGACTTAGCTAATACCCTTGCTAATGGGGATATTGAGATCACTCTTCCTGCAGGCTCTGTCTTGCCGGATAATACTGTCCTGGATGGTGTTACATACACAGGTGCAGCACGGACACTGGCAACTGATTTGAAGGTTACAGTCAAAGGTCTAAATGGGCTGCATCAGCTTGGATATAGCATGGATGGAACCAATACAGGTGGATTACCATTCTTTACAGCAGCGGGTGGTGGAACAGCGATTACAGCTGGTAATATTTCATTGAACGCAGAGATCCTAGCTGATCCGAACAAGATCGCAACCTCACTCCGAACATCGGATGCTTCTGGTACAGAGACTGTAATCAAAGGTAACAATACACTTGCCATCTTGCTTGCGAATCTGAAAGATACACCGATGAAATCAGCAGATGGTTTACGTAATGCAACGATCGGTGCACAATTCAGTGCAATTGTGGGACAACTGGGCGTACAATCTCAGGAAGCGGCTCGTCAGACATCCAACTCGGAGTTCCTGGTAGAGCAAGTGGATACCCGTCGTCAATCCGTGAGTGGTGTATCGCTGGATGAAGAGATGGCGAACATGATTAAGTTCCAGCATGCCTATAGTGCATCTGCGCGTTTTATGACCACATTTGATCAACTGCTTGATAAATTGATTAACTCTACTGGCGTAGTAGGCAGATAGTTAAGGAAGGAGTAAGCATCTATTATGAGAATTACTAATAATATGTTGAGTTCGCAACTGCTTTTGAACTTGAACCGGAATGCGCAACAGATGAATAATACCCAGACTCAGTTAGCGACAGGCAGGAAAATAAACAAGCCTTCTGATGACCCTGTAGGGATCACCTATTCCCTTCGCTATCGTGCAGAATTGTCCTCTAATGAGCAATATCAGAAAAACGTGGATAGTGCAGTTTCTTGGCTGGAATTCAATGACACTGTTTTGAATCAGGCTGGAAACGTAATGCAACGTCTTCGTGAGTTAACGGTGCAAGCTTCTACGGGAACAAACCCTCAATCGGCATTGGATAGTATCAATGAAGAAGTACAACAACTTAAGGAACAGCTTGTGGATATATCCAACAGTAAACTGAACGGAAAATATATTTTTAATGGCGAGACCTATGATATTAAGCCTTATGATTTCCCTTCTAATCCAGATGGCTCTTTCGACACAACCAATGCTGCTTCTGTTGTAACGGATAAAGGTAAGGTTAATTTTATTGTTGGTGAGAGTGTACAATTACCAATTAACGTGGATGGTAATGAGGTGTTTGGTACAGGTACAGAAGATGACAATTTATTTGTTGTTATGAATACAATTATGAAAGCATTGTCGGATGGCGACCAGAAGGAACTTTCAAATCAACTTGACAACATTGACAGTCGGATGGACAAAATGCTGGCAATCCGCTCTGAAATTGGTGCAAAGACGAATCGTGTTGATCTGATGATGGGAAGATTGGATGATCTAGGCATTAACTTAACTGATCTTCAATCTAAGGTTGAGGATGCAGATTATGCAGAGTTATCCATTCAATCTAAAATTCAGGAAAATATCTACAATGCTTCTTTGTCTGCAGGTGCAAAAATTATCTCTCCATCTTTGGTGGATTTCCTTAGATAAAGGGGGATCTAAATCATGAAGACGCTTCCTGTAGTTCAGATTAGAACTACACCTTCTATCCTAAATATGGAGACTAATCCTGGTCAGTACTCTATTCGTCAGCCTAAGGCAGAAGTTCAGCTAAACACTAAACCTGCCAAGCTTACAGTGGAGAGTCACCCAATCACTCTTCATGTAGATCAGAGCAAGGCTTTCTCTGCCTACAATGGTGGCAATATGATTGACCTGAATGCCCGAATTTACTCAGGCATTGAACAACAGTTTTTGCAAAACATGGCTGAACGCGTTCAACAGGGAAATCAGTTGGCTGCTATTCATAAACCGAGCAATACGATAGCTAATATTATTGGTATGGATTGGCAACCAAAGCCTTTTCCAGAAACAAGGACTCCTGCATCATTTGATAACGTAGATATTCAAATTGATACAAGGCCGCCAGATATCAGTTATGAATCAGCTGTCTCCGAAATGAATGTTGTAGTGAATAAACCGGAAATTGAGTATCAAAGAGGTAAGTTGGATATCTATGTGAAACAATATGCATCAGTTCAATACACTCCACCTGCCATAGATGTGGGGTTGTGAGTTATAATGTAGAGCTATAGACGGTCTCGGATGCAGCCCTCTATGGCTCTTTTTGTATAATTTATTATTCGCCAAGGAGGCGTTCGTTATTATTATTCATACAAGTACGTGGGGAGAAGTAGAGATTAGTGGAGAAGACGTATATCAGTTTCCCAAAGGTTTGCCTGGATTTGAAGAAGAGACAGAGTTTGCGTTAATTCCGTGGGAAGAAACGCCGTTCATTTATTTACAGTCCGTACGAGAGCCGAATTTATCGTTCTTGTTGGTAAGTCCATTTACGTTTGTGTCCGATTATAGTTTTGAGCTGAGCGAGATAGACAAGGAAGAGATGGGAATCATTGACCAAGTATCAGTGTACTCTATGGTTACAATCCATTCCCAAACGAATAAATCTACCATGAACCTTCTTGCACCTGTTGTACTTAATCCCGAACACCGGGTGGGCAAGCAGGTTGTACTCCATCAAACCAGCTACGATACACGTCATCTTATCTGGGCAGAAGATGAAGCGAAATCAGAGAAAGGTGGCGTTTGACATATGCTGGTACTATCACGTAAAAAGGGAGAGTCCATCGTCATCCAGGATCATATTGAGGTGACTGTACTTGCTGTAGAAGGTGATACGGTTCGAATAGGTATCTCTGCACCCAAGCATATTGATATATTCCGACAGGAGATTTATACATCCATTCAGGAAGCAAATCGTGAGTCTGCAACACCTCTAGCAGCCAACGTTGAAGCGTTTATGGAACGCTTGCGAAACGATAGTACTAAAAAAGAATAAAAAAATTCCAATTTGCTATAAACAGTTGCTCCTCTCCTGTCGATATATTATTTAGACGCTGCTTCGGCAGGGCGGCCGACCTTAATGTCGCGGCGTTTACCACAAGGATGTGGAACTAACTTATTTTCAGGGAGGAAATATCAAATGATTATTAATCACAATATCGCGGCGTTGAACACTCACCGTCAACTGTCTACTAACACTACTAACACGAACAAAAACATCGAGAAGTTGTCTTCTGGTCTTCGCATCAACCGTGCTGGTGACGATGCTGCTGGATTGGCAATTTCCGAAAAAATGCGCGGTCAAATCCGTGGTTTGGATCAAGCATCCCGTAACTCGCAAGATGGTATCTCTTTGATCCAAACTGCTGAGGGTGCACTGAACGAAACTCACTCCATCCTGCAACGTATGCGCGAACTCGCAGTTCAATCGGGTAACGATACGAATACTTCTGGCGACCGTAAAAACCTGCAAGATGAGATGGATCAATTGAATAAAGAGATCGATCGTATCCAATCGACTACTCAATTCAATACTAAAAACCTGCTTGATGGTTCCATGGGTAGTGCAGTTAATACTGCTGTAGCAAACATTAATGAGAATGCTGCTATTAAAAACTCTGCAGGTGCTGCTTTAACTGCGGATACTACGCTTTTAACTAATCTTACTGATAAAAATGGTAACAGCCTTGGAATCAAGAGTGGCGACACGATTACTGTATCTTATGTTAAGGATGGCACGACTGTTAACACGGATATCACAGTAACTAGTACTTCAGACATTGCTGATTTGGATGGTGCTGATTCTGCACTTACTATTAGTGCAGGTAAACTTGTTGTCACAGCAGGTACTACAGGAACAACTGGCGCGGTAAATGGACTCACAATTTCCGTTAAAGATTCAAGTGGTAATGCTCGTACTTCTGCTACGAATGCACTCTCTTCGTTCACTGAGACAACAGCAGCTGCTAACGTTCGTACCGATGGAACGGCAACATTCCAAATTGGTGCAAACACAGGCCAATCAATGAACCTTTCAATTAATGATATGGGTACTTCAGCATTGGGTGTAAAAGGGTTGCAAATTTCTACTCAAGCTCAAGCTGATGTCGCTATTAAAGTCATTGACGTAGCAACACAAAAAGTATCCACTGAACGTTCTAAACTGGGTGCTGTACAAAACCGTTTGGAGCACACAATCAATAACTTGGGAACAGCTTCCGAGAACTTGACTGCAGCTGAATCACGTATCCGTGACGTTGACATGGCTAAAGAAATGATGGAACAAACCAAAAATAACATTTTGGCACAAGCTTCCCAAGCTATGTTGGCTCAAGCTAATCAACAACCACAAGGCGTGCTTCAACTGCTTAGATAATTTGTTTAAGCTCATTCAATACATGTGCCCCACTTTCTGTGGGGCTTTATTTTTATAGTTTGATATATAATGGGTTATTTTTAAATATGCAATTAAGGAGAAAATGCAGTGAAATTAATTGAAGAAAATATTAATATTTTATCTATGAACAAGTTACATTGGATTGGTGAGCCCAAAAACAATGATATTTCTTTTAACCTCTATGAGAAAGATCCGGATAAAGGGGATCTAATTGAAGTGAATAACCAAATAATATATTTGAAGAATAGCTTTGATGCTACCTTTTTACCAAATGTATTAAAGAAAGAACTCATCTTTGCTATAGGTCTATACTCAGTTTCAGAACTTAAGCAATTAATTCAAAGTATGAGCAAAGAGTCTTTTCTGATCATTATAGAACCGAGTTTCTCATTTTTTAATCACGTTCTGAACGAAGAAGAGCTTTCTTTTATCCAATTTTCGAACGTGATTCTTTTTGCTGATGATTTGAGCAGTATGCCTATGTTTTTGGAACGTATGTTCTCTACCAGTCTGATTTTTTATCTTAAAAACATTAAATTTTATTTCACCACTTATTACCGGGATTTTGATGTCGATTCTTGTATTTTAGTTGTTAAACAAATTAAAGAAGTGGCTCAATATAAAACGACATTGTATGGAAACTCTGTAGACGATAGTTTACTAGGATTCAAACAAAATATGTTAAATGTTAAAAATCTCGCGCGTTCGAAGGATGTTTCTCAATTAAAAGATTTGTTTAAAGATATGCCTGCTATTGTTGTAGCAGCTGGCCCGTCACTTAATAAAAATATAAAAGAATTGAGAAAATTTATAGGTAAGGCAGTTATTGTTGCGGTTGATACGATTGCTGACAGATTGTGTAAAGAAGGGATTGTACCTGACTTTATCTGCTCAATTGAAAGAGGTGAATTAACCTATTCCTATTTTTATAAGGATAAGTCATATCCATCTGAAGTTACATTAGTTGCCCCCCTACTAGTTTATCCGGAAATATTCGAAGAATTTAAAGGCGAAGTGATTATTCCAATTCGTGAAAACGTTGGAGAGTATAACTGGCTTAAAGAAATGTTAAATCTAACGCAGGATAATTCAATTAGCATTGGATTATCTTGTGCACATATTGCTTTTGGATTTGCTGAGCATCTAGGAGCTTCGCCTATTGTTCTTGTTGGACAGGATCTTGCATATGGAAATTCTTTGGCGGAAACTCATGCCAGCAATACTATTTATGATCAGAAACCTATAAGCGCTGATGGTGTGGCCAAGAAAGTGTTTACAAAAGGGTATAGTGGCGGCGATGTTGCGACAACTGACACATGGAATGCATTCCGTAATTGGTTTGAAACAGAAATATATACAAAACAGCTAAATGTTATTAATGCAACAGAAGGTGGGGCTTTGATCAATCATACATCGCAGATGAGTTTGAAAGAAGTGTATGACCAATATTGTGGCCCCAGTTCTTACTTATTGAACGTTTCTCAGGAGTTAAAGGGAATTAATAATTATTCTGTAGATATTAACCAAATTAAAAATAGCTTAAAGGGAGAATTGGGGAATTTCAAAGAAAAAGAAATGAAATTAAAAAAACAACTTAGAAATCTCCAACAACTAGTCATTCACAAACAACGTTCTCAATCTCAACTTTTGAAGTCGTTAAAAATATTAGAAAAGACTGATGTTCTCTTTGGAGAGCTAATGAGTAACTGGCTTTTACGTCATAATTTACAAGCCGTTTTGATTACTAGTGTGTGGAGATTGTTCGAGATAGAGCAATTCCTATCAGCAGATAATTTAAGCAAGAACAGGGAAATTCAAATCGAATTTGTGAAAACAAGCCTACTTGTTCTCTCGGAAATTATAACAGTGTTAGAAAACCAATTGGAGATTGAATAAAGGGGAGTATACAAAAATTACCTAATGGAACTTTGAGAATATACCGATAAGATAAACATAATAACATTAATTATTGTGGAGGCGGGCATTCATGAATATAGAATTATCATTAACGGCAAATACTACTATAAGCAGACAGCATAACTCTGAATACAACGATCAGCATTCGTTGACTGCACAATCGGGTCCTTCGGTCTCTAACCCTAAAGAATTGAAGACCTCAGTGGTTCAGAATTCTGTAGTGAATGAACAACTTGTTAAAACAATAGAGCGGGCAATCAAGTCTTTAGAAGGGCCACAAACTTCGTTGGAAATTAGTGTTCACGAAAAGACACATGATATTATGGTGAAAGTATTGAACAGAGAAACTGGAGAGTTAATTCGTGAGATCCCACCTGAAAAAACGCTAGACTTAGTAGCTAAAATGATGGAAATTGCTGGTATTCTTATTGATGAAAAAATCTGAATCTAAGGGGGAAAAGTGATTATGGTGACTCGTATTAATGGTTTTTCAGGTATGGATATAGATAGTCTTGTGAAAAGTATGATGACTGCAAAACGTGCTTCGTACGATAAAATTACCCAAAATAAACAATTGGTAGAATGGAAGCGTGACAGCTATCGGGAGATAAATAGCAAGCTCTATGATTTCCGTTTTAATAAACTAACGGACAAGTATGGTAAGGATTCAGCACTGAACGCGAATAAAGCTGTTGTAACGGGGAATACGGATGCACTTAAAGCAGACGCCACTGCTGATGCAAATGGGATTGATATGAAAGTACAAATATCAAAACTTGCAACAAGTGCTACCGTGCAAACTACAGGTACGGATAAGACTTATAAAGGTACTTCTACTCTTGCAGAAGTTGACGGTGTTAATTTAGCAGGGATGAGTGAAACTGACCGTAAGGATTATCTTGATAAAGGTTTCGATCTAGTCATCAATGGTGTAAGTTTCAAAGATGATAATGGAAAGCCATTATTCAATGGTCTTACATCAATTTCAAGTATGATTTCTACAATTAACTCTAATACCAAAGCGAATGTCAATGCAAGTTATGACGAATTAACAGGCCAGTTGATCATTCGTTCTAAGACAAGTGGCCCTGCTGGTAAGGTAGATATCGGAGGTAATACTGGTTCAAATTCTGTTATTAATTTATTTGGTGGTACACCAACTAATAAAACAGTTATCGAGACCAATGGCGCGGGTTCAGGTTTTTTGGGAAGCACTAAATTATCTGACCTGACTGGAGCCGCTGAACCTTTTTCTCTCAAAATTAACAATGAAACTTTCAGCTTTGCAGGTTCTAAATCCATCGCTGATGTTATAACAGAAATCTCGGCTCGTACAGGTGCAAATGCAACAGCAAGTTTTGATGAGAAGTCTGGGAAACTAGTCTTAACCTCCAAAGATGGAACTCCAATTAAACTTGGAACCGATACAGGTGATAATACGTTACTGGCGCTGTTTAAAGGTGAGCAAAATTTCAAATCGGGTGAAAATGCAAAATTAAATATTAACGGAATAGATGTTGAGAAAGATAGCAACAACTTCATATTAAATGGAATTACATTCAATTTGCTCTCAACGACCCCATCTGGGGAGACCGTTAATATAACAACTCAGAGAAATCCAGATAATGTTTTGGAAACTGTTAAAGGATTCATTGAAGATTATAATTCTTTACTCAGTACATTGAATACCAAAACGAGTGAAGCTAAATATCGTAATTTTGCACCACTTACAGATGAGCAAAAGAAGGAAATGAAAGACGCTGATATCAAAGCCTGGACAGAAAAATCACAAAGTGGTTTGCTGAAAAATGATGATATTTTGACATCGACGGTTTCGCAGATGAGGATGATCATCACCGCAAATTTGGGTGATCTTAGTGCTATGGGGATAACAACGGGTAAGTATTATGATGAAGGTAAACTTATACTGGATGAGTCTAAATTGAAGAAGGCCATCTCTGATAATCCTCAAAAAATATTGGATCTATTTCAAGGGCCAGTAAGTTCTCCTTCTACGGGGATTTTTGATAAGCTCGCTGAGAAAGTTAGTAGTTCAATCAATATGATCTCTGACCGTGCGGGTACTGACCGTTTTTCCGGTTCAGTAACAGGAGCTTATAAACCTGAGAGTGTTATGGGACGTGAACTAAAGTCATATGATAGCCGTATGGATACAATGCTGAAAAATCTTACTATTGCTGAAAATAGATATTACAAACAATTTACTGCAATGGAACAGGCAATTAGCAAATTAAATTCCCAGTCTTCCAGTTTGTTATCAAGTCTGGGCTCGAATTCATAGTTAGAGGTGAGCGAATTGATTAATTCTCCTTACAATAAATACAAGCAATCAGCAGTCCAAACTTCAACTCCAGCCCAACTTGTTGTTATGCTGTATGATGGTGCTATAAGGTTTATCAAAACTGCGCTCCAAGGCCTGCAGCAACATGATCATGAAAAGACAAGTACCAATCTTGGTAAAGCTCAATCTATTGTCAGTGAATTGATGGGCACGCTTAATTTTGATTATGAAATATCAAAGAATTTGTACTCTCTTTATGAATACACCAACTATCTGCTTATTGAGGCGAATATACGTAAAGATCAACAAAAAATAGAAGAAGCTTTAAGTTATTTAGTTGAGTTACGTGAGACTTGGATTCAGGCCAATAAAATAGCATTAGGTCAAGCGGAAACTGCTAATGGATAATTATATCGAACAATTAGAAGAGTTAACCATTTCATTTATGGATAGTATCGAAATATGCTCTTACGAGGAAATAGAAGAGTTTATTACAAAGAGACAATCCATTATTGATCTCATTAATGTGGCGTTACTAAATAAAGAAGTATCTACTGAAAATCAAAAGAATAGAATTAAACGAGTACTGGAATTGGATCCAACTATACTGGGGAGAATGGAAACACTCCGCCTCGAAGCTCAGGAATGGTTGTATAATCGTAGGCAAGCGGCAACTCAGCGTAGTGCGTATGAATCTAATCTCTCCCCGGGTAGCATACTTATGGATCGTAGGAAATGATAGAAATATTATTAAAAGAAACCCTCTCAGGTTATACACTGAGAGGGTTTTTACTCTAAAGATTCATAGAAGGTTGTTTTAAACCGATATATGATAGTAAAGTATTTAATCTAATGACTGTGATACGAAGTCTGGCACCTTATTGTGTGAAATAAAAAAAGTTTCATGGATGTAGACTAAAATGTACACAACACTTTAATATATGAGAATCAGCCTGGATTTATCTAAATACTTCAATATTTTCAATCATTGAAACTTCTTTAAAATTGACTAGTGAAGGAATGTACGAAAAATGGTGTGTTTGTACATTATTAGTACCCTAGTTCATATAAAAAAACAGATTGATAAATAGCACGTAAATTGGACTGGAGGTTAACAGTATGTTTAATAACAAAGTAATATTAGTTACTGGGGGAACCGGATCAATAGGCAGTGAAATTGTGCGAAATTTATTGACCTACCGTCCAAAAGCAATACGAATTTTCAGTAGAGATGAAAGTAAGCAATTTGAATTACAACAGGAACTTAAAGAATTTGGAAATATAAGATATTTAATTGGAGATATTAGAGATAAACAGAGGCTTGGATATGCCATGGAAGATGTGGATATAATTTTTCATGCAGCTGCTTTAAAACATGTTCCTTCTTGTGAGTACAATCCGATGGAAGCCATCAAAACGAATGTTATTGGTGTACAAAATATAATCGAAACAGCTATTGATCACAATGTTGAGAAGGTCATCGCTATTAGTACAGATAAAGTTGTTAATCCCACAAGCACAATGGGAGCGACCAAACTATTGTCTGAAAAACTGATTTCGGCTGCGATTTTCTATAAGGGTAGCAAACGAACTATATTCTCTTGTGTTCGTTTCGGAAATGTAATGGGTTCTAGGGGTTCGGTTATTCCATTGTTCAAGAATCAGATTGTTGAGGGGAGACCATTAACGGTCACACATGCGGAAATGACGAGATTTATGATGTCCATTCCACAAGCTGCTCAATTGGTTATCGATGCTGCGAAATACTCTCAAGGCGGTGAGGTATTTGTACTTAAAATGCCAATCCTCAAAATCACAGACCTGGCAAAGTGTCTGATTGAATCATATGAACAAGCGGGAGCTCTAAGGTATTCCGGTGAGGTGATTGAAACGGGTATTCGACCTGGAGAAAAATTATATGAAGAGCTTATGACCCTGGAAGAATCGGAAAGAGCTTTGGAAAATGAACAAATGTATATTATTCCGTCTTTATTTCTGGAAAAGGAGTATCACTACGAAGGTTTTAGAAAAGCAGAGCGTCAAGAATATTCCTCCAAAACAGCTAAGCAAATTTATACAGTAGAAATTAGAGAACTTATTGAAGCCAGTGGTCTAGGCTTTTCAAAAGTTGTGTTATGAATAAAACAGCTAAATGTCTGGCGGTGATCCCTGCAAGGGGGGGGTCGAAAGGCTTGCTTCAAAAAAACATAAGAAGTTTAGGCGGAAATCCGTTAATCGAATATACCATTGAAGCTGCTCTTAAAAGCGGATGTATGGATGGAGTATTAGTGTCTACAGACAACGATGAAATAGCAAGAATAGCAAAGTTGGCTGGGGCTGATGTTCCTTTTCTTCGTCCGGTAGAACTGGCTACTGATGAAGCAGCGAGTATTGATGTATTAAAACATGCGGTTCATTTTTATGAGCTTAAGCAGAATCATCATTTCCAATACATTATGTTGCTTCAGCCTACCTCTCCTTTGCGAAATGATTACGATATTCGTGAGGCGTACCAATTATTTATAACCCATAAGGCAGATTCATTACAAAGTATTACGTTAGCCGATACTCATCCCTATCTTTTAAGGGAATGGAATCAGGGAATAATTCAACCTTATTTGAAAGATCAAGCTGGAAACCTTAGAAGGCAAGAGTTGCCTGAACTTTACATGTTAAATGGAGCAATATATATAATTAAAAGAGATCTGCTGATGATTGAAAACTTGATGGTAGGCCCAAATAATATTGGCTATATCATGCCAAAAGAGCGATCTGTAGATATTGATGATGAAATGGATTTGAAGTGGGCAGAATTTCTTATGCAAAATCGAGTGTAATATAATTCATATAACGATGTATCCATTTGATAGAGAGGAAGTATACATGAATGGGCAAATATTTATCAAAAATCAACGCTGGTTCGGTGTATATTATTGCAGAAGTAGGGGTGAATCACAATGGAAATTTGGAACGTGCGCTTCAGTGTGTGGACCAAGCTGCGATATGCGGGGCAGACGCAGTTAAGTTCCAAACGTTTGACAGTAAAAAATTAGTAACTAGGCATGCTCAAAAGGCAGCCTACCAAGCTGAAAACACAGGAATTTCAGGCAGCCAATTGGAGATGCTGCAAAAATTGGAGTTAAGTCATTCCGAATTTATAAATATCAAAAATTACTGTGACAAGAAAGGAATTGATTTTCTTTCAACCCCTTTTGATGAGGAAAGTGCTCAATTTTTAGATTCTATTGAAGTAAATGCTTTTAAAGTCAGCTCTGGCGATTTAAATAATACTCCCTTTCTCCAGCAACTTAATCAGTACGGCCGGCCAATTATACTTTCTACTGGTATGTCTGATATGAATGAGATAAGGGAATCAATGAAAATTTTTACAAAAAGTAATGTTTCTTTGCTCCATTGTACATCAGATTACCCTGCCCCCTTGGAGGACGTTAACCTACTTGCAATGAAAGCAATGGCGGATGAATTTGGCAGAATCACCGGTTACTCCGACCATACAGATGGTATTGAAGTGGCTGTTGCTGCTGTAGCAATGGGGGCAAAGATTATAGAAAAGCACTTTACATTGGATCGTAGCCTTCCTGGCCCGGATCACCAAGCATCTTTAGAGCCATCAGAGTTTGCTACTATGATCGAGGCCATTCGAAGAGTGGAAAAGGTACTGGGTAATGGAATTAAGCGTTGTATGCCATCTGAAGAAAGTACTAAGGCAGTTGCGAGGAAAAGTCTTGTTGCAGGCCGATCATTACAAGCTGGCGACACACTTCAAGAAAAAGATATCCATATTAAGCGTCCTGGAACAGGAATTGAACCTAAATTTTATACTGAATTCATAGGTAAGCAACTCACTAGGGATATTGTTGAAGATCAATTATTATCATGGGAAGATTTACGATGAAAAAAATTGTAGTGGTTACCGGAACCCGAGCAGACTATGGCATTTATTATCCTGTTTTAAAAGCAATTAATGCAGAAGAAACCCTTGATCTGCATCTTTTAGTAACGGGCATGCATTTGTCTCCACAGTTTGGTAATACCGTAGAACAGATAAGACAAGATGGGTTTCAAATCTCAGCACAGGTGGATTGTCTGCTACAAGGCTCCTCACATGCCAACATGTCTCGTTCTATAGGATTGGCTATTATCGGAATGACTCAAGCGCTGGAAACCATTCAGCCAGATGTGGTTGTAGTGTTGGGAGATCGGGGAGAAATGCTTGCGGCAGCTATTGTGGCTTCTCATACTAATATTCCTCTCGTCCACCTGCACGGGGGGGAAGTGACAGGCACTATAGATGAATCCGTTCGCCACGCGATCAGCAAATTGGCACATATACATCTGGTCGCTACTGAAAAGAGTGAAGAAAGATTAATTAGACTTGGTGAGGATCCATGGAGAGTTCATGTCGTAGGGGCTCCAAGAATTGAAACGATAATGAATACTGTCCTTCCTGACTATGAGCAAACCGCAAATAAATACAATATTCACCTGAAAAATAAATATGTTTTATTTGCATACCATCCTGTCACTACCCAATCAACAAATTTGCAGATGCTGGCTAGGATGCTGCAGATGTTGTTGAACCAGGGATACGAGATTATATGTATCATGCCTAACTCAGATGCAGGATCAGACGCACTTGTTGATATTTATAATCAGTTTGTCGTAAATCCTGATGTTCATCTTATAACCAATTTTGAGCCGTTGGATTATCTGGTGATGCTGAAGCATGCAAAGATTTTAGTAGGGAACTCATCGTCTGGAATCATTGAAGCTGCCTCATTTAATAAACCAGTTATTAACATTGGTGTACGACAAGGGCGCAGAGAGCGGTCATTTAACGTGATTGACATCCCGGAGGACGATATTGAGCTTCAAAAAGCGCTGGAAAAAGCAAATTCGCAAGAATTTCAGAAAGTTATCTCTGAAACAAAAAATGTATATGCTAAAGAGAATACAAGCAGCGTTATTGTCAATATTCTCAGAAATATTAGTTGGACTGAACAACTGATTCAGAAAACAATTACGTATTAATTGAGAAGGGCTCTTCGTGGTATTTGTATTTTAGCATGAATAGGGAGGTCTTTTTCTGGGCTATATTATCTTTGGTACGGGTGGTCACGGAAAGGTAGTGCTAGATAACCTGCATTCATGTGGTGAAAAAATCATTGGAGTTATGGATGATCATAAGAGAGGTAGCGATTGGAGGGGAATCCCGTTGCTCGGTGGATTAGACCAGCTAGAAAAGATTAACCTTAAGTATCCACAAAGCCTCTATATCATAGCAATTGGACATAATGCTACAAGAGTCAAACTAGCCAACATTTTTGAACAGAGCAATGTTCAATTTGGAAAAGCGATACACTCAACCGCCATTATAGGATCTAATGTTGTCATAGGCGATGGATCCGTTATTATGGCTAATACAGTAATTAATGCTGATGCTCAGATAGGTAGACATGTTATTGTGAATACTGCTGCTACTGTTGATCATGATTGTCTTATAGGCGATTTCGTCCATTTGTCACCAGGTGTTCATCTGGCTGGTGGTGTGGAGATTGGTTGTTCTGCTCATGTCGGGATTGGTGCGAGTATAGTACCACAAGTTAAGGTTGGTAGAGGGACTATTGTGGGGGCAGGGGCTGTTGTTATTCATAGTCTTCCTGAGCAAGTAGTTGCTGTAGGGTGCCCAGCCAAAATCAATAAACATTTCAAAAGCAAGGGATGAAAAGCACATGACAGAGCGAAATCGTATTTATTTGGCCTCTCCCCATATGAGCGGGTTGGAACAACGATATATCAATGAAGCATTTACAAGTAACTGGGTTGCACCACTCGGGCCTAACATAGATGCTTTTGAACAGGAACTGGCTGATTATGTTGGTAGTGCTGGAGCCGTCGCTTTAAGTTCCGGAACGGCTGCTATCCACTTGGCTTTAGTGCTACTTGATGTACAAGCAGGAGACATTGTTTTTTGTTCTTCTTTGACCTTTGTCGCTAGTGCCAATCCAATCTTATACCAAAAAGCAACACCAGTATTTATTGATTCTGAACCTGATAGCTGGAATATGTCTCCACTTGCTTTGGAACGTGCCATGAAGGCTTATGCATATAAAGGTCAGAAACCCAAAGCGGTCATTATAGTGAACTTGTATGGGCAGAGCGCAGACTACGATTCACTGAAAAAAATATGCGATGAGTACGAAGTACCTATTATTGAAGATGCTGCGGAATCTCTTGGTGCTACATATAAGGGGCAAATGAGTGGAACTATTGGTAAGTTTGGTGTGTACTCGTTTAATGGTAATAAAATCATAACCACTTCAGGTGGGGGCATGCTTGTTTCAGATGATGTTGAGAGCTTGAATAAAGCAAGATTTTATGCTACTCAAGCAAGGGACATAGCTAAACATTATCAACACAGTCAGATTGGTTACAATTATCGGTTAAGCAATGTGCTCGCAGGTATTGGCCGTGGCCAGCTTAAAGTACTAAATGAGCGAATTGAACAGAAAAGAGAGATTTTTGAGCGATACTTTAGATGTCTCTCTGATATTGATAGTTTTAATTTTATGCCAGAAGCTAGTTATGGAAACTCAACTCGTTGGTTAACAACAGCTATAGTCCATAACCATAAAAAAAATGATATTATCGAGTCACTTATTAATCATTTGGAAAAAAACAATATTGAGTCCCGTCCTGTATGGAAGCCACTTCATTTGCAGCCGATTTTTGAGGGTACCGATTATTATTTCCATGACGATAATCAGGATGTGAGCAAATTACTATTTAATTATGGCATTTGCCTCCCTTCTGATACTAATATGACTAAGAATAATCAAGAGTTTGTCATTATGCAATTTATCGATGCGATAAATAAGGCATATTTATAGGTAGGTTCTTAGGTTCATCAGAGAAGTTGAGAGAAGGATGATTTAATGAAAGCACATGGAATTATGTTTCATCATTTTCATAATGATAGGCATATTAAAGGGCAGGGCTCTATTTCAAATGAGCAATTGGAAAAAATGATAGAATATATAGGTAGAAAGAATATTTTGTCGGCAGATGAATGGTATGAAAGAGCAGTTAATAACAAACTTAAGGAAACTGATTTGTGTATAACTTTGGATGATGGATTAAAGTGTCAATTTGATGTTGCTTATCCGGTCTTTAAATATTATGGAATAACAGCTTTTTGGTTTGTATACAGTTCTCCTTTTCAGGGAGAATTGGAATGGTTAGAAGTTTATCGATATTTTCGCTTTTCTAATTTTGAAGACATTGATGATTTTTATAATGAGTTTTTTAGTTATCTTAAACTTACTGACTACAAACATGAAATTTTAAAAGAAATGGAGAATTTTATTCCGTCTCAACACCTTTCTGATTTCCCATTCTATACTGATAATGATCGAACTTTTAGATATATACGAGATGAAGTCTTAGGACCAGAACGATACCATCATGTTATGAAACTCATGCTGAGGGATTATAAAGTAGATCTACTAAATTTGAAAGACGGATTGTAATATGAAGTGCGACACCTACTGGAAATAAATAAAAAAAGGGCCCATGGCCGGATTCGTGTAGAATGAAGTCACCACAACAACCATTCACACAAGGAGAATCCACCATGAGCTACACACATCTTAGCATAATCGAACGCAGCAAGCTAGAAATCCTCCACCAGCAAGGCAAAAGTTCACGAGCGATTGCAAAGGAGCTGGGCAGACATCCCTCGACTATTTGTCGTGAATTAGCGCGCACAGCTTCATCCGAAGCCTACAAAGCAGAACAAGCTCAGCATGCATATCAGGAACGTCGTCAGGCCACGGTTCCTTCAGGGAAATGGTCGAATTCCCTGGCTATTTCGCTGGAGGAAAAACTTGTGGCCACATGGTCTCCAGAACAAATCACCGAACGTTTCCGCGCTGATGGCCTGCTTGTAGTCTCCTTCAAAACCATCTATCGCTGGATCTACGCAGGACGTCTGGTTCAAGGTACATTACAGGTCTTACGTCACAAAGGGAAGCGTCAGAAACCCGCAGAAACTCGCGGTAAATTCGCCATTGGCAGAACCATTTCAGATCGTCCGAAAGAAGTCCGTTCCCGTGAAACCTTTGGGCACTGGGAACTGGATACCGTCGTATCGGGTCGTGGGAAAAGTAAAGGTTGCGTAGCTACACTCATTGAACGTAAAACGCGTCTATATACCGCGATTCTCATGCCTGATCGTACCGCATTGTCCATGGAGATTGCGCTTGGTGTAGCCATCTCACAGTACCCGAAAGGGGCCTTCCTCACCGCAACCGCTGACCGAGGGAAGGAGTTTGCTTGCTACGCCAATCTAGAGACGACCCACGGCCTCCATGTTTATTTTGCTGACCCGTATTCATCCTGGCAACGTGGTTCCAACGAAAATGGGAATGGATTACTTCGAGAGTTTCCCCCCAAGGGCACCGATTTTGCACAAGTGGAGGATGAATATCTCGCCCACTCCCTGAATTTAATCAATAACAGGCCCCGAAAATGCTTGGGGTGGAGAACTGCTCACGAATCTTTCACAGAGGAACTGTCGCGCTTGGTTTGACAATCCGTCGAAAAATAAACTTTGGATGGATGAAGAGAATCTTATTCAGCTGCATGAAGAGGGACATATTGTTGGTTTACATTCTCACTCTCACCCGACATCTATGAATAAACTGTCTGAAGCTCAGCAAATTAGTGAATATACTCAAAACTATAATTACCTTAAAAAGTTACTGGGCATTCCCCCAAAATCAATGTCTCACCCTTGCAATTCTTACAATCAAGACACCATTTCTGTTCTGGGGAATTTGCAAATTGACTTGGGGTTTCGGGCTAATATGGTGGAGAACCATTATACTAAGTATGAATTTCCTAGAGAAGATCATACAAACATTATAAAGGAGATGTATAAAATACAATGAAAATTACAGTATTTACTTCAAATCAACCGCGCCATCTTGCTTTAATTGAATCCTTAGCAGAGATAAGTGACCAAGTATATGCAGTACAGGAATGCAATACCGTATTTCCTGGACAAATAGATGATTTTTTCAAAAAGAGCGAAATTATGCAAGAGTATTTTGAACATGTTATTGAGCAGAAAATAAAGTTTTTGGGAATTTACGATTTACATCAAACAATGTAACACAATTAGCACTCAAACTGGGTGATCTTAATAAAGTTGATTTAAATACCCTCTCTCCAGCGCTTAACTCAGATTATTATATAATTTTTGGTGCCAGTTATATAAAAGGGCCTTTGTGTGAATTCTTGGTGAAAAACAAGGCAATTAATATTCATATGGGAGTATCACCATATTATAGAGGGAATTCTTGTAACTTTTGGGCTATGTATGACGGAAACCCTCAGTTAGTGGGAGCAACCATTCATATGTTAAGTAAAGGACTAGATTCAGGCGACATGCTATTTCATGCGTTTCCTAAGCTAGAGGCAATTGATCCATTTATCCTAGGGATGAATGCTGTTAAAAGTGCCCATAAATCATTGGTAACTTATATTAGCAATGGCTTAATTGAAAAATTTGTTGCTGTTAAACAAAATAGGGAGTTAGAAATCAGATATACTCGAAATGTTGATTTTAATGATGAAATCGCAAAAAAATATTTAGAAAATCTACCTGATCTAACAAATCTAAAGGGGAAAATAGAGAATAGAGACAGTCACCAATTTTTAAATCCATTTATTCTGTAATATATTTTTATCTTAATAGTATTTTAAATCATAATATTACTTTTAAAGAATAAGGTTATACCAATCCCTCTAATGAAGCCTTAAGGAAGCGTCAAGATTTTTGTGTAGATATAATAACCTTTTCTTGTAGATTGGCGTTACTCTTCCCGCTTCAGGTGTATAGTGATGACCATACATTTTCTAGATAAGGTCAGCGATTTCCGTCAGGGTGACGCCCTTTTGAAACAGGTGAATGATGGAGGATCCTAGGGCATAGTGGGCTGCAAGTCGCCATACTCGGTATAAAACGTACGGGTGTACGATCCGTTACGAGAGCTGCTGAATTCACGCCAGCACGGTCATATTTTTCATAATCTAGAAATGCCGTAAGCGCGGTTTCGAGCAGATGATTCATGATAGACTCTAAATGGCTGAAATACTCCTGGTATGTTACTAGAGCTGAACTAAATCCGTTGTAAAATGATTCATATGGAAGACCTCTCTGAATTGTTGTGTGGTAACTCAATTCTTATTAGAAAAGGTCTTCCCTTTTCTATTTACACAATATAATTTACGCTATCATAACTAATTACACATTAAGGAAGGAAATTCAATATAAATACATAATATATTATATATACCTTTATAATTTACCTAACTAGTGTTTTCTCTGGTACTTATAAGGAAAAAAAGAAGAGAGGTAGAACGATGAGAAGAATACGATTGATGACAGCAAGTTGTTTATTAAGTATTAGTTTACTGAGTGGATTAGTTAGCAGTACTGTACTAGCTGAGAATAAGGAAGGATCTGTAGAAAAAGTCCAAATTGAACTGCCAACGAATTTTGAAAAGTCAGTTTTAACAGATTCAACTTCAACACAAGGATTGATTAGAGGAAAGACTATCCAAGTTAGTCGACCTGAGTTTTCAATTATGTCGAATTTTAATGTTACTGGTGATCTAATGAGCTTTAATGACAGTTTAACTGCAGCAGATCCATCAGACTTTTGGTTTTTTAGTGTCCCTTCGAATCGTAGTATACTAACTCAAATTAGATCTACTAACTCTAATTATAGAGTTGATCTGTATTCAATTGATTGGAGTACTGGAACAGCAACGCCGACTCCATTTGGAGGAAAAGCAGGTGAGATTAAATTTGCAACAGATTTGGGAGCAGGGGATTGGGGGCTTCGTGTAACATCTACAGGTACTTTAGGTGATAGTTATAGTATTCATGCTAATATGGCTAATCCCTCAGTCATTCCTGACCCCAATAATCCAGCCAAAACAGCGAAGCTCACTTCGTATTCTGAAAATCTGATATCGGCTGTTATGGAGTATCCCAACGGAGATATCACTGTCAATGGATTAAAGGTTGGGAACACGTCTTCTGTTTCCAATATAAATGCTCATCTTAATTGGTATAGAACATATACTTTTAGTAATAGTGGCGCACATTCATCGTTGAATCATGATATATCGGACGTGAAAATTAAAAGTGTGACTATCCCATTTAAATATACATCTCAATATGTGAATTCAGACAATGCTGTTTTTATTGTTCTAGATAAAGAGACATTATTTACTTCCTTCCGGTCTGAATTTGTTTCTGGTGTGGGAAGCTGGAGTACTTTTGATGATGTATCGGGTAGAAAGACACCTCGAAGATTAGACGAAATTGATATGGCGGGTGATCCAGATCTCTTGGTGTACGATTTGGACAAAAAGAAGGTCATAGATTTTGCGAGTAGTTTAAACTATTGGTATGCCAAAGGATTAGAACCATTTCCTACGGCAGTATATTACAAATAACCTGATATATTAACAATACCCCACCATTCATCACTATCCCCAATTAATCTACAAAAAATTCCAAGAAAACATTTACTTTTCCAATTGACAATGGATAACTTTGGATGGTATTATCTGAATTGTGGGCAGAGGTTAAGGCCGAAAGCTTCACTTCATTTGATGACGAAGGGAATGTTAGTGCATGCAAGGTAAAGTAAAATGGTTCAACGCAGAAAAAGGTTACGGTTTCATTGAGACTGAAGATGGCGGCGACGTATTCGTACATTTCTCCGCAATTCAATCCGAAGGATTCAAAACTTTGGAAGAAGGTCAATCCGTAGAATTCGACATCGTCGAAGGCGCGCGTGGACCGCAAGCAGCTAACGTAATCAAATTATAATCATCCGGACAATCCGACCTACATATATGGTTAGATGGTTACCAAATTGAATTATCGCTAGCATCAGACTCCGGTACTTTCCGGGGTCTTTTTTTGTTTCGCGTGCCCAGAGGCACGCATGATCTCGTTGGTGAAAGTCCAACTCAAGGAGGGGCCAAGCCACCTTGGTAGCTAGGATGCTTGCATATGGCGAAATCTGTGTGTAAAAGCGCATCGACAAAAGTACCTGTCAGAGACAGGGCGAGCAACAAGCCAGGCCGCAACATCAAGTGAATCCTGCCGCGTCGTCAAAAAGGCCCTGCAAGGGGGAAAAGAGGGTGCCGAGTCTCGGAAACATAGACGAAGGCCAAGGAAGCTGTAGAGAACTTGGAACAACAGTGAAGAACCCTCCGGCGTATAGGGAACGGCATGGCTTGAAAGATTATGCAGTGAACTGGGGAGACCCTCCCCCACACGGATTTTTTTTTTTAGGAATTCGTAAAGAGGCACTCTATAAGTCCAAAAGACGAAGTGAGCCGTCTGTGGGAAGGGAGTCCGAGGGGCTCATAGTACCGAAGAACCCAAGGACAACATAACTTTGGGGAGGGAAGGAGCCCTGCTTTGTTTATGCTTTTGGAGGAGGTACGAGTGAGTGAATGCCAATCGGCTAACAACACCAAAGGAAAAAGTTCAACAACTCCAAGAAAAGCTAGGTCATGCGGCCAAGGAGAACAGCAAGCGTAAATTCCATGCCTTGTACGACAAAGTCTACCGGTGGGATGTCTTGTGCGAAGCTTGGAGACGAGTGAAAGCGAACGAGGGAGCGGCAGGTGTAGATGCCATGACGCTGGCAGATGTGGAGGAACAAGGAGAAATGAACTTCCTCAAGGACTGCGAGCAAGACCTGAAAGAAGGTAACTACCATCCGCAGCCCGTACGGCGGCACTACATCCCGAAGAAAGACGGGAAGCCAAGACCACTCGGCATTCCGAGCGTACGTGACCGAGTCATACAAATGGCAACCAAACTGGTGATCGAACCCATCTTTGAAGCCGATTTTAAGGATGCTTCCTTTGGCTTTCGCCCGAAACGAAGTGCCAAAGGAGCGCTAGAGCGAGTCCGAAAAGCCTGTAACCGCAAAGGGAATTGGGTCATCGACGTGGATATCCAAGGCTACTTTGACAACATTAATCAAGAGAAGCTGATGAAACTCGTGCAGATGCGGGTCAATGACAGGCGGCTCCCGAAGCTGATCCGAAAATGGTTAAGCGCGGGAGTCATGGAAGAAGGAACGGTGAGGCGTTCGGATTTAGGGACACCGCAAGGAGGGGTCATTTCACCACTTCTGGCGAATATCTATCTGAATTACTTCGACCGATTGTGGGAGAAGTACGGGAGTGGCATCGGGGAACTCACGAGATATGCGGACGATTTTGTAGTGGTCTGTAAAACGAAAAAGGACGCCGAGCATGCGTACGAACTGATACGCCAAATCATGGAACGTCTGGAGTTGACGATACACCCAACCAAAACCCGAATCGTAGGCCTGTGGACAGGGGAAGAAGGATTCGATTTTCTAGGCATGCATCACCGGAGAACGAAAGCAGAAACGTCTCAAGGCAAAGTGTACTATACGACGCAGCAGTGGCTAACGAAAAAGGCAGAAGAGCGTATACGAGGGGTGGTTAAAGAACGATTGGCCCCGCCACATATGCGTGCAAAAACGTTCGTGGAGCAGGTAGCGTGGCTCAATCCGAAGATTCAGGGATGGAGGAACTACTATTACACGAACTACAGCCAAAAGAAATTAGCGAAGCTGGACTGGTACATTTTAGAGCGATTAACCCGGTGGTATGCAAAGAAGAGACAACGCAGAAGATGGATGGGCTCACAGATCGAGGTGAAATATATCGCCAGGCAATATGGATTAAAAACGCTATTGTAATCTGCATGCCCATGAATGACAAACATCGGAAAGCCGTATGAGGGAAAACCTCACGTACGGTTTGATGAGGAGAGGCTGGGTTTTGCCCAGCCTTTTACTCTAGAATAGATAAGAGATTTGAGAATCATCCGAGGAACATTTTTCTATTGAATTTAATAGATTCAAGAGATAGATTGAAGTTCATTTTACATATTAGATTGAGCAAGCTCAAAAACGGTTAAATACATCATCAAGCGCCAAATAATTGATACCAAGTAAATATTCGATTATGGCTGAATATGATGAAATATCGCGAAATATGGCGTTATGCCTACGTTGACAGATGTGGCTTGAACAGATGTCATTATTCGGTCACCGGGAGTTTTTACATGGCGCTTACATTCGTGTTATAATGAAGTGGCAAAGGAAAAAGGAGGAGTGCCCTATGAATTTAAGTATTCGAGGTCAACAAATCGAGGTTACTGATGCTTTGAAGGATTATGTCGACAAAAAGTTGAGTAGACTCGAGAAGTATTTCGATGCACCCCTTAACTCTGACGGTGCTGTTACATTGAGCACGACGAGAGGTTTGCATACGGTAGAGGTGACGATCCCTTTGAAAGGCATTGTGCTCCGCGCTGAGGATGAGAGCGACGATATGTACGCATCCATTGACTCTGTGGTGGACAAGCTGGAACGTCAGATTCGCAAACACAAAACAAAAATTAACCGTAAGTTCCGCCAGGAAGGCAGCCTGAAGACACTCTTCGTTGAAGATCCAACGGGTACTGTAGCTACAGCTGAACTGGATGCGGACACGGATGACGATGATTTTGAAGTTGTACGGACGAAACGCTTTATGTTGAAACCAATGGACGTGGAAGAGGCTATCCTCCAAATGAACATGGTTGGACACAATTTCTTCGTATTCTCTAACATCGACAGTGAAGAAGTGAGTGTTGTTTACAAACGGAACGATGGTAAGTACGGATTGATCGAACAAGGTTAATCTTAACGTACAGGATCATCGGATCGGATTTGCGTTTGAATATCTAATAATAATGAACACAGGAACTGTCGTTTCCTGGATTAGACTTAACAAGAGCTTCCATCCCTTAGGGGATGGGGCTCTTTTGTGCGTAGAGGAGCTGGGAAATGACCTTTGGAAATAAAATGGTGAAACTATTCCCTATGCTGCTGCGTCTAATAGATAGTAAGAAGAAGCACAAACTGTAAAAGTTTACTGCCAGATTCCGATACTTACAAAATATTTGTACGCCTACATTTTAGAACTGGATCTTGAGATTTCTATCCAAATTTACCATCAAAATTCGTTGGCAGGGCTGTCTATCCTGCAAAACGAAACACGACAATCGAACGCTTCCGCTAACGACTATGATTTTTTGCACTTAAACTCCATTTGATATGTCTCAGAAGTTCAAAGAAGTGTGCCGTGGCGTGTTGCGGCGGCTCTTACAAACTGTTACAATTTATGCAAAGAGAATCATTGTCCTGATGAGGAATTGTCAACGAATGATCGCTAATCATAATCAATGACAGGCACAGCACCATGAACATGATTCGCAAGGCTCGGGCTTCGGCTACTTTTTAATAACCGAATCCGTTTGAATACCGAATCAGCTTCATGAGAACCCTTGGCAAGCCTGGAGTTGATTCATCATATTACTTATTAGCATATGATTTGAATTTGATTTTTACACGGATGACGAAGAGGGCGGAAATGATCTGTAGAAGCGAAGCGTTCGCCTTTATCCCCGGATTTCCCCCTCTGAGAAGAGAGTTTAAAAGAAATCAGGGGATAACAGCGATCGAAAGGACATTCTGGCAACTGAGTTGATGAAGTGTAACCTTCATTAAGCTCAAATCATATTGTTTGTCACCCCCGGGCAAGTGGATGCAACATCCATCCGATGGTGTCGCGTGGCGGCAACAGGGGGTCTATTCTGTTTTGCACGAAAGGGGTATACCATGTTAGGACTTGTCAAAAAGATCTTCGGCGACATGAACGAACGTGATGTTAAACGTCTGATGAAGACGGTCGATGTGATCAATAAACTGGAACCACAATTTCAGGCGTTGTCTGATGAACAACTGAAAGGTAAAACTGACGAATACCGTGCTCGTATTGAAAAGGGCGAAACGACAGATGAGCTTCTTCCAGAGGCATTTGCAACCGTACGTGAGGCTTCACGCCGTGTACTGGGCAAACGTCACTACGATGTACAGATGCTGGGCGGGATCGCTCTGCATGAAGGCCGTATTTCCGAGATGAAAACGGGTGAAGGTAAAACGCTGGTAGGAACACTTCCGGTATATCTGAACGCATTGATGTCCAAAGGTGTACACGTGGTGACGGTCAATGACTATTTGGCACAGCGGGATAGCCAGGAAATGGGACAAATCTATGAATTCATGGGCATGACGGTAGGGGTTAACCTGAGCGGTATGGACCATGCTTTGAAACAACATGCGTATGCATGTGATATTACGTACGGAACGAACAATGAATTTGGTTTTGACTATCTGCGTGACAACATGGTGCTATACAAAGAGCAAATGGTACAACGTCCATTGTTCTTCTGTATCATTGATGAAGTAGACTCCATCTTGGTCGATGAGGCGCGTACGCCACTCATTATCTCTGGACAAGCTCAAAAGTCGACGGATATGTACTATGCAGCAGATCGCTTTGTGAAGCGTCTGGTTCCTGAAGAAGACTTTACGGTAGACATTAAGGTGAAATCCGTAGCGTTGACTGAGGCGGGCGTTGCCAAGGCAGAGAAAGCATTTGGTATCGAGAACCTGTATGATCATGCCAATGTTACACTTAACCATCACATCGTACAGGGCTTGAAAGCCAACGTAATCATGCGTCGTGACGTGGATTATGTGGTGAGTGATGAGGAAGTTATGATCGTTGATGAATTCACAGGTCGTCTGATGTCTGGACGTCGTTACAGTGATGGATTGCATCAGGCGATTGAAGCCAAAGAAGGCATTGAAGTACAAAACGAAAGCATGACGCTTGCTACGATTACCTTCCAGAACTATTTCCGGATGTACCGTAAACTTGCAGGTATGACAGGGACAGCGAAAACCGAGGAAGAAGAGTTCAAAAAAATCTACGGTCTCGAAGTACTTCAAATTCCAACCAACCGTCCAAACAAACGGGATGACATGGCAGATGTTGTGTACAAGAGCATCGACGGCAAGTTCAATGCGGTTGTGGAAGAGATCGTGGAACGCCACAGCAAGAACCAGCCGATTCTGGTAGGTACAGTGTCCATCGAGAACTCTGAGCGTCTCTCTGACATGCTGAAGCGCCGTGGTGTCAAACACCAGGTACTGAACGCCAAGTACCATGCGGAAGAAGCAGAGATCATCTCAGGAGCTGGTCAAGCGGGTGCAGTAACGATTGCAACCAACATGGCTGGACGGGGTACGGATATTATCTTGGGTGAAGGTGTAGCTGAAGTAGGCGGCCTTCATATCATCGGTACAGAGCGTCACGAATCACGCCGGATTGATAATCAGCTGCGTGGTCGTGCAGGACGTCAAGGTGACCCGGGTTCAACACAATTCTACCTGTCACTGGGTGATGAATTGATGAGACGTTTCGGTGCAGACAATGTATTGAACATGATGGAGCGCCTTGGTTTTGAAGAAGACCAACCGATTGAGAGCCGGATGATTACCCGTGCAGTAGAATCGGCGCAGAAGCGTGTTGAAGGTAACAACTTTGACGTGCGTAAAGTCGTTCTCCAATATGATGATGTCATGAACCAACAACGTGAAATTATATATAAACAGCGCCGTGAGGTACTGGAGTCCGAAAATATTAAACAAATCGTTATGGATATGATCAAACCTTCCATTGAACGTATCGTTGAAGCTCACTGTAATGACGATATTCCGGAAAACTGGGAGTTGCAGGAAGTTGCCGATTACATGAACAGCAAATTGTTGGACGATGGTTCGATAACAAAAGATGATCTGTGGGGTAAGGAAGCAGAAGAGATTATCGAGTTCCTGTTCACGAAAGTACAGAACAAGTACAATGCACGTGAAGAGCGAATTGGCGAAGAGATGGTTCGTGAGTTCGAGAAAGTGGTTGTGCTCCGTGCAGTAGACAGCAAGTGGATGGATCATATTGATGCAATGGATCAATTGCGTCAAGGTATCCACCTTCGCGCATACGGCGGTACAGATCCACTGCGTGAGTACCAGTTCGAAGGCTTTGAGATGTTCCATCAGATGATCGCTTCGATTCAGGAAGAAGTAGCGACTTATGTGATGAGAGCTCAGATCGAGAGCAATCAGGAGCGTCAAGCGGTTGTTGAGGAAAGTCAGATCTCGACAAGCGGTGAACCTGCTGAGAAACGTCCAGTGAAGGTTTCTGACCAAATCGGACGTAACGATCCATGCCCATGTGGTAGTGGTAAGAAGTTCAAACACTGCCACGGTCAAGAGTAGAGCGATGGTTTTTATATACACTATAGTGTAATAAGTTGAACCTTGATTTTACACCATAACGGAGAGTGCAGAAGCAATCTGAAGAAGCGGAGCGTTCGCCTTTATCCCCGGATTTTACCCTTTTGTAAGGGGATTAAGAAAATCTGGGGATAAGAGCGATCCGAAGATGCTACTGCAATCGGAGTGATATGGTGTAAAGAATGCTGGCTCAACTTAAATAGCATGACATGAACGGCTCCTCGCAGCCGGGTATTCCATAGGATGAAGTGAAGGATGCAAAACCGGTTAATGGTGCATAGTTATAATATTATGACCATGATCATGGAGAAGAGATATACTGATACAACAGTTGTCTCAACACCAGGGTGACGCATCGCATACTTGATCTGGAGGAATGTCCTGGATGCGGGGAGCTTATCTTAATGAAAAGAGGAATTACACATGATCGATCCAAACGTGAAGCATGACCTGCGTGAAATAGGCAAGAAACTAACAAACCTTAGGGGGTCTCTTTGACTTAGATCTGAAGCAAGAGATGATCGGCAACTTCGAAGTGAAGATGTCTGCGCCAGATTTCTGGGACGATAGCGACAAGGCGCAATCGGTAATCGCCGAGCTAAATGCGGTGAAAGGATCTGTGGATCAATACACCAAACTCCAGCAGGATTATGATGATGCAGTGATGATGATTGAACTGGCGGACGAAGAAGGCGACGAAGACCTCGCTACCGAGATTGGTAACAGTATTACCGCGATCGTGAATAAGGTTGCAGAGTTCGAGCTTCAGCTTCTCCTGAATCAACCATATGACAAGATGAACGCGATTCTGGAGCTTCACCCGGGTGCGGGTGGTACCGAGTCCCAGGACTGGGGACAGATGCTGCTTCGGATGTACACACGTTGGTCCGAGAAGCGTGGCTTCAAGGTTGAGGTACTGGATTATCTGCCAGGTGATGAGGCTGGGATCAAGAGTGTTACATTGTCCATTAAGGGACATAACGCTTATGGTTATCTGAAAGCCGAGAAGGGTGTACACCGACTGGTGCGGATCTCTCCTTTTGACTCATCGGGCCGTAGACATACGTCCTTCGTATCCTGTGATGTGGTACCGGAGATTGATGACACCATTGAATTGGACATTCGTACAGAGGACCTCAAGATCGATACGTACCGGGCAAGTGGCGCGGGTGGACAACATATCAATACCACCGACTCTGCCGTACGGATTACTCACCTTCCGACAGGTGTAGTTGTAACGTGTCAGAATGAACGTTCACAGATCAAGAACCGTGAGCGAGCGATGACGATGCTCCGTTCGAAATTGTATGAGCGTAAAATTGAAGAACAAAAACAACAGCTGGATGAAATCCGAGGAGATCAGTCGGATATTTCATGGGGTAGCCAGATTCGCTCCTATGTGTTCCATCCCTATAGTATGGTAAAGGATCACCGTACAAGTGTAGAGACTGGAAACACAGGAGCAGTGATGGACGGCGACCTCGATTCATTCATCGATGCTTATTTGCGTAGCCAGATTAAAGTAGAAACCGATTAAAATAAGTTCCTGTATGGACCCATACGTGTAGGCGTATGCTGGTGTATACGGGAGCTTTTTTTTGAATCATTTTATAGGATACAGAGAATATGAACGAACAACTGATCGGTCACAACAAAGGAGAGCACGATAAACATGCAACAACGATCACAATTTCATAATAATCGCAAAAAGAGGATAACTAGTCTCATTCCACTTAATGGCCCATGGAGGAACGTGGTAGATACGGTATCTATCATTGTAGGCTCGTTTTTAATTGCAGTGGCCTTTAATTTATTTCTATTACCCAATCAGATTGCTTCAGGCGGGGTGTCCGGGTTATCAATCCTAGGCAAGGAATGGCTTAATTGGGAGCCCGCATACACCCAGTGGGCAATTAATATCCCACTCCTGATCGCGGGTTTCCTGCTCATTGGTAAACAGTATGGGATCCGTTCAGTCCTTGGCAGTATTGTCCTGCCACTGTTAGTCTATCTCACGAAGGATTGGGCCATTCCAACAACAAATCCGCTACTTGGTTCACTATATGGCGGAATTGGTGTGGGTCTGGGGATTGGCATTGTATACCGTGGACGAGGATCAACAGGGGGCATGAGCATTCTTGCCAGAATCGTACAGAAATACAGCGGACTGAGTTACTCATTGTGTGTAGTCATCATGGATGCTACGGTTATTATTATGGCTGCTTTTGTATTGTCATTGGAGCAGTCTCTCTATGCGCTAATTGGATTGTATGTTACTGGTAAAGTGATCGATGCCGTCGAGATGGGGCTCGGCTTCTCCAAGGTGGCGTATATTATCTCCAACCAGACGGAAGCGATAAGCAAAGTGATTCTGGATGACTTGGATCGCGGATTAACGAAGCTGGAAGCCAAAGGTGGTTACACCGACGATCAACGAACAGTACTGATGGTAGTTGTTGGGCAAAATGAGGTTCCTAGACTCAAAGCGTTGATCCGGTCTGTGGACCCGGGAGCTTTTGTCATTATCAGTAACGCGCACGAAGTGCTCGGCGAAGGTTTTAAGCGGGGAGAACATGTGTGAACGGGTGTGAGAAATAGCGATTGAGCCGTGTAGGCTCATACGTTTGGAAGTTCAAAACAAGAAAAAAACAGGTACATCCTTCTCCAAAATGACGGGAGAGGATATGCCTGTTTTTTACTATTACTATAATTTCAACTAAACTTCACGATAACGTAGAGGACAGGAATAGCCTGAAGAAACGAAGCGTTCGCCTTTATCCAGGAGATAACAGCGATCGGAAGGCGATTCTGTCATTGAAGTGCCTCCGCTACAGAATAGGAGATAACAGACGGGAAATGGCTTCTTTGAAGCGGATAATCAGACTGCGTTTTTGGTATTCATCGAGTGTCATTTCCCGCGATACATGCAGGTCGTGCTCAAAGGTTTGTACAAGTGCTGTCGCAATCGCTTCATCATACATAAAAGCATTAACCTCAAAGTTCAACCGGAAACTGCGGTAGTCAATATTGGCGGTTCCCACGGATGCAACCAAACTGTCAATGATAAGTGTTTTGGCATGAATGAAGCCATTATCGTATATAAATACTTTGGCGCCAACCTTCAGCAACTCACCAATATAAGATAACGTAGCCCAATATACGAAGGCATGGTCGGGTTTATTTGGAATCATAATGCGAACATCTATGCCGGACAGACACGCGAGACGAATAGCTTCGAATACACTGGCATCCGGGATAAAATAAGGCGTTTGAATCAGAATCGAATGTTTGGCTCCATTAATCATCTTAAGATAACTGTTCTTGATATGCTCGGTCTCTGCATCCGGTCCACTGGAGACAATCTGCATGGCAATCTTTCCTGTGCCCTCGATATGAGGGAAATGCGCCGGAACGTAAGGTGTGTCGTGTTGCTTGGACGCTTCATTCCAATCCAGAAGGAAACGGGTCTGCAGCGCATGAACGGCATTCCCCTGAATACGCAGATGTGTGTCACGCCAGTAACCGAATTTCGAGTTCAGTCCGAGATACTCATCTCCGACATTAAATCCACCCGTGTACCCAAGGTTACCATCAATAATGACAATCTTACGGTGGTTCCGGTAGTTCATACGCAAGTTAATCAGACTGAATTTGGATGGGAAAAAGACCTCAACCAAACCGCCTGCTTCGCGCAATTCTTTGAAAAAACGTTTGGATACCCGCCGTGAGCCGAGTGCGTCATACAGTAAACGGACTTTGATGCCTTCCCGCGCTTTGCGGATAAGTGCATCCCGGATTCTTTTGCCCAGACGGTCGCTTCTATAGATGTAGTATTGTACGTGCACATGATCCTGAGCCGCTTCGATGTCGTCCAGGAGACGCTGGAATTTGTCCGTTCCGTCCGTAATGATCTCAACGGCATTGTCCTCTGTCAGCAGTGCGCCGTTCTGCTTCAGGTTCATGTAGATCATGTCCTGGCTACTCTCGGTTGCCTGGTTGCGGAAGGGGTTACGATTATCATGCAACTGTGCGAGCTGGGCTTCAATACGTTCCTCGAGCCCAAGCTTCTTACGTTCTTTCCACTGGAAAAGCCGGTATCGGGTCAGATTCTGACCGGTTAAAAGATAAAGTACAAACCCAAACACCGGAATAAAGTTCAATACAAGCAGCCAAGCCCAGGAAGCGCTGGCATCCTTCCGTTCGAAGAAAACGACGGCTGCCGCAAAAATAATATTCAGGCCCAAGAGCACAATAAGTAAAATGGATTCGATATGCACTATAGTCCCCCATGTCTCATAATGACCATCATGAGTCTATTCATATGTCCTTGATTAGCAGGTTAGTTATGAATGAGACCCTGATTGTAATGTTTCCTACTAATACGTATTTTAACAGATGTATACCTATTCGTCCCGGATAGTAAAAAAGATATGTTCGGATTGGATGGAAATCCATGTGAAATTGATGATAGAGTGTTGTATTTATATAACCATAGTCGTATAATAATACACAAATATGCATATAAGCGACGGAATTGCTGTGTTCAAGTATCCTTCAGGCAAGGACATAGCACAAGTAGCGCATACATCGAGATTGGGGGAGCGAGAGTGAATAACAAATTAAAAGTAGCAATCGTCGGTTCCACCGGCTACGGCGGGGTGGAGCTGATTCGTTTTTTCCAGAACCATCCGCTGGTTGAAATCACATCGGTGATCTCATCATCGAGCAGTGGTGAGTCCATCGCAGATGGATTTCCGCATTTGACGGACGTGATTCACAGGCCACTCGACGGTGTAGATCCGGCTGAAATTGCGAGTCGTGCGGATCTGGTATTCACAGCGACCCCGTCCGGCGTAAGTGCAAAGCTCGTACCAAGCCTGCTGGCAGCAGGGCTTAAGGTCATTGACCTGTCTGGCGATTTCAGACTCAAGGATGGAACGGTGTACGAAGAGTGGTATAAACATCCGGCGCCTTCAGCTGCTTTGCTGGAGCAAGCGGTATACGGCATGGCTGAGGTGTATGGTGAAAAAGTGAAGGGACAGAATTTTATATCGAACCCGGGCTGTTATCCAACGGCTACACTTCTTGGACTGATCCCTGCTGTAGAGGCAGGCTGGATTAATCCTTCTACTATCATTATTGATGCTAAATCAGGTGTATCTGGAGCAGGACGCGGAACAAGTCTGACAAACCATTATGCAGAGATGAATGAGAATTTCAAAGCCTATAAGCTGAATAAACACCAACATATTCCCGAGATTGAACAAGTGCTTGGCAGTATAACGGGAACGCCTGTTACGGTTACCTTCACAACACATCTGGTGCCAATGACACGTGGAATCATGAGTACGATGTATGCAAACCTTGTTGGGGAACACAGCGATCGGGAGATCGTAGATTTGTACCGCAAATATTATGAGAACAGACCTTTCGTACGTGTACGTGAACCGGGCATCTGGCCTTCTACCAAAGAAGTGTACGGATCCAACTATTGTGATATCGGATTTGCGGTAGATCCTCGCACAGGGCGTTTGACGATTATTTCGGTCATCGACAACCTGGTGAAGGGTGCTTCCGGGCAAGCGATTCAAAATATGAACCTGATGATGGGATGGGAGGAGAACCTCGGGCTGAACATGACACCGGTATATCCATAAGGGATTGGAATTCAGGAGGAGTGCTGGAACATTCGGTGTAAAGTGCTTTCTCGGAGTCACTTAGGGAGAACGGATCAGGTTAGGCAGGCGGATCATCGGCATATAGCTGAACGCATACGGGGGATATGATATGGGAACGAATGTGGAGCAACAGACTTTTACCGTGGTTGAGAACGGAACAATTGTAACCCCTGGGGGATTCACTGCTGGTGGACTTCACTGCGGATTGAAAAAGACATCTCGTAATGACATCGGAGCGATCCGATGTGATGTACCAGCTACAGCAGCTGCTGTATACACAACGAACGTGTTTCAGGCGGCACCACTTAAAGTAACGCGCGAAAGCTTGAGCAACGGACGCCTTCAGGCTGTTATCGTGAACAGTGGTAATGCCAATGCATGTACAGGGCAACAAGGGGAAGAAGATGCTTATGCGATGCGTTCGGCTGCTGCGCGTGAGTTCGGTGTTGCAGAAGAGGACGTAGCTGTGGCATCCACAGGTGTCATTGGGGAATTGCTCAAAATGGATGCTGTACATTCAGGCATCACCGGACTTCCAGCGCATATGGGCAAGGAGTCGAATGAGGCGGAGCAATTTTCACAAGCGATTCTGACAACGGATTTGGTGAAAAAGGAAGCTTGCGTCTCCGTTCTGGTTAACGGTAAGACGGTTACGATTGCGGGAGCCGCCAAAGGCTCGGGTATGATTCATCCGAATATGGCGACCATGCTCGCTTTCATGACCTCTGACGCGGTCATTGGTGCAGAAGCGTTGCAGCGCCTGCTGCGCCAGGCAACCAATCATACATTTAACATGATTACCGTAGATGGAGATACAAGTACAAACGACATGCTGGTAGCTATGTCCAGTGGTTATGCAGGCAATGAAGAGCTGACCACAGAACATCCAGATTGGGACGCTTTTGCAGCCGGCTTCACCTATGTATGCCAAGTGCTGGCCAAAGCCATTGCTCGCGATGGTGAAGGAGCAACCAAACTGGTTGAGGTAGAAGTGACAGGTGCAGTAAGTGATGAATCCGCGCAAGCAATTGCCAAAACCGTCATAGGTTCCAGTCTGGTGAAATCCGCCATGTTTGGCGCTGACGCCAACTGGGGACGGATTATTGCAGCCGTAGGGCGTGCAGGACAGCCGGTGAACCCTGATACCGTGGATATCCGACTGGGAGATATCTCGGTACTCGCCCAGTCTCGCCCAGTCGTGTTTGACGAAGAATTGGCATTGGCTTATTTGCAGACCGATACAGTTCGCATTGTGGTAGATCTGCACCATGGCGAAGGAACGGCTACAGCCTGGGGCTGTGACCTGACGTATGACTACGTCCGAATTAACGCAGCATACCGCACGTAATAAGCCTTTGGGACAAAATGTTTGCGAAACAGCTATCTTCTATTGTGAAGCTGGTTTGAAATATTTCAAAAATCATCAATGAAATTTAAACTTGTTATTTTAATGTTTGATATATAGCGATAGCAATGGAGAAGACGGAATTGATTCTGAAGAAGCGGAGCGGTCGCCTTTGTCTCCGGGTTTTCCCCCATATAGTAGGAATTCAAAAAAACCTGGAAACAACAGCGATCGAAAGAACAATCCGAATTCGGAATGGACTAATAGCAGCCTTTGTCATCTTTTAAAGGTGTTGAATTTTATTGAATGTGATTTTTACTAAGAAAGGAGTTGCTCACTTGAATTCAACATTGCCAAATGATAGTACCGGAACGGAAGCGGGTACTGAGAAGCAGATGTTTGTCATGAAATGTGGGGGCAGTACGCTCGCAGCATTACCTGAGTCTTTCTTTGCGGATCTGCGTGATTTGCAGTCTCAGGGCACGCAGCCGGTAATCGTGCATGGTGGAGGTCCTGCGATTTCGGATAACCTGGCGAAGCTTGGTATCGAAACCGAATTCGTTAATGGCCTGCGCAAAACAACTGAACCTGTGCTGGACGTAGTGGAGATGGTGCTTGCGGGCAGTATCAACAAACAGATCGTGCGTTTGATTCAACGTGTGGGCGGTCGTGCACTAGGCTTGTCCGGCGTCGATGGAGGTCTGATTCAGGCTAAACCTGTTACAAACCACGCAGAGATCGGTTGGGTAGGCGATGTTACTGGTGTGAACGCAGAGATTATCCAAGGCATCGTGAACATGGGTTATATGCCGGTTATCGCACCAGTTGGTGTGGATGCAACCGGACAACGCTACAACATCAACGCTGATACAGCTGCGGGTGCAGTGGCGTCTCATCTCGGCGTAAGCCGGATGATTGTTGTGACAGATGTTCCTGGCATCATGAAGAACGTAGGCGGCGAGAAAAAAGTATTGCCATCTGTATCTGTACAAGAGATTGAGGACATGATCCAGACCGGAGAAATCTATGGCGGCATGATTCCCAAAGTGCGTGCAGCAATCGCTTGTATCCATGGCCAAGTACGTGAGGTCGTCATCGTAGACGGCAGCGTACCCCAAATCCTGAGCCGTGTACTCGGCGGAGAAATCATCGGAACTAGAATCATCCGTATGCAATAAAATTGCTCGATACGCTAGGGTCTTAATAGTCTTATTTAAATAAAAAAATATGTGCACGGCTTTTTAATATAAGAAATCTAATATTACACTCACATATCGTAGGGTGCAGAACCAATCTGAAGAATAAAAATGCATAACGGAGAGGACAGAAATAACCTGAAGAAGCGGAGCGTGCGCCTTTATCCCCGGATTTCCCCCTTTAAGGGGCAATCAAAAAAATCCGGGGATAACAGCGATCGAAAGGTTGTTCTGTCATCGAAGTGGAGTATGCGTACGTTCAAAAGATGGTCCTGCAATCGGAGTGGTCTAGTGTAAGTCAGGGCTCTTATATGATTGCCGTTGCACCAACCAATAGGAGTGATATGGTCATGGCAAAAGGCAACGAACAGCCAGGTTCTGGCACAGCAGTAGCGGGCGCAGCAGCAACAGGTGCAGCGGCACAGACGGAAAGCTCGCTTTTCCCGACGTATGCGCGTTATCCAATCAGTCTGGTCAAAGGTAAAGGCAGCTGGTTGTGGGATGATCAAGGCAACCGTTATCTCGATTTCATGTGTGGCCTTGCTGTAACGAGCCTGGGCCATGCACCGGAGAAAGTCGGCGCCAAGCTGAAAGCTCAAATTGATGAGCTGTGGCATGTGTCCAACCTGTTTCAGATTCCGGGCCAGGAGAAGGCAGCGGCATTGCTGACAGCCAATACGTGCGCTGATGCAGTGTTCTTCTGTAACAGTGGTGCCGAAGCGAACGAAGCAGCTATTAAAGTCGCACGTCGTTATCACCAGAAGGTGAAAGGCACAGATCGCTATGAAGTAATTACTTTTGCCCAGTCCTTCCACGGACGGACACTCGCTACATTGACAGCAACCGGACAGGATAAGGTGAAAGAAGGATTTTTACCATTGCCAGCCGGATTTGTCACCGTACCTTTGCATGATATCCCTGCACTCGAAGCTGCAATTGGACCCAACACAGCAGCTATTATGCTAGAGATGGTTCAGGCCGAGGGTGGTGTATATCCGGTTGAGCCGGAATTCGTCAAACATGTACGGAAATTATGTGACGAGCACGGGTTGCTGTTAATTGTTGATGAAGTACAAACAGGAATGGGACGTACAGGTAAACTGTTTGCACACGAACATTATGGCATTGAGCCAGACGTGTTCACCGTTGCCAAAGGTATCGGCAGTGGTTTCCCTGTAGGTGCAATGCTGGGTAAAGGTTTCCTGCGAGATGCGTTCACACCAGGTAGCCATGCGACCACCTTTGGTGGAACACCACTTGCTTCATCCGTTGTGATTGCAACCATCGAAACGATGCTGGAAGATCGTTTGCCAGAGCGTGCAGCGGAAATGGGCGAATACCTGATGAGTTCCCTGCGGAATCGCTTGGCAGGCAATTCCTTTGTGAAGGAAGTACGTGGCATGGGATTGCTCGTCGGTATTGAATGTGCTGAGCCGGTAGGTGATATTGTGCTTGCTGGACAAAAACGCGGTATTTTGTTCGTCTCTGCAGGACCCAATGTGATTCGTTTGCTTCCGAACCTGTATGTGAGCAAAGAAGAGATCGACGAGGCGGTATCCCTTGTAGCCACATTGATCGAAGAGCACGTAGCGGCGAAAGCCTAATATAAAAATGAGAACCTTTCTGTCTCGGGGCCATTACTGGCCTCGAAGCAGAATGAGATGATGAATCCCTGTAGCCGCGCGGTGAACTTGCAGAAGGCGGAGATGAATAAACTTGAGAAGTACCCAGCCAAAGTGTCGACGTTGCTCACTCTTCTGCCCATGCGGGTGCAGGGAACCGGAAATAAGGAGGACATTATAGATGACAGCACAACAGACGGAAAAGATTCAGAAGATTGATCTGAGAGGCCGGGATTTTATCGAATTCACGGACTACACGGCAGAGGAGATTCGTTATCTGCTTGATCTTGCGATTGAGATTAAAGGCAAGCAAAAAAGCGGTGTACCCTTTCAACCGTTGAAAGGTAAAACGATCGGACTTATTTTTGAAAAATCATCCACACGTACGCGTGTATCCTTTGAAGTAGGTATGTTCCAATTGGGCGGACATGCGCTCTTCCTGAGCAAAAATGATATCCAGCTGGGGCGTGGGGAAACGACACATGATACAGCCAAAGTATTGTCCCGCTACCTGGACGGCATCATGATCCGTACCTTTGGACACCATAATGTAACTGAACTGGCAGAGCATGCCGATGTTCCGGTCATTAACGGCCTGAGCGATGCGGCACATCCTTGTCAGGTACTGGCAGACTTCCAAACAGTGCTGGAGCACAAAGGCAAGCTGGCAGGTCTGAAAATAGCCTACATCGGAGATGGCAACAACATGGCACACTCCCTTATGCTCGGAGCAGCGAAGATGGGTATGCATGTTGCTGTAGCAACACCAGAAGGCTATGAGCCGGATAGCGCAGTTGTGGAGCAGGCACGAATCATTGCACAAGAGAGCGGTTCGGAAGTGACTGTAACCTACAGTGCACAAGAAGCAGCCAAAGATGCAGATATCGTGTACACGGATGTATGGGCAAGCATGGGCTTTGAAGAAGAGCAGAAGATTCGGGAGCAGGCATTTGCAGCATATCAAGTGGACGAGGAACTGATGAAAGGCGCGAAGCCGGACTACATGTTCTTGCATTGTCTGCCAGCACACCGCGGCGAAGAAGTGAGTGCCGGTGTAATTGACGGGCCGAACTCCCTGATCTTTGATCAGGCGGAGAATCGCTTGCATGCACAGAAAGCATTAATGGCTGCGTTAATGAGCGAATAGCTGCTATTTCATTGAATGGGTTGATTTTAGGTGCAGATTTCGCGATGATAGATAAAAGTTTATAGCAACTGATCTTGGGGAGGACCATCGAACATGGCTAAGGAAAAAATTGTACTCGCGTATTCAGGCGGGTTGGACACATCTGTAATTTTGAAATGGTTGAAAGAAACGTATGATGCAGAGATTATCGCATTCACAGCGGATATTGGACAAAAGGACGAACTGGATGGCTTGGAGGAAAAAGCACTCGCTACTGGCGCTTCCAAAGTATACATCGACGATCTGCGTGATGAATTCGCAAAAGATTTCATCTATCCAATGTTCCAGGCAGGTGCACTCTATGAAGGACAATACCTGCTTGGTACAAGTATCGCTCGTCCACTGATCGCTAAACGCATGGTGGATATCGCTCGTGCAGAAGGCGCAACAGCTATCGCTCACGGCGCTACAGGTAAAGGAAATGACCAAGTTCGCTTTGAGCTGAACGCGGCCGCGTTGACACCAGACATTAACGTAATTGCACCTTGGCGTCTGGAAGAATTCCGTAACCAATTCCCTGGACGTGCCGAGATGATCGCTTACGCTGAGAAACATGGTATTCCGGTAACCGCATCTGCGGCTAAACCGTACTCGACAGACCGTAACTTGCTGCATATTAGCTATGAGAGCGGTGTGCTTGAAGATCCTTGGTTCGATCCAAGCGCGGACGAGAACAAAGACATGTTCTTGCTGAGCAGTGCACCTGAAGATGCACCGGATCAAGCGGAATATGTTGAACTTGAATTCGAACAAGGCGACTGTGTTGCACTGAACGGTGAGCGCCTGAGCCCGCTGCAAGTGATGGAACAACTGAACGAGCTGGGTGGCAAACATGGTATTGGCCGTGTAGATATGGTCGAGAACCGTTTTGTTGGTATGAAGAGCCGTGGCGTATACGAAACGCCAGGTGGAACAATCTTGTTCACCGCACATCGCAAAATGGAGTCCATCACGATGGACCGTGAAGTGATGAACCTGCGTGATAGCCTGATCACACGTTACAGCACACTCGTTTACAACGGCTTCTGGTTCGCACCAGAGCGTCTTGCATTGCAAGCGCTGGTGACTGAAAGCCAGAAAAATGTAACAGGTACCGTTCGTGTGAAACTGTACAAAGGCAACATCATCGGCGCAGGTGTGAAAAGTCCTGTCAGCCTTTACAATCCGGACATTGCAACGATGGAAGCTGATCCAACGCAAGCCTACGATCAAGGCGATGCAACAGGCTTTATCCGTCTGAATGCGCTGCGTCTGAAAGTAAATTCCGGCGTGGAGCAAAACAAAAACTAATTTCAACCTGCATACTAGAGCTACATCAATAATGACAAGGCAGGCCGTTCTTGCACATCTGGCAGGAGCGGCTTTGTCCATGAGCGAAAGGGGAGTACTCACCGTGAGCAAGCTGTGGGGAGGACGTTTTACAAAACAAACCAATCATTTGGTTGAGGAATATACGGCATCGATCAATTTTGACAAAGCTTTGGCAGAGGAAGACATTCAGGGCAGTCTGGCCCATGTGACCATGCTCGGCAAATGCGGCATTCTACCAGCGGAAGATGTGGAGACCATCAAAGAAGGACTGATCACCGTTCTGCACAAAATTCGTGCGGGCGAAGTGGAATTCTCCGTATCGGACGAAGACATCCACATGAATATTGAGAAAAACCTGATCGAAACGATTGGCCCTGTAGGCGGCAAATTACATACAGGCCGTAGCCGGAACGACCAGGTTGCAACGGATATGCACCTATACTTGCGTGAGCGCGTAGTTGGATTTGTAGGCATGCTGCATTCCTTGCAGGAAGCACTGATTGGACAAGCAAAAGATAACCTCGATACAATCGTACCGGGTTATACGCATCTTCAACGGGCACAGCCGATTCTGTTCGCCCATCACCTGATGGCGTATGTCTCCATGTTCCAACGGGATGCGGAGCGTCTGATGGACAGCTACAAACGCATTAACATCCTCCCCTTGGGCGCGGGTGCGCTCGCGGGCACAACATTCCCGATTGACCGTCATTTTGTGGCGGAACAACTGGGCTTTGACGGCGTGTACGAGAACAGTCTGGATGCAGTAAGCGACCGTGACTTTATCGTTGAGTTCCTGGCAGCCGCTTCCCTCATCATGACTCACTTGTCCCGTCTGAGTGAGGAGTTGGTACTGTGGAGCAGCACAGAGTTTGGATTTGTTGAACTGGACGATGCGTTCTGCACAGGCAGCAGCATTATGCCTCAGAAGAAAAATCCGGACGTTCCTGAACTGGTTCGTGGTAAAACAGGACGTGTGTACGGCAACCTGATCGGCCTCCTGACAGTACTGAAATCTCTTCCACTGGCATACAACAAAGACATGCAGGAAGACAAAGAAGGCATGTTCGATACAGTAGCCACGCTGGAGGGTGCACTGCAACTGTTTGCTCCAATGATCGCAACAATGACCGTGAACAAGGATCGGATGCGTCAAGCGGTCAACCAGGATTTCTCCAACGCTACGGATATTGCTGACTTCCTCGTGGGCGAAGGCTTGCCTTTCCGTCAGGCGCATGAAGTGATTGGTAAAACGGTACTGTACTGCATCCAGAACAGCAAGTATTTGCTGGATCTGACGATTGATGAATTCCGTCAGTTCTCACCACTGTTTGATGACCGGATCTATGATGTGCTGCAACCGGAAGCGGTAGTGAACGCTCGTAATGTTTACGGCGGAACTGCTTCGGGTCAAGTTGCTGAAGCCATTGGACGCAGTGAAAAGGTACTGGAGATCACCGAGCAATGGATTACGAACCGCGGTTAAATGCCACGGATACAATAAGTTTCCCGAGATATGCAATGCTAAAAGCAGGCCAGAGAACCTTGTTCTCAACGGCCTGCTTTTTGTGTTTTACAGCTATAGCGAAGTGAGCAAAATATATTCACTCAGCAGTGAAACAAAGGCATAATGTCATCGGAGTACAGTCTGATTAGACGCAGTCGCTTCATTACAAGTTACGTTACAATGCTCTACTAATCGCGCTTGGGCAAAGGCAACCATTTCAATACATCCTGGATCTTCGCATCCCAGTAGCCCCACTCATGTTCACCAGGCTCTTCCTGATATGTCAGTTCGAAGTCCGACTGTTCACAGGCTTGACGGAAGGTTTGATTATCGTCATACAGGAAATCTTCTGTTCCGCAACATTGGTAGAGCAAAGGTCGTGGGCTTTCGGCAGATTGATTTCCCTTTAACAGATGGATCAGATCGTTCTCTGTACCTGCCACCTCGGGTCCGAAAATTCGTTGTAACTCCGTCTGTTGTAATGCTGAGGATGCGTTTCTATCCATATGTGCAGACATATCGAGTGCTCCGGACAAACTTGCTGCTGCAGCGTATTGATCTGGTTTACGAAGGGCCAGCTTGAACGCCCCATAGCCACCCATGGATAATCCGGCAACGAAGTTGTCCTCCCGTTTATCTGAGAGCGGGAAGAAAGAACGAGCAAGTGCCGGGAGTTCTTCACTGATAAAGCTCCAGTAACGTCCGCCTTCTACCATATCTGTATAGAAGCTGCGGTGGACCTGTGGCATAACAACGGCGATCCCGAGGTTGGCCACATAACGTTCGATGGAAGTCCGACGCAGCCAGATGGAATCATCATCAGACAGACCGTGCAACAGGTACAGGGTTGGGTGCAGTCCTTTGCCAGTCACATTCTCCATACCGATCTGATTGTGGGTTTGTTGCGGCAGAATGACATGCATGCTGGTGCTCAGCCCAAGCGTATCCGAGTAAAAATCACATTTAATAAGTGCCATGAGTATAAGAAACCCCTTTCATAAGTTCATTAACCGATTGTCCTGAGTAGAGAGATAGATGGGAGTTGGGCTCCCTAATGGCTTTTAAGTGCCTATATTTAACAGGTTATACGTTATGCCCATCCAATGCAATAACAAGATCCACTGTAGGAAACCTTGCAAGAATATGTCCGAATCATATGGTGTTCAACAGATTAACTCACAGGAGTGGAATGGTTCATTCGGAAGTCGTCCTACACCGGACAAGAGACCTTTTTTCCAAACATCAGATTTTACTGCGCATTGACAAGATTCTCAATATGAAAGACGGATTATCGCTGGATTTATTGAAAGAAGCAGGTCGAGAACAATCGCTGTATGCTTTGGAGCAGATTATGATGCTCTACGTCCTTGATAAGCTGTTAATGAGCGGAGATATTACTCGGCAAGAGGGTGCGTTGCTGTTCGAAGTGATGTCCGAACATTATTATCGTTTTACAGGCAAACCCAGTGAACTCGTGCTTATTCGTAAGATGGGTGTTCCTTCATTCATGCTGGTGATAGCAGGAACGGAGTTTTATTTTCACAAGGGTGTGAAAGTGGTTCTTTTAGGCAGCCGATGGGAACATTTATGGAAGAATTAAAACTCAAATTGGGATAAGGAGAGGATCATCTATGGAAGAGCAGAATAAGTGGAATGATCTGAATGTGGCGGGCATAAGTCAAACGGCAGGCGGGGAGTTTCACCGTGTATCTAATTGGTCGCGGCTGCAACATCAGGCTGGTCGAGTATTCAGGTGAACTTGAGGTAGATCAGGATGCCAAGGTGGGCAGCAGTCAGCGGATTTAAAGTTTGGATATGGAGAGAAAGGGATGGGATCGACATGAATAACAATCCTGGGCGTTCATTGGAAAAAAATGGATATAAGCATCGTTGGTGATGGCAGTTCTTCTGGTGGCGTGTACCGCAAGATCAAGGTCGTAGGGGACGCGTCTTTTAACGACAATCTATCTTGTGATCGATTCAAATGTACGGGTACATCGGTCATGTACGGATTGCTTGAATCCACAGATATTAAAATTACCGGAACCCTTACTCTGACAGAGCGAGAGTCCAGCAACGATGTTGAGAATGGAATCCAGGCATCAGGCCTGCATGCAAAAGCTGAGCATATCAAAGTGGTAGGTGAGCTTCATCTGTCAGGGGATTGTCAGGCGGAAAATATCAAGCTGAACGGACGGTTGACGATAGCCGGGATGTTCAGCGCTGAACACATCTCACTCAAAATCATGGGTCCATCCGAGGTCAAGGAAATGGGCGGTTCCATCATCTCGGTGAAGAGTGGCCGGTTGAATGATTTGTTTACGGGGAATAAGTCAATTCTCAAGGCGCAGATTATCGAAGGTGACGATATTGAATTAGAGAATACGGAGGCCGAGATTGTCCGTGGCGATAAAATAAAAATCGGTCCTGGCTGCCGGATTGGTACAGTGGAATACCGTTCATCTCTGCAAATTAATCCGCAATCGGAAGTTTTGCTGCAAAGCAATCGGTCCTTGGACTGATTAACGAAAACTTCTTTTCGGATAAACTAATTCAGTCATATGAATAGAGCGTGAATGGAGAGATTGAGTACAATGGTTGCACGTAAAAACAGTATTGGATTGGTGCTGGCAGGGTTACTGCTCAGCATACTAATGGCTTCGATGGATAATACCATCGTGGCAACAGCTATGGGGGATATTGTCGGGAAGCTGGGTGGGCTCGACAAGTTCGTCTGGGTTACCTCCGCGTACATGGTGGCTGAGATGGCAGGGATGCCGATATTCGGTAAGCTATCTGATATGTATGGACGGAAGAAGTTTTTTGTATTTGGTATTATTGTATTTATGCTTGGCTCAGCGCTGTGCGGAACGGCAACGTCTATTGTGGAATTGACGATGTACAGAGCGATTCAAGGTATTGGTGCGGGGGCCCTGGTGCCGATTGCCTTTACGATCATGTTTGATGTCGTTGCACCAGAATCACGCGGTAAACTGGGCGGATTGTTTGGAGCAGTCTTTGGCCTGTCCAGCGTATTCGGACCTCTGCTCGGTGCTTACATTACCCAGTATGCGACATGGGAATGGGTATTTTATATCAACCTGCCGCTAGGCTTGATTGCATTTGTGTTTATTGCGTTCTTCTACAAAGAGTCTCATCAGCATCAATCCCAACAGATCGACTGGCTGGGTGCTGTAACGCTGATCGGTGCTGTTGTGTGCCTGATCTTTGGTCTGGAACTGGGCGGCAAAACATTTGCCTGGGGTTCGTGGCAGATTCTTGGCTTGTTTGCCGGATTTGTAGCATTAGCGCTGCTCTTCCTTTTTGCAGAAACCAAAGCCAAAGAACCAATCATCTCCTTCGGCATGTTCCGCAACCGGGTCTACTGGTCCAGTAACGTTATTGGTATGTTCAGTGGTGCGGCGTTCATTACAGCATCTGTGTACATTCCAATCTTCATACAGGGGGTACTCGGTGGTAAAGCGACCAACTCTGGTCTTGTGCTGCTGCCAATGATGCTTGGGTCCGTTGTGACGGCGTCCCTGGGCGGGGTGCTGATGACCAAAATCAAGTATCGTAATATCATGATCCCTACGTTAGCCTTACTTGTCATTGGACTTGGATTGCTGACTACACTGGATGAGAATTCTTCCCTCTGGACGATACGTATCTACATGGTGATGGTTGGTCTGGGTGTCGGTGCTTCGTTCTCTGTACTCAGCAATGCAGCCATGAACGCCTTTGAACCGCAAAGACGCGGAGCAGCAAGCTCCACGCTTAACTTTTTGCGGTCCCTCGGCATGACGATGGGCATTACGATCTTTGGTATCGTACAGAGTCAGGTATTTACGCGTAAAATGAATGACGCCCTCGCTGGTTCAGCTGCGGAAGCAGGTGGTGCTTCAGCGGGGGCGTGCCACAGGGAGTGGATCTGACCGATCCACATGCGTTGCTCTCACCAGAACTCAGACAGGCGATTCCGCCTCAGGTGCTGGATACCATCACACATGCCCTGTCCTCTTCCATCGTGCAGTTATTTGCCTGGGCTGTGATTCCGGCTGCACTCGCGTTGGTCGCTTCCTTCTTCATGGGAAAAGAGAAGATGGTCGTAGGCGAAGAGCAAGGCGAATACACCGGCGGTCACTAAACCGTACGCTAGGGCAATACAACTAATTGTAGTTTATTGAAAACTCGAATAACTTATCCAAAACATGTACAGACACACTTCTCCTGTACCCTCAAAGGGACGGGAAGTGTGTCTTTTTGTTTTCGTTGGCTTCGAACATAGAACCTAAGGCTGTTTCGTATCGCTAATCCCGTCCTCGACCACAGAAGGCCCTTGCGGATCAGGCAGGCTGCTATGACCGGAGCGGGCAATCAGGCGATTCTGGGCTTTGTACGTGTCCCGTGTAATCGTTTTGGATTCGACCACTTTGCCGTCCAGCTTCTTGGTTCGTACCGTCTCGACAATATATCCAGGCTGTCCGTCTTGCAACACCTGCTGAGCACCATCAGGCAGTACAGTACTGGACACATACTTTACCGGAACACTTAATGTTTCAATAGTGCGAGATTCAAGTGCATAGCTGACATTCTCCGGGAATGTGCCGAAAAATTTCACCATCAATTGATGGTTCTTCACCTCTGCATGAATGAGTAAGGATTTTCCAGTATTATTCTTGAAGCGAAAGTTGATGGCTCCCGAGGCAAAGGTGGCATCCAGTCCTTTCGGTAAATATTTGACCGGCAGGGAGTGGTTGCGACGCTCAATAATATCAAGACCCGTCAATAACGCTGCGTTATACACCGTACTGGATACCTGGCAGATTCCCCCGCCAATTCCGGGGGTCAGTCTTCCATTGACAATGACCGGAGCTTCACGAAACCCATAATCCTTTTCAGCTTTACGGACGACCTTCTCATAATCGAATGTGGCATCCGGTGGCAGAATCATACCGTTAATCGCTTCCGCCGCTGCGCTGACATTATGTATCCGTCCTTCACTACTATTGCCCAGACCCGTGGAGAACTGGATGATCTTTCGGTCAATGCCTTCCTGGCGTAGCGAATCAAGGGTTACTTCGGGCTTCAGCGTATACAGTGGTACCTGGATCAGCAATGGGTCGGGTTTCTCATCCGGGTTCAGCACACTGAAATCCCGATGCAGCTTCGTCTGAATGAGACTTGTGAGTGTATCCCAATCAATGCGGCGGACACCCTTTTCCGGGATATACTGGACTTGGTCACTTGCGGTAATGCGGCGAACGGCGTTTGCAGGTGTACCGAAGGTTTCTTTTTCCCAGGCAGGGCTGAGATGTTCTTGGAGTAGTCGTAAGTCGTAGGTCATATCGAGAGAGAACTCTTCTGGAAAATGATAACGTGCGTAAGCGCGTTCCCACAGGTTACCTTTCTCTAGCTGCTGTATCGCGGATTCAAAGCTGTTAACGTTGTAGCTTACGCCCGCCTGAGCTGCGGTATACGACATCGTCTGGGGGTTAGGTTCAGTCACTTCAAAGGTGACAGGCCAGTCTTCCAGCCTTTGGATCTGTTCATTCAATTCATGTAATACGTTTTTGCGATTCTTCCCCTCCACCAGCATGCCGCCAACTTGAACATCTTTGGGCAGGGCAGGCTGGTTCACATACATATACAGCAATCCATAAGATGCGGAGCCGATCAAGAGGATAGAGAATAGAATAATGACCGTCAAATGTATTTTTTTCATAACCGTACGCTCCTTTATACTTCTGATGTTCCCGACTTTGTAACACTTTCTATATATATGATCCAATGCAGGAAAACTTTCGGGTACTCAATAGGTAACAAATTTGTTACAATAAACTTCATATGAATCCATGCTTCACCAACGAATTAGGGATGAAGTGGATTTTTTCCTGATGAAATTCAGGTCTTTTTAAAGGAAATGCCGGGATTGTGTCGAAATGATAATGGCTAACTATGCGAGCAGGAAGTGATGATGTGATAGAAATGCAGGACGTGTGGAAGACCTACGCCAATGGGACCCACGCATTACAAGGGGTGTCGGTGAAGATCGACCGCAATGAATTTGTCTATATCGTCGGTCCGTCCGGCGCAGGTAAATCGACATTTATGAAATTGATGTACAGAGAAGAAGTTCCGACCAAAGGACAAATATCCATTAACGGATTTAATATTGGTAAGTTGAAGCCAAGAAAGATTCCTTATGTGCGCCGTAACATCGGCGTTGTGTTCCAGGATTTTCGTCTGCTGCCACGGATGACAGCATTTGAGAATGTGGCATTTGCGATGGAAGTTATTGAAGCACCGAAGCGTCATATCAAGAAACGAGTGATGGAAGTGCTTGATCTAGTGGGACTGCGGAGTAAGGCAAATCGCGAACCTTCACAGCTCTCGGGTGGAGAACAGCAGCGTATTGCCATTGCACGGGCTATCGTCAATAACCCATCGGTTATTATCGCAGACGAGCCTACAGGTAACCTCGATCCGGAGACGTCATGGGGTATTATGCAGCTGCTGGATGAGATTAATTTCCGGGGAACAACCATTGTTATGGCTACCCATAACAAAGATATCGTGAATACGATGCGTAAACGGGTAATCGCCATTGAACGTGGACAAATTGTACGGGATCAGATGAGAGGGGAATACGGTTATGAATTTTAGTACTCTCTTGCGCCATATACGGGAGGGATTCAAAAACGTATTCCGCAACGGCTGGATGTCTGTAGCCTCCATCATGTCCATTATTGTGTCGCTGCTGATTCTTGGTGTGTTCATGTTGCTGGTGCTCAATGTAAATTCCATGGCGAATCAGGTTGATAGCCAGGTGGAGATCAGCGCGTTCCTCGAATTGAATGTGGACGAGAACCTTCGTAACACACTGGAGCAAGAAATCAGCGCGATGCCAGAAGTAAGTGAGATCCGTTTTGTTTCCAAGGAAGAAGGACTCAAGGAGTTCCGTGAGCGTCTTGGAGAGAGTGCAGATAACGTGCTTAGCGGTTTCGATGTGGACAACAACCCACTGCCGGAGACCATTGAAGTTGAGGTCATTGAACCGGAAACCGTCACTTTTGTGGCGCAAAAAATCGAAGCTTTGAACGAAAAACACCCGGAGAAGCCGATCATGAAAGTGAACTACGGCAAGGAAACGGTGGAAGTGTTGTTCAAATTTACGAAGCTTGTTCGTAACATTGGATTTATTTTTGTCGGGGGACTGGCTCTGATGTCCATGTTCCTGATCTCGAATACGATTCGCGTAACGATTCTGGCCCGTCGCCGGGAGATCGGTATTATGAAGCTCGTTGGTGCAACCAATACCTTTATTCGCTGGCCTTTCTTTATTGAAGGTGCACTCATTGGATTTATTGGCTCGGTTATTACGGTTGGGGTGCTGTTTGTTGGATACAGCCAGTTGATGAACACAATTGGTCAGGATGTCTTCATGCAGATGCTTAACTTGATTCCGCTCGGCGAAATCTGGTTGCTGTTTGGAACACTGTTGATCGGACTCGGTGTGCTGGTAGGTATTTTGGGAAGTACACTGTCCATTCGGAAATCACTCAACGTTTAATTTTGTTTTCATCGATCGAATTGCAGAATATGTCGAAAGAATGGTAAAGCAGGTTCATTCATGGACGCTGTTTGACGATATGTAAGAAAGACGGAGTCTTTTAAGATTGAAGAAAGCAAAGAACATGCTGTTCACCACCTGTGCAGGTTGCTTTCTTGTGAAATCATAGGATGGGGGATCATCATTTTGAAAAAAACCGCTTCGCTGCTGGCCTTTACGTTATTGGCCGGTATGACGCTTCAACCTTCTGACGGGTATGCCAAGAGCAGCATCAGCGATATTGACCAACAGATTCAGCAACTGGAGAGCAAGGCGGCTTCTGCCAAGCAGGAGCAAAAAAAAGCGGCTTCCAACAAAAAGGAAGCACAGCATTACAAGAACAAAACCAACGCTTATCTGAAGGTTGTCATGGAACAGATCAATGTCGTTAGTGATGAACTGGCCAGTGTATCCTTGCAGATCGAGAACACGGAGGAAGATCTCCGTACAACGAAAAAAGATCTGCAAGCGGCAGAAGAACGCATTGTTGCAAGGGAAAAATTGTTGGAGTCACGCGTGCGTCTGATGTATACGGACGGTGCTGTATCCTATCTGGATGTATTGTTGTCCTCTACGAGCTTCACTGACTTTCTAACCCGTGCGGATTCACTCAAAACAATCGTGGATCAGGATCAGCATCTGCTGGATGAACACAAAGCGGACAAGCAACTGGTTGTGGACAAAAAGGCAGAACTGGATGTGCAATATGCAGAAGCCAAGAGTCTGTATGCACAGAAGAAACAGCGCAAGTCCCAATTGAATGAAAAAGAAGCGGAAAAGCAAGTGCTTCTCGCTTCATATGATGCTAAAATTGAAGAGTCAGAAGAGCTGACACAAGAGCAGGAAGATGTATTAATGCAGATTGCCAGCAAACGTTCGGCACTTCTTCAAGAGAAAAATAAATTGCGTGAACAACAGGCTGCAGCTGCAGCCAAAGCAAAAGCCGCGGCAGCAGTCCGGGCGAAAGCTGCAGCCAAGGCGCCAACCAGAGTGAGTTCGGATAGCAGTAGTGAGGTCACGTACTCATCCGGTAATGGTATCTTCTCAAGACCGGTATCTGGCGGACGTATTTCTTCTCCATTCGGCCCCCGTACCCATCCAATTACGGGTGTAGTGGGTAAAATGCATGCTGGTGTTGATTTCGCTGTTCCTGTGGGAACCTCTGTACACGCGGCCTCAGGAGGGATCGTGATTATGGCTGAATGGTATAGCGGCTATGGCTATACGGTTATTGTGGATCACGGTGGTGGACTATGGACGTTATATGGTCACTTGCGTGAAGGTGGATTCAAAGTCAGCAAGGGGGACACTGTGAGCAAAGGTGATACCATTGCTGAGTCAGGAAATACAGGGAACTCTACTGGACCTCACTTGCACTTTGAAGTACGAGATAATGGTACGGCGGTCAATCCAATGAACTATTTGTAATTTTCTCGTCCACAGATCGAATGGAAAAAACATATTCCGTACAAGCTAGACATATACTAAGCTGGCATGTTCAGGGAATAGATTCTGGCAACAATGGAATCGGACACGCTTCAAAACGAAAGGCGGTGACAAACGGATGATGAAGAAAAGATCGGCGCTACTGCTTGTCATTGTGGGTCTCCTGGGTGGTAGTTTGCTAACCCTGGTGTTAATGACTTATCCAGGAATAGCGAACCAGACCACAGCGGGCGAAGGTTTGCTAGCTAGTGTAACCGGCAATACACAGCAGAAGAACGATTTGAAAAAGATTGAAACTGCGATGGATTTGATCTCAAGCAACTATTATAAAGACGTGGATCAGACCAAATTGATTGACGGTGCGATCAACGGCATGATGGAATCGCTTGGTGATCCGTACTCCAACTATATGGGGCAGGAAACAGCTGCTCAGTTTGAAGAGTCGATCGAAGGTTCATTTACCGGTATTGGCGCGGAGGTATCCTCACAGGATGGAAACGTTGTTGTTGTTTCCCCAATCAAAGGATCTCCTGCCGAGAAAGCGGGTATTCGTGCAAAAGACATGATTATGTCGGTCAATGGCGAATCCCTGCAAGGTTTGGAACTGAATAAGGCTGTTAACAAAATCAGAGGTCCCAAGGGCAGTGAAGCAAAGGTACAGGTTAAACGTGCCGGATCTTCCGAACTGATTGAGTTTGTTATTGTACGGGATGACATTGATCTGGAGACCGTATATGCTCACATGGAGGATGGCGGAATTGGCGTCATTGCCATTACTCAATTCTCTTTGAATACAGGCGATCGATTCAAGGAAGAGTTGGCGAAGCTTGAGAAGCAAAACATGAAAGGTCTGGTCATCGACGTACGGAATGACCCAGGCGGTGTATTGCAAGTTGTTATTGATATTGCTGAACAGTTTGTTCCTAAAGGCAAGGTTATTGTGCAAGTCGAAGACAAGAACGGCAAAAAGGAACAAAGCAAGTCCAATGGATCAGCCAAAGCTTATCCAGTCACAGTCCTGATGAACAAAGGCAGTGCGAGTGCTTCGGAGATTTTGGCCGGTGCATTACAACAGTCAGCAGGTGCGAAGTTGATTGGGGAAAATTCCTTTGGTAAAGGAACCGTGCAGACGAGTTATGACAAGCAAATGGGTGACGGCAGCTTGCTGAAGATTACCATTGCCAAGTGGCTCACTCCGAACGGAGACTGGATTCATGAAAAAGGAATCAAACCGGATATTGCGGTAGACCAGCCGGATTATTTCTCGGTGGCACCGATTAACAAAGAGAAGTTACCACTGAAATATGACAGCAATAGCACGGATGTGAAAAGTGCGCAGACGATGCTGAGAGGACTCGATTTCAAACCGGATCGTGTGGATGGATACTACGACCAGAGGACGGAAGAAGCGGTCAAGGCATTCCAGAAGCAAAAAGGCATTCAGGCTACAGGCCAGATTGACGAGAAAACCGCTGAATCACTGGAAGCGGCTCTGATTGAACGTATTGCCAATCCTCAATATGATGCACAGCTGAAACGCGCGATCGAAAATGTCTCGAAGGATATTTCGTCCGCTGTGTCGAAGCCATAAAGAAGGCTGATTTTCAGCCTTCTTTTTTTCTGAACCGGCTGAAAGAGAGGGGTGAAGGGCCACAATGGAATGGGTATGGCCGTGGTTAACTACATTAGGGGAAGCTTTGTTGCAGTTGTTTATTCAGCCGTTTTATTATATTGCGGTGATCCTGATTGCGCTCATCTATCATCGTCAGTTACTGCAGGAGCGTAAATTGTTTCATGTTCGTTTGCAAAGCTCGATAACACAGACGATTCGAGCGGTGCTCGGAGGCATACTCATCGGTACCATTGTCTCGATCGTGTCCCTATTCCTTGGTGCACATCTTACACTGGGAAGCCTGATATGCATATGGGCTGCAACATTAATGCTATCGTTGTTCCGTATCCGGTATCTGTGCTTTGCTTATGCGGCCGGGTTACTGGGTGTGCTGCAATTTAGTTTGAATCTGGCTTCAGGCTGGCAACCATCGGGTTGGATGGGCAGTATAACGGAAACGCTACGTACCCTGGATATGCCTGCACTGCTTGTCCTTGCGGCCCTTCTACATATAGGTGAAGCCCTGTTGGTACGTATGCAGGGGGTATCGATGGCATCACCGCTTCTCTTCGAGGGAAAACGCGGGAAACTGGTTGGAGGATATCAACTGCAGCAGTTCTGGGCCATTCCTCTACTGATTCTTGTCCCGGTCACAGGTAGTGGCGCGGAACTGGTTTGGAATCCGCTGATGAATGCAGGACATAGTTACATGCTGGTTGCGTTGCCGATTATGCTCGGATTTGGTGAGATAACGCAGAGTATGCTTCCCGGACAAAAGGTGCAGATCTCATCAAAGCGGTTGATGATATATGGGGCAACTTTGCTTGTGTTCAGTTTGCTTGCTGCATGGTGGTCTCCACTCATGGTGGTTGCTGCGCTGATTGCATTTATTGGACATGAATTTCTGGTATGGTACAGCGCGTTTGAAGAGCAAAACCGAAGTCCGGTATTTGTCCATCCGCAGCATGGGTTGAAGGTATTGGCTGTTATTCCGGAGAGTCCTGCAGCGGATTTGGGGATTGAAGCAGGAGAGACATTGTACAAGGTGAATGGTAAGTTGGTTCATTCGCCGGAAGAGTTGCATCGTGCTCTGCGGATGAACCCTGCTTTTTGCAAGATCGAGGTTCGCAATCACCAAGGCGAAAGCAAGTTCATGCAACGAGCGATCTATGAAGGGGAGCATCATCAGCTTGGGGTCATTATGGCACCGGACAATCACGAGGTCTGGGCGATTCGGTTACGTCCACTGACGTTGTTCCATGTTATCAACCTCAAATTGTTTGCCCGTCTGAAAAAACCACACAGGGATGAGGCTCCCTTGGCGTTACCGCCAGCCCCGGTGGCCAGTGATAAAGGGTCCGTGGAGATGTAACAACTAAGCATACTTGATGAAGTATGTTGTATAAATCAAGCTATGAAAAAGGTATTTCCGAACGTCGTCACGGGCAAAGGAAATACCTTTTTTGTTATTGTTTTAACATAAAGATGGCGATTTGGGTCCGATCACGCAAGCTCAACTTACCCAGAATATCCGTGACATAGTTTTTGACCGTGCCTTCACTGAGGAACAATTTGGCGGCAATTTCCTTATTGGACAAACCCTCCGATATGGCCTCGGCAACCGCCAGCTCCATACGTGTCAGTCCATAGGCTTCGATTGGGTTCTGTGTCAGGGGAATCGCAGCGGGACGAAGAAGGCCTGCCAATTTGCGGGCAATATCCGGATGAATTAACATATCGCCGTTATGTACGGTCTTGATGCCTTGAATGATCCGCTCGGGGGGGACATTTTTGAGCAAATAACCGCTTGCTCCATTCTGTAATGCCTGAATAATATACTCATCGTCGTCAAACGTAGTCAGCATGAGCACCTGGATTTCAGGGAAACGTGCCTTGATGCGTTTAGTACCTTCAACTCCGTCACATTCCGGCATCCGAATATCCATCAAGACCACGTCCGCAGGTGTCCCTGCTTCAAGTAATGCCAGAGCTTCCTGTCCATTTGAGGCTGTGCCTGTAACACTAATGCCAGACTCGAGTCCGAGCAGCACTTTAAGGCTCTCGCGAATAAAGTAGTCATCGTCGGCGAGAATCAGCCGAATAAGTGGGGACTGGGCTGCATCATTCTTGTTGTTCACATCATTCCGTTCGGACATGGGAATATTCACTTCCTTTTTCAGAGTAGATTCATCTGGTTCGTTATTGGAATGCGTGTAATCACTGTATACGGAAAAGCTGATTGGATCTCCAAGGTTCCTCCCACCATTTGTGTACGTAGACGCATGCCTTCCTGTCCTATACCATTTCGCTTGGAAGAATGGGGATTAATTTTGCCATCATTACTCACACTCATACACACTTCCTGATCCCTGAATACCAGCTCCACTGTGATTGAAGAAGCATTTCCGTGTCGCAGTGCATTGGTCAGGGCTTCTTTGGCATTTTTGTATAAAACAATCTGTATGCTGGGATACAGCACATGAGATGGGCCATGAACTTCATATTTTGTCTTCACACCGGTATCTCTACCCACTTCCTCGATGAGATGATCCAAGTCGTAGGCTTCGGATGCATAGGAATTAGGTTGCAGTTGGTGTAGTGTGCTGCGCATATCATCCATACTATCGGCCAATTGATCGCGAATCTGTCGCACCATTTCCGTTCCTTGTTCCATATTCAGGGGAAGAGTCAGCAGGGCGGCTTCCGACATCATTTTGGTGCGAATCAGTCGATGCCCGATATCGTCATGAAGCTGTCTGGAGATACGGGTACGTTCCTCTGCCTGAGCCACTCCTTCAAGTTGCTTTGTAAATAACAGCAGCTGCGCACGCGCTTCTTGCAGCTCGTAATGTTTGCTGCGAAGTTCGTCATAGACTTGTTCCAGTTGTCCGCGGCTGCTCGCTGTTCTTGATCCCTGCCAGGACAGAGCCGCTGTGATGAGCAGAAGCAGGTTCCCAAGAACCATCGCAGTTGTCTCTGCGGAGAGTAATGCAGTGGCGGTTGTATTTAGTATGGTTAACCCTGGCTGCGGTGCCTGTGGGACAGAATAATGCCAATGCAAAGCGACATTGCTTGCGACAAGCTGAATTGCAAACATCAACCATCTCCGACTTCCCTCCAGTCTGTATATATATACGTAGAGCACGGATAGAGAGAGGAACAGCAGGAATGGCCCATACGAAGCAATCAGCCAGCAGCTCCAGAGTATTTCGGCCAGAAGTAACAGCCACTGCTGTGTACTTGAACGGTTGAAATCTTTCCACACGGAGAGTCCAAGCGCGATGATGATATACAGGGTGTAGACGGCTTCATTTTCCAAGGGCTGCATCAACAGGAACAGTACTGCTGGAACGATAATTAATCCGTATTGCAGAAACCGCATTGGCATATGGTTGTGACATCCTTTATATAAAAAGTGGACTAGAAAATCTTTTGGTAATGCGCCCTTGATTATACCATAAGCAGCATTCGAATCAGGAGATGACTTAAGTCACCTTCGATTCATGACTTTTTGTACCTTCGCTAAAGATTACGATCCGTTACAATAAAATTATCAAATCCAGCGGCGAAGGCCGAAACGGAAAAGGGGCGTAAAAGGGATGGGTATACTTGAAGTGGATCATGTAGTGAAACGATACGGCAGCAGGCTGTCCGTGGATCATTTGAACCTGAGTGTTGGCAAAGGCGAAATTTTTGGATTGCTCGGTCCCAATGGAGCAGGGAAAAGTACCACCATCAGCATGATTGCAGGTCTCCTGAATATGGATCAGGGTGAAATCAGATTAGATGGGATATCGGTCAAGGAGCGACCACTTGAAGTGAAGGGCAAGATCGGACTGGTTCCACAGGATCTGGCTTTATACGAAACCATGTCTGCTGCGGAGAATGTAACCTTTTTTGCCAGACTGTATGGACTGCGTGGGAAATTACTTAAGGAAAGAGTGCAGGAGTCCCTTGAATTTGTAGGGTTACAGGATAAAGCAAAGGATGCCCCCTCGACCTTCTCCGGCGGTATGAAACGCAGGTTAAACATCGCATGTGCGATTACACATCGCCCGGATCTAATAATTATGGATGAACCGACAGTTGGTATTGATCCGCAATCTCGGAATCATATTCTTGAATCGGTTCGCACACTTAACAAGATGGGTTCAACGATCATATATACAAGTCATTACATGGAGGAAGTGGCTGCGATTAGTCACCGGGTTGCGATTATGGATCAGGGTCGAATTATTGCCTGTGGGACTGAAGCAGAGCTGAGAGAACGGGTAGCATCGGAGGAAAAAGTAGTGCTTTCCACTTCCGGTATCGGTCTGGGCGTCGTGGAAGAACTGAAACTTCACCCCCGTGTGCGGATGGTAGACGTTTCAGAGAATACACTGACCATTACGCTGCCTTCGGCGCAGCAGGATCTCCAGGATCTGCTCTTCATTTGCAGCAAACATGAAGTATCCATTCAGTCGCTCAAGGTCGAAGAGCCGGATCTGGAAACGTTGTTCCTCAATCTGACCGGGCGTACGCTTCGGGACTAGGGGGAGCAAGAGATGAATATATGGCATATTTGCATCTTTGAATTGAGACGTATTCTTAAGATTCGATCTGTGGTGTTAAACCTGTTTATTCTGCCGTTGTTACTGATTTTTATATTGGGCACGGCACTATCCAGTACGATGGGGACCGCGGATGATGTTATTCCGGATACTGTACGTGTGGGAATCATCCATTTGAATACTGAATCAGGCGGAGGATCAAGTACGGTTAATCAAGCGCTGGATACATTCGTTAAATCCCCGGAAGTGGCTGAGATGGTCAAGGTTCAGAACTTTACGACAGAAGAAGAGGCCGTTCATTCGCTGCGTACCGACAAGCTGGACTTTGCTGTAATGATTCCTTCGGATTTTGAGCAAAATGTGATGATGGGGAAAGAGGCCAGGTTACAGTGGATACGAGGAAAGGACAACACACTGAATACCGTGGGTGAAACTTTGTTCACACGTTTTACGGATGAATGGAACCGACAGATGGCGATTACCAAAGTACTCGGTCCGGAAGTGATTGCTGCCATGGCCTCTGCTTCGGAGTCTGGTGCGGCGAATTCCACCTCCATTGCTGTCATTAATCCCGGTAAGACAGGTACGGCGTATAGTGCCTCCCAATACTATGCAGCTTCCATGCTGGCGATGTTCATGTTGTACTCAGGCATGACAACAAGTAGCAGCCTTTTTGGAGAGCGTGATAACAAAACGTTAATTCGCCTTCAGGCTGCGCCTATAGGCAATGGAGTTATTTTTGCTGGCAAAATTGCAGGCAATAGTCTGCTCGCTTTTTTACAAGCAACAACGATTATCCTTATGACATATTGGCTCTACGGTGTGGATTGGGGAACCCATCCTTGGTATATTGTGCTGACTTGTGTATTCATCACATTGGCATCCATGACTCTTGGCGTGATCGTGGCATTGGTATGTAAAAGCACGGCATCGGCCAGTGCAATCTTACAGGGTATCATCGTTGCCATGACATTCATTAGTGGTGGGTTCATGCCCATTCCGATTGATTTTGTACAACGGCTTAGCCAATTTACGGTTAACCACTGGGCGCTCCAGAGTTTTCTGAGAATGATGCTGGATGCACCTATACGAGAGATTGTATATAACATTCTGATGTTAGGCGTGGTATGCGCTGTATTACTGTTCATCTCAGGAATGATCTATAGAAAGGCAGGATACCGATATGAATAGTCTACACATCGCCTGGTTGATGATTAGACGTACACTTGGCCGTAAAATGGGCTTCATTACGTTTCTGCTTCTGCCTTGCCTGGTGGTTACAGGAGCGGTTGCTCTTTTTGGAAGCGAGCAGAGTGCACGTACTGTTATTCCCTATGTCAATGAGGATGGAGGGGTGGCAGGGACATGGATGATTCATGAACTTGCTGACAAAGAGGAGTATCTGCTCAAGCCGATGAACAACGAAGCAGAAGTGAAGGAAGCTATCGCTCAGCAAAAAGGAAGTTCTGGCATCATCATTCCGGCACATTATACGGAGGATCTGTTACAAGGAAAGCCAACCGAAATTCAATTGGTGGAACTGCGTATAAGTGAAAATTCCTATACACTACGTACAGCAGTTGAAGGTTTGACGAGTGGATTGCAACAATCTGCTTCAGCTGTTACGTTGGCCGCAGGTCCTGTTTCAAGTGAGAAGGACATACTGTCGAGCACACAGAAGCCATTTGAACAGCTTTTACAGGAGATAGGAAAACATCAGGTTGCTGGTGAAGTCACCGATCTGCAGATCTATCCTAAGCCAGGCCTGAACAATGTGACTGGATTTACAATCATGTTTATGATGGGACTCTTAACCAGCGTAGTAGCTGTGATTATGGAAGATCGCAGGAAACGCACGATGGCCAGAGTATATACGGCACCCGTCCGCGCATATGAGATTGCGCTTGGCAATTTCCTGGGCAGTTTTGTCATTGGTATAATTCAGATTATTATGGTTTTGGGAATCAGCAGGTGGCTACTGCATTATGATGCCGGTATTCCTTTTGGAATTCATTTCATGATATTGTCGGCATTCATGCTGGTCTCCATGGGAATCGCAAGTACTGTTGCCGGATTGATTCGTAATTCCAAAAATGCGAACATGTTGAATTCACTTGTCATTGTGCCAACCTGCATGATAGGTGGTTGTTTCTGGCCGATCTCGTTGATGCCGGATTATATGCAAAAGCTCGCCAACTTTGTTCCGCAGAAATGGGCGATTCAGGCGGTGGAAACGATCTCCGCTGGCGGTACATTATCGGATATCACATTGCCACTATTGATTTTGTTTGGCATGGCTGCCATTTTGCTGACTGTAGGCTCTGCGATTCTACGCCCTAGCCAACCAGGAGTAGAGGCATAAGGTAATACGACAAAAAAAGCATGCTCTGCTGAATTGAATTCAGTTAGAACATGCTTTTTTTTGCTTATAAGTAATGATGCACTATGCAAATGTTGAAGATTAAGGTTGAAGTTGGCGCAAGACAGTAATTTCCACTCGACGGTTCTTTTGTCTTCCGGCCGCAGTGGTATTGTCACCCGTTGGGCGAGTATCCGCATACCCGGCATACTGGAAGCCGTCCGGGTTAAGCTTCTCTGTATCCAGAAAAAATCGTAATACAGACAGTGCACGTTCCCCGGAAAGCTGCCAGTTATCGGTATAGGCGGAGTTTGCTCCCACAGGAACGTTATCGGTGTGACCCTCAATGCTGACAACGGTATTTAGATCACGGAACAGGCTGGCAAGTTTACTGAGCGTTGGTGCTGCACCGTCCTTTAGAGCAGCCTGTCCCTGGTCAAACAGGAAGCGGTCACTAAGTGTAATGGATAGGCCCTGTGGCTTGTCCGCAACAAAAATCTGATTTTCCAGTTTATTATCCTCGATATATTGGGTAATCACATTGAACAGATTTTGCAATTCCTGCTCCTGTGATCTGAACTGTTCTTCCCGTTCTGTGAGAGGCTTGTTGTCATCATCTGACGTTGCAGTTCCGGAATCGGAAGGGTTCCCTTCACCTTTTGAAGGATCTTCACCCTGCACCTCGGATGGTGGAGTCTCTGTAATCGTTTGACCGGGTTTCTCACCAAGTCCCTCACCAAGCTCAAGGATAGAGTCGGACGCATTGAATGTATTTTGTAACGATTGAGTAACGACGTCATATTTACCGGAATCCAGATTGCTCATGGCATACATGATGACAAAAAAGATCAAAAGCAGAGTTATGAGATCGGCATAAGTAATCATCCAGCGATCCCGATAATCGATAGTTTCACGTTTTCCGCGCCGTTTACTGCGCCGACTCATCCAATCCCTCCTTCACTAAGGGGCGTATATGCTGACGATGCGTGAGGGTGAAGGACTCCAGTCTTTTGCGTACAAGCTGGGGATTCTCACCGTTCTGAATGGCAAGTACACCTTCGAGAAGCATTTCCATGGTCTGCACTTCGTCGGCACCTCTGGATTTGATCTTGGAGGCAATAGGCAAAAAGATAAGATTGGCACTGGCGACCCCATACAGGGTTGCGGTAAAGGCAACAGCAATGGCTGGTCCGAGTCCGGTTGGATCGGTCAAACTGCCAAGGACCTGAATAAGTCCCATCACGGTTCCGATGATCCCCATGGTTGGAGCGTACCCACCAGCGGATTCGAATATTTTGGCATAACCCTCATGTTTCTGTTCAATCGAGTCAATCTCCATCTCCAGGATCTGGCGAACCACATCCTGATCCGTACCATCAACAACCATCTGAATACCGTCTTGCAAAAAAGGATGCGGATGATCCATAACCTTCCGTTCCAATGCAAGTACACCTGAGCGGCGTGCGATCGAAGACATCTCGACTAACTCTTCAACCCATATACCGGATTCATTATTGTTACGTCCAAAAGCCATACGCAGGGCAGCTGGAATCGTTCGAAGGCGATGCGCCGGGAAACTGGCAACCACAGCAGCAATCGTTCCACCGAATACAATTAAAGCAGCCGTTTTTTGCAGAAGACCGGACAATTGGCCGCCTTCCCACAAAAAACCGCTAATGACTGCGGCAATTCCGGCAATAATACCGATAAGTGTCGCAATATCCATAAATTAACCCACTCCTATCTTCATTTCACGTTTGCATCACTAAAACGAACGAGGTATAATTAAACGGGAACAAATATTCCTATTACTATAAGTTTTCCCATATGAAAATTCGGGGAACTTCGACAATATATAGTGACTATTATTTTAGACGATAGGGTGAGATACGGCAATGAGCGATATTATAATGAGCGACAAAACGTTCGAAATCGAGTCAGAGTTTTCTCCCCAAGGTGATCAGCCTGCAGCCATTAAAGAATTGGTGAAGGGTGTTCAGGAGGGGAAGAGGTACCAGACACTGCTGGGTGCAACGGGTACGGGTAAGACGTTTACGATAGCCCAGACGATAGCCCAACTGCAACGTCCGACGCTGATTATTGCACACAACAAGACGCTCGCAGCGCAGCTTGCAAGTGAGTTCAAAGATTTTTTTCCTAATAACATGGTTGAGTATTTCGTCAGTTATTACGATTATTTTCAGCCAGAAGCATATATCCCGTCCTCCGATACGTATATCGAGAAGGATTCAAGTATTAATGAAGAGATCGACAAACTGCGGCACGCAGCGACAAGTTCGTTGTTTGAGCGCAGGGACGTCATCATTGTAGCGAGTGTGTCCTGCATTTATGGTTTGGGTTCACCGCACTCGTATTCAAGCATGTTGCTGTCACTTCGGGTAGGCATGGAGAAACCGCGCAATCAGATTTTGTCCCGTCTGGTAGAGATCCAGTATCAGCGGAACGATATTAACTTTGTACGGGGTACGTTCCGTGTTCGTGGGGATGTTGTTGAGATTTTCCCTGCCTCCAAGGGTGAACATGCAATTCGGGTTGAATTGTTCGGCGATGAGATCGAGAAAATTACGGAGATTGATGTGTTAACCGGAGAACTGATTGGCGAACGTGAACATATTGCCATCTTCCCGGCGTCTCACTTCGTAACGCAAGAAGAGACGATGAAGGTTGCGCTGGTGAACATTGAGCGTGAACTGGAGGAGCGTCTGGAAGTGTTGCGTGAACAGGGGAAACTGCTGGAGGCTCAGCGACTGGAACAGCGCACACGGTATGATATCGAGATGATGAAGGAAGTTGGATTCTGTTCGGGGATTGAGAACTATTCCGGTCCGCTGACTTTCCGCGAACGTGGCGATACCCCATACACACTGATGGATTACTTCCCGGATGACATGTTGATCGTGGTCGATGAGTCTCACGTGACTCTGCCACAGATCCGTGCGATGTACAATGGTGACCAGGCGCGGAAGACGGTATTGGTTGAACATGGTTTCCGACTGCCGTCAGCATTGGATAATCGTCCACTCAAATTCGAAGAGTTCGAAGGTAAGATGGATCAGATCATCTATGTATCGGCCACACCAGGCCCGTATGAGATCGAGCATACCGATACGATGGTGCAACAGATTATTCGTCCAACGGGACTGCTTGATCCAATCATTGAACTGCGTCCAACGAAGGGACAGATCGATGACTTGATTGGTGAGATTAACGACCGGATTGCCAAAGACGAGCGTGTGTTGATTACAACATTAACGAAGAAGATGTCCGAGGACCTGACGGATTATCTGAAGGAAGTTGGAATCAAAGTTCGTTATCTGCACTCCGAGATCAAAACATTGGAACGTATGGCGATTTTACGTGATTTAAGGTTAGGCGTTTTCCATGTCCTAATTGGAATCAACTTGCTCCGGGAAGGTCTCGATCTGCCCGAAGTATCCTTGGTAGCCATATTGGATGCCGATAAGGAAGGATTCCTGCGTTCCGAACGTTCATTGATCCAAACGATTGGTCGTGCCGCGCGGAACAGCGAGGGTCGCGTTATTCTATACGGTGACAAAGTGACCGATTCGATGGATAAGGCGATAAAGGAAACCGAACGCCGTCGTGAAATTCAGATCGCGTACAACAAGAAACATGGAATTACACCACAGACGATTCGCAAAAAAGTGCGTGACGTGATTGAGGCAACCAAAGTTGCCGAATCCAAGAAAGACTATCTCACAGGCGCTGCCGAGAAGATGTCGAAGAAAGATCGCCAGGCGCTTATTCAGCGCCTAGAGGTAGAGATGAAAGATGCAGCCAAAAACCTGCAGTTTGAGCGTGCTGCCGAGCTTCGCGATGCGTTGCTGGAACTTCGCGCCGAATAAGATACTGCTCATTCATATGCTCCAATAAAGATGGATCTGTAACAAGAGAACGGCCAATTGGCCGTTCTCTTGTTGAGTAAGGAAATCGTTGATATCTACCGATAATAAGAGATGTTGAAATCTTGAAATCAAGTCTATACTGATAGAAATGTTGAAATTGGTTAAAAGGTTTATAGGAAAGCAATTGGGAGTCGTGTCCCCTGATAGCCAAGAGGCACCATGGTATTGACCTTGGAGCCGAGCCAAAGGCAATGGCGACCTGTCGCGATCAAGGCGAAGCCGAGAGCGTTCCGGTATTGACCTTGGAGCCGAGCCGAAGGCAATGGCGACCCTGTCGCGACCAAGGCGAAGCCGAGAGCGTCCCGGTATTGACCTTGGAGCCGAGCCAAAGGCAATGGCGACCCTGTCGCGACCAAGGCGAAGCCGAGAGCGTTCCGGTATTGACCTTGGAGCCGAGCCAAAGGCAATGGCGACCTGTCGCGACCAAGGCGAAGCCGAGAGCGTCCCCGGTGTTGACCTTGGAGCCGAGCCAAAGGCAATGGCGACCTGTCGCGACCAAGGCGAAGCCGAGAGCGTCACCTCGCAGTAGAGCGGTCGTATAAGGTTCCGGCAATTGGCCGGAACCTTATACGGAGCCGCGGGCACACGACAACCCTTCACATAGCAAGACCCGACCCCTCACCGTTGCACCGCTTGTTTCGGGTGTCCAGAGGGCTGCGCCCTCTGGGGCCCTCCCTTGGAAGGGAGGGTTTGGGAGGGATCGAAAGGTAAGGTTTGGATTAGTGAATTTGAGAGGATGAATACTATTGGCGAGCGATAACATTGTCATTAAAGGCGCACGAGCGCATAACCTGAAAAATATCGACATTACCATCCCGCGTGACCGCTTTGTTGTATTGACCGGCCTGAGTGGCTCAGGCAAGTCCTCGCTGGCTTTTGACACCATCTATGCCGAAGGACAGCGGCGTTATGTAGAATCATTGTCAGCCTACGCACGGCAGTTTCTGGGACAGATGGAGAAACCGGATGTGGATTCCATCGAAGGATTATCTCCTGCCATTTCAATAGATCAGAAAACGACAAGTCGCAACCCGCGTTCCACGGTCGGAACCGTGACGGAAATCTACGATTATTTGCGTCTGTTATTTGCACGTGTGGGTCATCCGCATTGTCCAGATCACGGCGTAGAGATCAGTTCCCAGACCGTAGAACAAATGGTTGACCGCATTATGCAATATCCAGAGCGTACCCGGTTGCAGATTTTGGCACCCATTATCTCGGGCCGTAAGGGCGAGCATAAAAGTGTATTTGCTGATGTGTCCAAGCAGGGTTTTGTCCGTGTACGGGTGAACGGTGAACTGCGTGACCTGTCAGAAGATATTCAATTGGAGAAAAACAAAAAGCATACGATTGAAGTCGTTGTTGACCGGATCGTTGTTAAAGATGATGTACAGGCGCGTCTGGCCGACTCTATTGAAACAGCACTTAATTTGTCCGGAGGACAACTCTTAGTGGACATTATGGGCGAAGAAGAGTTGCGTTTTAGCTCCAACTTTGCCTGCCCGGTGTGCGGATTCAGTATTGAAGAGCTTGCGCCACGGATGTTCTCATTTAACAGTCCTTTCGGGGCTTGCCCGGATTGTGATGGGTTAGGTGTCAAAATGATCGTTGACCCTGATCTGCTCGTACCGGATCGCAGCAAGACGATTGAAGATGGTGCCTTTGATGCTTGGACAGGTGGTACATCCACCTATTATCCGCAGTTCCTGAAGTCAGTATGTGAGCACTTCAACATTCCGCAGAATGTACCTGTCGAAGATCTGCCAGCTGAGCAGATGAACAAGTTGTTGCAGGGTACAGGTACGGAGAAAATCCGTTTCCGCTATGAGAATGATTTTGGACAACGCAAGGAAGCACTGGTTACCTTTGAAGGTATCGTGAATAATCTGGAGCGTCGTTATCGTGATACAGCATCTGAAGGTATCCGTGAATTTATTGAAGGTTACATGAGTGCGAAGCCTTGTGGTACATGTAAAGGTCAGCGTCTGAAACGCGAGAGTCTTGCGGTAACGATTAATGATCACAACATGGCCTATGTGACTAGTTTGTCCATTGGTGAAGCTGGGCGATTCTTCGATACATTGGAATTGTCGGAGAAAGAGCAGACGATTGCCAAGCTTATTTTGAAAGAAATCAACAGTCGTCTCGGCTTCTTGGTGAATGTTGGTCTGGATTACCTTACACTGAGTCGTGCTGCCGGAACATTGTCCGGTGGGGAAGCCCAGCGGATCAGACTGGCTACACAGATTGGTTCCAGCCTGATGGGTGTGCTATATATTCTCGATGAGCCAAGTATCGGTCTGCATCAACGGGATAATGATCGTCTGATCTCAACGCTTGCGCATATGCGCGACATTGGTAATACGTTGATCGTGGTTGAACATGATGAGGATACAATGATGGCTGCCGACTATATTATTGATATTGGCCCAGGTGCAGGTATCCACGGAGGTACCATCATGTCACAGGGTACACCGGAGGAGATCATGAATGATGAGAACTCCTTAACCGGTCAATATCTGAGTGGACGCAAATTCATTCCGATTCGTACAGAACGTAGAAGTGTAGGAGACCGTTGGTTGGAAGTACGTGGAGCCAAAGAAAATAACTTGAAGAATCTGAACGTGAAGATTCCTGTAGGTGTATTTACTGCGGTAACGGGTGTGTCTGGCTCAGGTAAGTCCACATTGATCAATGAGATTCTCTACAAAACGCTGGCTCGTGATCTGAACCGTGCTCGGGTACGTCCGGGTCAACATAAAGAGATTCGTGGTCTGGAACATATCGATAAAGTCATCGATATTGACCAGTCGCCAATCGGGCGGACACCACGTTCCAACCCGGCTACGTATACAGGAGTCTTTGATGATATCCGGGATCTGTTTGCTCAGACGAACGAAGCTAAGGTGCGTGGATACAAGAAAGGCCGATTCAGCTTTAATATCAAAGGTGGACGTTGTGAAGCCTGCCGTGGAGACGGCATTATCAAGATCGAGATGCACTTCTTGCCGGACGTTTATGTTCCTTGTGAAGTCTGCAAAGGCAAACGATACAACCGGGAAACACTTGAAGTGAAATATAAAAACAGAAATATTTCCGATGTGTTGGAAATGACAGTTGAAGATGCAACCCAGTTCTTCGAGAACATTCCGAAGATCCATCGCAAAATGCAGACACTGATGGATGTGGGTCTGGGTTATATCAATCTGGGACAACCTGCAACCACATTGTCTGGTGGTGAAGCCCAGCGTGTGAAGCTCGCTTCTGAGCTGTATCGCCGCAGTACAGGGAAAACCATCTACATCCTCGATGAGCCGACAACCGGTTTACATGTCGATGATATCGACCGTTTGCTGAACGTATTGCACCGTTTGGTGGATTCCGGGGAATCGGTGCTAGTGATCGAGCATAACCTGGATGTGATCAAAACGGCAGACTATGTTGTCGATCTAGGGCCGGAAGGCGGTAGCGGTGGAGGTACCATTGTTGCAACCGGAACACCTGAGGATATCATTAAAGTAGAAGCTTCCTATACAGGCAAGTACTTGAAGCCGGTTCTGGAGCGGGATACCGAGCGGAGCAAGGCACTGCAATTGGTGGACTAAGGTCCTCTAACCAGTAGTCATATCAATATGAAGTGGTAGTATTGGCCCTTCTTTTCGAAAAGGTTGAGACGTTGGATTACGTTCTGATGTGCTCTGCTTCCGAGAAGAAGGGCTTTTCATTTTGAGTTATGCACAGAGTTTCCTTTGGACTAAGGATATTTCGTGAAAGTGTTTACATATGCATGATGATGAGCATTACAGGAATATTCGGCCAAATTGTCTTTTTTTCATTTTTATGGATGATAGGGCTTGCATTACAAGCAGGGTACAGATAACATAGAGGAAGATATTAGGGTATGCGTTAGCTGTTCAACTATGGTAAGGAGGTCTGTCTATCCATGCTGTTTGCAGAAGCTGCCACGGCGAGTACATCGAATTTTAATGCATTTGATATTTTTGTCATCTTATTTACGATCCTGATTTTCATCGGAGTTGTTCGTCTCCTTCGGGCACCGAAGAAGAATCTGTTTGCGATCGGATTTGCAGTAGTCAGTCTGCTGGTATTTCTGATGACGGATTATGCGATGATAACCGGTTGGTTTGGTGAGTAGGAATGCCACTGAAGTGAAGGCATATAAGTCAAAAGAGGTATGAAGGAACACTTTCCACGGGAGACATGGAGGGTGTTTTTTTCGTTTATATCGAGCAGTAGATCAAGACTCTATCTTCTCTACTAAAATAGGACTTAAAACAATTGTATATCCAGATTTTGTATGATATATTGAAGGATACCGGAATTGCAGATGAGAGAAAAAGAGAATAGATTCAGCAATGAATCCGATGTCGAGTCGCGCAAGAAGGATGTATAGAGAGGGTCAGGTGAGAATATGAGCGTGTTGGGTAAAAAAGGGATAGCCATACTGATGGCTGCTGTACTCTCGATTAGTGTAGCGGCAACGGCCGGTGCAGCTGAATCCAAAGCGGCGATGCAAGCGAAGGTGGTAGACGGTCAAGTCTATGTGAACACGAAGGATCTGCTCAAGGCAGTTGGTGGAAGTGGACAATATGATGCCACATCCGGAACGTACACGTACAAGGGAAGTGAAGCCATCCCCAAAGTGATCGAAAAGGTATCTCCTTCGGTCGTAGGCATTATTGGGAAATCTACCGAAGTGCAGGAAGGTGCATCATCGGACGACCGCTATAATCTTGCACATGGTACAGGTGTCATTATCCGGTCCAATGGATGGATTGTAACGAATGCCCATGTGGTGGATGGATTAACAAACCCTGTGGTCGTAACGACGGATGGCAATACATACAACATTACGAAAACATACAGTGATGCACTCAGTGATCTGGCGCTAATCAAAATCAATGCCAAATCACTCAAACCGGCGAGCTTTGCCAAAGCTTCACAAACCACTGTTGGTGAAACGGTGATCGCCTTGGGTACGCCGATTTCCTTTTCTTTGCGCAACTCGGCAACGGTAGGGGTCATTAGCGGCTTGAATCGTGGTGTTGAGGCGACCTACCGGTTGATTCAGACTGACACGGCAATCAACCCAGGAAATAGCGGAGGACCACTGCTCAACCTGAAGGGTGAGGTAATCGGTATTAATTCCATGAAATTTTCTGCGGTAGGCGTAGAGAATTTGGGATTTTCGATTCCGGTGGATACCGTTCAATATATCATCGATCAGTTTTTTAAATATGGCAAAATAAAACGTGCAAGTCTGGGTCTACAGCTGGAAGAAAGCTGGTCTGCGATTGTGGGCCTGCCTACAGATGATCCCTTGACGATTACGAGCGTACTGTCTCCTGAAGCCAAGAAAGCCAAAATCAAAGAGGGCGATGTCCTTTACAGTGTCGCGGGCACACGTGTCTCTTCAGTAGTGGATATCAATGGGTTGCTCAAAAAGTATCTGCCTGGGCAAAAGGTAAAGCTGTTGATGCAAACGGATGGCGATATTGTCACCCGCACGTTGGTGCTTGCTGATCGCGCAGACATCGTAGACGAGGAAGATGAAGCGTTCCTTGCAGATGAAGAACAATAAAGCCCGGCGATCAGCCTGGATGGAGAGAGGACGAAAGAACGGAATGAAAAAGTCATGGATACGTGTGCTAAGCACAGGTGTATTAACCGGAATGCTGACCATTGGCGCGGCATTGCCTGTATGGGCATCTGATCTGACGACAAGTGAACTACGGGTCAAAGCGGGGAGCACGAGCGCCTACATTAACGGTGATAAGCAAGCCATAGCCAAACCTTACAAGTTCAAGGGTGTTACGATGGTGCCTGTTGGAGTGTTCAAGAAAGCATTTGGCAGTGAAATCCGGCTGGAGAAAAATGATATTGTCAAAATCAAGGAAGGTCCGCACACGGTCACCCTAACGATTGGCAGTTCCATTGCCTGGGTGGATGGTGTAAAACATGAGATGGGTGCCGCTCCCAAAATGGTGAATGGCGTACTTATGGTTCCACTTCGTCCGGTTGCTGCCGGTATCGGAGCGACACTAGCTCCAACCAGCTCCGGAGAAATGGTCATTCGTCTGTTGCAAACCGATGATTCGGTGGATGACGAGGATGGCCTTCATCCGGATGAAGGCAAAACCAGAATTGGCAACAGCTTTTACGGTTGGTCCATTAACTACCCGGCAGACCTTATGGTTTTCCAGACAGGTGAGCAGGAGCGCATGATGACTTTCGGCGCTGCGGACAACAGTTATTATCTTGAAGTGTATGTCAGTGATCAGGATGTGGCTCTGGATGCGGATGATTTGTTGCAGCAACTTGTCCAGGAGGCCAAACAATCGGGAGATACGGTGCTGGATCGTGAAGCGGTGTCGAAAGGCAAAACGCCTTATGCACGGATTATTGTGAAAGATGTAGACGGCATGTTATGGGAGATGCGTCAGTATCTGAGCGAAGGTCGTCAATACGATGTGTACCTCGCGGATTACGAAGCTTTGAATTATAAAGATCTGGGCAAACGTGCAGCGCTGCTCAATTCATTCCAGCCAACCTATGCGGAATCGGATCGAACGATTAAGGATCTGTCCACCGTAGATAATGGCATGCGCTCCGCATGGAATGATGACTATGGTATTGAGTTGAAGATTCCTGCCGGCTGGTCAATCGACAACAATCAGATGATCTATGAAGCCAAAGATGGTGCATATCTGCAATGGCGTGTCACATCGGCGAAGGCAGGTACAACGGTAAAAGACTGGAGCGGCCAACTGGATAAGTGGATGCGCGAGACATTTACACGAGAGAGTTACGAGCCAATTGGCTCTTATACGATGGATATCTCAGGAGAGACTGCCGAAGTGAATGAATTCCGTTATAACTTTGGTGGGGGCTGGCAGACCGAATTCGATGTTCTTTTGCAGAAGAATGGGTATCGGTATTATGCAGAGTATACGTTCCCTGAGGAGCAGATTGCAGATCGGGCATGGTTTGAACGGATTATGAAGAGTGTGGAGATTGATTTTGATACGGTTGCCGATAATTTCGGTCAGCTGGATGAAGATCCTTATTTGACAGACAAAACGAAGACACTTACACGTACGTCCAAACGTTATAAATACAGTGTAGATATTCCGCGTTACTGGACACCTTACAGTGATCGATTCGAATATTCACCTGTGGTGTACACCTTCACGGGCGGAGAATTCTCCATTGCGGCGAGCGAAGACAAGTCGATCGAGATGACGGTTAGCCAATTGAGAGAGGCTTATGCCGAAGCCACCAAAACGCGGAAAAACTTCCAGCTGCTTCGCAGTGAGGAGCTGACGTTTGCGGGTGTGCCTGCATTTTCCTTTACGTATCATGAGCTGGACAAAGGTGTGCCATATGCGGGTCGCCAGATCGTGTTTGAAAAGGACGGAACAACCTATACGATCACAAGTGGGCTGAATGATGCCAACAAGACAGAAGTTCAGGCGGCAGCCTTGGAAGAAGCAGTGAACTCATTTACATTTATTAAATAATTGTAGTGGAACCGGAGGGTCAAAAGACCTTTCGGTTTTTTTCGTTGTACTGGAAATGAAAATGGTAAACGGTTTTTTCAGGAAAACGTAGAAGAGTCGGTGCAGAAGTGGTACACTATACTAGTTCAGGAGTTATGACTGCTGATCTAATGAATAGGAGTGACTGTAAGCTTGAAGTTCAGGCAATACAGACATAATAGATAGATAATTGTAATACCGTGACAATGCAGGTGTACCCGATAAGGTGCAGTCTTAGGCTTGGTATGTTCAGGCGTTTAAGGATATAGGGATGAAATCCGGCGGATAGCCGGTTATGGGGAGGATCTACATGAAAACAGCAACAATACGAAGAGAAGACGTTGAACTTCTGGCACCTGCTGGTGACTGGGATTGTATGCGTTCGGCGGTAGCCAATGGCGCAGATGCCATTTTCTTCGGAGTCGAAAAGTTTAATGCACGGGCACGGGCGAACAATTTCCGTATGGACGAGCTGCCGGAGATTATGGCGTTTTTGCACAGTTATGGCGTAAAAGGTTTTTTGACCTTTAATATATTGATTTTTGAAAATGAATTGACGGATGCCAAAGAACTGATTGATGCATGTGTCGATGCAGGTGTGGACGCTGTAATTGTTCAGGATTTGGGTCTGGTGAAGATGATCCGCGAGATCTCGCCGGATTTCCCGATCCACGGTTCAACACAGATGACGATTACGTCACCGGAAGCGGTCGAGTTTACGAAGCCGTTTGATATGGAACGTGTCGTTCTGGGACGGGAGAACAACCTGAAGCAGATTCAGAAGATCGGTGAGCAGGCGAAGCTTCCAATGGAAGTATTTGTTCACGGTGCGCTGTGTGTATCCTACTCGGGGCAGTGTCTGACTTCCGAAATGTGGGGAGGACGTTCGGCGAACCGCGGAGAGTGCGCACAAGCTTGTCGTCTTCCATACGATCTGATGGTGGATGGAGAGCATAAGCCGATGGGCGATGTGGCCTATCTGTTGTCTCCGAAAGATCTGGCAGCGATTGACCTGATGCCGGAACTGATCGAAGCAGGTGTAACTTCTTTCAAAATTGAAGGACGTCTCAAAACGCCGGAATACGTGGCGAACGTCGTGAGCAAATATCGTAAAGCGATTGACCGTTACTTTGATGGGGATCACACGCCGCCAAGCAAGGAAGAAGTTCGCGAATTGCAGCAAAGCTTCTCCCGCGGTTTCACACATGGTTTCCTAAGCGGTACCAACAACAAAGAACTGGTGGATGGAACATTCCCGAAAAGCCGTGGTGTCTACCTTGGTCGTGTAGATCAAGTGTTGCGTGATGGTGTAGTCCTGAAGCTGGATGCACCCGTGAAACGTGGAGACGGGATTGTATTTGACGCCGGAGACCCGACTCAGAAGGAAGAGGGCGGACGTGTATACGATGTACGTCGCAAAGGCGTAAAACTCGAAGGCGAAGCCGAAGAGGGTTGGATCGTTGACGTTGTGCCAGGCCGCAGTGACGTGGATCTGCGCCGCGTGAAAGTTGGCGACAAAGTGTGGAAAACGAATGACCCGGCGCTGGACAAACGTCTGCGTCAAAGCTTCGAGACCGAGAAGCCATACCGCGTATTCCCGGTGAAGGTGAAGGTCATCGGCAGCCCGGGGCAGCCGCTTAGCACGTGGTGGACAGACGTGCAGAAAGGCACGACCGTCCGGATTGATTCCGAGATGGAACTGGACATCGCCCAGAAGCGTCCAATGACGCATGAATTGCTGGAAGAGCAGTTCGGACGTCTGGGAGGCACCGTGTTCCAGTTGGAAGAAATGGACGTCAATCTGCATGGTGACGTCATCATCCCCATGCGCGAGTTGAATAATATTCGCCGTCAGGCGGTAGAACAACTCGCAGGCGAGCGTCCTAAACCGCCCGTCTACGTGAAACGGGCGGTAGATGTGTACGGCGATTCGGTTAAACCGGCATCGCCAGTCGCTCGCGGTCAAGCAGAGCTGACCGCGCTCTGCCGCAGCCTGCCACAAGTGGAGGCAGCGATTGAAGCAGGAATCGGCATGATCTATGCCGACTTCGAATTTATCAAACAGTTTCCGGCAGCCGTGGAAGCTGTGCATGCCGCTGGTCGCAAGATCGCGCTGGCAACACCGCGTATTCACATGCCTGGGGAGAACGGATATCATAACAACATCCTGCGTCTGAAGCCGGATGCGGTATTGGTACGTAATACAGGCGCACTGTACTTCTACCTTCGCCACCGGATGGAAAACCCGGATGCGAAGCACCCGGAACTGATCGGCGACTTCTCATTGAACATCGCTAATCACAAAGCAGTAGAATTGTTCCTGGAAGCCGGATGTGACTGGATTACACCATCCTATGACCTGAACATTCAACAAATGGTTGATTTGCTTGGTCACTCCCGTACAAGTCAGACCGAAGTGGTTATCCATCAGCATCTGCCGATGTTCCACACCGAGCACTGTGTGTATTGTACGTTTATGAGTGAAGGAACGGACTATACGAACTGTGGACGTCCTTGTGAGGAACAGCGTGCATCCCTGCAAGACCGAATTGGTATGTCCCACCCGGTACGTGTGGATGAAGGCTGCCGTAATACGGTATACAATGCCGTGGAACAGTCAGGTGCCGAGTATCTGACCAACTTCATGGATCTGGGTGTATCCCGTTACCGTGTGGAATTCCTGGAAGAGACACCGGAGCAGGTACGCGAAGTCATTGATCTGTACAACCGTGCACTGCGCGGCGAGATCAGTGGTACACAAGTTTGGAAAACACTAAAAGCAACGAACCAACTGGGCGTTACACGTGGTCAATTGGTGAAATAAACAGCAACCCCAATCTCTGCTTTAAGGAGCTCTTGGGGTTTTTTCTATAAAGGGAACGTGAAATATGGAAAGCATCAAACGAGCCTGAACTGTAGCGGTTTTAGCGACCAGTCAGGTGCATAAGGAGGCGGAACACGTGGCGCCATTCACCATGATGGATATCAAATTGCTGTGCGGAGTCACGGCATTTAAGCGGGGAGAAGACTACAACCTGTCTGGCAGGGTGACCAATCTGGTGGTCAGTGAGGATGAGCGTCATTACGATGCTGTAGTCCGAGGCAACAAACGATATAAAGTAACGGTGGATCTGGATGAAACGGGCGAGATTGAAGCTTATTGCAACTGTCCCGCGTATGGAAACTATTATGACTACTGCAAACATGTCGCGGCTGTACTGCTGGCGATCCACGAACGGGCGGAAGAACTAGGAGACCATGTGGCGAACAATGAGGAGGGCAAAAAGGCCCGAAAGGCTGATGACGGGAAAAGGAAGGATACTCTTCAACCTGGGTCTGGATCGGGAATGGGCTCAGGTTCAGGTGTTGGTTCCATTTCCAGAGTGGGTACACTGATCGAAGAGAGTCATTGGGAGCGTCCCGATTCAACTTTCGATTCAGGGCAGCGTCTTGACAATGCTTCGAAATTCACGGCGTCTCCATTCTCCCAGGCAGGTCGTCCAAGTTCAGCTTCGGGTTGGGGCCGCTCGGCAGATAAGCCTTCATACCGTACTGCGGATCAGATTCTGTCGATGTTTGCCAAGGATCGGAGACCGTTGCATGGAAATGACCGTAAATACACCGCTCCTGTCAACCGCTCCTCCCTGCGGGAAGAGTTGCAGATTCAGTTTATATGCAAGCTCGTACAGGTTCACAAGGGTGGAGCGAAACTTGCTCTCGAATTGAAGGTGGGTAACAAACGTCTATATGTGGTGCAGAAAGTAAAGCAATTCCTGAACTGCATCGAGAAGGGCGAGTCGATGTCATTTACGAAAATATTCCACTATAATCCATTGATTCATGTTTTCACTCCGCAGGATCAGGCCATACTCTCGATGCTTATTCGAATGAGACAGAGTGAAGAGGCCTATCGCGAATCCATTTCCGGTTATTTGGGGGCATCAGATGGACGGGATATATTGATTGCTCCACTCGTATGGAAGCCGCTGCTGGAATTGCTACTACAGGCCGACAGTCGGATGGAGGGTACAGGATTTGCCAATGGACCACTCACGCTCGGTGAGGGAGTATTGCCTTTGTTTTACCGGATCGCCCAGGGAACGAATGAAGGGTATCAGCTTGAGGTTTCCGGACTGCGTGAGCTGATTCTTCTTCCTGCTTATGATGCCGCTGTGGTGGAAGGACAGTTGCACATGTTGGAGCCGATGCAGATGCGAAGTCTGGAGGACTTGAGTGCGGCACTCAATTCATATGGGATTAAGGAGAGCATTGATATTTCGACCCAACAGGTGGATGAGTTCGTACAGCATGTCGTGCCAGAATTGCGTACGCTCGGCCATCTTTCTATTGATTCACAGGTGCGTGAACAGATCGCGGAACCGGAACTTGCTCCGAAACTGTATATCGACTTCTACCGGGAACGTATTACAGCGCGTTTGGAGTTTGACTATGGTGTGATGGTTATTAATCCGCTTGCCGAGTACTTGATAGATGAAGAAGAGAAAAAGGTTATTTTGGTGCGTGACCGATACAAAGAGCGGAATCTGATTGAACGGCTCGATCGATCCTTTCTAGAAAGGGATGGTAGCGTCTGGGCGAGCGAACGCGAAGACGCCATTTATGATGTGATGTATCATCTGCTGCCTGAGCTTGAGAAGCAGGTAGACATCTATATGCCAAACGCCGTGAAGGCCATGGTGCACTCCTTTTCCAAACCCCCGAAAGTCCGGGCAGACCTGGGGAAGGGGCTCGACTGGCTGGAGATTTCATTCGAGATGGAAGGTGTGGACGAGCAGGAGCTTCAGGAACTCATGCGCCGCATTGTGGAAAAGAAACCGTATTTCCGTCTCAAGAGCGGTGTCTTTCTCTCGCTTGAAAATGAAGGTGCAGACAGCTTCGCTCACATGGCTGATTCACTGGGACTTGGAGCAGATGACATCAAGAGCAGTCATATCCGGCTGCCGGCTGTTCGGGCGTTACAATTGCCGGGCAGGGATGAAGTTTCCGGTCATGTGAAGTGGGGAGGTTCCCTGAAACGTTTCCTCGATGATCTGCGTGACCCCGAGCGGATGGATTTTGCGTTACCAAAAGCATTGACCCCCATCCTGCGGGATTATCAGAATAGCGGATACCAGTGGTTGCGTACTCTCGCTTATTATCGTTTTGGCGGTATTCTGGCGGATGATATGGGACTTGGAAAAACATTGCAAAGCATCGCCTATATCACAGCGGTGCTTCAGGAAAAGCCCGAGTACAACGATGAACATGCAGTTGTTGGTATTTCCGGGGGGAGCGTTTCACCTTCAGGGGTTCAACGGAGCGGCATGGACAATGCTATTGCAGCAAGTGGCATCACTCCTTTAACCGGCGAGCGCCTCTGGTCAGATGCCAATGCATTTGAAAATGCGGCTGAAGCATGGCTCACCTCTGAGCAGGATGGATTGACGATCCGAACCCGTACGGCCCATCCTCCAGTACTTGTCGTGGCGCCTGCCTCGCTAACCTACAACTGGGCTAATGAGTTTGCGCGGTTTGCCCCGCATCTGAACGTCCTGATTGCCGCAGGTCAGAAAGAAGAGCGAGCCAGTATGCTTTCAGGCATGGATGAGGCAGATGTGATTGTGACGTCTTATCCGCTGTTGCGACGGGATCTGGACACCTACCTGGGGCGAACCTTCCATACGCTCATTCTGGATGAAGCTCAGGCGATCAAAAATGCTTCTTCCCAGACCGCGCAGGCGGTCAAACAGATTCAGGCCCCGCGCCGTTTTGCACTCACAGGTACGCCTGTAGAGAACTCGTTGGATGAATTGTGGTCCATTTTTGAAGCCGTATTCCCAGGGTTGTTTCCAAGTTACAGAAGGTTCCGCGACCTTCCACCGGAACGGATCTCACGGATGGTGCGTCCGTTTATTCTGCGCCGCCTGAAGAAGGATGTGCTGGAAGAATTGCCTGATCGAATTGAAACCGTACAGCGGTCAGAGCTTACGGTTGAACAGAAGAAACTGTACGCCGCGTACCTCTCCGATCTTCAGGATGAAGCATCAAAGGACATGGAGGATAACGGATTCCAGAAGAACCGTATCAAAATTCTGGCAGGCATCACCCGTTTGCGTCAGTTGTGTTGTCATCCGGCCCTCTTTGTCGAAGGGTACCAAGGCGATTCCGGGAAAATGGAACAGTTGCTTGAAACGGTCGAGGATTGTTTGGCTGCAGGGAAACGAATTCTCATCTTCTCCCAATTTGCGAGCATGTTGAACCTGATTCGTCAGACCCTCTCGGCACAGGGAAGGAATCTTTTCTACCTCGATGGTCAGACCCCTGCACAGAGCCGCGTTGAGATGTGCCACAGATTTAACGAGGGTGAAGCTGAACTGTTCTTAATCTCCCTGAAAGCTGGCGGTACCGGATTAAACTTAACGGGGGCAGATACTGTTATTTTATATGATCTGTGGTGGAATCCCGCCGTGGAAGAACAGGCCATTGGCCGTGCCCATCGCATGGGACAGAAACAAGTGGTGCAAGTTATCCGTCTGGTTACCGAAGGTACGATCGAAGAGAAGATTTTGGAGCTGCAGCAACGGAAGAAGGACTTAATTGCCGAAGTAATTGAACCAGGAGACGGGGGATCGACGACCTTGTCCGAACAGGATATCCGCGAACTGTTGATGGTATAATGAAGTCCAAGTATCGTAGCAATAAGAATCATTCAATATATGAATCTATACAAGTTGAACTAATCATTTACATGATAACGGAGAGGACAGAAATAACCTGAAAAAGCGAAGCGTTCGCCTAAAAGCTTTCTGAAAGAAAGCTGCATCGGAAGCATACGCTATCACCAGATTTTCACCTTTGTAAAAGTGAATTAAAAAATCTGGGGAGAACAGCGATCGGAAGGTTGTTCTGTCATCGAAGTAGTAAGTGTAAATATGCTTTAGTTCAACTTGTTTAGCAAAAGGAGTGGGTTCGTATGCGTATTCGCAAAGCGATTATTCCAGCCGCAGGGCTGGGTACCCGGTTTCTGCCTGCTACCAAGGCGATGCCTAAGGAAATGCTGCCGATCGTGGACAAGCCAACGATTCAGTACATTATTGAAGAAGCCGTAGCTTCAGGCATTGAAGATATCATTATTGTGACGGGTAAAGGGAAGCGAGCTATCGAGGATCACTTCGACTATTCGTTCGAGTTGGAGCAGAATCTGGCGGGTAGAGAGAAGTGGGACTTGCTTAACGAAGTACGCAAACCCTCCGAGATGGCAGATATCCATTATATCCGTCAAAAGGAACCGAAGGGACTTGGTCACGCCATCTGGTGCGCCCGCAAGTTTATCGGCAATGAACCTTTCGCCGTCCTGTTAGGGGACGACATTGTGGAAGCCGACCATCCCTGCCTGAAGCAGATGATCGATGTCTATGATGAACTGCAATCTCCGATTGTTGGTGTACAGCCTGTTGATTGGTCCGAGGTATCCCGCTATGGGATAGTGGATGGAGAGTTGCTGACGCCTACCGATGATCGCGTCTTTCGTGCGCGCCGCCTAATTGAGAAACCAAAGACCGAAGATTCTCCTTCGAACCTGGCTATTATGGGACGTTACATTCTTACACCGGATATCTTTGAGATACTAGGTCAACAATCTGCTGGCGTTGGGGGCGAAATTCAGCTCACGGATGCCTTGTCCCGCTTGAATGAACAACGGCAGATTCTTGCCTATCATTTTGATGGACTGCGTCATGATGTCGGTGAGAAGTTAGGTTTTATTGAGACATCGATTCACTACGCATTGCAACGCCCGGATCTTCGGAAAGATCTCTTAAAGTATTTGGAACAGGTTGTAAAGGATCAATAAATGGTTTACCGTATGGCCTTGAAGTCCAGCCGAAGAATGATAGCGCGGCTGGGCTTTAATTTATTTTATGAAAGAGCAAATATGAGGGTTATACAGGCCAATGAACAAACACATACCCGACACTTTACATATACATAGTCAATATGAAGAAATGATGTCAACAGCAAAACGGAGGGATGTCATGAAGGTACTTCCGCTGTTTATGGATGGCGCTGCCATATTGGAACCCAAGGTTTATGGTGATCACCGAGGATATTTTATGGAGAGTTATAATGAGCAGGTTCTGCATGGACAGGGGATACAGCACGTCTTTATTCAGGACAATCAATCCTTGTCGGCTGAAGCAGGTGTTCTGCGTGGGCTTCATTACCAGCTTCAGCCCAAAGCACAAACTAAATTGGTGAGGGTTATATCTGGGGCTATATATGATGTGATTGTGGATGTCCGCACCTCATCCCCTACTTTTGGTCAATGGAAAAGTGTCATTCTAAGTCAGTACAACCAGCGGCAACTGCTTGTTCCTCAAGGATTTGCTCATGGATTCTGTACCTTGGTGCCTCATTCCCAGGTAACTTATAAGGTAGACGCCTATTATTCGCCTGAACACGATCGTGGGATTCTGTGGAACGATCCGGCGCTCGCCATTGATTGGCCTGTGACGAAACCTATATTATCGGAGAAGGATCAGAAGCATCCTTTACTGAAAGATGCTGAACTGAACTTTGACTAATTAATCAGACTTTCCAGATACTTCTGTATCTGAAGGCAGAGGGAGAGAGACAGCATGAAACTACTGGTCACGGGTGGGGCCGGATTTATCGGCAGCAACTTTGTGTTATATATGCTTCGTGAACATCCGAGTTATGAGATTATCAATGTGGATGCATTAACATATGCGGGAAACTTGGAGAACTTGCATACGGTAGAGTCCAATCCCCGATATACCTTCATCAAGGCAGATATTGCAGATGTAAAGCAGATGGAAGCTGTTTTTTCCCAGGGCATCGATGTGGTTGTGAATTTCGCTGCCGAGTCTCATGTGGATCGAAGTATTCTGTCCCCGGATATCTTTGTGCGTACCAATGTGATGGGTACTCAGGTTCTGTTGGATGCGGCAAAGAAGTATCAAGTCACCAAATTTGTTCAGGTATCGACAGATGAGGTATATGGATCATTGGGTGCAACAGGTTTATTTACTGAAGATACACCTCTGATGCCAAATAGTCCTTACTCTGCAAGTAAAGCAGGCGGGGATCTGCTCGTAAGAGCCTATCATGAAACCTTTGGACTTCCTGTCAATGTTACACGTTGCTCTAATAACTATGGACCTTTTCAATTCCCGGAGAAACTGATTCCGCTGATTATATCCCGTGCATTAAATGATGAAGCCATCCCAGTATATGGTGACGGACTCAATATTCGTGACTGGCTTTATGTTGAGGATCACTGCAGCGCGATTGATCTGGTGATTCATAATGGACAATCTGGAGAGGTATACAACATTGGTGGTAATAATGAACGTACTAATATATACATTGTGGAGAGCGTATTGGAGCAACTGGGTAAGCCAGCGAGCTTGATTCAATATGTACAGGATCGATTGGGCCATGACCGACGTTACGGTATAGATCCTACCAAGATACGTACAGAGCTCGGCTGGCAACCTGCACACAATTTTGAGACAGGGATCAAGGAGACGATCCAATGGTATCTGAAACATCAAGATTGGTGGACGAGAATTCAATCAGGCACATATCAGGACTATGTTCAGCTTCAGTACGGTAGCGGATGGGTGATTCGTCCAAATGAACTATAGAGTTATGGTGACTGGCGCGGCAGGACAACTGGGTTATGATGTAGTGAAGAGCTTCGAAGCAGAGGGTCATCAGGTATTGGCCTGTGACAAGAACCAGATGGATATTACCGATCAACAGCAGTGCACAGATATGATTACAACGTTCCAACCTCACATCATTATTCACTGCGCTGCGTACACGGCGGTGGATCAAGCTGAGGTAGATGAAGATACAGCATATGCAATCAATGCTTCAGGTACAAGAAATATTGCGGTTGCCTCCGAGAGTGTGAAAGCAAAACTGGTATATATCAGTACCGATTATGTATTTGATGGGAGTGGGAGTACACCTTACCGAGAGTACGATGTAACGAATCCGCAGAGTGTATATGGCAAGTCGAAGCTTGCCGGGGAACGGCTGGTTCAAAGTTTGTGTACGCGATGGTGCATCATACGAACATCATGGGTGTTTGGCGTGCATGGCAGTAATTTTGTCAAAACCATGCTGGAACTTATGGAGAAACGTCCACAACTGCAAGTTGTTCATGACCAACAAGGTTCGCCTACCTATACGGTCGATCTCGCCCGATTTATTCATACCCTTTCTACAAGCGGAAAATATGGTATCTATCATGCTTCCAATTCCGGAACTTGCACATGGTATGAGTTTGCACAGGCCATTAGTGAAGAAGCGAAGAAGCAGGGTGGATTCAAGCCAACGGCCGAAGTTACGCCATGCACAACCGATCAGTTTCCGCGTCCAGCCCCTCGTCCTGCATACTCGGTCATGGATCAACTGGCGATTCGAACGAACGGCCTGGAACCTCTGAGACCTTGGCGTGAGGCGCTGATTGCGTTTTTGAAAGAGTTGAGTGTACAGCAAAAGGACTGAGCATGTTGATGGTCCTTGCTTTATACCTACAGTCTATCCACCATTTAACAGCCGCCTCGGGCGGCTGTTTTGTTTTGTACCTCATCAATTCGGGTAGTTAGCTAACAAAAAGGTACTGAGGATGTGAATGCTATATGAAACGCATTGCCGCTGTGTTAATACTACTGATCGTTACCGTGGGCACACTCTTTTTCGCCTATGAAAGCCAGAGTGAGGAACAACGGGACGGGTTTACCACTTATAGATTAATAGCCCATGCGATGGGCAGCATTCGGGATCAGCCATATACCAACGCCTATGAAGCGCTGATTGCCAATTACGAGAAAGGCACACGTGTATTTGAGATCGACTTTATGCTGACATCAGATCGCAAAGCCGTAGCCAGACATGAGTGGACCGCGAATATGAGCAAAATGCTAGGACAGGACCAAGAGCTTCCCGATGATAAACAAGCCGGGGCGCTGACACATGATGAATTCATGGATACGCCAATCTTGGGTATGTACCAGCCTATGGATGCAGATGGCATTATAGATGTACTGGCTGAGTACCCGGATATGTATATCGTTACCGACACCAAGGAACAGAAGGACGAGGACATTCAGCAGGTGTTACAATCCCTCGTGGATGCAGCCAAAGAACATGATCCCTCCGTGCTGGATCGGGTGGTTGTACAGATCTATAACGAACCGATGCTTGATACGGTAAAAGAAGTCTACGCCTTCCCTTCCATTATCTATACGTTATATGCCACACAGGATACAGAAGATCAGGTTGTTGATTTTGTGCAAAAGAATGATATTGATGCCGTAACCATGCCGGAATATAAAGTAAACCAGAATTTCGTCGCCAAGCTGAATAGCGCAGGGTCCGTTACTTACGTGCATACCATCAATGACACTGAACAGGTGGCTAACTATGAGAAATGGGGCGTGTACGGGGTGTACTCGGACGTGCTGACGGAGCAGGAGCTGGATGAGATAAATACACGTTTTGCCTGGAAACCATAAAATGTCGTAATTATAATCATTACAAAATCCAAATCACAGGCTTTTCCATACCAGGAAAGGGAAATGTCTGTGATTTTCTGTTCCCCTTTTTATACGAACATTGACACTCACTGCCTGCTGACTTAGACTTAGTTTACAAGCTTTCTAGGATGCAGAAGAACCTCTGGAGGAATGTTCGTTGATAGACATGATTAAGCAGTGGAGACATGTATTTAAGCTTGACCCGGACCGTGAAATTACGGATGAAGAACTCGATCAGATCTGCATGTCGGGGACCGATGCAATTATCGTAGGTGGATCTTCCGGAATTACTTATGATAACACGGTAGACCTGATGTCCCGTGTGCGTCGTTATGAGTTGCCCTGTGTGCTTGAAGTATCCGATCTGGAGGCCGTTGTTCCCGGATTTGACGGATATCTGATCCCGATGGTCCTGAATGCAACAGACAGCAAATGGATGATTGGGCACCACCAGCAAGCCATAGAGCGTTATGGTTATCTCATCCCGTGGGATATGCTTATTGCCGAGGGTTATATTGTGCTTAATGCAAACTCCACGGTAGCGCGGTTGACTGGGGCAGATACGGATCTGACAACAGGAGCTGCGGTGGCATATGCCCAGGCCGCGGAGCGTCTGCTCAATCTTCCCATTGTATATATGGAGTACAGTGGAACGTTCGGAGATATGGAGCTTGTTGGTGAGACGCACAGACAACTGGAGCGGGCACACCTCATCTACGGCGGCGGAATTGATGATCCGGAGAAAGCCACGCAAGCTGCTCAGGTGGCAGATACTGTCGTGGTAGGTAACATTGTGTACAGCGATTTGAATAAGGCACTTGAGACGGTGTTGGCCGTAAAAGGAACCCTTTAATCGGTTTAGTTTACCATTCCCCCATTTTCCCCTTATGATCTGTTAAAATAGAACTTTGCCCTTACTATATAAAGAACTTATATGAGCGCAATGTCATTTACACGAGAACGAAGTCGACAGAGGTGAGCTGGAGAAACGAAGTGTTCGTTAAAAGCTTTCTGTAAGAAAGCTAAATCCTAAGCGCACTCTTACTACCCGATATTGTTCTTTTACTAAGAAATTCGTATACAGGAACTATGTTTACACAGAAACGGAGAGTGTAGAAGCAATCTGAAAAAGTGTTCTCTCTTGTATTTTTACTGCCCTTAAATTTAAGCTAAACTAATTTTTACACGATAACGTAGAGGACAGAAATAAGCTGGAGAAACGAAGTGCTCGCATTTATTACCGGATTTTCACCTTTGAAAAAGTAAATTAAAAAATCTGGGAATAACGGCGATCGGAAGATTATTCTGTCATCGGAGTGGCGAGTGTAACCTATTAATTTTGCTTTATAGACCAACCAACGAAAGGAGCATGCATGCATGCAACCTGTAAATATACATGATGCCGTTGCACGGCTTAACACTCCTCAGCGGCAAGCCGTCGAGGCGACGGATGGCCCACTGCTGATTATGGCCGGAGCAGGCTCAGGCAAGACCCGGGTGCTGACACACCGGATTGCCTACCTTATTGCAACACGGAAAGCCCCTCCGTGGGGCATTTTAGCGATTACCTTTACGAACAAAGCCGCTCGTGAGATGCAAGACCGTGTATCCCAACTCGTAGGTGGATCTCAGGGCCGCGACATATGGGTATCCACGTTCCACTCCATGTGCGTGCGTATTCTGCGCCGTGACATTGAACGTATTGGCTTTACCTCCAACTTCAGTATTTTGGACTCATCGGACCAATTATCTGTAATTCGCAGCTGTATGAAAGATCAGAATATCGATACGAAGAAATTCGAGCCCAAAGCAGTTCAATCGATGATGAGCACGGCCAAGAATGAACTGATCAGTCCGGAGCAATATGAGAAGCAAGCAGGAGACTATTTCGAGGGTATTGTAGCGAAGATATATAAGATGTATCAGAAACGGTTAAGAGCCAACAACTCACTTGATTTTGATGATCTCATTATGCAGACCATTCAACTGTTCAAGGAAGTACCGGAAGTCCTCGACTTTTACCAAAAGAAATTCCAGTACATTCACGTGGACGAGTATCAGGATACGAACCGTGCACAGTACATGCTGTGCCGCATGCTCGCTGACAGCCATCACCGCATCTGCGTTGTAGGGGATAGTGACCAGTCGATTTATCGCTGGCGCGGGGCTGATATCAGCAATATCCTGAACTTTGAGAAAGACTACCCTGAAGCGAGCACGATTTTGCTGGAGCAGAACTACCGTTCTACTTCCAATATCCTGAATGCAGCGAATGAAGTGATCGGCCTGAATACAGGGCGTAAACCGAAGAAACTGTGGACGGACAAAGAGGGTGGTTCGAAGATCAAGGTATACCGTGCGGATTCCGAGCATGATGAGGGGTATTTTGTTACCTCCGAGATTAGTAAAAATGTGAAGAACGGCAAATCCTATCAGAACCATGCGATTTTGTACCGTACCAACGCCCAGTCCCGGGTTATAGAGGAAATTCTGATCAAGTCTGATATTCCGTATCAGATTGTCGGCGGCATCAAGTTCTATGATCGTAAAGAGATCAAGGACATTCTGGCGTATCTGCGCCTGTTATCTAACCCGGACGATGATATCAGTCTTACCCGGATCATTAATGTACCAAAACGTAGCATTGGTGATACAACGGTAGCGAAGCTTGCGGCTGCGGCAGGAGAGCGTGGAATTTCTATTTTCCGTGTACTTCAGGTCGTAGATGATCTTGGTTTTGCTGGTCGTACGCGGAATGCGCTGGTGGAGTTCTATGACATGATCGCTGCGTTGCATCAGATGGTAGAATATCTGTCTGTAACTGAATTGACCGAGAAGATTCTTGAGATGAGTGAGTACCGTCTTGAGATGCAAAACGAAAACACACTCGAATCCCGCGCACGGCTGGAGAACATTGAAGAGTTCCTGTCGGTAACGATGGAGTTTGAGAAAAATAATGAAGACAAAACGCTCGTGTCGTTCCTCACCGATCTTGCATTGATTGCTGACATCGACAGCATGAACGATGATGAAGAGGATCAGAGCGACGCTGTTACCCTGATGACCATGCACAGCGCCAAAGGTCTGGAGTTCCCGGTGGTCTTTATTGTGGGTATGGAAGAAGGCGTATTCCCGCATAGCCGTGCTTTTATGGACAATGAAGAGTTGGAAGAAGAACGCCGACTTGCTTATGTGGGGATTACTCGTGCAGAAGAGCAACTCTTCCTGTCATGTGCCCAGATGCGTACCTTGTTTGGACGTACCACAGCAAATCCACCTTCCCGCTTCCTGGACGAAATTCCGGATGAGCTGAAGGAAGACACTTCCATGGCTCGTGATCGTTACCGCCGCGGCAGTAGCGGAGGTGGCTCATATGGTGGACGTGGACTAGGTTCTAGTGGAGGAAGCAACTTCGGTGGTGGCACCAAGCTCTTTGATCACCAAAGCAAGAGTGGTTCATCTGCTACCTCATCCAAGCCAACTTCGCGTGTGACTACGAGTACTTCCCGCCCGACATACTCTACGCCATCATCTGCTTCCAAGCCGGCAGCTTCTAGTGGTGAAGCAGGGTTCAAGGCAGGAGACAAAGTGCAGCATGGCAAATGGGGGACAGGCACGATTGTTGCGGTCAAAGGGACAGGTAATGATACCGAACTGCAGATTGCATTCCCGGCTCCGGTGGGTGTGAAACGTTTGCTTGCTGGTTTTGCCCCTATTACGAAAGTGGAATAAGAACGAAACCTCCTTATGCACGATAACGGAGAGAACAGAAATAAATTGAAGAAGCAAAGCGTTCGCCTTTATCCTCGGATTTCTACCTTTTATAATGAATTAAAGAAATCTGGGGATAACAGCGATCGGAAAGTTATTCTGTTATCGGCGTTCACGTGCAATAGGAGTGTTCGTTCTACATATATAGATCAAATTACGGAGGGATGGCCCTGTATGGACCCGATGCACCGGATGGAGCAACTCGTTACCGAGCTGAACCAGCATAATTATCAGTACTACACGATGGATCAGCCACAGATCAGCGATAAGGAGTATGACCTTCTGTACGATGAACTGGTTACGTTGGAACAGGAAAGCGGCATGGTTCTGCCGGATTCTCCAACACAGCGTGTGGGCGGCGAACTGCTCAAAGGGTTTACCCCACATCGCCATTTATCCTCATTATGGAGTCTGGACAAAGCGCAAAATATTGAGCAGCTGCGCAGCTGGAATACCCGTGTACTGAAACTGATCAACGACTATAACAGTAAAAATCCGGATACACCTTTACCGGAACCAGGTTACGTCATTGAGTTGAAGTTTGACGGATTGACGCTGAACCTGACATACACCAACGGTGAGTTGGTACAAGCCTCTACGCGTGGTAACGGTACGGTGGGCGAAGGGATTTTGGCACAGGTGAGAACAATCCGATCTGTCCCGCTCAAAATTCCTTACACAAGCGGTACGATTGAAGTACAGGGTGAAGGTATCATGAACCTGTCTGTCCTGGAGCGATACAATGAGACAGCAGCAGAACCACTCAAGAATGCGCGTAATGCAGCAGCGGGAGCACTGCGTAACCTGAATCCAAAGGCGACGGCTGAGCGTCGGTTGAATGCTTATTTTTATAATGTAGGTTATTCGGATGACATTCAGTTTGCCAATCATCAGCAGATGATGGACTTCCTGCGTGAGAACCGCTTCAAAGTGAATCCATCGATTACTTATTTCCATGAGTTTGATGATGTGATGGAACAACTGGCCGCGATTCAGGAGAACCGGGGGCAGCTGGACTATCTGATCGATGGGGCTGTTATCAAAATTACGGACATGCGCACGCGTGAGGTGTTGGGTTATACCGATAAATTCCCTCGCTGGGCGGTGGCATATAAATTCGAGGCTGAAGAGACCACGACGGTTCTTAACGCTGTGGTATGGAATGTGGGCCGTACTGGCAAAGTAACTCCGCTGGCACGCGTAGAACCGGTTGAACTTGCCGGGGTAACGGTACAGAACTGTACTCTGAACAATGTCGGAGATATTGAGCGCAAAAATCTGAAGTTTGCTCTGGGCACACGGGTCTTTATCCGTCGCTCCAACGACGTCATTCCTGAGATTCTGGGTAAAGTGACAGAGGAGAGTGATGGAGAGGAGATCGTCTTCCCTGAGCAGTGTCCTGCATGTGGATTCCCACTGGAGCAACGCGGAGCGCATCTGTTCTGCAACAATAGACTTGCGTGTAAACCACAGACGGTAGCACGGATTTCCCATTTTGCTTCCCGTGATGCCATGGACATCGAGACGTTCAGTGAGAAAACGGCGATTCAGTTGTATGATGAATTGAACGTACGCGAGCCTGCTGACCTGTATACGTTACAGTTTGATGATCTGGTGAAGCTGGAGCGGTTTGGGGAAAAGAAAGCGAACAACCTTATCGCTGCGCTTGAGCTTAGTAAAGATAGAGACTTGGCTTCCTTCTTATACTCACTGGGTATTCCGAACACAGGTAAATCGACAACGCGCATGCTCGCTGATCATTATCGAGATCTGCACGCCATTATGAATGCAACCGTGGAAGAACTGGTTGAGTTACCCGACGTGGGTGGTATTGTGGCAGAGAGCATCGTAAACTTTTTTGCAGATCCGTTTACACAGGCTGCGATTGAGAAGATGCTTAATTTAGGTGTGAGAGCTCAGGCACCTGAGTCACCAGCCGTTGCTATTGCTGAAGATTCCTTCTTCGGTGGTAAAACGGTCGTCTTGACCGGAACGCTGCATCAATTGACGCGGGAAGAGGCGACGCAAAGACTGGAAGCGCTCGGAGCGAAGGTGACTGGCAGTGTGTCGAAAAAGACAGATTTGGTTATTGCCGGAGAGAAGGCAGGTAGTAAACTAACCAAAGCCCATGATCTCGGTATTCCAACAATTGAGGATGAGGATGAACTTGTACGTCTTTTGAACCCACAGGGTTAAAGGATGAATTAACAAAAGAGTTCATATAAGAAAGCCCCCAAAGACACGAATATGTGATCGGGGGCTTTTGTTATTTCTCTTAAATTATTTTTACAACGAATGAACGCTCACCAATCTTATCTTAACTGATCATGACCCACTTAAATTGTTAGGAATGCGCTGAGATGCGCCTGTAAGCCAAGCATCCTTATCATATCCTCGTTCTTCCCAGTAACCAATATGTTCGCTATCGATGAGTTCAATGCGATTCAACCATTTTACTGATTTATAGGCATACATCTGAGGAATGACGAGCCGTACCGGACCGCCAAGATCAGCAGGGATAGGTTTGCCATCATGCATGACAGCGACCATAATATCTTCCATTTGCGCTTGATCCATCGTAATCGCATCTGTATACACACCATCACCGGAATAAAATTTCACACTGTGAGCTTCGGGTTTAACCCCGGCTTGTTTCAAAAGCTGTGCAAGAGGAATGCCCTCCCACGTATTCTTATACACAGACCATCCCGTAACACAGTGGAAATCACTAACCTGTACGGTACGAGCGAGCTTCACGAATTGTTCCCAGTTCCATACCTGTGCCCGTTCAACCAATCCATCAATTCGAAAAGACCAGTTAGCATTGGAGAAGGACGGTATAGGCGTAACCGTATATACGCGGAAATGACCTTCAGCTCCGCCTCCAATGGGAGGTGAAGAGGCAGACAGTGGTTGTGGCAAAGGAACCATACGGTTAGGATCGTTCTCCAGCATGCTATCAATACTGTTATCGATCTTGAGATTTCGTCCTACCCAGGATATAAAAGTAGGTCCAAGAGTCACGGCGAGACCAACCCCCACAGCAGAACGGATGAAAGCTCGTCGTGTATACAACGGTTGAGGTCGCTCCTCTGATTTGAGGGGATCTCTCTCGAAACTGCGATCAAACTGGGAAGAAGATATAGCAGCCGGTGTTTCTTTTTCATCCGATATTGAATCAGATGGATCAGCTGTATTTTGAGTTCGTGTTGAAGTCATAGTGGTTTTAACCGCACGACGTGCAGGGTCCTTTAACCATTTGGTTCGAGTGATGGAGTGATAGATAATATAAGGTAAGCCCACCCAAGTCAGCAGGTCATGGATCAAAAGTGCAGCATTCGAACATCGAGGTCCAGCCAGCTTGAACTGCCATAATACAATACCCGAGAGTAGCCAGCCTACCAGCAGAGCAAGAACAAAGATGGTGTTCACCCTCTGCCATGGTCTGTTACGAAGCTGTTTCCAGTGCTTTCCGGCCAAAATCAAGTAATATACTACGGGTGCCAGCATAGCTAGCCCAACGATGATATGTAGCCATTTTAACCAGACACGTCCAATTCCGAGTATCTCCCGCCAAAAGCCGCCTACCAGCATAAGACCTGTTATAGCAAGGATCACAACAATCCAGGCATTCCAAGCATGAATGGAAACCAACTTTTTGCCGTAACCTTTGCGTCTGTTCTTTAACCATTGCTTCAAGTACGATCACCCCATATTGGTTGGTAATGAGTTTATTCAGAACTTTGATATGTAATAGTGAGCTGTGAATGGAGTACGTGATCTGTGTAAAAGTGCAATTCGAGATGGATATACGATTGTTCATAGGCACTTATGAAAGTAGTACACTTGACTGCTTAACCTTATCTCTATATCTATATACCTTATTATAGAGTTTTTGGATCACTTTCTTCAAACCAATAGAAGGGCAAGGATCGTTATCCCGATCGGTACTCTAACTAAAACTCATCTAGATCATTATTACTTGTGGTTATAGAAGGCACTATTATAGAAAGGATCTGTTTCTTTGATATAGAGTACCTGTAAGAGAGTAGGGTTCCATCTTGGATTCAAGAAATGTGCTAATCTGTCGAATAGAGGTTGGAGACATGACAACGTAGATGAAAAATATCATGATATTAGAAGGTAGATTAAAAATGCTTGCTAAATAAATAGCTACATGATATATTATTTCTTGTCGCTTCAAACGATAGATTGTCATAATCATTTGAAAGATGACGAAAACAAGTATTGACAGTAAGTTAGTTAACATGATACGATAAGATTCCTGTCCGGTTGACAAGCATTGTCATAAACGGACATACAAATTCCTTGAAAACTGAACAAATGGATAGTAACTTTTGATTCACAATGAATCGTCAGATTCAAAATGAGCTTATCGCTCTTTTCAATACTTTATTGGAGAGTTTGATCCTGGCTCAGGACGAACGCTGGCGGCATGCCTAATACATGCAAGTCGAGCGGACTTGAAGAGAAGCTTGCTTCTCTGATGGTTAGCGGCGGACGGGTGAGTAACACGTAGGCAACCTGCCCTCAAGTTTGGGACAACTACCGGAAACGGTAGCTAATACCGAATA
>NZ_JAGGNR010000028.1 GCF_018614975.1 Paenibacillus polymyxa | reverse complement strand
GAGAGGAGGAAAAGAGAGAGCGTGAAGTGCCATACAACAAACAACACAGTTACCGGGAGTGTTTCCGCCGCTTAACCACGAAAGGAGAGCGGAGTGCTGTACAACACTAAAACTAACTTAAAATGTCCAACGAACAAAGGTATCTCAATGAACTAATTTTTGTTTTTTTAACTGTCTACTTGACAGGGAGCGGTTCATAGCTCATCTGGTGTTTTTTTTTTTTTTTTTATTAACTTTCAATTTAATAGTTTGTAACTTGTTTTTTTAGAATGTATCCACAAAGATAGGATTTTGTATATATATATATTTTGGATTTTAATTGCTCACAACCTAATTTTAAAATAAAGAAAAGCCGCCACAACAATTTGGGCGGTCCTTATCCTTCGCTATCTTTCTGTTCAATTACAACTTGCCATCCTTTAGCCTTACCGCTTAAATATCCTTGCTCATAGAAATCAATCCCCGCAGGAGTAATGCTTATTACAACCATCTTAGGGTCATTTTCTGCTGTTTGTGCGACAATATATCCCTTGTCCAATAGATAAGATATAGCTCGATGCTTCTCAATGTACTCTGTTTGATAGAATCTATCTTTTTCCACTACCAAAGCAGGTTCTTTAGTAAACCAAGCTGAATACAATTCCTCTGTAATATCATATCTTTCTTGTATTCTTTCCTTAATTTGAACCTCCCGTTCATTATGCACACTTACACCTCCTGAATTTGAATCAAGGAGCCTACAACTAAAGGCTCCCTGAATGTTTTCAATTATTTTGCTTCTGGTTCATCAGAGATAATGATTCCACCACCATCATAACCTTTTTGACCAGAATACATCAATACGTCATGGTGCCCACCAACAAATGTAACTTGACCCACTACCTTAACGCGATACTGCCCTTTGCTTGAAATTCGGAATGTGTGCTCATTTTCCTCACTGCTACCCATTCCACCTGTATAAAGAAAAGGGTGAGAATCAATTGTTTCCCAAGTAAAATCAAGGAAACTAGTTCTATATTGTAATTCCATATTTAAAGCAACTTTTGTAACAATTTTACCGGGATTTTTATAAGTCCACTCACCTCTTACCGTACCGTTCCTAGGTTCAGAAATATCAACAGTAAAGGGAACTGTTGCTTGAATCTCTGCGTTATCATTGCCCGGAGCAGATGTAATAGTAGATGGTTGACCATTGTCGTCCACTGTGATGATTGAAGATTGATAGACTTGGTTTGGGGTAGTGCCTACCTCCGCTGTTGATGCTGATGCCAGCCCAGTGGGAATCAACAACAGCGACAACATTAAAGCCATTAACAATGTGGTAATCTTTTTTCTCATTTCGTTCTTGCACCTCTTTCTTGGATTTATGAGATAACTATATTTGGGTTTTTATAGAAGTTCAATACATTTTAATCCTTATAAGTAAAAATGATTCTTTAGGTAAATAATTTGACATAAAAAATCAGATTTCGACATTTTTCTCTTGCATTAAATCATCGAATCATGTTGTTAACAGTCTTTTCGCGCATATCTTTGTCACAACTCTAATGCTGGTTAGAAAAAAATAGCCCATCCCAGTATAGCGGGACAAACTTAATTAAAAACAAAATAATGTTTAATTAACCAAATATTAGAACACAAAAAACTTAACTTACAAGTATCATGTTGTTAGACACTACCCATTCTTGCATTACAACTTGCTGTTCTTTTAGCCGCTTCTCAAGGTCTGGAACAAACCAAACAACCGCGTCTATCGGGTAATGTCATTGAATAAATAAAGACGTAAGCCCCTTAACGTCTCCTGAGTATAGGTTGTCATGCGTGAAGTACGTTGGGTCGATTGCTTTCCCATTCGCAAACCGACAAGGATGGACTAATGCGCTATATCAAGAGAGAGTGGGTGGCAAGTGAGGGGTGTTTATGTTTGTTGGTTTTCCTAAGGATATGTTAGGTTGTCGATCTGGATATACCTTATAAATAGGAGCTGTAAATCCAAAAGGAAAAGTTGCATAGCAAAAAGATGGTATTTCATCCGTGCATGATGAAAAGTCACCTTCTTTTGCATTTTTTTCATAAACGACATGAAACTACATATTGAGAAGTGGGCCTTAAGATGTGGTATACTGGAGAGTATGAATGAAATGCAAAGAGGAGGTGCCTTGGGAGATGAAGGGCAAGCTAGTGCGGGCTGAGGGACACCTTGCCAATATTATACCGATTCACTTGGATGCTTCTTTCTTCTTTGAAAGAGCTGTCCGCTCGCTGGACCGTAATCATGTCGACAAGGCATTAAAATATTTTCGCAAAGCTGTTGAATACGAGCCGGATAATCCGGTGAATCATTGTAATATGGCGGGTATACTATCGGAGAAGGGGGATTACGAAGCCTCCAATGCCATTCTGGCTAACGTGCTGGAAGTGGTAGATCCGTCGATGACGGAATGTTATTTCTATATGGCGAACAATTATGCAAATATGGACCGGTTTGAGGAAGCCGAGCAAGCACTTGTTACCTACTTGGAGGAGGACACCCAGGGTCAGTTCATGACGGAAGCTGAAGAGATGATGGAGCTTCTGTACTATGAGCTGGATCGTCCGGCCAAACTGAATCGAATCAAATCGCGTAAAGGTGTAGTGGAGCACGATCAGGCACGGGAACTGTTGGAAGAAGGGAAATTTGCACAGGCTGCTGAGCTGCTCGAAGGCATGTCATCGGATTATCCTGATTACTTGGCTGCCCGTAACAATCTGGCACTTGCCTACTATTATATGGGGCTGTTTCCCAAAGCCAAAGAGACTATTGCGGAAGTGCTTGAACAGGAACCAGGTAATTTGCATGCACTTTGCAATCTCGCTATTTTCCATCAAAATGAAAACCGGGCTGATCAAGTACTGCTTCTGATCAAAAAATTGCGTGTCATCGTGCCATTCCAGCACGAACAAGTCTACAAACTGGCGACAACAATGGGAATTCTGGGCCAACACGATACAGCTTATGTTCACTTCCGGCGTTTGCTCAAGGACGAAGAGACAGCTGCTGATCCGGCACTTGCTCACTATGCAGCCGTGGCGGCTTATAATACAGAACGTTATGATGCTGCTGAGCGTTTATGGCATCATGTGTCCAGGCTTGATCCGGGTTCCGAAGTATCCCGGTATTATCTGTCAGGTCTTGAGGCTGTAAGACAAGGCGAGCAAGAGCCAGAGAAGCTAAGTTATCACTATCATCTGCCATTTGATGAGCAGTTCAGACAGTGGGAGAACTATGGTAGTGGTATACCTGAAGAAATGAAGAATGATCCACTGATTCGCTCATCGTTCTTCTGGGCATTGCGTCATGGTGATCGGGCAACCAAGCTGCAGGTTATTCATGCGCTTGGGATGATCGGTGATTATGAGGTGCAGCAGGCCCTGCAATCCTTCATTGAAGAGCCGGGAGAAGAACAGGATCTGCTTGAGGCAGCACAAGCTGTATTGAACGGATTAAAATCGGCTGAACAAGAGGATCGGAATACTCAGGTGGTTCGACCCTTTTCTCCTGTAGCCTTAAAGTCTATTGGGAAGGTTCCATCCACATCAGAGCTACCGGACACTGGTTCAACCTCCCATTGGCAAGCTGTTGTTGATCGTGCGTTACAGATGTCTGAAGCAAAGGCTGAGTTGCAGCAAGAGATGGAACGGCTCTGGACGGATTATGTATCCCGGGTACATCCGGAGGTTCCGGGTACGAAGCAGATTGAGGGTTGGGCTGCGGGGCTTGAATATTTGGCAGCGAAGAATCACAGTCGGCCCGTTACCTATCAAAGCATTGCTGAGCGGTATGGGATATCGGCATCAACGGTTAGCAAGTATGCTAAACAGATTCATTCGGTTTGTAACAGCAAGCCACCACTTGTATAGAAAGTTGGCCCTCACTCGTTTTCAGAAAGACATCATCAGGTGAAGGATACAACAACCGGGAAAACGGGTAAACTTAACGAATGGGCCTCGTAAACGCCTGTAGGATATCATCTTGGCAAGTTCATCGCTAGTACAACACACTCTCACCTTATTAAGGAGGCTGTATCTATATGTCTAAATACAGAACGATTGTGATCGGAACGGGACCTGCGGGTCTGACAGCAGCGATATATCTGGCTCGTGCTAATCTGAACCCACTGGTTATCGAAGGTCTTCAGCCGGGTGGTCAATTGACGACGACAACGGAAGTTGAGAATTTCCCCGGTTTCCCGCAAGGTATCATGGGTCCTGAACTGATGGACAATATGCGTAAGCAAGCTGAACGTTTTGGAGCGGAATTCAAAAACGGTTGGGTGGAAGAGGTTGATTTCAGCAAACCACCCTTCAAGGTTAAAGTTGGAGGAATCGGTGAACTGGAAGCTGAATCGATCATTATCTCCACAGGTGCTTCCGCTCGTTATCTCGGTATTCCGGGTGAGCAGGAAAATGTAGGACGTGGTGTAAGTACATGCGCGACATGTGACGGCTTCTTCTTCCGAGGCAAAAAAATCGTGGTTGTGGGCGGTGGAGACTCCGCGATGGAGGAAGCGAGTTTCCTGACTCGTTTTGCAACAGACGTCACATTGGTTCACCGCCGTGATGAATTGCGTGCATCCAAGATTATGCAGGATCGGGCTCGCAGCAATGAGAAGGTGAAGTGGGCACTGAACCGTACTCCACTTGAGGTCGTGCCTGAAGCAATGGGTGTCAAAGGGCTGAAGGTACGCAATAATGAGACGGGGCAGGAAGAGTTGCTTGAAGCGGATGGTGTATTTGTTGCCATTGGTCACACGCCAAATACCGGATTCCTGGGTAATGCGATCACACTGGACGAACATGGCTATGTTGTGGTTAAACCGGGAACGACGGAGACCAATATACCGGGTGTATTTGCCTGTGGTGATGTTCAGGATACGAAGTATCGTCAAGCCATTACGGCTGCAGGATCAGGGTGTATGGCCGCGATGGATTGTGAGAAATTCCTTGAAGGAAGCATTGTCCATGATTGGAGCGAAACGTTGGATAAGTAAGCATGACATGCGTGAGGTTAGGCATAGGCTAGGAATAAGAGACAACGGGAAGTCTCATGAAATGAGAGAAGCCGGAAGGCTTCTCTTTTTTTGAAACTACAGTGGGCATGAGTTCGTATACATATGGGGCATATTAGCTGTGAGGTGAAGATTTTGGGGGAAATGATAAAAGATTGGTTACAAAATGCAACAGTGAGACGGTTTTTGATTCTGCTCTTATTCTGTTTAATTTTGTTCAGTATGGGGAGTATGCTGCACATGATTCTGCTGTTGTTCCTGGTGACGTATGTCATGAACAGGCTACAGCATTTCATTACAGGTAGTCTGAATCGACTATTTCCAGTTAATTATAAAGTCGTGGTCATCCTGCTCTATATGATTGTTATTGCGGTAATCGTGCTTGGTATTTCGAGATATTCACCACGGATCGTGGATCAGGTCGTTCAGTTGACAAACGAGATTATAAAATTTCTGGACAGTGCAGACGGTGATAATTTTGCCTCCAAGATTGCGAGTTACCTTCAATCCTTCGATATCAAAAATTATACCAATGATGCATTGAAATATATTTTCGCGTTAAGCAAATGGTTGGAGTTTATACTGCTCGTTATCATTCTGAGTCTGTTCTTCTTGCTGCAGAAACAGGAGATATCCAAGTTCACGTCCAAGTTCAAAACAAGTAAAATCGGATGGTTTTATACGGAAGTAGCTTACTTGGGCGACAAGTTCGTTTCTTCTTTTGGTAAAGTTATCGAGGCACAATTGCTGATTGCTGTATTCAATACGGTGCTGACGATGCTGGGACTCTGGATTCTTGGGTATCCGTACTTGTTTGCACTGACCATTCTCGTATTTATGTTAAGTTTGGTGCCTGTGGCGGGGGTGATCATCTCCCTGGTGCCGCTCTGTCTGATTGGGTATCAGATGGGTGGACTGAAACTGAGTATTATCGTGATCATCATCATCATTATCATTCATGCGCTGGAGACGTATTTCCTGAATCCGAAGCTGATGGCACACAAGACCAAATTACCGATGTTCTACACCTTTATCGTACTGATTCTATCGCAACACTTCCTGGGGATCTGGGGACTGATCATTGGTATTCCAATCTTCGTGTTCCTGCTCGATATTCTGGATGTGAACAAGATGGAGAAGTCAGAAGAGCCGGTACGTGTGGAAACGAAGTTATAACGTAAGAAAATCGACCGAGTTCAATCGAGCTCAACCAAGTTAAACAACATCAGATTTATTTGAAAAAGTAAGGGTGCCTTCTAACTATGGAAGGCGCTTTTTTGTTGGCAGTACCGTTATTAGATAGCTTTCTGCATGAGAATGACAGGTGGCGGGGTGCATAAGACGAGTCACCCCTCTGAGAGGGCGATGATCATCTTTTATGAATGGAACGAGTGAAGATGCAATATCATGAGTTGAGGCTTCCTCTGTTATGAGGAAGGAATAAAGCGTGCGTTAATAAATGAAGGTAATGAGGATGTATACGTATTCAAAAGTGCTATGTGATGTGGTTCACAATCCTGGTGAAGCATGATGTATGCAAGGTCTTATCGTCTTGACCCAGGCGTATCCTTCAATTATAGTTGGTACGTAGGACTTAAACTATTTTAGATAGATAAAGGTGGCTTGCAGCATGTCTGAGAAAATCTACGTTGGGGTCGATCTCGGCGGAACAGCAATCAAGGTCGGTATATGCGATGAACAAGGTCAGCTAATGCATACGTATGAAGGACCGACTGAAGTGGATCAGGGCGTAGACACGGTCATCGCCAACATCGAGAAGTATGTCCGACATATCGTAGCCGAATCACCTTACAGTTGGGAACAGCTTGAGGGTGTAGGTGCTGGAGTGGCCGGGTTCACGAATGTACGCGAGGGAATTATCGTTCATGCCCCTAACATCGGATTTCGGAATGTAGCCATTCGTTCGATTCTGGAAGAACGTCTGGGCAAGCCAATCAAAATAGATAACGATGCAAACGTGGCTGCACTGGGTGAAGTATGGGCAGGCGCTGGCAAAGGCGTAGACAATTGCGTATGTTATACACTCGGTACGGGCGTTGGCGGAGGCTTGATCCTGAATGGCAACATCTATCAGGGATTCTCGGGTATGGCGGGAGAACTGGGTCATATCAGTGTTGTACCGGATCTGGAGGCCATCAAGTGCGGTTGTGGTAAAATGGGATGTGTTGAGACGGTATCGTCTGCAACGGGTATTATCCGTATGGCAAAGGATGCAGTAGAACGTGGTGATCATACGTCACTGGCTCTCGTCTACAAAATTGCAGCCAAAGAAGTATTTGATGCTGCCAAGGCAGGCGATGAAGTGGCACAGCGCATTGTAAACCGTGCGGCCTTTTATCTGGGCAAGTCGATGGCTACTGTAGCAGCTGTCATTAACCCGGAGATGTTCATCATCGGTGGTGGCGTATCCAAAGCGGGCAATTTCTTGTTTGATGAAATACGTACTGTATTTGCTAAGCTGACACCGGAACCACTGCAAGAAGGGGTTCAGATTCTGGAAGCTACACTTGGTAATAATGCAGGTATTGTGGGTGCAGCAGGTCTTCTCTTGCGTTCCTAGTAACCTCGTAACAATATATGGAGACAGCAATATGATAAGGAGGGGACATTTATGCTTGAAGGTGAAGGCTCACCAGGCACAGGCGCCACGCTCATTATCATTACGGGCATGTCCGGGGCAGGTAAAACCATTGCAGTACAAAGCCTGGAGGATCTGGGTTTCTTCTGTGTGGATAATCTGCCACCGGTATTGATTCCAAAATTTGCGGAACTAATTGAACAGTCAAACGGCAAGATTGGTAAGGTTGCATTGGTTATCGATCTGCGCGGGCGTGAATTCTTTACGGCTCTGTCCGAGTCTTTGAACTATATTAAAGATCATTTTACCATTCATTGCGAAATTTTATTCCTGGATGCTACAGATTCTGTACTTGTTCAGCGTTACAAAGAAAGCAGGCGCAGACATCCACTGGCTCCTGAGGGCATGCCGCTGGACGGCATCCGACTGGAACGCAAGTTGTTGGAGGAACTCAAAAACTCTGCGACTCAGGTACTGAATACAAGTACAATGAAGCCTGCACAACTGAAAGAACGCATCATATCCCGCTTTTCTCATCTGGAAAGCCAAATGCTGTCGGTGAATATTACGTCATTCGGATTCAAATATGGCATTCCGATTGATGCTGATCTGGTGTTCGATGTACGTTTTTTACCGAATCCGCATTATATTGATCATTTGCGACCGAATACGGGACAGAATAGTGATGTGTACGAATATGTTATGAAATGGCCAGAGACACAGGCGTTTCTGACCAAGCTGCTGGATATGCTGCATTTCCTGATTCCGCAATACCGGAAGGAAGGCAAAAGCCAGGTTATTATTGGAATCGGCTGTACCGGAGGCAAGCATCGTTCGGTAGCAATATCGGAATATTTGGGCAAGATGTTGGGAAGCAGCGAGACTGAAGCTGTCACCGTGAGCCATCGCGACGCTGACCGGGACCGTCATTGAAGAGGGTGAAGGGATGAAAGAGGCCGGACCACGAAGAGAACGTCCGAGAATAGTTGTAATGGGCGGCGGAACCGGATTATCCGTGATGCTGCGCGGTTTGAAAGAGAAGCCGCTGGATATCACGGCCATCGTCACGGTTGCAGATGACGGTGGAAGTTCAGGCATCCTGCGCAATGAGCTACAGATGCCGCCTCCGGGCGACATTCGCAACGTACTTACGGCACTGGCTGATGTAGAACCATTGCTTTCAGATATGTTGAAGTACCGTTTCAATACAGGCGCGGGGCTTGCAGGCCACAGCTTGGGGAATTTGATTTTGGCTGCAATGACGGATATTTCGGGCGACTTTGTGACCGCAGTGCGGGAGCTTAGCCGCGTGTTTGCCGTTCGAGGTGAGGTATTACCAGCCGCAGGCCAGGCCGTTGTGTTGCATGCCGAGATGGAAGATGGGACAATTATTACAGGTGAGTCCAAAATCCCTGAGGCGGGTGGACGCATCAAACGTGTCTTTCTTGAACCGGATCACGTGGAGCCGTTGCCAGAGGCAGTAGAGGCCATTCGTCAAGCTGATGCCATTCTGATCGGGCCAGGCAGCCTCTATACAAGCATCCTTCCCAATCTGCTCGTACCAAAGTTGGCTGAGGCTGTGGTAGAGGCTGATGCGGTGAAGATGTTTATCTGTAATGTTATGACACAGCCGGGAGAAACAGATAACTATACGGTAAGTGACCACCTTAAGGCGGTACACGAGCATATAGGTCATCAGCTCTTCGACTATGTTATCGTAAATAATGGTGATATTCCGCTGCAAGTGCAAAATAAGTATGCGGAAAAAGGAGCAAAACCGGTTGTACTGGATATGAATGTACTCGAAAGTGCCGGCTATCAGGTGGTAGCAGATACCCTTGTTCTATTCAAAACCTATCTGCGTCATGATGCCGACAAATTAAGTCATCACATCTACCAACTGGTACAAAATTGGATGTTACGGAAGAGGTGAAGTCCCATGTCGTTTGCAGCACAGACCAAAAAAGAGTTAACCATGATCGAGAGCGAACCGTGCTGCGAAAAGGCGGAACTTTCAGCCCTTATCCGTATGCTTGGTGCAGTGCAGTTATCGAATAAAAAAGTGATCTTGGATATTTCGACGGAGAATGCCGCCATTGCAAGACGGGCATACTCTCTGCTTAAAAAGCAATTTCAAGTGCATACGGAATTACTGGTCCGCAAAAAAATGCGGCTGAAAAAGAACAATGTATATATTGTTCGTATTCCAACCATGGTACAGGAGATTCTCAATAGTCTTCATATTGTATCGGAAGGTTTTCTGTTTACGCCAGGAATTAATACGGAGTTATTTCAGCAGAACTGTTGTAAACGGGCCTATCTTCGCGGTGCATTTCTGGCCGGTGGATCGGTTAATAACCCAGAAGGTTCTTCCTATCATCTGGAGATTGCGTCCATGTATGAGGAGCACTGTCAGGCACTGGTTGACCTGGCCAATGAATTTCATCTGAATGCCCGGTGTATAGAACGGAAAAAAGGATTCATCCTATACATTAAGGAAGGCGAGAAAATCATTGAGCTGCTCAGCATCATTGGTGCTCATCAGGCCTTGTTCAAGTTTGAAGATGTACGGATTATGCGAGACATGCGTAACTCCGTTAACCGAATTGTCAATTGTGAGACCGCCAACCTGAATAAAACCATTGGCGCTGCGGTAAGACAAATCGATAATATCCGGTTGTTGCAAAAGGAAGTTGGTCTGGAGTCGCTGCCTGAGAAGCTTCGCGAGGTGGCGGAGGTTCGACTGGCTCATCCGGATATCAACTTGAAGGAAGTGGGCGAGCTCCTTAAAGGTACAGTCAGCAAGTCGGGAGTGAACCATCGGCTTCGTAAAATTGATGAGCTGGCTGAGAAAGTGCGCGCAGAACGTTACGGTTAAGACGGCATAGGGTAAAGTAACAAGGTCGGCTGTTTCTGCTGAACAGAAAGGTCGGGAAAGTCAGCCGTTAAGGATCTGGGAGACTCACTTAGGTCATTGGATGCGCTTTGCAAAAGATGAAATTAGGGCAAGATAATGTCCTCCAAAGCACTCTGAGTTTTTTCTTCTAGTGTCCTGCACGGGTTAATGGTATAATGTTGTATAAATATAATTGTGTATTTAATGTCCAGATTTCATAATAGGGGGTAAGTTTCCATGACAAAGCACCCGGTAGTTGTCCGTTTGAAAACGGGTCTCCATGCCAGACCTGCGGCACTGTTCGTTCAAGAAGCGAATAAGTACTCGTCTGAAGTGTTCGTCGAGAAGGACGACAAAAAAGTTAATGCAAAAAGTATCATGGGGATCATGAGCCTTGCGATTAGCACAGGTACGGAAATCCAGATTAGTGCAGAAGGCGCGGATGCCGAACAGGCTGTAAACGCTTTAGTTAGTCTGGTAAGCAAGGAAGAGCTCGAAAACCAATAAGATATGATCAATCCAATGAAGAAGTCCCGAAAGGGGCTTTTTTGCGTTTTTCACGTTTATGCTATCGTCAAGTGCAACATTATGGGATTTGTCCCGTCTGTTAAGGTATCAAATCGTTTAAAGTTTGAGATGTTAACACATAAGGAGGCTATCGTGATGGGTAAACAATGGATGAAACCGTTTGGTGCGGTGCTGGTGGCAAGTTCGTTGCTTGTTGGAGGAACAGCATGGGTTGCACCAGGTAACTATGCTTACGCTGCAGAGGTTCAGGGAGTACAACAGAATGTGATTAATGTTGTGGGTAAAGGTGAGATTCAGGTGAAGCCTGATATCGCGTATCTGTCCATTGGTGTGAACAGTACTGCAGAGACAGCTGCATCTGCTCAAAAAGCGAATGCTGCCAAAGTTCAAAAGGTATCCAACTTGCTTAAGAATACGTGGAAGATCAGTTCAGACGACATTCAAACGAGTCAGTTCTCTGTACAACCCAACTATACGTATAGCGAAAAAGACGGACAACAAATTAAAGGATATACAGCGCATCATACGCTGACAGTCACGTATCGTGAGATGGACAAGATTGGCGAATTGCTCGATGCTGCTTCGGGTGCGGGTGCCAACAATATTGAAAACGTGCGCTTTACTGTAGAAAATCCGGAAAGTTATGAGTCCCAAGTGATTGAGAAAGCTGTGGCCAATGCAGATGTGAAAGCGGGCGCCATTGCAAAAGCAGTTAAACGTCAACTGGGTGCTGTTCTTTCCGTAAGCCAAGGTGATGCCAATGTGCCTGTGTTCTATGCAAGTGAGGCGTTGATGTCCAAAGCACAAGATACAGCAGGTGGCACTGAGATTGAAACAGGCCAGGTTAAAGTAAGTACAATCCTGAATATCACCTATGAAATGAAGTAAACAAGATTGAACTAGGGCTGTAAGCTTAAGTAACCTTTTCAAGGATCATTTGAAGGGACACAACGAAATAATGAAAAAGACTTTGTCCTGTGGACAGAGTCTTTTTTTGTTGGAAAAGCAAACTTTGATGAAGTTGGATAGGAGGGTAGCTTTTTGAAGCTACATGAAATGCTGGTTATTGGTATCTTTTTTGTATAGTTGTTCGTGACAAAAAGGTCATATCCCGTTATATTTTCGGTCTGATATTCATCAACATTGTAACTCGAGCTGTAAACCTTTCCGAAATTGGGTTAATTATAATAGAGAGGTGAGCGTATGAGATATGCGATTAGGTCAGGATTACATACGCAATGATCCCTAATTGTGAATTCAGAGAGGAGTTTTATATATGACATCATGGAAAAAATGGACAAGTGCGTTGCTTGCAGCAGGAATTATTGTAGGTAGCGGTTCGGTATGGCAGGACAGTTCGGTTCAGGCAGCATCGGTATCCTCAAAAGTGACAACCCCGGCTGAGGTAACTCTGAAGTCGGGTGGAAAAACACTGACTCAAAAAGGACTTCTTCAAAGTGGCTCAACTTGGGTATCTCTTACGGCAGTTAAAGATGTGGCAGGTGGAACCCTGAAATATGATGCGAAAACCAAAGAGTATTCCCTGACAGCAGCCAATAACACAATGACAATCAGCCTATTGGATGGCCAGCCGAGTGTTCGAATTAACAACTATTATCCTCAAGTGGATGCAAAGTTGATCAACGGCAGATTATATATCCCTTTCTCGGCAATGAGAGATTATCTGGGTGTACAGGGGAATTGGGATGGCAAAACCAAAACGTTGACACTCAGCAAGGTGAAACAAAATAACGTTAAAATTAAAGCGGCAACAGTTAATGTTACTGTAAAAAATGCTGAAGTAGATGTTCAATATCCACAGGTGAGTGGACTTGCCAGCAAAGAAGCTGAAGCAGCAATCAACAAAGTGCTGAAAGACGAAGTGGATGCTTATGTAGCTGACTTCAAGAAACAGACATCTGAATTCGGCGGTGCAACAGCCAACCGTCCATATGCATTTGAGAGCTCTTATGTCGTGACGTACAACGAAAAAGGCGTGCTGGGACTCATTACACAACGATACGAAGATTATGCTGGCGCTCACGGGATGACAACCCGTACGGGCCACACCTTTGCACTGGACACAGGCAAGGAGCTTACGTTAGATGATGTGCTGCAAAATAACAAAACCATGCGCGAGACGTTGGGTAAAAAAGTGGGCGAGCAACTGAAAGCCCGCGGTGGGTACCTTGACGGTTATAAAGGGTTAAATAAAGATCAAGATTTCTATGTGACACCAACGGGTGTAGTTGTGTTCTTCCAGTTGTATGAATATACGGCATACGCAGAGGGATTCCCTGAAATGCCATTTACGTACAAAGAGCTTCTTCCTAAAGGCACAGAACCTTTCAGTAATGTAACTGGAACCAAATAACGCATCATTATTATGCACTCTTCGGTTATCTTTCTTATAAAATGAAAAAAGAAGCCCTCATCACGATCGTGATGAGGGCTTCTTCGCGTATAGACAACACAATATTGTGTTGCTGACTACGTTAGGTGTTAATATGTCAACGCGTAGACCGTGATCTAGATAATACTTAGATGCCTTGGGAACCTACGTTTTCAATAACTTTATCAATGATACCGTAATCGGCAGCTTCAGCAGCACTCATGAAGTAGTCACGATCTGTATCTTTCTCAATCCGCTCCAGCGGTTGACCTGAACGCTCAGAGATGATGCGGTTCAAGGTATCACGCATTTTCAGGATGCGGCGAGCACGAATTTCGATGTCCGAAGCTTGACCTTGAGCACCACCAAGTGGTTGGTGAATCATAATCTCACTGTTAGGCAACGCAAAACGTTTACCTTTTGCACCGGCATTCAACAAGAATGCACCCATGGAAGCGGCCATACCTACACAGATGGTAGATACATCCGGTTTGATGAATTGCATTGTATCGTAAATCGCCATACCGGCTGTAATTGATCCGCCTGGGCTGTTGATGTATAAGTGAATGTCTTTCTCCGGATCTTCCGCAGCCAGGAACAACATCTGTGCCATAATGGCATTAGCCACAACATCATTAACATCGCTACCAAGGAAAATAATACGATCCTTCAGCAATCTGGAATAGATGTCATAGGCGCGCTCACCCCGGTTGCTCTGTTCAACGACCATAGGAATAAAACTCACGTGAAAAACCTCCTCGGAAATGTAAATGTTATTGGTGTTTATACTTAAACTGTTACCGTATTACCCACATAATAAACAATTCCAAACAAAAAGTCAAAGAAAGTCAAACTAACTTGCAAAAAAAAGAAACCTTTCCGGTTTCATTGGTTAAAAGGGTTATGAGCTGTTAAATAAAAGTGGCGCGCCCGCCAAGAATCGAACTTGGATCTCAGGCTTCGGAGGCCTACGTCATATCCATTGGACCACGGGCGCACATTATGTGACAGCAATAATGATTATAGCTCATGAAATATTTAATTGCAAGCAGTTCGTTGTGGTATTGGTTTGGATTAACCTAAAAATGATCATGATGAAGAAGAGTGGATAAAGAATGCATTTAAGTAAATGCTATTAGAGGTTTTGGACATGCAGTATGAATTGTGATTCTGAGCGATATGTAGATGGAATTCATTCGTTTCTTCTATATATGGTATGCGTGAGCTCGTCCTTGATCATGGAAGTCTAGGATTGTGAAAATAGGCGCGTACAAACGCTGAATGCGTGTCGAAATAACTCGTTGAAACACTTGCATGTCACGTCAGTTTTAGGTAGAATAGACGTGGGACTTAAAAAGTTAACCCGGGACGTTTTAGGGCCACGAAAGAGAGCTTGGAACGAGAACTTGCGGGAGTGGAAAGCATGCGAACGATTTTAGAAGTACAAAAGCAGCTTCTGCCTGATCTCATGGATATCTTGAAAAAGAGGTATACGATTCTGCAACAGATCATGTTATCGGATGTGATCGGACGGAGAACGTTAGCTAATTCCATGCAGATGACCGAGCGGGTTCTGAGGGCTGAGACCGATCTGTTAAAGGCTCAGGGACTTATTGAAATTGACAGTGCAGGAATGAAGATCAGCGAGGCAGGGTACGATTTGCTGCAGCAGTTAGAGCCCGTAGCCAAAGAGCTGTTCGGATTATCCGAGCTGGAAGAGCGCATCAAGCAAGCCTACGGTCTGCAAAAGGTAGTTGTGGTTCCTGGTGATTCGGACATATCTCCGTTTGCCAAAAGGGAACTGGGCAGAGCCGGAGCGAAGGCTCTCGGCAATATCATGAGTGACAACGACGTTGTCGCCGTTACTGGCGGATCAACAACGGCCGAAGTCGCAGAACAGCTGACTCCGCCAACATCGCTCAAAGGTGTCTGGTTCGTACCGGCACGCGGTGGACTTGGAGAAAGCCTTGAAATTCAGGCAAATACGATTGCATCCACAATGGCAAAACGGGTAGGAGCCCAATACAAACTCCTGCATGTACCGGATTTGCTTAGTGATCATGCCTATGAATCATTAATCCAGGACCCCGGTGTTCAGGAGATTCTGCAGCTGATTCGAAAATCCCGGATTGTTATTCATGGAATTGGTGATGCCGTGGAGATGGCGACAAGACGCAAACTTGCGACGGAGATTATAGATGAACTTCAAGAGCAAGGAGCCGTATCAGAATCTTTCGGTTATTACTTTAATGATCAGGGTAAGGTGGTACATACCATGCTTACATTGGGTATGCGACTTCAGGATATTGAACGAACTGATGTTGTAATTGGAATTGCAGGCGGCAAAAGCAAAGCTGCAGCTATACATTCCGTGTTGCGATTTGGTCAGGAAGATATTCTGATTATTGATGAGGCTGCTGCCGAAGTCATCGTTGCTGAAATGGAATAAGGGTTTACTTTGCAATACAACTATTGTTGTCTTGACGGACTTCACCGTCTGTCTTGAATATATAAGTTTCATAAAAAATTAATCGAAACTTGGGAGGAACTTACTCATGATTAAAGTAGGTATTAACGGTTTTGGACGTATTGGACGCTTGGCATTCCGCCGTATTCAAAATGTAGAGGGCATTGAAGTAGTAGCAATCAACGACTTGACTGACGCTAAAATGCTGGCTCATTTGCTCAAATATGATACAACTCAAGGTCGCTTCGATGGCGATGTTGAAGTACACGATGGCTTCTTCAAAGTGAACGGCAAAGAAGTTAAAGTATTGGCTAACCGTAACCCGGAAGAACTTCCTTGGGGCGACCTGGGTGTAGATATCGTTCTGGAATGTACTGGTTTCTTCACAACAAAAGAAGCAGCTGAGAAACACTTGAAAGGTGGAGCTAAGAAAGTTGTTATCTCCGCACCAGCTACTGGCGACATGAAAACCATCGTTTACAACGTAAACCATGAAATCCTCGACGGTACTGAAACTGTAATCTCCGGCGCATCTTGCACAACAAACTGCCTGGCACCTATGGCAAAAACACTGCAAGACAAATTCGGAATCGTTCAAGGTTTGATGACTACAATTCACGCTTACACTGGCGACCAAAACACGTTGGATGCTCCACACCCTAAAGGTGACTTCCGTCGTGCTCGCGCAGCAGCTGAAAACATCATCCCTAACACAACGGGTGCTGCTAAAGCAATCGGTCTGGTAATTCCAGAACTGCAAGGAATCCTTGATGGTGCAGCTCAACGTGTACCAGTAGCTACTGGTTCCCTGACTGAGCTCGTAACTGTATTGAACAAAAAAGTAACTGCTGAAGAAGTTAACGCAGCAATGAAAGAAGCTTCCGATCCACAAACTTTCGGATACACAGAAGACGAAATCGTATCTTCCGATATCCAAGGTATCACTTTCGGTTCCTTGTTTGATGCAACTCAAACTAAAGTTCTGACTGTTGGCGACCAACAATTGGTTAAAACTGTAGCATGGTATGACAATGAAATGTCCTACACTGCACAATTGGTTCGTACTTTGGAGCACTTTGCAAAAATGATTAAGTAATATCTGCAATAACATAGAGCGGAAACAGATGCTATATTGTTTCCGCTCTTTATATATCTACATTTTGCAAATTTCTCAAAAACACCAGGATTGACAAGGGATTTTAGCTCTTGATGGGTCCACCAAATACATGGGTGCGGAGGAAATACAGATGAACAAAAAAAGTGTACGCGATATCGAATTGACAGGAAAACGGGCTTTTGTCCGTGTAGATTTTAATGTGCCGCTCGAAGATGGTAAAATTACAGATGACAAACGTATTCGTGCAACGCTTCCTACAATTAACTTCTTGATTGAAAAAGGCGCTAAAGTCATTTTGGCAAGCCACATGGGTCGTCCTAACGGCGAAGTGGTTGAATCCTTGCGTTTGACTCCAGCAGCTGAGCGTTTGTCTGAATTGCTTGGTAAAACAGTCGTTAAAGCTGACGATTCCGTTGGTGACGCTGTTAAAGCTCAAATCGCTGAACTGAACAACGGCGACGTATTGTTGCTTGAAAACGTTCGTTTCCACGCAGGCGAAGAGAAAAACGATCCAGAACTGGCAAAACAATTTGCTGAACTGGCTGACGTTTTCGTTAATGATGCGTTTGGCGCGGCTCACAGAGCACACGCTTCGACTGAAGGAATCGCTCACTTGCTTCCAGCAGTGTCCGGTTTGTTGATGGAGAAAGAACTTGAAGTGTTGGGTAAAGCCATCTCGAGCCCTGAGCGTCCTTTCACAGCTATCATCGGCGGATCCAAAGTTAAGGACAAAATCGATGTAATCGACAACCTGCTGAACATTGCAGACAACGTGATCATCGGTGGCGGTCTGACTTACACGTTCTTCAAAGCACAAGGACATGAAATTGGACAATCCTTGCTGGATGATTCCAAACTTGATGTTGCTCTTGGTTTCATCGAAAAAGCGAAAAAACTGGGCAAAAACTTCTACCTGCCGGTAGATATCGTAGTGTCTGACGATTTCAGTGCGAAAGCAAACACACAAATCGTTGACATCGATGGCATCCCAGCAGATTGGGAAGGGATCGACATCGGTCCTAAAACACGTGAGATCTATGCTGACGTAATCAAAAACTCCAAATTGGTTGTGTGGAACGGACCAATGGGCGTATTTGAAATCGAGCCATTCTCCCACGGTACTCGTGCAGTAGCGGAAGCTTGCGCTGAGACAGAAGCTTACACTGTTATTGGTGGCGGCGACTCCGCAGCAGCAGCTGAGAAGTTCAAATTGGCTGACAAGATGAACCACATCTCTACAGGTGGCGGTGCATCGCTCGAGTTCATGGAAGGTAAAGTACTTCCAGGCGTAGTGGCATTGAACGACAAGTAAGTTTTAGCAGTCTATAGCATGAAGGAGTTGAAACCCATGAGAACACCGATTATCGCAGGTAACTGGAAAATGTTCAAAACGGTTTCCGAATCCAATGACTTCATTCAGGAAGTTAAAGGAAAAGCGGAAGTTGAAGGCGTGGAGACTGTAATCTGCGCACCGTTTACTAATCTGCCATCCCTGGTAGAAGCTGTTAAAGGCACAAACATCAAAATTGGTGCACAAAATCTTCACTTTGAAGATAACGGTGCATTCACAGGCGAAATCAGCGGCGTGATGCTGAAAGACCTGGGTGTGGATTATGTCATTATTGGTCACTCGGAGCGCCGTCAATATTTTGCGGAAACCGATGAGACTGTTAATAAAAAGTTGCATGCAGCATTCCGTCACGGATTGACTCCAATCTTCTGTCTTGGTGAAACGCTTGAAGAGCGTGAAGCGAACCAAACAAAAGACGTATGCAAAGTGCAAACGGTAGCTGCTTTTGAAGGTCTGTCGGCAGAACAAGCAGCACAAGTCGTTATTGCTTATGAGCCAATCTGGGCGATTGGTACAGGCAAATCCTCCACTTCCCAAGATGCGAATGAAGTGATTGCTTACATCCGTACATTAGTGAAGGATCTTTACAACGAGACGGTTGCGAGTGCAGTTCGTATTCAATACGGTGGCAGTGTTAAACCGGAGAACGTAACAGAATACCTCGGACAAAGCGACATCGACGGCGCGCTTGTTGGCGGTGCCAGCTTGCAGCCGGCTTCGTTCATCGCGCTTGTTGAGGGGGCGAAGTAAGATGACAGCTCCAAAACCTGTAGCATTGATCATCATGGATGGCTTCGGTCTGCGTAACACGGTGGAAGGCAATGCTGTAGCGCAAGCCAAGAAACCGAACTACGACCGTTTCATGAGCCAATTCCCACATACAACGCTCACTGCTTGCGGTGAAGCTGTAGGTTTGCCTGAAGGGCAAATGGGAAATTCCGAGGTAGGTCACCTGAACATTGGTGCCGGCCGGATCGTATACCAGGATTTGACCCGTATCTCCAAATCCATTCGTGACGGCGAGTTCTACGACAATGAAACACTTGTCAAAGCGGTTCGCGAAGCGAAACAAAGCGGCAAAAAGCTTCATCTCTACGGTTTGTTGTCCGATGGCGGCGTACATAGTCACATCGACCACCTGTTTGCTATGCTGGATCTGGCCAAAAAAGAAGAAATGAACGATGTATATATTCATGCCTTCATGGATGGCCGTGATGTTATGCCAGACAGTGGTAGAGACTTCATGCAGAAGCTGATCGCTAAGATTGAAGAAGTTGGTGTAGGACAAATCGCAACGGTTCAAGGGCGCTATTATGCGATGGACCGTGACAAACGTTGGGAACGGGTTGAGAAATCATACCGCGCCATCGTTTATGGAGATGGACCGAAATATACTGACCCAATCAAAGCGGTTGAAGAATCGTATGAGAAATCCGTGTTTGACGAATTCGTTGAACCAACGGTTATTGTCAAAGCGGATGGTGAGCCGGTAGGTTTGGTGGAAAGCGGCGATTCCGTTATCTTCCTCAACTTCCGTCCTGACCGTGCGATCCAGTTGTCGCAAGTATTCACGAACCAGGATTTCCGCGGTTTCGATCGTGGTCCGAAGTTCCCTGTGGGCTTGCACTTTGTATGTTTGACTTTGTTCAGCGAGACAGTTGAAGGTTATGTGGCTTATTCGCCGAAGAACCTCGACAACACCCTGGGTGAAGTTCTGGTACAGAACAATAAAAAACAGCTGCGTATTGCAGAAACTGAGAAATACCCGCACGTTACCTTCTTCTTCAGCGGCGGTCGTGATGTGGAGCTTCCGGGCGAAACTCGTGTACTGATCAACTCACCAAAAGTTGCAACGTATGACCTGCAACCAGAGATGAGCGCGTATGAAGTAGCTGACGCATGTGTTCGCGAGATCGAAGCAGACAAACATGACGCCATCATTCTGAACTTTGCTAACCCTGACATGGTTGGACACTCCGGCATGCTGGAGCCTACCATCAAAGCGGTTGAAGTAACAGATGAGTGCATGGGCCGTGTTGTGGATGCAGTACTTGCCAAAGGCGGCGTTGTACTGATCACGGCCGATCATGGTAACGCGGATATGGTGTTCGATGAGCAAGGACGTCCGTTCACAGCTCATACAACGAACCCAGTCCCATTCATCGTTACCGATGCAAATGTAACCCTGCGTGAAGGCGGAATCCTGGCGGATATCGCGCCAACGATCCTTGACCTGATGCAATTGCCTAAACCGGAAGAAATGACAGGTACATCTGTCATCGCTACTCGTAAATAAGTTACGCAACACATATATAAATTGGGCGGTTTGGCGTTTGCACATTGAACGAAGGCAGTAGAAATAGTCTGAAGAAGCGAAGCGCTCGCCTTTATCACATGATTTCAACTTATGAAAATAAGTTCAAAGAAATCAGGGGATAACAGCGATCGGAAGACGACTCTGCTGACGTAGTGAAATAAGGGCAAACACAAGTTGGTCCCAAAATTAAATCCCAACTATAAAGGAGATTATCACAAATGACTATTATTTCTGACGTGTACGCTCGCGAAGTCCTCGACTCCCGCGGTAACCCTACAGTTGAAGTTGAAGTATACCTGGAGTCCGGCGCAATCGGACGCGCAATCGTTCCATCTGGTGCATCCACTGGTGCCCACGAAGCAGTTGAGCTTCGCGATGGCGACAAATCCCGTTACCTCGGTAAAGGCGTTCTGCAGGCTGTTAAAAACGTAAACGAAACAATCGCTCCAGAAGTTATCGGTATGGATGCACTGGATCAACTGGGTATCGACAAATTGATGATCACTTTGGATGGTACGCCAAACAAAAGTAAACTGGGTGCTAACGCAATCCTGGCTGTATCCATGGCAGTAGCTCGTGCAGCTGCTGACGCTCTGGACCTGCCATTGTACGTTTACCTGGGCGGATTCAATGCTAAAGCACTGCCAGTACCAATGATGAACATCATCAACGGTGGTGAGCATGCTGACAACAACATCGACGTTCAAGAGTTCATGGTTCTTCCAGTTGGAGCACCAAGCTTCAAAGAAGCTCTTCGCGTAGGTGCGGAAATCTTCCACAACCTGAAATCCGTATTGAGCTCCAAAGGCTTGAACACAGCTGTAGGTGACGAAGGTGGTTTCGCACCGAACCTTGGTTCGAACGAAGAAGCAATCACTACAATCATCGAAGCAATTGAAAAAGCTGGTTACAAACCAGGCGTTGACGTATTCTTGGGTATGGACGTTGCTTCCACTGAGTTCTACAAAGATGGTAAGTACACACTTGCTGGCGAAGGTAAATCTTACACTTCCGCTGAGTATGTTGACCTTCTGGCTTCATGGGTTGAGAAATACCCAATCATCACAATCGAAGACGGTATGTCCGAAGATGACTGGGATGGTTGGAAATTGCTCACTGAGAAATTGGGAGACAAAGTACAACTCGTTGGTGATGACCTGTTCGTAACAAACACTGAGCGTCTGGGCAGAGGTATCAACGAAGGTATCGGTAACTCCATCCTGATCAAAGTTAACCAAATCGGTACATTGACTGAAACATTTGATGCAATCGAAATGGCTAAACGCGCAGGATACACAGCTGTAATCTCCCACCGTTCCGGTGAGTCCGAAGACAGCACAATCGCTGATATCGCTGTTGCAACTAACGCTGGTCAAATCAAAACGGGTGCTCCTTCCCGTACAGACCGTATCGCGAAGTACAACCAATTGCTCCGCATTGAGGATCAACTGGGTGAACTGGCTCAATACAATGGTCTTAAAGGATTCTACAACCTTAAAAAATAAGCTGGATATCCAGCTTTTATGGGCAAGCCGGGTAACCGGCTTGTCTTTTTTTTTGCATAATCTTTTTGTATATTTAGATTATTTGTGAGTTTATAGTACTGATATGAAACACTTCATGAACAAAACAAAACAAAACGATATTCCATATATTTTTATATTTGGTTGACATTGCTTGTCATTTAAATGTATTATTTATTTGTAATAATAATACATTTAAATGGGAGGATTTAGAATGTTTAAAACGAAATTGGTAGCAACTTCATTAGCTTTAGCTATTGGGGTGGTTGGGGTAGGAGGTTCATTGGTTTCAGGGATGGGATTTTTCAATTTTTCTTCATACACTAATAATTTTCAACTAACGGTAAGTGCTAGTTTCACTCCATCCGTAGTTACAACAAGCTCTCATGGATTTGGACTGACCCCAGGAAAAAATGTAAAGCAAGCTTATGTATGGCTTAAGGAAGGAAACTATGACTCAGGTCGTGTATACTCTCCTACTGCTAAGAATACATCAGACAGTAATTTATACGAAGCAGTTACTTCCAAAGTGAATAACCCATTTTCAACAGCCACATCAGGATATGGTTGGATATACTTCTAAATAGTAAATAAAAATTAATACATAAGCCCCTTCATTGTTTTCAGAAGGGGCTTAACTTATGCTGGAGTGTGACAAGATGACGTTAATCAAGAGATCAATTTATATTATTATTTATTATATAGCAGTAGGTACATTTACTACCCTTTCGTTTTCTGCTTTACTGACATCTTATGCGAATACTCAGACTCTCCAGAATGGACTGAGTCAAGAGAGTATATATTTTTCAATACAGGCAGAGAATGCACCGAATGTCAAGGTGAATCAGCTTCTAGATGAATTGAAAAAGCAATCAAGTTCTTTTTTGCTATACAAAGATGAGGGGAACAGCTATGCAAAATCAATATATTTGCATAATTATATATTCCCGATGATGACTTCGAGTGAAAGGCAGATTACTTCTGTTCCTCCTGGTAATGTTATTCTAGATAAAAGCTTACTCAACAATACCGTTATTCAAGAAAATGATTTCTTCTTTTTATACAATGGAAAATACTATAAAGTGAAAGATTCCTTTATTTGGATTAATAAATACATTAACATCGACAGCAAATTTTTTGTAGCACTTGAACAGGACCAGATTTCTTCTGGACAATATTCTGTCGATGGTATAAACCTTACTAAATTGGAAGTTGCTTTAAATAAATTGAATCAGACAGCATCCATATCATACTCGATTATCCCAGCTAACCAAAGTTATACAGAACGAATAAGGCTAGCTCTACAAGATCAGGCTTTCATTGTTATTGTTTTTGCAGTTTCTCTTTTATTGATGCTATTGAGTATATTTGGGACCACGGTGTCATGGATACAATCGAGAAGAGACGAACTACGAATACGTCATCTTGTGGGTGCTACTGCTTCAGATTTGAGAAAGTGGCTTCTTAAAGATTACTGGCCGTTATTATTATTTAGTTTTGCTATTGGATGTATATTGGCATGGGTAATTGCAAAAATGGCAATATTCAATGCTATCATTAAAGAAGTTTCTATATGGGGAAGCCTTCTCTCCTTTCTTTTTTGTTTGATGATTGGCACATTAACAGCAGTAATTAGCATTTATCGTTATGGATACAAGAATAGAAAGTCAGAATTAGAGGAGGCTCTTCTCCCATGAATCCATTTCGCTTTTCTATACAAGATCTTTGGCGGCACAAAGGAACTTCGATCATTCTGCTTATTGATATGGTCATATTACTTATTATTGTCAACCTACTTTTTTGGAGTTTGAATGATATGAATAAAATGGAGCAAGAGATCGAACGATTGAACAGTCAAAAGGAAATCTACAGCTTTATTGACTACACTAGCGAAAACCAAATTAAAAAGTTGTTCGCCGATGATACACATTTACAAGACTTACGTAAACTGTATGATTCCATATATAAAAATCCAGAAATTGAGGCATTTCCGCTTTATTCGGCAGATCTCTATACAACCAAATCTTCGGAAAATGCTAAAATTGCTACCCTAACTCCAAAGGATATGAACCGAATGCCATTCATTTACGCCAACCCCTCTTTCTTTAATTATTTCAACCTTAATATTAAGGAGGGCAGACCATTCGGTGAGATCGATTATACAGAAGAAGCACAAAATATTCCTGTTATTATAGGAAGTGAAATGCAATCTATGTTTAAACTGAATCAAACATTCTCGGATGTATCGGGTAGAAGCTATAACGTAATTGGAGTCCTTGAGGATAACAGTTCATACATTGACATTATGGCAACTCGTGATTTTAAAAATTTGGATAGGATGATTATCCTTCCCCAAAATCTAAACTATCTGTCTGAAATCACCAACCTCGATAGTGTAATTACGAGAGCATATATGGCTACAAAAAATGAAGACTCGCTCGGTAATATCGTAAAACTGGCGGCTGATCTTGATACGTATTCGTTTGCTTACAAAAGTATGAAATATCAATCAGATTTTGTAGCTCAAGATAAAAAAAAGATACTACAAACACAATTGTTATTGTCTGGCCTGATATTTATTTTCACCTTTTTAACAGTAACTGTATCTTATTTACAGTTTATTGAGAGGTATACTTACGATTTTGGTGTTCATCTATTATCAGGTGCTTCGATTAAAGATGTGATGATCAGGATTGGTGGCCAATTTATCATTCTAACTATAATAAGTAATCTCATTGTTAATCTTTTTTTCTCCTGGTTCTCTAATCTGTCAATTTCTATCGCGATTAGTTTACTAGTAATGATTATTTTTTTAATAATGCCTTTGATGAAGTTGAGATACACACCCATGAATGACATGTTAAGGAGGAAGCAAAAATGAGTGTGATCGAGTTACAGAAAATAAACAAAGTATTTAGTCAGAAGCAAAACCGTTTCCATGCTCTTTGTGATGTCTCGTTAAGTATTGCTAAAGGAGAAATGGTAGCTATAATGGGAACTTCTGGTTCTGGTAAAACTACATTACTTAACATAATAGGATGTGTGGACAAGCCAAGTGAAGGAAGGTACCTTCTAAAAAAACAGGCAATAGAAAAACAATCCCCGAAATTTCTTGCCCAAGTCCGAAACCAAGAATTAGGCTTTGTTATGCAGGATTTTGCTTTAATTGAATATTATTCGGTAAAAAAGAATATCCTCTTGCCTCTACATTATGTAAAGAGTCACAAGCTGCGAAAAAACAGAGAAGCTAAGCTTCCTGAATTGCTCGAAAAACTACGCATAGGGCAAAAAATTAATGAACCTGTCATGAATTTATCAGGTGGACAAAAGCAACGTGTAGCGATTGCGAGAGCATTAATTAATAATCCTGAGATTATTTTAGCTGATGAACCAACGGGTGCACTTGATCAGAAAACCTCAACAGAAATCATTGAATTGCTTCAAGTTATTAATCGAGAAGAAGGAAAAACAATAATTTTGGTCACACATGACCCTGACATTGCAGCTTACTGTGACCGAATTATTCGAATCGAAGATGGAAAGATTGTTAAAACGGAAGATTCCTAAGCATAATTAAGATTGGCAGTAAATTTTCAAAAAATATAGAGGCACTACATTTAATATTCTAATTATTTTGTATAGTGGATGTACTTAGTTGTCGCTACTTGTATCACAACCATAGCTATGTTACAATTAAAATAACTGTTTTTATGGTGAGATGTTATGCCCACATGGGTAGGAGGTGGAAAGAATGGATATTGCTTTGAAATTGCTGCTCGTTGTCTTCTCGATCGGTCTAATCACTGTAGTATTGCTGCAGCACGGGAAAAGCGCTGGTTTGGCGGGTGCCATCTCCGGTGGTGCGGAACATCTTTTCGGTAAAACGAAAGCGCGCGGATTGGATCTCTTCCTGCAACGTGCAACGGTGGTACTGGGTGCAGGATTTATGATTTTGTCTATTATTGTTACGGTTGTTTCCAAGTAAGACTTTAATCAGCTGGGCAATGAATAGCTCTTAAGCTAATGGCTTAATTGATAAACCTTCGTTTCGTGGAGAAACGGGGGTTTTTTAATAAATTCTTATGTGTCCAAATATTTCCAATGGACAATAGACTTCATGATTTCGGTCTTCTTCTCAACTTCTGTTCAGAATTCCTTCCTTAGTGTGAAACAACCCTATCATGTATGGTATGTCCCTCGCTTATCGTTACGCGAACTCACTCCCTATAATGAATGTCATGTATACAGAAAATTTTCGCATGTAGCCCTCTGCCAGATGCGTACAGCATGTGTATCGCATAAAATGTCTGTAGAGATACGTGAAAGCGTGATTTTTGAGGAGGGCCTGGAAACTGTGGTTTTTTTGCGAGGTACGGATGGGCCGGATTGAATTCGTGTATACTAGGGTATGAGATAGTATGGTTGCACTACTACACTCTTCACGACAGTGATATGGCATTGCATGAAAATGGTAAGAATTCCGATACATAAACAGATGAGATCCGATTACACTTTTATGTTTCCCGAGGTGAATATATTAATGATAACAGAACAACAATTGCTCGATTTCATGCGGGAAACCGCTTATAAACCGATGACTTATCAGGAGTTGGAACAGCACTTCGCGATCGAAGATGCAGCTGATTTCAAAGCCTTTTTGATTATGCTTAATACGCTGGAGGAATCCGGTAAAGTTTTGCTGACCCGTAACAATCGCTATGGCATGCCAGAGCGCATGGATTTGGTACGTGGACGTTTACAGGCTCACGCCAAAGGCTTTGCTTTCCTCATTCCTGAGGATCGGGAGCACCCGGATGTGTACATTCACGCCAATGACATGAAGAGTGCGATGAATGGTGACACGGTATTGGTTAAAGTCACGTCCCAAGGCCCTTCTGGCGGTCGCTTGGAGGGTGAGATCGTCCGTATTGTTACTCGTGCTGTGACACAAGTTGTAGGTGTATTCCAAAGCCATGAGGTGTACGGCTTCGTTATTCCGGATGACAAACGGATTAATCGAGATATTTTCATCCCGCGTACTAACTTTGCTGGGGCGGTTGATGGACAGAAGGTCGTAGCAAAGATCGTCAGCTATCCGGAGGGCCGTGCGGCGGCTGAGGGTGAAGTGATCGAGATTCTTGGTCATAAGGATGAGCCGGGTATTGATATTTTGTCCGTCATTCGCAAGCATCAGCTGCCTGAAGCTTTCCCGGATGAAGTGGTAGAAGAGGCGGAGAAAGCACCAGACTCCATCACGGATGAAGAGATAGTACAACAGGGGCGCCGTGATCTGCGCGGACTTAACATTGTCACGATTGATGGCGAAGATGCCAAGGATCTGGATGATGCTGTTAATGTAGAGAAGCTTCCTAACGGTAATTATCGTCTTGGCGTTCATATTGCCGATGTTGGCTATTATGTACAGGAGAATTCCAAGCTTGATCAAGAAGCTTATAACCGTGGATGCAGTGTGTATTTGGTAGACCGGGTTATTCCTATGTTGCCACAACGTCTGTCCAATGGGATCTGTAGTTTGAACCCGCAGGTAGACCGCTTGACCCTTTCTTGTGAGATGGAGTTTAACGACCAGATGAAGGTTGTGAAACATGACATCTTCACGAGCGTAATCAAAACCAAAGAGCGGATGACGTATTCCAACGTTCGTAAAATCCTTGAAGGTGAAGAGCCGGAATTGCTCGAGCGTTATAAGGATCTGGTAGATGATTTCCATCTGATGAAAGAGATTGCTTTGAAGCTGCGTGCTATGCGTATGCGCCGTGGTGCGGTTGACTTTGATTTTGAAGAATCCAAAATCATTGTGGATGCAGAATGCAAACCGATAGATATCGTGAAACGGGAGCGTTCGATTGCGGAGCAAATCATTGAAGAGTTCATGCTTGCAGCCAATGAGACGGTAGCAGAGCACTTCCACTGGTTGAAGGTTCCGTTCATCTATCGTGTGCATGAAGATCCGGATCAGGAAAAACTGCAAAACTTCCTCGCCTTTGCGGCGAATTTTGGACACCAGGTCAAAGGACGTGGCAATGCAATTCATCCACGAGCGCTTCAATCGTTGCTTGAGGATATCAAAGAAACGAAAGAGCAAACTGTGATTAGTACGATGATGCTCCGTTCAATGAAACAGGCGAAGTATGACTCTGAAATGTCAGGTCACTTTGGACTCGCGGCAGAATTCTATAGTCACTTTACGTCTCCAATTCGTCGTTATCCCGACCTCGTCATTCACCGGGTGATTCGCGAAGTCATTGAAAATAATGGTGCTTTGCCGGAGAACCGTCAGGAGTATTTGGCAGCACGCATGTCCGATATTGCACAACAGTCTTCGGAACGTGAACGTGTGGCGGTAGAAGCTGAGCGGGATACGGAGAAAATGAAGAAAGCCGAGTACATGCTCGATAAAGTAGGCGAAGAGTTCGAAGGTATGATCAGCAGTGTGACCAGCTTTGGTATGTTCATTGAACTGGAAAACACGGTTGAAGGCCTGATTCGTCTGAGCGCGCTCACGGACGACTATTACCATTTTGACGATCAGCATATGGCTCTGATTGGTGAACGTACCTCAAAAGTCTTCCGCATCGGTGATGAAGTGAAGATCCGTGTGGCACGTGTAAGCATGGAAGAGTATACGATTGATTTTGAAATGGTGGATATGAAACCTCGTGCTGAACGTCCTGGCGGCCTCGGTGGTGGACGTGGCGGTAAAGGTGGACGCCCAGCAAGTGGTAGCGGTCGCGGCGGTGCCAAGGGTGGACCGGGTGGTTTCAGCGGCTCGCGTGGCGGCAAAGGCAGTTCGACAGGTGCTGGAGGCAACCGTGGTGGCAGACCACCGGAGGATAGCAGCAAAGGTGGACGTGGCGGTCGCAGTGGTGCTGCGAGTGCAGGAGCGGGCGCAGGATCATCGGGTGGCTATGCTGGTAAAGCCGGAGGCAAACCGAAGGGTGAGCGTCGTGCTGGTGAAGCTGGCGGATCGACTGGCCGGGGCAAAGGCGCGGTGAGCTTTGGTTTTGGCTCAGGTAAAGGTGGTTATGGCTCTACATCGGGTGGACCGGATAGTGGTTCAACCGGTGGACAAGGAAGTGGCCTGAACAGCGGCAGCGGTCGCGGTGAAGGAAGCTTTAAGTCCGGCAAGGGCGGCAGTAAAGGTGGCAAAGGCGGAAGTGGACGCAAGAACACTTCGCCAAGCGGCGTATTTATCGGAGAAGCTGCAACTCCTGGTGGCGCTCAGGAAGGTGGAGCACCAAGACGCAAGCGGAAGAAGAGCAAAGGTGCAGCTGGTAACGGCACGGCAGCTTTTGTACGGAAAAAGAAAAAATAAAGCTAACGTAACTTGGAGAGATGGATTTCAGTTGGTTCCTCCGGGTTAAGCGTTGGAGAAATAGTCACTTCAGCCGGTGTGTTGTTTCACACAGTCTGATAGTGGTGTAATGAGGAGGGGCGGCAGAGGTCGCCTCTTTCTTGATTTTAACAGCCGTACTTGCTACAATTAAGGTCTGGCACGTGGTACCTTGGTGCAACATTGGGTGCGTTGCTATAGAGCATGGTACCGGCTTATTTTACGGAGAAGGAGTGAGGACATGGGCAAGAATGATGGACAGAGTAAAGTGCTCGCACAGAATAAAAAGGCTTCCCATGACTACTTCATTGAAGATACGTATGAAGCGGGCATGGTGCTTACCGGAACGGAGATCAAATCTCTTCGTAACGGCCGTGCGAATATTGGTGATGCATTTGCCACGATTCGAAACGGTGAGATTCATATTCACAATATGCATATTAGTCCTTTTGAACAAGGAAACCGAAATAATCCACTCGATCCGACACGTACGCGCAAGTTGCTGATGCATAAAGTGCAGATTCACAAGCTGCTCGGGCTGTCGAAACAGGATGGTTACAGCATTGTTCCGCTGAAAATTTATATCCGCAACGGTTATGCCAAGCTTTTGCTTGGACTGGGTAAAGGTAAGAAGCAGTATGATAAACGGGAGACTGCAGCCAAGCGGGATGCACAACGTGATATCCAACGGGTACTGCGCGAGAAGCAGAAGGTTGCACGTTAAGTGGAGCGCTGGGCGCGAAAGCTTTATTTTAGGTGAATAAGATAGTTTTGTAATGGAGCCAGGAAGATTGATGTATGAGTTAAGGAGTCTCAGGGTTTGTCCTGCAATGGGCAAGATTGAGGCTTTTTTTTAGTTGAAAGGGGATGTGGTGTGAATAGCCGAAGTGTGCAGTGTGCTGATTTCCTTTGATATGTGTTGAAGGGAAGTCGGTAGGAGCATGGAAGCTTGGCGCGTTGATGAATCTAAATTTTTAGCCTTTGCGTAGTTTGCCTGAAACGTGGGTAAGATACTTAGGTGCCGTTGTTCGTGATCCGATCTGGGTAAACTTTACTTCCGATTGGTGACGCGGTATAATATGTAGACGATGAAGCCTGTTGTATTGGATAACCTTGTACACATGCTCAGCCTGCTGGAATGTCTTCCAGCAATCTGTACTATTTCGGTGAATTGTCCTGTGTTATGATTATTCATGTAGCAGACAGGAATGCCGAGTTTGAAAGAAGCATCTTTTTACCTTGGAGGAAAAAGATGTGCAGCACCTTTGCTCCGTATTCACGGATTAATCCTGGAGCCCTTCTTAATTGAGGGGGCGTTTATGGATTCGACGGGGATAGTTCGAGCATGGGTAGCGGGTAGTGGGGACGCGTCCGCTTTATCAACGCTAAAGCCTATTAAACGGCAAACAACAAACAAACTACGCTTTCGCAGCCTAAGAAACTGTGTGCGTGCTTCTACCCTGCATCGCCCATGTGACAGGGATAGGGGCTAACTAGTAGTGGGATACGCTGTCACATCTCCGCCTGGGGTGTGCTGAAGAAGACAATCAGGCTGACCCAACGCATAGCCGGTTACGGGGCGATACTCGGGTGACATCAAAACTGTGACTACACCCGTAGAAGCTTATGTGCCGTTATCTTCGGACAGGGGTTCGACTCCCCTCGCCTCCATTAGAGTCAAAAGCCACCAACCAGTGTTCTGGTTGGTGGCTTTTCTATTTATGATATAATAAGCATAAATTTAGATTGGGGGATTCAAAATGTTCGAAAATCGAGAACAGCTCCAAGAAATTTTAAATAAAGCCAATCAACATGCACGGAAACAAGCTAAAGAATCAGGTGCCTCTATTTACTATATAAAGAATAACAAACGCGTTCGTGAGGATGCTGCCGGTAATAAATTCGAAATTATATTTGATGCTTCTGGGAAACGCCAGGAGTTTGAGTATCATGAGTGAAATTAGACCAGTCATGACTGTGTTTGCTGGAACCAATGGAGCAGGGAAAAGTACACTCACCATGCAAATGAGAGAGTGGCTTGGTGAACTGGTTGATCCGGATCAAATTGCAAGAGAGTTGAAGCCAGAGAATCCGCGCAGTGCTGACCTATCTGCTGGTAGGGAAGCTGTGAAAAGAATTCGATCTCTCATTAAAAGTGGTATAAACTTCGCTATTGAAACGACATTGTCCGGATCATTTGTTTTAAAACATATGGAAATTGCAAAAGAAAACCGTTACGAAATTGTCGTATACTATATCGGTCTTGAGGATGTTCAAATGCATATAGATCGTGTAGCCTCTCGTGTTGAACAAGGTGGACATTGGATTGCAGAAGAAGACATTCGTTATCGATATGGTCAGTCATTGAAGAACCTTAAACCGGCTCTAGCCATCGCAGATCAGGTTATCATCATTGATAATACATACGAGCCTTTAATTGTTGCAGAAATCATACAGGGTGATTTGATCTATTGTGTTGAGTCCATACCTGCTTGGGCTAATCCTGTTCTTGTGGGTTACTGATACACGGGTGACATCACAACAGTGACTACACCCGTAGAAGCTTATGTGCCGTTATCTTCGGACAGGGGTTCGACTCCCCTCGCCTCCAAGATGGTACTTGACGATTAAGTACTCAAGAAAAAAGAATCAGACGGTGAGCATCTGAATGATGTTCGACCGATTTGATTCTTTTTTTATTACAACTTGACGGAACATAGATTGTACAAGCAGCTTCTGCGTCTCAGCTTCGATCAGGGCCCCATCTCATAAGCATGGATGACAGACTTACTTTTTGCAATGAGTAGACTCTCCAGCATTAAGCAGGAAGTTATTCAACGCAGCTACTGGACCACGAAAGCGAGTTCAATTACATCAATGTCGGTGAAATGCATATGAGTAACCGTCGACTACGTGAGCTTAAACAGGGGGGCTTGAAAGTTGTGGTTAACTATACTTTCTTTTTTGAAAATAAAAAGTAACTTAGTACAATAGCCAAGATTCCTAAAACTGAGTAAACTATCTTGAACGTATCATTCGCAAGCTGAGTCACAAAAAATCCACCAATTGCAATAGCTAGAATTAATAGACCAAAAGGCACTCTGTTTTTCAAATTAAAACCTCCTTTTGTATATATTTGGTTGAATTATAGCACATTTTGGTATAATATGTCCTTGTACCAAATATTAGAAAAAAGGAGAGAGAACATGAATTATTTTTTCAAGAGCACTATTTCTAGTATTGTGGCTTTGGTATTGTTATTGAATTTGGTAGGTGTAGCTTCGGCGAGTGCTAACAACGAGAATATTACATACCAATTCAGCCAAACTGAATTTGCTGAGTTGGAAAAGGCCTTATACCTTATTGAAGCTATCCCTGATGAAGTGATTGAAAAAGGTGCTCAAGCAACTGCAAAATGGCTAAGTGCTTATACAGGGGATAAGTATATTACAGATGGTGATAAATTTTATAATTTGTCTAAAGATGATACTGTAGGAACGCTGGGTGTTATTGGTTGTACTTCTGCAGTAGGGCTTGCTATTGCGGAGAACCTTTTCGCATTCGCAAAAATTGCAAAGATTAAAGATGTTATCAAAGCCGGTGGAGGCGTAACAAAATTCATTGGTAACTTGGTTCCAGCTTTCAAAGTTGCTAAGAACGAGTGGGGTTACAGCGTAAGTGAGGCAATTGGGTATGCCGTCAAATTCGCTGCAAAAGACGCTGGTCCTGAGTTGATTAGTGCAGCAATTGGTTTTTTTAGTATTGGTGATATCTATTCTGCTTGTTTCGAATGAAGAACTCATAATTAGTATTGATTTAATAAGAAAATCAAAGGAAATAGCGGGTCTGTTCCGATGGATCGGGACTCACCCGTTTTTCTATTCTTGACTCGGAATTCGTGGCTTCAGTCAAATGGTCTTGTTCTTACTCTCCTGTAACTTAGAACGTAAGCATTTAAAGCAAAGAGCGTAACTTTTATGCTGCGGACGGTACGGTATGCTAGTGTGGCATATAAAATAACCGTTATAACAAAAAAAGCCACGGATCCCGTGACTTCTTACGCGTGTATGTTCTTGTCTCCGACACCTTAAATCAAATATTCATTTGTTTATTGCACTTGCGATTAGACCGACTGCGGTTGTTAATAAATCATTTTCAACAGTTCAATCACTTCATCCAGGGTGAAGCTAAAAGATTTGTAATAGGATATGTCTACTTCCATTTTATTCAAGATCATTTCATTGCGAATTCGCAGGATCTCTTCAGATGAATATTCGGCCACAAAACATCCTTTACCTGATAGGAATAGGTGGGGGTCATCTTTCCATGTTGATGGCTAAGAGCCCCTTTCCCCTCCTTCACACCGTGCGTGCCACTTTCACGGCACACGGCGCTCCATCATCATCATCTTTTTGCGCGCTAACTTGTTTCACCCTTATATCGTTATTGCTGACATTAGTTCTTCCGCTTTCTTTTCTTTCCTTGTTTTTCTGAGTTGTGAAAGCTCACTACTGTTTTTAATTGGTAGCATTTCTCTGAATTTCCGTATTGCCTCCCAGATTTTCTTACCTTCGTATGAATAATCTTTTCCGTCGTGAATTTTTCGATGGCATTTTACGCAAAGTGTTGATAAGTTCGGTACTTTGTTTGTATCTTTGATTGGGAGTTTAGGGCAGTTATGGTGTATATTCACGTTGTCTCCAAAGGCATTTGTTTTACACACCTTACATTTTCCTTTATCCCTGTTGTACGCATATGCTCTGTTCATGATATATTCAAAATTGTATATAGGGTTATACTCTTTTCCTAGGAGGGTATACCTTATTTGGTGCTCTGTGAGGAGTTTATCTGCCCTCACTTTGAGCGGTATTTTGATTGTTCGTTCTCGGTGCATTTTTCTTCCCTCTTTGGTGTAGGGTGTTTCCTTATGGTCTTTGAATTTCCCAGGTTGCCATTTGATAAATCCGATGCTAGTCAATCCAAATTTCATTCCCTCGTGTTCAACTGCCCATATTCTGGCTTTGTAGTTCTCATGAACTGATCTGAGGTTGTCGGTCTGGTCAGCAGGAATCCTTATCACCTTGCGATTCTTTTTCCTGCCCCATAAACTACGTTTTGTCGTGGTCCATAATGTTGACTTGTATCTTCCTAAGTCAACATTTACCAAGGTCGCACGTTTGTAGTATTCCGCTAGCCCTCTTATCTTCGAGTTTATGCGTGCAATTTTGTCGATGAGTAATTCTTTAGTTTTCTGTCTTCTGAGGTTCTTGATGTCTTTTCGAATTTCTCTGACTTTAGTTTGTAGTCTTTCGCGGTTGGGTCTTGTTTGACTGATCCATCCCTTTTTTGCTTTTCCTGGTCTGACTTTGAGTTCATATCCTAAGAACTTCATGGCCCTCTTTGACACATTCGTTACAAGCGTTTTTTCATGGGAAAGATCGAGTTTCAGGTTGTTGTTTAGGTATCTTGCAATGCGATGTTTCCATTTTTCCGCATTGATTCTACTGTTTGTTACAAGTACCCAATCGTCAGCATATCTGATAAAGTATGCAGGCTTGAGATTTGTACTTGTTCTCAATGCCCTGTATCTAGCGTCTTGCCTTGAATAGTTCTGTTTTGTTCTCTTTTCTTCCCATTCTCTTGCAACCCATTTGTCAAATGAGTGTAAGTACACATTTGCCAATAATGGGGAAATGATTCCTCCTTGCGGTGTTCCCAATTCATTTGTTTTGGTCTCTTCCATAACGCCTGCTTTAAGCATTTGTTTGATGAGCATCAGGACTCTTTTGTCTCTCACTCCCATGTTCCATAATTTCTTTAGAAGTATGGAGTGATTGATTGTGTCAAAGAATTTAGATATTTCTCCTTCAACTACCCATGTATGCCCTGTTTTCCATAAGATGTCTGTTAATTGTGACAGTGCTTGGTGGGCGTCCCTCATTGGTCGTGATCCGTACGAATGTTTGTAGAACTGTGCTTCCATTATTGGGTCAATGACGTTCCTTACGCATTCTTGGATGATTCTATCTCCGATTGTGGGTATCCCTAGCGGTCGTTTTTCTTCCTTTCCCGGTTTGGGTATCCATTTTCGTCTTACAGGTTTGGGATGGTAGTTTTGTAGGTTCTTCCGCACATAATCTATGACCTCGTCATAATGTGACTCCAGAATTTCTCTTATTGTTATGTCGTCCACTCCTGGCGTCTTGCTACCAGGATTGCCTTTAAGCTTGTGAATTGCTGTCACAATATTTGCTTCTGAACCTATAACCTCAACCAAATTTTTGAAGCCTGTTATTCTGCCATTTTCTGATTCACTTTCGTCCTTAGTTATTCTATACATCAGGTCGAGAGTTGCTTTCAATTCTTGTTCGTCTTGGGGGTGTTTCAGTTCTCGTGCCAATGGAATTTCACTCCTTCCTTGCGGAAAGCATCGGCGTTAATCGTGTACGCTCAACGGCTTCCTGAAAGTAAACAGTTATTCGCATTGGATGATAATGACTATGCCCCTTCGCCATGTACTAGGCTTTCCCTAGCTCGGACTACTACGGGCTGCTGCCACCCCGATTCATAAGTCATTTCCTACTTATTAGACCCATTGGAGTTACCGTTCCTTAACATTGTCTTTAGGGTTTCCGCTGTTCCCTATGTTCTAGCCTTGCATAGTTCCCTTAGCTTCCTTCTCTAACCCGTAAGCCGACCTTTTACCCGTTGCTGGAGGGCGCAGGTCTCTATACTTCTGCGAGTATAGGATAGGTGTGACCCAGTATAAAATCAATGCACCCATGACTTAGATCGCCAGAGGCGACAGAGACTTTCCGAGGAAAGTCTCCATAAATATCGAGCCGTACATTCGAAGATTCGTCAGTTGTTAGAACAACATTCTAAGCATAGGAACTTTATGGCCTCCCGAACTCTGGTTGTTAAGCCAGAGCCCGACTTCACCGAGCTTCACACAGATTCCTTGGTAATGAAATCCGCATGTCGGAGGATTAGAGAAAGTTTACCAGCATTTAAACTTTAGTAGGAACTTCCCCTACCTATTCGAACATAGAGTTAAACCACATTAATTACTTAATCAACATCTAATGACGTTGCTTACTTAACGTAGTTCCTCGGTTTTTATCCTTCATTTCTGAAGGGATTGTGCACCGAGAACAACGCGCACTTACTGTATTTATCAGACCACTTCGATCGAGTTCTTCCCAAGCCTTTTTTACGGTGATAACACTTACGCGAAGCTCTTGCGCTGCCTGTCGAATCGGTGGTAAACAATAACCGCTTTCTAACTCTCCTTTCAGGATCTGATCGCTGATCTGCTCGAAAAGCTGCTGATAAGTCGGTTTTTCAGATGTATTCGAGATGGATACGTTCATTTCATAAAATCTCCACATTGAGGAATCACTTAGCCGCCATCCGATAGGCGATCATAGTTAATGCAATAAATATCACGGTGCCTGCAGCCAGAAGAGATATTTGAAGTCCTGTATTGTGGACCCCGGAACCATTAAAAATGTCGGACACAAAAGGACTCTGGACACCGATCCATTGGGCAACTCCGGCAAAAAGCATAGCGGCCGTTATCGATACAATCGTCGGCCTGCCGAATTTATACGCTGTCTTGTAGTACATGGGGATAAAGATCACGTTGAAGATCGCAAGCATGATAAAACACAGGGCCCAAAAACCCAAATACGGTCCGAAGAAAGAGTTTGTCAGATTCGGATATAAAGTAAATATTGATCACACCAAAGATCATAGCCATGACGATATGCAATAATTCCATGATAACCATAACAATCACCCTTGCTTTCACGATGTCTTTTTTGGTGATGGGCATGGTCGAGGTAAATATTAAATCGTTCTGTGCTCTAAATTGTCCGAACATAATCGGTACCGTGATCCAGCAATAATAGAGGATGACAATAAAGTACAGCCAACCGGGGATCAGCATTAAGGCGCCTAAAATAACAGGCAAAAGAAAAAATAAAGGACTGATCGCTAATTTCAAATCCTTCATCACCAAGTTATACATACATATCCTCCTTTTTTGCGAAGTAAATCATGATATCCTCGAGACTTGGCGTGGTAGCTCTAAAATCGGAAGAGGCATCGAAGTCTCTGGAAGGGATCAATCCGGTAAAACCGAATGAGTTTACTTTGTAGGAAATCATCTTTTCTTTAAAATGGTTCAGCTGGTTTTTGTTACCGCTTAGTAAGCGAAAGGACTCCATAAGTTCATATTTCTCTGAACTGGCGATGACCTGCCCGTTATTGATAGAGGTAATAAAATCCGCGCATTTCTCCAAATCTGATGTAATGTGAGTAGAGAAAAGTATGCTGATTTCGCCATTGACGACAAGCTCTTGAAAGATATCCAACAGATCATCTCTTGCAGCCGGATCGAGCCCGCTTGTGGGTTCATCGAGGATGAGAAGCTTCGCTCCATGCGATAATACAATGGCCAGACTGTACTTCACTTTCATTCCTGTCGACAATTCGGCGATTTTTTGTTTTCATCCAATTTGAATCTTCTCAGATATTTGTGATAGGTGTCATCATCCTAATTCTTGTAGAATTCTTAATGACCTCCGTCAACGTCTTAATCTTGCTGCGAGTATAAAAATCAATGCCGCCAAAGGCGCATCCGATTTCATGTTTCAATTCGATTTCATGTTTCAATTCGATTTCGTGCTCAGCGATATCCTTGCCCAGAATACGCACTTCACCGCTATCGATATGAATCATATTCAAGTTCGATTTTATGGTGGTCGTTTTCCCCGCGCCATTGGCACCGATAAACCCCATAATATAACCCTTTTCTAGTTGAAACGATACGTCTTTTAACTGAAAGTTCGGGTATTTCTTATTTAAGTTTCGAATGTCTAATGCCAGCATATCGTACCTCCTTAACAAATCGTGTATGTTGTGCATGCACAATTAGTGAAGTCAAGGTTAACTCATGGATCAGCCAATACCTGAAAAAATAAAGAATAGAAGGAATTGAACATCAGATTATAGCATTAAAAAGGGTGAGCCTCGTTCACAGACAGGCCTATAATATACAATTGTATAAAACCCGAGAGTGCGGTGGATGCCACAGCATCGGAACGAATGGAGGATCAGATTGAACACAAATAAAAATGCAACTACGAATGAGAATGAGAATTCCCGTTTCAAAGAGTTCATTCAACGCAAGCCCAAGACGCTGGCTTTCAAAATCCCGTTTGCCTACTTTGTCATTATTCTGCTAACGGTGGCGTTCAGTGCGTTGGTGTTGAATCAAATCTCGGAAAATGATGCGCAGCGAAAGATCAATGAAGCATCAATGCAGACAATTACATCCATTGAGACTAACGTTAATCTGATGATCGAGAACGTGAACAATTATTCGAAAATGATTTTCTCCGATCCCAACTTGCAGAACCTGCTGCGGCAGGGCAATGTGTACTCCAATTTACAGACACAGTCCAAGGTCAGTGCATATCTGAACAATCTTATGCAAGCGGTTCCAATTATCGATTCAGTATATATTTATGATAATTCGGGGCACCGATTCTCGGTCGGTAATCAGGAATGGCCCACGTTTATGGAAGCAAATGTGAAGGAAGCACCGTGGTACGAACAGGCACTGAAGCACAATGGACGATATCTGCTCAGGCTGAATGGTGGCAACAACGATAGCGGAGTCTCGGCCATGGGGGAGAATGATGGGCAAGAGGTGGTTTCGTTTATTCGGCTTATTCGGGATTTGGATGATACGTCTCCGCTTGGATTTCTGGTCATGAACATCAAGGGGGCATCCATCGCTCAAGCCTACGCCAACCTGTCTGCACCGGATTCATTTCAGGTGGCCATTTTGGATGAGCATCAGCGGGTGATCGCAACCAACGCAACCGATGGAAAGAAGGCCGTGCCTGCTGTATCCGACGCATCCATGTCAGCGGCTTCTGGACAGGAAGGGATGCACGAGATGTTAGAGGCCAATCAGGCCAGGTTAAAACAAGCTTTTCAAAAGCAGCCCTCTGGCTTTATCACTTTACATTCACGTGGTCAGGAATACGCAGTGACATATCGCTCGACTGGTGATGATCAGTGGAAATTCATTAGCATGAGTCCATACCGGGCTACGGATACCCGTAATAAATCTATGGTACTGCTTGCGCTGATCTTACTGGCGGTGAATGGGACTGTCTTTTTTGTCAGTTCATTCATCATCTCGCGCAGTGTCATCAAGCCGATTCACAAGCTGCTTCGTGCCATGCAGAAAGCGCCAAGCGGCAACTTCCGCAAAGTGACGGTTGAGCTGAACAGCTACGAGTTCGCACAGCTATATGGAGGATACAACCAGATGATTGAGCAGATTGACGAGATGTTGAAACGCATCATTCAGGAGCAGCAGACGATCCGCCGTGCAGAGCTGAATACACTTCAGGCGCAGATCAAGCCGCATTTTCTATACAACACACTTGATTCCATTACCTCCCTGGCGATGTCGGGCATGAACGATAAGGTATGTGAGCTGTTAGAAGCGCTTGGAAGTTACTATCGGCTGAGTGTCAGCAAAGGGCGTGAACTGATTACGCTGCACGAGGAGGTTGAGATTGTACGCAATTATCTGACGATCCAGCAGGTACGATACCCCGGTGTATTTGAGGTGCAGTACGATATTGCTCCAGATTGTGAGCGAGTGATGATTCCCAAGCTTGTGCTCCAGCCGTTGGTGGAAAATTCGCTGTATCACGGTATTCGTCCCAAAGGCAGCCCGGGCACGATACGCATCCAAGCTCGTCGATCCAAGGAGGGAGTACTTCTAATGATCACTGACGATGGAGTCGGCATGTCCGAGGAAGATGTGCAGCAGGTTCAACGCACAGAAGTGAACAGGTTTAATCACTCAAACTCATCTAATCCATTTAACTCTTCGAATATCTCTAACTCATCTAACCCCTCTAATTCAACTAATCTTTTCAATCCTTCCAATCTTTCTAAGATTACCTATATCGCTAAACACAATCCAAGCTTTGGCTTATGGGGGACGATGGAGCGGCTTCGCATTTTTTATGACAGAGAAGATGGACTTAAGCTGCAGAGCGAGGTTGGAAAAGGAACCACCATTATCATAACGATCCCGAAGGGAGCCGATGAATCATGGAACTAACTTTGGAACCATTAAAGGTATTGATTGTGGATGACGAGTACCTCATCCGAAATCTGCTGCGCATGCGTATCGATTGGGAGCAGCAAGGCATGAGTATCATTGGAGAGGCCTCGGATGCTGCAGAGGCTTTGGAACAGGTCGAGCTGTTGCGTCCAGACATCGTGTTCACGGACATATACATGCCAAAGATGGACGGTGTTGAACTGAGCGGCATTCTCATGGAGCGTTACCCGAACATAAAAATCGTGGTTGTGACGGGACATGATGAATTTGAATATGCTCGTCAGAGTGTGAAGCTGGGCATATCCGATTTTATTTTGAAACCCATTCGTGCTTCTGAGTTATTACAGGTTACGGCGAAGCTGCGAGAGGCAATCGAGCAGGAGATGGGGCGTGAGTACGAGCTGATGAAGCTGCGGGAGGAGATGAAGCAGAGCCTGCCTTATCTCAGGGAGAGGTTTGTAAATCAATGGTTAAGTGACGTGATACCTGAGGATGAACTACAAGAGAAGGCAAGTTTCTTAGGCATTCCTATCTCGTCTAGTGAACCAGGATTACGCATCGCAGTAATGGAGGTTGAGGTTGCTGTACCGCGAGCGAAGATAGCTGCACCAGAGGTATACCCACATCTGTCCGAGACATCTCATCAAGCTCATGAAGCTCATCAAGCCCGTCAACCCCACCAATACAGCCAAGTTCAACGAGAGCCTCAACACGATCAAACCCAATTAAGCCAGCATCAGACAGAAGCCCATCGACAACCCGCTGAGGAAATACATATTCTGCTGCGAATGGTAGGCATGAAGCAGGTGCAGGCTTTTTATCCGCAGGATTCGCACACCCTTATCGTTATGGACCCGCATAACCGGATCGTTGTACTCTCGCTTGGAGCGGATACCGAATTCTCCAATCAGGTGCAGCAGCTTCAGGAAGAACTTCAATATACGCTTAAACTCGAAGGATATGAAGTTGATGTGACCGTAGGCATTGGGCAATGGCAATCAGGATGGGGAAGAGCCTGTGTGGGATACCGGGAAGCGTGTCGTGCACTCGATTATCAGGCGTTTGTGGGGAAAAATCAGGTCATTTGCTTCGAGGATCTGGTCATCGAAGGCGGGCAGAGGCTCTACCACTCGGATGCTCAGCTGCTCCAACAACTGCAATTTTGCGTCAGTGTTGGTGCGAGGGAAGAAGCGGTATTATTGCTGGAGCGTGTGCTGTCTGTGCCGTTCTCGGACGTTTCACAGTTTCGGATGGCAGCCTTGGATGTGGTTACGGAGTGCCAGCGTGCTGCCATAGAGCAGCAGATTGAGGGAGAGCACGCATTGAACAAAGAGGCCATTGCGGCCATTTTTACAGCAGATCATCTGCCCGAACTAAAACGTATGTTGGAGCAGCATGTCCGCACCGTATCGGATGTCATACAAGCTAAGCGACAGGCCAAGGAAGGCAATCTGATCGATCGGGTGATGGCTTATCTTGAAGAGAATATGGGCAATGCGGAAGTGGGGCTTTCCAGTACCGCGGCTGCTTTTTATGTAAGTTCGGGCCATTTGGGGCGGCTGGTGAAAAAAGAAACCGGGCAGACATTTGTGGAATATCTGACCCAACTCCGCATGAAGAAGGCTGAACAGCTGCTGAAACAGACGGATATGAAAGGATATGAGATTGGGGAGCAGGTGGGCATCCCTGACCCTCATTATTTCAGCGTCTTGTTCAAAAAACATATCGGCCGATCCATGAATGAATATCGGAATGTAAAAAACTGAAAAACGAGAGTGCAATCGGGAGTGTCGGGGGAGTGCGGAGAAGGTTTGAGCGTAAACCGACTTCCGGTTCCAATTCCACATATGTTCGAATATTACAAATGGATGCCTGTTTTCTAAATGGAGAACAAAGCACATTTTGCCTAAAATATGGGCTAGAACCAACGAAAACACATAGGGAGGTCCGTAGATATGAAAGCGCTACTAAAAAAATCAGCAAGTCTAATTTTGGCTCTGGGCATTGTAAGCAGTCTGGCGGCATGTTCATCCGGCTCGTCCGGCGGTGCACAGGGGGAAAGTAATGGCAAGATCAAGCTGACGCTATGGGATCAATCGGTCGGCAATACCGATCCTTCGGCCAAGCTGCTGCCCGAGATTGTTGAGAAATGGAACAGCGAGCATCCAGACATTCAGGTTGAACGTACAGGCACGACAGGAGAACAGTACAAAACCAAAGTCAAAACATCGATTGCAGCTGGTGAAGCGCCAGACCTGTTCTATGGCATGGGTGGCGGCAGCTTCATGCAGCCGTACATCAAATCCGGTAATGTGCTGGAAATCTCAAGTTACCTGACGGACGATATCAAAGAACGAATGGGCCCGGGAATGGCTGAGGCGATCAATATGGACGGCAAAATCTACACATTGCCCGTGTACACACATATCGCCAACCTTTACGTGAATACGGAATTGTTCGAGCAGGCGGGTGCCAAGATTCCGACCACCTATAACGAACTGCTGGATGCAGTCGCCAAGCTGAAAGCGGCAGGAATCACCCCGGCTGTGATTGGAGAGAAGGATCGCTGGCCTGGCATGTACTGGTACGACATTATTGCGATGCGTCAGGCAGGCAATGCTGCGGTGATGGAAGCCTTTAAAGATCCGTCAAAGTGGGATTCGCCCGACTTTGTTGCCGCCGCAACCAAAATGCAGCAGCTTGCGCAAGCAGGAGCGTTCAACAGCAGCATGTTCAGCATGAGCTATGACGAGATGCTTGGGGCATTTAATGCAGGCAAGGGGGCGATGATGTTCCAGGCCAACTGGGTGAATGCAGGAATTGAGGATCCGTCTTCGGCAGTCAAAGGCAAAGTGAAAGTGATTCCGTTCCCGGTATTTGAGGATGGGCAAGGCACAAATACCGAAATCTTCGGGGGAGCCGTCGATGGTTTCTACATCAACCAGAATACCAAGCATCCGAAGGAAGCCGTGGAATTCCTCATGTATCTGAGCGAGCAGCTTGGTACGCAAGGTTTCCTGGCTGGAGCGGGTCTGCCAAGCTGGAAAACCGATGCACTCGACACGTCCAGCCTGTCCTCCCTGGATCTGTCTGCGGCAGATATTATGAAAACGGCGACCTCATTTATCGCGTGGTGGGATAACATTCTGCCTGCGGAATCGGCTGAAGCGCACAAAAACCTGATTGCCCAGCTGCTTGCCGGCGATGTAACACCGGAGGAGTTCTGCAAACAGATGGCACAGCTCAAACCAACAGAACTAAGTCTATAGGAAACAGGTAGGCAGGTATGCGCACGTGCAAGCATACAAGCTTAAATGCATACAGGTCCTAGAAGGTCTTTACACTACATGTCTTTGCCAATTCCCTGTGAATATCTTACGCATAGACCTTGTGAGCTTGCACGGCTACCGCTACTAACCATGAAGATGAACCCAAACAAGGCGTGGCCCGGCATATCCCGGTCACGCCTTTGAGAGGAGAACAACAATGAACTCTGTATTTTCCAATAAAGGCACGATAGCTGTCTTCGTACTGCCCACACTGCTTCTGTTCTGCGGGATTGTGCTTATTCCGATCTTTGTCTCCAGTTATTACAGTCTGCTGGACTGGAACGGCGTAGGGAAAGGCACATTTATCGGTCTGGACAACTATGTGGAGATGTTTAAGGATTCCCGGGTGCTGAATTCGATCAAAAACTCTCTCTTATTCGCGGGCGCTTCGGTGTTCATTCAACTGCCGATCTCGCTGGTGCTTGCCCTGATTCTGGCATCCAACGTCAAGGGAGAAGGGTTCTACCGGACTGTCTATTTCATTCCCGTTCTGATCTCGACGGTGGTCATTGCCCAGTTGTGGTCGAAAATCTATAATGCCGATTACGGACTGCTGAACGTACTGCTACAGAATATCGGCTTATCCCATTGGGCACAGGACTGGCTGGGGCAGAAGGACACCGCACTGACGGCATCGTTCATTCCAACCCTGTGGCAGTACGTGGGATATCACATGCTGCTGATGTATGCAGGTGCGAAGTCCGTGTCCCAGGATGTACTCGAAGCTGCTCGAATGGATGGTGCTTCCCGTATTCGGACGGCGTGGTCCATTATGATCCCGCTGATGAAGCCGATTCTGAAGGTAAGCCTTGTTTTTTCCGTCATCGGTGCGTTCAAGGTGTTTGACCTGATCTATGTGCTGACAGGTGGCGGGCCATTTTATACCACTGAAGTGCCAAGCACGCTGATGTACGCCACCATTTTTGATACGTTCCGGTATGGGTATGGCAGTGCGATCTCGGTCTTTATCATTGTGGAGTGTCTGGTGTGTACGATCCTCATTAATTCATTGTTCAAAACGGAGTAGAGGGAGGCATAAGGCATGAGTACCGTAGAAGTCATGTTGCAAAAAAAGCCCAAGCCGAGGTCCATCTCCGGACCAATCGGGAAAGTGTTCCTGCAAGCGTTTCTGATCCTCGTTGCGATTGTGCAGATCTATCCGCTCATCTGGCTGGCGCTGTTTTCCCTGAAGGATAACAGTGAGATTTTCAGCGGTGATGTGGCCGGGTTGCCCAAAGCGTTTTTGTGGAGCAACTACACCAAAGCCATGTCCGACGGCCATGTGCTGACCTATTTTATGAATAGTGTGCTGGTTACTGCGGCCTCCATTGTCTTGGTGCTGATCCTGTCCTCCATGACGGGTTACGCAATCACAAGAATGAACTGGAAGCTCAGCGGGTTCACGATGACGATCATTTTGCTGGGCATGATGGTGCCGATTCATGCGGCGCTGCTGCCATTGTTTATTATTTTGAAGAATCTGAACCTGCTCAACAGCTACTGGTCTCTAATCATTCCCTATGTGGCATTTGGCATTCCGATGGCAGTATTCATTCTGGGCAGTTTTTTCAAAGGTATTCCGCGAGAGATGGAGGAGTCGGCGGTGATCGACGGCTGCGGTATCTACCGGACGTTTTTCTCTATTATTCTGCCTCTGGTAACCCCGGCTATATCAACGGTAGCCATCTTCACGTTTTTGTCGTGCTGGAATGAGCTGATGTTTGCCGTCACATTTATCAATAACACGGCTTACCAGACATTGACGGTGGGTATGATGTCGATGGTGGGAACGTACATTACGCAATGGGGTATCATTGGTGCTGGACTGATGATTACGACGGTGCCAACGGTGGTCATCTATCTGCTGCTGAACAAACAGGTGCAGAAGAGTATGATCGCAGGTGCGATCAAAGGTTAGCTGGAGGCTGGACTGGAGGGCGTGGCGATAGAAGAGATAGCTGCTTGCTCGCTATGCTCTCTTTCTGGTAGATATCAGCTTGATTAGGGATTTCACAAAGTGTGATCTCTGGACTAGACCAGAGCCTGTGGTCATGGAATAATAAGGGGGTATGTAGCCAGGCAGTTTCAGAGAGGGGGCATTATGGTATGGTCAATATCGCGATGGTAGAGCAGGAGTCTGTTCGGGAAAAGGTTGTGGCGTTCACGTTTGATGATGGGCCGCATCCGGTGTATACACCTCAAGTGCTTGAGATATTCCGCCGTGCCGGTGGGCGGGCAACGTTTTTCATGATTGGCCAAGAGATGGAGAACCACCCGGAGATTGCGGCGAAGGTGCACCGTGAAGGGCATGAGATCGCCAATCATACATACACGCATCCAGACCTAACCCAGCTGACGCTGGAGGAAGCCGGGGAAGAGTTGCAACGCGCAGAACATCTTGTTCAAGAAGTTACGGGGCAACCTGCTCGCAGCTTCCGACCGCCGTATTTTGGCGTAAACGAAGAGATACTGTCTCTGGCAACGGAGCGCGGATATCGCACGATTGGTGCAGTCAACGGTGATGCGAGGGATTGGGACAATCCCGGCGTTAAGCATATCTTGGAGTATACCCGGTCTGCGGTGCAACCCGGCAGCGTGTTGATATTCCATGACGGGTACGGGGATCGTTCCCAGACCGTGGAGGCGGTTCGTGTGCTGGTGGATGAACTGGTGGGGGAAGGGTACCGTTTGGTGACGGTGAGTGAATTATTGGACATTTCTCGTGATCATGATATAAAGACGACATAATCAAGTGGACCCATCATTCTTTGAATGACAGGGTCTTTTTTTATATATAATGAATAGGAAGAACGGAGCGAAAGCAAAAACTTTGCTTGCCCTCTCAAACTACTTTATAATAATAGGCTAAACTAGATTATGTCAGGAGGAGACAATGGACTTTATCAGAAATCAACTAGAAGAACTCGGCATGAGTGGACCCTCCATTGGTTATCTTTCAAACATCATTATGATTATTTTTATAGCAGTGATCTCGATATTGGCGAATGTGATTGCCAAGCGAGTGGTGCTGAAGACGGTTCATCGTATCGTAAGTAACAACCGTTTCAAGTGGGGTCACATCGTGGTTCAGAAAAATTTATTTCAGAAGCTGTCGCATCTCGTGCCGGCCATTATTATCTATTATTCCGCTTATATTTTCTCGCCCTATCAGGCCATAATTGAAAAAGCAGCAATGACCTACATGATTGTCATCATGATCACGGTACTGAATGCTTTGCTTAATGTATTCGATGATATCTATCGTACCTATGAGGTGTCGAAGATTCGCCCAATCAAGAGTTACATTCAGGTAGCCAAGATCGTCCTGTACATTATCGGGGGCATTATCGTCATCTCCAGCCTGATTGGACAGAATCCATTAATTATTCTCAGTGGATTAGGCGCCTTGTCGGCGGTATTGATGCTGATATTCAAAGATTCCATCCTGGGGCTGGTTGCTGGTGTACAGTTATCGTCGAACGATATGGTGCGTGTCGGTGACTGGATCGAGATGCCAAAGTATAATGCGGATGGCGATGTCATCGACATTACATTAAACACGGTAAAGGTTATGAATTTTGATAAAACCATTACGATGATCCCGAGCTATGCTCTCATTTCGGACTCATTTCGGAACTGGAGAGGCATGCAGGTGTCCGGCGGCAGAAGAATTAAGCGGAGTATATATATCGATATCAGCAGTATCCGTTTTTGTACGGAAGAGATGATAGACGAGTTCGAAAAAATTCATTATCTGAGCGATTATGTTACTGCCAAATTAAAGGAAATCCAGGCTTACAACACGGAGCATGAGGTGAACATCGAGAGCAACGTGAATGGCAGACAACTGACAAACGTGGGTGTATTCCGGGAATATATCCTTCAGTATTTGAGAAATCATCCGAAGATTCATAAGGATATGACAATGATTGTTAGACAGTTGGCACCAGAGGATCGGGGATTGCCCCTTGAAATTTACGCATTTAGCAATGATACTGACTGGGACGTATACGAGAACGTTCAGTCGGATATCTTTGACCATATTTTCGCGGTGGCACAAACATTTGGACTTCGGGCCTTCCAGAATCCAACCGGACATGATATCGTGCAATTGAAAGAGAACAAGCAATATTCAAGAGAATACTAGACTATTCCATAAAATTTACGATTACGACCACACTAGTGGTCGTTTTTTCTACTTTCTGCGCGCCTAGCCAAGCTAGACACAACTAGCCGGTGAAAGTCCGGTCGAGGTAAGAGCCAAGTCGCCTCGTAGCTGACGGGCAGCTGGTGGAGAAATCCTAAGGTTGAAGCCCCGTGACAAAGTAACTTCAACACGAAGTGCGAGCA
>NZ_JAGGNR010000027.1 GCF_018614975.1 Paenibacillus polymyxa | reverse complement strand
CAACCACTCTGAAATGTAAGCACAGCTATGCGTTTGGTGGCGATGGCGGAGGGGTTCCACACGTACCCATCCCGAACACGACCGTTAAGTCCTCTAGCGCCGATGGTACTTGGACCGCAGGGTCCTGGGAGAGTAGGACGCCGCCAAGCAATAGGAAGACACACTTGAATGATTTCGAGTGTGTCTTTTTTATTTTTCCTAAATGCTTATATAAACCTTAACAGCCTTAGTTATTTACCAGGGCTGTTTTTTTTACAATATTTATGAGAATGTTAAGAATGAGCTGTCTATAAAAAACGCATTTAATTAAGGCATTCTTCATGTTAGTCAAGGGATGTCCACAATTCTTCATCAAAAATGCATGCCATCGTTTGTATTACTCTGGGTAATAGAATGAAGTGATCGCTTAAAATAAACAACTAACGAAAAAATAAATATTTTATAAAATTAGTACCAAGTACTAATACTTAGTGCTATAATAATAAAAAACAAATGAGGTGACTACCGGTATGAATCATCAATCAAAGGCAACCATTACGGCAATGGGGACGTATGTACCGGATCGAATATTAACGAATGCTGATCTGGAGAAATTAGTCGAGACAAGTGACGAATGGATTGTGCAACGTACAGGCATGAGAGAACGGCGAATTGCAGCGGAAGATCAATTTGTATCTGACCTGGCTACGAAGGCTGTAGAAGATATGATATATCGTTATGAAGTAACTGTAGAAGATGTGGATATGATCCTTGTGGCTACCAGCACACCTGAATATGCTTTCCCAAGTACCGCATCCAGAGTACAGGCTAATCTTAAGATCCCACACACGGGCGTACTGGATTTAAATGCGGCATGCGCAGGTTTTACCTACGGGCTACAGCTGGCTGACAGTCTGGTGACCAGTGGAATGTACCGCAAAGTACTGGTTATAGGAGCAGAGACATTATCCAAAATTACGGATTACACAGACCGTACGACTTGTGTACTGTTTGGGGACGGAGCCGGAGCCTTCTTGGTGGAGAGATCAGCAGCTGGAGAAGGTGACTTTATGGCAGCCATATCAGGTACACATGGAGAAGGCGGTGTACATCTCTATAAGAGTGGTCTGTCTTCGGAGATGAATGGTGTGCCTTTACAGGGCGAAGGTTGTTTAGTTCAGAATGGGCGAGAGATTTATAAGTGGGCTGTACGGACGATTCCAGATCAATTGGATAAGCTGATAACAAAAGCTGAATTAAGCCGTGACCAGATTGACTGGTTTGTCCCGCATAGTGCCAACATGAGAATGATTGAGGCTGTTTGCGAACGTGGTCCGGTTCCTTTGGAACGTACTTTAACCAGTGTGGAGTATCGTGGTAACACATCTGCTGCTTCCATTCCGCTTGCTTTACAGCTTGCAGTGGATGAAGGGAAATTAAAAGAAGGACAGACTGTAGCTCTCTTTGGTTTTGGTGGTGGTCTGACTTACGCAGGTCTGGTGCTGAAATGGGGCGTGCCGGACAAGGTTCAGGAATGAGTAACATACGAGTGTATCCAACACCAAAATAAATAGAGAAATTAAAAGAGACCACCCAAACTTCATGCAGTCATGAAGAGGGTGGTCTCTTTAGTGGGTTAACTCGTTTCAAAAAAGTGATATGATTGCATCTATTTTTGTGTTAACCGGAATTTCTTAATCCCGTAAATATTTTACGGCGTAAGCTTAGGCGCTTGGCGGTGATGAGTTCCTTGTTCGTAGCTGTAAGCCAGCTTGATCAAGGTTCCTTCATCAAAGGCACGACCCAGGAATTCCATACCTACAGGCAGACCATCAGATGTGAAACCGGCAGGTACAGTGATCGCCGGGAAACCGGAGAAAGGACTCAGACGGTTGTTACCACCGGATGTTTGACCCTCGCCGATTACGCCAGCGGCCTGTGTAGATGTAGGATAGATGACGGCATCCAGATTATTGTCTGCCATAACTTTCAGCAAGGACTCACGGGTTACTTTAGTACGTTTCAGGACGATGTCCTTATATTCGGTAGTCTCGAGGGTTTGGCGTGCATCCCGCGTTTTCATGGATTGCTCCTGAGACTTGTCGAACTCTCCGGAAGCGATGATCTCAGACAAACTGTGATATGGAGCATCTGCACCCAATGAGTCCAGATAGTCATTCAGTTGGAACTTGAATTCATATCCACTAAGGCTTGGATATTTGTTGATCTCAGCCAAGTTCGGGATGGAAATGGGAACTGCAGTAGCGCCCAGTGACTTCAATTCTTCCACAGCGGTGTTGATCACGTCAGCTACGGCTTTTTCTTCAGCTTTGGTACTTGGGATGAGTTCTGTGGCCACACCAATGCGTGCACCTTTCAACCCGTTTACATCCAAGAAGTCCTTATAGCTGGAAGGTATTTTCCCAACTGCGTAAGCTGTAGCAACATCCTTTTTGTCATATCCGGCTGTAGCATCCAACATGATTGCAGCGTCACTAACCGTACGAGCCATAGGTCCACCTACATCCTGTGTCAAAGCCAATGGGATAATGCCTTCACGGCTGGACAGTCCGATGGTTGGGCGGATACCCACAAGGCTGTTGAAGCTGGATGGGATTCGGATCGAACCGCCAGTGTCTGTACCCATGCCGGCTGCGGCAAAGTTAGATGCAATGGCTGCACCTGTTCCACCGCTTGAGCCACCTGGATAGTGATCCAGGGCGTAAGGATTCAGTGTTTGTCCACCCAATGAGCTGGATGTCGTGATGCCAAATGCGAATTCATGCAGGTTTGTTTTACCCAAAATAATGGCGCCAGCTGCTTTGAGCTTCTTCACTTGTTCAGCATCATGGGCAGGAATGGAATCTTTCAGACAGATACAGCCTGCGGTTGTTGGCATGTCATTGGTATCGTAATTGTCTTTTACCAGGACCGGAACGCCGTGCAGAGGACTGCGAGCACCTTGAGCTGCACGTTCTTCATCCAATCGCTCCGCAATTTGGAGCGCATCCGGGTTCAGGGTTAATACGGCGTTGATGCTTACACCTTGATCATCGTATTTTTCAATGCGGTCCAGGTATTTCTGAACCAGCTCTTTTGATGTCAGTTTTCCTTGCGTCATTGCGGCCTGAAGATCCATAATAGTTGCTTCCTCCAGGACAAACGGTTTTATGTAGTTATAAATGCGGTCTTTCAATACAGATAGATCATTCTCCGTAAGTACAGCGTTTGGAAGGAAGAGGGATTCCGTATAACCTTTCATCAATCCCGCAGTGTTCAATGCACCAACAGCACCTGCGAAAGTGGCTTTATCCGGGACATCCTTGAATGATTCGGTAGTCGAATCCAGCTTGAGCCATTGTTGCAAGGCGACCGCAGCATCTTTACGTTGTACGGTTGTGCCGGAGAGCTTGTCCATTTTAAAAGGAACACCAGCAAGTGTTGCCGCTTCTTCCATAGCCTGAATAAATGCAGTCGGTGTAGCAGGCGCTTTGCCTTTGGATACAGCAGCTACTGTTGTTTTACTCGTAGGCGTTGCCGTTGCGGCTGATGCCGAAGGTAACGTTCCTCCCCATGTTGTGGCAACAACAGCTCCCGCCAGTAACAAAGCCCCACTTTTTTTCAATACAGATCCATGATAAGTCATGCATCCACGCTCCCTTCCTGTGTCTCATTGATGTGTGTTAGCAGCGATTCTGTTTCTATGCTTTTGACACATTGTATAGTTATGTCAGGTAATCTTACAAGGTTTATATTTATCCAAAAAAACGTATACATCAATACTGCACAGTATTAATACTTATTCATGCTTCTATTTACATGTACTCAGAAAAACTATTACATATTTTAATGTGAATAAATATAACATCACTTTGATAAGTTGATTAAACATGAGGTTACAGGATGCGAGTAGATTAGGAAGTAGAGATGACAGAGCATACCTTTAGTGTGAAATGATATAATGAAAAGATAGGAATAAAAGAGACATAACGTTCTACCAGAGAGGAAGAGATATGAAGTGAAGACATTGGTGCTCGCAGAAAAACCATCTGTAGCACGCGAAATAGCCAGAGTTATGGGTGCGCGTGATAAACATAAAAGTTATATGGAGGGCCCGAAATATATCGTTACCTGGGCGCTTGGACATCTGGTTGGATTAGCTGAACCCGAGGATTACGACAAAAAGTATGCAACATGGAATCTGGAGGACCTGCCCATTCTGCCAGATCGTACGAAACTGAAAGTACTTAGAGAGACCAACCATCAATATAAAGCGGTGCAGCAGCTGATGAAGCGTCAGGATGTGGGTGAGCTGGTCATTGCGACGGATGCGGCCCGTGAGGGAGAATTGCTGGCCCGTTGGATCATGCAGATGGCGGGGTGGAAAAAACCTTTTAAACGCCTGTGGATTTCATCCCAGACAGATAAGGCGATCAAAGACGGATTTGCTTCGCTGAAACCAGGCGGTCAGTTTGACCGTCTCTATGAATCCGCGCGTTGCCGGGCAGAGGCCGACTGGATGATTGGACTTAACGTGACCCGTGCGTTAACCGTTCGTTTCAATGCGCAGTTGTCTGCTGGACGGGTCCAAACGCCGACCTTGGGCATGATTATGGATAGGGAAAATGAAATTAATGGTTTCCGCTCGCAGGAGTATGAGACGTTAACGGCAGATTTGGGAGGTTTTCAGGCTGTGTGGCGGGCAGCTGGGGGAGATTCACGAATTTTCGACCCTCAAGAAACGCAAAAATTGAAGGAACGGGTAGACGGGCGCAAGGGCGCGATTGCCCAGGTGAAGAAAAGCGAGAAAGTAGAGCCGCATCCACTGGCATATGACCTGACGGAGCTGCAAAGGGATGCCAACCGGAAATATGGTTTCTCTGCAAAGCAAACATCAAATGTCCTGCAGCGTCTGTATGAACAGCACAAACTCGTAACGTACCCACGTACGGACAGCCGATACCTGACTTCCGATATGACAGCTACATTGAAAGAACGTCTGGACAGTGTAGCCATTGGGCCTTATGCGTCTTTGGCACGTCCTTTGCTACGCAAAAATCTGAATATCACCAAACGTATTGTGGATGACAGCAAAGTTACGGATCACCATGCGATTATCCCCACGGAGCAAACAGTGCTTCTGAATCAACTGAATCCGGAGGAACGCAAACTGTACGATCTGATCGTACGTCGTTTTATCAGCCTGTTCTATCCGGCAGCGAAGTACGATTCGGTTGCGATCACGGTTCAGGTAGGGAATGATTCCTTCCATGTCAAAGGTACAACGGTGAAAGAAAGTGGATGGCGTGAAGTATACGGCGGCGATTACAGCGATGATGACGATGACCGTGCTGACGATGCAGCAGACCATGAGCGTGCGCTTTTGCCAGATGTGCAGCAAGGACAGTCGGTGACGGTTCAGCGTTGCCATATTAAAAGTGGACGGACGATGCCGCCCAAACGGTATACCGAAGCTGCTTTGCTTTCCCAGATGGAAAAGCATGGACTCGGCACTCCGGCTACACGGGCGGATATTATCGAGAAGCTGGTCAGTTCCGATACAATAGATCGCCAAGGTAACAGTATGCATCCGACCGGTAAAGGTAAACAGTTGATTGAACTGGCTGCTCCGCAGCTTCGTACACCAGATCTGACTGCTCGCTGGGAGGCTGAGTTGGAGCGGATTGCCCGTGGGCAAGGGAAACCGGGACCGTTCCTGGATGGTATTCGTTCAATGGCCAAAGAGCTGGTGTCTACAGTCAAAGGCAGCAAAGCAGAGTACAAGCCACATAATGTGTCCAATAGCCATTGCCCGGACTGTAACGCACGGTTGTTGGAGAAGAAGGGCAAGCGCGGCAAGTTTCTTGTATGTCCTACGGAGGACTGTGGATATCGTCGTTCTGCAGAGAAAAGATTGTCCAATCGTCGTTGTGCGCAGTGTCACAAAAAGATGGAAATCAAAGAAGGCAAGGCGGGGCTATACGTACAATGTCTACCTTGTGGTATTACAGAAACGTTGGATAAGGACAAACAGCATGTGAACAAACGCGATCAGCAAAAATTGGTGAAACAATATGCGAAGCAAGAGTCCATTGGGTCTAACCTTGGAGATTTGCTGAAGGCGGCTATGGAGAAAAAGGGAGAGTAACACGCTTGAGGTAGTTGAAGTCGTATAAGATCCTCCGTTTTCAGGCAACGTAAGCCAAGGAGGTGATACCTATATGCCGCATAACAAACCAGAGAAAATCCATAACCAGCAAAACAAAGACAGTATTCGGGAAGAGAGTATCGCTGTGCGCCCGGACAAAGCAGCCAAAAGAGCACCAAGCCTGAACGGTATTCCAAAACAGGAGTCCTAGGTCAGAGCTAGGTTAGTGTTATTACACAAATTTCCGGTTCCCTACCCGGTGCGTTGAACATGTCTCTGATGAGGACTATAATGGAGACAGGGAGATGTCCCGGGACAGGGGGATCGCTAGAATTATATGCAAACCGGACTTATATTGTGGTTTCTATTTATTAATGTAGTTGGTTATCTGGTGATGTCGGATGATAAGAGGCGTGCACAACAGCGTCGTGACCGTACACCCGAACGGACGTTATTTTTGCTTGCGTTTATTGGCGGTGCTTTGGGAGTCTGGATCGCGATGTATCGGAAAAGGCATAAAACCAAACATCCCAGCTTCACCATTGGCATTCCGTTGTTGTTGTTCCTGAATGCGGTAATCTATGGTTACTTTATTCAATGAATTCATGAGATGAATGTTAGTTGAAGTAAAATGGTAGTCGTTAGCCTGCAAAATATGTAAATATATTCGTATAAATGGTTCATGGTGGCTCCCGAACGTTTAAGGAGTTATATGGTTCTGTTATTTTATCTGTTCGTTTATTGGATGTCAGACCGAAGCTTGCTCCGCGTGTTCTACATATAAAGGAAGGGACGGGATTCACATGTTATTTTCCAAAATACTAGTCGCTTATGATGGTTCCAAAGCTTCAAATAAAGCACTTGATCGCGCAATTGAGCTAGCCAAAGTGTCCCCGGACGCTGTATTGGATGTCATTCATGCTTTTGATTTCCCGCGTGTATTCATTGGTGAGGGGCTGGCTCCACTACCACCTTCACTTAATAATGATTATTACAATCTGGCGGTGCAGACGACAGATGAAGCGAAAGAGCGAATTCAGGCTGCTGGTGTATCGGCCAATGTGGATCTGATTCAAGGGGCGGCTGCAGAAGTGCTGCTTGATTTTGCCAAAGAGAATGATTCCGATATCATTATTATTGGTAGCCGCGGACTGGGTGGTATTCGGGAATTTGTCCTGGGTAGTGTCAGTCATAATGTGGTGCAGCATGCTCGGGTTCCAGTGCTAGTTGTAAAATAATGGATGAAGTGTGTGTAGACACACTAAAAAGCAGGAAGCCGGTTGTCTTCGAGAGATTGAAGAGGAGCCGGCTTTCTTTTATGGAATGAAATGGATGGTTACACGAATTTAAAGAAGTAATTCCCGAACATTATATTTGTCAATATGTTAAATGTTCGTCTTTAAGTTGACATTAGCTGTAGGGGATTGTTAGAATGTTAGATGTGTCGATCAGGTAAGAATAAGGTCGAGTAGGAACGAAATGTGTAACAAGATAGAACAAAACGAATCAAGATGGTTTGAATAGATGTTTGCTCGTATAACGCCGGGAATAGGGCCCGGAAGTATCTACCCGGGAACCGTAAATTTCCGGACTACGAGGAGATACGGCTGAGAGTCGCATGCAACCAGATGCGGACAGCAAGCCCCCTTTTGGTATGCCCAAATGAGGGATACGTATTTCTTGGAGTCCGGTGTCCGAAGAAAATGTGATGTTTTCGCGGGTAGCGGATTTTTTCATTTCACACGTAAAATGAATTCATTAATACCAGATGTAATCAAAAAAGCTCAGACGGGAGTTGGATGTATTCATGTCACTGCAAGTCGCTGTAATTATGGGCAGCAAGTCGGATTGGGAAACGATGAAACATGCGTGCGAGGTACTGGATGAACTGGAAATCGGATATGAGAAAAAAGTTGTCTCCGCCCATCGTACACCGGATTTGATGTTTGAATACGCAGAGCAGGCGATTGATCGAGGATTCAAGGTGATCATTGCAGGGGCAGGCGGGGCAGCACATCTACCCGGTATGGTTGCCGCCAAAACGATGCTTCCGGTCATTGGTGTTCCGGTTCAATCCAAAGCATTGAACGGCCTCGATTCCTTGTTGTCCATTGTTCAGATGCCTGGCGGAATTCCCGTTGCAACCGTTGCAATTGGTAAGGCGGGGGCTACCAATGCAGGGCTGCTCGCAGCTCAGATGATCGGTGCTTTTGACCCAGATGTCCAACGTCGTTCTGAAGCTCGAAGAGAGCGCATCAAACAAGAAGTACTCGAAAGCAGTGAAGAACTATGAGTAGAGCCGGGAACCAATCCGGTATAGCAGGAGAGTTGAAAAATGTCTTGCTGCCCGGGAAAACAACCATCGGCATTCTTGGAGGCGGACAGCTCGGACGTATGATGACGCTCGCAGGAACGGCAATGGGGTATCGATTCGTTACTCTTGATCCCGCTGCGGACGCACCTTGTGGTCAAGTTGCTCGTCAGATTGAAGCTGGATATGACGATGCCAAAGCTGCACTCGAACTGGCTCGGCAATGCGATGTCATTACGTATGAATTCGAAAATGTGGATGCAGAAGTCGCTGGATTGCTCGAACGTGAGTCCTACGTTCCGCAAGGAAGCGCGTTATTGTACACCACACAACATCGGTTGCGTGAAAAACGTGCAATCGAAGCTGCTGGAGTAAGAGTCGCGCCTTATCGTGAGATCACAAGTGCGGATACGATGCTTGCTGCTGTAAGCGAACTTGGAGTGCCATGTGTACTGAAGACGGTGACTGGAGGTTACGATGGCAAAGGTCAACGGGTCATCCGGGAAGCAAGTCAGGCTGTTGACGCATACGAAGAACTTGCAGCTACTGGTGCGGAACTGGTGCTGGAACAATTCATCAAGTTTGAATGCGAGATATCAGTCGTTGTAGCGCGTAGTACAAACGGGGAGATCAAAACGTTCCCGCCAGCGGAGAACATTCATGTGAATAACATTTTGCATGCGTCAATTGTACCGGCTAGAGTTGCCGCAGACATCCAGATTGAAGCGCAAAAGCTGGCAGCAGCAGTGGCAGAATCGATGAAGGCTGTTGGGCTGCTGGCTGTGGAACTGTTTGTAGCGGCGGATGGAAGACTGTACGTCAACGAACTGGCACCAAGACCGCATAATTCTGGTCACTATACGATGGAAGCCTGTGCGACTTCTCAGTTCGAACAACATATCCGTGCCATCTGCGGATTACCACTCGGGGACACTTCGTTATTGAGTCCGGTTGTTATGGTCAATGTGCTTGGAGAACATCTGGAAGGCATTATCGCCAGAACAGGGCAACCTGATGCGGAAGCGATAGAACTCGGTGTGATTCCCAAGCTTCACATATATGGTAAAGCCGAAGCGAAAACAGGACGGAAGATGGGGCATGTGAATCTGCTCTGTCAGGATGTTGAAGAAGGATTGCAATGGATTGAACAAACTAATCTCTGGAGGAATACAAATTCATGATTGAACGTTATAGCAGACCCGAAATGAGAGCCATCTGGACCGAAGAAAACAAATTCCAATCGTGGCTGGAAGTTGAAATTTGTGCATGTGAGGCGTGGGCCGAACTGGGTGTGATCCCGAAAGAGGAAGCAGCATTGCTTCGTCAGAACGCATCTTTTGACATCGACCGTATCTATGAGATTGAAAAAGAAACACGTCATGACGTGATCGCATTTACACGTACAGTATCTGAAAGTCTGGGTGCAGAGCGGAAATGGGTGCATTACGGACTGACTTCCACAGATGTTGTGGATACGGCTCTGGGTTATGTACTGCGTCAAGCGAATGAGATTCTGGAAAAAGATATCGTGAATTTTATTGAAATTCTTCGTGAAAAAGCACTAGCTTATCAGCACACACCAATGATGGGACGTACGCACGGCGTGCATGCAGAGCCAACAACATTTGGACTGAAAATGGCGTTGTGGCATGAAGAGATGAAACGGAACCTGGAGCGTTTCCGCCACGCGGCAGACAATGTGCAATACGGCAAAATTTCAGGCGCAGTAGGAACGTATGCGAACATCGATCCTTTTGTCGAAGAGTTTGTCTGCGAGAAGCTGGGCACAAAGCCTGCGCCAATCTCGACTCAAACATTGCAACGTGACCGTCACGCGGAGTATATGGCTACTCTGGCGTTGATCGCAACTTCCCTGGACAAGTTTGCTACAGAGGTACGTGCGCTGCAGAAGAGTGAGTTCCGTGAAGTGGAAGAAGCTTTTGCTAAAGGTCAAAAAGGATCTTCCGCGATGCCGCACAAGCGTAACCCGATTGGTAGCGAAAACATCTCCGGCCTGTCCCGCGTCATTCGCGGACACATGGTATCGGCATACGAGAACGTAACGCTCTGGCATGAGCGCGACATCTCGCATTCTTCCGTAGAACGTATCATTCTGCCAGATGCAACGATGCTGCTGAACTACATGCTGAACCGGTTTGGTAACATCGTGAAGAACCTGACGGTATTCCCTGAGAACATGAAACGCAACATGGAGCGCACCTACGGGGTACCATTCTCCGGTCGCATCATGACAAAGCTGATCGACAAAGGTTTCAGCCGCGAGCAAGCGTACGACACCGTTCAACCACGTGCGATGCAAGCATGGGAAGAACAACGCCAGTTCCAGGATATCGTGAAATCCACACCGGAAATTACGGAAGTGCTTAACGAAGAAGAAATCGCAGATGCGTTCAACCCGTCATGGCACCTGAAGCACGTAGACACCATCTTCAAAAAGCTCGGCTTGAACGACTAATATATAAGGCTTTGAATTATTCTACTCCCTAAAAGTATAGGTTGATTATGTGTTCACGCTGGAACGGAGAAGGCAGAAAAAACCTGAAGAAGCAAAGCGCTCGCCTTTATCCCCGGATTTTCACTTTGCAAAAGTGGAATCAAAAAATCTGGGGATAACAGCGATCGGAAGGTTGTTCTGCATTCGTAGTGGACCCGCGTGAAGAGGGGAATTGGACGTATACTTTACATCTCCTGAAAGAAGGTGAGCCCATGGCACTGTCCACTGCGGCAGATCTCGTTAAAGCACCTCTGTTATATAAAGGAAAAGTACGTGAATTGTATGATCTGGGTGAACATTTTCTGATCGTGGTTACCGACCGAATCTCGGCATTTGATTACGTGCTGGACCCGGCGGTTCCCGAGAAAGGAAACGTACTGAATAAACTCAGCAGTTTCTGGTTTGAACTGACAGGTGACATGATGGAGAACCATGTCGTTCATACCGATGTGAATCAACTGGGTGATCTCATCACAGACCCTGAATTGCTCAAAGACCGCATCATGGTAACCCGCAAAGCAGAACGCATTGATATTGAATGTGTCGTACGTGGTTACATCACTGGTGGTGGATGGAGACAATATGAGACAAGCGCTGAAGTCAACGGTATCAAGCTGCCTGAAGGACTTCGCAAAAACGCCAAGCTCGAAGTTCCCATTTTCACCCCGGCAGCCAAAAACGATGTAGGGCACGACGAGGACATTCCAATGGATCGCATGAAAGAACTGGTGGGAGACGCACTCGCAGTTGAGCTTCAGGAAAAAAGCTTGCGCCTCTACGAATTTGCCCGTGATTACTGTGATCAGCGTGGCATCATTCTGGCAGATTGCAAATTCGAGTTCGGCATTGTGGATGGCAAGGTCATCCTGATTGACGAAATCTTCACCCCAGACGCTTCACGCTTCTGGGCCAAAGAGAATTATGAGCTGGATATCGAGATCGACAGCATGGATAAAGAGCCAGTGCGCACCTATCTCGCCGGAACCGATTGGGACAAGAACAGCAAACCTGATCCACTCCCACAAGAGGTAGTGGAGGCAACAACCGCAAGATACGTCGATATTTATAACCGTTTAACGAGATAATAAAGTGTAACGTTTGAGCGCCGGCTACGGGAAAGTTTGGCTTTCGATCGCTGTTGCCCCCGGAATGTTTTGATTGAATCCTTTTTTCAAAAGGAAACATTCCGGTTGCAAAGGCGAACGCTTCGCTTCTCTAGCTCAAATCTTTCCCTCCGCCAGTGTTCAAACTGGTGGGTGAGGCAATTAAAGAACAAAGACTTCTATTAAACAGGAAGTCTATAAATAGTAAAACAGTATAGTTACTCATGTAACGTAAAGACCATTCACCGTTTTCACGTAATGGTCAGGCTAGACCATTACCCACCGTGCAACGTAAAAGGTTTAGGCATTTAAAAACGTCGTATGGACTAGCGGAGAGGCGGAATTGTTCTTAAAGGAGCGAAGCGTTCACCTTTGTCCCCGGGTTTTGACCGCAGAGCGGACCAAAACAATCAAAAAACCTGGGGACAGCAAGCGACCGGAAAGAACAATCCGCCCCGGAGCAAGCACTAGACCATTACCCACCGTGCAACGTAAAAGGTTTAGGCCTTTAAAAAAACGTCGCATGGACTAGCGGAGAGGCGGAATTGTTCTTAAAGGAGCGAAGCGTTCGCCTTTGTCCCCGGGTTTTGACCGCAGAGCGGGCCAAAACAATCAAAAAACCTGGGGACAACAAGCGACCGGAAAGGACAATCCGCCCCGGAGCAAGCTCCAAAAGCCCCTTTTTAACAGCATAAAGCATTTATCCCGTTCATTACTGAGGAGGAACATAAGGATCATGATCAAAGCAACCGTATATGTCACTATTAAGCAAAGCGTACTCGACCCGCAAGGCGTAGCTGTTCAAGGAGCCCTGCATTCCATGGGATTCAACGAAGTGGAAAGTGTACGGATCGGTAAAGTCATGGAATTGAACCTGGATACAACAGATCGTGCGGAAGCGGAGAAACGATTGAAAGTCATGTGTGAAAAGCTGCTGGCCAACACCGTTGTTGAAGATTACCGCTACGAATTGGAGGGTTAATCTCATGAAATTTGCAGTTCTTGTGTTCCCTGGCTCCAACTGCGACATCGACTGTTACAAGGCAGTGGAAGATGCGATTGGACAAGAGGTTGACTATGTATGGCACACGGCTACAGATCTATCGGCTTATGATTGTATTTTAGTTCCGGGTGGTTTCTCTTATGGTGACTACTTGCGTTGCGGAGCGATTTCCCGCTTTGCACCGGTAATGAACGAGGTAGCGAAAGCTGCTGAACAAGGTAAATATATTTTGGGTATTTGCAACGGATTCCAGATCCTGACGGAAGCAGGATTGCTTCCAGGCGCATTGATCCGTAACACTTCCTTGAAATTCCGTTGTCACGATACGGTATTGAAAGTGGCAAACGCAGATACACCATTTACACGTGACTATGCACTGGGCGAAGAGATTATCATCCCGATTGCTCACGGTGAAGGAAACTATTATTGCGATGAGGAGACGCTGGCGAGTCTGCAAGCGAACAACCAGATCGTATTTACTTACGGGACTAACCCGAACGGCTCTCTGGGTGATATTGCAGGAGTATGTAACGAGGCTGGAAACGTGGTCGGCATGATGCCGCATCCAGAGCGTGCAGTGGATTCACTGTTTGGTTCGGAAGACGGCAAACGTATGTTTACATCTATTTTGAAAGCATGGAGGGATCGGCATGACGCAGCAGCTATCCGCTAAGGAACCAACAGCAGAACAGGTCGCAGAACATAAACTTTACGCACAAATGGGCGTATCTGACAGCGAGTATGAGCTGATCTGTGAGTTCATGGGGCGTAAGCCAAACTACACGGAAATTGGTGTGTTCAGTGTAATGTGGTCCGAGCATTGTGCTTACAAAAACTCCAAGCCATTGCTGCGCCGTTTCCCAACCACTGGACCACGTGTCCTGATGGGACCTGGTGAAGGTGCCGGTATCGTGGATATCGGTGATAACCAGGCCGTTGTTTTCAAAATTGAAAGCCATAACCATCCTTCCGCCGTTGAGCCTTATCAAGGTGCGGCAACAGGTGTGGGTGGCATTATCCGTGATATTTTCTCCATGGGCGCAAGACCGGTTGCATTGCTGAACTCCCTTCGTTTCGGCAAGCTGGAGAGCGATCGTGTTAAATATTTGTTCGAACATGTGGTAGCAGGTATTGCCGGATACGGGAACTGTATCGGTATTCCTACCGTTGGTGGCGAAGTGATGTTTGATGAGAGCTATGAAGGCAACCCGCTGGTTAACGCGATGTGTGTGGGTCTGATTGATCATGACAAGATCCAGCGCGGTGTGGCCAAAGGTGTAGGTAACCCTGTGTATTATGTTGGGCCACCTACAGGCCGGGATGGTATTCATGGAGCAACCTTTGCATCGGTGGAACTGACGGAAGAATCCGAGTCTCAACGGACAGCGGTTCAGGTTGGTGATCCGTTTATGGAGAAACTGGTGATGGAATCCTGTCTGGAATTGATTGATACGGGCATCGTGCTCGGAATTCAGGATATGGGTGCTGCGGGTCTGACATGTTCTAGTGCGGAGATGGCAAGTAAAGCGGGTAACGGTCTGGAGCTGTATCTGGATCAGGTGCCACAGCGTGAAGAAGGCATGACGCCTTACGAGATGATGTTGTCCGAGTCCCAGGAGCGGATGTTGTTCGTTGTTGAGCCGAAGGATGAGGCGCAGGCGATGGAAATCTTTGAACGTTGGGGAGTCATCTGTGCCAAAGTCGGTAAAGTAACGGATGACGGTCGTCTGAAATTGATCCACCACGGCGAAGTGGTCGGAGATATGCCGGTAACGGCTTTGGTTGACGAATGCCCAGTGTATGACAAACCTTCTTCTGTACCTGCTTATTATGAGCAAAGTGCTTCCATCGACACGCTTCGTTACGACGAAGTGTCGGATCTCGGCGGAGCGCTGAAACAAGTGCTGGCTTCACCAACAGTAGCAAGTAAAAAATGGGTGTACGATCAATATGACTACATGGTGCGTACAAGCACTGCCGTTCGTCCAGGTTCGGATGCAGCCGTAGTCACGATTCGTGGAACACGCAAAGGCCTTGCGATGACAACGGACTGTAATGGACGTTATGTGTACCTTGATCCTGAAGTTGGTGGACGGATTGCCGTAAGTGAAGCAGCGCGTAACATTGTATGTTCCGGAGCAGAGCCGCTGGCGATTACGGACAACCTGAACTTCGGTAACCCGGAGAAGCCGGATATTTTCTGGCAAATGGAGAAAGCGGTAGACGGTATGGCGGAAGCTTGTCGTGTGCTGGATACGCCGGTCATCGGTGGTAACGTAAGTCTGTATAATGAAAACGCCAAAGGCTCCATCTATCCAACGCCAGTTGTCGGTATGGTAGGTCTCGTTCATGACACGGATCATATCACGACGCAAGCATTCAAATCCGAAGGTGATGTTATCATCCTCCTCGGTGAAACAAAAGCTGAACTGGGTGGCAGCGAGCTGCAATACGCGGTTCATGGTGAGACGGAAGGTCGTCCACCAGAACTGAACTTGCAAACGGAAAAAGCGTTGCTCAGCACCGTGCTGGAAGCTATTCAATCCGGTCTCGTTCGCTCTGCACATGACTTGTCTGAAGGTGGCTTGGCTGTAGCACTCGCAGAGTCTTGTATCAGCGGTAACGTAGGAGCACAGGTGAATGTGGAGACTGCACTACGCGGCGATCATGCCTTGTTCAGTGAGAGCCAATCCCGTATCTTGCTGTCGGCTTCTCCGGAGCAAGCGGGTAAGCTTGAAGCATTTGTACGTGAGCGCGGTGTACCTGTAGCTGTAATTGGACGTGTAGAAGGACGTAACCTGACGATTGAATTAAACGGAACATCAGCCGTGAGCGAACCAGTAGGAGGCTTGGCTCAGGTCTGGGAGGATGCGATTCCATGTCTCATGAACTGACGACAGGACCGTTGTGGACAGGCGATTATTATAATGAAGGGTCCGGTAAGGAAGGACTCGACAAATTGAAGGAAGAATGCGGCGTGTTCGGGGTGTTCAGACACCCTGACGCGGCTTCGCTCTCCTATTATGGACTGCATGCGCTGCAACATCGGGGCGAAGAAAGTGCAGGCATGTGTGTGAGTGATGGCAGCCAGTTTAACTATCACCGCGGCATGGGTTTGGTGAAGGAAGTGTTCACCAAAGACCTGATGCAGACATTGACCGGGGATATTTCCATTGGACATGTCCGTTATTCAACAAGTGGTGACAGTAAACTGACAAACGCCCAGCCATTGGTATTCAAATACCGTGATGGTGATCTGGCAGTAGCGACTAACGGAAACATTGTGAATGCACCAACGATTCGGCGTGAGCTGGAGCAGAGCGGTTCCATTTTCCAAACAACGAGTGATACCGAGGTTATTGCGCATCTGATTGCACGATCCTCCAAAGGGCTTGTGGAAGCGGCAAAAGAGGCATTCCAGCGCATTGTGGGCGGTTATGCATTTTTGATCATGACCAATGACAAGCTGATCGTGGCTTCCGATCCGCACGGACTTCGTCCGCTGACGATGGGGAAGCTGGGAGATGCGTATCTGTTTGCATCTGAGACCTGTGCACTGGAAACAATCGGCGCAGAGTTGATTCGTGATATTGAACCGGGTGAGCTGCTTGTGCTTGATGCAGAGGGTCTACACGAGGATCGCTTTGATCATCACAAACACCGCAAGGCATTATGCGCGATGGAATATATATATTTTGCTCGTCCGGATAGTGATATGAATGGTGCGAATCAGCATGCTGCCCGTAAACGGATGGGAAGCCGGATGGCGATTGAGTCGTTTGTGGATGCGGACTTGGTTACGGGGGTACCAGATTCCAGCATCTCGGCGGCGATTGGATACGCTGAACAGACAGGTATTCCGTATGAGATGGGTATGATCAAGAATAAATACACCGGACGTACGTTCATCCAGCCAAGCCAGGAATTGCGCGAGCAGGGCGTCAAGATGAAGCTGAGCGCAGTGCGTCGTGTTGTGGAAGGCAAACGTGTGGTTATGATTGACGACTCTATCGTACGGGGAACAACCTCCCGGCGGATCGTGAACATGCTGCGTGACGCAGGAGCAACGGAAGTTCATGTCCGTATTACATCGCCACCGTTCAAAAACCCATGTTTCTATGGCATTGATACACCGGATAGCCGCGAATTGATCGCCTCACAGCTGTCGGTGGAAGAAATTTGCCGTGAAATTAATGCAGATTCCCTGGAGTTCCTCAGTCCCGATGGACTGATTGCATCGATTCAGGGAGATAATCAGGATGATCCTAAGGGCGGACTATGTCTCGCATGTTTTGATCATGATTATCCAACCCGCCTGGACTTCAACGGCGAAGAAAAATTTGGCTGCAGCTGTTAGCCCTCAAGCCCCGCCTTGCGGAGCAACAGGGGCAAGAACAGCCGAGCGAAGCAGCTGCCCCCGGGCATAGCCCGAGCCCTTAAGCCCCGCCTTGCGGAGCAACAGGGGCAAGGGCAGCCAGGCGAAGCAGCTGCCCGCGGGCGCAGCCCGAGCCCTTAAGCCCCGCCTTGCGGAGCAACAGGGGCAAGAACAGCCGAGCGAAGCAGCTGCCCGCGGGCGCAGCCCGAGCCCTCAAGCCCCGCCTTGCGGAGCAACAGGGGCTAGGCAGCCAGGCGAAGCAGCTGCCCCGGGCACAGCCCGAGCCCTTAAGCCCCGCCTTGCGGAGCAACAGGGGCAAGGGCAGCCGAGCGAAGCAGCTGCCCCGGGCACAGCCCGAGCCCTTAAGCCCCGCCTTGCGGAGCAACAGGGGCAAGGGCGGCCGAGCGAAGCAGCTGCCCCCGGGCGCAGCCCGAGCCCTTAAGCCCCGCCTTGCGGAGCAACAGGGGCAAGGGCAGCCGGGCGAAGCAGCTGCCCCCGGGCGCAGCCCGAGCCCTCAAGCCCCGCCTTGCGGAGCAACAGGGGCTAGGCAGCCAGGCGAAGCAGCTGCCCAGCGGGCTTGCCCCGCAGCGTAGCTGAGCGGGGTTCGCCGACCGATGGCTTGCAGCCAACGGAATCGGCGAACCATCCCGCGAGATCACGCACGAATCAACCATAGCAAGATCACACCAACCACCTCTGCACCGCTTTTTTGGCGGGTGTCCAGAGGGCCTGCCAAGGTCCTCTGGGGTCCTCCCGGGCGGGAGGATTTAGGTGGGGCGAAAAAAAAGGAGATGATTCCACTTGTCTGAAGCATATAAAAAGGCCGGCGTCGATATCGCGGCAGGTAATGAAGCGGTTGAACGGATGAAAAAACACGTGAAGCGTACCTTCCGTCCGGAAGTGATGACAGATCTGGGTGGATTTGGTGCCCTGTTCGGTTTGAACAAAGATAAATACGATGAGCCTGTACTTGTATCCGGTACGGATGGCGTAGGCACCAAGCTGAAAATTGCATTTGCCATGGACCGTCACGATACCATCGGAATCGACGCGGTAGCGATGTGTGTGAACGACATTGTGGTACAGGGTGCAGAACCACTCTTCTTCCTTGACTATCTGGCATGTGACAAAGTCATTCCTGAGAAGATTGAAGCTATTGTTGCGGGTATTGCTGAAGGCTGTCATCAATCTGGTTGTGCGCTGATCGGTGGCGAAACGGCGGAGATGCCGGGCATGTACAGTGAAGGCGAATACGATATTGCCGGATTCACGGTGGGTATCGTGGACAAAGCAAAGATCATCAACGGCACAACCATCGCCCCTGGCGACACAGTAATTGGATTGGCCTCTAGCGGTGTGCACAGTAACGGATTCTCGCTGGTACGCAGACTTTTGTTGGAAGATGCGGGACTTGATCTGCATGATGAAGTAGCCGAACTGGGTGGTAAGCTGGGTGATTCCCTGCTGGAACCTACGAAGATCTATGTTAAACCTCTGTTGTCCTTGCTGGAAAAGGTAAAAGTAAAAGGCATGGCACACATTACAGGTGGTGGATTCATCGAAAATATCCCACGTATGTTGCCGAGCAACGTGAATGTGGATATTGACTACGGCTCTTGGCCGATCCTGCCGATCTTCAACCTGTTACAGGAAAAGGGAACTGTCTCGAACCGTGACATGTTCACCACATTTAACATGGGTGTCGGACTTGTACTGGTCGTTAATGAAGCAGATGCAACGGAAGCTCTGCAACAACTGAAAGCATCTGGTGAAGAAGCGTATATCATTGGCCGTGTTACTGAAGGAGATGCGCGAGTAACCTTCACGGGAGCGGATGTTTAATGGCGAACTACCGCATAGCTGTATTTGCCTCGGGTGAAGGGTCTAACTTTCAATCATTGGTCGATGCAGTACGGAACGGTGGGCTGGATGCATCCGTTGATCTGCTCGTGTGTGATAAACCATCTGCACGTGTTGTGCAGCGGGCACAGGACGCAGGCGTGGATTGTCATCTGTTTACTCCGAAAAATTATGCTTCCCGTGAAGCCTATGAGGCAGAGATCGTGGAAGTGCTTGAATCCAAAAAGATCGACCTGGTTGTTCTTGCGGGATATATGAGATTGCTGACTTCGGTTATGGTGGATCGTTACGCAGGGCGGTTGATTAACATTCATCCGTCCTTGCTACCGGCATTTGCAGGTAAGGACGCGATTGGACAGGCACTTGACTATGGCGTGAAAGTAACGGGCGTGACTGTGCATTTTGTGGATGGAGGCATGGATACTGGACCGATTATTGCCCAGCATCCTGTTCCCATTTTGCCAGAGGATACGCCTGAGTCAATCAGCCGCTCCATTCATGCAGCCGAACAGCAGTTATACCCTGAGGTTGTTTCGTGGTTCGCTCAAGGTCTGGTTCAATTAGACGGACGTCACGTCACTGTTAACAAGCCGGTTTGATATAGTTTTAAACTTTTTCACACATTAACGGAGAGGACAGAAATAAGCTGGAGAAGCAAAGCGCTCGCCTAAAAGCTTTCTGAAAGAAAGCTGCTTCGGAAGCATAGGCTATTACTGGATTTTTACCATTGAGAAATTGTTCAAAAAATCTTGGAATAACAGCGATCGGAAGATTATTCTGGACTCGTAGTTTTTTAGTGTGACAATCCATTTATCAACTGTATAACAGAAGTCGAATATTGGTACGCATTTTGTGATATTTCTCGGGAAATAAATCGGCTGTGTTTCGTCAGGAAACGCGAAGCCATGGGACATTAAAGGAGGAGCATATTGTGAGTATCAAAAGAGCGCTGGTCAGCGTATCGGATAAAACAGGCATCGTGGACTTTTGCCGCGAGCTGTCGCAAATGGGTGTGGAGATTATTTCGACAGGAGGTACAAGCAGCCTGTTGTCGAAGGAAGGCGTACCTGTCATCGGAATTTCGGATGTGACCGGATTCCCGGAAATTATGGACGGACGTGTAAAAACACTTCATCCGGCGGTTCACAGTGGATTGCTCGCTGTGCGTGACAACGAAGAGCACACACGCCAGATGGAAGAACTCGGTCTCGGCTATATCGATCTGGTTGTCGTGAACCTCTATCCATTCCAAGAGACTATTGCGAAACCGGACGTGGAATACGAGGATGCCATCGAGAACATCGATATTGGCGGTCCAACGATGCTTCGTTCGGCAGCCAAAAATCATGCTTTTGTCAGTGTCGTTGTAGACGCATCTGATTACAGCCAAGTGCTGGAGGAAGTGCGCAACAGTGGCGATACCACCCTCGAAACACGCAAACGGCTTGCGGCAAAAGTGTTCCGCCATACAGCGGCTTACGATGCACTCATCTCCGACTACCTGTCCAACGTAAATGGCGATCCATTGCCAGAGCGTCTGACGGTTACTTACGAAAAACTCCAGGATTTGCGTTACGGCGAAAATCCACACCAGCAGGCGGCATTCTACCGCAAACCGCTGGCTGCTCAAGATACGTTGACAACAGCCGAGCAATTGCATGGCAAAGAGTTGTCTTACAATAACATTAATGATGCGAACGCAGCATTGCAGATTGTCAAAGAATTTGAAGAACCGGCGGTTGTCGCGGTTAAACATATGAACCCATGCGGCGTAGGCATTGGCGCAAGTATCTATGAAGCCTACAGCAAGGCATATGCAGCAGATCCAACGTCTATCTTTGGTGGCATTGTGGCAGCGAACCGCATTATCGACAGCGATACAGCAGCTAAATTGAGCGAGATTTTCCTGGAAATCGTACTTGCTCCTGACTTTACACAAGAGGCTCTCGATATTCTGACGAAGAAGAAAAACATTCGTTTGCTCAAAACAGGCGAACTGAATGCTGCTCGTAAACGGGAGAGCCAATTCGTGGTTACGTCCATCGACGGCGGTATGATCGTGCAACAGTCCGATGTTCACTCCATTGAAGCGAGCGAGCTGAACGTGGTAACGGATCGTGCGCCATCGGAAGAAGAACTGAAACAGCTGTTGTTTGGCTGGAAAGTAGTTAAACACGTGAAATCCAACGCGATTGTACTTGCTGCGAATGACATGACGGTAGGTGTGGGCGCTGGACAAATGAACCGTGTAGGTGCAGCCAAAATTGCGATTGAACAAGCTGGCGAGCAAGCAAAAGGTGCTATCCTAGCATCTGATGCGTTCTTCCCAATGGGGGATACACTGGAACTGGCAGCAAAAGCCGGAATTACAGCAGTGATTCAACCTGGTGGTTCGATCAAAGATGAAGAATCCATCAAAGTAGCCAATGAATACGGAATTGCCATGGTCTTCACAGGCGTTCGTCACTTCAAACACTAGAGCGAAAAAGGTTTATATAAGGGGTGTCGCCAGTCATACTTATGACTTATGGTACACCCCCTCTTTTTTAGGTTTTTCAACACGCATTAACGTAACAAATCCAGTTATGCACGGAGGGGGAACAGAACGAATGGATATTCTAGTAGTAGGCGGCGGTGGCCGGGAGCATGCAATCATCTGGGCGCTGGCAAAGAGTCCAAAGGTAGACAAGATTCACTGTGCACCGGGAAATGCAGGTATTGCTCAGCTCGCTGAGTGTCATGCCATTGCGGTGAATGAATTCGATAAACTAACGGCGCTTGCCGTGGAACTTCAAGTGGGTCTAGTGGTGATTGGGCCAGATGATCCATTGGCAGACGGAATTGTGGATGCATTTGACAGGGCAGGCATCCCGGTATTTGGACCCCGTCGTAATGCAGCAGAGATCGAGGGAAGTAAAACGTTTATGAAGGATCTGCTGCACAAATACAACATTCCAACCGCAGCCTATGAGAAATTCGACAATTACGAGCAGGCTCAAGCATACCTGAGTGAGCAAGCGATTCCGGTTGTCATCAAGGCAGATGGACTGGCAGCGGGCAAAGGTGTGACAGTAGCATACTCCCGTGAAGAGGCTGATCAGGCACTTCGCAGTATCATGGTGGAGAAAGTATTTGGTGAAGCAGGAGCCAAAGTGATCATCGAGGAATTCCTCGCAGGACAGGAAATGTCGATTTTGGCCTTTGTCGATGGTGAGACAGTTCGTCCAATGGCCGCAGCACAGGATCATAAACCTGTATTCGATAATGACCAGGGGCCAAACACAGGGGGGATGGGGACATATTCACCATTGCCACATATCCCTTCATCCATTATTGAAGAAGCCGTGGAGACGATCATCAAACCAACAGCCAAGGCAATGGTGTCCGAGGGACGTCCATTCCAGGGTGTATTGTTTGCCGGGCTGATGATATCACCCGATGGTAAACCCAAAACGATTGAGTTCAATGCACGTTTTGGTGATCCCGAGACACAGGTTGTTTTGCCACGGTTAAAGAGTGACTTGTTTGATATCTTTTGGGCGACTGTTCATGGCAAGCTGGCTGATATTGAGATTGAATGGAGTAATGAAGCCGCAGTATGTGTGGTGCTTGCTTCAGGAGGTTATCCGGGTCCTTATGCCAAAGGCGTAGTCATTGAAGGTCTGGATCAAGTGCAAGATGCCGTGGTATTCCACGCAGGTACAGCGCGTAGTGAAGCAGGAGACTGGGTCACCAATGGTGGACGGATCCTGGGCGTAGTTGGCCTTGGTGCGGATATTGCCGAAGCTAGAAACAAAGCCTATGAACAGGCGGAGCGTATCCATTTTGATGGTAAACATCAGCGTTCAGACATTGCTGCCAAAGCACTCGTATAGAATGAATATAAGAGCTCGTAGAGATGTATACCAGAAAGGTATTTGCATCTTGCGGGCTCTTTGCTACATATATAGATGTATCTTGTGCAAACGGCCGGACTTGTCTATACGAGAAAGAACATGGGAAAGATACGAAACAGGATTAAATCAGGCATGTTTAATGCCCTAAAGTAAGGGGGAGTATTTTTATAAATTGGACTATACTAAACATGTGAACAATATCCCATTATGAGGTAATATCAATCATATTATATAAAGTGTTTAACATACATAGAGACTAATTTGTGAACATTATACTATAAGCTTATGGCAAACCATAACGTGAAACTGGATGGTTGAGCGGGAAACATGGTATACTTTTCGGAAACAGGAATGAGTACGAGGGGAGGTGGATATCTATTGGGTAGGCGATATTGTAAATTGTCCAAATGGCGAATCTAGGTGGAGTTAAGCAAGGAACAATTGACAGCATGAGGGGTAACCCGATTTGAATGAAGAAGTTTCTGCATGTCATTGACTTCATCTTGAATTCCTGTTTTGGTTTTACAAGGTCAAACACGTACAACATATACAAATAGGATCATTATTCGATTTCATATAAGGCATACGCCATGATGAACGACAAACAGCGGATGAATGGTTAACGTAGTTAACGGATCACGCTGTAACTATCTCTGGAGGTGAATCCCTGAGAACCGGGGAAATCATTGGACATAATTACCATATTGAATATCGTTTTACTTATTATCTTGATTGCATTGACTGCATTTTTCGTAGCATCGGAGTTCGCTGTAGTCAAAATTCGTACATCAAGAGTAGATCAACTGGTTGCCGAAGGCAATAAAAAGGCTGTACTCGCTAAAAAAGTTGTCTCGGACCTGGATTATTATCTGTCAGCCTGTCAGCTCGGTATTACGGTCACTGCTCTAGGACTGGGAGCGCTCGGAAAGCCGACCGTTGAGAGGTTGTTATACCCGGTATTTGAATACCTGAACGTATCATCATCAGTCTCATCAATTGCTTCCTATGCGATTGCCTTTATCCTCGTCACGTTTTTGCACGTTGTTGTTGGTGAGATGGCACCGAAAACGCTGGCGATTCAATTTTCAGAAAAACTGACATTAATGCTTGCCCCATCACTATACTGGTTTGGTAAAATCATGTATCCGTTCATCTGGGCGCTTAATGGAACCTCTCGTGTCCTTCTGCGAGGATTCGGTGTAAAGCCTGCCAAACATGATCAAGCCTACTCGGAAGACGAGATCAAAATCATCATGAACCAGAGTTATGAAGGTGACGAGAACAACAAGACCAAGCTTTCATATCTGGAAAATGTATTTGTGTTCGATGAACGTGATGCCAAAGACATCATGGTCCCGCGTACGGAACTGGTGACGTTAGATCAGGAAATGACCTATGACGATATTATTCCTATATTGGATGAACATAACTATTCACGTTACCCTGTTATCGAGGGTGGGGACAAGGACCGCATTGTTGGCCTCGTGAATGTGAAAAAGATTTTGCCTGACATGGTTGCCGCAAGATCGTATCAATTGAGCGAGTTCGTTCGTGAGATCCCGTTCGTTTCTGAAGTTACAAGTATCCAGGATGCGATGATTAAAATGCAGCAGGAACGTGTACACATGGCCGTGGTCGTGGATGAATACGGCGGTACTTCGGGAATCATTACGATGGAGGATATTCTGGAGGAACTTGTCGGTGAGATTCGTGATGAATTCGATGCCGATGAGGTGGCTGATATTCAGGAGACCGGAGAGAATCAATATCTCATCAACGGCAGGGTACTTTTGGATGAAGTGGAGCGGCAGTTCGGGCTTATCTTCGAAGGTAATGAAGAGATGGATACCGTGGCCGGATGGATTCAGTACCAGAAGGGTGTAGGTGTGGAAAAAGGAGACAGGGTAGAACACGGCGATTATGTCTGGACCGTTGTGGACACTGAAAACTATCACATCAAGCAAGTTCTTCTGGAACGCATAAGCGGGGCTCAGGTCCAGGAAGCTACTAGCGATCTGGCATGATCTTGTCCGGAAATCTTTTAAAAATTTAAATATTTTTGCGATAACGGAGAGGGCAGAATAGACTGAAGAAGCGAAGCGTCCGCCTTTATCCCCGGATTTCCCCCTTTTATATAAGGAATAAAAAAATCTGGGGATAACAGCGGTCGGAAGGTTATTCTGTCATCGGAGTGGTCTGAGCAACCTTAATATAAATTTTACTTGGAGGTGAATCCCTCAACCTGAGGGAAATCATTGGACGGAATAATAGCCTTGAATTTATTTTTAGTAGCCGTATTTATAGGTCTGACAGCCTTTTTTGTTGGAGCCGAATTTGCAATTCTTAAAGTACGGATGTCCCGAATCGATCAATTGATCTCGGAAGGGAACAAAAAGGCAGTACTAGCCAAAAAAGTGGCGCACAACTTGGATTATTATCTGTCAGCATGTCAATTGGGGATTACGATCACGGCGCTGGTATTGGGAGCCTTGGGTGAACCTACTGTTGAGAAAATGCTGCATCCGCTGTTTGAGCGATTGGAAGTGCCGGCGGCATTGTCTACCGTGCTGTCCTATGGTATTGCTCTAGCGATTATTACGTTCCTGCACGTGGTTATTGGTGAATTAGCACCAAAAACACTGGCGATTCAGTTTGCAGAAAAAATGACGCTGTTGCTGGCACCACCACTGTACTGGTTTGGTAAAATCATGAATCCGTTCATTTATGCATTAAATGGAGCTGCTCGTCTGTTGCTTGGCATATTTGGTGTAAAACCTGCCGGGCATGATACCGTTCACTCCGAAGAAGAGCTGAAGCTGATTATGGCACAGAGCTTCGAGAGTGGCGAGATCAACCAGACGGAGCTGGACTATCTCAAAAACATTTTTGCTTTTGATGAGCGTCTGCTTCAGGAGATCATGATTCCACGAGATAAAATCGTTACGCTGAATAAGGAAATGCCGCTTGATCAGATCATTGAGATACTGAATCGACACGAATACACGCGATACCCTGTTATTGCGAATGGGGATCAGGCTCATTTTGTCGGCTTCATTAACACAAAAGAAATGCTGACGAGTGTGGCTGCGGGCAGAGACTTTAATATGGAGACTTTTGTTCACAATACGCCGAGTTTCTTCGAGCGTTCTCCAATCAAGGATGTACTGATCCAGATGCAGCAAAGCCGTGTACACATTGCAACCGTGAAAAACGAGGCAGGTGCTACGGTAGGTATGGTTACGATGGAGGATATCCTTGAAGAGATTGTCGGAGATATCAAGGATGAATACGAGCATAAAGATTTGGTGAATCCACCAAAAAGAATGAAATTGGTTTAAGAGTAGTAATACAAAGGTAATGCAGATTAACGAAGCTACGTAATCGTTCTAATGCTAAGCAGGTTCCCGATGTGATTGGGGCCTGCTTTTTGTATTAAATCTTAATTTTAAAATAAAAGCTTGCATAATGTAGTCCAATCGACTAATATAAATTTAAAGAATCTTAATTTAAAGATAGATGACGAAAATTAAAACAATAAAACAAGCTAAATAAGTCGAACTTATAACTTACACGTAGAAGAGGACAGAAAAGGGAGTGGAGATTATGTTCAGAACTTCAGGGATTCATCATATCACAGCTTTTGTTGACGATGCGCAGAAAAACGTTGATTTTTACGCAGGCGTGTTGGCGCTTAGACTGGTGAAAAAAACAATTAACTTTGATGCACCAGACGTGTATCACTTGTATTATGGGAATGAGCAGGGTGCACCGGGCACAATTATCACCTTTTTCCCACAGCAGAATTCAAGAAGAGGTGTTATTGGTTCAGGTCAGACTGGAGTTACCGTATATGCGGTACCTGTAGGAAGCCTGTCTTTCTGGAAAGAACGTCTTGCTTCCTTCGACATTCCATATGAAAATAAAACCAGATTTGGTGAGCAGTACATTCGTTTCTTCGACAAAGGGGGTCTGCTGCTTGAACTGGTTGAGCGTGAAGGCGGTCAGCCAAGCAACTGGAGTTTCAACGGTGTGACCCCGGAGCATGCCATCAAAGGATTTGGCGGAGCCGTATTGTTTAGCCACGTTCCTGAAAAAACCATGGACGTCTTGGTGAGCAAACTGGGTCTGGAGCAGGTCGGTGAAGAGAACGGACTCCTTCGTCTTCAGGCAAGCGGCGATATTGGTCAGATCATCGATATTCAGTCTACAGGCATCCAACGCGGGATTGGCGGAGCCGGAACGGTTCACCATATTGCATGGCGTGCGAAAGATTACGTGGAGCATGAACAAATTCAGCAGGATCTTGAACAATCCGGGTATCATCCAACGCCAGTCATTGACCGTCAATACTTCAACGCTGTGTATTTCCGGGAGCCGGGAGGTATACTGTTCGAACTGGCTACGGATCCTCCGGGATTTGCACGGGATGAACCAGCAGAGAGCATGGGTGAGAAGCTGATGTTGCCTGAATGGTATGAACCACAGCGCGAACAGATTGAACAATTGTTGCCACGAATTGAAGTACGTGAATGGAAAGGGGAGTCCAAATCATGACCACAACCAATACAATGAAACATATCTATAAAGCAGGTGCTCAGCCGGATGCGCCAACAATCCTGTTGCTTCATGGCACAGGGGGAACCGAGAACGATCTGATCGGTCTGGCGGAGATGATCGCACCAGGAGCCGGCATACTTGGGGTGCGGGGTAATGTATCGGAGAACGGGATGCCCCGTTTCTTCCGCCGTCTAGCCGAAGGCATTTTTGACGAAGAAGATCTGATTGCTCGTACGGCAGAGCTCGGATCTTTTGTAGATGCAGCTGCGGTGGAATACGGTTTTGATCGGTCTAACGTGTACGCACTGGGTTACTCTAACGGTGCCAACATTGCGGCAAGTTTGATCTTCCATCAAGCAGATGTATTCAAAGGTGCAATTCTGCATCATCCAATGGTACCGCTGCGCGGACTGGAATTGCCAGATCTGAAAGGTCTGCCTGTGTTCATTGGTGCAGGCGAGAACGATCCGATTGTACCAAGACGTGAAACGGAGGAACTTGCTTCGCTGCTGAGCGGTGCAGGTGCCGATGTAAACACGCATTGGGAGCGTCAGGGTCATCAGTTGACTCGTACCGAGGCAGAGGCTGCGGCAGCTTGGTTTAAGACACAGGCGTAAGTTGGTTGTTTCCTTATTGAATGAGCGGTATGATTAATCCAAAGTATTATGAAGCTAAAGCATTTAAAAACAGCCCTGATGGAAATTGAAATCGGGCTGTTTTTTTATATTTTTTATTGTTGGGTTGTGAAGCAAATAAAGAGCCGCTGTTATGTAAGCGTGACGAGTGGGGTAAACATTTGAATATGCAACAGTTGACGATGTATTCTTGTTATATTACTTAAATCCAACTAAAGATTTACATGATAACGGAGAAGACAGAAAAAAACTTGAAGAACGAAGTGTTCTGTCATCGGAGTGAAGTGTAAATTGTACTAACATCATGAACTGGAGGGGTTAATGTGGAACGTAACATTAAGGAACTGGTACAGCGGATGACACTGGAAGAAAAAGCGGGTATGTGCTCGGGACTGGACTTTTGGCATCTGAAAGGGGTGGAGCGTCTTGGCATTCCTTCCATCATGGTGACAGACGGACCTCATGGACTACGCAAGCAGGATGGAAGTGCAGATCATCTGGGTCTGACGTCGAGTGTTCCTGCAACCTGTTTCCCGTCTGCGGCAGGACTGGCTAGTTCATGGGACAAAGAGCTGGCGCGTCAGGTTGGGGTGGCCCTGGGTGAGGAATGTCAGGCCGAGGATGTAGCGGTATTGCTTGGTCCGGGTGTGAATATTAAACGTTCCCCACTGGGCGGACGTAATTTTGAATACTTTTCCGAAGATCCGTTGTTATCCACGCAGATGGCTACCGGTCATATTCAGGGTGTGCAGAGTCAGGGTGTGGGTACATCTCTCAAGCACTTTGCAGTCAATAATCAGGAAGAACGGCGCATGTCGATTGATGCGGTAGTAGATGAACGGACGCTTCGTGAGATCTATCTGGCGAGCTTTGAAGGTGCGGTGAAGGATGGACAGCCGTGGACGGTGATGTGTTCTTACAATAAGGTGAACGGTACGTATGCTGGTGAGAATGAATGGTTGCTTACCGACATCCTGAAGGACGAATGGGGACACGAAGGTCTTGTGGTATCAGACTGGGGCGCGGTCAATGAACGTGCAGACGCCCTTGCAGCAGGACTGGAACTGGAGATGCCAACAAGCGGTGGAATTGGTGAGCGTAAAGTGATTGACGCCGTGGAGAGTGGACAACTGCCGCTGGACAAGCTGGATCGGGCGGTGGAGCGTCTGCTTACGCTGATCTTCAATGCCGTTGATCAAAAGCAAGAAGGGGCTACATATAATAAGGAAGAGCACCATCAACTTGCGCGCAAGGTGGCAGCCGAGAGTATGGTTTTGCTGAAAAATGAGGAAGGTCTCCTGCCGCTGGGGCGTGAAGGCGAAGTGGCGTTAATCGGGGCATTTGCGCGGAAACCCCGCTTCCAGGGTGGCGGCAGTTCCCACATTAATCCGACCAAAGTGGATGATATTGTGGAAGAGATGACACAGGTGGCTGGCGAAGGTGTAACATTCTCCTATGCCCCAGGTTATCGGATTGAAGCCGATGATGTGGATGAAACGTTAATGCATGAGGCTGTTCAGGCAGCGCAATCAGCAGATACCGCCGTAGTGTTTGTTGGATTGCCGGATCGTTATGAATCCGAAGGGTATGATCGTGCCCATCTGCGTCTGCCTGACAATCATATTCGACTGATTGAAGAGATTGCGAAGGTTCAATCCCGAGTGGTCGTTGTGCTGAGCAACGGATCTCCAGTGGAGATGCCTTGGCTGCCTCAAGTACAAGCCGTGCTTGAAGCTTACCTTGGTGGACAGGCCGTTGGTGGAGCGATAGCTGATCTGTTGTATGGAGAGGTGAATCCGTCCGGTAAGCTGGCGGAGACGTTCCCTGCCAAGCTCAGCCATAATCCATCCTATCTGAATTTCCCGGGCGAGGGCGATCGTGTCGATTATCGGGAAGGCATTTTTGTCGGATATCGCTACTATGACAAAAAAGAGCTGGAGCCCCTGTTCCCGTTTGGCTATGGACTGAGTTATACAACATTTGAATATGCTGACTTGAAGGTAGACCGCACGGAACTGACCGATCAGGATGAAGTGAATGTACATTTCCGGGTCACCAATACCGGAGACAGAGCGGGCAAGGAGATTGTACAGCTGTACGTCAGCGACGTAGAGAGCACAGTTATTCGTCCCGTCAAAGAACTGAAAGCTTTTGCCAAAGTTGCTCTTGAACCTGGAGAGTCAAAAGTAGTGAGTTTTACACTGAATAAGCGTTCATTCGCCTATTACAATGTAGATATGAAGGACTGGCATGTGGAGACAGGGGAGTTCGAGCTTCAGGTGGGCAGCTCTTCCCGGGACATTCATGTGCATACACGTGTGAATGTCGAGTCTACAGCGACAATCCTTCCAACTTATACGCGTAATAGCACATTGGGTGATATCCAGCGTGATCCAGCCCATAAGAAGCTATTGGAACAGGCTCTGCAACAGTTCCAGGAAGCCAGCGGGTTCGGTGGTGAAGATGCCGGTGATCATGCGGATATGATGGATGCAATGATGAAATATATGCCGCTGCGTGCACTGGTTGCGTTTAGCGGTGGGGCCATGACGGAAGAAGCGATGAATGAACTTCTGGAGCAGCTGAACAAGAAGGATCATGGTATTCGGGGATAAGGCGCTACAGCCTTAAACCGAGTATTTGTTCTTCCTTGGATTAAGCGATTGTGCAATCCGTGCAGGAACTGCGCACGAAGCAACAAAATGTATATATGAGGACCAGCCGTATAGTGGCTGGTACAGTTACCCGATCTAATTATGGATCGGGTTTTCTTTTTGCATAAGGGAAAAGAGGGAGAAAGAACGGTGGGATGGGTGATGATCCTTGCAACGTGACATAAAGCGATAGAAACGACAGGACGGCTGTAATTTGATGAAGCAACATGGTTGTCGTAAAGGATGGATTATTCTATAATGAAGTAATTGATAATCATTTTCAATTAGATTCGGTGAAAGATGTCTATGCACGTAATCAGGAGGGGAATATGAATCCTAACCCTAGCTCACATACATTTGGTTCAAGTGCGTTTGTTCAGACCCGCGATGGTCGCAAACTACATTATATGTCCAGAGGAACAGGGGAACTTACGGTTGTATTTGAATCCGGCATGGGCGCCTCCAGATCGAACTGGGGACTGGTTGCACCCGCCATTGCTGAGCATGTACGGGCAGTTGTGTATGACAGGGCAGGGGCGGGACGAAGCGATGTGGACTCGGCTTCACGCAGCCTTGAACGCATTGCAGGGGACCTTGGGGAACTGCTGACAGCTCTGGGCCCGGGCCCATTCATTCTGGTTGGACATAGCTGGGGCGGTCCGATTGTACGGGCTGCGGCAGCTGCACATCTATCTCGATTACGTGGCATTATCCTGGTAGATCCATCAGACGAGCATTGTGAATTGTATTTTTCCAAGCTTACTAGAAAGAGCTTTGCCATCAATGGTTTCATTATTCCAATCATGGTGCGTACAGGCTTATACCGGTTGCTCGGCAGCAAAGCTGGACGTGTTCAGCCTGACGATGTGGCGGCGGATCACCTCAAGGAGGATTTCACTGCACAGGCAGCCAGCACGATGCTTGCGGAAGGTAAAACATTTCTGAATGACATGGCAGCGTTGTTGGAGCATCCCCCAGCTCTGGGAGATCTGGAAGTTAGCGTGATCTCGGGTACGAAACCGGGTAAGGGAGAGGGGAAAATCAGACCTGCCCTCATCACGGCGCATCGCCAGACGGTGAGCAAGCTATCCAATGCAAGATGGATTGGGGCTGATCAATCGGGACATATGGTTATGTATACAGACCCTCAGGTCATTATTGATGAGATTTTACGAATGATAAATGATGTGAGCTCAGGCGCAAGAATAGATCAAAAGTGATACAATACAAAGAAAAGCAGTGCGCGACATTGCTAGATAAGTTGAATTAATGATTTACACGATAACGGAGAGGACAGAAAGAACCTGAAAAAGCGAAGCGTGCGCCTAAAAGCTTTCTGAAAGAAAGCTGCATCGGAAGCATACGCTATCACCGGATTTTCCCCTTTAGAAAAGGGAATCGAAAAATCTGGGGATAACAGCGATTGGAGGGTTATTCTGTCATCGTAGTGTCAGTGTAAATAAACTTTAGTTCAACTTATTAACTTATATAGACCATAAAAGCGGAGTGTGGAGACAACATGAAACCAGTTGAACAAGAACCAACGGGAACCACAAGTCCCGGTCGTGCCAGTGTTGGCATGGAAGATATCGTGCGCGCACATCATGTGCTGCGTGAGGTCATTGTAAGAACGCCGTTGCAGCGGGACGCTGTATTGTCGGCCAAATATAACTGTAATGTGTATCTGAAAAGGGAAGACCTTCAAGTGGTGCGTTCCTTCAAAATACGGGGCGCCTATAATATGATTCGCAGTCTGACACCAGTCGAGATGGAGAAGGGGATTGTCTGTGCAAGTGCGGGCAACCATGCTCAGGGTGTTGCTTTTAGCTGTAATGCGCTCGGAATTAACGGCAAAATCTTCATGCCGAGTACCACGCCGAACCAGAAGGTGAAGCAAGTGAGACGTTTTGGCGGCAGCAACGTTGAAGTGGTGCTGATCGGAGATACGTATGATGATGCTTATGCAGAGGCCATGCGTGCATGTGATGAACAGGGCATGACGTTCATCCATCCTTTTGATCAACCGAAGATTATTGCAGGTAATGGTACGGTAGCGATGGAGATCATGGAAAGTCTCGATGAGAATGCCGACTATGTATTCGTGACGATTGGTGGCGGAGGGCTGGCAGCCGGCGTGGGAACCTACATGAAGACCGTGAGTCCAGAGACACGCATCATTGGAGTTGAGCCACTTGGGGCAGCTTCCATGAGTGAGGCGATGTTCCGCAAACAGGTTGTGACGTTGCATGATATAGATAAATTCGTGGATGGCGCAGCGGTGAAACGTGTTGGTGATCTCACCTTTGAGATCTGCAATAGTATACTTGATGACATTGTGAAAGTGCCAGAAGGCAAAGCCTGCACCACTATTCTGGAGTTATATAATGAAAATGCAATCGTGGTTGAGCCTGCCGGTTCCTTGGCTGTTGCGGCGCTGGAGCAGTACCGTGAACAAATTGTGGGCAAGACGGTGGTCTGCGTTATTAGCGGCGGGAACAACGATATCGACCGGATGCAGGAGATCAAGGAACGTTCCCTCATCTATGAAGGTCTGAAGTATTATTTCATGGTTAATTTCCCGCAGCGTGCAGGAGCTTTACGTGAATTCCTGGAGGAAGTTCTAGGGAAGAATGATGATATTACCCGATTTGAATATACGAAAAAGCATGATAAGGAAAATGGCCCTGCCTTGGTGGGGATCGAACTGATGTACAAGGAAGATTACCAACCGCTCATTGAACGCATGAACCGCAAAGGTATCGCCTATACCGAGCTGAACAAAAATTTAAATCTGTTCAACATGTTAATCTGATGAAACATTCCAGTATGCAGTCAGATCACCAAGAAACATCTCCTCTGATCAGACCTGCGCGCATAGAAGATGCAGATCAGGTCATTCCGTTACTGTATCAGGCGATCGGGGACATTGCTTACTCGCTAGCGGGTGAGGCGGATCATGAGAAGGCGATGCAGATTTTGCAGGAGTTTTATGTGCAGGAAAACAACCGGATTAGCTATCGTCATGTGACGGTAATGGAGCAGGATGGGCTGATTGCGGGGATTCTGGTAGCCTATGATGGCGGAGAAGCAGATCGTCTGGACCAGCCGATTCTGGATCGACCTGGACGAAGCCGGGAAGAGAAGTATGCATTGGTCAAAGAGACCCGTCCGGGTGAGTATTATCTGGATACTCTCTCGGTAAGTGAAGCTTATCAGGGGCAGGGCATCGGCCGGGCATTGATGGCTGCTTTTGAGCAGCAGGGCAGAGATCTGGATCACTCGCAGGTATCCCTGATTGTAGAACGAGACAACGGCCGTGCGCTAATGCTGTATGAACGGCAGGGATATGTCAAAGACGATGTGATTGTCATCGCAGGACATGAGTACAATCATATGGTCAAGCCACTTCAATAGAGCAAGGAGCTGACGGGTTAAGTCAGTTTTTACGATTGAAGCAAGAAGAAACCGCGACAGGGGTGAATCCTGTAGCGGTTTTTGTCGTGGTTAACTGTTGGAATGTAGCCTGAATGCTGGCCCTTATTAACTCTGGGAACAGATTAACTTAATAATTCGCATAGTCGCTGACCGGCACATTCTGCTCAAGCCACTTCTCGACAGCGGGCGTTTTCTCGAATTTGGCTTCGGTTACGATGTCCATGAACTTTTCGAGTTTGGTCAGGAAGGCACTGTCTTCGGATGAGTTACGTTGTAAGACAGCTTTGTAACCTTTCTGGGCATTGGCTGTCATTTTGTTCGTTTCATAGTCAAAAAGAGGTGTGTTGTTCAGGCCATAAAACGTATACAAGGTATAGTTATTCATCAGGTTGTTCACTTGTTTTACCCGATTGGACTTCGGATATTCGTTCAGGAATCGTTCCTGATTCAAAGCGCGATTGAGTATATCCTGATAGCCAATGACCAGTGCACCATCATCGGCGGCAAGGTTGCTGGTTTCGACTGCCATAATATTAATGTATTGTTTGATGTCTGGTTTCACGTACGAGATATATTTTTGAAAAGCCATATAATTCATGATCGGATAGAGGGAACCTTCCAGCATAACCAGGCGATAACCGCTATCCCGTGCCTGCTGGAGCAGTGCACGCAGACTGGTGTCGTTGTTGCGAGACATGAGTTGGGTGAAGCTATCATTCAACTTGTAAGCCTTGATCATCTTGTCCTGAACATTAGGAACGAGCAGGCGGTCTGTCATGGCGCTTAGCGCCTTCAGGCGAGCATTCTCCAATTGAAGCACCATCAGGGTGGCGTGATGCTTTGTTACTTTTTTGATATGAGATTCGAGATAAGTATCCGCGGCAGGCAAGCCGTTCTTTTTGTAGAGCATGGACTGAAATGTTTTATATATCGTTGTTGAACTGGCAGTCGTGACTTTGGGTTCTGTACTGGAAGATGCGGCAGCAGCGACTCCGGATAATGGAGCGATAGCCGTTTGGAGCAGCATGAGGATGGCGGTGGCTGTAATGAAGGTGCGCATGCCTTTACGTGTGACAGAGTGGAACGATGATGTCATAGATATGAACCTCCCGTAGTTAAGAAAATGATAGGCGTTGTTCACTAGTCACTATACATTAACGCAATTGGGGCAGGATGTGGTTGCGGAATGATGACAAATTCTTCTGTTATTTTTAACTTTTGGAGGGTGGAAGATAGAGGGAGATTTCTGAGAAAATATTTTTTGTACAACTGGAAACTTTTAAGCTGATCGGAACGTCTTAAATGTGCATAGGTAAATACAGGAATTAATGAAAAGAACAGCGAATCTATTTCGATGTTAACTACAGGTGAGAATGGGGATATGGGATATGAGGAAAGCGGGAGGAAAACAAGTGAAGAAGGTCATGTCAGCGCTGGCTGTATCGGCCATGCTGATGTCCGCACTTCCAACGTCGGTTATGGATGCAGCTGCGAGGATCAGCATATATATTAATGATGCAGAGTTATCATCTGCTCAGGCACCTGTGATGAAAGGTGGACGCGTACTGGTTCCGCTTCGGTCGATTTTTGAAGGATTGGACGCGAAGGTACAGTACACGAACAGAACCAAAACGATTGTTGCAACTCGCGACGATCAGGAAGTTACTTTGAAACTTGGTTCCAAAACGGCATACATCAACGGGGAAGCGATATCGCTGGATGTACCTGCGAACACGATTAAGGGCAACACGATGGTTCCGATTCGTTTTGTCAGTGAAGCTTTTGGAGAAAAAGTATTCTGGAACTCACGTAATCAACGTGTAGATATCAAGACAACGGCCACACCTCCAGTGGATGAGACACAATATGCTGCATGGAACATCTACGGGGCGGTATCTGGAAGTAATGGAGATGGTCGTGACCTGACCGTGAGCTTCACACGTCCAACTTCAGAGAAGGCGGTATCTGCTTACCGGATTATGCTGGTGAAGACTCGCGATGTGAATAGCTTTACGGAGTCCTCAGCAACTGCCGTACCTTCTGCGAACTATACATCTGTTACACCAAATGGCAGCAACCCGAAACTGACACTTAACGCACAGACACGTGACGTGAACGGGGATCTGCTCAATAGTAATGAAACGTATCGTCTGTATGTACTGACTGTTGGAAACAGCAGCAATAATTATAAAAATGCATTGAATTGGTCTTCCCAAGCCTTGAAGCTCAATAATGTGAAATCCACAGTACAGGCGGTTACAAGTCTGCGTGCCGCAGATATTAGTGACTATGGCGATGGCCGCGATCTGGAGATTAACTTCACGCAGCCGAGCACGACATCGAACATTACATATTATCGTGCTTTTGTTGTTAAAGCGAAGGACTCTTCTGCGTTTAATCTGGCTGCAGCGAACAAAGTATCCAGTGCAAACTCCACGATCATATACAAAGGAAACAGTACCGCAGTGAAAAGCCAGCTAACTTCTTCGACACGGGATACGTCCGGCGAATTGATCAAAAGCGGTACAGCATATGTAGTGTATATCTTGTCGGTAAGCACTAATACAATAACAGACAGCAAGCTGTCCGCAGCATCATCTTCACTTACGCTGTCCGTGAACACAGCAACGTCTCCAGTAATTACGCAAGTGAGAGACAACTCGGATTATGGAGATGGTCGTGACATTCAGGTGAGCTTCAACCGTTCATCGGATGAATCCAAGGTGGCGAATTATCGCGTCTTTGTGGTGCGCAACTCGGTTGCCAGCAGCTTCAATCTGACAAACGCGAGTAACCTGTCCTCCAGTCTGTACTATACGGTGAATAAAACAGGTAACAATATTACAACGACTTTGCCTTCATCCATGAAGGACACAAGTGGTTATAATGTAACGAATCTGCAAGATTATCGCATCTTTGTGATGGCGGTGGGCAATCAGCAAAATGGATACACCAATGCACTGTCAGCTTCCTCCACTGTGCTGAGACTGACAACGAACGGTAACGCGGGAGTTATTAGTAACCTGGCTGTTGCGGATATTGGTGACTACGGTGATGGGCGCGATCTGAGGGTTTCGTTCAACAAAGCCGCGGATGAATCTAAAATCTCTGCCTACCGAGTATATGTAGTTCGTTCCGCTAACGTAGGTAGCTTCACGCTGAGCGCCGCTAATGCGTCGAACAACTATACACAGGTGAACAAAACGGGTGGTAACCTGTCCGTGACGCTTCCAAACTATGCGGTAGATACCAATGGTTACACCATTACCAATAACGTTGCTTATCGGGTATTCGTGCTGTCGGTGAACAACAACGGAAACTCCAGTCAGAATGCTTTGTCTGGTTACTCTTCCCAAATTACGCTGACACAAAACGCGGCTGTTACGGCTCCGAGCAATGTAGTACCATCTGATATTGGGGATACTGGAAATGGTAGTGATCTGCGTGTGACGTTTAATAAATCCGCAGATGAGACAAATGTAAGAGAATATCGATTGTTTGTAGTGAAGGCGGGTAGCACGTTTAATCTGAACACAGCGAATGCAGTGAACAGCGCGTATTACAGAACCGTCAGCAAAACGGGAGCTAATCAGACTGTTAATTTTACAAGTACTTCGAGAACAGTGAATAACGAACCGATTCTTAATGATGTGGCATACCAAGTATATGTAATGGCTGTGAATAACAATGCTTCTCTGACGAATGCATTGTCATCGCCTTCCGGTGCCATTACTCTAACTTCAGCTACTGCCGTGGCAGCAGTGAGTAATGTGAATGTGACCGTCAAAGATCAGGGACAACAGGCAGGTAACCCTTCCGATGTAACTATCAATTTTGCCAAAGCATCGAATGAAACGGGAATTGCTAAATATCGTATTTTCATCGTGCCCACAAATCAGGTAAGTGGTTTCACTACAAGTACAGCACTTGGCATTAATTTCTATACTGATCTGGAGACAAGTAGTGCAGGTACTTCAATCGTATTGAACAGTGGATACCGTGATATTAACGACCGTGCGCTTTCCGTTGGACAGAAATACAAAGTGTTTGTTATGTCGCTGTCCAATAGTACATCTCGCGCATCCAATCTATCACCAGCTTCCAATGAGTTTAATATCTTTGCACAAGCAACTGCGGTTCAAACTGCCACTATAACAGGCCTTCAAAATACAAGTACTGTAGACGAGGCAAGTTATAAGCTTACCTTTACTAAACCATCTCCTGAAACTGGAATTTCTGAATACCGACTCTTTATTGTTAAAGGAAAAGATAATTTGGATATTACTACAGCAAGCTCTAACACTAGCTACCCAATTGGAAATCCTGCAGCGGTTGAAGTTACTTTAACGAAATCAGCTATAGATTCAACTGGAGCCAATCTGGTGGAAGGAGGCGAGTACAAGGTGTATATTCTTTCAGTTGCTGCAAATACAACAACGAATAAACATACACCTTCAGGCCCATCGGATACATTCAAGCTTGAAAAAGCTCAGCCTACGCCTACACAGGAGCAGACGTCTACTACCAATCCACCAGCCTCAAGTGAGGGGCAAACACCTCCACAGGGGTGAATATAAAAATTTACACTGAAACAAACTCGAACACCCTTTCCATCCGGAAAGGGTGTTTTCATTATGTATGAACGACAATCGTCTGGCGTGAATTTCAAACTCGCTTTTTGAAAATCTTGTCGTCAAAAAGGTTCCTTAGACCAATGTTGCATTTGAACCAATTATTGGATAATAAAGGGAAGTTGGCTATATAGATTGAACTAACATTTACATGAAACGGAGTGGCCAGTGTAAATATCTTTAGTTCACCTTATGTAGAAGCCTATGAGCCGAAAGGAATGATGGAATGCTTGCGTTTCGTTTGACGGGCCTGCCGGATTCCCGGTTGCCGTTGTACCTGTATTGTGTGGGCACGCAGGAAGAGAAAGTTCTGCATAGACCGGATGGATTTCCGGTGTATCAGTTGTTTTTGTCACGCCATGGAGAAGGGCAGTTCAAGATACCGGGAAAAGGGACATGGACGATGGGAGCAGGGCAGTTATTCATCGTGGAACCTGAGATTGCGCATGAGTATGTGCCTCATTCCAAATCCAAAGGAGAACTGGGTTATATCGGTATTGGCGGTGCATCGGCTGGATCAGTACTACAATCCACGGGTTTGCTTCAGAACGAGGCGTACCATATCTCAGGTTTTGAAATCATCTGGTCACGCATGACCAATCTCTGGCATGCGCTGGATCAAGGAGCAACGGAGATGTGGAACACATCAGCCCTCATCTACCAGCTCATTTTGGATCTAGCACAATCGAAAATACCATCTGATGTCGGCATCGGAGGTATTGGATCATCTAGGGCACAGGACGGCACTGTAACACGTTCTAATCGGGAGACCGATCCGAGCAAGGATGCACTCGTCCGAGCAGTAGCATTGATGCATACTCACTACCAGGACGATCTGTTATTGAAGCACATCGCTGACGCAGTGGGATATTCGGTGCAGCATCTCAACCGACTATTTCACCAGCATTATGGCGTGACAGGACATCAATATATGCAGCGATTACGTTTGCAGAAGGCTTCGGACTGGATGGACAAGCATCCACGAGCAAGTGTACGAGAGGCGGCAGAGACCGTAGGCATGGAAGTGAACTATTTTATCCGGATGTTCAAGCGGGAGTTTGGAGAGACACCGGGCAAAGGAATCAAACATCGGAACCAGCTCCAAATGGAAAAAGACCTCACGAGTTCGTGAAGTCCCTTAATCGATTATATAACGTGTTATGCTGTTTTCTTTTGTCCAAATAAAGGCCTTAACGTTGCAAGCCCGAAAATGCCGATCACCGCACTCACCCACGGAGCCAGTGCAAATACCGGAAGATTATCACGAAGTGGATACCCTACAAACAGCACAAGGACTACGATGACGATGTAGATGATGATTCCCTTAAGGTTAACCTTAGGTACGGTGTTCTTGTCTGTTCCTTCATCGTCCGGTCGCTCAGCAAGGCGGCGAAGCATTTCCACCAATGCAATCCCGCCAACTGCCGCAACGATCAGAGAGAACAGACTGATGTGTTGGAACGGTTCCGTATCTCCGCCAGTCCAACCCACGAACAATCCCACACCTCCTTGAATCAACATGACAAAAGACAAAGCCGCCCAAGCGATCATGACATACCACTTTGGTGTCCGTTTCACAGGCTCTGGATTCTCAGTTGGCTGTGGTTCTAAAGCGTTGGCTTTCTTTTTCGATGAAGCTGCTGGACTATTACCACGAGTTGGACTGGATTTACCCACCTCAACGACAGCCGTTTTCTCCGGTGCTGTATTTGTAATCCCAAGCTGTGCAAGGATGTCTTGTTCCAGATCAGGTCCGTATAACTCGCGAGCGGATTTGTTATCTCGCTGAGCCTGTACGATCGCTTTTCCTGCGGAGAGTATCCACTCTTCCTGTGTTCTCTCGTCGGCTGGCGCATGACGCGCAATTGTACTGATCTCGTCATACAGTTTCACATGTTCAGGTGTCATTCGACTCATCTCGGTGATTTGCCGATTCTGTATTTCTTTAAGCTTCTTATAGGAAATCCCCAATGATTGCTCCCCCTGTCTACACACGTTCTGATCTTCCAATTGTCTGAAGACCCTGACGGTATTTTAGTATACGGGAAGGGCTCTCGTTTCGCAAAGTCATTCCTTATAAAAAAGCTGCTCATGGTGGACCCATATCCATACACAGGCCAGTATAACACAGGTGCATAACAGCACCAGTTTACCGTGATGTTGAATCCATTCGAGTAGATGTTCCATGAATTCATTCCTTTCGGTAGAAGGATTCCGAGGCATGCTGCCTATGATTGTTCGTTTATTTTCCCCCGTACATGTGAAAAAATACCCTTACGCCTCACAGATCTAACGATTGTGTGAAGGATGCATAAATAGCAGTCGATTCCATCACAATAGTAGCATTTCCAACAGAAATCCAAGATTGGAGAGTGCTTGTTATGGATAAACAAACAGAATTGACGCGGAAGCTGCTACTGAACAGCAACTCCCGTGGAGTCGTGGACGAAGTTGTATCCTTTGAAGAGAACCTGGAGGATACGGAGTATGCAGAAGAACTGACAGATGGCAATTTGAAGGGAAGAAGTTTCTGGGACAATAGTGATTCGGGTCATGAGCATGAGTGGAATGGACGGGTGGAGACCCACGAGATGTTCCGCAGAAGCTACGAATAGCGATCCTGCAACCCTTGGTTGGAATTCCAAAAGATAAAAGATATCCGGGCCAGCTGTCATCAGCGTGGCTCATTTTTTTTGCGCTTATCATCCGATAAAATGCAGACTAGCATTCGACGTAGACAGGGTTCTTACTTACGTTGACTTGCAGGTTACGGGATGATAATATATGAATAACATCTTAATACACACTAAACTTATCGGATTATATATATATATTTAATAAATGAAGCTTAACAGGCTAAGCCTGGAAAGGGGAAAACGTATGGAACGTCAGATCAGTATCCGTCATGGACAGGAAGAATTAACAGCCACGATTCATTATCCGGTTGTGAAAGATATTAAGGAGGGGAAGAGTCAGCAACGCGTACCTCTGGCAGTGATCTGCCACGGCTTCGTTGGTAGTCGGATCGGCGTGGACCGTTTGTTTGTAAAGACTGCACGGGAGCTGGCTGAAGACGGTTATCTGGTGCTGCGTTTCGATTATATCGGTTGCGGAGAGAGCAGCGGGGAGTATGGAGCGGAGGGACTGGAGTCCATGGTGCTGCAGACCCGTTCGGTGCTGGATTACGCGGTGAATTGCAGTGATGTAGATCCTACGCGTGTTACACTGATTGGTCATAGTCTGGGTGGTGCCGTTGCATTGCTAACTGCTGTACGTGACAAACGTGTTAAAAACCTGGTGATGTGGTCCTCCGTGGGTTATCCATTCAATGATATTGTGAAGATTACGGGACGGGAAGTATACGACGAAGGGGTCAAACAGGGTGCGGCTGATTATCTCGGATACAAATTCACACCGACGTTCTTCGAGTCTCTTGCTGAACATCAGCCATTCCAGGAAGCAGTTAAGTTTAGCGGAGATGTACTCGTCGTACATGGCACCTCAGATGAGATCATTCCAGTAGACTACGCATTCCTGTATCAAAAGGTATTCTGGATGCGCCAAGAGGGCCGCTGTGACAAGGAGATCATCTTCCAGGGCGATCACACCTTCTCTTCAGGTAAAGAGCGGGAACAGCTCATTACGCGTACCAGAGAGTGGCTTGGCGAACGTCAGAAGATCGAGCAGGATTGGCAGCACTGGATGATATAGGTGGCAGGATTACAACTGCTTGGGGATGTCGGCTTGGAAAAGCGCCTTCTTAAGGGTAAAATAGAGGAGTAAGCATTCTATCCGTGTCTGGAGGTTGGCAGCAATGACATTACCCGCACTTTTCATTGCGCATGGTTCTCCCGCTCTGGCGGTGGAGAGCAATGACTACACTCACTTCTTGAACCAGCTTGGAGACAGGCTGCCGGCTCCGAAAGCCATTGTTGTATTTACGGCGCATTGGGATTGTCCTGAACCGTCCGTGACGATGGATGATACACATCAGACCTTGCATGATTTTTACGGATTTCCTTCTACGATGTATACGATGGAGTACCCTGCATCTGGGCAGCCAGATTTAGCAAACGAGATATGTGCTCTGTTCACCCGCAGCAATCTGGCACATCAGAAGATTCGAGGCCGAGGGCTGGATCATGGTGTATGGGTACCGTTGCTCCATATGTATCCCGAGGCTAATATCCCTGTGATCGCTGTATCTGTAGACTCGCTGCGTACGCCGCAGGAACAGTATGATATTGGCCGAATGCTGGAACAGCTGCGTCATGATGATGTGCTGATCATTGGCAGTGGTGGAACGGTTCACAATTTACGATTGTTGGGCAATACGGATGAACCGCAAGAGTGGGCGGTTGAATTTGATAACTGGATCGGGGAGCGCTTGGAGCAGTGGAACACAAGAGAGCTGTTTCAATATGAGAAAAAAGCCCCTCATGCACGCACGGCAGTTCCGTCGTATGGTACAGAACACCTTGCACCTTTGTTCTACGCCATGGGTACAGCGGATATGTCCCGATCAGCGAAGCGTCTATTCCAGTCTTACCCTTATGGAACACTAAGTTTGAACTGCTGGCAGTTTGGAGACGGCGTGTAACTTGGAACAGACAAGAGCCTGATTATGGCGTTTGAAGCCAGTTGGGTACGGGTAACATGTGTAAATGTATACAATTACAATATATAAACAAAAGAAGGTTCCTGTACACCCTTAATGGGGCTAAAGGAACCTTCTTTCAATCGAGGACTTATTCATGCAATAGATCTTTATTTGCGGATTTCGAACAATTCACAGTCTGTACGGGAATGATAAGCGAGCTCACTGACACTGGATTGTACAACTACGGTGTTGCTGTCAAAACGGATAATGATGCCACCGGAGTCAATCTGGTGATTATCTTTAAAAACTCGAACCTTATACTTCATATTCATGGCTTCCTGGAAGTCCGCATCGGTCTCGAGACGTCGCTGGGTCGGCATATCGTGTACTCCTTTGAAGTTCAACTTTATTTCATCATAATACGGTTTTCTGTCGATGGGCAAGTCAGGCAGAGCATCCAGGCTATTTTTTAAAAGTAAAAAGCCCTGCTCTCCAGGGGGATTGGGAGCAGGGCCGAGAATTCTATGAATGATTGCTTAAGCTGTTTTTTGAGTTGGGCTAATGGTTGGTGTGTCTTTAGGATGATTACCTTTGTTGCGAGTGATCAATCCGCGAAGGTAAGGCAGTACCCAGTGATCCAAACCGATTTTACCTGCATTCGCACCAGCAACAACCAGGAAGATTTGCATCAGAACCAGTTGAGCGTTCGTGCTTACTGTACCCGAGAAGAGGAACGCGAAGTTCATTACGAGAGCCATCAGGGCAGCCAGTGTTGTGAAGCAGCCAAGTATGAGCCCGACACCTACAAGGAATTCACCAAGAGGGATAATGAAGTCGAACAATCCGGCATTCGGTACAGCGAATTTTTCAAGGAAGGTTCCCCACCATGCTTGCACTGTAGGGTTTTCACCTGTTGCTTTTCCGACTGCTCCGGCGAGGAACCCGCCAGCTTGGAATCCGCCAGTCAATTTGCTCCATCCGTGAGTCATCCAATCATAACCGATATACACCCGAAGCACTGTCAAAATCCACATTGCTACTTTGTTTTCTCTAAGCCATTGGTTGAAGCTGAACATATGAACCACTCCTTCATGGAATCTAGTGTGTGTTGTTTTTGTTTTTCTAAGTGATCACCTTTGATGTCTTTATTGTATAGTTCAAAAGTTGTTTTGTTTGTGATTAAAATCACAATCTAGTTCAAATTTTAAGTAAGGTTTGAGAAGTTCACATTTAGTACATATTTTTCTCGCATTCCGCTGTTTCAAATGTGTATTTCAAGCTGTATCAAGGCCTTCTGGGCGCAGACAAATCGGATGGGGTGTGATTAAATGGAAAGAAATACGTGAAATGGTTGCCTACATGAGACATATATCACAACTTAGAACCAGGCCATATCGTTCAGGAGGTCCTATATTGAAGCTTTTTAAATGGAACAAAGTAGCATCGGCTGCATCCCTGTGTATTCTCGCATTGAGTCTTGTTGCCTGCCAAAACCAGGAGGCGACTCAAATGCCACTTCAGCCAGAACCGACACCTGCACCTGTACAAGAAGAACAGAACGTGGAGGAATCTAACACCTCTCTCTATACAGCACCTCTGACGGGGCTGCCTGTAGATGCAGCGATTACGCGTCGACCACTCGCCGTAATGATTAATAATGCACCAGCAGCTCGGCCCCAATCGGGTCTAAGCTCAGCCGATATCATTCTTGAAGTTCTCGCTGAGGGAGGCATTACCCGTTTCATAGCCATCTTCCAGAGTGAAGGTGGTGCGGAGACGGTTGGACCCGTTCGTAGTATACGTCCATATTTGATTGAGCTAGGCGAGAGTTATGATGGGATACTTGTTCACGCCGGAGGCAGTCCGGAGGCGTATTCCATTTTGCAAAGGCAGCAGAAACAGCATATGGATGAGATTTCGAATGGTGGGCCGTATTTCTGGCGTTCCTCGGATCGTAAAGCACCACATAATCTGTATACTTCAGCGGACAAGCTGAGAGAAGGAGCCGATATCAAGGGCTATAGCCATGATTTCAAGTCTCCCGTATACATCTATAATGAAGAAGGCGCGACATCCGCAGGAGAGGCAGTGAAACAATTCGATATCCATTATTTATTGGATAGTTACCGGGTAACGTATGATTATGATGAAGTTAGCGGACGATATATGAGAATGGTGAATGGTAAGGCAGATCAGGATTTGGATAATGGGACTCAACTTGGCACAGCGAACATCATTGTGGCAGGTGCAGATCACAAGGTGCTCGATAGTGTAGGACGGTTGTCCGTTAATGTGGAACAGGGCGGAGAAGCCATGTTGTTTCAGAAGGGCAAGATGATTCGTGGGCAGTGGGTCAAGAAGCAGGGGGACATTATACGGTTTGTTCAAGGTGGCAGTGAAGTTGCTCTTGTGCCGGGTAAAACCTTTATCAGCATTGTTCCTAATCAACCGGAATTTTCTAGTCATGTGAAGCTGGCTGTGCAATAAAAGGATGTAATGAAAGAAAACGATGAAACATGTAACCATTTTGTCGTCGAAAAGGCATTATATTGTACATTAACGTAAAAAGTAGAATCGTGTCGATTTCATAATTCGATGTCGAATTGTAAACGTAGTGTAAAATCTTAACTTGAATTTACCATTATTCCAAATAATTAAGATTCATTTCAGATTAATGTGATAAGAATATAAAAAAGGATCACACCTTTTGTACAAACCATGAAACAAATATGATAAGATATCAAAGGTTGTCATTTCATGTTTCATCGGTTATCGGCAATTTCTCGTAAAGGGGATAGGGGTATGAAGTTTAAGAAGAAGAAGGATATATTTTTTGAAACACTGGAGAACATGGCAGATACGGTTGTTCAAGCGGCAGATTATTTCTCCCAGCAAATCTCCAACCTTCAGGATGTGACTCTTTTTGCCAATGAAATGAAGAAGTACGAGTCGAAATGTGATGATTACGTGCATACGATTATTACAGAACTCAACAAAACATTTATCACGCCGATCGAACGCGATGATATTATGGAGCTGACAACGACACTTGATGACGTATTGGACGGACTCGAAGCAACGGCTTCCCGTTTCTATATGTACCAACTGACAGATCCGGACGAATATATCGTTCAATTCGCTGAAATTTTGCGCCAATCGGCTTACGAAATTCAGAAGGCCATTCATTTGCTGTCTCAGAAAAAATTGCTGGCGATTCGTGAGTACACGATTCGATTGAATGATCTGGAAAATCAGGGCGATGAAGTGTTGCGCATGTGTATCAAGAACCTTTTCGCTACCGTGCCTGATCCGATTGAATTGATCAAACGTAAGGAAATTTACGAACGTCTTGAGACAACAACGGATGCTTGTGAACACGTAGCGAATGTGCTCGAATCCATCATCATGCGTAATTCTTAAGGAGCCAGAGAATAATGGAAACAACGATTTGGGTATTAGGTTTAGTCGTCTTCCTTGCACTGGCGTTTGACTTCATCAACGGTTTTCACGACACGGCCAATGCCATTGCCACTTCAGTATCGACACGAGCACTAACGCCACGTCGCGCGATCCTATTGGCAGCGGTAATGAACTTTGTCGGTGCGATGATGTTTACAGGCGTTGCGAAGACGATTGGGGGGAGTGTGACAGACCCCAGCACGCTGGATAACGGGATCGAGGTCGTCATAGTCACCTTGATCGCTGCGATTATCTGGAACCTGGTTACATGGTGGTTTGGTATTCCGTCTTCCTCATCACACGCACTTATCGGAGCCCTTGCAGGTGCCGTGCTCGTTGGCGCAGGAGCTGAAAAAGTGAAGTGGAGCGGATTCATTGATATCGTTGGAGGTTTGCTATTATCACCTCTGATCGCATTTGCTATCGGTTATGCGGTCATGACGATTCTCAAATACATTTTCGCCAAGCGCAGTCCGCATAACGTGAATAAAGGTTTCCGTACGGTACAGATTTTCACGGCTGCACTGCAAGCCTTCACACATGGTACGAATGATGCACAGAAAGCGATGGGTATTATTACGTTTGCTTTGGTTGCAGCAGGTGTACAAGATCATCTGGAAGTGCCGCTGTGGGTTAAAATTTCAGCAGCAACCGCGATGGCTCTGGGTACATCCATTGGTGGTTGGAAAATCATCAAAACGATGGGTACCAAAATCTTTAAAATTGAACCGATTAACGGATTTGCCGCGGATCTGTCAGCTGCTTCCGTTATTTTCACAGCAACGTTGCTTCACCTTCCAGTTAGTACAACGCACGCCATCACATCAGCTATTCTGGGTGTAGGTTCCGCGAAACGTTTCTCTGCTGTGAAATGGGGACTTGCTGGACGTATCATTATTACGTGGTTCATTACAATTCCGATTACTGCGGGACTGGCAGGATTGCTCTACTGGATTATTTTCTAAAAAGAGATCCGGAACGAATTCGGGGTTAACAGACAATCTGTTCATAACTGTGTGAATATCGGGATATGTGGATAATTATACAACCAAAATCAAGAGACGCCTGTGCATGAACGTGTGGACAGGCTGGATATGTGGATAGCCATCCGTGGAATGATAAACCAAAATAAGATATTCCTGTGGATACAGGAAACTGTGGATAGGGAAATGAGAGAAGCCAACAGGGTTGGCTTTTTTTGTTGTCGAGTTTGAAGGTACCTGTGTACAATAACGTAAAGATACAGGACAAGGATGTGATCTGATTTATGATTCGTACACTCGCCATTACACGAGAGCATCAAGTCTCCGTTAACGTACCACTTACACAGTTGGATCTGAACGATTACGCCTGGGTATGGGCCGATTTTAACGAGCCAACGGAAGAGGAAAGCCGTTTGCTGGATACATATTTTAATTTTCACCCATTAGCTATAGAGGACTGTATGCATATATTGCAACGGCCCAAGCTTGATTATTATGATAATTTGCAGTTTCTTGTGCTGCATGCACTGAACCCATCCACACTGGAAGCCGAGGAGGTTGACTTGTTTCTCGGATCAAACTTCCTAGTGTCTTTTCATCATGGCGTACTGGAGGAAGTGGATGAAGCGTGGGAACGCTTGTTGCACCATGCACATGAACGAACCATCTGGGCGCGAGGTCCGGTGGCAGCAGCCTATACGGTGATGGATAAGCTGGTCGATCATTATTTTCCGTCTCTATTTGCGATTGAGGATGAACTGGCTGAACTGGAGAACCGGGGGGGACAAGAGTCGGTTGAAGACTTGATGAACCAGGTGTTTGATCTGCGGACTCGATTGCTGAAGCTCAGACGAACGGTAGTACCGATGCGGGATCTGCTCTATCGGGTGGTTAACTCCCAGCATGTGCAGCGAACAGGTGAACATACGGCTTATTTTACCGATATCTATGACCATTTATTGAAGCTGACGGACATGATTGAAGCCGATCGGGAGATGACCGCTGATCTGCGCGACAGTTATATTTCCCTGAACTCCAACCGGATGAATCAGATCATGAAGACACTCACGGTAATAACGACGGTATTTATGCCGCTCACACTGATCGCGGGTATCTATGGCATGAACTTTGCCTATATGCCTGAGCTTCAATGGAAGTTTGGGTATGGTGCGGTGCTGTTGTTAATGTTTGTGCTTGGCGGCAGCATGGTGGCCTGGTTTGTGAAGCGGGGATGGTTTAAGTAAGAAAATGAAATGTTACATCTTACTGCTCTGAACGCCGCTTTTTTCCAGAAAGCTTAGAGTCAGGCGTTTCAGTCTTCATGAAAAAGGCCACTGAGCAATGATCTCAGGCAGGAATGGAATAACCTGTCGGTAGATGATGTTGCCTAGGTGGCCTTTCTGATCCTTGTGTAGATGTCTAGAAATATTCTATCCACATGTGAATAAGTTTTCGCTGAAACGAGCTGTGTATAACTTACGACGATTTCCTGTTACTCCACTTCAAGGACAAAAGAAGTTGTTGCCGCCGCTTGACCATTCACAACAATCGTTAGCGTATGTAGTCCAGCATAGTATTTCCTCGTTGTAATGATTTTGAACGATTGTTTGGTGGCTACCTTGGTTCTGCCTGTCGGGTACATTTTATCGGAGCATTTGAACCGTTTGGGTGCCTGCTTGCCGTTTGCCTTCATATAACCCATCTCATATTCAATTCGCAGCATCTGTGACTCGCCGCTCTTATTAACGACATCAAACGAAAAATGAAGATCTTCGCCAATAGCGACTGTATCATGAGCAAGCTGAAGCTGCTCAATGTGAATCGAATCCTGCTCGTTATAACCAAAAAGACTTAGTGCTTGACTATGTCCTTTCTTCAGTAATGACCTGCTGGCATGCCGGACAATCCAGTCTGTGTGTACATGTTGTCCGTACCAGGTCGTGGCCAGATCCATAACCAGTTCAGGGTGGTCCTTGGAGATGTCATTCAGATGATTGGCGACACTTTTGCGAACATAGAGGGACTCGTCCTGTTTCAATGCATGCAGAATCGGAAGTACAGGTGTTGGATCAGTAATAAAGTTCTGGAGTTTGGCACCCCATGGCAAACGTGGCCGGCTGCCCTCACTGGCAAGTCTGCGGATATGCTCGTTGTTGCTCTCTGCCCACGCCATCATATGTTTCATCGTTTGAATTGGATAACGTTCAATAAACGGGCGTACCGCGAACTCGGAGCTGGAATAAGGTGTGAAGACGGTCAGATACTTCATGGATAATTCGTAATCTTCTAGGTCAAGTCCATTCACTTCGATAAAATCCGGCACAAAAAGATATTCAACGCCTCTCATATTGGGGGCTGCTTGTTCGATGATAGGTAATGCTTCCTCATAATTGTCGGGGAGTACTGCAGTCAAGGCCAGTGTGATTCTGCGAATGCGTGCTTTGAATTCCAACTGTTCCCAGCCTTCAGCGAAAACCAATTCATGAAATTGCTGTGTATCCAGCTTCGGGTAGAATTGACGCAACTGTTCGCCGGTCCGACCGATTAATGCGGGAGTGTATTTGTCTTTGATAAGTTCCATGGTCCGCCTCCTTTAGTTACTATCCAGTATACCTCAAATTACAGGGATAAGAACGTAAGTTCCTAAACTTTATTTGTATACGGATGAACGTTGTTAAGGCACCCGCCTTCTGTAAGGGGGTGCCTGAATTTTTTTAACCTTTGCGACTTTTGGGACGGCGCTTCGTGGAATTGGATTTGCGACGGACTGGAGTTGTATTGCGGCGACGTGGCACATTCGTTGTTTTATTCTGACGCTTACGCGTACGTTTTCGGGACGGCTTATATTCTTCATAGTCTGCATCAGCTGCGCTGTTATTTGATTTTCCTTTTCCAAAAGGCAGAATGCCCATAACGAGCTTCATCATCGGAGCCATCTGCTGGATGCCACCAACGACCTTTTGCATTTTGCCTATTCCACTCATGATCCCATCAATACCGCCGAAGCGGTCGATCATTCCTTTTAACTCACCGATGTTGGCTAATGAAAAGCCGGTACTGCCAGTAGCAGGCGCCGTTACCGGAGCTGGGGGAACAACCTGAGCTGCACCTCCATAAAAGTTCCCGCCAGCCACACCCTGCCCATAGGGTACGACTGCAGAAGCTTCGACTTCACCAAAGCCCGGGTAGTGTGGTTCTACGCCAGGATACATCGGTTGAATCTGAGTTTCATTTAAAGACCGCGGAACCACACCGGGCGGCATATAGGCAGAAGTATGTGCCTGCCGATGAGCATGAGAAGACGGACGCTGCCCTGGTGCTGGCTGGCGGTGATAATAATGCTGTGGCATGAACAATCACGTTCCTTCTATTGGATTTCGGAATTGCGTTCCATGAGTTGCATGACAGATGTACATCATAGACCCTTGTGGAACTCCCTTTTGTTATACTGTATGTCATTCGCGGAGAGACGGCGTAGGCGGGTATCCCGGAAAACGGGATATTTGCGGATTTGGGCGCATGTAAGTTGGCAGGTTCACGAAGAGTAAAATGCAGTTTGGACACAAAATTGTCACATTTAGGGGGATTGAAAACCTACATAAGTAATCGGATATATACAGGTGAAAACTGGGAAAAAGCGTGGGAATTTCGCCCGATGTGCGTGAGGGGAGGACAATAGTACCTTTTGTAAGCGGTAACATGTATTTTTATTCTGTAGTGCGTGAAATCGGTAACGCTTGAAATACCAACTCAGGGTGAGTACAATGTAGGTACACAGTAACCGCTAGGGGATGATGATGAAATGCAGCTGAAAAAGCTAAATGATAAAAGCATTGAACAACTATTTGAGGCTATTTTGACTCTAAAAGATATTGAAGAGTGTTATGTTTTCTTTGATGACCTCTGCACGGTAAACGAGATCCAATCCATGTCCCAGCGGCTGGAAGTGGCACGAATGTTGGGTAAAGGCAATACGTATAACCAGATTGAAGCAGAGACAGGCGCGAGTACAGCCACGATTTCACGTGTGAAACGCTGCCTGAATTACGGCAATGATGGTTATAAAATGACGCTGGAACGCCTGGGACGCTAACATGAAGAAGCCGGGTGTACTCATCATTAGTCACGGTTCACAGGAGCAGACCTGGGTGGAATCCGTCGATGACGCGATCTCCCGGTTGAATCTGCCTGTTCCATTACCAGTTGAAGCCGGTTTTCTTGAACTTGTGGAAGGACGTCTAATCCAGGACGGTATCAACCGACTGGAAGCACAAGGCGTAACGGATATTCTGGTCGTACCTCTATTTGTTTCGTCTGGAAGTACTCATGTAGATGAAATTGAATTTGCCATTGGTGCAAAGGCAGCACCTGAGCGAGAAACGGATCTGGAACCTTTCGAGGTCACAGCCCGGGTTCATTTTGGTTATCCAGTGGATAACGATCCGGATATTGCCGTAATGGTGTGGGACAAAGTTCGATTGCTGTCACAGCAACCCGAGGAAGAAACCATTCTGCTGGTAGGACATGGAAGTATTCATGATGGTTTTCGCGACCGTTGGGAAGCCGGAATTTCTTCCCTCGCAGAGCGTGTGCAGGAAGTTAGTGGTGTAGCCCATACAGATTATGCATTGCTGAATCCGGAGAGTCTGTACGATAAAGTGAAGTACTGGAACGAAGAGCGGGGGAACCGAGTCATTGTGGCGCCGCTGTTTTTGAGTGCCGGTTATTTCACGAGGAATGTTATCCCGGATCGGTTGCAGGAACTGGACTATGTGTACAGCGGTGAGACACTGTTGCCACATCCATTGCTTGGGCAGTGGCTAGAGCGCCAGATCCAGATTTTGCTGGAGAGATGTAATGAGGTTAAAGCTTCTTCTTGAAGTGATCGCTTTGGCATAGGTGTGTGATCGCATCGCTCGCAGTAATGTCGCATCAATTGATTTGAACTCCATAGCTTCATCAATCATCAAACCACGTCCTTTGACGTGGTTTTTTGTGAGTGGAGGCCGGAAAAGGAGCGCATGTTATCCATCGGTGGAGGAAGTGGGCAGATGGTGATTGGCAGTCTGGACGGTGAGATAAGCTTTAAACCTTTGCTGGATCAAGCTTTCCAACATGTGAAATACAAGTTGAATGTTCTAAGCGATATTGATGCCTGGCTGAAAAGTCATATCATCCCCATTCTGATGCTTAATGCGGTGAGCTTTAATCAGGAGCGTGAGTTGATCAAGTTGGACGGGAACAGAAAGCAAATTCAACATATGATTAGGGCGATGGATGAGGGCTTCAAGGTGCTTGAGGCTATGGACATAACGATTACACCGGAGATTCAGGCTAAACTGATTGCGGGTTCTTTTGGAGAGATTGAGGCGTTAAATAATGCTAACATATGAAAATCCCCTCAAGTGAACTGTTCACTTGAAGGGGATTTTTTTATCTAAACCAGGCTTTGTTTAAATTGTTGGTGAAATTGTTATCGTTGAAAGGTACGTTGGCGCTGCCAAAGTTTGTCGTGTTGAGTGCATTTCGTGCCGCAGAAGTCAGATCGTCCCATCCGATTAAAGGTTGTGTTCCCCCAACAGCGTTGGTAACGCCAAGCTCATGGTTCAGCGGCCAGGTACTATTATAGGAAATCAACGGATGGTTACCTTGTGTATTGTTATTGCTCGGTGTGACTTTGGTGAACTGGCCGTGACCGGAATATGCGATAGAGAGGATTTTTGGAGTGGGAGCTGCCGGATTATCGACCCATACGACGATTCCTTCCCAATCATGACGATGACCGAGTCCGGAGGAAGGGGAGTCTTTGGGGAAATACCACGAATACATGATAGCCCACACCCCATTGTGCCATGCGGAGCGGGAGTAGATCTGCCCTGTACTTGAGCTGCAGTTTCCATTCGATGACCCGGACGTATTCAAGCCCGCACTGGTATTGCCCTGCTGATCCACTGCGGGGAAAGGCACGCATCCATGATAGACTTTTAGAAATGGCTGAAAACGCTTGGCTGCTTGTTGTGTCACGGTAACTGGTGAGACTTCCTGAAATCCAACAACCTGATCATGATTAATTTCTGCTGCTTCAACAATGGTGACCCAAGGAATACATGCCATAAGAAAGACCAGGAGCATTAACACGATTTTCTTCATTCACAATTCTCCTTCACGGGTATGATGTGGTGCTAAGCTGAGGGTGCACTAAGACTATAGTGGAAAAAGGTTTATGTTATTTATCTTTTCATCTTAAGATTTGTAAATTTGTAGCATATCTATGTCTTAATCATATGAAGGTAAGCGAAATCGAAGACTAATTCCTGTCCAAGCGGGCAGAATGGTTGATTAATGAGACTTATTTTACATAAAAGGTAGTGGGGAAGATTCAGGATCGGTGCAGGAGGTTTATTGGGTAATGGATGGATTAGTGGATACATATATGTAAAAATATACTTATAGATTACAGGCTAGGACATCTTTACATTTGATGATATGATAGGAGTTAAAGGCTTTGGAATGAGACGTAATTCCTGATGCATAGATATAGGTAAGACGAAGGATTAGAGCAACATTAACGGAAGTTCATTGTTGTGTTAAAAATATGCCCTTTTGTGGACTGATGCAACGTAAGAATATGTGGTCGTTCAGACTCATGGATAATGTGGAATAGGTGGCGTATGAGATGAAAAAAGCTCGTTTAATATATAATCCGACCTCAGGCCGGGAAGAAATGAAGAAACGTCTGGCTGATATTTTGCAGCGTTTGGATCAAGGTGGTATTGAAGCTTCATGTCACGCAACAACGGGTGAAGGTGACGCAACCCGGGAAGCTGAACTTGCAATTGAGCGCGGCTATGACATGATTATTGCTGCTGGTGGCGATGGCACGTTGTACGAGGTTATTAACGGTATGGCCGAGCGGGAGAACCGTCCTCCGCTGGGTGTGTTTCCTTTGGGAACAACAAATGATTTTGCACGTGCACTCAGCATTCCGAGACAGTGGGAAGATTACGTGGATCTGGTCATTAACCAGCAGCTTCGTCCGCTCGATCTGGGCAAAGCGAATGATAAATATTTTATCAACATCGCCGGTGGCGGCTCACTGACTGAACTGACCTATGAAGTACCGAGTCGTCTGAAAACGATGATTGGGCAACTGGCCTATTATATGAAGGGTATTGAGAAAATGGCGAGCCTGTCTCCTCAGGAGCTGATTATTCGCGCCGACGGTCAGGAAGAGATCCATGATGAATTCATGTTATTCCTCATCGCCAATACCAATTCGGTAGGAGGTTTCGAGAAGTTGGCTCCGGGTGCAACTATTGATGATGGTCTGTTCGATGTGATCGGTGTCCGCAAATGTAATCTGGCTGACATGATCCGCCTCGTAACGCTTGCGCTGCGTGGGGAGCATCTGAACGACAAGAAGGTCGTTCATTTCCAGACGAGTCATATGGAAGTTACGTCGCCGGGCTATGTGCAACTGAACCTCGATGGAGAGTTGGGCGGCACGCTGCCAGCTACGTTTACGAATTTGCGTCATCATCTGATGTTGTATCGTTAAATACTAAAAAGAAAGAAGTGAATGTACGTTGTCTAATACGAACCGCAGCGGTCGTGGAAAAAACCGCCGGAATTCGGCTGCCTCTCAGGGGCTAGGGAACGCTTCAGCGTCCCGTCAGCCAAGTCAATCATCTCGTCCATCACCACGTCAGCAGGGAAAAGAGGTGCGGCCACAAGGCGCATCTCTTTCTGCCGTTCGTCCTAAGGGGAGAACGCGTGAATCTGCACCAATCGAAGGACTGCCCGTTAGTAAAAATGAAGAGACCGTCATCGACATCATTGGCATGAACCATGACGGTGAGGGAGTAGGTCGTGCGAATGGATACACGCTCTTTGTGCAGGGTGCGCTTCCAGGTGAAACCGTTCGTGTGCGTGTAATGAAAACCAAGAAGCAGTACGGCTACGCCAAATTGCTGGAGATCGTGAAAGCAAGCCCGGATCGTGTGTTCGCGCCTTGCCCGATCTACGATCAGTGCGGCGGCTGCCAGATCCAGCATATGAGCTATTCCGGTCAGCTTGCGTGGAAACGCCAGTTGGTGGTCGATAATTTGCAACGTATTGGCAAGCTGAACGTGATGGTGGAGGATGCGGAGACGCTGGCATCCAACGTGCAGGAAGATGAAGAGGGAGCCGAACAGCGTGTGCAGGATGACGCTTCAGTTGGTGATGCGAATCAGACAACTGAACTGGCTACTTCTGAAGTACAAATGATCGGCAGCAATCGTATTCGACTTCGCCTCGAAGGTGTTATGAACGAAGAAGATACGGAGCAGGGCATTCGCGTACTGCCTACGATGGGCATGGACGAGCCATGGCGCTATCGGAATAAGGCACAGGTGCCGATTGGAGCAGCTGAGGGTGGTCTGGTAGGTGGTTTTTACGCAAAAGGAAGTCATCGGATCATCGATATGGAGAGCTGCCTCATTCAGCATGAGCATAATGACGAAGTGGTCGCGAAGGTTAAGGAGATCGGCAGTCATTTGGGAATCAGCGCATATAACGAAGAGACAGGCCGGGGTCTGCTCCGTCACGTGGTCGTGAAGAAGGCGTTCCGTACAGGCGAGATGATGCTTGTTCTGGTTACGAATGGTCGAGACATTCCGTACAAAGACGAATGGATTGGCAGTATCCGTGAAGCCATTCCGCATGTGGCGAGCATCTGCCAGAACGTGAACAAGAAACAGACCAACGTCATCTTTGGCGATGAGACCCGCGTCCTGTGGGGACGTGATGTAATCTATGATTATATCGGTGATGTGCAGTTTGCGATCTCTGCGCGTTCGTTCTATCAGGTGAATCCGGTGCAGACGGAAGTACTGTATGGGAAGACGGTAGAGTACGCAGGACTGAGTGGCAAAGAGACCGTAATTGATGCCTATTGCGGCATCGGGACGATTTCTCTTTTCCTCGCTCAACATGCGGATCAGGTGTATGGGGTCGAGATCGTGCCTGAAGCGATTGAGGATGCGCGTAGCAATGCTCTATTGAACGAGATGCGCAACGTCAAGTTCGAAGTTGGTGCATCCGAGGACGTAATCCCACGCTGGAAAGAACAAGGCATCGAAGCTGACGTGATCGTTGTCGATCCACCGCGCAAGGGCTGTGATCCACGTTTGCTGGATACAATCCTGGAGATGAAGCCGGAGCGAGTGGTGTACGTGAGCTGTAATCCGAGTACGTTGGCACGTGATCTTCGTGTGCTGGAGGATGGCGGATATCGAACGGTTGAGGTAACGCCAGTGGATATGTTCCCGCATACAGTACATGTGGAGAGTGTAGCGATGTTGGTTAGGGAGTAGTGTTTTGAAGCTACATTTACCTGTTTGCGCGCCTAGCCAAGCTAGACACAACTAGCCGGTGAAAGTCCGGTCGAGGTAAGAGCCAAGTCGCCTCGTAGCTGACGGGCAGCTGGTGGAGAAATCCTAAGGTTGAAGCCCCGTGAC
>NZ_JAGGNR010000026.1 GCF_018614975.1 Paenibacillus polymyxa | reverse complement strand
GATATGTACAGCGCAGTCCGTCGTTATATGCGCTACTACAACAACTACCGTTACACGGAGTGTTTGGGCGGCTTGTCTCCGAACGAATACCGAAGAGCTGTATAACAAGAAAGATACCTTAGCACGTCATCCGGGCTAAGGTATCTCAATGAACTAATTTTTGTTTTTTTAACTGTCTACTTTACAGGGAGCGGTTCAGGTTTTGTTTTGGGTCGGCTTCCCCCTTCGAACATTTCTGTACGTCCTTTCGTCCCTGTCCATATTTTGTATAGATCCGTAAGTAGAATAGAGAAAGGTATACTATTTTTTCTAGGACAACGGGAGTTGATGTATAATGAAAAAATTCTCTATCCTGCTCGTTCTACTGGGCACCCTGATCATCAGCTTGCCTTTCCTGCAAATTGTAGTTTACATCGATTGTCCAGGTGATCTTTTTATCTTTGGCGCTATACTCCCCCTTCTTGTTACCATTTTGAATCGTGTAGTCCTGAGGTTTGACCACAGCAGATTTCGTAATCGCAGTCTGTTGTACATCAGACTCTTCCCAATCGATCTTGGCTGAGTTGCGATATTCATCATCCGTTGGCATACCTGCTGTCGGATCAAAGCTTGTCTTATAAGTAATAACATGCTCCGTACTGAGCGTGACGCCGTCCTTCAAGCGAAGTGAGAATCCTTTTTCATACGTTGGATCAGCCGGGTCCGGAATCAGTTCAAAGTCGTCTTGGTTAACACCGCTCACTTGAAGACTACCCGGAATCAGTTTCATATGTCTGCCTTCGTAATTGTCGGTGATGACGATCTCCGTCATGTCCTGCAAATCACGGTTCAACACCATCTGCCATTCGATTTCTTTTGTGTTGAAGTTTTCACTTTTTACACTCTTTGCAAAAATGACTTCCTGAATGTCTCTTCGGCCTGTTTTGGAAGTACCATCATACATGTTAACTGTGTTCGTAATGGTGTCGTTTGTATAAACACGATGAATGGATTGTGTATCATATTCAATCTCATAGGCCTTTGTAATATCGTTCTTAAAATGTAATCTGAAGCCATCATCGAACCCTGTACCCATCGCTTCAATTGTGTATTCATTCGGATTGATCAGTGTTCTGTTCGAAGCCGCTCCACTTGCATTAATGTCCACTTGATACACGTTGACGGAATGGTTGATCAGTTGCTGTTTTGCCGTATCAAAGCGGTCTTCAATCCATGCATTCGTTTGCATGATTTCTTGCTGATTGTAGTTATATTGCACTTTCCATGTAATCGTCTGTGTCACCGGATCATACACACTATCTTGCCCTGACTTGTTCAAGGGCTCATTAAAACTTACACGAACTCGGCCAATATCTGTTTCGTCGTGCTCGCTCTGATCCGTTGTAAGCGCAACCTCGTTTTGATACTCCACGTTGGTGAACGGAGCAGTGGTTGGTGCTTTAACACTTGTCGTATAGGTTACACGATATGCCTTATCTGTGTCTCCCAATACAATTGGAAACTGTGGTTCCGTTTGAACTAGTGGACCTTCTTTTACAGATCCATTCAATTGCACTTCCAATTCGCGAATTTCGATATTGCCCTTGAGTTCAAGGTTTGTTGGCAACGTATCTGTAAGAACCGCATTTTTCATAGCCTTCTCGCCTTGGTTAAAATCTACCGTCCATTTAATTTCGTCCGAGTTGAAGTTGTCTTTGTTTGCGCTTCCCGATTTCGTCAACTTATCTATGGCTGTGTTGGCAAAATGCACATCAATGATGCCCTGCCCTGCGGAACTAAAGTCTATCTGTTGTTTCAAGCCATCTTCCATCTTGCTCTCATCGAACTTGATCCACACGTAGAAGTTGCCTTCCAGCTTCGCATGCTCGATCAGTTCATTAAAGGTAAAGATGATTGTGCCATCTGGATTCACCACATACTCCCCAACACCGCCATCCAGATTACCCTTAAGCTGCGATCCGATGATGAATTTATCGGGTAAGTTAAAGGTGAACGTAGAGCCATCGCTGTAGTTGTGGTTGTCATCTGCAAGTCCCCATGTAAAGACTACAGCTACCTCATCCTGAATGCGTGGTCGAATATCCTCGATTTTATCTCCTTTGACTTCAATCGTGCCATTCCCGTTGTCTTCTGGTTCCTGATTGTACATCTGCACACTGGTAATCAATTGATCTGTAATTACCGAACCTGCCAAACCTTCTTCTGATGCTGTATCGCTGATTGCACTGGCTGGCAAATTAGTTGATTCATCCTGAGCATGCATGGTTGGTGTAAATATCCAACCCTGCATCATTTGCGTGACCAGTAACAGAGCAATGATCACTATGCTCACTTTTTTCCTCATTGTTTGCATATCCTCCTCGTACGTAGTGTTGGCATACGCCGAAGATTAGAATAGCAAAGCGACATATACAAAAAATAGACAACACTAAAAACTCGTTTTTGAACACAAAATTGAATGCAAAAAAGGATACTCCTCAAGCGGAGCATCCTGTTCAAAACGATTGTTATAACATCCAGTTAATTTTGACGCGCAGATCCGTAGTACCTTCCATTTTGGACACATAATAAGATATTGACTTCATGCCAAGCTGGTACAAATCCTGCAAATCTTCAATCAGTCCAGCCTCCGTACCCTTGTACCTGAATGTCAGCGAGGTTCCGCCTTCCTTCAGCTTACTCTGAACTTTGGTCTTCAGCGCAGCATGGCCTTTAACCGCATCCTCTTCATCATACAGGGAATAGTCCAGAGCATGGTACAGCTTCTGATAAGCGGCTTTTTTGCTATCTCCGGCCTTCACCAGCTTTAATAAAGCTTCTCGATATGGGGCGGGCGCAGCGGGGTACTTGCTTTTGCCTGTCCAGATATGGTCACGTGCCATCTCATCATCGCTCAGCAAATAATAGCTGTGGCTAACCTTACCTTTGCGGTCAGGGGTAGGATCATCCCAGGTGGTGTCCATGTGATACCACTTGCCGTCCAGGTTCACGATATTCCAGGCATGAAGCTGCCCACCTGCTGTACCTTCCACAATTCGATTATCGATACCAACTCGCTCCAGCATCCGATAGGCCAGCAATGAGTATCCCTGACATACGGTACTGCCTGTAACAAGCCCGTCGTAGGCCGTATATTTCTTGAGCGAAGTATCGTAGGAAAGGTTAAGCACAATCCAGTCATGAATGACCTTGACCTTCTCATGATCCGTCATACCTGGTTTGATGATTTCTTTCAACACATTCGTGACTTTACGATTCACAAAATCGGTCTGCTCCTTGGTCTCCCGATAGGAGAGAGTCACATGCACCTCGGCCGACACATTGGAGCCTTTATAATTAAATGCATAACTTTTAACGGTATATTGGATATAGGGGTCGCTCTTCATTGCCTCATCGATGGAGGTTTGTAATTGTTTTTTGAGGTCTTTCACATTGCCTTTGTATGTAAAAACAAGTTCCTCCGTTCGCTGTGACATTGCGGTAAGCAAGGTCTGGCGCAAATCTGTTGCCGTGGATATATCTGATGTCCCTGATGCAGCATACAGTTGATCAAGATCAACCGTACGTGGTAATGCTACAGCAATCAGACAGCCTGCCAGCAGTATGGTGATAATTCGTTTCCCGTTCTTACCCATGAAAGGAACCCACCCTTCTTTGCAAAGTTCTCACGCCTTATTGTATCACAAAAGGCTCTGTCGTCATTGTAGTTTTGTCAAAGCAAATCAAAAGAGACCTTCTATGGAAGGTCCCCTTGATCTTCAGTTCAATGAATCACGATTACCTGTTATCTTCATCCTATGATTCGCTTGGGCATGATATGTGTGATTCCTAGTCTAATACAGGCGATTACCACTCATAAACGTATCTGTCTTACCTTGAAGCTTCGCCAGCCGTTCCAATACCTGTGAAGCTTCGGCAACCGTCACTTTGCGTGCAGGCATGAATCGTCCTTCAATCGAAGGAAGTAATCCCAGCTTCAAACTCAGGGAAACCGCTCCCTTACTCATAATGGCACTGGCATCCGCAATGTTGGGAAGATCCGATGGCAATGTATAGAATCCGGCCAACTTCTCATAGCGTAAAATACGTACGAGCAACACTGCCAATTCTTCACGTGTCATCTCTTCCTGCGGATTCAAATTCTGTTCAGGGTCCGCTCCGGCAAGCCAGCGCTGATCGATTAATGCCCGAACTGCCTTATAATACGCACTGTCAGGCGTCACATCAGCGTATAACTTGTCATCTCCGTCCCCACTGTAGTACAGATCCATATTTGGATTAATCGCTCTTGCCAGATAGTTAAACCAATCTCCTCGGGTGATCACACGATCCGGGAATACACGTCCCTGCTCATCAGCAAGCAATACGCCATGCTGTGTCATACTACGTAGAGCTGCTTCGGCCACATGACCCAAGATATCCGTAGGTTCAGCCTTGGTTGCAGAGCTTGTGTCCCCGTATAAAAGCTTCCACTCTCCTGTGTTCGCATCCAGCGCTTCATAGTTGCCATAGATCGAATTCTCATCACGTGTAGGCATATAAGCAAGTTTCACCCCCGCTGGGATGACTTGACCACCGTTCCTACCATATCCGCCATAACGGGAATATGCCAGGATCAGCTTGAACTCCTCCAGATAGAGCGCCTTGGCCTCTTCGTAACTGATAGCTGGCTTAACATCTGCCGGCAATTGTTCAGGTGTTGCCGCAATACGCGTATAGAACTCGTTAATCGTCCCGTTGTTCAGCACCTGTACTTGTGCCGTATCATCCTTAACCGGAATTCCGTTCAGATAACGCTGGAACAAAAATGTGCGAGCATCGTCCACCTCAATCACGTTAGTCAGCCGGAACTGCTCCGTTGCATCTGGAACTAACGCAATCACCGTGTTCATTGCCAGTTTCTCAGCCTGCTTCCGCGTTACCAATTTGCCTGCCTTCTCCTCAGCCGGCTTCTCCAGTTCCATCTCCGGTCCCATTCGTTGCATCATCGTATAACTGTAGATCTGCCCGGTAACTGCATCTACCTGTGCTGAGATATCCCGCATGAACATATAGGACATATTGGCACTTCGATCACTCCAGCTCAGACTCCATACCTGACTGTTCGGACTTGAGTAATATCCCTTGCTCAGCTGGCTATGTTCCAGCTTATAACCCTTGGGAATATCAAAGTTCGTTGCGACCCGATTGGCGGCCTGCTGAACATTCAACCTCGTACCATTGGCCGGAACAAAAGGAGTTACATCACCTTTTAACTTCGTATCCTGCTGCAAAGAATCTTCATCCACAGCTTTACCTGTTAATGGATTAATCCGTTCCAATGTATTGGCTTCAATCGGAACGATACTGATATTTTTGGGTGTATATGCAAGGTAATACTGCTGACCCTGTTTGGAAGATAGACGATCTTTGGAGATATAAGCCAGTTCCACATCGAACTGTTCTTCAAACTGCTGTCTGGCCTTCTCTTCTGAAGCTGCCGGTTTCGATGAGGGATACTTGGCTTCGGTAGTACCTCGCGAGTAACCTGTCACCAAACCACTTTCATCCACATTAATGTAGACTGTCTCTGCGTCAGATAACAATCCGTCATGTTTTAACTGGTACCCGTATCGGTACTCTGTTCTGCCAAACAATGACTCTTGTTCAATGGAAGAATACAGATCTCCAAGCGGAGCATATTCATTGTCCTTAAGATCTGGAATCGCTTGGTACAACAGTGCCACGGCCTTTTCTTCAGCTTCAGCTTTGGTTAGCTTCACATCTGATTCCGAGACATGTTTATCCAGAATATCCGACGGCAAATGTACACTTAACACTTCCCCTGTGCCTGCATGTACAGTTCCACTGAATCCCGCCGTATGATTGCCTTGTGTAATCTGAAACCCGATCTCCCATGCCTTGTAGTCTGGCGGTGGATAGGAATTAGGTGAATCGAATCGTGCAGATGAGATCGTTGCCTTTTTTAACAATGGAAATAATTTTAGTATATTTTCACTGGCTTGCCTGGATGAGATTTTCGCTCCCTCAGGCACGTCATTGCTCGTTGCGTCTAGTTGTTCATTTTCCCCCGTTGTCGCTTCGGTCAACTGCTCTGCTTGCGTGGCTGATGCACTGCCTGCAAAACCTAGTGTTTGCGAAGCAAGCAGCAGTGTTGCCATCGCTGCGGTTGTTGCTTTGGTTGCGAACATTTTCAAACGTAGATTAATCTTCCAATTCAAACTCAAATCTTGACCTCTCCCTTCAATTTCATACAAAGAAGCATAACAAATAACCTCGCATGAATATTGCCAGTCTATTCTATGATACCATAAGCTTCCTTTTGAATGGTTGTTTTCCGGGCAAATTTACAAATGTGAATTTCTGCATATTGCTAATAACAGCAAAAAAAACGCCAACCACGTTGGCGTTTTCTCTGTTAGCCTGCACTCTTATGTAGGCTGATTCTACCTGGTTCAACTGCTCGCAATAGTGGAATTGTCCGACTTCGGCCGACCTTGGACATGGGTATGCAAGAATGGAATAACGGTATCCCAAAAGGCCGGGTCTTCCTCGGAACAACTGTGTCCTCCGCTGTTGACCCATAGATGTTCTACGGGTGGATCGGCTTTGGACATAAAATATTCAAGCTCACTCGGGGGAATGAAATTATCTCCCTTGGAGTGCACCATAAGCATCGGCAGTTGCATCCCCCTGCGCCGTTCATTCAGCATCATCACCGGATCACGCTGACGATAGGATTTCAGAGATTCACCCAGTCGCCAGAACCAGATTCTCGGAATTAACTGGGCCAGTGGAAACAGGGGCAGACGCCGGCGTCTCAGCTCTGAACTGACGATTACCTCAAATTGCGATGGCATCGAGTCCGTAATCACTGCTGATACAGGAATTCCTTCCGTCACTGCAAGAATCGTGCCCAGTCCACCCAAAGAATGTCCAAGCACTCCGATGGCATCCGCATCAATCTCTGGTCGTGCAGTCGTATACTGCAATGCCGCGAGCAGATCATCCCGGAACAGGTAGGCAGATGCAGCACGAACCAGATCGCTGGCCCCATGACTACGCACATCATACATAAATAAGGCATATCCTGCTTCCCAGATCGGACGTGCATAACGAAGAACACGGGAGCGATTGGAGCCCCAGCCATGTGCAATAATAATGAGCGGCCATGGTTTCGGAATGTCAGCTCTGGCCGGAATGAACCAACCATGCACCCGACCTCCCCCACTGTCAAAGGTCACATCCTCAAACGGCATTGGGGGTGTGAGTGTGATTGGAATCTTCTTGGGCGTCTGGCTCTTCACCGCTGCCTTCCATAATCCACCTGCCGTTACTGCGGCCACGGCGAGCATGCCGCCTATCATTGTTTTAGCTTTCACAGGGCATCTCTCCTTTCCGGCTTCTGGCACACCTCCATCATAAAACAATAAAATGAGCGGCACATTAAATGACATCGGTTTTTATGATAACGATTGATTCAAAAATCATCTAAAGGCACCTTCATATATATATCCAACTATATATAACCCTCATCTGGACGCTGGAAGCCTAGGCTTCAGCTACCTCCACAAATCTCCGTGTACAAGCTGCAATCTGCTCATGATCTCCTGCGGCAAGGGCTTCTCGTGGTAACAGTGCACTTCCCAGACCTACTGCAGCAGCCCCTGCTGCATAATAATCAGCAATGTTCTCGAGTGTGGCGCCGCCTGTTGCCAGCAGTGGAATATGATTCAGTGGCGCTTTGATCTCCCGCAGATATGGAATGCCCAGGCTCGCCATCGGAAACAGCTTCACAACTCGTGCTCCCGCTTCATGGGCAGCGACAATCTCCGTGGGCGTCATGGCTCCAGGCCAGATCTCGACACCATGTTCTACAGCATATTCAATGACAGACAGATCGACATTGGGAGACACCAGAAACTGTGCGCCTGCAGCGACCGCTTCCTTGGCCATCTGCACATTCAGTACCGTGCCGGCTCCAATATAGGCTTCACCCTCATGTCTCTCACGCCAGTCTGCAATAATATCATGTGCTCCAGGCGTGTTTAGTGTGACTTCCATCAGTCGGATGCCACCACTCGTCATGCCTTGTCCAGCTGTTACCGCCGGTTCACGGCTAATACCGCGCACAATCGCGACCAGTCTCGATTCCAATAATACTTCCGTCAGATTCATATACAGTTCCCCTTGCTTCATCAATTCGGTAGCCGAAGACAGGCAATCATGGTCACCGCTTTTCCGTTATTCATTATTGTAAAGCATATCCTCCTCTGGATGAAATACATTAATCCAATATTCACTTCTTCCTTTTATCAAGACATTGAATTTAACTTGGCTTTGTAGTCAAACTGAAGGAAACAAGGGCAATGACCAACGCCAACAGCAGAACCATACCACCAATCCACCCCAAATTTTGAACGGAATAGTATTTCACAACCACACCTCCCAATCCGGCACCGAAAGTCATACCTATGTTCATTACTGCCGTATTGTAACTCAGGACTGTTTCAGAAGACTGTGGTCTCAATGTTATCAAATAGAACTGATTCGCGGGCGTTGTTATCCAGGCAGCTGTGCCCCAAAACATGATGGTCAGAAGAATACCTATTGTGGAACCTGCTGTGATTGGCAAAATAAAGAGAGCTCCAGCATGAATAATCAAACTGATTGGAATCGTGCGAACAGGTCCCCATCGATCTACCGCATAGCCGCCAAGACGGGAACCTATGAATGCAAATACACCCAATACAAGTAACGCTGTGCTAATCATTTCTATTGAAAAATCGGCTACTGAACTTAAAAGTGGAGCGATATAAGCAAATACCATGGTGTAGCCCAGAATCCAGAACACAATCGTTAATAATCCGGTGATGACCTTTTTATCTTTGATAATCAACAATTGTTGCTTCAGGGAGAGAGACGGGTTACCCTCCATTCGAGGAATAAATCTGTACAACAGCATGAAATTAATAAAGGCGATAATTGCAATCATAATATAAACATAGTGCCAATCCATGTAGGCAGCTATGAAGGTACCAATCGGCACTCCTAATACTAACGAAACGGTGAATCCTGTGATGACAGTTGCAATGGCGCTACCCTGTTTGCCAGCAGGAGCTAGTCTTGCAGCATAGTTCGTGGCTAGGACAAAATACAGACCACCACTCATGGCCAATACGATGCGGGAGAACATAGTGAAATCTTTTGGATATATTTGTTTGTTGTGATTTATAATAGATATAAGAGACAAATTATATCTATTATAAACGAAAAAAAATACTTAATGCATCATTGATATTTTACGGGCAATCGAAGATAATTTTCGATTTTTAAGCACTTCTTCCATCTGGCCTTCGGCAGTGATCATCGTTTCTTGAATTAAGCATCCCTGTTTATGATGACAGCAATCAAACAGAGAGACTGTACCCTCAATGGCCTGTATGATATCCAAAAACGTAAGATCCTCCCACTTCTCTTGAAGTGTATACCCGCCATGGGCACCAGAAGAAGAATGAATCATCCCCTCTTTCGTCAATTTGGTTAAAATCTTGGACAGATATGTGGGTGAAACATTCTGCCACTTCGAAAGCTGCTGCACACCCACAGGTTTATCTGAATTGGATGCCGCAAGAAAAAGCATCGTGTGCAGGGCGTAATTGGTAGCTTTGGAATACTTCATCATCTCATTCCCCCTCAATAAAAGACTTAATATATCTACAATAACCCCTTTAATGCAATTACGTCAATAACCCCCTCTCATAAAAGTGGCACATTGCGTCCACTCCTTCATCAGAGGAGGCTCTTGTCACAAACAACTGTTCCAGTAATATCTCTACCTACAGTTCCGATCTATATGCGCGCTTTAGGCATTTTCCAATACGTTATCCTTCTCCAAATCTTTAAAGTATCGATCGTTATATAACATGCTCGGATGTGTTGGATGATAGGCGAGTGCGATATCATTATGTTCCCGGGCCTTGGCACGGTTACCGATCCGGTCATAACACACACATAGTTGCAGATGCGGCATCCAGGTCCAGGCTGCTTCATTCAGCACCACCATAGGATCATCAGGACGTACAGCACGAGTGGCCTGTTCGTACCAGAACAGGGCCTTGCGATAATCTTCACGGTCGGCAAAATAACCACCCAATCGACAGCAAATCTCGGCTCTTGGCAAATCATAGGCAAATGATCGGAACAACGCCGTGACCTCCTGTTCCGGATGTTCAAGTGCAGCTTCACAATCCGCCATTTTCTGGCAAGCAGCGATCTGATCTTCCACCCAGCCCAGCCCGGTATCCAGAAACTTCTCATAGTACTTCACCGCATCCTCATGCTGTCCATGGTCCTTCAGTTCATTACCGAAATAGTACAAGTCACGCGGCCCGAATTCCTCTCCGGCCTGTTCCCTTTTGCGATAGATCCGCAGATTCCGATCGGTATACTCCTTATCTTTCTTGTGGGTAACCGCTATATCACTATGCAGCAGATTGCCCGCCACAGCCAGATATTCATGCACCGCGCCAATCCAGCGAAATTGTCGATCCCGACGCACCAGACGATTCCGGCGCAGGCTGTAGGCTACCTTGCCATCTGCTGTGAAGGACAGATTATAATCCATCGTGACACTATCAACCTCCGGGTCCAGCGAACGTTTCAAGGCAATCAGTTTCGCCCGATCTTCCGGTTCAAACACATCGTCGGCATCCAGCCACAGAATATATTCACTCTTCGCCTGATCGAAGGCATAGTTGCGTGCTGCTGCAAAGTCATCCACCCATTCAAAATCAACGATACGATCCGTATATCTGGAAGCGATCTGACGAGTGCGATCCGTTGATCCGGTATCCACGATTACAATCTCATCGGCAATGCCGTTGACCGAGTCCAGACATCTGGCGAGGGAAGCTTCTTCATTTTTCACAATCATACACAAGGTAATACTGATCGTCTGATCGCCCCGTCTGGCTCTGCGATTATAAGCTGCTACCCCTGGGAGTTCAGACAAACGATAGATATGGTAAGCCGGTAAATGTGTATCAACGAACAAGCGAAAACCAAGTGCCTGAGCACGAATGCAGAAATGACGATCTTCGCCCCAGAAAGATACGTTCGGAATCTGGTCATATGAAACTCCAGCTGCCAGAACATTTTTGCGAATAAGGGTACACGCCCCTAGCCCTCCAACTTCATAACAACCCGGGATCCGCAGTTGAGTTAGAAAAGCAGTCGTTTGCGTGCCCTCGTCCTCCGCCTCGGTTCCGTCTAATGTTTTGCCACCGCGGCGATACAAAGCATACTCATCTTGCAGCCATACCTGTGGCATTTCCCTGGCATCCGGCTGCCAGCGGGTCCAAAAGATATTGGATACAATGTCTTTGCCACTCGATACAAGTTGCTCCAGCGTCCGCGGATGCAGCACCAAGTCAGAATCAATCAGGAAAACCGCATCGTAATGATTGTCGCGTGCATATTGCAATATGCGATTTTTCAAACCGGCTACACGCCAAATCTGCTCATCCTGCCAATAGTGTCCTCCCTCATCCTTGGTGTACACCCCCTTGTTGTCAGGACTACCGCTGCCATGTTCATCTGCTTGAATAACCGTTCCCTCATGCTGAAGCACAAATTCACGCAATATATTCGATGCGGCTTCTTCCACGTTATCGTCTACAAAAAGATAATCCGTCTTCACTGTTGTTCGTTCCAGTGCATGCAGAGAATCCAGAAATTCACGGAGCACCGGAGTTGTCTGGCGAACCGGGCTGGCGATCAGTATTCTTTCCTGACTTTGCTGCTGAAGCTTTTCTGATTGACGGGTTTCTTTCAATGTTGCAGAACGTCTGGACGGTCGATGATTATTCTGGCTCTCTTTCTGATTCTCATTTTCACCCTCATGTTGCTTCTCATTCTCTTGTGAATTCAGTTCTATTTGAGGTTGGGATTCTTCTTGTGATTTGCGTAACGGGTCTTTCTTCAACGTGCTCACTCCCCCTCTCCTTATTCGAACCATGCCAACAGTCGTGGCTCTTGATCCAATATCGATTCATACTGTTCCTTCCAACCGTATCTTGCTTCAGGGTCCAGTGCTTGATAGCGTTCATATTTGCGGATGCGGTCTTCTTCCCGCGCCCAACCATAGTGCTTCACCCGGGGAGCATGACATCCATAAGACCAATGCTGGATCGTTAACGGAAAACGACCGCAATGCTGGGGGGTCTCCTTCCATTCATAGTTCATCCCCGGGTGATAACGAATCAGAAATGGCCGATAATAGGCATGCGCCTGCCAGAACTCATCTTCCCGGTAATGCGTCTCACTCCACATATCAAACAATCTGAGATAGATCGCATCTTCATTGCCACTGAGCAGCAGATCCCGCACCACCCCAAAGTCACTGGTTAGAATCTCATCCGCATCCAGATTCAAAATCCACTCCGGATTGGTCGCCACCGTCTCTTCCCATTGTTGTTTTCTCAGGCTTACCTCGTCTGCAAAACGTGAAGCAGCGTTCTCCACTACTACGAGTGGAATACCGTCCAGAAGTTCCCTGCACAGCGCGACTGTTCCATCCGTGCTTCCGTCATCAATGATTACAGCGCGATCAATCCAGGGACGATGTGTCTCCAATGCCTGCCTGAGATACCGATTCTCCTCATTACGAACGATCATCGACAAGGTAATATGTGGTCTACCATATTCCTCATGTCCATCCAAAGCTTCACCCCCATGCTCAAGCTTCTACCTATTAAAATGTCGGACACACGATGCCTGGACGAACCACAATCCTCTATTTCCAATCTATGCAGAGCCGGAATACAGATATGCAGGCCGATTAAACCTTTCATGGGGTTAATCTTGATGAACGACAAAAAAGCACCCGCCTTCGCGGATGCTTTTAAGGTAATCACAAGATTAATGTAGTGAAATAAATGAATTAACGGTATTCAGCCAAACGATCATTGAGACTACGTGTCTGTCCATAGACTTCCTGGTACAGTGCGAACAGTCCATCATAAACGGCAACCGTTTCCGGGTTCGGCTCATAGGACTTCGCTGGACGAATAAACGCCGTTGCACATTCCTGCAAGGACGGGAACCAGCCACAGCCATAGGCAGCCAGCATTGCTGCACCCATCGCAGGACCCTGTTCGCTCTCCAGCTTCACAATCGTGGCGTTAAAGACATCAGCCTGCATTTGCAACCAGGCTTCGTTCTTGGCACCGCCACCAATGGAGATGACTTCATTAACGGTTTTACCTGCGCCACGCAGAATATCAATGGACTCGCGCAGCGAGAAGGTAATGCCCTCCATCACCGCACGTCCAAAGTGCTCCAGCTTGTGTCCTGCATCCATACCGATGAAGCTGCCACGGATATTCGCATCGGGATGAGGGGTACGCTCCCCAACGATATATGGTGTGAACAACAATCCGTTGCTGCCCGGCGGAACCTGATCAATGCCCTGTAAGAGCACATCAAATGATTTGTCCGCTGCAAACGTATCCTTGAACCAGGACAGGCTGTATCCTGCAGCAAGCGTTACACCCATAATATAGAAGGCATCCTTCTCCCCGTGATTAAAAAAGTGTACTTTGCCTTCGAAGTCGAGATCTTTGCGCTCTTCGTAGGAAAGCACAACCCCGGACGTCCCGATGCTGCACATCGTCTGTCCTTCACTCAGAATGCCTGCGCCAATGGCACCACACGCATTATCCGCGCCACCTGCATATACTTTCGTCGCAGCCGCCAGACCCGTTTGATCTGCAATCTCAGGCAGCAACGTACCCACTTCCTCAAACGATTCCACAAGACGTGGACAAAGGGAGATCGGCAGCTCGAATGCTTCTGCAATCTCGTTGCTCCACTGCTTGCCTGCAACGTTCAGCAGCAAGGTACCCGCTGCATCCGAATAATCCATAGCGTAATCCCCGGTCAGGCGATAACGCACATAGTCTTTTGGCAACAGGAACAAGGATGCTTGCTGTAACAATTCAGGCTCGTTCTCCTGAACCCACAGAATTTTCGGCAAGGTAAAGCCTTCAAGGGCACGGTTCCGGGCAATGCTTAAGAGCTTGCCATCCAGTACTTTTTCGATCCGACGGCACTGAGCCGTAGTGCGTGTATCGTTCCACAGGATTGCATTTCGCAGCGGTTTGCCTCCAGCATCCACCAAGACCAGTCCGTGCATCTGACCGGAGAAGCTCAATCCGTCGATTTCCGAAGGCTGTACACCAGACACTTCGAGCAATTTACGCAAGGAAACAATGGTCTGCTCTACCCAATCTTCGGGATTTTGTTCACTGTATCCGGCCTTGGGCTGGTATAACGGGTATGCCTCGGATGCTTCAAATGCCACTTTTCCTTCACGATTGACCAACACGGTTTTAACCGCGCTGGTTCCAAGATCAACACCGATTACGTAACTCATAGGTTAACTCCTCTCGTTTATCACAGGTTATATCCACGAAAGATCCAAGTAAGCATGAAAGTCACTCCGTGATCAGAAAACCCTTGGATCGCCGTTACCCCCAGATTTCCTTTAATCCCTTTGAAAAGGGAGAAATCCGGGGATAAATGCGCACGCTCCGCTTCCTCGGGTCCTTTCTGCTCACTTCGTTCTGCATGCATGATCCTGGACACACATGGATATGAAACGAGTAAAACGTACTCGTTCTTATAGTAGAAAGATTGATCCAATGACCTTGATTCGTCATTGGTTATAAATGAAACCTTGATGCTCATGTGGTCACTTGTGCATGATCGGCTCAGGTATCAAAAAACCGTCCCCGTCTTCCCAAGGGAAAGTCGGGGACGGTCCGAATGTCATGCTTGTTCAGGCGTTCCATGGTACAAGCTAAACTTAATCCGCTATTAGTCAGCCAAGATGTACTGGTTGAGTTGTGCTCTCAGCAATTCCTGACGTCCGGATTGGTTTTTGCGTGGGTTTTCATTGTTGAGCGCGTACTCAGCAAGGGAAGCCAGTGTTGCTTTACCTGCAACCACCTCTGCACCAATACCTTCGCTGAAGCTGCTGTAACGTTTTTCGATGAAGTCATCGAATACGCGATCTTCGATCAATTTCGCTGCTACTTTCAGACCTTTCGCATACGTGTCCATACCTGCGATGTGTGCCAGGAACAGATCGTCAGCTTCAAAGGAACCACGACGTACTTTCGCGTCAAAGTTCACACCACCACGTCCGATACCGCCGTTTTTCAATACTTCATACATTGTCAACGTAGCGTCGTACATATCAACAGGGAACTCGTCCGTATCCCAACCGATCAACATATCGCCTTGGTTCGCATCGAGGGAACCGAGCATGCCGTTTGTACGAGCAACGCGGATTTCGTGATCGAATGTATGACCAGCCAGTGTAGCATGGTTCGCTTCCAGGTTGAGTTTGAAGTGTTTGTCCAAACCGTATTTTTGCAAGAAAGCAATGGAAGTTGCTGCATCATAATCATATTGGTGTTTCGTTGGCTCTTTTGGTTTAGGCTCGATCAGGAATTGTGCATCAAAGCCAATTTCCTTCGCGTAGTCTACAGCCATGTGGAACATACGAGCAATGTTGTCTTGCTCCAGTTGCATATCTGTGTTCAGCAATGTGTCGTAACCTTCACGACCGCCCCAGAATACATAGTTTTCAGCGCCCAGGCGTTTACCAACTTCCAGACCTTTTTTGATCTGTGCTGCAGCGTGAGCATACACATCTGCGTTGCAAGTGGAAGCTGCACCAAACATGAAGCGTGGGTTCGAGAACATGTTCGCCGTGTTCCAGAGCAGTTTTTTGCCGCTGGATTTCATATGGTCTTCAATCAGATCAACGATTGTATCAATGTTGCTGTAGAACTCGCGCAGGTTGTTGCCTTCTGGTGCAATGTCCACATCGTGGAAACAGAAGAACGGGATATTCATTTTTTCCAAAAATTCAAATGCCGCTTCCACGCGTACTTTCGCAAGGTCAAGACCTGAGTATTTATCCCACGAACGAACAGCTGTCTCCGCACCAAACGGGTCACTGCCGCCTGCAGTTAATGTATGCCAGTAAGCCATGCCAAAACGGAAATGTTCTTCCATCGATTTGCCGGCTACCACTTCTTCCGGATTATAATGTTTAAAAGCAAAAGGATTCTTGGAATCTTTACCTTCGAATGCAATTTTATTAACGGATTCAAAATAGGCCATGTGTAAAATGCCTCCTCAATAGTTTTAAGAAATCGTTTACACCGTTATCCTATCACATCGAATATACTTTGTCTATTGGTTAAACAAAGTAAAATAAAATTGTTTTTTACATGTTTGTTTACGCTATAATAGTCGAATAACTTGTTTCGGATGTGGGTCAGAACCCTTTTATCAGAAGAATAGGAGTGCCTTAGCCATATGAAAATTACCGGAGACCAGATGCTGGTCAAAAAAATAAACAAGTCGATCGTTCTGGATACGATTCGGCGCCATGCCCCTCTTTCTCGCGCGCGAGTGTCCGAGATTACGGGGCTGAACAAAGCAACGGTATCCAACCTGGTGGCTGATCTGATCAGTGATGATTTGGTGCAGGAGATCGGCCCTGGTGAATCCAGCGGCGGACGTAAACCACTCATGCTGCTGTTTCGAGGGACATCAGGCTATGCAGTCGGTCTGGAACTCAGTGTGACCCATCTGAAAGGCGTGCTTACAGATCTGGAAGGACACATCATTACAGAGTACGCAGTGACCTTGGAACATCATGATGTGTCATCTGTACTGGAGCAATTGAAATTGGCAGCAAAACAGCTCATTGAAGCAGCTCCTCCTTCCCCTCATGGAGTCATTGGTATTGGCATCGGCGTGCCCGGCATGGTCGATGAGGTAGGAACCGTCTTGTTTGCACCCAACCTGGGGTGGGAGAAGGTAGCTCTGCGCTCGATGCTTGAAGAAGAATTTGAACTGCCTGTAACGATCGATAATGAAGCCAATGCTGGTGCTCATGGAGAGTTGAATTTTGGGGCAGGTATCGGTGTCCGTCACATGATCTACATCAGTGCAGGCATGGGGATTGGTTCAGGCATCATGGTAGATGGTGAATTATACAAAGGCGCATGGGGCTACGCAGGGGAAACAGGCCACATGTCCATTGAAGCGGAAGGTCTGCCCTGTTCCTGTGGCAATCGTGGTTGCTGGGAGTTATACGCCTCGGAAAAAGCCTACGAGCACCCGGACCATCAGCTAAAATTACCTGCTCATACCACACGAGAGCTTATTCATCATGCGGAGCAAGGCCACGAGACTGTTCAGGAATTATACAACACGATTGGACGCAAACTGGGGATTGGCATTACCAATATCGTTAACAGTTTCAACCCGGAACGAATTATCATTGGTGGCCCACTTTCTGAAGCAGGTCCCTGGATTGAAACGGCGTTAAAACAAGTTGTCGAGGAACGTACATTACCTTATCACCGCCGCAGTTTGCAGATTGAATGGGCAGCTCTGGGCAGCCGTTCCACCCGCGTTGGTGCCGCTTACTCTGCAATTTCCCAGTTTCTAGGAAAAATCAGGGTTTCTGTCTAATAACAGATGAAAATTGACATCATTTTGCCCCATTTCCTCCCTTTTTGTTAAAGAAATCCAGATGTATAATGGGGTTATGTGATTTTTGTCATGGCTGTGTGAATACAGCTGTGTTAATCCGATAACGAAACGGAGTGAAAAAAAGCGTGACCTACGTGGATACTTCAGATATCTCGGCGCAAATGTTTGTCACCGTCCTCCTGTTCCTGATTGTGCTTGCGCCCCTGTTCAGCCTTGGCATACTCCGATTGTTTCAGAGCAAAAAGAAGGCTGGTTTCATGTACATGCTGTCAGGATTGCTGGTGTATGTTGTATTTCAGACTTTCATGAGTATTTTTTTCTAAATCATATTCTGCGTTTGCACAAAAAACCGTACCCTTCCGGGTACGGTTCTTTCTATATCCTAACGGCTCGCGAAAACCGGAACTGCATATGACTCGAAAATTTCTTTCAACACATGATGATCCAGATGATCAGCCTGATTTAAGCGTCCAATGCTTTCGCAAATTGTGTTTTGTTCATACCCAGAATGCGGTGTTCACCAATTACAGTCAATGGCACGGCACGTACGCCCATGTCCCATACTTGTTGTGCAAATTCATCGCTAGTTTCGATGTTGCGCTCCTCATAAGAGATACCTTTGTCAGCCAGGAATGTTTTTACGGATTTGCAGTTTGGGCAGTTCGTTGATGTATATACAATTACGTTTTCCATGTTTAATTCACCTCATATGAATTTATATTAATCTATAGTTTGTTTAGGATCAGCTCATTTTATTACAGAACAACTGCGCTGTGCTCCAAGCTTTCGATGTATTTCTCTGTGTCCATAGCAGCCATACATCCGCTACCTGCAGCTGTAATCGCTTGTTTGTAACGTGTATCCTGAACGTCACCACATGCGAATACGCCTGGGATGTTTGTCTCGGATGTACCTGGTGTAGTCAGGATATAACCGTGTTCGTCCGTAGTGATCTGTCCGCCAAGGAAACCAGTGTTTGGTGTGTGACCAATGGCTACAAATACGCCGCTTGCCGGAATCACTTCTTCTTCACCTGTTTCGTTGTTCAACACTTTTAGTCCAGTTACGCCATTGTCGCCAGCAAGCACTTCGAGTGGTGTACGATTCAAAGCCATTTCTACTTTTTCGTTGCTGCGTGCACGATCCTGCATGATTTTGGAACCACGCAGTTCTTCACGACGGTGTACCAGCGTTACTTTGGAACCGAAACGCGACAGGAAGCTTGCTTCCTCAAGAGCAGAGTCGCCACCGCCGATGACGATGATTTCTTTGTTACGGAAGAAGAATCCATCACATGTTGCACATGTGCTGACACCGCGGCCTATATTCGTTTCTTCGCCAGGGATACCGAGGTATTTAGCAGTTGCGCCTGTGGACAGGATCAATGTTTCCGATACGAGTTCACCCATACCTTCAACTTGAATCTTGAATGGACGCTCGCTCATGTCGATGTTGTTCACCCAGCCTGTGCGGAATTCAGCACCGAAGCGCTCAGCTTGTTTACGCATGTTGTCCATCAGTTCAGGACCCATAATACCATCAGGGAAACCTGGGAAGTTCTCCACTTCAGTCGTTGTTGTAAGTTGGCCACCAGGTTGTGGTCCTTCAATAACGAGTGGGTTCATGTTGGCACGTGCCAGATAGATTGCTGCTGTCAGCCCTGCAGGGCCTGTTCCGATAATAATTGATTTATACATGTATAGTTCCTCCCCCGGGTTCTGCAAAAAGGTTAGACCCTCCGGCATCAAAAGCTTAGGCTTTTGCATACACTAGAACGAAAGCCCACATCATGTCCACAAGACCTGCCTATGATATGACAATGGCCCTATGCAGAAACGGAATTCTAATTTATAATCATTCTAATCTGTTGTTCATTATGATCTCTTTTATGTACGGTGTCAATGCTCGGCAGCGATTATGAAGAAGTCTTCATCAGGAGGGAAAATCGAAGCATGAACGATGCACTCATTGGCAGTTTTATATCAGCCATGTCTACCGGCCTAGGGGCCGTACCGATTCTATTTATGCGTAAAATATCGCACCGTCTGCGTGATATATTGCTGGCATACGCCGCAGGTATTATGACCTCAGCCTCGGTGTATAATCTCATTCCGGAAGCGCTTGGCCAATCGAACCTTTTTGTACTCGCATTTGGTATTATGCTTGGTAGCCTGGTGCTACTGGTGCTGGAAATGAAGATCCCACACGTCGATCTGGAGAATCCAGAGAAAATGCCTTTTAAAATTGAAGCCAAAGCTTTCATGATTATTGCAGCCATCACCATGCATAACTTGCCGGAAGGGTTATCTGTTGGCGTCAGCTATGCAAGCTCGGATGAGAACCTCGGCAATCTCATTGCCTTTTCCATCGGATTGCAGAATGCGCCAGAAGGATTCCTGGTGGCCCTCTTTCTTGTGAACCAGAACATTGGCCGCTTCAAAGCGCTGGGTATAGCCACCCTGACTGGAGCAGTAGAGATTATTACAGCTATGATTGGTTACACCTTGAGCAGTCTTGTAGCTGGTCTTGTGCCTTATGGTCTGGCCTTTGCAGCCGGTGCGATGATGTTCATCGTTTATAAGGAACTTATTCCCGAGAGTCACGGCGACGGCAATGCACGTGTAGCGACGATGTCCTTTTTGCTCGGACTAATCACGATGATTGGTCTGACCGAACTGTTTTAATTGAAGACTAAAGAACCCGAGCGAACAGTCCAAAACTGTCGACCGGGTTCTTTGTTTAGCCACAAATGAAGATTCCATGAAATTACTGGGATCGTCTGTCAGAGGTATTGCGCCCTCTCCTGATCAGGATTGGATGAAACGAATCAGTTCGGAATTGAATTTTTCCAATTCATCATAGAATGCACCATGACCGCTCTCTTCAAAAGCAATCAGTTGAGACGAGGCGATGCCTTGGTGCATCTGCTCGGCGAATTCAAACGGACAGATCTCATCTTTTTTCCCGTGCAAAATGGCTGTCGGCACCTGAATCGAACTCAGGTCACCTCGCAAGTCCTCATCCCGCAACGCAATTGCACTGCGAATGGTACCATAAGATGAAGCTTCCATGCCGAGGGCGTGGAACCAATCCATGAACGGCTGGCTGTGTTTCTTCGCGAAGAACATGCCGCCAAATGTCTCCAGCAACTTCGGACGATCTGCAAAGATGGGCTCAATGATCTGCTCGTTCAGCTGCTCTGGGGTCAATCCATATGGATAACCTTCGCGCTGTGTGAACACAGGGGCTGCAGCAGATAACAAGGCCAGCTTGGAGACACCATGTCCCTTATGGCGAGCCATATAATGTACTGCGATCGCTCCACCCATGGAGAACCCTGCGAGTACCGCATCTTTCAACTCCAGCTCATCAATAACGGCACGAACATCATCTGCCATGCGATCATAATCATATCCTGTGGAAGGTTTATCCGATAAGCCATATCCTCTAAAATCTATCGCGATGGCACGAATGCCATGGTTCGGAAGTACGTTCAATTGGTATTCAAACATTTTATAATTAACAGGCCAGCCGTGCAAAAAGACAACCGGGGTGCCTTCGCCAATATCTTCAACATATACTTTTACATTTGGTTCCACTTGTACATAACGTCCCATATTTCACAGCTCCCTTTATCCTCGAATCGTCTCTTCCAATCATTACCCGCTGACCCAAGGTTCAAACGTAATCTGTTCAACCAGCCGCATACTACCAGCGAAACCAATTAGCCATTTTCATCTCCAAATCTGATTACCGTAGCAGCCTAAGTCCATTCAGAATAACCAGTATTGTACTGCCTTCATGACCTACCACACCCAAAGGCAATGCGACATCCTGGAGGAAGTTACCCGCAATTAAGGCCAGAATAACGGTGATGGCAAAACACATATTCTGCTTCACCGTACGCTGAGCTCGACGAGCCTGCCCAATCACCCAAGCGATCTCTTCAATATTGTCATTCATCAGTACCGCATCAGCGACTTCCAGTGCAGTCCCGCTACCCGATAATCCCATCCCCATACCCACAGTAGCTGCTGCAAGTGCCGGTGCATCATTGACACCATCCCCTACCATTAACACAGGACCATACTGTTTGCGGAGCGCTTGAACCTGCTTCACTTTATCTTCAGGCAGCAAATCTGCATAGACCATGCTTACTCCTGTTTCACGGGCAATTACAGAAGCTGATCTGGCTCGATCTCCTGTTAACATGGCAACTTTCACACCCATCGCTTCAAGCTTTCTCACTGCAGCTGCTGCCTGTGGCCGTACCGTGTCCCGCATCGCGATCAGACCGACTAATTCACCATCAGTCATAACAACGGATATGGTTTTCCCCTCCCCCTCAAGACGGGAGCATACATCGCCCCACTCAGAATATACCTTCACATGGTTAACACCATGTTCATCTGGATCACCAACGTTGCTGTCTTTCATCTCCTCTGACTGCATCGATTCCATTACGTTTGTTTTGCCAATGCTCCAGACCACACCTTTTATAGTTCCTTCGATACCCCAACCTGTTAGAGCCTGTACGTGCTCCGCTTCCTGAAGTGTAATGTTCTCCTTGTTCGCCTGATCTACGATGGCACGAGCCAAGGGGTGCATAGAGATGTTCTCAATTGCCGCTACCGCAGCTAACAGCTGGGCACGATCTATATGTTCAGCCGTAATAATATCGGTGACTTGCGGGGTGCCCATAGTCAATGTACCTGTTTTGTCAAAAGCCACGACCCGCGTGCGAGCCATATTCTCCATATGGGCACCTCCCTTGAAGAGAATGCCACGGCGGGCGCTACTGGACATCGCGGACAACATAACAGGCATGATGGAAGACACCAATGCACAAGGCGAAGCAACAACCAGAAATACCATCGCTTTATAAAATGCCTCATTCCATGTCCAGCCAAGCAGCAGTGGAGTTCCTGCAATCACAAGTAAAGTCACCCCTACAACAATGCGAGCGTATATTCCTTCGAACCGCTCCATAAAACGCTGGGAATCCGGCACTTCTGCCTGCGCTTCTTCCACCATTTTAATGATTTTGCCGAACAGTGACCCTTCAGCCGATTTGGTAACCTCTACGTATAAGGCACCCTCCCCGTTTACCGTACCTGCATAGACTTCATCCCCTACAACTTTGTCCACAGGCAGGGATTCTCCGGTGATGGATGACTGATTGATAAAAGAACTCCCCCGGTACACGACACCATCTGCTGGGATGAGTTCTCCCGGTTTGACCAACAGCAGATCACCCGGCTGCAGATCATCAATAGCCACGAGGTTCATCTGTCCATCCTCAATACGCAGGGCAGTCTCCGGCTTCAACGCGAGCAACGATGAGATATCCTTATGACTGCGCTCTGTCGCATAACTTTCCAACGCACCACTGAGTGCAAAAATAAAGATCAGCATCGCGCCTTCATTCCAGTAACCGATGGCTGCTGCCCCAAGGGATGCGGCAATCATCAGCAGGTTTACATCCAGATCACGGTCCTTGACCAGTGTCTCGATACCTTCCTTCGCTTTGGTCCAACCGCCAACGGCATACGCCACAATGTAGAGCATGATGGATAAGGTAGCCAAATACGGTGCAGTTCCCCAGGCAATCAGCATCAATAGCCCGCTGCCCAATGCTGATTGCATCTCTTTATTCTGTATCATGGCTCGAAAATCAGGCTTCTTACCCCGATTGGGGCCGGGTGTTTGGGATGAGCGTTGTTCTGCTTGTTTCTGTCTGTGTAGAGGTTGATGTATCGCTTGCATATAAATCACGTTCCTTTCGAATGGTAGGTTTACGGATAGTGATGTGCTCAAGTTCCGCTTCCAGAAATGAAGTTGTATTGAGAATGAGAGCCATTGTTAATCCCCTGAAAATGACACATGCTGCTGCGGGAATCCCGCAGCAGCATGGTTTTGTGAATGATTTTGCAATAATCTCAAATGAGAATGATAATCATTTTTGCGCTTATGCAATTAATTTTACCCAATACAACTTTTAATCAGTATATGCCTGTCGTCCTCATTTGTAAATGGGCTTTTTTCGATGATTACTCATAAATGCGTGTTCAAAAAGACAAAAGGCCGCTGTCCCGGAGGACAACGGCTTTAACCATCTCTTGATATTCATTTGACCTGTTTATGACATATCGCTTAAGTGATTGATTACACATCCACCCCATGCCATTTATGCGCCTACACTTGCTCCCTGACTTGCTTTGATGGCTTGCTCCAGATCATAGATGATATCCTGAATATTCTCTGTACCTACAGATACACGAATCAGCTCAGGCTTAACGCCTGCTGCGATCTGCTCTTCCTCTGACAACTGTTGGTGCGTTGTACTCGCAGGATGAATAATCAGCGACTTGGAGTCACCTACATTCGCAAGGTGAGAGAACAGTTTAACATTTTCAATCAGTTTACGTCCCGCTTCTACTCCACCTTTGATTCCAAAGGTCAAAATCGCTCCCTGGCCTCTTGGTAAATACTTCTGTGCCAGTTCATAGGACGGGTGGCTTTGCAACCCTGCATAGCTCACCCACTGCACATCCTCATGCTTCTCCAGATATTGCGCGACAGCCAGTGCATTGGTGCTGTGACGTTCCACACGCAGATGCAGCGTCTCCAGTCCTTGAATCAGCAACCATGAATTAAATGGGGAGATCGGCGCCCCGAGGTCACGCATCAGTTGTACTCTTGCTTTGATAATGTAAGCAATTGGCCCGACGGCTTCTGTATATACCACACCATGATAACTGGAATCCGGTTCCGTCAATCCCGGGAATTTGCCGCTGGCTTTCCAGTCGAATTTGCCGCTATCCACAATAACACCACCGATGGATGTACCGTGACCACCGATAAACTTTGTTGCCGAATGAACAACAATATCCGCTCCATGCTCTATGGGACGTAGCAAATATGGACTCGGGAACGTATTGTCTACAATCAAAGGAATACCATGTTCATGAGCGATGGCTGCCACTGCTTCAATATCCAGTACATTTCCTTGTGGATTACCAATGGTTTCGGCGTATAATGCCTTTGTTTTCTCCGTAATCGCAGCCCGGAAATTCTCTGGATCACTGGAATCTACAAACTTCACATCCAGTCCCAATTTCGGGAGTGTAGTCGAGAACAAATTATAGGTCCCCCCATATAGACTGGCTGAGGAAACAATCTCGTCACCCGCACCTGCTATATTTAGCAAAGAGAATGTGATCGCTGCCTGACCGGAAGCCGTAGCCAATGCACCAGCACCTCCCTCCAATGCAGCAATACGCTGTTCGAACACATCCGAAGTTGGATTCATCAGACGGGTATAGATATTGCCAAACTCTTTCAATCCAAACAGATTGGCTGCATGCTCCGTATCCCGGAATCCATAGGATGTGGTTTGGTACAACGGTACTGCACGTGCATGGGTGGTCGGATCAATCTCCTGGCCTGCATGGATTGCCAATGTTTCAAATGAAAGCTCACGTTCGTTTGACATAAATCTGTTTCCTCCCTTTAACTTATACGTTGTCACTTTCCTTGATGTCATGTCATGGTGGCGTATGTTTTCCATATTCTCTCACAAGATGTCGCATTTGAAAAGAATTATTTCCGATTTTTCCGATAAGAAATACTAATGATGTGTATGATAAGGCCGTTATAACCAAAAAACCTTTGCTTCCACCGCAAAGGTTTCTTGATTTGTTGCCATCATAATCGCTGAGCTGCGGCCCCGCTTTTTCTACTTGTTACACCCGAGCGCTACTCCATACTTCACGCAAATGTTTGGCCGCAGGCACAGCTTCCTCCGCAGTTACGCCTTCAAGTGAAATATCGATATGTGGTTTATATGTTTTTAGCAATTCAAAAAATAACGGGTAATCCAGTATGCCTGCCCCAGGTACAGGATTGAACTTCTCTCCCTTTGCATCGAAGGCTACATCCTTGGCGTGGATCACAATCATGCGCTGATACAGCGATTCCATCACCTCGCGCAAGAAAGCTCCTTGATCTGCTGCATGTGGTTGTTTAATCAGATTACACGGGTCGAACAGCATCCCCAGATTCGAAGAAGGAATCTCCTCAAACAACCGTGTCATATGTTCATGGGTATGAAGGGTATGTGTGGACACAGGCTCAATCGCCGCATGCACGCCCCATTTCTCCGCCTCCTCAGCCAACTCCTCAACCGTTTCTTTCAGCACACTCCACGCCTTCTCTTCATATCCATCGGGATGTGTATCCTGATAGGTGTCCAAGCCCCCGGTCTCCGTTGCCACCATACTGCAACCAAAATCCCGGGCATAACGCAGATGCTCCTTGAATCGATCAATGTCCGCACGCCTTGTCACGGGATCAGGGTCAATCGGATTAATATAACAGCCCAGTACCGCAATCTTCACCCCGCGCTGTGCAAATTGATCGCCAATCTCATTGGCCAGCCCAGGGCTGAGCTTGCCATTTGATGAGTCCACATCTGATAATGCTTTGGCCAGCGCCAGCTGTACGGAATTAAATCCGTTATCCGCAATCGTCTGCGCAAGCTGTGCTGTAGGCTGTTTGCCAAATGTATGCGCCAGAATACCAAGTTTCATCTCAATGCCTCCTTATGCTAATCCGATGATCAAACGATTAACGTGCCATCCAGCCGCCATCGACATTCAGCACATGACCATTCAGATAATCCGAAGCGGCAGATGCCAGAAAGACAACCGGGCCTTTCAGATCTTCAGGTGTTCCCCAGCGCCCCGCAGGAATACGGGCTGTAATATCCCGGTAACGATTCTCGTCCGCACGGATCTGGGTAGTATTATCGGTTTCCATATAACCAGGTGCGATACCGTTAATCTGGATTCCCTTCCCTGCCCATTCATTGGCGAGTGCTTTGGTTAAACCGGCAACGCCATGTTTACTGGCTGTATACCCTGGCACGTTGATCCCACCTTGATAGGACAACATGGATGCAATATTAATGATTTTGCCACTTCCGCGTTCAATCATATGTCTGCCAGCCAATTGGCTTAGGAAAAACACAGTGTTCAGGTTCAGACCGATGACATCATGCCAGTCCTGCCCTGCATGATCAGCCGCAGGTGTGCGACGAATGATACCGGCATTGTTGACGAGAATGTCAATTCTGCCCTGGAACGCAAGCGCCTGTTCGAACACAGCCGACAACTCATCTTCACGACTTAAATCCGCTTCAATCACATAAGCTTTGCGTCCGAGTGCTTCAATGGCACTTGCCGTTTCCGCAGGCTTGGAATAAGAGACCAGCACCACATCAGCACCTGCTTCTGCCAAACCAATGGCCATCCCTTGTCCAAGTCCTCCCGAGGTACCTGTCACCAGTGCAACTTGTCCGCTTAAATCAAATGGGTTCATGAATGATTCCTCCGCATGGTTTTGATATGCAATCCTTAGATCCGTCCGTTCTTTAATCCCATGAATAATGAATGAGGTTAACTTTGATAATCCACTGTGACACCGCTCTGCTTGTATAAGGCAGCCGTCTCTTCATCCAAACGACTATCGCTGATAATGTAGTCCAGTTCCGAACACTGGGCGAAAGTTCGCAGTGCAAATTGTCCGAATTTATAATGATCCACAACGCCGTATACTTGCTGCGAGGCAGATATCATTGCTTTTTTCAAAGGAACCAGATCTCCCGTGTATATTGATAATCCAAATTCCGGATGAAGGGCTGTCGTGGATATAAAGGCTTTATGAATGTTAAGACTGGATATAAACGCAGCCGTATCATCCCCCACCAGCATATTCCGTACACGAGCCCCGCCAGGCACAACCAGTCTCACTTGCTCCTTCTTGGTCAACTCTGCAATAATGAACAGGTCATTGGTCACCACCGTCAGCGGTTGATTATCGAGACGTTTGGCCATCTCCAGCGTGGTGCTGCCACCATCGAGGGCAACGATATCTCCAGGTCGAATGTAAGCAAGGGCACGTTCAGCAATCTCCGTTTTCTCCGGATGATGCTTCTCGGTAACTCCGCGGCTGTTCAAGATGCCATACTGGTCATTCTGAGCCAGCATAGCACCACCATGGACACGTACGAGCAGTCCCATACTCTCTAACTTGTCGAGATCCTCTCGCACTGTTTTCCCAGTCACCTGCAGCAACTCACTCAGATCACTTACAGTTACTTCCTGGCGCTCCAGCAGAGCCTCCATAATTTTTTCATGTCTTTTTAATGGATTCATCACAATCAACTTCCTATACTACCTGAGTTAAAATGAATGAGTTCTAGTGTCTACCCTGTCAATTTAACTCAGACATCTGTAATTTATTATTTCAGGTCTTTCATGGCTACGCCGTCCATATCTTCGAACGTCTGGTTCTCACCAGCCATCGCCCAACAGAAGGTGTAATTGCTTGTACCCACACCACTGTGAATGGACCAGCTTGGGGAAATGATCGCCTGACGGTCGCGTACAACCAGATGCCGCGTTTCGTTTGGCTCACCCATCATGTGGAACACAACGCCGTCTTCCGGCAGATTCCAGTACAAGTATACTTCGGACCGGCGGTTATGGGTATGTGCAGGCATGGTATTCCACATGTTGCCCTTGTCGAGTTCGGTAATGCCCATCACCAACTGACAACTCTGAATTCCACCTTCTCCTTGGTGAATGTAACGATAGATCGTACGTTCATTGGAAGTTTCGATGCTACCCAGATGATTCGGCTGAGCTTGTTCTTGCGTTGCTTTTACTGTTGGATAGGTGTGGTGAGCCGGTGTGGATACAAAATAGAATTGGGCAGGTTGAGCCTTGTCACTGCTCGTGAACACAACTTCCTTCACACCTCTACCGATGTAGAGACATTCCTTCGCTCCAATCTCATAACCTTGTCCGTCCGCTGTCACTGTTCCGTGACCACCTACATTAATGATACCGATTTCACGACGCTCCAGGAAAAAGTTCGTTCCGATATCTTTCAGGTTCACTTCCAGGGTAATGTCCTTGCTCTCTGGTACAGCCGTTCCCACAATATAACGATCCACATGAGAATACACAGTTACCAACTCATCGGTTGCAAATAATTGCTCCATCAAAAATTCCTCACGCAGGCGAGATGTATCATACGTTTTCACTTCATTGGGATGTGCAGCATAACGATTTTCCATTATTAATCCATTCCTTTCGTCATTTAATTTAGTTGGGATTGAGTTTGAACATGTTCATATAAGTTCATTTTAGTTCATTATGTATCTTTTGTGTACCTTTATTTTCGAAAAAGTAATTTATGTGATAAAACATTTATGATTCTAACTGTCTTCGATATAATACAAGACATGGTCAGTCAAAGGAGAGATGCAAGCTATGGATTACCAATCGTGGATCGGAGTATTTACTCCTCCCAAGAAAATGGTTATTACCACAGAACAGATTGTCCAGTTCACGCAAGGCTTTCCAGAAGAATTTCGTCCCGACGCAAGATCCATTCCTCTCACCTTTCCGACGATATGGTGGCAACAGACACACTTACCCTGGATGGAACTTCCTGGGAAAATTATGATCCATGGCCAACAATCTTTTACATACGAACGTAAATTGAAGTATGATACAGCTTTATTTTACCGGATTGAACTTGCAAACGTACGCGAAACAACTGGATCTCTGGGGAACATCCATCTCCTTGATTGTACAATGAAGGTTACGGACATCATGAAACAACCCGTACTCGTTGCTAACACCACATTAATACTTCTGGACTCTCCAGCGTTGCAGCCTTCGCACTTCGAACTCGAGCCTGTGTATCCGCAATATCCCTCGGAGATTTATTATCAATGGGATGGGAAACACCGTCCCTCATCTGGTGAGCTCCTGTTCGACGCTTGTCTTGGAACCATAACCAGCGCTATGCTCATGGCCTATGCAGCTGCATCGAGCGATAATAACGCAATTCATCTGGACGTTCTCAAAGCACATGAAGCAGGGGCACCTCGCCGAATTGCACAAGGTATGCTTATCGGTGGCATGATTGGAAACCGACTACAAATGCTGGCGTTGGATAACTGGATTCTATGCGATATAAAATATCGATTTCGCTCACCCGTGATGGAAGGGGACGTCGTCCGTGTCCTCGTGAGTGTCATCAACACAGATAACCTCTCCCATCTGGAATGCAGTATCACAGTCTATGTTGAACATCGAGCGGGCGTTCCGTCTGACTTGTTAGCCTATGAAGGATCCATTCGTTACATGGCCCGTTAATCCCACTCTCCAATTCGGACATGACCCTTGAGCAGATTACGGGAAATAATCATGCGTTGAATCTCGTCTGTGCCCTCGAAGATTCTCCATACTCGCATTTCCCGATACCAGCGCTCAATCGGCAAGTCCTTCGAATATCCGATTCCGCCAAAAATCTGAAGGACCCGATCCACAATATCGTTTGCTCTACCTGCACCGTACAACTTGGACATCGTCGCATGATGTCTTGCATCCAGCCCCTGCTCCACCCTCCAAGCAGTATATAATACCAGCCATTTCAGAGCCTCCAGCTCAACCGCAGAGTCGGCAATCATCCATTGGATGCTCTGCCGACTTGCCAATTGCTCTCCAAATGTCGATCGTTCTTTAACATAATCAATGGCCATATGGATCAGCCTTCCAGAGGCACCCACAGCAATAGCGGGAATCACCCAACGCCCTCGACTGATCCACTGCATCGCTGTCGTTAACCCCTGCCCCTCTTCACCGAGCACATTTCCGTTTGGCACGAACACTTGGTTAAACGTAAGTACAGAAGGACTTTTATCCCCCCCCATCGTAGGAATCGGCTCTGACGTCCATCCCATGTCCCGGTCCACCAGAAAGCAAGTGATCCCTTTACCCGGCTCTGCCTGGACATCAGTCACTGCAAAAACAATCGCAAAATCCGCCTCGTTCCCGTTTGTGATAAATACTTTCTCCCCATTGAGTACCCAACCATCTGCCACACGCTCAGCCCTCATCTGAATTCGACTTGCATCGGAACCTGCCGAACGCTCTGTTATCGCAAAACAGGACTGCCTCTCGCCCGCAATAACGGGAAGCAAATACTTGCTCTGCTGTGCCTTGTTGCAAAGGTACAGGATATTGTCCGCTTCCCCCCCGAAGACAAACGGAATACACGTGCGTCCCAGCTCCATTTTCAGGAGTGCACTAGTGACCGTTCCAAGATTTGCTCCCCCATACTCTTCTGGTGTCTCAATACCCCATAGGCCCTGTGTTTTCGCCTTTTGTTGAAGCTCTCTAATCTGTCTAAGTTCGATCCCGTGTCTTCCCTCACGCTCGTTACGCAATAATTCAGGTTCCAACGGAATCAGTAGCTCGTCCACAAAATAGCGTGCGGCGGATTGAATCTGCTTCTGTTGCTCTGTCAATTCAAAATTCATGTCAACCTCCCGTATAAAATGTCATCAATTGCGGCTATAACAGCTGATCCATGATCACTTGAAAACTTCATGTTTCACAATTCCCCTGACTGCATACTGATCATACAAGTCGATTAACTGATCTTCCGAAGGATGCTTGTAATACAAAACATCAAATTTTTCGTTAATACATTGGCACAAGATATCCAGGTCCGGTGATGGTGTCTTATCTATAACCAACACTTCTCTATGGGCAGCTTCTGCCGAAATGGTCTGGATCAGTTCTGGGCCCTCGGCATAGACAACAATGATGCTGACAGGTAATCGATCCCCCTCGTAACCTTGATGTGCTCTTACAACCTTCTCGAAGCGAATATAACAATCCCACCATGATTTTCTAATCTCTGGATCAAAAAATTCCTTTAAGATGTTTTGCGCCTGTACTTCAAACATCGGATGACATTCGAGGAAATAATCCAGATTCGTTTTCCAACCATCATAACGATTCTCATCAAACTCGGAAGGGTGAAAGATATGGAAGGTTAACGCTTTTTTGTTCAATACAAACGTTCCTCCAGCCTGTTGCAGACGATAGCCAAGCTCACTGTCTTCCAACCCCCATCCCTTGAACCCTTCGTCAAACATACCCGATCGGATCAGTATTTCTCTGTTTACCGAGAAATTGCAGCTGAAAGACAGATGCCACGCTGTGCGGAATACGCTTCCGTTTTCCGAAAAACGTTCCATGAGCTGAAATCTTTCATCTGCTTCTGATGATGAAATAGCAGCATGCACCCATCCCGGATTTAACTGTGTTATATCGATGCTCTCTTCACCCAGATATCTTCGAAATCCTATGACAAGTTTCTCCTCGGCAAGCTTGTGTACTCTTAAATGCTCATAGATAAAGTCCGGTCCAGCGAGTTGATCTCCGTCAAGGAACACGATCACATCTCCATTCGCGATAGTAACCCCCTTGTTTCGTGCCGCTGCCCGACTTGATTGTTCCGTAGAAGGAATGTAATTATATTGTATAGGAAAATCATACGTAAGCCCGCCGATCATCTCTCCCGTGCCGTCTATAGACCCGTTATCAATAACAACAACTTCGTATTGATCACCTTCACACAAACGCTGTCGAGATAAGGAAGACAAACAGGCCTGAATCACTTCTTTCTGATTATGCGATAGAATAATTACACTAGCTTTCATAGGTATCTCCTCCCACATGCCGGACTACCTTTTTATTGGCGATCGGCACTAATAATAATGCAAATCCCAGGAAGGCAAGTGCTGCCGAACAGGCAATCACTATTTTAAAACCAAAATAATTTCCGACTGCTCCGGCTAGTAATCCACCACCCATTGAACCAATGATGTTTGCATTGTTGTACAACGTTGTGGCCGTGCCTGTCATTTTAGGAACCAAATCCTGAAAAAAAGTCATTCCAACTCCAAGTACAATCGCGATAAAAATGGCACTGAATATCTGGATAGCTATGATCTGCCATCCCGATTGGGTAAACCAAAATAGGGAAAAATAGGCGACTCCAAACAATCCTGCGCATTTCATAACTGTGATACTACCAAACCTTTTGGCCAGTATTCCCAAAATGATCATGATGGGGACCTGCAAGGCTGCGTTAACACCCGAGATCATGCCAACGTCCAACTTCCCGCCTTGCAACTCTTGCGTAACATATAAGGGAGTTACAATGCCCCCCATCGTGTTAGCCAACTCAAATGCCATAAAAGCAAGTAATGAAAAGGCAATCTGCGGCGCCATCAGCAGGCGCTTGAAACTACGCACTGAGTCCGATGATACTTCCGTTACGCCCCCCGGTTCCCGACTCTCGTGTGCTCGAATCATCAGTACAAATATGGCAACGAGCATGTACATCAACGAAACAACCAGAAACAGGCCTGTGTAAGAGAACTGGTAGATTATAAAAGACGCCATTACAGGACCAAGAATCCAGGCCAGAGACACCAGAGCTCGCAATACAGCCATAACAACGGTGACATCTTCACTCGCCTCCCTCTCGACCACTTCTCTCGCAAGAGCAAATAATTGTGGAAAGGCCGAGAATGACAAGGCCATGAAAGTACAGGAAACCAGCATTAACACAATGTAACTGTCCGTATTTGCATAGAATACATAGCCTACAGAGGCAGATACACATGATCCAACAATGATCCACTTGCGCACAGGCTTTTTATCGGACAATCGACTAAACAGCGTACTAATGATAATGCCGCTTAACGATCCACACGCCATAAAGATCCCTAATGATAAGGGGCTCATTCCTGCCCGTTCTACTCCGAATAATGGCATGAATGGTAGCGTCAATCCGTATCCCAAACCAATAAAAAAAATGCACACGGATAATAAAAGTAAGGCCGGGCTTCTCAGGACAACCAAAAGACTTTTCAATAGAACCTTGCCCCCTCTTTACAACAACCGACGAATGAGTTCAACTGCACGCTCGGCTCCTCCGTACTGCGAAGCACAGACGTTTTCCTTCAGCGCCACAGCCTTATCCATGTCTCCATTAGTCATCATCGTGTTAACGGTCTCAGCTAGAGCAGATCCCGTAACCTCATCCGGGGACATTACTCTGCCACCGCCAACGTCCTGTAACTGCTTGGCGTTAAACTCACGTTCTGCCCAGGTCGGAATGACCAACGACGGCGTGCCTGTTAAGATCGTTGTCATGCAACTTCCATGTCCGCCATGGTGAATCATGACATCGCTATGCTCGGCTGCCATAACTCCCGATACATATGAGGTGAAGTGTACATTAGGGGGTACTTCCACGCTGTCCCCTTCCAATGGATTAAAACCAGTAGCAATCAAAAGCTCCGTCGAAGTGTTACCGAGTGCTCTAACGGCTTCCCTGAAAATATGACCACCACTCTCCACACCCCATTCCACGAGACGACTTGTGTACACAAATACACGTGGCCTCCTGTCGTTGTCTGATTTCATCAACCAGCTCGCAGGCATTCCTGTCTCATTTGTATCTCTCCATACCACGGGACCGATATATTCAATTGGAACGGGCAGCTTCCCGATCTGTACCGGATCAAAATCCGGTATGCTCGGAAGAAGGGCAAGGTCACCCGCCAGAAATGTAAGAATGTTGTCCGTTTCAGGAAGACCATACTCAACCAACGCTCCGTTCAACACATTCGTGACATCTGGTATTTCTCCATATGATCCATAATTCGTTGTAAAAGGAAGACCACCTGGAAGTGTGCTGGACTGATTTATAGAAACGAGAGGAATGTCCAGCTTACAGGCAATGAACGCTGCGGGGACACTCGAATCGGAAATAACAAGGTCCGGTTTAAAACCGATGGTTACCCGCAGACGAGCTTCAAGCTCATCTCGCATGTAAACAGGATCGGCGTACCCCATCATGGACAAAAAGTGATTCATATCCTTGAAGTTTGGGTGGAAAACCTGTCCCTTGGGAGCAGGAATAACTGGAATCGGAATATAGGTAAAACCCATCTGTTCCATCGCGACCCCGGCATTTCCCCAGATTGTGAACGCCACCTCATGTCCCATCTCTCGTAACTTTAGTGCTATGGGAAGACAACGATTCACTCTCCCCATCCCGGCCATCATCCCAATAAAAATGCGTTTTTTCTTCAACAAAATTTCCTCCATCAATTCGTATATTTCGGAAATAGTTCTACACTTTCACGTAGGCTGACAACACTTGCTCAAAGAGTTCGCCTGCTTCCCAACCGTTCTCCCTACTGGATTGGGTGGCAACTATATAGTGCTCTGGAGGGGACCAAACACCGATCTTTCCACCATTAACAGAGAAGATCTGACCGGTAACCCTACGGCAACGCGGCAGACATAAGGAAAGCATCAATTCGGCCACATCTTTCGTTGAACCTACTTTCCAGTACTCGGGAAACGACTCACCTTTCATTTCGACGGTCTGCTTCGCCCGTTCGATATAGGGCATTGTCATGTCAGTACGCGCTGCGGGAGAAACTGCATTCACATTAATGCCATAAGATTCAAGTTCCAGCGAAAGTGTCCACGTCATGCCTATCAATCCGGCTTTGGCAGCACTGTAATTTAATTGCCCAATCATTCCGGTCAAGCCCGCCACGGAGATCATATTAATAATGCTGCCTTCCCTTCGTTCCCTCATGCTCGGCAGAGCGGACCGGATACAAGCAAAGGCTCCCTTAAGATGCGAATTCAATACAAGATCCCACTCGGTTTCACTCATTTTATGGGCCATCTTATCGTGAACAACTCCGGCGTTGTTCACCAGGATATCAATCTTGCCAAATTCGCGAAGACCCTCCGATATGATGCGTTCACCACCGGCCATGCTTGCGACGGATTCAACGACCCCAATAGCGGTCCCACCCTCATCCCGAATCAACTGAACAACGTCCCATACCCCACCTTCTTGTACACCGTTGACAACTACCTTGGCTCCTTCTTGTGCCATACGTATTGCGGTTGCACGCCCAATTCCGCGGCTGGAACCCGTAATGACTGCTACCTGTCCCTCTAACAACAAAGGCTGTTTCCTCCTATTCGCACTTCTCCCACAATGATGCAAGCCCGATCCCGCCACCAATACCCAGTGTTGTGATTCCCCGAGCCCCCTTTATATGCCTCATCTCGTTGAATAGGCGTGTAACCAGGATGGCTCCCGATGCACCGAACGGGTGTCCAAGCGCCAGTGCCCCGCCTCCCACATTAACAATGTGAGTTGGAATATGCAGTTCCCTTAAAGAGGCCAGAACTTGTGAAGCGAACGCTTCATTGAATTCCACAAGATCAATGTCTTCCATTGCCAAGCGATTTCGGCTGAGCAACTTGGTAACGGCAGGAACCGGACCGATACCCAAGTAGTTCGGGTCAACCCCCACTGCCACACTGTCGATAAATTTCATTAGGGGTGTGAGTCCTAACGATAATGCTTTTCCCATTGACATGATTAAAACGATAGCGGCACCATCATTCAATGGACATGCATTACCAGCCGTCACTGTACCATCCTGTTCGAAAACAGATGGCAATGCTGCAAGCTTCGTAAGTGTTGTATTCGCCCGAGGACATTCGTCTGTATGAATGATTCTGAGTTGCTTACCCTCCGGGATAGACAATGGAACGATTTCGTTGTCGAAACGCCCGCTTTGTATTGAAGCAATCGCTTTCCTATGACTGGAAAGCGCATATTCGTCCTGGTCCATTCGAGTCACACCGTACTTCTTAGCAACGTTGTTAGCCGCCTTCCCCATATCCGGATCTCCGATCCATTCCGGAGAGAATCTTGTGCGAGTGATTACTTGAGGTACTACACTCCCGTACAGAGACAAGGGTTTCTCCAATCTCCAGGGTGCACGACTTGTGCTTTCGACACCACCAGCCAGATACACTTCCCCGGCACCTGATTGAATCAGCCTCGCTGCTAAATGAATAGCTTCAAGACCAGATCCGCATTGACGATCAATCGTCACGCCAGGGACCTCTACTGGGAGTTTGGCTTGTAACGCGGATAACCTGGCGATGTTACCTCCCCCGCCTACTGCATTCCCCAATAGAACATCATCAATGTCACCGGAGGGGATGGGAATTTCGCTTAAAATGGCCTGAATCACTTCTGCAGCCAGTATCTCCGGCGGTGTCTCCTTAAACATCCCCCCGTATTTGCCGATTGCAGTTCGCTTGGCGGAGAGAATAACAGGAATCAACATATTGTTCATATCTTTATTTTCAGTAACTCGTTCAGTTTTGTTCGCGAAATCTTTCCACTCGTTGTATAGGGGAAGGCATCCACCCGTATAATTTCCTTTGGACACTTGTAGGTAGCAAGCTCACGACGGCACAATGATACAATCTCATCATCACTAACCTCGCTACCCATTCTGAGCTTGATAAGTGCGCTCACCTTTTGGCCCCAGTATACATCGGGTACACCTACAACGATGACCTCCTCAATGCCTTCCAATGTTAACAACAGCTTCTCGATTTCCTCCGGATATATATTAAGCCCTCCGCTAATAATCATGTTTTTCTTTCGACCAACCAGATATAAATAGCCTTCGGAATCTCGTGTTGCAAGGTCTCCCACAGTTGCCCATTCACCATGTACAACTTGGCTGGTTTCTTCCTCGGAACCATAATATCCGGCAAAGATCATTGGGCTCTTCACAAACAATTGTCCTACTGTACCTTCGGTTGCTTCCGTACTATCCGCTTCACGAATGGATACCTGCACACCGGCAAACGGTTTACCGATTGAATCAGGTTTATACCGGTTTCCTTCCGGATCAAGTACTGTGACAAAGCTTAGCTCGGATGCACCATAAAATTCATACAAGCCTGCATTTTCAAATACCTCTGTCACCTTCCGTTTTGATTCTGGGGACCATTTATCACCTGACGTAATGAGAGATCTGACGGATGACAGCGCAGTAACTGAATCAGAAGCCGTGAACGCTTTGTAGAGTGCTTCAAACATCGTAGGTACAAGATAAAGATGTGTAACCGCATGTGTTGCTAACGTCTCCAATACGTATTCCGCTCGGAATTTTCTTGTTAGATGGAATGTCCCGCCAATATACAAAGTTTGAATGCACGCATATAACGTAAGTGAATAGACCAAAGAACCCGGCGCCAATACATGGTCTCCTGCATCATGCACGAATGTTTCACGCGCATATGCAAAGCTCTCGATCCATGAACGCTGAGAACGGAGATAGCCTTTCGGTCGTCCGGTCGTCCCAGAGGTATATCCCATGTAGAACAGACTATCTTCAGTTGAGGATCGCTGTGGTTCGGCTTCTTCCCTTCTGAGAGAACGAGGTTCACCTGTATCCACAGTAATCACCCTTGTTGACGATGGAATATGAGGTATTCTGGCTTTGAACTCCACATCTATAACAAGCACACGAGGTTCACATTCATTAATAACCTCCGTCAGATTTGCATCGCTCCACTTGGGATCAAATACAGCAGCACACATTCCAATTTTGGTGGCTGCAAGAAAGTATTCGATCATCACGGCACTATTGTTCATCAGCAGGCCGACAAGAGGAAGTTCATCGGCTTCGAAATCTTCCTCAGTAGCCAGAATTGTATTTGCTGCCAGCTTTATTCCATGGTATAGCTCGGCGTACGAAATCTGACGGGCATCATCAAAGATGGCAGTTTTCTCTGGATTCTGGGAAGCATGTATGCGTATCGCATCAGCCAGTAACATCATTTCACCTTCCTTACTGTATTAACTAAAGGGGTCGCCGGGAGCACTATCTCACCTGTTTTAACCAGATACAACCCTTTGTCCGATACACGAATATGCGGCAAATGTGAAGCTGTCAGAAATAAAAGAGAATACAGAGGATCACCAAATCGGTAACCGTGGACACGCATTTTCTCATTGAACTGATCCACACTAACGCCGATTGATGCCACGCTCTCCAAGCTCATAGCTCCACTGAGTGGAAGAGGAATGTACAGTTGCTCCCCATCCACGAAATATACTAATATTCCTTCCCCGCGAAGTTCCAACTCCTGAGATGCTTCGCGCATGGCAGACAGAGATCGCCCAAGCAAAAGTGTATCGTTCGAAGCGTTGTACGTACTTGCTAATGCCTTGATCCCACACGCTAAACCTTTGATTCGGGTGTTGATCACCCAACTTCCGTTAACATCCAGCAATGTCATCCGGTTCTCATCCGTTTCCAATTCCGCCCGGGGATCAAAATGGTACGATTGGGTGATAACATCGTTCACCAGTTCAATACCGATGTCGGTTCGAGTTTCCATCTGGTCCAGCCTCAGGTTAACGATCGTTCGACGAGACGGAAAAGTGGAGCGCAACCAAGTGCGTATCTCTGCTTCATCTGGCTCTACTACTCGCCTTTGATTTTGGACCACCCACTCACCTCGTTGCAGGACATGCAGTGGATCAGGTTCATTTATGGAGGTTAAGACGTTCAAACAAGCCAGTCTGCCTGGTGCAATCCCGCCTAAGTCTTCATCCAGACCGTAATATACTGCCGGATTTAAGGTAGCAAGACGAAAGGCATCCGCTACAGATATTCCCGTCTCCATACAGATCTTGATCATGCTGGCACAGCTCGTCCTCTCCACATAGTTTGGTGACGGGCCATCGCTGGTAAGCATCATTCTGTTCATATTGAACCGGGAATCACCTTTCATCCCTTTAAGGAGGTGTGGCAAATCAGGACGAATAGATGAGTATCGAAGCGAGGCGTGTAGCCCCGCTTTTAATCGTCTAAGTACATCTTCTGCATGGAGAGCTTCGTGGTCAGCTGTGATGCCCGCTGCAGCCATGGTACTTATTTTTTCATAAGATACGCCAGGCAAATGTCCTTCCGCCCTCATCCCATGATGAGCCTTCGTAAGATAAAGTTGCTCTACCAATACTTCGTCGTTTGCCAGCAGTTTGGGCCATTCGGTCAGTTCCCCGCTCTGTATCACAAGGTTATGTTGCAGCCACTTTTCCATAGTCATTGGATCAGCTCGATCAGGACGGTCAATGTTACACCACCATAGGAACATATGGTGACTTGTCTCCTCCAGCTTCTCAATGAATGACAAAGCTTCAGTATCTAGAAACGTTAACAAAGACAGATTATCATTAATGGACAAGACCGTACCCTTCTGTAACAGAGCTTCTCCCCAAGTATAAGGATTGTACATTTGGCATGGGTGTGCATGAGGCTCAATATATCCTGGAACAACAACATGACCTTTCTCCAATTCAACGACCTGGGTCTGGTCTGAAGTGAGCAGTTCCTTCGCTCCAACGTAGGCAATGCGACTTCCGGACAGATAGATATTCGCTTGTTCAACTTCCCCTGTGTATACGTTCAAGTAAGATGCCTGCCTAAACCACATTGTCGCAGGCTGATCACCTTTAGATACTGAAATGAGTCTTTGATATTCATGTAGATTTAATGGGTAAATTCTCATAAATTACCTCACTTTCGTAATGCCAACAAAAGTGCGAAACAAAAAATAGATATGATCAGCACTTGATAGTCGAGCTTTTTGAAAGCTAACGTTCTCAGTTGCGTTCGATTCATGCCTGGGCTATATCCGCGTGCCTCGACGGCCAGTGAAGCGCTTTCGGCTTTCTGGAACGCTAACAGAAGGATAGGTACTACAATTGGGATAAAACTTCGCAGACGACGAACAATATTACCGGAATTAAAACGAACACCTCTTGCCCGCTGTGCCTTCATCACGTTGTCGGTTTCATTCAACAGGATTGGAATAAAGCGGATCGTCCACGAGATCATCAACGCAAATTCCTGTGTAGGAACACCCAGCCGCTTGGCAGGCTTCAACAGATCTTCAATAGCCTGTGCGAGATCACCCAGCTTTGTCGTAAGCGTCAACAATGAAGCGATGACGAGAAGAAGAATGATGCGAATGGCTATATTACCTGCTTTAATGACACCTTCCTCGTAGATCGAGAACACTCCCGCTTCAAGCCATAACTGCCCCCCTTGCGTCAGAAAAATGTGAAACACAGATGTGACAATGACTATTAGCCAAACAGGTTTTAGTCCTCTAACAATATAGGAAGGTGGTATTTGCGATATAGTGACTACACCCGCCACAAACACCGCAGACAAAACGTATGAAAGCCATGAGTTCAATAACATGACAGATAACATGAACAGGAACGTGATGACGAGCTTAGCTCTTGGATCAAGCCGGTGAATGATGGAGTTTCTATGGACATACTGACCAATGATAAAGGATTGAGATAAGGACATAACTACAATTCCTTCCTCTGAAAAAAATCAGCAATATATGAAAAAATCCATTCTTTCTTTACTGACTCCAGCTGCAATTCAGCGTTCAATTTTACATTTATGGCCTCCACGAGCTGGAGCGCTTTAGGCAGCTTCAATCCCATATCTTTCAACTCATCTTGATATTCAGTGAACAATTGGAGCGGAGTTGTATGTCTTTGCACTTGACCACGTTCAAATATAATCACTTCTTCGGCATACTCGGCAACAGTTTCCATATCGTGCGTCACCATAATGATCGTACTCCCCTGTTCTTGCTGCCAGGAACGAAAGAGTTCCATCAGCTGCTCTTTCCCTTCCGAATCCAACCCTACGGTTGGCTCGTCGAGAATAAGCACCTCCGGGTTCATCGCTAACACACTTGCGATTGCCACTCTCCGCTTCTCTCCGCCACTTAATTCAAACGGTGATCTATTGCAGAAAGATTCGTCCAGACCTACCATGTGTAATGCATCCAAGCAAGTACTACGAACTTTTTCGGCCGACCAGCCCAAGTTCTTGGGACCAAAGGAGATGTCTTTTAATACCGTATCCTCGAATAATTGATGCTCCGGAAATTGAAATACAATACCTACTTTATCATAGAGAACATGTGTTTTTTTTCGATCGGTTGTCATTCGAAACTCCCCTATATCAACTGTTCCATTTGTAGGTTGCAGAAGCCCATTGAGCAGCTGTACAAAAGTTGACTTGCCTGATCCCGTTTTTCCCACAACAGCAAAGATACGATTATGACTCATGGTGAGTGTAATATTGCTCAATACGTTGTTCTCCAGTGGTGTTCCAGCATGATACGAGAAGTCCACTTCTTTTAGTTTAATTTGCATAAATCATCCACCAAATCTTCCAGAGTGAGTGCTGAAGAAGAGTGTAACCCCTCCCGGTTCAATGCCTCTCTTGCCTCGACGACAAAAGGAGCCGTTACCCCGGGAAAACGCCAGTATTCTCCTTGAAACAAGGCTTCGGGCGATCCATCATAACAAATGTCACCCTGATCAAGTACAATAACTCTCGATGATGCTGCAATCTCCTCTGAGTCATGCGTAATCGTTACAATCGTAATTCCTTGTTTATGCAACTCTCCCATCAGCAATGCAATCTGATCTTTGCCTTCCGGGTCGAGCATTGAGGTAGATTCATCAAAAACAATAACTTCTGGTCCCATAGCGAGAACTCCCGCAATAGCGATACGCTGTTTTTGCCCTCCTGATAACGAAAATACATCGGAATTATAATAATCCAGCATCCCCACTTGCCTCAATGCCTCTGTTACATGACGCTTGATATCTTCAGTAGGGACACAAACATTTTGCAGGCCGAAGGCAATATCTTCAAACACTGTAGATGCCACAATTTGATTCTCTGGATTTTGGAAGATCATTCCGATTCTCTGACGAATGATACTTAAATCATTTTCATTGGATGTCACATAATCATTAAAGGTTACTTGGCCTGTGGTTGGAAGAAGTAACCCGTTCATTAACCTGGCTATGGTGGATTTCCCTGCTCCATTCCTTCCAGCAAACGCCACGTATTCACCAGAACGAATATGAAGGTTAATATCGTTTAACATTGTTGGCCGGTTTGCATAACCAAACGTTACATTGGAAAAATGAATCACTGTAGTACCTCCATCACTTGGCGCGATTTACTTGTACAGAAGTGCTTAGGAATGTGCAGTCTCTGAATATCATAATGTTAGACCCCTGGAGTCTGCCTCTTCGTATCCTGGATCATTGTAGGACTTACCTTGAGAATTCTAACAGCAATAAGTGAAGCAAGCACTGCTTTGAGCAGGTCACCTGGAATGAAAACAAGGTTGCCTATGAGAGCCTGTGTAATAGGTACATCCGTTATAAAGGAAAGGAATGGAATACCCACTGCATACACAACAAGGATTCCGCCCACGATGTTGCTCAGTAGAAAGTTCCAAAATTTAATGCCTGCGACGGATGTCCGTTGAACCAGCAACCCGATCACAAAAGCAGCAATCGGATAACTTAGAACATACCCGCCTGTAGGTCCAACCAGAACACCCAAGCCCCCTCTGCCACCGGACAACAATGGAGCTCCTAAACCGATCAGAACAACAAAGAGCAAGAGACTTATCCCTCCCAATCGAGCACCAAGGATACTGCCTGCCAGCATCACGCCCAGCGTTTGAACTGTAATTGGCACAGGTATAAATGGTAGTGGAATCGGAGGTAACAGTCCAAGTACTGCAATAACGGCTGCCATAATCGCAGTAAACATCATATCTTTAATCTTCACAACAAGGCCCCCAATATGAATTAGTTTTTAATTACGCGTTCTTTATGTTGAGTTTTCTCCAAGTCTTATGTACTAGTGTATTAAGAGAACCTTCCCCTCAATACCCGATTCAGCCGCTGCAATAGCCTGTTGTACATTCGTTAGTTCATACGTCGCCCCAATGTTTGCCATGACAAGCCTCCCTGCTCTGACCAGCTCCATCACCTCATGAAATACCTGTTCCCAGCGTTCTTGCGAACAGCGTTCCACCCAATGCTTTAACCAGAAAAGTTTCACATGAACTTGTGTTCCCCGAGTTACTTCATGCCATAACGGTGTGATCCCCGAAAGTAGTCCTACACTGATGACCGTACCATTCGGCTTAAGGCAACTGACCAACTGTTCCCCATCTGTCCCTCCAATACAATCCACGGCTGCATCAGCACCGCATCCCTCTGTTAATTCTGCAATTCTATCCTGTAGCAACTCTTTCGTTGTATTGATAACAGAAAATGCTCCAAGACGATACAGTTCAGCAGTATGACGATCATCTCTCGTAAGCGAAATCAATTTAAATCCATAGATTTTTGAGATCTGTGCAAAGATTCGCCCGATCGCAGATCCCCCTGCATTCACAATCAAGGTATCACCATACGTAAGCTTAAGCACCTCTGTACAGATCAACCAAGCCGTAACCGGATTAATATAGAGCTGACTTGCTGATTGATCATCGATATCATTCGGCACGATGATTGTATGACGATCCAAAGTCTTCACGACGTCCTGCCAAGTATTCTCGCCTTTTAGCGGCAAGACGCGGCGCCCCAACATTTGATTGGATACTCCCGGCCCTACTGCTTCTACTATCCCCATACCCTCAAACCCGGGAACAGCTGGTAATCGGGTACGATGCGGGTAAGCTCCTCGAACAGGAATGATATCGGAGGGATTAATAGGCCGAGCATACATCCTCACTGCTAATTCACCGGGGCCAGGGGGTATCACATCTTTTTCTTCCATACATAACACTTCACTTGGTTCGCCAAAACGATAATAACGGATTACCCTAGCTTTCATTGGTACATCTCCTAAAATAACTTTTGCTAAAATAGCTCTAGCTAAAATATTGAATATATTGACAGAGTGTATAACAATAGTATCATTGGTAAATTATTTCATCAACGACTTATTATGATATAATACAACTTTTTTTTCATTAAAATATGCATTAACTTCTACTTAGAAAAAAAAGAGCCCCACAACCTTGAATTCCAAGGTCATGAAGCTCTTTCATCTTATAAATTAATGTGCAACAGCATTGTTAAGCATGATCCAGATCGAACCAATTACGATGGTCATCATAATCAGTAATCCGAAAATAAGGGCCATGACATTCCAGCGTGGTTTCTCTGTTTCACGGATATGCATGAAGAAGAAGAGTTGAACCACAAACTGAAGTGCTGCTGTACCAAGAATCACAACGAGTGTTCCTGTTTTGCCCATCATGTCGTTCAAAACCACCACAAGTGGAATGATTGTCAGTACGACGGACAGAATGAAGCCGATGACATAAGACTTCAGTGAGCCATGTTGTTCATGGCCGTGGGAATCATGTGAGTTGTGCTCTGCCATCTACATCACCCCCATGAGATAGACGATCGACAGGAGGAAGATCCATACGACGTCCAAGAAGTGCCAGTACAAGCTGATGACGTTGATCTTACCGCGAGTAACGTCGGTAATCCCACGTTTTTTCAGTTGGAACATGAGTCCGATCATCCAGATCAGACCAAGCGATACGTGAAGTCCGTGAGTACCCACGAGGGTGAAGAATGCACCAGAAGCCGCACTCGTCGTGTAACTAAAGCCTTCGTGAACCATCTCAACAAACTCGTAAACCTCCAGGGCGATAAAGCTTGCACCCAGAACAGCTGTAACAATCAGCCAGTTAATCAACTGTTTCACTTTACCCTGGTTCATTGCCAGAACGGCAAGTCCGCTCGTAAATGAACTCGTGAGCAAGATAAATGTCTCGGCGATAACGCCAGGCATTTTGATCAGTTCGGACAAAATCGGTCCGCCCGCCGTATTGTCACGCAACACAATGAAGGTTGCGAACAATACGGAGAACAAGATAACGTCGGAAATCAGGAAGAACCAGAATCCGAGAATTTTCATTTCCTGTGGATCATGGTGGCCATGGTCATGACCATGCGCATGATTCTCACCGTGCTTAGCGGCTGCTTGAGCCATCTATACCGACCCCCTTAACGACGCTTCGGTACGCTTAATTTCGTCGACCGGAATGTAATAATCCGTATCGTAAGAGAATGAACGGGCGATCATACAGATGCCTACGCCAGCAAGTCCGAGAATCGCCATCCACAGCCAACCGAATACGAAGCCGAAACCAGCAACGAACCAGAAGACAGACATGATGAACGGAATCGAGGAGTTCTTCGGCATGTGAATCGGCTCAAGCGGTTGCTCAGGCGGATAGATGCCTTTGGCACGACGTTCTTTCTCTTCCCACCACTCATCGATATCGTCTCCGCGCGGTGTAACAGCGAAGTTATATTCAGGAGCTGGTGAAGGAATCGACCACTCGAGCGTACGACCATCCCATGGATCGCCGGAAGCTTTAAGTGTTTTGTATTTGCGAATACCGTCTGCAATTTGTGCAACTTGGAACAAGAATCCGACACCCATCAGGAATGCCCCGATTGTGGATACGAAGTTCAGTTCCCACCAGCCAGTATCCCAGCCGTATGTGCTCAGACGACGTGTCATACCCATCAGACCGACAGCGTACTGCGGCATGAAGCAGACATAGAAACCAATATTCCAAGTCCAGAATGCCCATTTGCCCAGTTTCTCTTCGAGTTGGAAACCGAACATTTTAGGCCACCAGTAATACAGACCAGCGAAGTATCCGAAGACAACGCCACCGATCAATACTTGGTGGAAGTGGGCAATCAGGAAGTAACTGTTGTGGAACTGGAAGTCAGCAGGAGCAACGGATAACAGAACGCCTGTCATACCCCCGACAATAAAGCACGGGATAAAGGCAAGTGTCCACATCATCGGAGTCGCCATGCGAATCCTTCCTCGATACATGGTAAACAGCCAGTTAAATATCTTAACCCCTGTTGGAATAGCAATCAACATCGTAGTTACGGCGAAGAATGCATTCACATCCGCTCCTGAACCCATCGTGAAGAAGTGATGCGCCCATGTGAAGAAGGACAGGAAGCTGATAATTAACATTGCAAATACCATTGACTTGTAACCAAACAGTTTTTTCCGAGAGAAGGTACTTACAATCTCGGAGAACACACCGAATGCCGGCAAGACGACAATGTATACCTCAGGGTGACCCCACATCCAGATCAAGTTGATATACATCATTGGGTTACCGCCCAGATCAAGTGTGAAGAAATGCGCTCCAGCAAACCTGTCGAGGAAGAGCAATGCAAGTGTCACGGTCAAGATCGGGAAAGCAAACAAGATAATGATACAAGTGGAGAATACCGACCATGTGAACATCGGCATTTTCATCCATTTCATGCCTGGCGCACGCATTTTAATGATGGTAACCAGGAAGTTGATACCGGTAGCCAGGGAACCGATACCCGATATCTGTATACCCCATATATAGAAGTTCTGTCCGACCCCCGGACTGTGTGACAGCTCCGATAGAGGTGGATAACTCAGCCATCCGGCATCCGGTGAACCACCGATAACGAACGACAGGTTAAACAGCATTGCTCCCAGGAAGAATAACCAGAAGCTCAATGCATTCAGAAACGGGAAGGCAACGTCCCTTGCTCCGATCTGTAATGGCACGATAACGTTAAATAAACCAAACATAAATGGCATCGCCATGAACAGGATCATGATCGTGCCGTGAGTTGTAAAGACCTGATTATAATGTTCAGGATGTAAGAAATCCATGTTAGGCATAGCCAGCTGCAGACGCATCATCAATGCATCCACACCACCACGGAACAACATGATAATGGAAGCAATGATATACATAATACCGATCTTTTTATGATCGACGGTAGTTAACCAGTTACGCCAGAGCCAGCCCCATTTTTTGAAATAAGTCAGCACCGTTACGATCGTAATCATCGTAATACCGATGGCCACGTCTGCTCCATAGATCAGCGGGTCGCCAGTTACGAAAAACTCCGATGCAAACTCTTTAAGTCTCTCTAACATTGGGGGCCTCCTTTCGAATCTTTAGTTAGCACTCTTGTCCTCATCTTGATTGGACACATCGGTTGGACTTTGAATGGCTCCAGAAGCTTCACTTGAACTTCCATGCTTACTGTGAGCACTTTGACCATCTACAACATACTTGGTCACAATATTTTGGAACAATCCTTCCGGGAAGGCAGAATAATAAGCAACATTGCTTGTTCCTGGTTCAGCCAGTGCTTTGTAACCTTCTGTAGTCAACGCCTGAGAACTCTGTTTCACTTCAGCTACCCAATTGTCAAAATCTTCGTCCGATGTAGCATTCACATCAAAACGCATTTCTCCAAAATGCTCACCTGTGAAGTTAGCGCCTGAACCCCAGTACTTGCCTTCATGATCTGCCTGCAGATACAAGGTCATCGCCATACCCGACATCGTATAAATCTGTCCTCCAAGTTGCGGAATCCAGAATGAGTTCATCGGTGAATCCGCAGTGAGTTCAAATTTCACGGGCCGGTCTGCCGGAATATTCAGCGTGTTGACCGTTGCAATCCCTTGCTCAGGATACATAAACAACCATTTCCAGTCCAGTGAAGACACTTGGATGGTAATTGGTGCTTTCTCGTGAGCCAACGGCTTCGAAGGCTCCAGATCATACGTGTAACGAACAGTAACAATGGCAAGCAGTCCAATAATGATAATTGGAACCGTCCACCAGATTGCCTCCGCCTTCGTGCTATGAGACCAGTTAGGTTCATAAGCAGCTTTGTTATCCGGCTTGTCGCGGTAACGCCATACGATTACGGCAGACAAAATGAGTACTGGCACAATGATGACAGCACACAAAATTGTCGAGATGACAATCAAATCTCTCTGCGAAGCGCCAATTGGCCCCTTCGGATCCAGAACAACGTACTGTCCGCCTGCCAGCATTGGCCAGACAATCAATGCAATTGTAACCAACGTCAGGACAACCGGAATGATAATCCGGATTAGCGACCTAGGTTTCTTGTTCATTTTGATCCCCTCTCCTTAAATTCGCTCATACTGAAAAATCAGTATACTACTCTCTTCCTACTAAAGATATCAGAAATGAACAACTTTTTTGTTCTTGTTAACAAATTTGTCGATTTTACACCTTAAATGTGTGAATTTTTTCTCACAAATCGCTTGCATGGTTGATATTTGCACATTGTAATCTTTACACATCAAGTCACAAAATAAAGCCCTTTGCGGATTCGTTGAACAGTTCAACGAATCCGCAAAGGGCTTTATTGACTGGATTCCGGGAACTTATCCAGTCTTATTATGAACGAATCAACGCAGGATTATAATCAATCGGCGCCTTCGTCTTCCCGGCGTGTATGAACAAGGCCAATCGCTTTGGCAATAACGTAAATGAACACACTACCTACAAGGAATCCAATACCAACCATCAAGCCAAGATTACGATCATTAAAGTCGTTCAGATTGATCAGACACATGACCACTCCCGTAATGAGTGCGACCCATGCCAGAACTGTCATCGTCAAGACGGCGCGCCGCATATTTTTGTCTTTGCGCTCCAATTGGCTGACCATTGCTGTCTTCGATGCCATAGTAAACACTTCCTTTTCCCTTTTTGTAAGTGCTTTCCTTATACCAATATACCACATCAGTATGATTTTTAGTCAACAAATGTTCAAATTTTCTTCGCAATTTGGACACTTTATTTTAAAAAGACCCGTTGACAAAACATTATTCATTTCTTCCTTACTTCTTATAACCCAAAAAACGTCTCTTCATAACAGGAACTGCACTTGACCTTATGAAACCTTTATGAACTACTTGTTTCCAACGATAAAAATATAAAATAAGACGGCACATTGAAATACTCCAATGTTACCGTCTTTCTCGACTTTTACACACTAAATGGCATTACCTTAGTTCCTTGTCTCCAACCAATTATTCTTGATAACGTTCTGATACCAGTAATAACTCTCCTTCGGTGTTCTCACGAGTGAACGATAGTCCACATGAACAAGACCAAAACGCATGCGGTAGCCTTCTGCCCACTCAAAATTATCCATCAGTGACCATGCCATGTACCCTTTCAGGTTAATGCCGTCATTAATGATCCGGTGAATTTGAGCCAAATGCTGCTCATAATATGAAATCCGGCGATCATCGTTAATTTTTCCGTTCTCCAGGTCATCATTGATGCAGGCACCATTCTCTGTGATATATACATCCACATTACCGTACTTTTGCAAGTAATGCATAAATTCATACAAACCACGTGATTCCACAGGCCAGCCAATATCGGTTTTGGTGAGGCCCATATCAACTTCTTCCGATTGCAGAGCACCTGCCTCCGGATTGAAGCGATTAATCCCCATCGTATAATAGTTAATGCCGAGCAGATCGATCGGTTGGGAGATGATCTCCATATCGCCTTCCTGAATTGGTACGGTAGCCCCCGCTTCTGCGAACCAATCCACCATAAACTGCGGATATGAACCTTTGTAGATGGGATCAAGGAACCAATCGGTATTGAGCGCAATCGATCGGTCACACGCTGCCTGGTCCTCAGGAGATTTGCTGTACGGCTCAGCCCAGCATACGTTCGGAGCAATACCAATCTGACCCGTTGTTCCCAAGCGACGGAAGGATTGAACGGCTTTACCATGAGCAACTAGCAATCCATGTGCCACATTAATTGACGTTTGAAGGTCTTTGTTTCCTGGCGCATGAATCCCGAGAAGGTTCGACAGGAAAGCGATACACCATGGTTCATTGAATGTCAGCCAAAAGTTGATCTTGCCCGAGAATTCTTTGAAAATCACTTCGGCATATTTCACAAAAGCGTCTACAGTTCTACGGTTGCCCCAGCCGCCGTCATCCTCCAGCGTTTGTGGAAGATCCCAGTGATACAGAGTAAGGAACGGTTCGATGCCAGCCTCTAACAATGCATCCACAAAGCGATGGTAGAAGTCCAGTCCTTCCCGATTGATCTCCCCATCTCCGTCAGGAATAATGCGCGGCCACGCAATGGAGAATCGGTACGTATTAATCCCGAGTTTCTTCATCAGTTCGATGTCTTCCTCGTAACGGTGGTAACTGTCACATGCGACATCCCCATTGTCTCCGTTAAATACCTTGCCAGGTGTGCGAGCGAACGTATCCCAGATGGATACCCCGCGTCCACCTTCCTGTGCCGCTCCTTCTATTTGATAGGAAGCTGTTGCTGTACCCCACCGAAAATCTTGTGGAAATTGAAAAATGGTCATGGTTGGCTCCTCCGTCTCATGATGACACGCGGATCGTCTGTCCTGCGGTCATCGTTATAATAATTACATAATCGCCCTGAGGCGTAAGCTCTGCCTTGGCTTGTTCGTTTCCTTCCACACGCAGCGGATAAGCACTGCGAAGGGTCAGCGACTCATTTCGATCTGCCTTAATAACCGCTGATACAAGCTTGTTGTCCGTCCACGTTATTGCTACCGTATAACCACCTCTTGCCCGAAGCCCTTCAACACGACCTTGAGTCCAGAGTTCAGGCAGTGCCGGCAGTAAATGTAACTCGTTCAAGTGGCTCTGCAATAACATCTCAGCGATTCCGGCCGTGCCTCCAAAATTACCATCGATCTGGAATGGTGGATGGTCATCAAACAGATTCGGATGTGTGGATCGGGCCAGCAACGTGCGCACGAATTGATGTGCCTGACTGCTATCCAGTAGTCGTGCATACAGATTGATCAACCATGCACAGCTCCATCCTGTATGCCCGCCACCTTGTGAGATACGACGTTCAAGCGATACCCGTGCTGCTTCTACCAATTCCGGTGTGTTCACTCGATTGATCTGCTCCCCGGGATACAGTCCATACAGATGGGAGACGTGACGATGCCCTGGTTCAGATTCGGCAAAATCCTTAAACCACTCCAGCAATTGTCCTTCGCTTCCAATTCGGAATGGATAGAGTTTGTCCAGTGCCTCACTCCACTCGCTTGCCAACGATTCATCTATATTTAGTTGCTTCGAGGCTTCAATACAGCGGCTAAACAATTCACGAATCAAAGTCATATCCATCGTTGAAGCCATGGATATACTGCGTGCCTCCCCAGCATCTGTGAGAAACTTGTTCTCTGGTGAAGTGGAAGGAATTGTAACCAGATAACCATCAGGCCCTTCCACCAGCCAGTCGAGACAGAATAGAGCCGCCTCTTTCATGATGGGATAGGCACGTTCCTCAAGAAAACGCTGATCACCGGTAAATTGATAGTGCTCCCATAGATGCGAGGTCAACCATACGCCGCCCATCGGCCAGAAAGCCCAGCTTGCATCTCCACCTGTCGGTGTAGAGGTTCTCCAGATATCCACGTTATGATGGGCAGTCCATCCACGGGCTCCGTAGAGAATGCGCGCCGTTCTGCGTCCTGTATCACTGAGGTCGGTCAGCATATCAAACAGCGGCTCATGACATTCACTGAGATTGCAGACTTCTGCCGGCCAGTAATTCATCTCGGTGTTAATATTGATTGTGTAATCACTATGCCATGGTGGCTCTACCTGATGGTTCCAGATTCCCTGCAGATTGGCAGGCTGGCTGCCCGGACGCGAACTAGCCATTAACAGATATCTTCCATATTGAAAATAAAGTGCCTCCAGTCCAGAGTCTTGTTGCCCTGCCTGATAAGCCTGCAGCCGCTCATCCGTAGGTAATTCGGCGTTAACCGATACCCCTAAATCAATAGAGACTCTGTTAAACAACGCACGATGATCCTGAATATGTCGGTCACGAAGTGCTTCCGCGCCATGTGTGGTCACTTTGGAGATCAGATTCTTGCATTCCTCTTCCAATACAAGATGATCCTTCACAGGTAACACATCGTAACTCTCAAAGGACGTAGCTGCTGCCAGATAGAAAACAACCTGATCAGCACCCTGAATATGTAACTTGCCTTCCAGATTGGAGACCTTCACCTGATCCCCAGATGCCGTAAGTGCTACCCGGACAGCATAAGCCGTTCCCCGATCCTCTTCATAGAGGACGGATTCCGGGTGATCCCTGAAGTAATTGGACTCCACATGACTTGGGCACCTACTTAACATGGTTAGAGCATCTCCCGAAGTCTCAACGCGATAAGGATGGGGACTGTCTAGCGTAACACTTACACTCACAGCGCCCTTCTGATCAGCAGCCAATGTGCAGACCATTAGATCATCCGAAGCACTGCAATACACTTCACGTACGTAACGAGTTCCTTTCCATGAATACGTCGTGGTTGCAATACCCGATTCCAGATCAAGCTCCCGTTCAAATGCATCATATGAAAGATCCTCTAGACCCTCATGGTGCAATAGAAAATGACCCATCGGCTGGTAGGCCTCTACATCACGACCAAGCATTTCACGGTTTAACAAATCCTCAGCTTCACCATACTGTCCGGACATGATCAACTCTCGCGTCTGCTTCAAATACCGCTGACTGCTGTATTGAATCGTATCCCGTGGAAACCCTGACCATAATGTATCTTCATTGAGCTGAATTCGTTCATCTGCTGCGCCACCGTACACCATGCCTCCAAGACGGCCGTTTCCGATGGGCAATGCTTCTTCCCAGCGTTTTGCCGGTTGTCGATACCATAGACGATTGATTTTGGTTTGGTTATTGTGTTGGGACATGATTAGCTCCTGTTCCTAAATCAGCTGTATATTCCTTATAATATAAAACGTTTTCGGTAAGTGCTTACAATAATAAAATTATATGTGATTTCCAAATTTGCGTCAATGCAAATCATCACATCATTAAACAAAAAAAAGGCCCCATATAGGGCCCTTTCCTTGTTTAAGTATGGATCACAGACAATCCATATTATTTTACGTCTTTTCCTGTCCACAGAGAAACACGTTCCTTAACCCAAACCGTAAATTGTTTCTCCATTTCAACTGCACCCGCTTTGTCCAAATCAGCCAGTAAAGCATCATAGGTTGCATCAAAGTTTGCTGGTGTAGTCAGAACAGCTTCCGGAATCCGTTTACGGATGATATCCTGCGTTTTCTGGAATGTTACTTCATAGTCTGTACCGGAAGGTACGGACATGTTATATGCTGCGCCCCAATCCTTAACTGGCAGATCTTCTTCAGCCGGATAGAACTCTTTCCAAGTCGTGATACCATAAGCTTTCAGTGTTTCTTTCTCGGCAGCCGTGTAACCAGCTACAATCTGCTCTGGGAAGTTCGTTGTGTAGTAGTTATCCGTAGAATCTTTTACACCATCACCATATCTTGCGCTAAATACGTTATACATCCCAATTCCTGTTTCCTTACTGAAATTGGAGTTGTCATTCGTTTTGCGGTCCTGAACGTCATCTGGAATCACGCGTTTACCATCTTCTACGTTGTAATGTTCACCTTCGATACCCCAGTTTCTCAGAACTTGTCCTTCATCTGAAGCAAGCCAATCCATGAATTTGATGATACGCACCGGATCTTTGGCCGAAGTTGTGATCCCGATGCCATAACCGTCAAATCCGGCTGGTTGGAACGTGTGATCCACAATTTCATCGTTCAGTGATACAGAGAAATGAGCGTATGTGGCGTCATCCTTGCCCGATGATTTGAGCGCGTTCTCCGCTTCTTGATAATTCCACTCCTGGTCAATCAGACCGAGTACACGGCCACTGGCAATTTTGGACTTGTATTGGTCATCCTTTTGAACAAATGCATCTTTGTCCAGCAGGCCTTCATTGTACATTTTATTCAACCAGCGGAAATATTCTCTTTCCTCTGGACGTTTGTAGTGCAGTTTTGCTTCATACGTTTCAGGGTCAATGTAATATTCACCGTCATCCGGTGCGCCTGTTGCCTGGAAGGCCGGGTTCGTTACCGTGATCATGATCTTCCAGTCGTCCGCATTCAACGTTAATGGAATGGTTGGTTGACCATCAATCGTTGGATGTTTTTCATAATAGGCTCTGAGTACATTCTCGTAATCCTCAAGTGTCTTCACTTCAGGGTACCCGAGCTCTTTCAATACTCTTTGCTGAATTTCAAATCCACCTGTAGCGTCAAACGTAACATTATCAACACCCATATTGGTTGGAATGGTATATATCGCTTGATCTTCAAGACTGTATTTCAAACGGTTCATCTGTTCTCCATAGATTTTTTTCAAATTGGGAGCATGCTCCTCAATCAGATCCGTGAGATCCAGCATCGCGCCTGCATCCACAAGCTTAGATAAGTTACCTTTAGGGTAGATCATATCAGGAAAATCACCACTGGCAGCCATCAGTGCAATCTTCTGGTTACCACCATCGTTTACATCATACTCTGCTTCAATGGTAACGCCTGTTTGCTCCGTAATCTTTTTACCAACAGCATCTTGCATCTTGTTCCAGGTTGGACTAGCATCCGCCCCGAAGAATGTAACTGTGATCGGTTCGGTTCCGCTGGAATCCGAAGTCTCTTTGGTTCCCGAATTCCCGCAGCCAGCTGTAACCAACATTGCACTTGCGAGCATCAACATTGCAAACGTCTTGGGTGTATTGCCTTTCATTTTGCCTCTCATTGTCTAGTTCCCCCTATTATTTATGAAGGTTTTATCTGTATAACAGGCTTTATGCCTGAGGATACCATTTTTTTGAATGCGCTTTCGATATCATCCATTCCGACGTTTTTACTGAAACTGACGTTTCGATTCTGTAAAAAAGAATTATCCTTCCAACAGACATAAAACGTTTTCGAAAATGAAATAAACCGCTTACTGTAAGTGCTTACATGATAGATTATAGGCTATCCATCACCTCACGTCAACAATAAAAAAAGCCCCTTCTCAAGGGCTTTTTCCGCTATGAAAATCCTTATCTTTAATGCTTGGTTTTCAAAGCTTATTTCACATCTTTTCCAGTCCAGAGAGATACACGTTCTTTGATCCAAACCGTGTATTGTTTCTCCATCTCCACTGCACCCGCTTTATCGAGTTCAGCCAGAAGACCATCATATACGCTGTCGAAGTTCTCAGGTTTGGCAAGGATAGCCTCTGGAATACGTTTACGTACGATATCCTGTGTTTTCTGGAACGTCACGTTGTAATCCGTGTCAGATGGTACAGGCATGTTGTATGCTGCGCCCCAATCTTTCAGCTTCAGATCCTCTTCGGAAGGATAGAAATCTTTCCATGTTGTAATGCCATAGGCTTTCAAGGTTTCCTTCTCAGCTGCAGTGTAACCTGCTTGAATCTGTTCAGGGAAATTCGTTGTGTAATAGTTATCTGTAGCATCTTTCACACCATCACCGTATCTGGCGCTAAATACGTTATACATGCCTATGCCTGATTCTTTGGTAAAAGCGGAGTTATCATTGGTTTTGCGATCTTGTACATCATCCGGAATGATGCGTTTACCATTCTCTACTTGGTAATGTTGGCCTTCAACACCCCAGTTTCTCAGGACCTGACCTTCATCTGAAGCAAGCCAATCCATGAATTTGATGATACGTACCGGATCTTTGGCCGAAGTTGTGATTCCGATACCATAACCGTCAAATCCTGTCGGTTGGAACGTATGATCCACAATATCCTTGTTCAGGGATACGGAGAAGTGGGCATATGTTTTATCGCCACCGTTAGATGATTTTAAAGCATTCTCCGCCTCACCATAGTTCCACTCCTGGTCGATTAGACCGAGTACACGGCCACTGGCAATTTTGGATTTGTATTGGTCATCTTTTTGAACAAATGTATCTTTGTCAAGCAGACCCTCATTGTACATTTTGTTCAACCAACGGAAATATTCCTTTTCTTCAGGACGTTTGTAGTGTAGAACGGCTTCATAGGTCTCGGGATTGATATAATACTCACCATCATCTGGTCCACCCGTAGCTTGGAATGCAGGGTTCGTTACCGTAATCATAATTTTCCAGTCATCTGCATTCAATGTTAAAGGAATAGTCGGTTGACCATCAATCGTTGGATGTTTTTCATAATACGTTCTCAGTACGTTCTCGTAGTCCTCAAGCGTTTTTACTTCAGGGTAGCCGAGCTCTTTCAATACTCTTTGTTGAATTTCGAATCCGCCCGTAGCGTCAAATGAAACGTTATCTACACCCATATTGGTCGGGATCGTGTAAATGGCTTGATCTTCCAAACTGTATTTCAGACGGTTCATCTGATCACCATAGATTTTTTTCAAGTTGGGAGCATGCTCCTCAATTAGATCGGTCAGGTCCAGCATCGCGCCTGCATCCACAAGCTTAGACAAGTTGCCTTTAGGATAGATAATATCAGGGTAATCACCACTGGCAGCCATCAAAGGAATCTTTTGGTCACCACCATTATTCACATCATACTCAGCTTCAATTGTAACTCCCGTTGCCTTAGTAATCTCTTGACCGACAGCATCCTTCATGTTATTCCAGTTCGGACTCGCGTCTGCACCAAAGAATGTAAAGGTCACTGGACTGGTTGTATCTCCGGAATCAACCGATTTCTCTGAAGCGTTAGTTCCTCCTCCACTGCCGCTGCATCCTGCTGTAATTGCAAGAGCACTGGCTAACAGAAGCATTGCGAATGTTTTTGGTGTTTTGCCCTTCATGTATAATCCCCCTTATGGATATTAATGAAGCTTTATATTTGTATAACAGGCTGACCTGCACATACCGTGACCAGATGATACAAATGTAATTTTCTTGTTTTTATAACAATAGAAGCGTTTTCTTAAAAATAAAAAAATGTTCTTCTCTTGCCTTATTTCCTCTTCATTCCTGCAAGTGTTTACTTTGAGATTCAGGTGTACATCACGTGATGTACAAGCAAATGTAAGTGCTTTCATAATTGAATAATAATCGCTCCTATACCCCTTGTCAATAGTGAATTCATAAAATTGAAAACGTTTTATAGAAAACGTTTTCACATAAAAAAGAACCCAGATATTTTGGGTTCTTTTTCGTTTTACATCTGACTGGCTAATCGTTTATTTAGCCTCTTCACCGCTCCACAATTGAACACGGTTTTGAACGAGTTCTGTATATTGTTTCTCCATATCCTCTGCTCCTGCTTGGTTCACTTCTGCAATCATGCCGTCATAGATCGCATCGAACTGTTCAGGAGTACTCAGAATGGCTTCCGGGATACGCTTCCGGATGATATCCTGTGTTTTCTTGAAGATGACGTTGTAGTTGGAGTCACCTGGTGTTGGCAGATTGTATGCTGCTCCCCATGGTTTGATTGGGAACTCGTCTTCACTCGGGAACAGATCTTTCCACGTCGTAGCACCGTAAGCTTTGAGTGTTTCTTTCTCTGCATCGGAATATGCTGCCACAATCTGTTCTGGGAAATTCGTAGTGTAGTAGTTATCCGTTGAATCCTTCACACCGTCTCCATAGTGACCAGACATATTGGTGTACAGTCCAATACCCGTTTCTTTCTGGAATACGGCTGCATTATTGGTTTTCTGATCCAGAATGTCGGCAGGAATGACACGTTTGCCGTCCTTCACTTCGTACTGTTTGCCCTCAATTCCCCAGTTCATCAACACTTGCCCTTCTTCAGAAGCCAGGTAATCGAAGAATTTGATCGTACGAACCGGGTCAGGATTCGATGTTGTAATCCCTACACCCCAACCGGATACAAAACCAGGGTCTTGGTAGGCATGATCCTTGATATCCTCGGACAGGGTTACCGGGAAGTGTGAATACGTTGCTTCAGTCTTACCAGCGAATTTCAATGCATTTTCTGCATCGGAATAACCCCAATCCTGGTCAATGACACCCAGAACACGTCCACTTGCAATTTTGGATTTGTATTGGTCTGTTTTTTGGATGAAGCTGTCCTGATCAAGCAATCCAGTGTTATACATATGGTTCAACCAGCGGAAGTACTCTTTTTCCTCTGGACGTTTGTAATGAAGACTTGCTTCATACGTCTCTGGATCGATATAGTATTCACCATCATCCGGAGCACCTGTTGCCTGGAAGGCCGGGTTCGTTACCGTAATCATGATTCTCCAATCATCCGCGTCCAGTGTTAACGGGATGGTTGGCTGACCATCAATCGTTGGGTGTTTCTCTTTGTACGCCTTCAATACATTCTCGTAATCCTCAAGTGTACGCACTTCCGGATATCCGAGTTCTTTCAGTACACGATGCTGAATGCCAAATCCACCACCTGCATCAAAGTACTTTTGGTCTACCGCATAATACGTCGGCAGCACATAAATAGCCTGATCCTCATTACTGTATTTCAACCGGTCCATGTAATTACCATACAGCTTCTTCAGATTGGGAGCATATTGGTCGATCAGATCTGTCAGATCGAGCATTGCTCCGGCATCCACCAGTTTGCTAAGTTCTCCTTTGGGTGAGACGATATCCGGATAATCTCCGCTCGCCGCCATTAAGGATATTTTATCTTGACCACCACTAACGGCGAATTCACCGTTAAGGGTTATCCCTGTTTTTTCCGTAAGGACTTTACCTACTTCATCCTTCATGCCATTCCAGTTCGGACTGGGGTCAACGCTGAAGAAATCAAAAGTAAGTGGAGTTGTCTCTGCGCTTGTATCCTTGAACGACGTATCACCGCCGCTTCCTCCACCGCAACCTGCGAGTAAAGACATTGCAAGCACTGGTGCCAGTGCAATCTTCATTTTGGAACTTGCCATAATGGTAATCCTCCCTGTTTCATATGTCTGTTTGTCCGGGACTTTTTTGTCCCTGTCTATAGCTTCATGAATACCACACCGCAGCCCTATACGGTGAAGCACAGACCACATGGCTGCGCTTCGGGTATCCTGATGCTTCATTTGTAGATGTACGGCCGCTCTATTTGGCAGCCTGTACCCACTTGTTTAACCTTTTACTGCGCCCAGTGTCATACCACCGACAAAGTACTTCTGAAGGAATGGATATACAATGAGGATTGGAACCGTTACAACGATCGTAATCGCCATTTTGATCGATTCCGGTGAAATCTGTGTCATTTGCTGCGCCATATCATTGGCATTTCGTCCAGCACCTGAACCTTGCTGCGTACTTTGCAATACTTTCATCAGCTCATATTGGAGCGTGGTCAAATGTGCCTTTGAACCATTATACAGGTACGTGTCGAACCACGCATTCCATTGACCGACAGCCAGGAACAATGCGATGGTAGCAAGCACTGGTTTACACAGTGGCAAGATGATTCTGTAATAGATTGTAAAGTCATTCGCTCCGTCCAGCTTCGCGGATTCCTGCAATGAGTATGGCAGGCCATCAATGAATGAACGGATGATGAACACGTTAAATGCACTGATCATGCCAGGCAATACATATACCCAGAATGTACCGATCAGGTTCAAGTCACGCATCAGAATGTACACCGGAATCAGACCACCGGAGAAATACATCGTGAGTGCGAGCGTTGTGGAAACAAATTTTCTAAGTCCAAAATCAGGTCTGCTCAGTGTAAAGGCGATCATGGATGAACTGATCAATCCGAGCACGGTACCTACAAGTGTACGCAGAATGGAGATCTGCAAACCTTGTAGCAATCCATCATATTGGAAAATCGTTTTGTAGTTCTGTAATGTGAATTCGCGAGGCCACAAGTAAATTCCGCCACGTACTGTATCTGTCGAGTTATTGAGTGAGATGGCTAGTACGTTAAGGAATGGATAAAGTGTTACAACCAGCACCATGGTCATCGCGAGGATGTTGAATATATCGAACAGTTTATCGCCCCGAGTAGCATTGAATGCTTTGTTCGCCATAATGTCGTCCCCTCCCTACATGATGCTTTCTTTAGTGAATTTTTTGAACAAGCCGTTCGCAGTAAACAGAAGGATGATACTGACAACGGAGTTGAATATACCTATGGCTGTACCATATGAGAATCGTCCCATATTCAAACCATAATTGAGCGCGTATAGATCAAGGACTTCCGAGTAGTCTGTGACCAGACTGTTGCCAAGCAAGAACTGCTTCTCGAAACCGATACTGATCAGATGCCCAATCGACATGATGAAAAGTACAGAAATCGTGGTCCGTATGCCAGGCAACGTAATATGCCACATCTGTCTCCAGCGGTTGGCTCCATCTACACGGGAAGCTTCATACAGCTCATTGTCGATACCTGTAATCGCCGCCAGATAGATGATGGCATTCCAACCGGTTTCCTTCCACATATCTGAAGCGGTTACAATATACCAGAACAAGTTCCCCTTGGCCATGAATTGGATCGGCTGATCGATAATGTTCAGTCCTACCAATAGATCATTGATAATCCCACCATCGGTGGAGAGCATCTTGGTGATAATACCTGCCACAACGACCCATGATACAAAGTGAGGCAGATATGATACCGTTTGCACGGCACGCTTGAAGAACATACCTCTCATTTCATTCAAGAGAATGGCGAAGAATATCGGCACGATAAAACCGACAACCAGTCCCATCAAGCTCATAGCAAGTGTATTTCGAAGTACCAGATAGAAACGATCATCACTGAACAGCTCTACAAAGTGTTTAAAGCCAACCCACTCTTGATCACCAAACGATCTGGCAGGTTTATAATTTTGGAAAGCCATCGTCCATCCCCATAATGGCAGATAGTTAAATACGAAAACCCAAGCTACGAATGGCAATGACATGAGATAGAGATATTTCTGCTGTTTCATTCTGTCCCAAATTCCGTTCCGCCGATTCTTTAAAGGCGGTTTGGGGTCACTGCTTCTGTTCGCGGAAGCGGATTTTTTTGTTAGCGTTTCCATCTCCGTTCCCCCTCCTCTGTTTTATAAAATAATCATACTCGATAGAGCGTTTTCAAAATACCATCTGGATTTTAGAGAAAATCATATAAAAATTAGATATAGACATATATAATCAGACAATAATTAGTTAAAATCAGCGATAAATCCTACTTTTAAATGAAATAAAAGTAATATTAAGGTAAATTATTATCTAAGATGGTAAATATCAAAAACGTTTTATAGTAATCGTTTACTCTAAATACATGGCATACAAAAAGGACCCTTTCGGGTCCCTCTGATTACAATGTAAATTGAATGGTTTGCAGTTTAACGATCCCGAGTAATTGCGCTACTGATATGGAGGTTGCTGGACGGAATTGATCTCCATTCAGATACGCAAGTATCTCCTGAAATAAGTAGGCGGCTTCCGGACGCTTCATTAAAGCCAGGTTGGCAAACGGAAGTGAGGATATCAAAATCTTGCCCTTCCCTACTTTTGCCTCAAAGGCATAAGCGAGTCGTTTGGCCCGATGGAAATGGTCCACCACTTCGATCAGCGGCTCCACCCCGGGCAACGTATCCAAACATATCGCTGGTGTACCATTCACCAAGTGATACCAATGCCAGTCCGAAGCCCCATCATGCGGGAAGGAGCCTAGTAGTGCTAGCTGTTCTCTCAAATACATGCCCATCGTTGCACCAGGCTGTGTAGCAAACATCAGGTAATTCCAGAATACAGGCAGATACTTGGTCTCCACTGAATCATATAACCCTTCTGCGGTTGTCTGTAGCCAAACACTCCCCCCGTTGACCACATAATCAACAACATTGGGTGTTAACGACTGAACGATAACCAGGTCAATCTCCCGATTTTTCAACAACTGGAATCCATCGATGCGATCTACGCAATCATCATGCGCTTCACCCAGGAATGGCTTCAACTCTGCCACGGTATTCCACAAGCGATTCGAACCCGGATGAGACTGATAAATAGGAAACGACCAGCCATGCCATACATTCGCTACAGTTCTTTCCGAATCGCCTGATATCAGCTCCGCTTCGATCCGAAAAGCTGCTGCTCCTTCATGAGGTGCGGTAGCGACGATGCTTCCCAGTGACATGACGGACCCACATTGGATATCTCCGGTCTTCCATGCCCCTTTGGTAAGTATCACATCATCGCTAATCAACTTCCACTGTATGGATGCATCTTTAAGCGGCACTTTACCATAGTGAGATATGCGTACATCCACATGGATAGGTTCACCGGCGTAGAAGGTACGCTCCTCGCAGCTTAGCAACAGCACCACATCTGCGTTGAAACGCATGAATTCTTCTGGTGTTGTAATGCCTTTGTCATCCCAAAATACGTCCAGAATGCCCGTCGTTGCATGTCCTTGCCCTGGAAAATCGCGAATATCCAGAAGCTGTACGCCTGCAGCGTCCGGTGTTCGCCGAATTCGCTCCATGGCTTCTTTTAAGGAACGTACCAGATGGGTACCACTGACCTGTTGAAAATGCTCCAGGTCCTCCATCATGCCTTTGTTTGTTAACGATTCTTCGATCGGTCGTAACCAGCTAGGACGCAATACGCCAGTATACTTGGCTCGCTCTTGGGGCCGCACATACATGGTGTACTGTGCATGTTCGTGCCCAATGACGGGATGCTTCGCAAGCCGGGTGACTGCATGATAATCCAGCGTGGTATCCGGCACAGCAGAATATGCAGATTCCAACGGGGGATGCCAGTTCAACGACTGAATATAATAATCACATTCCCGCCCTTGCGCCGGAAGCTGTCCAAAACCTGTATTGTCCGTATATAACCGGGTTGGGTCCATATCCCTTGCCCTCGACACCCATGCATTGAGTTCAGGGTGGCCATTCGGACCAATGAGTTCATTCCCCATGGAGAACATGACGAATGAAGGATGTCTATGCAGCGATTGAAGCAACCCGTCCAGTTCTTGTGTCAGATAAGACAACACTTCAGCTGGCACAGACTGATGCGGTTGCTCAAAGAATCGAGACCAATGGGGAAGTTCTGCCTGTACCAACATGCCCTCTTCATCAGCAGCTTCCCAGAATGGCTCTGGCGCACTCCACCCATGCAGTCGGACGTGGTTGAAGCCGTACGATCTGGCGACTCGAAACTGCTGAATATAATGCTCCTTGTCCCAGACGGGATAACCCGTCAGTGGAAAGATACAGCAATCGACGTACCCGCGCAGATACACCGGTGTCCCATTCAGTTCAAGCTGCTTCCCGTTTGTTGCAAAGGAGCGTACACCAAATGATTGCTCCAGCCGATCCAGTTCCTGTTCACCGTTGTGCAGACGGATCACTGCCTTGTATAATTCCGGAGATTCATCCGACCATCTTGCGATAGACTTCTCTGTTCCAAGTTCCAATCGCCACTGTTCTATTAAAGCGTTGCTTTCAGTTAAAGCTGCTGAGCTTATACCCACATGCAATGGATCACTCAGATTCACATTACAACTATATCGATCAAGCCATGTGCCGTCCGGATGCTGGATATCCACATGTAATTGCATCGATCCAGCGGATTCATTTGCGGGAGCGCTTACAGTACAATCAACCAGAATGGTTCCAGTTTCAGCATCTGGTTGAATCCGTAACGTCTGTAATCGGCATGGGGGCAGACTATCCAGATAAACACCACCCGTGATTCCACCCCAGGCTGTGGCCGTATGCAATGAATGAATATGGCTACCCGCCAGCGGGAGTTTCATCGTATTATCAACGCGGATCTCCACCCGATTCACTTCTCTCTGCTTCACCAGAGAGGTAACATCCCACTTCTGTTGATTCACCAGACTATCCTGCTGCCCGGCATACTGTCCATTGATCCAGAGATCCGTTGTCCATCGGACACCTTCCAATCTGAATACATAGTGACATCCGGGATCGCCTGATGGAACATGAATATCCTGAGCATACCAGGCTGAGCCTTCATACTCGCGTACCTTGGTCCAGGTATCGATCCTATCATATTCAGGCTCATCTCCGTATCCTTGTTCTTCCCATGAACCGGGAATTTGAATGGTCTCCCATGATGTGTTTTCACACTGTGATGGCGGTAATATCACTTGTTCAACGAGTTTATCGGATTCCAGATCCAAACAAAACTGCCATGTTCCATTTAAGTTCAATGTATGACGTACAGCGCCTATATCAGACAAATTCATATCGTATAACCATCCCTTCATCTGGATTCTTGTAAATCCAGTCTAAAATGTAAAGCATTCCGTGACCATTGCTTATCATGGGAAGTACATGGACAATATGATGAATCTGGAAATTTCCGAGGATTACCGAAAACGTTTTACACAATAGGCAAGGGCAAGGCCCAGCACTCGTACTTATTCCTCGTTTATATCTGTAGCCGTTCCTTTCAACGATGATTGGGTTCTGGCCTGTTTGTAAGCGGAAGGGGATTCCCCTGCATATTTCTTGAACTTACCGTGGAAGTAGTCCACATTTGCATACCCCACTCTCGCTGCGACCTGATGGACCTTCAGTCCTTCGTCCAGCAATTCTTTGGCCTTTTCCATACGAACCTTGTCCAGAAATGCATTGAAATACTCTCCAGTATGATTCTTGAACAACTTACCCAAGTAACTGCTGTTATAGTTAAACACTTCTGCCAGTACTTCGAGCTTGAGATTTTCGCCAGGGTTACGCTGGATAAATTCAATCATCTGTTTCAATACAGTATCCTTGCTTCCCCCACCCATACGTTGAATAAGTCGATTCAAGTGTTCCGATGCCATGACTTTGAGATCAGTCATCGTAAATTGATGATAGACTTCATTAATCAGAACCGAATGTTCCTGCATAATGGAATGCATCTGTTGATTCGTCGCTGCAAGCTTGTTGAACGCCAGGGAAAATACCTGTGAGAACGCCGTCTTGATCGCTTGCTCTGTTCGGTGATATGGAACCAGCCGCTCTTCCATCTCACCCAGTACCCGCATAACGGACTCACTACTGCGGATGTCTAACGCATAATACAGCTTGTCCGCGAGTTCGTCCTCAACTGGCTCATGTGCTCCGTCCACAGCTTCAACTTCTGGCTTAACAACGCTTTCGCCTTCGCTACCTTCAGTCCACAGAATGATGCGTTGCTCCGTGAACAAAAAGCGTTCCCCGAGTAAACGATTCGCCTGCGTGTATGACCGCGCAATTTCAGAAGTGGAATGTACGGGTTCTCCTGCAGCACCGTACATGTGAACCTCCCATTCTCCCAGAAGTCCTTCCAGCTCATCATACAGATTTCTTGCGGATGACTCGGATGTGATTGTTTCCTTGCTTAACAACCCCAGACCGGAATGGAACGAAAATACAATGCCTCGGTCTTTATGGTCAAATGCTTCAATCAGTTTGCGTTTCATAACACTTCCTCGTTGCAGGTCGGGGGCCGCATGCATCTCAAGCAGTACAATCTGATAGTGAGGCCAGTGCAGCCCCAGGCTATCTTCTTCCATGCTGCCCGCCCCCTCCAGACTGTCAAAGAGCAAAGCTTCGATCTGATGCTCCCGATAGACGGTATCTTCACCAGCTTGACGTGCCATTGTCTCTCGTTCACGGGTCAGGATTGCAGCAATACGCTCCAGTTCACCAATAATCTCTTCTTCATCCACCGGTTTGAGCAGATAACCATCCACACCAAAACTGATGGCTTTCTTGGCATAATCAAAATCCGCGTAACCACTTAATATCAAAAAGTGCGAATTCGGATGATTCCGGCGCACTTCTTCGATCACATCCAGCCCGGTCATCCCAGGCATGCGAATATCAATAATCGTCAGATCAGGCTCCAATTCCTCAAACCGGGAGATGGCCTCACGCCCGCTGGCAGCTGTAGCGATGACCTGAAATCCGTATTTTTCCCACTCGATAATGGTTGTCAGTCCCTCACGTATGCTCGGTTCGTCATCCACCAAAAACACTTTATACATGTTGGTCCCCTCCTGCTGGCAAAGTGAAAGAAACCTCTGTTCCTTCCCCATATACACTCTTAATCTGCAATCCATATGGCTCCCCGTACGTCAATGTTAAGCGTTGATGTACATTACGCATGCCGATCCGACTCTTTTCCTGTTCCTCCGGTCCACAGATAAACTGCATCACCTCAGCCAGTCGTTCTGACGTTATGCCTGCACCATTGTCATCCACACGGATCTGCACAATGTTCTCTACTAAACGAATACTTATATGAACACGGACAGTACCCTCTTTGTTCTCCAGACCATGGACAATCGCATTCTCAACCAAAGGTTGAATAATTAGAGGCGGAATGTACATCTTCTCGACCTCGGGATCGATATGGATCTGGAATGCAAGGCGGTCGCCGTAACGGAATTTCTGAATTTCCAAATAGGAACGTACCATTTCAAGTTCAGCCCGGAAGGTTGTTTTTCCACTGCCAATCTCCAGACTCTTGCGCATTAGCTTACCCAGCAACCTAACAATGTTGGCAATTTCTGCTTCTCCCTTAATATGGGCTTTCATGCGAATGGACTCCAATGCATTAAACAAGAAATGGGGATTGATCTGGCTCGCCATCATTTTCAGTTTAATCTCTTTTTGGGCGATTTCCAATTGATTGTTCTGTTCTGTCGCTTCTACCACCTGCGTCATGAGTTCATTGATGCTTTTCACCATATAGTTGAACTGTCGTGACAATTGTCCAATCTCATCGTTTCCATCAATTCGTGAAGTCACGTTCAGGTCTCCTAATGCCAGCTTGTTGAGATGTTTACTCAGCCGAAGCAATCGATTCGAAGTGAGGAACGAGATGATATATACGAATAATAGGGCAATAACCAGCACAAGGATAATGAAAATCATGCCGATCATGCTGACGGTGTTGGCGTCTTTGACGATATTTTTGGTAGCAAAAACCGAAATCACCTTCAGGCTGTTCATACTCGATCCAGGGCCCAACTCATCAATAACAATGTTGGATGGTTCCCCCCGGAAATCACCTTCTATGGTGCCTTTCGCCTGATTCTGCAGGTCAACGCCAAAATCAAGCTCGTCCAGCGTTTTGCCTACCAGTTCGGTATTTTTGGCTGCAACCACATAACCCTGCTCGTCCGTAATCATCGTTTCGAACTGTTCCTGACGTAACAATCCATTCAGCTCATCCTGATTGATCACAATCATCAATACGCCCTCTGTCCGATACTCGGCAAAAGGTACTTTGCGCACCAGGCTGAGCTTGTGTACAGGATTATCTTCCTTGTCCGGAATGTAGAACCACCCGATGCTGGTTGTTTTCAGTGCCTGTTGGTACCAATAACTCTCTTCCGTCTGCTTGTCTACCGGGATGAATTCGAGGTTGTTAATCAATGTTGGGTTAGTTGAGTAAAAGCGAATACCCGCTATCTCACGGTACAAACGCCTGTACTCCTGAAAGTCTTTGTATGCCAGATATGCTGAGGTTAACTCCACAACGCTCTTGTACCGCTTATTCACGATCTCCTTGAGATCCGCATTAAACATTAAAAGATTGGATATATCGGTTGGTACACGAAGCATGGTTGCCGTCTGGCTCTTGATCTTGTCCACATTGATGATCGTCTGTCCTATCGCATTGTCCAGGGCTTGCTGGCGAAAATAACTGGTCACAGCAAGGCCAACAATCAGGACCGGAATCATGACAACCAGTACATAGGAAATGAGCAATTTATGCTTTAATTTGAGATTATTAGTGGTTTGTATCAGCCTTTTCAACATGTCTGCACCTTCCGTCATCTGTATAAGCGCTTACATATAAACAGCAGGATCAGGATGTTCTGTCCTCAGAATTAATCATACCACATAACCGCCGGAATTCGGATTGTCATTGAACCTCTAGCAGAAGATGCCGCCATTAACATGGTGGCCGGGCTTACCGAATTATTTTTGCTGACAGAAGTTCAGTGACTCCTAGATGGGCGAAATTCCTGTTGACGTGTTAGAAAAGCCAAAAAGGCACTCCCTCGATTGGAAGTGCCTTCTCAGTATAGAATCTGCTCGTGTGCTATTAAGGACGAGGTGTACTTACCCCATTCAGGATCAGTTTTGGATGAATATCGGCGCTCAGCGAAGCGGAGACTGCACAATATTTCTCTTCCGCCATCTGGATGGCTTTCCAGATGCGATAATCCGGGATATCCCCATCAACTTTGAAGATCAGATCAATGGATGTGAAACCTTTAGGCATCTCTTCACTGCGTGTGCCTTGCGCTTCAATCTCAATCGACTCAATTTTGTCGAGGAAAGCGTCCAGAATCATTGTGATATCAATTCCCATACAGCCGCCGAGACCCGCGAGTAACAATTCCATCGGGGTCGCCCCTTTGCTGTCACCACCATAAGCAGCAGTGGCATCCATGCCAACCGCGTAACCAGAGGGTCCTTCGGAAGTAAACGCGCGTTTGCCTTTCCATACGGTTGTTACATTCATGATGTTATCCTTCTTTCTCACAATAGTTTAAGTTCAAGCAAAAAAGGTTTGCACTTGCCACTCCGATGACAGAATAACCTTCCGATCGCTGTTATCTTCATCAAAATTCAGTTATCTGCTGCAGGAAACGACGGGTGCGCTCTTGCGTTGGATGTTCAAAAAAGGCCTGTGGACTTGCTTCTTCCACAATCGATCCATCCGCCATAAAGACGATTTTGTTCGCCACATTACGGGCAAACTTCAATTCATGCGTCACGACCAGCATCGTCATACCTTCCTCTGCCAGATCCTTCATGACGGAAAGCACTTCTCCCACCAATTCAGGATCAAGGGCTGAAGTTGGCTCATCAAACAGCATCACTTCCGGCTCCATTGCAAGTGCCCGTGCAATGGCGACCCGCTGCTGTTGTCCACCGGACAATCGGGATGGATACGCATCCTGCTTGTCCGACAAGCCGACCCGATCCAGAAGAATCCGGCCGCGTTCAGCCGCTTCGTCACGCTTGATTTTTTTTACCGTCACGAGACCTTCCATCACATTACCCAGCACTGTCTTGTGCGGATACAGATTGAATTGCTGAAATACCATGCCGGTCTGGCGACGAATCTCCAGTACCCGGGCACGCTGGACTCGCAGTGGATCGCCGCTGTTAACCACAACACCGTTCACTTCGATCTGTCCTCCAGACAGCTCTTCCAGCCCATTCAGGCAGCGCAGCAAGGTACTCTTGCCGGAGCCACTTGGGCCGAGCAATACAACAATATCTTTGGCATCGACATGAAGATCGATGTTCGTAAGTACTTCATTTTTCTGAAAACGTTTGGTAAGTCCAGTTGTTGTAATCATCGGTTCTCTCCTCCCATCAGTAAGCCCGGGCCAACCGGCGCTCCACTTGTTCCAGAATGGCCGAGAAGCCGATACTCATAATCCAGTAAATCACACCGATGGCCAGATAAAATGGCATGTTCAATGCATATTGTGATACCAGCAGTTGTGCTGACCGTAATAACTCCGTAACTCCAATCGCCGCCACAAGTGATGTTTCCTTCAACATGCCAATGAAGGTGTTACCCATCGGCGGGATGGCAATGCGCACAGCCTGCGGGAAGATAATCCGTCTCATTGCTTGAGCCGGGGTCATTCCCGTTGCGTATGCAGCTTCTGTCTGTCCTTTTGGTACAGCCTGAATGGCTCCACGGAACGTCTCCGACAGAAATGCACCTGCATTCAGACTGAGTCCCAGACATGCAGCCGTTAGTGATCCCAAGGTCACTCCATAATCGACCAATCCGTAATAAATGACGAATAATTGCACCAGCAGCGGGGTTCCCCGCATGATGGATACATAAAACCTTGCGATCAACCTAAGCCACATCGGTCCCTTCAGACGAGCAATCGCAACAAGCACCCCGATGATGAAAGCAAAAAACATGGAGATCACAGTTACATACAGCGTATAGTAAGCCCCCTTCAGAAAGAAGGGGATATTTTCAAATACCAGTTCCATGGGTCAAATCTTCCCTTCGCCTTGCAGGTTCATTATTGCGCAGGCTCTTCACCAAACCATTTTTTGAAAATGGTATTGTACGTGCCATCATCTTTCATGCCTTTGAGAGCATCATTCAGTGCTGCTACGAGTTCCGGATTGTCTTTGCGAACAGCAATACCTGCCTGGTCACTCTTAATAGCTTCACCTACAGCTTTGATATTCAATCCGTTGGCGTCAACAATAGGTTTCAGTGCATACATATTGTTGATTGTGGCATCAATCCGTCCAGCATTCAGGTCTTTGAGTGAGGAGATGACATCGTCATAGGTTTTAATCGTGAAGTCTCCCACTTTTGGCAACACTTCATTACGCAGATATGATTCATCATTTGTACCCAGACCTACGCCAATCGTTTTCCCTTTGAAGTCTTCCAGCTTGGTAATATCGTTATTGTCTTCTTTTACAATAATTTTAACTTGGTTCGTAATATACGGATCACTAAAATCCAGTACTTTCTTACGATCATCGGTAATCGTCATCTGACTGATAATGGCATCAAGCTTCTTCGCTTGCAGACTTGGTGTCAGACCGGAGAACTCCTGGGATACAAATTCAACTTCAACCCCAAGACGCTTCGCAACTTCACGTGCGATATCGGCATCGTAGCCGTCCATTTCTTTCTTATCGTTCAGGAAGTTGTATGGTGCGTATGTGCCCATCATGCCCACTTTGATAACGCCAGCCGACTTGATCTGCTCCAGTTCATTGCTTGCCTGTGCACCATTCGTGCTTCCATTGTCTGTTGCCTTACTTCCACAAGCACTAAGTACCAGCACGGTCATCAGTAGAATCGCTGTCAAAGACCAGCCTTTACGAGTTTTCGATCCATATGTGTTGTTCATTACGTTAACTTCCTCTCAGTCGTGTATTGATCTGGATGTACATTTGATTACTTTATTGTGACTAAACCGCAGTTGTACCCATTATTCCCTTCAGATTGCTTAATCATGTGAATCTTATGTGCCCAATAGTCCGTAAAATTCAAAGCTTGCTGCCTCAGCTGCCAGCGATGAAGCTGTCATGGCTGAGAACTTGCTGTGCAACTCATCGGAGCCGAATAACCAGCGTGATATCATGCCTTCAATCATGCTTACCAGTAGTGCTGCGCGAAGCGGTACATCTATGCCCTGAGGCAACATGCCGAGTTCGATGGCACGTTCCATATTATGACGGAACGCAGTTTCGACGGCATTACGTGTCTCCTCGACCAGGCGTTGTACGGACTCTTCCGTCACGATGCCTTTGAGCAACAGTTCCATAAAATAACGATTCTTCGCAGCAAACAAGAACAAGTCAGTGAACAGCCTTTCTGAAGCTTTCACCATATCCTCTACCGATCCGGCATCCTTGCGGTACCCTTGTCCGATCGACTCAAGTAACTCCTCCTTGCCCGTTAAGACAATCTCCGAAGCAATGGCTTCTTTACTCTTGAAGTGCCAGTAGAATGTCCCTTGCGCCACACCAGCCTCACGGACAATATCGGAAATTTTCGTCTGATGGTAGCCTTGGGTTGCAAACCGCTCCATCGCTATGCGTATTATTTGGTCCCGGCGTTCTTCACCAGGTTCCAAACCGTTAATTTTGGTCATTCATGTAACCCTCCCGATTGATCAGTCAGTCAGTTAAGTTATATCCTATGGGATAACTAGGTTTTTGTCAATATAGTTTTAAACAAATGGTTACAAGCATAAGTTGAAGTTGAGTGCATTTGTGATCATAATAGGTGATAGCCTTGTTCAAATGAACAGGCATGGTCAAGCAGGACAGCCTGTGCTGTCACCTGCATTTCAAGGAGGAAGAGAATTGGACATTATATCATCCATTATTATGGGCATCATCGAAGGTTTGACTGAGTTTTTGCCCGTGTCCTCTACTGGACACATGATTCTGACTGCCCACTTGCTGGGTTTATCAGAGGACAACGAGTCAGTCAAAACGTTTGAGGTGGTTGTTCAACTCGGAGCTGTACTTGCTGTTGTTGTACTGTACTGGAACAAATTCATTGATATGTTCCGCTTCACTGGAGGGAACCGACCTTACTCCCGCCGCCTCAATCTGGGACATATCTTCCTGGCGATGGTTCCTGCCGTAGTCATCGGACTTGTATTCCGCGACTGGATCAAAGCACATTTATTTGGTCCGGAGACAGTACTGTACAGCCTCGTTATTGGTGGTATATTGATGATCGTAGCCGAACGCTGGAGCAGTAAGAGTCACCGAATTACCACTCATGATGTCGATGATATTTCCTACAAACAGGCATTCGCGGTGGGTATATTTCAGATCTTGGCCTTGTGGCCAGGCTTCTCCCGTTCCGGGTCAACGATCTCAGGCGGTCTCTTTGCAGGGGTAAGTCGTGTAGCCGCTGCGGAGTTCACATTCCTCGTGTCTGTGCCAATTATGATTGGTGCTACGGGATATGACCTGTACAAAAGTATCGATCACCTGAACGGCAGTGATTTTCCAATCTTTGCGATTGGATTCATCGCTGCTTTCATCGTCGCCATGCTTGCGATCAAGACGTTCCTGTCCATTTTGAAAAAATTGAGCCTGACCGTCTTTGCTGTGTATCGTTTTGTCTTGGCAGCCGTGTTCTTTATTATTCTGATGTAATCATTACAATTCAAGTAATTAGACAGGCAAAATCAATGACGGCCTCACGTTCCCTTGGGAAGTGAGGCCGTCATATTTTATATTCTGTGCTATGTTTCTGTTGCTTCACGATTCTGTTGCTGCTTCAAAGACAGGAATATCTGTAATTAGAAGAAGTCCTACTCTTCATTATTTCCTTTTTTGCTGGCTTGGATCATTGGTGATGCCAACTAGGTTTACTATGTATCATGGACAACCATATTTATGTTCACTTCCGAAAAGAAGTCTGGCTAGTACCACTCTTTTACTTGAATGTTCCGGTGTTTCTTCCGATTCTTCAATCTCTCACGCAGATTATATCTATTCTCCTTTTGTTCCTGCAGCAATTGCTTCACTCCAATCATTAACAATCGGTATCTCCGGTCATCATTGTGACTTAATTGGTGCATTTCCTCAAAAATTTCATTCTTCATACGGATCTTGTTCACTCCCAAATATTCAGTTTGTTCTCACAGTATACATGGGAGCACTGAACAAATTCTAAACAAGCGTTGTTTCTCAACTTCAGTTATTCGAATGCACATTTGAATGCACATCATGCGGGCTGGAATGAAACACAAAACCCCTTCCTGTCGCAGGACAAGAAGAGGTCTCCGTATGCTAAGTTAATCAAACAAACTGCTGATGCCTTGGTACGCTTAAACTTTGGATTCAAGCGTCTCCAGATACTCGGAGATTTGAGCAGGTGTTTTAGCCCATTTGCTATGCAGATGGGCGATTTTCTTGCCGTTCTGGAAGACGAGCAGGCTTGGAATGCCGCGTACACCATTCTCTTCGGCAAACGGCTGGAACTTCTCTGCATCCAGGGCATAGAAGGTTTTGTCCGTATGTTGGTCGATAACATCCCCGATAAAACGATCCAGGTTTTTGCAATCCGGACACCAGGTTGTATCAAATTTAATGACGGTAAAACCATCAGAGTTAATTGTATCCAAATACTGCTGTTCACTTTGAATTCTTTCCATATGTCTTCTCTCCCTTATACGTTCCTTTTTTGGCTGATCTTCATTGTACCTCGTATAGTTACAATTGAAAATAGGCTTAATGAAGTTAACGATGCTGCTTGTACAGATTAGCGGGACTGAGCTCTCGTATTTCCTGAATTTCCGCAGCGGTGAGTTCAGGCGAATTGGAAGCGGCAATATTGTGCAGCAACTGGTCTCTTGAACTGGCACCAGGGACAACAGCTGCTACCGCAGGATGGGATAACGCGTAGCGAATAGCCGTCTGAGCCATGCTGCGTTGGTCTGTAACAAGAAGACTTAGCCCTTGCCGAATGGTATATAGTTGCTCTGGCGTATAGTCCAGATAACCTTTATCTGCCTTGGCAGATCCGGAATCGGCGAGTACACCGCTAGCTACGGGCCCACGGGCAATTACGCTGATCCCCTTTTGCTCCAACAAAGGCAGCACTTCTTCTTCCGCTCTGCGGTCAGCAACACTGTACTGGTTCATCACACTGACGATGGATGCCCTCTTTACATACTCCCGAATGACATTGGGACGAATGGAGGAAATTCCGTAATATCGGATAACGCCTTCCTTCTTCAGTTCCTCAAACGCTTCAATCGTCTCTTCGATGGGGTCGTCCATGGTCCCGCCATGCAGCTGATACAGATCGATGTAATCGGTCTGCAGACGCTTCAGACTTTCATGTACAGCCTGCTTAATGTAGGCTTTGGACGGGTCCCATAACCAGCCCTCTTTGCCGGGCATACGACGATTACCTACTTTGGTCGCCACAATGACCTGGTCCCGACGCCCTTTAATAGCTTGTCCTACAATCTCTTCATTACGCCCTGCGTCGTACAGATCGGCTGTATCTAGCAGATTAACCCCATGATCCAGAGCTTCATGAATCAGGCCCCTAGCGTGCTCCATTTCAGTTCCAAGTGACATACATCCCAGCCCAATCTCAGACACCATCAGTTCGGATGTACCTAGACAATTTTTCTTCATATGTGCATCTCCCTCCATACGTTCTGCAAGTATCCATTGTATCATTCTTGCTGGCAAAAATCGCATGCCTCACCGAAACAAAAGGTAGTTTTCAACTGCACAAAAAAACCTGGAACGACTTCATCTCCAGGTTTCTCATGATCATCATTTTAATTCAATGATAAACGAACTATCGCAATCTATTTCACTTCCACGCGTGGTCTGGTTTTACTTGTTCCATTAGACGACGAATTGGAGTTTTTCATCATACCCGAGACAGTGCTAAACAGCTTATCTCTTGCTTGTTTGTTCCTCATCAGATAAGTCACACCTGCGCCGATAGCCGTCATGAGTATTCCTCTTCTTTTAGACATGTGCTTCTCCTCCTTCAGGATAAATGTACATCGTGTCTTGTTTGACAATTACCCTGTGGGAGCAAAACGAAACGAAGTGCAGGCTTGATCGCGCAAAAAAAGATGACCTCCGAATTAAAATTCAGCGGTCATCTTTCACTCGTACTCGGTCAGTTGAAACATCAACCGAACTAGTAAATCAAACAAACTTTCGTACAATCGAGACATACGTCCATGTCCATTAATCAGATGGCGTTGCCACATGGGTCATTTCTTCATGTTTGTAGGTCGAGCCATCGGCGGTTAGATAGAAGTGACCGATCGGATGCAGATCTTCATCCAATTCGTAGACAAGCGGAATGCCTGTCGGGATATTTAGCGCCATCACGTCTGCTTCGGACAATTGGTCCAGATGCATGACGAGTGAACGGAGCGTATTACCATGCGCAGAGATCAGCACTCTTTTGCCAGCCGACACCATCGGTTTAATCTCCGCATTCCAGTACTCCAGCACACGCTTGGAGGTATCCATCAGGTTCTCCGTAAACGGGATGATGCACCCGAGCCGTTTGTACTTGTCCTGATCCTGCACATATCGGTCATCGGTTTCGTCCAGTGCCGGGGGAGATACGTTAACGGATCGTCTCCATTCCTTTACTTGGTCTTCCCCGTACTTCAGAGCAGTCTGCTGTTTATTCAGTCCTTGCAGCGCACCATAATGGCGTTCATTCAGCTTCCAGGTCTTCGTAATGGGAATCCACATGAGGTCCATTTCATCCAGCGCAATATCGAGTGTGCGAATAGAACGTTTCAGCACGGATGCATAAGCGTAGTCAAAATCAAATCCCTGTTCCTTCATGATCTTCCCTGCTTTACGAGCTTCTGCGTATCCATCCGTCGTCAGATCCACATCTGTCCATCCGGTAAAACGATTCTCTACATTCCACATGCTCTGTCCATGGCGAATCAAAACAACTCTGTACATAAACGTGAACCCTCCTTCCATGGAAACATTACCCGCAAGTCAAACTAATTAGCACAGTGAAACATTCATAACATTAATAATATGGTGCCATCATCAGGTATACCACGACACCTGTAGAACTGACGTACAGCCAGATTGGCATAGTCCAACGTGCAATTTTGCGGTGTTTCTTCAATTGATTCGTCCAACCCCACACAAGTGTGAACAACGCCAAGGGAACAATCAGGGCTGCCAGTATACTATGGGTAATCAGAATGAAGAAATAGATCGAACGAATAATGCCCTCGCCGCCGTATTTAGACGTCTCTGGTGAGAGGTAATGAAACGTCAGATATGTCACGAGGAATAACAATGTCGTTGAGAATGCTGCAAGAATAAATCGTTTGTGCAGCTTCACATTCCGCTTGATAATAGCAATAAGCGCTGCAAGCAGGAAGATGAAGGTAAAGCTGTTAAACACGGCATTAAACCGCGGCAACACCGTAATATCAAAGGTTACATCACCTTTGTAACCAATGGACGGCGCGAAGAACAATAATAAAATAATGACATTAGCGAGAATGGAAATCGTGATAATGATGCCTGCGAAATTTTTATTACTCGTCGGGGATGGAACGTTCGGCTCCCCTTTGTTATTTTTGCCCAATGCAAAATCCTCCTCATATCCTAACTTCTATGTTCTATATCATTATATCTCGGCAATTCCGGGCTGTTAAGTGACAACACTCTGAACAAAACATGTCACAACCGACGTTAGCGTTCCCGTTATAGCCATTTTCATACTTACCAAGACAGCAATATGTTTACCACAGCTCAAATTTGTGTTATAATTAGTGTCATTAATCACATACGCGTTGAAACCGGAGGAGCCTGTCACCAAGGGCCCTCCTTGTCTTTTTTTAGGCATGAATGGCACTATTTATTAATGCTGTTCTATGCCTTTTTTTTGTTTTTTGGCTTGGAATGATTCGCCCTTGGGCAGGTAATCCTATAAAAACGCAACTGCTGGAGAGGAGCACATCTATGGAATTTATTTTGGTTCTTGCGCTAATTTTGATTTTCACCAAACTTGCTGGTGATTTGTCCGTCAGATTGGGCCAACCTTCAGTATTAGGAAAGCTGATTGTCGGTGTCATTCTCGGACCTGCGCTGCTGGGCTGGGTTCAACAAAGTGATTTCGTGCATTACATGGCTGAAATCGGGGTACTATTGCTTATGTTCATTGCCGGACTGGAAACAGATCTGGAGCAATTGAAGAAAAACTGGAAGGCGGCCTTTGCCGTAGCGGTCGGCGGTATCATATTACCTTTTATCGGGGGATACGGTTCGGCCATAGCCTTTGGCATGTCAACGACACACGCACTGTTCTTTGGACTTTTGTTCTGTGCCACTTCCGTCAGTATTTCGGTTCAGACGCTGAAGGACATGGATCAACTCAGCTCTCGTGAGGGTACAACAATCCTTGGTGCAGCCGTCGTCGATGATGTCCTTGTCGTTGTCATTCTTGCCGTTATGATGAGCTTGCTAGGTACAGGTGGAGGAGACACTTCGATTTCTCTGCTGATTGGCAAGAAGCTGTTATTCTTTGTTATTATTATCGCTGCCAGCTGGTTCCTTGTTCCACGCATCATGAAGTGGATGGCACCACTGAAGGTAACCGAGACCGTTATTACTGCGGGCCTGATTATCTGTTTCGGATTTTCCTACTTTGCAGAGTGGATGGGTGTTGCTGGAATCATTGGTGCATTTGCCGCTGGTATCGCCATCTCTCAAACCAACTTCAAACATGAAGTCGAAACCAAACTGGAGCCCATTGCCTACGGCATTTTTGTACCAGTATTCTTTGTAAGTATCGGTCTGAATGTAACCTTTGATGGTGTAGGTTCTCAAATCTGGTTCATCGTGATCATCAGTATCATTGCCATTTTGTCCAAGCTTATTGGTGGCGCAGCCGGTGCGCGAATGACCGGATTTGATATGACATCTTCCATGGCCATTGGCTCGGGAATGATATCACGAGGTGAGGTCGCGCTCATTATCGCTTCAACCGGACTTGCCTCCGGATTACTTGATCCGGAGTACTTTACCAGCGTTGTAATTATGGTCATCATCACTACACTGGTTACACCGCCACTGCTCAAGATCACCTTTGCACGTAAAAAAGGGGAAAAACGAGTTGAAAGAGGAATCGAGGATTCTCACTTAAGCGGGTAACTGCAAAAGTGTGTACAGGCAGGGTATTGAAATCATACCGCATTACAAGCGTTCTTCCTTAGATTAAACACCATATTGGTCGTGAAGCCCACGCCGCTTTGATCCATTATCCCCCTTCAACCCGAAGGTTGGAATGGTCAAAGCGGCTTTTTGCATTTTGAATTATGCCATACAGTTCTTATAACCACTTAAAAACAAAAAAAGACCATCTTACCACTCAAGAGGTCTTCGATCTTAGCCCAATGTTGCAACAGGCTGTCCCATTTTAAGTTAACACACCGACATAAAAACCAATAGATATAAAGACAACACACCATACAAATGCACCAATACTGGATATGACAACATACCTGCCGATGGCCATCTTGCTAATTCCGGAGAAACAACACATCAGATGACGAATGCCTGGAATGAAATAGCCCAGGATGATGGACCAATATCCATATCTCAGGAACCACGACTCCACCCTGCTGAATCGTTTGGCGTTGACGCCAACCCACTTACCGTATTTTTCAACCAGCGGCCTGCCCGCCTTCTTACCGATCATATAGCTGAGCAACCCCCCGGTAAATGCGCCACCGAAACTGACGGCGATGGATACGGAGTAATTCAATACCGAGATGGAGGCGAGATATCCGACAAACGTCATCATCACCTCATCCGGAATCGGCATGCCAATAACGCCAAGAGCCAGTAGTCCGTATATTGCGAAATAACCATATTGACCAATAAATTCTTTTGCAAATTCCATACTGACTCGCTCCTTATTTCGGTTCCACAATATCCTTCTCATGTGAGGCTAGCACTTGTTTTAAAGACGGGAATCGGATTTGGCTCACCATGAGACCGGATAATACAATAATGACAAGATAGGCTACACCATGTGTGAAATAAGGACTCCAGAGTGCGAAAAAGGACATCAGACCTCCGGCAAAGGTAATCGGCATTCCAACAAAACCACTGCTTGCTGTCTTCTGACAGTTATAACGGGCCAGACGCAAAGCACCGCAAACCGGAAATAATGCGGTCAGTGCCATCCCCAGCACATTCACTTCAATCATGGAATTCAGGTACAGAATCAGCACCGGGGCTGTTCCGAATGAAACTACATCCGCAAGTGAGTCCAGGGACTTGCCGAATTCACCCTCACAATGCAATTTACGAGCCGCATACCCGTCGAACAGATCAAAGAACATCGCTACCCATATCATCATCACAGCCAGGGCAAATTCACCATGAATAGCCATAATGACTGCCAGCATGCCTGAACTCAGATTCCCCAAGGTTAAAATCGATGGTAAAGACTTCATAAGATTTGACTCCCTTTCGTACTAGGCTTTAGGAAAAATAATATAAAAACGGACTCCATCCGGTGTATTCTCCACTCCATAACTGCACCCATGCAGATCAAGAATCTGCTTCGCAATGGCCAGACCGAGCCCGGTCCCCCCCATTTTACGATTACGTGAGCGCTCTACCCGATAGAACCTCTCCCATATATACTGCCGCTCAGCTTCAGCTATCTGCTCGCCCTTGTTCTCAATGGAAATATGGACAAAACCTTCACGCCTGCTGATCTCAATAGTTATATCGGTATGTGGTATCGCATGACGTATAGCATTCATCATGATATTGAAAATAACTTGCTCCAGCTTGCTTCGGTCACCCTCAACCGTCTGTTCTGTTGTGGATACAAGCACCACATCCAATCCTTTGTCCTTCAGTTGCGGACCCAGACGGCCGGCGATATCTTCAATCATGTCAGCCAGTGCAACAGCATCCGTATTCAGTTGAACCGCTGAGGATTCCAGTCGCACCAGATCCAGCATCTCTTCAACCATCGTTTCCATTTTGATCGCCTCATCGGCAATGATCTCAATGTAACGCTCCCGTTTGCTCTCACTCACGCCATCCTTCAGCCCTTCAGAATATCCCTTAATAATGCTGATTGGTGTCTTAAGTTCATGTGATGCATCGGCAAAAAACTTGCGCTGTCGCTGTTCAATCTCCTGCTTCATTTCCATATCTGTCCGCATCTGCGTGTTGGCCTGCCTCAGCTCTTCCAGTGTCTGACCCAAGGTTCCCGATAAAGCATTGAGGCTGTTAGACAGACTGCCGATTTCATCATTACGCCGGATGGGTGATTTCACCGTGAAATCCAGCGTAGACATTTTCTTCGCGACATGATTCAAGGCCAAGAGCGGCTTCGTTACAATTCGGGACAGGAGTAACGCCAGCAACAGAATCAATAGAAATGCCCCTATGCCAAAATACGCATAAAACAAACGTGTTGCCTCATTCGCTTCCCTCATCTCCTGTAGAGAAGTGAGCGAGAAGATCAGTTGTTGCTCGGGTCCGGAACGGTGCACTGGAGCAATGGTGATGACGTTGCGAACACCGCTCCAGTTATCCATCCATTCTTCATTAAGCATTTTGCCATTCGCCAAGGCCAGTTGGTCTTCGGTGGATAATGGGAACCGGCGATCCAGTGCTTGCACCAGCAGTCCCTGCCTCTGACTCCACGTTGCCAGATTGGGAAGAACGACCTCGGTTAATACGCCTGACCATTCCTTTACCGGTTCAATCGATTCCTGAAAGCTTTCTGTTCCCCATGCGGCAGAAGTGGCATCCTGGATTTTGAATGGATAGACCATGGACCCGCTGGCCGGACCTCTCACCGTCAGTTCTTGCCCATATTTCAGGTGGGATGTAATCCAGCCAGCATTTTCACTATTGATAAACAAGGACAAGGACACCTTCACGTGACTCCCATCCTCTTGAAGCAACGTAATGTGGAACGGGTCATTAACCAGTCTTCCTTGATTCGTCAGAATAACCAGATGTGACTGATTCTGACGCATGAATTTGCCGGTCTCCTTGGCTAGCTGCAAATCACTCCAATGTCCATTGGAATATTGCTGTTCGAACTTGGACAGCTTTTTCTTCATACTGCTGACCTTTTGATGCTGATAGAAGTCGGGGAACCAGACCAACTGGGCAAAAACCGTCGTCCCATATAGAAGTACCAGACATCCTGCCATGACCAGGAAAAGCTTCATCGTTACGCCATTTCTTCTCATGCTTCTGCCTCGAAACGATATCCAGTGCCAATCACCGTCCGGATACACTTGGCTTCATCACCCAATTTGCTGCGCAACTTCTTGATGTGGGTATCCACAACACGTGAGTCCCCTTCAAAATCAAATCCCCAGATCCGATTCAAAATGGCATCCCGGGACAACACAATGCCTGCATTACGTACCAAATAAAGCAACAGATCATACTCCTTTGGTGCAAGTTCCACTTCAATTCCGTCCTTCTCCAGGCGTCTGGCCCATGGATCAAGGGTTACCTGTCCGAAGTGAATCACACCCTGCTCTCGTCCTAATGCACCTTCAACACGCTTCATTAATGTCTCTGCACGTGCAACCAGCACACGTGGACTAAACGGCTTGGTGACGTAATCGTCTACGCCCAGCTGAAACCCATGAATTTTATCGTCATCCTCGGACCGTGCAGTCAGCATGATAATAGGTACGGTGGATTGGGATCGAATATGCCCACATAACGTCCATCCATCCATTTCAGGCATCAAAACATCCAGAATAACCAGATCCACCTCATGCATAGCCAACAGTTCCAGTGCCTGCACTCCATGTTCTGCTTCTATGACGTTCCATTGTTCTTTTATGAAATAATCGGCCACAATCTCACGGATGCGGCTTTCATCTTCCACCAGAAGCACTGTTCTGATCATGGCCGACTCTCCTTTTTCAATTTCTGATGATAACATACCTATTCCATGTGTCGTCCATGTGTCCATACATGTTTTTGGAGTGCTCCCATGATATATACGATTAATATAAGCCAAAAGTTACTAATTTTATAAAAATTCGCATAAAAAAAGAAGCCATCAACGAGCAAGCTCCTGCTCATTGACAGCTACTTGAATGAAATCGAAGTGTGTTATCCAGAATTGATGCACTACTGCGCGCTCCCTGGCAACACTTAACGTTGTTGCTCCAGACGGTGTGCCACATGCAGTGTCGGTCCAACAAAACGGTTCAGCGGGAATCCGCCGGCAATCGCTTTGGTCACGAAGGCTTTACCTTCACGAACAGCCTCTTTCACTGAAAGACCACGAGCCAATCCTGCAGTAATCGCTGCAGACGTCGTGCAGCCCGCACCATGCGTATATCCGGAGCCGACAACATCGGCTTCAAACCATTCGTAGTTCGTTCCATCATAGAGTAAATCCATTGCTTTACCCGGGCTAATTACACCTCTGTCCTTGATCAGAACATGTTTCGAGCCATGGGCATGAATTGCTGCTGCCGCTGCTTCCATCTGTTCCTTGGAGCGAATCGGTCCACTCTTCGCCAGTTGGGATGCTTCGAACAGATTCGGTGTAACCAGATCAGCACCTGGCAACAGGAATTCGATCATCGCTTCCGTATTTTCCGGTTGCAGTACTTCATCTGTACCTTTGCAGACCATTACCGGATCGATAACGATCTGCGGCAAGCCGCTGCGGCGAATATGCTTCGCTACCAGTTCAATAATATCTACCGAACCGAGCATACCTGTCTTCATTGCATCGAAACCGATGCCGTCCAGAACAGTGCGAAGCTGCGCTTCAACCACATTTAATTCAACAGGAAAGACCTGGTGATCCCATGTTTCGGGCTCCATTGCCACAACCGTAGTCAGTACGGTCATGCCATACACACCCAGCTCCTGAAAAGTTTTCAAATCAGCTTGAATACCTGCACCGCCGCTTGTGTCCGAACCAGCTATTGTTAATGTTTTTGGAATCGTCATGATCGTTGCATTCTCCTTCGTGTCTCAGTTGACATTATCCTATCCCTTGTACGAGCGGATGTCAATGGCATCTGAAGCCATACGGAGCATGCTTTTATAGGATGATTCAGTTCACATCTTTGGTCTCCAGACGAACCATGGACATCGAAGCAATCCATATCCCTATAGCTCCAAGGGTGAGAGGGATAAAGCACACGGTTCAATGCTTCTTCATTCGCTTGCACGAAGATATCACCATCAGGTATCTCCAGCTCAATGGTTCCCTCCAACATGAACAGTTTTCTTTATTACCTCACCGTTTGTTTGAATTGGCAATGACATATGAAAAGACCTGACAGGAGCACCACTTTGACATCAAGTGTGTTTCCTGCCAGGTCTATGAGAGTCTGTAGATCAATGCTGATGCAGCTAATCTCTATATCCGTTCTCGCTGTGGATCCAGCACAGTCCAATGGTTCCTGCACCTGCATGAATACTCACCACAGGGATAAACGGCATAATTTCGGTCTTTAATCTAGGCAGCAGAGCTGCAATCTGTTTTTTAATTGTGACGGCTTCTTCCTGATTGTTGGCATGCATGATGCATACGTGTTTTACTTTCCCCATGTCCAGTTGGAGCATATCCAGCATACGCTGCTTCGTGCGCTTGAAGGTACGAATTTTCTCATTCACGACCACTTTGCCCTCTTCGAATCTGAGCAACAGATGAATCTTCAACAGTTGACTAATAATAAGCTGCGTGCCCGATACACGACCACTGCGATGAAGATGCTGGAGGCTGGCCGGGATGAGGTAAAAGGACATGTTATCAATCATCTGTTCAATATTCACTTTAATCTCGGCAGCCGTACAGCCTTGCTTCTGCCATTCCAGTCCTTGCATAATCATCTCGCGAAGAGGATAAGCGCCTGCCCTTGAATCAATTGCGGTGACCGGCACCCCTGCAATCTCTGCAGCCTGTATGGAAGTATGCAGCGTTCCGCTAAGTGCAGTAGAGCAATGAATCGTGATGATCTCATCGTACTGATCTTTGAGCGACTCATACAGTTCTATGAACTCGCCAATAGGTGGCTGCGAACTGCTCGCACGTGAAGCCCCAGCAAGTTTCTCATAGAACGTTTCAGATGTAATGTCATCGGTTTCCCTGTAACATTCTTCTCCAAATACGATGCGCAGCGGTACGATGTAGATATGATTTTGCTTCGCAAAATCGGGGTCCAGTGTACTGGTACTATCGGTGACCCATGCCATTTTCTTCATGACTTCCTTCTTTCTTGCCGAATTGGTCGTTCTGGTCGTTCTGTATCCTCAATCGTCAGGCAAATCCGGCAGTTTATTTAAAATTTGAATAGTTCATATTGTAAACGTTTGCGACCTTCTTCCCAATTATAAAGGAACGGACAAACCGCTGTCTTGTGGCGCATTGTTGAACAGCCCTATTTCTTCCGGTATATGCCAAAAAAATGTCTTGCTTGTGAAGGAATAAATTGGTATGCTGTTGTCCTTCTCTCTTTTTTCGCCTTGACTGAAGTGAACGGAAACGCCGTTCAATCCACTTATCGGAGGTGTCACATGCTTTATTTCACTCTGGCTTCCAAAGCCTACTCCCGGAACCTGCAATACCGCGGGGCACACATGGTACATAACCTGGCAAGCGCCATGTTTGGTTACATGTACGCCTGCCTCTGGATCGGCATCGGGGCCGACCATACGCTCGGGGAATACGGGACACAGGGGATGATCAGTTACATTGCGTTCACGCAATCCTCTCTTTGGATCTCGGGTTTTCTCACGAACGGATTAGGTATTCCCTTATCCGTCAGGACAGGGCAGATCGCTCTGGATCTGATGAGGCCTGTTCATCTGTTCACGCATCTGATGGCACGCGAATGGGGGCAGATTGCCTACCAGTTCGTATACAAAAGTATTCCAATCTACCTGCTCTTCTCCATTGTCTTTTCCCTGCATTGGCCCTCAGACGTTTCAACACTATTCTATGCAACACTTGGTCTTGCCGGCGCCGCATACTTGTCCATCTGTATGAACTACATTATTGGTGCCACATCGATGTGGACTACGGAGTCCTCCTGGCTTCACTGGGGCAATCACGCGATGATGAATCTGCTGGCTGGTTTTTTCATTCCGCTGGAATGGCTACCGAACTGGCTTGAACAACTTGCCTGGATATCACCCTACCCGTTCCTGCTCTATGTACCTACCCGAATCTATCTTGGTTTCGAAGATGGCTCCTTGTTATGGGGAACCTTGCTTTGGTGTGTCTTCATGACGTTGATCTGTCTTGCGATTACCCAAGTGTTACGTCGTAAAGTGGAGGTGCAGGGCGGATGAAGCGAACTTCCTGGTTCAATTTATATAAAATGCTGATTCAAACAAGCATCCGCAGCCGGATGCAATACAAGTTCAATTTCATCATGGCGTCCGTACTGGCCGCTTTAATTCAGATCTCCGAGTTTCTGATGGTTGCTCTCGTGCTGCACAAATTCGGAGCAATTAAAGGCTGGTCCCTCCATGAGATCGGTTATCTCTTTGCCATCATGACGTTATCCAAAACACTGTATCGAACGTTCGGAAACGAAGTTCACCATCTGGAAAAATATCTGGTTAATGGTGAGCTTGATCAACTGTTAACACGTCCCATGCCCGTATTGCTGGCACTGCTGCCGCAAAACTTCCGCATCATGGCCGGGGAAGTCCTGCAAGGCGGGTTCATCCTCTGCTGGTCTTTGGCAGGCATGATGCACAGCGGGCAGATCAGCTGGATAGCCATTCCCTTCTCCCTGCTCATTATCCTGACGGGCGCAGTCATTCTCTTTTCCATCGGACTTGCTACCGCCACACTCGGATTCTGGACCACACGTATCGAGGAATTACAGACGATCACTGAAGATGCAGCACGAACGGCTGCCCAATATCCGCTAACATTATATCCCAAATGGATGTCTGGCATTCTGCTGACGGTGATTCCCGTGGGCTTCGTCAACTATATTCCGTCTCTTTACCTGCTGCGAGGTGAAGGAGGAGCGTGGGTTCTTGTAGCTGTTGCGGCTGTTGCCGTACTGAGCTTGGCTGCAAGTCTGCGTTTCTGGCAATTCGGCATGACCAAATATCAAAGTACAGGTAGCTAAGGAGGCGTAACAAATCATGAACATGATCACAGCACGGCATCTGCAAAAGGAATTCAAAACACCTGTTATTCGTGAAGGACGTTTCTCAGGTCTACGTACGTTATTTTCACGTGAGTATGTGTCCAAGGAAGCGGTACGCGATATCAGTTTTGATATCGGCCCCGGTGAGTTTGTAGGTTACATCGGTCCAAACGGGGCCGGCAAATCTACAACGATCAAAATGCTGACAGGTATCCTGCACCCCACCTCGGGCGAGGTACGGCTTGACGGTATGAATCCGCATCAGGACAGGCGCAGAACCGTTGGTCGACTCGGCGTTGTGTTTGGACAGCGCAGCCAGCTCTGGTGGGATCTGCCCGTGAAAGATTCATATGATATTCTGGCCGAGATGTACGGCGTGCGTGCCGAGGACAAAAAGAGACGGCTGTCCCAGTTCGCCGAGCTGCTGGACCTTGAATCGTTCTGGGCCACGCCTGTCCGCAAGCTCTCGCTTGGACAACGCATGCGTGCCGATCTCGCAGCTTCCATGCTGCACGATCCGGAACTGCTTTTTCTCGATGAACCAACGATTGGACTGGATGTGAACGCAAAGCGGAACATTCGTCAATTTCTACGTACATTAAATGAAACGTTTGGCAAAACGATTTTGCTGACCACCCATGATATGGATGACATTGAGCAGTTATGCAGCCGGGTCATGGTGATTAACCATGGTCAACTGACATATGACGGCACGATCTCGTCACTTCGCGAAACGATTGGACTGCCCACGCTGATCCGGGTAACGTTCCGAGGAGCGTTTCATATCCCGGATGTTGTGTCGTCCGCGATACATATTACTGGAGTGGAAGGGCAAATCGTCACCGTCGAAGTGAACCGGAAGGAATGGAGCACAATGGACATTCTGAAACAGTTGGAGCACTGGGGTGAGATTGAAGATGTAGAGATGAAAGAACCCGATTTTGAAGATATCATTCATCGTGTGTATTAGTCGGCCCATTTTGTGAGGAAATAGGATGAAGATCTGTTCTTACGCCGTTACATGAAAGAGGGACATGGCGTACTGTAATAACGGAGGTGAAGCGTCATGCTTGTAACCAAACATGTCCTTGTAGCATCCAGCACACACGCTACTCCCTACTTCATCGTACGTGGTATGATGCCGGGACCGGTAATGTTCATTACATCCGGGGTTCACGGGAATGAAACGGCGAGTATGGCCGCTGCGCAAAAACTCGCAGATGATATTGCGACGGGTCGCCGCGCCATTCAGCGAGGGCTGCTGATTATTGTGCCACGTGTGAACCAGAAAGCCTACGCAAAAAAAATCAGAGGCAAGCCAGATCTGAATCGTACGTTTCCACGTCGTATGTCAGGCAAGGCCAAGCATCCACTGGCTGCAGCGGTTTTTCAGCTGGCTCGTGAACATCGGGCTGACTGGTGGCTCGATCTGCATGAAGCCAACGGGCTGTCACAGCTTAGTTCGCGAGTGCTTGGACAGACGCTCATTACCAATCCCGGCAGTCGGACGATTCCGGCTTGCAGAAGAGTTATCGAACGGATGAATCGATCGATTGCCATTCGTGATCGTCATTTTAACCTCAAGCAGCATGAATTGCCGGGATCTGCCCGTACAGCGGCCTCAAGACTATTACAAGCCCGTTCTGTTACAGTGGAGACCTGCTGGAGTCTGAAACGCGCGACCCGCATCAAGTATCAGACGGAAATTGTGCACCATTTTCTAGGTGAAGCTGGCATGTCATGATTGAGACCATTAAGATAGAACAAAAAGAAACCTCCAACCGAGAGCGCCCGAAGTACATCTTTAGGGACTCTCTATTAGAGGTGTTACATTTTGTTCCTCATTTCCCATTACTCTAATAACACTTCTGCGTTTATCTCTGCATCATGGCTTCCAGTATTTTATTACCCACAGGATCCAGCGACATGAGTGGATAAAGGTCTTTTTTAGTTATAAATTTGAATATCGCGTCCAGATACTCATCCACAATGGAGGCTGATCCAAAACAATAATTAGACAATAATACAACGCCTATACCCTGTTCCTTATTTATAGCCAAATAACTGCTGAAACCAAATGTACCGCCGTTATGCCAAAGAATATTCTGATCTGAGATGTTGTCACTAAACCAGGCGTAATGATGAGTTGAATCTCCAATCATTACAGGCGTGTGACTTTGTTGTATTGCAGAGGCTGCAGGATGATCTTCATTCAGATTGGCCTGCACAACTAAACACATATCGTGAAGAGATGACTTGATCCCCCCTGCCCCCTCATGTACAGCAGAATCCCAGTGAGGCATTTTTTTCCCCGTTGACGTATGTCCATCCACAAATCTGTCATTCTGTTCTGCATTCAGCATAACAGCTGTCTCGGTCATGTTTAATGGACCTGTGATATATTTTTTTAGCAGATCGTCATATGTACTGCCTGATACTTTACATAGGATATAACCAAGTAAGCCCACGCCGGTATTGGAATACTCAAATGAACCCATCTGATCCGTAAAGTCAGCATCCGATAAAAAAGCAAGTAAATCATCCTCCGTATAATTCGAGTACGGATTGTATCGATTTTTCTTCGAAGACAGGTTTGTGGCAACTCCGGGTAATCCAGAGGTATGCGTCGCAAGACTTTTTAAGGTAACCTTATTCAAATAATCGTTTTTACCGTTGTGTATGTACTTGCCAACCGTGTCATCCGTGGAAAGCTGCTCTTGACGTTCCAATTCTAATAGAAGGATAGATGTAAAAAGTTTGGTCACAGAGCCGATTTCGAACAACCTGTGTTCAGCAGCAGCCGCGCTCTTCTTTTGGGGATTGCCGAATGAATGATATTCGATATCTCCCTTTGTAATCATGCCAATCTCAAGATGCAGATGTTTCTTTCCTTTGATGTAATCGGATACAAAACCTTGTAAATCTCGCATAGAAAATATTACTCCTTTTATGGTGTGAATTTCATTATTGAAATATTGAAATCACGTTAACCACCATTATGTATTGGCAAACTTCACTATGTATTCGTTTAAAACTTCCGATTCCCTGCTCGTTAGTCCATGCCTGTTTTCTCCTAAACAGGAAAAGAGCCGCATTTACGGCTCTTTCTTTTGCACCCTGAACGATTGAATATAATTGTCGATATCGTCCTCCGGTGTATGCAACAGTCGTGCCAGATGAATCTGCATCTGTTCCAGATGCTCAATATGCTTCTGAATATCAGCGATTCGGTCACGGACGAGTGTTTTTAATGTATCCTTTTCCATGTCTTCCTGGCTGAGCAGTTGCAGAGTCTCTTGTATCTCCTTTAAGGAGTAGCCCAGCGACTGGGCATCCTTAATGAACTTAATCTTAACCAGATAATCCTCGGTATACACCCGGTATCCATTGGATGAACGACGGGGAGCAGGAAGAATCCCGTTATCCTCATAATAACGGAGGGTTGCCATACTCACACCGGTACGCTTGGCCAACATTCCTCTTGTCATGGTTGCCATAGATACCCTCCATCCTTCTGCGGGGTTATTCCGCTTTTTGGTGACGTAGCTTAGTATACTTGGTGTCATAAGTGGCCTCAGGAAATTTGGATGAAGGGCCTTGCAGCAATGGTTGCTCCTCCCCCTTCAAATAATGATCAAAGAAGGCCAGCGTATATGATCTGGTGATATCTACATTATGTTCTGGCGTCATGCCTCTGGCAAACATTTTTGGTGAAATTAACGAAATATCCGTAAAGCTTTGATGAAAGAAATTCTCTACGGTCAGATAATAGGTGTCATTGAGACTGCTTGTCATCACCCGATCCAGATCAGGCTCAAACTCGGGATAAAATACTTTATCCATGGCAGTGGCGTCCGGGTCCAGACTTTTGGCTGTCCCACCTGACATGATATACATAAACGGCTGTTTCAAGGATGCCGTGGATACTTTACCCCAGAATCCGCCTTCCAAACTAAGTCCTGCTTTGAAACGCTCATCCTGAGCCAGCGCTTCCGCCGTGGTTGCACCGCCGTAGGAGTGACCAAAGATACCGACAGCATCCAGATCAAGCTTGCCTTCGAGCAATTGATTCGGATCATGTGAATTCCACTGCGTGAGCGTGTCCAGTACAAAGCTTGCATCCTCTGCACGGATACCTATCCCTTTTATATTATATTGATATAGTTCTTTGGAGGTTGGGAAGTCAGGGTCCGGCTGATAAGAAGCGACATGGCCATCCGAGAATGTAACTTGTGCAGATGTATACGGATGGTCGATACCAACCACAATGTAGCCGTGGCTCACGAGCTCCTCGATCGCGGTCATACTTTGAAAGCGAGTAGAACGTATCCCCGGTGAAAATAGTAATACAGGATACTTGCTCTGTGCAGCAGATACCTCGGCACCTTTAACAACATGCGTCGGAATCGTGTCAAGGTAACTGAATACCACTGGTGGAATGCCAAATACCAGGCTGATCGCCTCTCCCAACTCGGCAGGATAATGCTCTAACGACAATCCTTTGGCTGTTTCCTGATCTACAGGATACCAGACGTTGATCATGAGTTCTCGCTTATCTCCCGTTTCATCCGATTTGGTCTCTTCCCGGGAATCATCCGTTAACTGCTGCGAAAAGGTTCCTATGGCAAATGAACCTGTCGATTCGGGCATCGTGAATGCAGGGAAAAACGAAGTCAGCACAATGGTACCTGCACTAAGAGCCAGCACCAGAATGGATGCCAAAATGATTTTGAACCACGATCGACCTTTCTGTTTCTGTTTCTGTTTCTGTGTATTCTGAATATTGCGTCCGGACTTCCATAATTGAACGGACAATACAATCAGTAAAACAAGGACCACGATATAGGTAGGCAGCAACTGCACACGAAAATGATCTATTACCCCATGCAAAAGGATAGCCAGCGCCAGTGCCAACAACGTACCGCCCCCCACTACCCGGCGTTTGGGAGCAACCAACATGACCACTGCACTAATAACTGTCACGATTACTAAAATCCATTCTAAAATTCTCATTTTTCAGCCTCCATTATTCCTTGATAAAAAAAGAATAAACCTTGAAGTATACTTCAAGGTCAAGGCTGTATTTTAGAAAAGATTTTATCGAGGAATTCGTATATCCCATTTGCGAAGTTCGGTCAACGTACACGTTCCAGACGAGAAAGCTTTGATACCTGTCGAGTTTGGTCCAGGATATATCCGCCCTGTCATGACCTGCTCTCCCTGCTGAATGAACACCTCAACGGAGCTGACATCCATAAAAATATGAAGTTCCAGTTTCCCGTCAAGCAGTTCCACTGTCGCAGCTCGTTCTCCGCCCGGCCCTTGTCCGGCCTGCTCGCGATTGAAGCATAAACGACGCTGCTCTACATCATAGGAAATCAACGTTTCTTCATCCTCACCCGTGCGCAGCTTCAAACCGAAGTGCTGTGCCTGTTCCGCTTCAAATACAGCATATAGTTCGTAGCGGTCTCCGCTGACTCCAAGATCATGTTCGCCATCGTTTAAACGTGTACCATAAAGCTCAGTGCCTTCCGACCTGTACTGTCTAAATTCGGGAAGCGGCTGGAATATCAAGCGTTCTCCCCTACGAATTAGTTGTCTCGGCAAAGTCATCGCTCCAGCCCACGCATGGGACTGTTGTGTCGGGATTTCCGTTTCCCACGTATCCATCCAGGCCACCATGATTCGTCGTCCCTGTGCATCCTCCATCGTCTGAGGTGCGTAAAAGTCGAAGCCACAGTCCAGCGGAACGTACTGCTCGTACTTCAGCACACCTTGGTCTTCATCCAGCGTTCCCATCATATAAACGGTCGAATGCAAGTTGCGATAGTTATCTCCCTGTGCAGGCATGCGCTGCGGAGACATGATCAGCACATCTCGGCCATCCAGTGTGAACAGATCTGGACATTCCCAATTGTCACCAAGCGTCCCGTCACTCTTGGCCATAATGTTGACATAACTCCAATCCAGCAAGTCTGTTGAACGGTATAACAGAATGACACCTTTGCCCGCAGCATCATTCGATCCAAGGACGCAATAGTACACACCGTTTCGTTCAAACACTTTTGGATCACGGAAGTCCTTCGGACTGGTATGCTCTGGGATTTGATCTAGCCGAATGACCGGATTCATCGCACTTTTGACAAAATCAATTCCATTGTCCGAGACAGCGATATTCTGTGTCTGCAAGTAATCGTTATCCTTGTCGGGTCCAGTCACGACATGTCCCGTGTACATCAGCACCAACTTGCCATCCTGCACGATTGCACTTCCAGAGAAGCAGCCTCCACTGTCGTAGCTCTGATCGGGTGCCAGGGCAACAGGCAGATAAGACCACGTAACCAAATCACGGCTCACCGCATGGCCCCAGTGCATCGGCCCCCATACCGGTTCGTAGGGATAATGCTGATAGAACATATGATACATCCCACCGAAGTATATGAAGCCGTTGGGATCATTCATCCAGCCCACCTCTGGCATCAAATGATAGGCCATTCGATAGGTTGGATCAACCTGATGTCGATGCGCCTTGATATATGCGTTGGCCCGGGCGAGTGTATAACTCTCCTTTGTTTGAGTCGAAGAACTCGTCAGTCCAAGATCTGTCTCTTGCCTTGTGTCTATATCCTGCTTCTCGTATCGTTCCTGGTTCATATGTCCTTCACTCCTGTCTCTCTCTATATCACCCGACTGAACTTATTTGATTGCCCCTTGCATGACCCCCTGAATAATGTACTTCTGCGCAAACAGATAAACGATAAGGACAGGCAGCAGGGTCAACACCAGACCAGCCATCAATGGACCGTAGTCCACGGTGTATGTCCCATAAAAATAAAACGTGGATAGTGGCAGCGTTCGCTGCTCGGATGAAGTCAGCACCAGGGAAGGCAGCAAAAAATCATTCCATATCCACAATACATTCAGCACGCTAATCGTTACGGTTGTTGGCAGTAACACCGGCAGTACGATACGGAAAAAGGTCTGCACTCTGCCGCAACCATCCATTAGAGCCGCTTCTTCAAGCTCCAGGGGAATACTTTTGATAAAGCCATGGTAGATAAATACAGCGAGCGGACTGCCAAAGCCAATATACATGTAGATCAAAGACCACTTGTTATCCAGCAGGCTAAGCGAGCCGTATATTTTAACCAGTGGAATCATAATGGCCTGGAACGGAATAATCATCGCAGCTACCATCAGGAAAAAGAGATACTGATTCAGCTTGCTTTTGTGACGAACAAAGTAATGGGCTGTCATCGCCGCAAAAAGAGCAATCAGTAATACACCTGCAATGGTAATAAGCAACGAATTGCTGAAGGCAGATACATATCCCATTTTGTCAAACGCATTGACGTAATTATCGAATTGAAAGGAGCTTGGCAACCCCAGCGGATCGGAGGTAATTGCCTGATTAGCCTTGAACGAATTGACGATCAGAAGTACAAAAGGAAATACAAACAAAATCATCACAACGATTAATGCACTAAACTTCATCCAGTTGAGAATGCGCGATTGTCCAGCCATCATGCCTCGACCTCCAGTTTTTTGCTGAAATAGACCTGGAGCAATGTAATGGCGGCTACAAGAATAAACAGAACAAAGGCTTCTGCCTGACCCAATCCGTAGTCACGAGCAAGAAAGGCCTGCTCATACACATGCATGGATACCATCTCTGTGCTCTTGAAGGGCCCGCCACTGGTCAGGGAGACGTTCAGATCGTATACCATGAATCCCCGCTGCAATGACAAAAAGATGCATACAATAAACGAAGGAACCATCAGCGGCAATACGATTCGCGCCAGCATTTTGCGGTTACTTGCCCCATCAATGCTGGCTGCTTCCATAACATCCTTCGGCACATTCATAAGTCCAGCAATGTAGATCACCATCATATAACCCGCATACTGCCAGACGGTCACCACAATGAGTGCCCAGAACGCCTTGTCCGGGTCAGCCAGCCAGGAGGTGGAAAACAGAGTAAGGTTCATTTTCTGTCCTGCAAAGACCAGTACCTGATTAAAGATAAACTGCCAGATGAAACCAAGCACAATTCCGCCCACCAGATTCGGCAGGAAAAATCCGGCCCGAAACCAGCCCTGTGCCTTCATTCCCCTGGTTACTACGTAAGCCAGCAAAAAGGCTAAAGCATTGGTCAGCACAACCGTAATAAATACGTACTCCAGCGTCATCCCGAACGATTTCCAGAACACCGTGTCCTTGAACACTCCGATGTAATTATCCCAACCAACAAAATTTTGATCGACTGCAATACCGTCCCAGTTCGTAAACGTCAAATAAATACCATACAAAAACGGAATAATCATCACTGTAGCAAACGCAAATAATGTCGGGCCAGTGAAGATCAGGCGAGTGCGCAGACGTGTCCATAATCCTTTTTCGGTCAGCATTGTCATCCTCCACTCTGTCCAAATGATTAGCGTGGCGGTTAAGCCGAAAACATGTCGGATAGACCTCGTGTGGAAGCTGTCCGTTCATCATCTCCGGCGTACCGCAAGTTTCTCTCTATGTGATGCACAGGGCTAAGATTCTTTATTTCACGTTGCTCCAGTATGCCTGAATTTCACTGGCAAGTCCGGCACGGTCAATGACGTCAGCCAAATATTTCTGCATGGATGCACCCAATTTGGACCAGTGATCCGCAGGAAGTGTACTCATTGATTCTTCGATTTTGCCTGCCTTGATGTATTCGCTAATGGATTTGCCAAGTGGATCGGTTGGCTCCAGTGTAATGTTGCTGAATGCCGGAATAATGCTGGCTTGATTCACCAGGAAATCCTGACCTTTTTCGTTATAAACGATCCAATCCAGAAATTTCTTCGCTGCTTCCTGCTGTGCTGGTGTGCTCTTTTCCTTATCCAGCAATATTCGTTTGGATACGGCAGCAGAGATTTGCGTATTACCAAAATCATCCGGGTTATTGCTCACAGGTACCGGGAGGAAGCCATATTTTCCATCTGCTGTATCAAAGCTTGAAATTTGCGGCCATGCCCAGTTGCCCTGGAACCAGATGCCAACCTCCCCCTTACCAAGCACCTCAGGTCCACGCTCATAGGTTCCGGACAGTGGAGATGCCTTGTCAATATTGTAAGTTTTCATCAGATCAAATGTATCCAACAAGCCATTAAACACGGCATTGGAAGCGAGGTCCACTTGACCAGCCTTCAGATCAGTAATGAATTGATCCACCTTCGCACGGTCCGATGACTGCCCACCATATGCAAGCCCCAGATAATGCGCACCAAGCGACCAATCCATCGGTGATACAATCAGAGGTGATTTTCCAGTAGCAGCGATCTTTTGGAACAGCTCATCAAGCTGTGCAGTGGTCTGTACAGAATTTGGATCGAATGTTCCCCCTACCGCCTGATCCAGAACATTCTGGTTATAGATGAATCCATATCCTTCAATAGAGAAAGGGAAGGCATAATTTTTGCCATCAAACGTTGTAGCCGCTGTGCTGTTCTCCACAGCATCCTTCATCCAAGACTCGGATGTGAGATCCAGAACACGATCCTTGAATTTCTCGACATCCCCTGTATCCAGCATCATCATCGTTGTAGGGCTACCGGAGGCATACAAGGCAGACGCTTTTTCAAACGGAGACTGTCCACTGCCTACAGGTACAATTTCAAGTGTGATATTTGGATTTTCGGCATGGAAGTCTTTAGCCGCTTGCTCCAGCTGACTGTTAATTTCCGACTTGGAATTGAGCATCGTGATTTTGACACTCTCACTGCTGCTTCCCTCTGAGGAGGAGTTGGACTCCGTTGCTGCTTTACTTCCACATGCCGACAATACAAGCATCATAATCAAAGACAATACCGATAATTTCATCCATCTCTGTTCTCTTTTCATCTTGTTATGTCCCCCGATCAATAGTTTAAAAGGAAACGCTTACAAATCGAATTATAATGTCAAAGGTTTGACATGTCAATCGTTTGACATACTATTTTAAAAAAAATAACGTGGCTTGATTTTTCCGTTGCAAAAGGACGAATATGAAAAAACGACCTGTATCAGGTCGTCTCTCTCTCCACGATGGTAACCGGCAAAATATGCTCCATCCCGATCTCCTCTTCCGCGAGTTGGCGTCGAATCAGATCGATCGCTAGCTTGGCCATAGCCTCCACCGGCTGCCTGATCGTTGTAATACCAGGCACCGTGTACGATGCCGCACGACTGTCATCATAACCTATAATAGCGATATCATCGGGCACTTTGCGCCCACCTAACACGATCTGCTTCAGCGCATGCACCGCCATCAGATCACTCGTCACAAAGAGCCCATCCACCTCGGGGTGTTGTGCAAGCAGCTTATCCACCAATTCCGTATACTGATGCTGATCAAACACATTCAGATCGGTTTCATGAATCATGACCGGTTTGACGCCATGAGCCTGCAAGGTATCAACGAAACCTGTCGTCCGGCGATTGGACAGCATTTGCAATTCCAAATTACCGCAGATATGTGCCAAATGTCTTCTGTTCTTCGCGAGCAGCAATTCAGCAGCCATAACCCCTCCCTGATAGTTATCAGATGAGATAAACGGGATGTCTTCACCGATCTTACGATCAAAGGTCACGATTGGGGAATGCAGATTCATATACTCATCAACTTCCAGTGTATGACTTCCCATAATAATGCCATCCACGCGATTACCCTTGAGCATTTCCACATATTCACGCTCTTTGGAAGGGTCCATGTGGGAATTGCATAACATAATTTTAAATCCATTCTGGTAAGCATGATACTCAACATAGCTAGCCAGTTCTCCAAAAAACGGATGGGATACATCGGGAATAATCAAACCTATCACATTGGATTGTTTACGCAGAAGAGAACGGGCAATTTCATTGGGTCGATAATTCAGTTCGTCCATGGTTTGATACACTTTGTCCCGAGTCTTCTGACTGATATATCCCCGGTTGTTTAATACACGCGAGACGGTAGTTACAGAAACTCCTGCCCTGAGTGCAACATCATGAATAGTTGCCATAACACCCTCTTTTCCTACAACATTCTTCATACCATTAATATTATAAACCTATTGCTAACCCTGAACCAGACCCTTGGTACCCGCCTGCTGCTTCATTCCGCTACAATTCTTGCTCTGGGCATGCTATGCATAGCTCCGTGTGTAACATGAACCTGTACCACATACGTGCCTGGTTCTTCAAAGGTATGCTGGATTTCATACAGCCCTTCCTCTGCCTCAGTAGCAGTAATAGCCCCCTGATTCTCCAGTTCGTCGGCTGTCATCATACCTTGTTCCGGAGATACAGAAGGCGGATCATCAAGCTCATTCCAGATCTGGAATTGCACATGATCGGCATGGCTTAACGGTGCATCTCCCTGTGTAAGCTTCACCTGCAACCGTGTTGGTTTATGAAGAGCAGCCTTCTCTGGAACGTCAAGTTTCACTTTGATCATCTCCGGCATCTCCCCGGAAGCAGACTGTTCCTCATAGGAACAGCCAGCGACCATAAGGATTAGCACCAGGAAGGGCAGGAACCAACGAGCTTGTCCGCTCATCACCATCTATCCTTTCTTATTAAGAAGATTTTGGTGTTTTGCCGATACCCCACAGCATCACGATGATGATAATAAAGGCGATCAGTGCCAGTAATGGAATCGTGATGAAACCAAACCAGTTCAAATAGTCGGTATAACATGGAACCTTACCGCATGCGACGGCATTACCTGTAGCGGAAAAAATACGCTGGATCGTTACATGATATAACGAAATGCCGCCACCGACGAAACTCAGTGGGAGTACGTATTTCGTGATGCCCACGTCATCCTTAAAGTAGGCAATGCCCAGCAAAATCGTTAGTGGATACATGAATATGCGCTGGTACCAACACAGATCACATGGAAGGTATCCCTTGATCTCACTGAAATAGAGACTGCCCCCTGTTGCGATAACGGAAACGGCCCAAGCCACAAATAACCGGGTATCCACATTTCTCGCTTGGCGCTCCGATTTTGATGATGTACTCATTCCTCTGTCCCCCTCTTCATTTTGCTTATACCAAATTATCATACATCATTCTAGACTCCATCGGCTATTCAAGCTGTTATGTAGGTCATTACTCGATGATTATACCAAATATTTGAACTTTTGGGTGAATACAAAAAAGCTGCCGTATGGGGCAGCTCTTTTGTTTGATTCATATGAAAACTTTATATTACATCGATTTAGTCAGCGTAATGGAACCATCTTTTTGTGCCCATTTCACGTCCCAGTTCAGAAGTTCAGCAATGAAGCGCAGAGGTACTTGCGTACGTCCATCTTTGTTTACAAATACAGTTGCACCCACATTTTTCTTCACGCCGTTCACTTCCATAACGTTGTTGTTCACCCAGAATTCAAGGGTATCATCGCCAGCCATTACCGTTACTTGCTGTGCTTTTTTGTCCCATTTCACCGTTGCGCCAATACCTTCACTAAGGAAACGAAGTGGAATGTATGTTGTGTTTTTCCAAAGCACTGGTGTGGTATCCATGTTGGTTGTTTTATCGTTAATTTTCAACATTTTGCTGTTCAGTTGCATCCATACTGTTGTCATTTCTGGTGCAGGTGTTGCTGGCTCTTGGAATTTGTCGTTAAATTGAGTCACTATGGCGTTACCCAAGGCTTGACCTACACCAAACATCACTTTGAAGCCTTCACGATTCGTTGTGTACGAAGCATCATATTTACCTGCTGCATATTGATTCAATACATTTTGTACTTGATTCTCATGCGTTGTCAGTGCTTGTTGTCCTGCTGCTTTTGGCAGATTGCCAGCTGTTGCCGAATCCAGGAATGTAGCGAACTCTGTTGTAAATCCGTCAATACGTTTCTCTACTGCTGCACGAGCGGTAGCATCGTTGTTTTTAACGGCTTTTACATAGTCGCTTTGTGCATTAACGTGGTTGGTTACCCAAATTTTCTCGAAAGCATTGGCACCATCGTTACCGTAAACGGAAGCAATCGCTGCTTTGAAATCAGCTGTGTTTCCAGCTTCAGCTGTAATCAGTGCGTTGGAAGCGGCTGTACGTCCATCAAATTCCTCTTGCATTTGCAGAGCCGAAAGCGCAAAGTGTTCGGAAGCCAAGTGGTTGAGTGCAGATCTCAGATCAGCTGCTTTTGTATCCGCTTTGGTATTTTGGAATTTCTCAGGCATTTGTGTCGTAATTGCCGTGGAGAGTGCCTTACTTACGTCGAACATTTCTTTGAAACCTTCACGGTAAGCCTTGTATGCATCAGCGTAATCTCCAGCTACATACTCATCAAATACGTTTTGCACGAGATCTTCATGTACTTTCAGCGCCTGTTTGGCTGTTGCTTTTGGCAATTTGCCTTCGGTAGCTGTGCTCAGGAATGTGGAGAACTCATCCACGAAACCATTGATGTTATCCCGTGCTTGTTTGATCCCAGCCTGGTTGCCCATTTTGGTTGCTTTCACCAGATCATCTGTGTATTTGTTATGAGCGCGGAAGATGCGTTCGAATTCTTTGGCACCTGCTTCACCGTATAGGGAAGCGATTGCTGGTTGCATATCCAGTGCATTCTGGTCGAGTGCTTTATATGCTGCATCTGCATCTTTTGCTCCGTCATATGCTTTCGCCATTGCCATTACTGCGAGTGCAAAGTGCTCGGACAACAGGTGGTCCAGGTTCGCTCTCAGGTCAGCCGCAGGTGTGTTCACGGATGCTTTCATCATTGTCATCGGTGTCTGTGGTGCGGAAGCTGCTCCAGCGATTCCCGGCATCAACAGTGTCAAGCTAAGTACAGGTGCGATAAACTTCTTCATCTTCATTTTCATTACGTGTTCACTCCTCGATTATGTTTTGTGTATAATTTTTTCCTCGTCGTTGTCTTCATAGGGTGTAACGCAGGGTTCTCTAATCTGGATCACTTTGTGGGCAAAAAAAATTCACAGCTTTCAGTGAAGAAAGCTGCGAACGCCTGTTGTATCAAGGTTTTTTTGAATTAAAAAAATATAAAATTGTAGTGATCTTTTCGATCCAAGACCACATACATACTGTAAGACAGATACTTCATTTCCCTTATTTTATCAAATGAAGCTTACATCAAAGGTTAACTTGAAGTACAATAAAGACATATCAACTTATTCGCGAAGGAGGTCCATTCATGACCTGGTTGCCTTATGTTTTAATTGTGGGTATCGCCTTGTTTGGAGGTATTGCTACCATGATCATCGGAAATTCCAAAGCCAATCAGACCAGTAATCCAGAATATGATCGACGCACAAAGCAAAACCTTAGCAAACTTTCCTATGTATACGTTGGTGCGATTGTACTTGGGTTTGGCGGACTAATCCTCTATCTTTTTAACTAAAATGTTTCGATTCGGCAAAGAATACGTTCAAACATGCCTAGCAGCTTCAGTTTTCGTTCTACATTCTCCGTATATATACACATGTTTACAAGTTGGAGATAATTCAGAATTATTCTGGATATGTTCGGGGTTTAATATAAAGCCATAAGGGACAGCGAGCCCATTAAACAAAACTAAACCCCAACTTGAAGGAGAGATATACGATGAAAAAAAACATGAAGAAATCCGTAGCAACGATGATGGTACTGGGCATGACATTAACTGGAGCAACGGGCGTATTTGCCGGAACGCAGCTGGAGAAAATCTCTGCATACCTTAACCATGGAATCAGCTTTAATGTCGATGGCGCGGCTTACTCACCAACGGATGGCAATGGCAACAAACTTGCGCCAATTACTTATAATAACTCTACTTATCTGCCCGTACGAGCGCTTGCCGATGCACTGCATGTACCCGTATCCTATGACGGCAAAAAAGGACAGGTCATGATCGGCCAAGCTACCAGCAACCCATCAGCTTTGACAAATGTAACGTATAGCGCAGCACAAAAAGAGGCGATTCAAAAGGCTTTTGCACAATTCGATGGGTTCGAGACCGCTTATGTACCTCAGCAGATGATCGCAGGTGACACATTCAAAAGTGTAGGTGCGGGTGGCGACGGCGTCAGTTTTGTTTTCAACCATATGAAAGTGGATGTGTCTCCAAGAGATTATTCGGACGGTTATACGAGCAAAGACGTGAAACTGTCCAATGGTGTTACCGCCAAATGGTACACACCAGATCAAACGGATATGCTCACATTCAAGCTGGATGATCGTTATGTAACCATCAGCTCACCGAATAACCAATTGACTCACACTCAACTGGAGCAAATGGCGGTATCCGTACAAAAAGTGAAATAAACAAAAATAAACACACATCATTTCGGTCCCCCTCTATGAGCTGGGGCTGATTTGATGTGTGTTTATTTTGAATCTTTAGAATTTATTTTTATCAAATGGTTCTGGAAGCTTTAAGGAGTACACCATCGTTGATTTTCCTTCTTTCACGGGAAAAATCATATTAAGCACACCATCTTGTAACATGTTTTCTGGAATCTTGACTGTGCTAAATCCCCACTTCCTCTCAGGTATGTCCGTTAAAGATACTTTCCCGAGCACCGAAGTGTAGTCTGGATTGGTGAACAGCAACTCTGTAATTGAATCTTTAGAGGAGGAAATGGTCAATGTTCGATCAAAATTCAGCACTACACCATCAATTCGGTCTGGCGCAGCTGATTCCATCGGCCTTGTATTTACCGGATCTAATTGGTAACTGTCCCCTACCCGATCCATCCATAGTGCTCTTGCATGAAAAGGAAGAATTTTGGGATCCATGGCTAGATCAGTTCCCTTTTCTTCATCGCTCATGCTTAATTGTTTGTTGTACCTGCTTCCTTTTGTCTCCGATACTTTGAGCCCCAAGTCCTTACTCCACTGACCTAAAGGAATAAAGGTCTGATTGTATAGCGTCAACAATTGTTTTGAAGGTTGATTCACACTGGAAGAACGCTGTCCACGAGTGAAGGTAATCCGATCCTTGTCGAGATTATATTGAATATGAAATGCTTTAGTGAATTCTTCTAAAGGAACAAAATGCTGCCCTTCCATATAGAAGGTGGGCTGCCCTTTATACTCCAATACACCCTGATCAGACTTAATAGCTACAGGTTCCATCGGGAAAAACACATTAGAGAACTGAAAAGAATTCCAATATTTTTTCCAGTCACTGTACGTACTATAATTCAATTTAAGATGTTTATTTTCTGAAATAATATACAAGGATGGCGGGTAAGAGCCCGGATTGGAAAAATACTGTTCAATAATATACTCATCCTCAGTAATCCACTGGATACTTTGGGTACGAGCGCGATATGGAGAATCATAGGATCGAATCCGTTTCAGGGTCTTCAAATCATATATTTGCACCTTGGAAGACTCCATCTTACTATCCAAACCATTCTCCGTGACCAAAACCAATGTTTTTCTTTCGGGAGAGATAAATGAATGCACATAGCCCACTCGCTCTTTAATCAGTGTGGTTTTTTTACCATTCTTGGTTACAACCACGGTCCAGTCTGATTTCCGATCCCTCGTGTTACCTTGAGAAACATTTAAATGAACATCTGCACTTACCTGAAAAGCTTTAGTAGACAAGCCTGTCTTCTGGTCAGGCTTCATCCACAAGTCACTTACTTTGGCCTTTTTCCCCTTTATACCGCCATATTCAAGATAGTGGCAATCTAAAGTATCTGTGCAATATACCCCAAAATTACGGGTTTGTGGAATTGGTGATACCACATATTTGGTATCTGTCAAATCCCTTTCTAGCAAAATATTTCCGCGAGTGTATATTTTTTTTCCTGTGACCATGGAATAGTAGTTGGATTTATGTACGTTTTTCTCGTAAATCGTATAATATATTCCGATTTGAGGTTCCAAGTAGATACGGTTTTCACCCTCATGCACCTTGCGAAGAGTGTTCGAGCGATAATCATACTCATACAAAACGTAATAATACTCCTTATCATCCGTGGCATAATAAGTTATGTATCCTTTTAACCCTGCTGGTGTGTCACTAACGATAGGATCATACTGATGGGAAGTTGTCGTCAGACCGGTATGTATTCTAGGGAGAATAGCTGAATCGGTAAAATGGTACTCATTTTCTTTGAGTTCACCAGTATCAAAACTTGTTCGAAGTGTAGTCACGGTCACCTCCGTGCCTCTGATTGCAAAACGAATGTTGTGTTGCACACGATCTTTGGATGAAATGGATCGCTCTGCGTTCTGTGCGGTTTGAACTATTGAAGTGGACGCTGAGACTGTGAATTGCGACATGCTAAGTATAAAAATTGAAACTAAACTGACGATGAGCCATTTGGATATTCTGGACATACTTAACTCCTTCTCTGTGTAATGGATTTGGTTGAGACTCGTTAAGTATAGAACTTTTGATCTAAATATTCATTACTTTTTCTTACATCTTCTGGCCCTAATGGAACATTCCAAAGGACAGCGACACATCTATTCATTTATTTGTCAACTGCCCTTTAGAATTCACTAAATCTCTTTCTACGTATGGGATGCTACCACTTAATAGCTGTTTCGGTTAACCCATCAAACCTTTAGTTCAGCCAAACGAATAACCCTGCGATACATCATCGCATCCATCAAATCCTCCCAGTCGAGTTCAGAGGCATTAACGTCTCGATAATAGACCGCAGCAGCAGGCAAGAAACCAACCAGCGGCCCTGTACCACCACATATCAGGCTACCGCCGTCTCCGCCTTTGGGCATCACATCCCCAGACGAACCGAGCGTAAGTTCATACTTGTAGGGGTCTCCGGCAAATTGCACTCCGAAGAAATTTGGCATTTCCAGAACATAAGGACGATCATCCTTTTCTTCAACCCGTGAAGAGGCCATCTCTGCCGATCCACCCACAATCTCATCCACGCCTTCCAGACTTCCAAAGTGCTTCAATCTCATCGTATAGTCGAAGCTGTCACCCCAGGGAAATAACGTGCGACAACCGCCGCCATAAATATACTCCCATTCGTCTTCGGTCAGCAAACCAAAACCCGCCGCAGCTTCCTCCCTCACAACGTCTTCCAACTCTATTCCTTCGTTGAACCATAGGATTCGGACTTCATTCTCACTATGGCGAATCAGACGGAATTGTTGATACAATTCATATTCACGTATATCTGACTGCATAAACTGCTCCAGTGCTGACGGGAAATCAGGATTTTCCTGCGCAAATGCTTCCTCCTTGGACACTTCAATCCAGCCAAGCGAGATCAGTTCGCATTCAACAAGCATCGGCGCAATGTTGACCGTTCTTACTGGTGACATCTGACTCGCCAGAAACGAATCCACGTCCTCCACACCATACTCACTGACCGTTTCATGCAGGTCGGCTGAGGTCTCTTCGTTCATACCATGCTGCCAACGATCCCAGCCGAGTGTTACTTGATCCCCAGGCACAAACACAAATCTCAGCCCATCCTCCGTAAATACACCTGTCTCCATCCGCTGACCGAATCGTTCAAATGTCTCGAGACCCTCATATACCATACCGTCTGGTAACTGACGAACAAGCTTACGCATCCATGCCTCTTTGTCCTGAGCATTCAACGTCTGCCACATGTCTCGTCTCAACGACTCCACAACTTCCCCCACCTTTCCTTATACACTTTCACTTCTCTAAAATGCTTTACTGGCTGGCACAGCACAATCTTACTTGTGTTGCTTACATTTTATTTCCCTGCGGCCTGCAACAGTTCCAGCAATAATTCCTTCCGTCTTCCCTCAGCCTTGCGAGCGAGCGTTGTGAGCTTCTCCACCTTGCCAAAGATCGGATAGAGTACACGTTCCGCTTCATAATACTCAAGTTTTTGAATCTGTCTAACCAACAGTTCGAGTATTTCCTCATTCTCCAGCTCGGGCTGAATCTTCAGCTTCAGACTGTCCGTCGAACGACGTAAGCTGGCAACTAACGCAGGTATGGACTTGGCCGTTACACCCTGTTTTTCTACAAATGCCGCAATGAACTTATCCTGAATCAACTGATGCTCATCATCCACTTCGCCCATGTAATATTCAACCAGCGGGAAATACCGCTCATCCACGAGCCCCAGCCCAAAGGTTGCATAACTGCCCGGCATACAGCTTTTCTCTCCCTCAGTATCCTCGTAGAACTCAAACTCCTGGATAGCCTCACGCGCATACTCTTCCAGGAGTGGATATAGCTCCGGGTACGCCAGTGCATTGGCAAAGAATCGGTGGGTATCCGACTTCGCGAGCCCTTTGATCGGCAAATACTGCTTTACGCTGGACTTGAGCTTGATCTTATAACCTTTCGGAAAGTCCTGTTTCAATAAATGAGTGATAAAGGTAAGTGCCTGTTGATAGGCACCTGACTCTTCCTTACGAATGTGAATGGTCATCAGAGCAAATACATCATTTGCTTTGCATTCCACTTCTTCCGTTTTCACATGAATATCTTCCTTCGCATACGTACCGCTACCTTCTGTCATCATACGTGCCGCACGTTTGCTACCGAGTTGCTTCGCAAGTTCCAGAAAAGTCACACCTTTGGGTTTGCTATAACTCGGCTCAAAACGTAGAATCATGACCGCCGCGTATAACAGCAGATCGATTGGTTGAGTCCCGGATGTTTGCTGCACCCCATGCTCGTCCAAATGTTGGCCTGTCTGTGTTTCAATGTTCGATTGAAGCGTTGCTCCGGGCTTAAGCGAATATTCATTGGTACGATAAGGCGAAGACTGAACATCATAATACTGTGGCAAAAACTGATTCTCCGCCCATGTCGTCACTGCACGAGTAATCTCACGACGATGTTCCGCAAGTGACTCCGGACGACCCTGATTCAACTCTTGAATCCGGTCATACTGCCTGATCGTCCATGCTACATCGAGCTCCGGGAACAGCTTTGGATCGAGCAGATGACTCGTCAAAAAGAAGGATTCCAATGGCTTCGTTGGGTATGTACCGTTTTCCAGTTTCTTGCCTATATAGGTATGAATACGCTCAAGGAGCAGTTGTCTTTTCTCTTCATTAATATATTCCAGCAATGTCAGTTGCAGCTTACCTTCGGTTGTTGGAAATTTCCCGCGGAAGGTGAAGCGGTAGTCAATCAACGGAGTATCTGCCAGCTTGTCCAATCTTCCCTGAACAACCTCAACAAGCTTAGGCCCAATCTCGTTACGTACCTGTTCCTCGGTAAAGGACCCTGCCTGCTTCGATTTCAAACCATCATCCAAACCCAGATCCAGGCTGTCTACCGTGGTCCGTCCAGGTCTGTAATCCAGTACAATATCATTGAAAATACCCATTTGCAGCGTGGTTCGCTTCACAACACTCTCCAAGTCATCCCGCTTTTCCTGTTCATCAAACCATTCATGGATCGTCGTAATCATCTCTTCCATCGCCTGATCATAAAGTGTACTCATTTAATCTCCTGCCTTCCCATGCATCTAATGTCTATGTTATAACTACGTATTAACATTCGTATATTACCTATTATTTTACTCTCTCAAGAACAATCGGAACAATAAGGCTTACGCACGGTTGTTGGCTAGCTCTCGCTATCATCATCCCCACGTTGTATAATCATTGTATTCCTTTTCAGGAGGTTCGACTAAATGAGCTACAGCAAATACTTCCCCTTGGAAAACTATCTGAATCAGGTTTCAATCACCCTTACATATGCAGAGCTTGAGGAGATTCTCGGATTTACGTTACCCCCTACAGCGTATAATCGCGAACAATGGTGGGTGAATAATTCCATGAATCATACACAGGCACTATCCTGGTTAAATGCCGGATGGAAGGTGGAGAATGTGATTTTAGGAAAACACGTAACTTTTGTGCGCTGCGAGTCATAGTTGATCATGTACTTACTTGCACTGATTGTACTCATCATTTCAGGTTCAGTGTCCTTAATAGATGTTTTGTTCGGTATAAAAGACTCGGGTGAAGGAATCCGATTATTGGTTACAACTTCAAAGGCTCTATTTTTCTTATCCTTGTTGTTTTTTGTCATTAAAATGCCTACTAAAAAAGCAGAGTAGACCGATGAATTCTTCATCCGTTCTACCCTGCATTGATATTAATTGACTGTCTTATACCACTCATTCACTTCCGCTGTAATATCATCCCCGCCCATGGACTTCCACTTCGTCACAAACGCATCAAATTCCTCAATGCCCACCTGACCATAGATGATCTTGCTGAATGTATCCTTTTCCAGCTTGTCGATCGCGTCCTTCTTCATTTTCATCGTCTCGGTTGGTGCTCCCGTGAACTTGTTCTTAATCGCGTTATCTTTATTCGTAACGACCACTTCAGCGGCCGCAAATACTTCAGGTTTGTTGGCAATCTTCGTATTTTTCTCAAAAGGAGTCTCCGGCTCTTTGCCCTTCGCAAGTTCCGCCAGCGTATCCATCATCAGATTCGGAATCCGTGCACCATCATACGTAATCGAATATTTGAGTGGTGATACGCCATCCTTCACTTCAGCTTCACCAACCACTTTGCCATCCACGATGTCATAGTCATATCCCTGCGCGAAACCATGTTCGAACTCGCTGCCCACTTCCGGGTTGGCAAAGTTGTCAAACAGATAATTTTGATATGTGAAGAAAATCTCCGGGTTCGCCATGTCCTTGTTAATCAGCACAACGCCGTTACTTGCACCAGATCCATGTTGGTGGCTCTCGCCTGTTGGCCCCGTAGGTAATGCAATGGCCTTGTATGTGGCACCATCCACATTTTTCTTCACATCATCAATCGGCCAGTTTGGCATCCAGTGTGGTCCCACGATAATGCCCGCTTTGCCTGCGGTGAATAGTTCTGCTGCCTTGATCTCGTCATAGACGCCTGCTTCTTTGGGCAGATAACCTTTGGACAACCAATCTTTCATCGTTGCAAGGCCTTCCTTCACACCTGGGTGAATGGAGCCATATTGCAGTGTTCCGTCTCCCACATCATTCCACTGTCCAGGCATGGTGTTGTACATACCGAAGATCCAGCCCGATTCCGTCATCCAGGTATTGAGCGCATTTTTCATGCCCACGGTCAGACCATACGTATCTTTCTTGCCGTTCCCATCCGGGTCCTGATTTGTAAAAGCATCCATGACCGTAACCAGTTCATCGATCGTTTTCGGTTCTTCCAGGCCCAACTTCTTCAGCCAGTCTTCCCGAATGAACATGACCGAATCACCGTTATACGCATAATCGAAGATCGGAATGCCATAACGCTCGCCCTCATACATGTACGGATACCATTCCTCCGGTGCCGATTCAGAAGCCTGTTTCCATGTGTCCGAAGCATATTGGTCAAACAACTCGCCTGCATTCGCGAATTTACCGGATTCAATTAATTCCCGCACCAGATTGTAGTCCCCCCGAATGGAGACGATATCCGGCAGTTCCTCGTTAGCCGACAGGGACAGGCGCAATTTCGTGTAAAATGCATCATTGGTCACCGATACGGCCCACGGTGTGGTCAGATCGATGCCAAGTCGTTCCTTGGCCCATTTCGTATGCACATTGTTCTGCGCCGTTTCCCCGTTCTTGAACTTGGTATCATCATTCCAGGCCCGCAAATAACTCATTTGTACCGCAGGTTCATACTTCCCGTCTTGCAGAGCAAGTGGTGCAGCGGCTTCCTTCGCCGGTTCTTCCTTGGCCCCCGAACTACATGCCGTTACGGCAACCATCGTGATTGCGAGCAATGCCGTCATCATTTTTCTATACATGAACTAACCCCTCCTCAGGTAACTTGGATACCCTAATGTGCCAAATGCACCTTACATGAAAAGGATAGTGCAGCCGGGGAGGCAAACATATATCACAATTTCAATGTTCATATTGATTTGTTAACCGTTCCGAAAATCCTGCGGGGTCAGTCCATAATGTTTGCGGAACACCTGAATGAAATAAGGCGTGTTGTTGTACCCCACTTCCTGACCGACTTCATAGATCTTCATCGCTGTATGCTTGAGCAAATGAACCGCACGTTCCATTCTGGAACGGATAATATAATCACTAATGCCTTCACCCGTGGATTGTTTGTACATTTTCGACAGATATACCGGGTGCAGATGCACCTCTCCGGCAATGACCTGCAACGATAGATCGTCGCCCAGATGATGGTCAATCCACTGCTGCACCTGCCGAATCAGCGTTGATCCGGCATCCTGTCCCGCATCAATTGTGCTCTCTGCCCACTGCTGCATTACAGACCGAGTCCACGTTTCCAGACTGCGCAACGAAATGCCATAACCATCCTTGAGCAGCTGCTGGTACTGCTCGCCAAGCACTTCGGCTAACTGTCTTCCTTCCCGATGAGCCATATAGGAGAATGCAGCCGCCAGATAATGAAAAGCCACATACACATGTTCCGGAAACACACTGTTCGACAGTTCGGCAAAGATCTGATCAATCTTACGGTGTGCATCCTCCATGCGCCCGGCTTCCAGTAACGTCGTCAGACCCGGCGGTTCATACAGTGCTGCAAGAGACTTCAACGTGGCCCCATTGGTTCCCGCCGCCGCATTCAGATGTAATCCTTTTCCAGCCTCGGCCTGCTTGCGAAGTGCACTCACGGCTTGATGATATAGCTGCGGCACCTGATCTGGGAAACGTCCCATACGACTAACGGATAGGGAAATGGTCGCGTTCAGATACTGCCTCACACTGTGAATCAATCGCTCTCCAAGTCGGCCCATTAACATTTCCGGTTCGGCTTGGGTTGGTTTGGGACTGGCCATGAAGACCAGATCATCATAGGCATCATCCGTATGACAGAGATAATAGGTACTGCCGTAGATCTCTTCCACCACATTTGAGATGGCATACTTCATCAGTCGAAACGCTTTATGTGTAGGTTGATGGTCATCATACCGGATGAGCAACAGTTGCATTTTATCCTGTGGACGGAACCCGATCTCCAATTGCTCCAGCTTGCCTTCAAGTTCAGCATCCGCAAATTTATGTCCTAACAGTACATCCTTCATCAACTCCGCCCGCTTCTCCGGCAGATGTTCCCTCACGGAATACATGGCCCGCTGATGCAGCATTTGTTTCTCACCCTCCAGGCGAATCTGCACTGCGGCCTGTTGTACGGATTCGATCAGTTCTTCATCCCGGACCGGTTTGAGCAGATAACTGACTGTCCCATGTTTGAGCGCCTGCTTCGCATAATCAAAGGAAGCATGCCCCGATAAAATAATACATTTGGTCTGTTCCCACTTTTGCCGGATATGACTGACCAGATCCAGACCGGACAGACCCGGCATGCGGATATCCGTGATAATAATATGGACCTGATGTGATGCCATATGTTCCAGAGCCTCTTTGACCGAATAGGCTTTGAATACCTGACCAATCCCGTGTTCTCTCCAGGGTATCGAGACAGCAATCGACTCTACTGCCGAGTGTTCATCATCCACGACCATCAGATTCATCATATGGTTGTTCCTCCTCAAACCATCGAATTTCTACACTAAGTCCCCCATAGGGAATCGCTCCAAAATGAAGCCCGGACGACAGCCCATATCGCGTAACGAGACGCTGGTGCACATTCCACGTGCCTGTTCCAATCTCTTCGCCCATCGGTTCATTGATCTCCCGTTCCAATTCGGCAATCTCTTCCGCTGTTAGTGTGACACCATCATTGTCTACAAACAGGCTGTATCTTGTATATTTTCGTCCCTCAATATGTTCGGGTACCGCCATCCCCGTTACGACGACATGCCCACTGCCTTCCATCGGTTCGATGCCGTGGATCACTGCATTCTCTACGATCGGTTGAATGAGAAGCCGTGGAATGTGGAGCTGCATCTGTTGCTGCGGTACAGCGATCTCGTAGGTCAGCCGGTTGGTCCGCATCTGTTGAATGGACAGATAATGGTCCAGCAGTCGGATCTCTTCTTCCACTGTTGTCATGTCATTCTCGCCCCGCGTAATGTAGCGATAGTAGTCTCCCAGACTTAGCGACATGGCAATAACCGCTTCACGGTTGCCGAGCTGGGTCATATTTTTGATATAAAACAGGCAGTTGTACAGGAAATGCGGATTGATCTGTGATTGCAGATGTTTCAATGTGGCTTCCCGTGAACGGATGCGTTCCTCGTATACCTTCTCAATTAGTTCCTGAATCTGCTCTGCCATATGGTTGAAACTCTGGGTCAGGTAAGTGAATTCATCACGGGAGTGATCGACCGAAATCCGTGTGGACAGCTGGCCTTTGCGAATCTGTTGCAGCCCTCTCATCAAACGATGGATGGGCACCTGAACTTTTCGATACAAAAGCAGTGCAGCCCCGATACTCAGCACCAGCAGTAACAGAATGGAGGTAATAAACATATTTCGGCTCTTGTCCATCGGGGTTAACAAATCATCCAATACCACCGGGTTCACGTATACCGCTTGCAGTTGTTTGGAGTGCACGTAACTGACCAGATATTGTTTACCGCCCACCTCCAATTGATGATTGCCTTCCCTCTCCGGTCCGTTAAAGGGGATATCACGCATGATCGCTTCGACCAGTTCGGGGTCTGCCGTACGGTTCAGCAACGGATCGTTACCTGGTACTAGCAAGAAAGGATCTCCTCCCTGTGTCTCTTTGAAATCATCCAACATGGCAACCACGTTCATCGGGTCAAAATTAATCTCCATCACCGTTCGCACACCTGTGTTCACCGGTTTTTCATTCCACTCATAGTTATCTGTGAAAAAGTAGGTGAAACTCCCCTGCTCCAGCTGCCATTGGCCCGGTTGCGGAAACGTCAACATCTTCTCATCGTAGACCGTCCGGCTGGACATGGTGGATAACACAAGTTCCGCTTGTGGCAGGACAATGGTAATATCATTCTTCCAGCGGCTGGTGGACTGGTACAATGATAATTTGTCGAGAATATCCAGATAGATGCTGTTTTTCTCATATTGGCTGGTGGAGTCCGTCATGTAACGGTAATGCAGGATACTCGGATCTCGCAGCAATGTCAGGCCATACAGAGAGAGCTGCTCGATATTTTTATCCACCTGGGAACTGAAATAATTGAACTGGTTCAGACTCGACTGCTGTTTCTCCTCTACCACCATGTTCACATTTGCCTGGTTCGCGTATGTATACAGCAGCAGAATGGGTACCAGCAGGCAGATTAGAAGAATGACCGTCTTCGCAAATACTGTGAATTTCATCGTTTCACCCTGTCCCTGAATTTGAAGTTGTTCTACACCGAAGTCCTATTTTATATTGAAAACCCTTACATTTCTATATGATTTTATGTTCTCTCGTTTTCCTGTGACTTGAAATCTCCTGTTCCCATCAATAAGTTAATATTTCAACATCCGCATTGAAATGTTGTTCTATAGTCCGCCCTTTTCCATTGCTATAATTCAGTTGCTCCACTCTGTGCTGAGGCTTGCTCGCCTCATGATGCCAGGGCTTGGACGAGATAAAGGAGGGACCTTGATGGCTATGGAACAACCGTTAACAACCAATACGCCGGTGCGAAAAAAGACACCCCATCCACGCAAACGTACCCGCTGGAATTTCAAACGCACATGGCCGCTGCATCTGATGCTGCTGCCTGCTGTAATGCTCACATTGCTGTTCGCCTATGTGCCCATGGGCGGCATTATTATTGCTTTTCAGGACTTCAAACCGTGGCTGGGGTTCACTGGCTCCAAATGGGTGGGCTGGGATAACTTCCGATTCATGTTCGAATATCCCGACAGCGTTCAGGTCATCTGGAACACGGTACTGATCGCTTCGATGAAAATTGTGGCCGGGCTTGTGACCCCCGTGGTGTTTGCCATTTTGCTAAATGAGGTTCGAAACTCCACGTTCAAACGTTTCTCACAGACCTTGGTGTATCTGCCCCATTTCCTGTCCTGGGTTGTTCTGGGCGGCATTCTGCTCGATATGTTATCACCGGAAGGTGGGCTGGTAAACCAGGTGTTAGCGGCGGCTGGTGTTGAACCGATCTTCTTTCTGGGAGATGGTGACTGGTTCCGTGTCACGGTGGTTGTCAGTGATGTGTGGAAGGAGTTTGGATTCGGTACAATTGTATTTCTGGCAGCACTTGCAGGCATTAACCCGGCACTGTATGAGGCTTCGGAGGTAGATGGGGCAACACGACTTAGACAGACATTGCACATTACCCTGCCTGCACTCGTGCCGATGATTATCGTGGTAGGTACGTTATCGCTGGGCAATATCCTGAATGCAGGCTTTGACCAGATCTTTAACCTGTACAATCCGCTGGTATATGAGAAAGGTGATATTATCGATACCTTTGTCTACCGGATGGGAATTCTGAATGGCAAAATGAGCTTTGCGACCGCCGTTGGACTATTCAAATCATTTGTCGCGATGTTCCTGGTCATCTCTGCGTACCGGATGGCGTACAAAATCGCCAATTATCGTATTTTCTAAAAGGGTTAGCATAACGCATTAAGGAGGAATCAAGGTGTATCACAAAACAACCGGGTACCGTATATTCAATGGTTTCAACCTGATATTCATCGCGGCCGTCTCCATCCTGTGCATCCTGCCGCTGGTCCATATTCTGGCGGTTTCCTTCAGTGGTAAAGCGGCAGCATCCGCCAATCTGGTGACACTATGGCCGATTGATTTTACGGTGGACGCCTATACCAAAACATTTGGTAACAGTAACTTTCTCAGCGCGCTTTGGATTTCAGTTCAACGTACTATTCTGGGCACACTGCTCAGTATGACACTTGTCTTTCTGACAGCTTATCCGTTATCCAAGGAGAGTCTGCACTTCAAGGGGCGCTCGTTATATGCGTGGTTTTTCATCTTCACGATGCTGTTCAGCGGGGGATTAATTCCGTCCTATATTTTAATTCAGAAGCTTGGACTGATGAACACGATGTGGGCTCTCATTTTGCCAGGAGCGGTGGCTGTCTGGAACCTGATTCTCATGATGAACTTCTTCCGTAACGTGCCAAAGGAGCTGGAAGAAGCTGCATTCATCGATGGAGCCAACCATATCACGACCCTGTTCAAAATCTATCTGCCTGTATCGATGCCCGCCATTGCGACGATCTCTTTATTCACGATGGTAGGTCAGTGGAATTCTTGGTTCGACGGGTTGATCTATATGAATGATGCTTCCAAATATCCACTCGCCACGTTAATGCAGACCATTATCGTACAGCAGGATTTCTCCAACATGAACGTCGATGCAACGCAGCTCCAGAACATGTCTCAACGTACGGTGAACGCGGCTCAAATCTTTATTGGCGCTCTGCCGATTCTGCTCGTATATCCGTTCTTGCAGCGTTTCTTCGTAAAGGGAATTGTGCTCGGGGCGGTAAAAGAGTAAGGCAAACAAACGGAATCCCTTCTTGGAATTCTTTGTTCTGAAAGGTCATGATTTCAGTTGTTTCGAGTACGTTCTCCCGCGAGTTGCGTTGTTATATTCATTAATCAACTCATCCAGCACCATGGATTGGCGAATAACCTCCGGATGCCATAGTTCCGGATATTGAGCTGCAACCTGGTAGAGTCTTTGCCGTGCATGTTCGATACATTCCTGAATGGTTTCCGGATTATGTACCATACTCCCGCCCCCTGTTTATCCATCATCCAAAAAAGACCATCTAATATAATATTCGGAACAAGAGGAGGTTTGGATTACCCCAAAATTAAAATTTTGGTTATTTTTTCTTATAAAAGTTATGACTGGTTTGATTTACGTGCCGTCCCGATCTGAAGCTTCATTGAAGTGAATGATCTTAGATTGCTACCCCTAAACGGTTGGACCCGTATAGGGGTCTTTCTCGATTCAGAAATAAAAAATGTCCCCTCTTCGACCTGAAGAAAGGACAACATTTAGGAAAGATCTGTGCTCGACTGAGATGCGGCCTGCAATAACGGTTGCAAGAGTCCTGGAAAGCGCGTTTCCAAATCATCAGATCGCAGGGTGAGAAAATGCTGTGTGCCCTGCACTCTGACCCGAATAACTCCGGCTTCCCGCAGAGTTCGAATGTGGTGCGACATCGTTGACTTCACAACAGGTGCATGAAAATGACTGCACGGTTGCTCCCCACTTCTGGCTGCTTCCGCAACAATCCCAAGACGGGTTGGGTCGCTTAACGCATACAGTACGGAGGAAAGTTCAATATCTGACACCTGTGGATGATGTAAAATTTTCATACTGTAGTCTCCTTTTCTCAGACTATCCATTGTATTTTAACACAGATCCATGATATATTTCTAATGTTCGACACCAATCGAACTTCAAACATTTCGTTATGTAACCCCTGCTGTCAGGCATGGGATTGACATCATACACCATTTTGCAAATGTTACACACCGTTTCTGAAATGTTGCGAAATACACATCACTTTAGGAGGTTTTTATGAACAACACCGCAACCGCATCATCAGGGGAACGGACCGGAATACAGGAAGGATTAATCGTAAGCTTGCTTGGCTTCACCGTTGTACTCGTTGTTATGAATACAATGATGTTTAATCTGGCCCTGCCTAAAATTGCAGCCGATTTTATGCTTACATCTGTCGCTTCCTCATGGATTGTTACAGGGTATTCCATTGTATTTGCCATTTCCTCAATTACGTTCTCACGTCTATCGGATTTCATACCCATTCGTACATTATTCACGACCGGGCTTACGTTACTTGGTGCAGCATCCGTTCTCGGGTTCTTCAGTAATCATTTCATCATTTTGCTCATTGCACGTCTGATTCAGGCTGCGGGTGCTGCTTCGGTTCCAGGGCTCGCCATTGTGCTGATTACACGTTACATTCCACATGATCGCCGGGGTAAATCGATGGCTGTCATCATGTCCGCGAGTTCACTGGGGCTTGGACTTGGTCCCGTCATCGGCGGAAGTATTACTCAGTTTCTGGGATGGCATGATCTGTTTATCGTTACGGGATTAACGTTATTCCTGATTCCTGTATTCTTCAAACTGCTTCCTCGGGAAACACCGCAAAAAGGTTCATTTGACCTGCTGGGTGCCGTGCTTCTCGCCATCGGTACTACCGGTGTGCTGTTATTCCTGACTTCCCGTCAGTGGTTCACACTTGTTATCGGTGCTGCGGCACTGCTTCTGTTCTGGCTCCGAATTCGGCGCGCGGCAGATCCATTTGTTCAACCTGCTTTGTTCAAAGACAAAAAATATATGATGCTCAGCTCGCTGGGAATTGTATCATACATCAATAACTTCTCAACGCTGTTCCTTTTGCCGCAAATTTTGGCGCATCTGTATGGGCTGACACCTGCTCAATCCGGGCTTGTCATCTTCCCGGGTGCAGTTGTGTCGATGCTACTGTCCAACCGAATCGGCCGAATGATTGACCGACACGGCAATACGTTGCTGTTGAAGTTTGCACCATGGCTGCTATTGGCCGCCGCCGGGTTATTCGCCTTATTTGCAGACAATAGTATCTACGCCATCATGGCCGTGTATGTCCTGCTCAGCGTAGGCTTCTCTTCTCTGACAACCAGCGTATCTAATGAGTTATCTGGCAATCTGACCATGGATCAGGTGGGCGCAGGTATGGGACTGTTCCAACTTAGTCAGTTCTTCAGCGGTGCCTTCAGTGTTGCTGTTACTGGCGTAGCATTAACGGCGATGCAAAACATGCCGCTGTCCTCAGCGTACACTAATATTTTCTGGGGTATGACTGTGGTCGCACTGGCATCCGTTATTTTCTCTCAGGTGTATCTAAGAATGCAGTCACGGAAAATCACGGAATCAAGTAGCCGGATCTAACATCTCATTTAACCAAAAGAAGCCAGGTTCAGAACCCTCGGGTTCTGAACCTGGCTTTTTGCTATCCCATTTTCTTTTCATACGTCAGCCTTCCTCTGCCACAAACACAAAACAGCCCCAAGGACGCATTCATCACGGCTCCCGGGGCTATTTCTCTAATGTTGCTGACTTCTATATTCTTCTATACTGATTATACTATTCAAACAGGTCCAGACGAAGACGTTTCAGACTTGTATGTTTGATGTACCACTGGCCGTCGATTTTGACAAAAGTCTCGTGGTAGTGTCCAAAACCATGGAAGGATTTGTTCTCATTGCCCTCCGGGAACGTGACCCAATCTTCCATTGGGGAGATGACCTTTGCTTCGTTATCGGATACAAATTCAACTTCGGCGCTATGAACATGATGCACGGTTACGGCAACATCCACCAGATCACGGAATACTTGTACGATCGTATCACGGCCTGTTAATACCGGAATCGGATTGCCTTCTGTGCTGAAATCGGCGACTGCATCCGGAGCGAATACGTCACCCAAGGTATCCCACTGTTTCGTATCAATATAGCGGCAATAACGCGCCTTGGTGTTCCGAATGTTTTCCAGCGCGAGCAATTGTTCCAGTCCTGTGATCGTTGATTGGCTCATGTGTTGTCCCTCCAGAGATGTAAAATGTGATGTAAGATTGGATCAAGTATGTATGGACCTATACCTTCCTTATTGTACCATCCGACTTCTATTAGGTACAACGATACAAAAAAATCTTTCCTTACCTCTTACGAGGTTGGGAAAGATCTGGATATACCTATGGGCCAGACGAGTGAAGTACGCTGATTGAAGCTTCACTTCTAGCTGCAAGTTACAGGGAGTGCGCACCCTTCATTTGGGAAGCGAGTTCTGACATTTTCTTATTGTTCAAATAACTCTCCATCTCTTCCTCGGCCTGAACCATCACCTGCTGGATCAAACAACCTTCGTTATGATTCTGCGAACATTCGAACAGTGATGCCCGGCCTTCAATGGCGTGGATGATCTCCAGGAAAGAAGGATCCGGATTTTTACGACTAAGCCGGTAGCCACCATTGGCACCAGAAGTCGATTCGATCATGCCCGCCTTAACCAATTTGGTTAAAATTTTGGACAGATAGGTTGGTGACACCTTCTGCAAATCTGCAAGTTGGTGTACACTAACCAGCTGTTCGGGGGCAGTGCTTACAAGATGAAGCATCGTATGCAAAGCATAATTTGTCGCTTTTGAATATTTCATGAGGGCACCTCAATATACACGGATTTAATTTATCCATAATAGACTTGATTGAGCTCTCTGTCAAACCACTACACTTCAAGCGCCCGCAACATCGAAAGGATCCGGGTTAATTGTGATACAATCCGCGGTATTCCGTAGGTGTCATCCCCTCATGGGCCATGAACTGGCGGTTAAAATAACTGGCATTGGGATACCCCGCTTCCTCCGCGATTTGTCCAATGTTGGCCGTAGGCCGTTCGAGTAACCATTGCTTCGCCATCTGTAGTCGTGAACGAGTGATAAACTCCATGGGCGTCATCTCCACAGCACTCTTGAACATTTTGCAAAAGTAATACGAACTCACACCTGCAAGATCTGCCCAGTCCTGTAACAGGAAAGGTTGACAGGCCTCTTGCTGCATCTGTGGGAGAAGTGCAAGAACCCGACTCTCCAACTTACTTGTGGTACGTGTGCTCTTTAAAGGTACGGCATGCTGCACGAACTCGGCGAGTACGGCATAGGTCAATGTGGATAGCTGAGCCGGACGCAGCATCGTGTTCTGTTCCGCTTCAGTGAGCAAGGCCAGATGAGCCTCTTCCCACGAGCTACGCTGCCGTAGCGTCCACAGCAGATTGCGGTGTAACCCCCGCTCGATCATATAATCATGCAGACGTTCACCATAAAAATGAACCCATCGTACATCCCATGGATCATCTTCACTACTATAATAATGCTGCCGCTGCTGCGGGAAATAGAGAACAGCCTGACCTGCGCGAAGCTCATGCACCACCCCGTCCACTTCCACGTATCCTTTGCCCGCAGCGACATAGTGAATATTAAAATTGTTCAGTGCACCTGCCTCTCGCAACACGGAATGCTGGACGTGATCCATATAATGTCCAACGGACTCGGGATAACAAAAATATGGAATATCCTGCAGGGTAAGCAATACGGTTTGTCTCATCATAGCCGGTTCTCCTTGATCAACAATATTGTGTTAACTAAATTCAATATATTATCATTTTAATTCGATCATCTATTCCTTATAATCACAATATACATTTATACACAGGAGGATACAACACATGAATTCAGTTCAAAAATTGCGTTGGGGCATTCTTGGTAGCGCTAGCATTGCTGTGGAATCCGTCATTCCAGGCCTGCAGCAATCCGAGTTGAATGAAGTAACCGCGATTGCCAGTCGTGACGAAGATAAAGCCAAGCAGACGGCCGAACAACTTGGGATCGACAAGGCTTATGGCAGTTATGAAGCTTTGCTCGCTGATGATTCCATTGATGCCGTATATATCCCGCTGCCGAATCATCTGCATCGCGAATGGACGATCCGGGCTGCTGAAGCAGGCAAACATATTTTGTGCGAAAAACCACTGGCTCTGACAGAGCAGGAAGCTCAGGAGATGGTTCAGGCTTGCTCAGATGCAGGTGTGCATCTCGCGGAAGCATTCATGTACCGCCATCATCCACGTTATGAGCAGATCAAGGATATCATTGCCAGCGGTGAGATTGGTGAGATCCGCGGTATGCACAGCACATTTTCATTTAATAACTCCAATGCATCTGGCAATGTCCGCTTTCGACGGGATTGGGGCGGAGGTGCACTGTATGATATCGGATGTTATTCCATCAGCGTAGCACGTCTACTGCTTGGTCAAGAACCAAGTGCAGTTACCGTTATCGGCATGTTCTCCTCACAGCATGATCAGGTCGATATGATGGCTTCCGGACTGCTGGAATTCGATAATCACGTTGGTGTGACGTTTGACAGCAGCATGTGGGCAGCCTTCCGAAACACGCTGGAGGTATTGGGATCCGACGGGATTATTGAAGTCCCTTCCGCATTTGTCAGCGGACAGGACCGCAGTTCCAACTTCTATGTAACGGCTGGTGGTGAACGCAGAGAGATTGAAGTCCCGCAAGTGAACCACTATTCTCTGCAGGGAGATGATATGGCACGTGCTGTACTTCAAGGTAAGGATCTGCGCTTCGCCCCTTCCGATGCGGTAGCTAATATGAAAGTACTGGAAGCTTGCCTTCGTTCAGCGGAAGAACGTACACGAATTACACTATAATTGAGAGGATGAACTGACTTATGGAATATATCGAAATTGCTGGTGCAGGTAAACGCGTCTCCAGATTGATTAAAGGAACCGATTATTTCGTCCATGATGCCTACGATAAAGCAGCTACGAACATGGATGCTTTTCTATCGATTGGCGGTAACACCGTCGATACAGCACATATCTATTGTGGTGGACAGAGTGAAGAAGTCCTCGGTCGTTACATGAAGGAACGTGGTAACCGCGACCAGATCGTCATTCTCACCAAAGGAGCACATCATGACCAGAATGGACCACGCGTGAACGCTGATGCCATCCGCAGTGACTTGATGGAAAGTCTGGAGCGTCTTCAGACAGATCACGTCGAGATGTATGCCTTGCACCGGGATGACCCCAATACCCCTGTCAGTGTTATTCTTGAAGCATTGAACGAACATATTGAATCCGGCAAAATCGGCGCAATTGGCGCCTCCAACTGGACCTGGCAGCGGCTCGAGGAAGCTAATGCATATGCTGCCGCAAATGGCTTGAAGGGCTTCACATTCAGCAGTCCAAATCTCAGTCTCGCCAAAGCAAACGAACCTTTCTGGGAAGGCTGTGTGTCAGCTGATGCAGAGACGCTCGCATGGCATGAACAAACCAAGCTGCCATTGCTATCCTGGTCCTCCCAAGCGCGTGGTTTCTTCACTGGAAGATTCACACCTGAAGTTCGCGATAACGAAGATCTGGTGCGTGTATTCTACAGTGATGGCAACTGGGAACGGTTACGCCGGGCTGAACAATTGGCTAATTCGAAGAAAACATCACCCATTCAGATTGCACTCGCTTATGTATTGAATCAGACGTTCCCAACCTGTGCGCTGATTGGTGCCCAGAATCAAGCGGAACTGCTGTCCTGTGACGAAGGGTCCCGTATCACGCTGACTCCTGCTGAAATAACATGGCTGGATCTGGGCAGTGATGTACCGGCTGGCATCTAAAGAAAATTAATCATTCGATCATTAATTTTAATGACTCTAAGGGGCTGATATTCCGCGATAACGCGAGATGTCAGCCTTTTTCTGTTCTGCACAAGGGATTAGATGCTCTAACCTTGTTGCACAATTACCGTATCACTGTTCCCCACTTGACTGGAACAACCAAAGAAGGACTTACCCCAGAACACTTCTCTGAAGATAAGTCCCTTATATCATAGATTAAACCATATAGAATGTTAGAAATTGCTTTGTCCTTCGTATGGATTACAGTTTAACGATCTGACCTGTTTTCTCGGATTCGAATGCTGCCAGGATCACTTGGAGGGAACGCAAGCCCTCTTCCCCGGAAATCTCTGGAGGTGTTTGGGTTACAATCGACTCTACAAATGCGTCAATTACACCACTCGGCACTTGTTTCTCGTTGGTAGCCATGGCACCAACTTTGTACGTCTCAACTGTACCATTGGTCAGTTCAACGATCACTTCATCACCTTCCACTGTTCCGATCTTCATAACACCATTCTCGCACCACAGCACTGTACTGTTGTCTCCAGCTCTGTATTGCGTCCAACTTGCTACCAGCGTTCCGATCGCGCCGCTCTTCATACGCAGCAAACAAGTTGCGTTATCGTCAACTTTAGTACCTTCCTTGTGCAGTGTGCTGATGAAACCAGCCACTTCAGATACTTCATCATTCAGCAAATAACGGATGAAGTCTGATTTGTGCACGCCCAGGTCGCCCATAGCGCCCATAACTGCTTCTTCTTTACGGAAGAACCAGCTTTCAGCTCCGTCCACACTCCATCCTTCCGGACCCGGGTGACCAAATGATGTACGGAAATTAAGGACTTTACCGAGTTTGCCGGAGTCGAGAATTTCTTTTGCTTTTACATGAGGAGGCATCAGACGCTGGTTATGTCCAACCATCAGATACACGCCATTTTTCTTGGCAGCTTCGATCATTTGCTCGCCTTCTTCAGTGGATACTGCCATTGGTTTCTCAACCAATACATGCTTGCCTGCATTGGCAGCAGCAATCGCCATTGGCGCATGCAGATAGTTTGGTGTACACACACTAACGGCATCAACCGTTTCGTTTGCAAGCAATTCTTCGTAACTGGAATAAGCTTTACCGCCGTAAGTCTCGGCCATCTTCTCCGCACGCTCCACAATCGGATCGGCAAAAGCGACAAGTTCTACGTTCTCATTGGCAGCGTACTCTGGAATATGTCTGCGCTCGGCAATGGCTCCACAGCCGAATACAGCAACTTTAATTTTACTCATGTACATAAGTCTCCTTTGACAAATAGATTAGCATTTTTCATGGTTCGATGGTCCATTAGAATTGGTTCAAGTAGTTCTGTTTCAGCCAGTTGTAGCTATTGGATACGCTCTCAAGCGGAGGGTTCTGACATACGTCTTGTTCCACGATCAGCCATTCCACGCCTGCATTCGTAGCCCCTTCAATAACAGCCGGCAGGTCAACCGAACCTTGTCCCAGTTCCAGTGTTTTCATCTGGCCCTGTTCGTCTTTGCTGAAGTCCTTCAGATGAAGCAGCGGCAAGCGACCCGCATATTTATTAATATACTCGATCGGATTTTGTCCCGCAAATTGTACCCAACATACGTCCATTTCCACTTTTACCGCTTCCGGTGATGTTTGAGCGAACATGGCATCAAAGGCATTGGCATCCCCAACCTGGCCATGGAATTCAAAGTCATGGTTATGGTATCCGAAGATCAATCCTTGCTTCGCTGCTTCAGCTCCATATTGTTGCAATTCGGCGAACAGCTTGTTCCAGCCCTCTGCGTCCTCTGGACGATCTTCTGGCATCAGGTAAGGGCAAATGATATATTGTGCACCAATGGTTTTCAGGTAATCGATTTGTTTCTGCAAGTCTTCGCGCATCGCATGTAGTGAAACATGGCTGCTGAATCCTTTCAGTCCAAGCTCATCTAGTAGCGCTTTCATTTCCTCAGCTGGAATATCGCCATATCCGGCAAACTCCACACCTTCATATCCAAGAGCCGCTACCTTACGCAACGTACCACGAAAATCTGCTGCAGTTTCATCACGGAGTGTAAACAATTGCAACCCAATATTAAGTTTTTTCATGTAGGATACACCTCTGTTCTCAAATTTGCTTTCATTGCTCTATCTGGTATCATCCTAACGCAAAACAGGCTAGAATGAACATATACAATATAGTCAGAACATGAACTATCTGATCAAATTTTATTTCCATCATTTTGTATCTATTGAATGTAGCCCATTTCAACTGAAGATATTTACACTGGCACTCCGATGACAGAACAACCTTCCGATCGCTGTTATCCCCAGATTTTTTTGATTTCCTTTTCAAAAGGATAAAATCCGGAGATAAAGGCAAGTTTATGCTTCCGATGCAGCTTTCTTTCAGAAAGCTTTTAACTTCGTTTCTTCAGGTTCTTTCTGTCCTCTCCGTTTTCGTGTAAATGTTAAGTTAAACTTATGATGTAAAAGGATGTACATATTGGGGGATTTTATTTGGATACGTTAGAGACATCTGTACTGATCTGTGACTACTCATACCACTATAAGGCGTTCACACATAATATGAGGGGCGAGCTGCAAACCTATCTGTTCCGTCTGCAGACCGAAGGCTCGTGCAAAGTGTATGTACAGGATGAGGAATTCAGGATGACTAGCGGGGATTTGCTGCTCTTAAAGCCTGGTGACGACTATCATCTCGTTGTAGATGAACCACATAAGGAAGGACGCTTGTCTAGTGGAGACTATTATCTGTTCTGCGAGGGCAGCTGGATCGAGAACTGGTGGAAACGGCAGCATCGATCTACCGTGAGCCGAATTGGACTTGATGATAAGCTCATCAGCCTGTGGAGAAATATGTTACTTGAGAAACGTCGCGGACCTCTTGAGGAAAATGCGGAGCTCAAGGATGCGTTACTTCGCGGATTATGTCTATATATTGATCGGGCAATCAAAGAGAATATTCAGACCGATCGGGCAGTTTCCTCTGCGCTAAAGTTAAAACGTTATATTGAGGAGCATGCCACGGTTACGTTCAAGCTTGAGGAAGCGGCACGTTATGCAGGGCTCAGCCTGTCACGTGCAGTTCGTTTATTTAAGGAGCACTACAATCAGACCATGATTCAATATGCGATTGAGATCCGTCTGAATGCGGCGCTGGAGCGTATGAAGTACAGTGATATGACCTTGGAGCATATTGCCGAAACATGCGGCTTTGCAAGCTATTCCTATTTTCATCGGGTATTCCGATCCCGCATGGGCACTTCCCCTGCCGAGTATCGAGGATCCGAGGAAAGTCTGCTACCTGAGTTGAATCAAGTTTAATTCAACTCAGGTAGCCAGAAATCGCATTACGCCTTGAGGCACATCTACATTAGACCTGACGGCACCTCATCTCGTCATTTCTAATGTGAGTCTTTATTAGACATCAGTAATGCAGTTAGAGACCCCTTAGTACGATTCAACGCTCATAAAATAAATCTATAATTTCCCAATCACTTCTTCAAAACCGTCACTATCCAGAACCTTGATCGCCTCTTCCCGCATGTCCTCACTTCTCCGGCTCTCACCTACCAGTTCCATTGCTGCAACGGAGTTGGAAATGCACCTTTTTGCATCTTCATATCCTAATGCCATTAAATCTTCAATACGTTCTTCTCTAAAATCAAGAAGGCTGGAAGCGATCCCCTTCGGGTGGAGAGATTTCTTAGGCCTGATCTCAATGACATTCGCATCCGGGAATTCATGACGGTTAAACATCGATCCATCCGATAGATTCACAACGATACACTGCTTGAATCCACTTTGAACCAACGGCGCCAACGGTGTGTTTCCTCTGGCTGTACGCTGCCCTCCAACTCCGCCATCAACATAGTGCTTTCCCTTCACAATGTGGCTGCCGTATACGACCGGAATGGCCGCACTAGCCAGAATCACTTGTAATCTTTCCTCGCTTGGAATCTTTGCAAACTCAAAATAATCCGATTCCGGATTATCCTTAATTCCTGATGATGATAACAAATAAGCAAGTATATCGTTAGAAGTCCCTCTACTACGGTATGCAGATATCCAAATGGGAACTCGATAGGTCATTTTATCGAGCTCCAACTCATCGTTTAATAATTTTCTCAAAAATCCGTCATCCAACAATCCCTTTTGCAAAGAAGCATACATTGGATTGTTCTGCATCTTGTTGCTGACATCAGAAACATTGCCCAGAAATGTAATGTTATCCTTTGCCAACTGGTACAACAAACTCAAAATAGCCAACTGCTGGTGGGAATGCAGTACCCTTGCTCCAAGTGCGTGAAGCATAACCAATGCAAAAGCTCCAGGGTCCAACTTGACAATCTCATCTTGCTGTATCGATCTCCATATCTGTTCCAATCGGGCGATTCCCTCCCGAAACGTCGGCGCTGTCCCAAGCAGCACAGCATTGAGAGCACCGATGCTGGCACCTGAATATGCACTAGGCTCATAATTATTCTCTGCAAGATATTTTGCTACCCCAACCTCGTACGCGCCTCTGGCTCCACCACCTGAGAAAACTAATCCAAACCGATCAAAAACCCGAGACATAAAGCCCCTCACTCTCCAGCCTTACACAAGATTCCTTGTATAACCTCTTGCTTAGTGTCCTTCCATTAAAAACATAAGGCAGATCCCGATTTTGTATAATCATCTCAATATTTTTTCCTGCATGCGCACCCGGTTGAAGTTCAAGCGTGTCTTTTATTGCTGTATTCAGAGCAACTTTTCTATGATAATGCTCTCTCGAACTAAGCATATAAACCAGCGATTCTTTAGCTATTGCCCGATCTTGGCTCATGGCGGACAGCCATTCGTTCGTTGGGATTAATGTCGGGGGAACCCCTTCAAGCCGCTTTAGCGTAATAACGCATTTATCGAATAGTTGTTCCCTGAATTCCGAGTTCTGCTCGTCATATTTTCCAAAGGCACCCCAGCTAAGACTTTCCAGCACGATCGTGAGCTGAGCCAGGGGAGAAAATCCTGCATAGCTGCCACTTTCCCATCGATCAAACTCCTTATGCATTTGCGCCATAGCACTTTGTCTCATATCGATAGAATCCAACCGCAGATTGAACTCTTTCATTTGCCCCAGAAATCTCTCTTCCAATTCGTCCATTCTTTCGCAGATGAGGCTAACCTCTTCCCGCAGTTCCAGGTGCCGTAAAGCCAATTTTTGCACTCCCGCCCTGGTTTCAGTAAGTTTATAAGTCACATGAGCAAGCGCACGATCGCTGCGGATCTGCTGGGCTTGAAGATGCTCAAGCCACACCACGGCGGATTCCAGACCTGTCGACAGGTTCTGGTCGATCCGTTGTTGCCGTAATGCCGATTTTCCAGAGAACGAATCAACCATCCTTTGAAAGAAACTGTTGTTGGAACTCTCTCGTACCCGTATATGATCTTTGGCCACTTCCAGGCCGTTCACTAAATCGACGATATGTTTATCATGAAGCACGGGTATTTTCTCCAGGAGGTCTTCCAATTCCCGTTGATGGTTATCCGTGACAGTCGTCATGCTTGTACAACCTCCTTGGCAGGATGATTTATATGCTTCAACTCCAAATGCACGGGAGTAACATCTTCAATGTGATTCTCGGCTACTGATAGATACTGTTTCATAGCCGCTAATAACTTTCCCAACACTTCCTCATCCGCTTGCTTGTCAGAAAGGCCATCTAAAATATTCCCACAGTATTTGTCCAGATATTGCTTAAGTCCATCAAAGTACGAATTTACGTTACCGCCTAATTCTTTCGTTACGTATGCATTCAAATCGTTATGAAGTTGCTGATGGGCTTTTTTTAATTCTTTCACAGCTTGCTTGCCTATTTCTCTAGTATCCACGTGATATTCTTGCTTGCTGACTTTGTAAGAGACTGCATGCTCTTTTAACCAAAGTGTATACCATTTTCTCTCATATCTTGTTCTGGTTTTTTCCACGGTCTTCTCTTCCGTAAATTTACTGCTAAGCTGATTAAAATCTACTTTGATCGGTTTTATTTTATGATTTTCAAAAGATAGATTTAAATCAAAGAATTCATTTAAAATATCTGCGGCGTGCTCCAAAATGTTGGAAACATTAATTTGTACTTCCTTATTTATGTCACGCTCTAGGGATTGGATAATTTGGGTCACACGAGACTGGATCACCGTTGAAATGACTCCCATATCCTTTTCAAGTACTTTATTGATTTTCGTAATAAAGTCTTCTGCCTCTTCTTTGCTGGAAAACACATTGGGACCGTTTGTTTCTAAAGTAATGAAATCTTGTCTAGGCGCATTGAGAATAGACTTAAGCGTATCGAACACAGAAGTACCCGTTCCCCTCTTTTTGCGTCTCCCTTCTGTCTCAGCCTGATTGCGTGCGTCTTCTAAACGCTTCCCATGATCGAATAACTGTTCAATAACGTGTTTTATCGTACGTTCACCATCACTAAAAAGATCATTGGTCATGGAAGTTAGTTTCCCCAACGTTTTTGAGGACAGATCGTCAGCTCTCTGACTCGCCTGAGCAATTCGTTCAATATCTTGCTCAAGCTCTACGATCAGCTTCTTCAGTTCGTTTATGCCAATCGCAACGCTGCCGCTGCGCATCTTCAGGTAGTCGATCACCTCATTGTCATAATGAAGCATTTTGTCCACCGCGGATGAAAGGGAAACGAATGCCGCCTTGCTGTATGACTCTGAAATCACCTGTTCCAAAGGCTCGGAAAAATTACTTTTTTTCCATAACTTTTGTGCCCCTCTTCTTGCCAAGTCAGCGTCCTCTATATCTTCCTCCCAATCAATTCCAAGAGCACGCTGTCCAAAATCCTCTACCCACTTGGCTTCTTCCGGAGTCGGCAAATTTCCAGTTGAATCAAGTTCATGCAGCGCATAGTTTGCCAAATAACCAAATTGACTTGAAACAGGGAAAATCCGATTAGATGGGATTTCTTCTTCAAACAGTTCTTTACCTACATACCGTTGCACTTCAGAAGCATCCATGGAGTTGCGATCCTTTTGGTCGAATTTATTGACCAGCACATACAATCGATCTTTGGAAAAACTGGATATGTAATCAATTTCTTGTCTGACTGCTGCATCAGCTTCAGAATTCAATTGAGTATAATCTAGAACAGCCAATACCGCCGAAGCCTTCTGCAGTTGTTCTTGGAGAATTTTTTTAAGATGCCCCTGCCCTGCCTCATTAGGTCCCGGAGTATCAATTAAGGCGAAACTTCCTTGCAACTGTTGTTCCTTGCCCTTCAGGTGGTGAAATTCCACTTCGATGACCGGGAATTCAGTAATCGATGAATACTCTATGATCGGAGAGGTTACATTTAATTTCTCTTCATTACACAGACGGGAGATATCATTAAGAACTTTCAAGAATAAATAAATTCCTTCTGCGCCCGAATAACTAGGTTCAAGCTCCTTTAAATCCCCTGTCAAAATTTCTTGTATCAAGCTTTTGCCATCTTCCGTAGAAGCAAATGAAAGCTGATTCACTTCACCTTCGGGTAAACGCTCCATCGCTGCACGCAAAGAACTAAGGGCACGATTAAAAGGCTCTAGTTTAGGTAGCATGATGGTCGGAGTAGTCTGACCAACTTTGTGGCGAATGATGGTGGGGAGCGTTGTCATAGGAAGATTTCTATTCGGCAACACTTCCCGTCCCACAATCGCATTGATTGTGGTTGATTTGCCTGCTTTCATCGTGCCTACTACAGCCAGCGTCATTTCCAGCCCGTCTACCTTGGTTATTTCATCTTCAAGCGTTTCTATCCATTGTTCTGCCAGTGCCACATCCACAGAACGCTCTTGGCTCTGTCCATTCTTCAACAATTCTTCCTGGTCCAACATATCCTTCAATAGATTTCTCTGATGGTTAAGAAGTCTGATCACTTCTTGGACGATGGCATTCATTGTATTGGTATACATCATCTTTCCCCCCAAACATTTGTAGGTCTATTATATCAGGTGAATGGGTAAATATAACTATCACTATCTTTTATATTTATATGATACCTTATCTTTTTGACAACGACTTGTCTCGAACATACATTCTATTTATTTTATCAGTGAATATTACAATAAGCCTCGCATATTGCGAGGCTAGCTCAATACTAATCCAAATTAACAAGTTCTTTGGTAACCAGAACTCCGTCATCAGCCTCAACTTCAACCTCTTCATCTAACGATGCAGTAAATCTCCATTCATCATGATGCATGTATTTCTTGAGAATTTCTACAATTCTAAGCGTATAAGGTAACTTCGTATGCTTATCATAAGTAAGACCAATTCTTCTTAACTGATCGACCAAAATAGCTAATTGATCTCGCTCTTCCTCACTGAATGGACCAAGTGGAATATACTCAACTGCGGTCTGCTGCAATAGCAATTTAGAAGGTGCAGTGAACTTGATATCTTTATTTTTCACCCCGGACCATGCCGTGGGCCTTCCGCCGATCCCATAGTAAATGCCTACTGCGTCTTTGAAAATTCCAGATTCCTTATTAAATGCTTCTTTTCTCGTTGTATTAATGATCCGATACTGCGGCACATCCTCATTGGTATTGATACGAACAAATTTTAGGCGAGTTTCGTTTTGTAATCGCCCATCCAAAAAGGGAGTTTCATCGTAAATAATTCTGCTGTTAGTGATCGAAGATAGCCAGCCATTTCTCAGAGAAGCGTTTAACAGCACAACAATCTCACCAGTCCAGTACCTTAACTCTTCCTCTAGTATAGATATCATGAATTGATAGAATATCGCACCAGTATTATTACTTTTTTTTGGCTTGTCTAACGATTTGATATGGTCAACATAGAATGGAGCGTCGCCTAGCCTGGTCCACGATTCTACTCCCAGCATCTTCATACAAACCTCGGTACCTGTCATTCTAGAGGCTACAGGATAGTACTTATTATTCAATTTTATTAAATCAAAAGATAAGACACATTTGTCCACAGGAAGCCTGGTTGCATTATTACTTAATATCCCTACATCATTATATAAATCCAAAATTGAACTTAACATACGTGAATCATCCATCTTTTTTTCGTCCGTCAATGGATGAATAAATTGAGTCAATCTACCAACTTTTCTCAGTGCTTCTCGAACAGCAAGTTTGGGATCGGCTCCGTCTCGGAATTCTTCTTTTTTATTGATTTCCACTAGGGCTAATGTTCGTATATCCGATCCATAGCTCTTATTACCTATTTTTTTCAAAATTTGATTCACTCGCTTATTATATGCCATTTCTTTGGTATATCTGTCTATCTCCAGTTCAGTAACAATCTCATCAGCAGCATAATGCTCAAACTCAATAATCAGATTGTTATTACTATTTAATAGATACGTATTACTTGAAATGTGTTGATTAAATATGGCCTCAGGTGATTTAGCATGTTTGCCTAATGATTGTTGTTGTGATATATATAGCTCTTCCATCCTATTGAACATTTCCTTACTCCCATAAAACTCAATAACAAGCTTCCCTTGTTCATGCACGATTGCCGGTAGGCGCTGATCGTTCATTTTAGAACCTGATCGTTCTATTTCGGATACGTGAGGTAACGGAATAATTTGAAGCTTGGACAAAGAATCTGCAAAACAGTTAAATAAACCGCTCTTTTCTGAAAGCCCCAAACCTGGTTTTACCGAATTTCCTTTCCCGTTAAACGAATTATGATTAATTACCCAAGCTGTTATCTGTTCAGAACCCTGCAAATAACGTTGTGGGTCTAGCAAAATCAAATCCGGTTCAAAAACTTGGCCATGAATGACGTCCCAATAGATACGATCTATATCCGATATCCAAGAGGTAAATTTGTTATTTTCTTTGTTGTCATCCAATTTCTTTTTTCGTTCGAATTGAAATTGAGAAAAGGATCGGCTTGAATGTATAGAATATGGGTCTTCTACTGAGATTAATACAGAACAAGCGTGATTATTTTTCAAGTAACATTCGTTCTTGTGTACATCAATCTGAGGTTTTTTCAAATAACGTCTTCTACCTATCTTCAACACCAAAAGTAACTGATCCGACTTCCCACCACGATATTGTAGACTAACTTGAATTACGTACGAAAATGGATCATAGTATGATGATTTAATTATTGGTTTAGTCACGCATTCATGTTTTCCATTAAAGAATGTATGATGGAAATGTAATTCCTCCTTTAACCCAGGTGCCAGTTCAACGACTCTGGGGTTCTGGCAGAACATAACTGCTGCTAGGCCGGGAATCCAATCATATTTCTGCACATTTTGATGTATTTCACCAAATGTATTCATAGACCATGCTAGTTCCGCATTAGAAATCTCCGGTGGAAGTTCTGCAATGGACTGTTTCCGCAACGAGGCAAACCATCCTAATGTTAACTGCTTAATGTACTTCTCTGGTATTTCTTTTGTAGAAACAATCCAAGGGATATTTTGTTGAAGCACTTTATAATTAATATTTCCTGTAATAATCTCTGGAAAAATGCTTCGCAGTTTCTTGCCAAGTGAATCTACTTTACTGGCGAGCTTATACCCTCCCGCTGTTGTTTGTGTGTTAAAATAGTTACGCCAACTGTCAGGCATATACATGACATAAACTGTTTCATCAAAAAAAGTGTCTTCATTAATTTCTAGTGCAAATAATTCTAGGCTTTTCATTCGATTTCTCCCCCCAAATCTAGTCGATTTATTGCATCTATAAAAGAACCGTATAGACTTTGAAATAAACTATCTTCTTGGTGATCATGCATAATAAATTGCCATACTCCAAGCATAGATAGACCTTCGGAATTACCTGTAGGTTCAGCAGCAAATTTAGAATCGCAAAAGAATACACGAGCATCTAATCCACCACGTAACAGCCTTCCAATCATTTGCCATGTGGGTACGAAGGTGTACCATCCCATGATTATTCGATCTTGATCACTTAAAAGAGACCAGTAGTCTGGCTTCAGATACATCTGCTCCAATCTCCAGCTACTCTTATGTCGTAAGTTGTTCATTGCCTTGTCATAATGCAAACCTTGGATTCGAATACGGTTCAGATACTCTGGTAGAGAGGCATGTAACATCTGCACCAGATAATTTAGATCATGAGGGATCGGGTATGGTCTAACTAGAAAAAAAACGGATCCAAATAAAGCAGTCCCATCCTCTCCTAATATATTGTAACCTCTCCCCACTGACAACATAGGTACGATTAGTACCTCTGCCGTCTCATCCTTAAAGGACTCAATAAGAACCCTGGAAACTTGATCCTCGTTCAGATCACCTTGCCTCGAAAGTAGCTTATATCTCTCAGTCCAGCGTGAATCGTTTTGGAATGCTGCCCCTACTGTTTCCACATCGTCATATGAGTTAACAACTAAGAGAATCTTTCTGGCTGCCCCTTTCGTACGCCAATACTGCAACTCGTACTCAATATCTTGCTTAATATGCCTAACCATACCATTCAGTGCTTCTCTTTTTCTTTCTTGGTCTTGCTCTCCAGATATGGAATAGAACTCTCCACGATTCATATCCAATACCGGTTTATAGAAAATATCAATATTTGATCTTTTGCGATCGGCTTGCAGCAACCAATTCGTCGGAGTGAACAGATCGAAGTGTGCCGACCCTGGTGCGTGACTTGTTCCCGACAAAAACACAACGGAAGGACCCTCCTTATTATCGCTATCCCTGTAGAGATGATTCCACTCATGTAATAACAGTCTGCCGACCGCTGTATACTCTATCAATTTAAACTTCCCCGTCTTTGCCCCATCAGGAAGGTCATATTTATAGCCCAGAGTAATACCAGTCATTGCTTCTTTCATAAAGGGTTGAAAATCTTTTTGCATCGTGAACAATGGTGAAAAATCGATACGTAATCCAAGTTTTGCCTGCACCATAGGAAAGGCAGTTAGTACATATTTAATACTTTCCTCAGCACGCGATAAATAAAGAAAGAATTCCAATTGAGCATACAGTAATTCCTTTTTTATTCTAGGTTTCATCTGCCCCCCAACTTTTTGAATGAGTTCATTCAATAAGGCTTCTTTATCTGCATGGTCTTCTGTTTCTATCAATTGATTAGCAAGTTCCGATAGTAAGGGGTCTTTATATGGGTCTAGAGCATATGCCGTCAACATATTGAAAATTTGTCTCTGAGTTGTATCCGTCGTTGCTAATTTATCACTAATCTCACTAGCAAGTGCAGCAACTCGAATTAGCTCGTTTCGAATTTTTCGCCGTAAAGTTTGGGATTTCTCCAACTTGGTATAAATACGCCAAACCATCAAATCTAACATTCGCAATCGATCATTCCATTCATTAATAATGGAATCCCCAGCATATTGTCCGTAGTTGCCACTTGTTAACTCATAGGATTCACGCCGCAGTTTCTCAAAGATATCATCCGGTGATCCAAACACGTTGTATTCTGTTAGGAAGGCTTCATCGAATTGTTGTTGTACCTGATCTGCTTCGTCCACAAAAATGACATCTAACAAATCATACATTGCTTCATATATTGTCCTCTCTAGTGGGTCGAGCATAGCAGGAATATGTGTCTTCAACACACTAGCTGTTGTGGTCACCCACACCTCAGCTTTATTAAGATCTGCTAAGTCACGATATATTCCGCACATCCCAGCCAAAGGACATTTTCGCAATGATGAGTCTTGCTCCAATCGTAGACAAGGATAATCTGCTATAGGCTCATAGTCTTTGGCAAATGATTTGATCATACACACATCTGATAAATGTTCTAATGAACTGTATTCGGAGTTCCCCCAGTCACTCACCTCTAAAATCTTCTCACTATTAGCCAGTAAGTAGTTTTGTTGATGGTGCCTTCTTGAAGACCTCCCAATCACTGGAACAGCATAAATACCTAGATTGCGCAGTTCCTGAACTCGCTTCAGAACTTGAGGCACACTTCCTTCTATAAAACCAACTGTAGCATTCTCTTGCTTGACTAAACGATAGGCTTCCAACATCATGAACGTTGACTTTCCTGAAGCTAGTCCCCCACCAATATGAACGTTGCCTTTATAGTTCAACTTTTCTTCTCTTCTATTTAATGGCTGTAAGGTGACAGTTTGCGCTCTTCTTTCCCACATAGAAGATTCACGGTGCAGTCTAATATCCATTTCACGACCAATGTCAACAGCATTGTAAGGTAAAGATAACTGAAGCGCCTTTTTTTCACGATAAACAGGTAAAGGTACCGGTACACAATCCAAAAGAGGTTCAGGAATCCTAAAAGAGTAACTTTGGGATTTCCCTCCTCGGATCTTCCGAGAATACTTGAGATTGGATTCACTGGGGAATTCCATTGTATTAAAACGACGTGAAATTGGTTGGCTTAATAGTTCCTCATATTTGATAGTACGCTCCTTCATGAAACGTGGCTCACATCGGGTTGCCTTTCCTTCTTCCGTCAGGTGATATAGACGATATTGCTCGTTAATTGTGCTGTATGCTCGTAATCGCTTGTGAAGGGTCCTTTTATGTCTCAATTCCGGAAACAAAATCCGCAAACGATTCACTGTATCTTTGGGCGCCATCGCTTTCAGTACAGGCTCGTTATACCCCACCAAGATCGACCAGGCATCTTGAATAGATAAATTCCTATCAATTTGATGGCACCCTGTTATGAATAGTTCCATGCTGATGAGCACTGCAATATCTGACTTCTCTAACGAAAACGACTCAAATAACTTGACTATCCCCTCGGATAAATCCCAATAAGTCTGCCTCATCCGTATAGAGCCTCCTTAAGCATTACGTTTAATTCCTTTTCCGTAATCATGCGAATAAAGTCCTTCGCTGGTTCTATCAAACGATTCATACTACGATCGACATACATTGGATAACGGTCATTTCTATATTTAGGAACCACGATATAACACTTCTCATGATACTTCTCCAAATAAGAAGCAGACTGGCTATTGAAAAAATTCGCGAGTGTACTGGGATCTCGGAAATCTTTCACATCCAGATAGATTAGTCGATCATTTTTCCTAACGGATAAGTCATACTCATCCAGATTCGGGTAAAGTTCTACTTCATACCCCCTACGTAGCAAGCGCTCTGCTATACGGAGTTCAGAGATTCCCGGCAACAACACATATCGCTGAATACCAGGTCGAAGTCGTTTCACCCGATTACTGTTAAAATCAAAGGTTTTCAAATTTTCCATGTCAGCGAGCCAGTGACAAATATCCTCTTTGTTGCAACGCCATTGATCCTTCTTGTACTCCATTGTCCAGCCACAGTGCGGGCATATTCTATAATTGACTAAACTTTCAGTAACATCCTCATAGCATTGATGGATCATCTCTGTTAATTCGGCATGGCGAAATGCCGCAGCAAAGGTAGATAAATCATAAAAGGTGAGTACAGCATTTCGTGAATTAGAAAAAAATGTCCGAATCTTCACATAATCTTGTTGCAACTCAGTCCCTTTCTGGCGACAAAACTTGAGAATATTGAACATGCACTGTTGTTCAGCATCTTGCGGAGAGATGTACATATTAAGAAATTCATCCGCTTCGGCGGTTAATCCAATAAACTCTTCAAGCAGGGGAGCATTCTCTGGGTAGTAGTTCTGGATGTTGGGGATACCCCATTCGTTGGAGGGCTTATGTAGTAAACGAATTAACTGGTAAATGTCTACAGGAGGCTTAGTGTGGGGTGAGGCTGATAAAGCTATAAACCTCATCATCCCTTCGTATAACTCGTCCGGTATCCTGCTATAGTTATTTTGCCAAGCAGCAATACCCCTGACTAACAAAAGTAGCACATTCCTTGTATCGTCCATTGAATTATCATTAACATTTTCCAAGTCTTGATTCACCCCATCCGATATCACTTTATATATAAAGATATAAGAATTCAGTGACAGATGTCTGTCTCGAATGTATGTTCGCTTCGGAAAAAAATTTAAAAGCCCCTTCCCATATATAATGGTCGGAGCCAAACATTCATTCTAATTTACCAAAGAGTTGTGAATCACTTCTCTCAGTTTCTTCTCACGGAGTATAGTCCTATCCTTAATGATATACATATACGTAAAATCTACGATATCAGTTAAGTCTTCAAGGTATTCTTCAGATGGTTGATAATCCTGGTTTTCAGTTCCGATAATAAATCGTGGTTCCCCATTAAATCTTTCACTGTAGAAGTCAACAAGTGAGAATGGATTAAAAATCTTAGTATTTCCCCGCCCATTTTGTCGCTCGTAATCCTGAATAATGTCTACGTAATCTACGCAAATAATTCTTTGGGATCTTCCTCTTGGTATTACTTCCAGTTGAGCAATGCGTTTTGGCGGTTTCATCCCAATATTCTTTTGCCTTTGCACTAGAGACAACCTCCGCTCCTTACGCATTTCCACGTCTATGAGATTAGCATCAACTTGCTTAATTAAGGCACCGTTACGATTATCATCATTATCTTGTTCGTATATGCCTCGGCGTTCAATTAAATCATCAATTTGTTTTTTAAACGTTTTATCCAAATAACTTGATACTCGATCTAGGGTGTGTCTTCAAAGTG
>NZ_JAGGNR010000025.1 GCF_018614975.1 Paenibacillus polymyxa | reverse complement strand
GCTGTACGGTGTGTAATTTGATTTCTAAAGAAATGGGACTTCTTTTAGACATGAGAAAACTCCCCTCATAATAGACGTAGAAGTTTTGTTTTTTTCTACTGTCTACTATGAGGGGAGCATATCAGTCTTAGGTGCAGGTCTGCTTTTTTATATTATACCTTCTATAAAGGCATCATTAATGAGGTGTCTAACTCTTCGCTTTCAATTACAATTGCCATGAGTCCAGCTTCTGTTTTGGTTTCGTGCCATTCATCTTTATCCCAGAGTATGGCCTCGCCACAATGCACTTTGATGTATTCATTTGCTTCACCTCTTACCCAGCCCTCTCCGCTTACGATCAAAAGGAGTTGAGGAACCACAGCTTGGTGATAACCTACTACTCCACCTTCAGCTAAATGCATACATCCGATATGAGCTGCTTTGTTGGTCTGCGTAATACGTGACATTACGAAATTAGAATCAAATTTGGTAATCTTTTTCCCTGACTCTTGTTTAAATTGAAATATCCTCATGTTTACCTCCGCAATAGTGACTAAGTTAACTTCCTATAATGGTAACTATCTTTATGATGGGTATCATCCTATTTCACTAATTTATGGATAATCCAATCAGATGAGTCTATCATAGCTCCAATCTTTTAGGAACAATTTGCTTACATTCATCACTTTGTTAATTGTCTGTGCCAACGTTTCTATGAAGCCGGGCTTCATGGAATCTTCATTTTCAAGATAATACAAAAGCCTTCCCAAACAGTATATGCGGTGTTATAATTAAAACAAGATTTAGATTAAGTCTAAATTAAAAGAAGCGAAACAAAGTAATCCATTATAAAATTCAAATTCTATTTTTATATTCGAGAGGGGATAAATTCCATGAGCACAATCCAAACTAGAAACAACACTTTTGCTAACAATGCCACAGCACTTCAAGAGGTTTTGAACCGTCAGATCGCAGGTTGGTCCGTACTTTACACGAAACTGCATAACTTCCACTGGTATGTCCAAGGACCACATTTCTTCACATTGCATGCCAAATTCGAAGAGCTGTACAACTTGGCTACGGCAAATATGGACGAAGTTGCAGAACGTTTACTTGCTATTGGTGGACGTCCGGTGGCTACAATGGCTGAACAGTTGCGCCTGTCTCCCATTGAAGAGGCACAAGGCCAGTTGTCTGCTGAGCGTATGGTAGAGTCGGTGGTTGCTGATCTGCGTACGATGGTGGAAGTGACTCATCAAGGCATTCACGAAGCGGGAGAAGCAGAAGATAACGCAACGGAAGATATGCTGATTGGCTTCACTTCTGCGCTGGATAAAGAGCTCTGGATGTTAAACGCATTTCTGGGCAAATAAGCAAGGTTACCCTTCATCCTGACAACGATATGTAGAGTCCGTGAACAAAGTGTCCGTTCGCTTACAAATCCAGTGCGCTTGCCGTATAATGATGGCATCCAAGATGTACAGAATGGTGGAATGAACAATGCGGTCAGACCTGGAACAATTGCAGGAAGAAGCTGAACGGTTTATATATACATGTTATGAAGAGCTGGGCTATTCGTGTGAAGACGCGCAGGCCCGGCTTGCTGTCGTTATGGGCGAGATTGAAGTAACGGGTACCTATGTGCATACCACAGAGGAATTGGAGCAGGGTTGTAAAATGGCATGGCGGAACAGCAACCGCTGTATTGGGCGGCTGTTCTGGGATAAATTGCGAATCGTGGACGCCCGTCATGCAGATACGGCAGGAACGGCAGCGGATGCTGTGATGAATCATATCCATGTGGCATCCAACCGTGGCAAAGTAATCCCGATGATTACCATTCTTCCGCCGGATGGGCCGAATGGAACTCCGGTACGGCTCTGGAATCATCAGCTCATTCGTTATGCAGGATATGAGACAGAGCAAGGCATTATTGGAGATCCTGCTTCCGTGGAACTGACCAAGGCGGCGATGTCCCTTGGCTGGCAGGGGGCAGGTAGCCCCTATGATGTGTTACCGCTCATTATTCAGGCACAAGGACAAGCACCAGAGTGGTATGTTGTGCCTGAAGAAGAGATTGTGGAAGTACTTATTGAACACCCGGAGCGAGCGGAGATTGCGGAGCTTGGCATGCGCTGGTACGGTGTACCCATGATTGCTGATATGCGTCTGGAGATTGGTGGCATATCTTACCCGGCAGCGCCGTTCAATGGTTGGTATATGGGTACCGAGATTGGCGCCCGTAATCTGGCGGACACGTTCCGGTATAACAAGCTGCCTGCGGTGGCGGCAGCGCTTGGTTTGAATACGTCGAGTGATACGACATTGTGGAAGGACCGTGCGTTGGTAGAGCTGAATGTGGCTGTGCTGCATTCGTTCAAAAAAGCAGGCGTGAGCATTGTGGATCACCACACGGCGGCATCGCAATTTGCTATGTTTGAGCAGCGGGAAGAGAAGGCCGGACGAGAACTGACCGGGGATTGGGTGTGGCTGATTCCGCCAGTGTCCCCGGCGACAACGCATATTTTCCACAGCTCTTATCGCAATGAGATTGTGAAGCCGAACTTTTTCCATCAGGATCAGGCGTATACGCTGCAAGATGGCGTGGCATCTGCTGCAGAGCCACGAAGCAGCGAGCAGCAGAATGCACAGGTAGAGCATCCCCAGCCACAGGCCGGAGAAGCACCAATGAAATGCCCGTTTGCACATTAAATTGTGCAGGCGGGTTATTTTTTGCGATCCTTTTGTATCAAACGAAGGGCTTTAAAATAGGAAAAAAATGAAAAGATTTTTTCTCTATATGGAAATATATAACACACCTATAATGAAGCCAAGACTTTGACTTCACATAGGGGAGGGGACAATCCATGGGTTACATTGAAACGTTGCGAGGAATGGTTGGTAATGCTCCTGTTATTTTGGTGAGACCGAGTATATTGATCTTGAACAAGACAGGTGAGATTCTATTGGTTCGACATCTGGATGATACGTGGGGAGTACCGGGTGGAAATATGGAGCTTGGAGAATCGGTGGAAGAGTCTGCAATAAGAGAGGTCAGAGAAGAGATTGGGATAGAGATCAAGAAACTTCATCTGTATGGCGTCTTCTCAGGAAAAGAGTTATACACGAAATTAAGAAATGGGCATGAATACTACAATGTGGTCATTGGTTATATTTGCACGGAGTATGAGGGAGAACTGAAGCCAGATGGGGTTGAAGTTCTTGAAGTAGAATTTTTCAAACCAACGGAATTGCCTGAAAGGACCGACCCTTACTTAAAAAGAAAAATCCAAGAAAATGCAGTACACATAGCAACATTATTGGGAAAAATATAATCGAGAAGTTGCCACCGAAATGGTTATCTCGCGAGTTGTAAAGCTAACGAACTGAGTGCGTCTTATAGGGCGGATTATTATGAAATTGTTAATTTAACGAACCTCAGTGACGTTATATCGTCAATAATTTGCCTGAAACCGATGAAGGAGCAACTTTCGGGGAAATAGTACTTCTGTGATTCGTTAAAATACAGCCCTGTGAAAATTGAAGCGAATAACACTTGTGCAGTTTGTTAGAAAAAATATGCCAATAAAGGGATGTCCTCTATCATATTCATGACTTGTGGGACATCTCCTTTTTGCATTTACACCCGCCTTGTCTTGTACCGACTGCGCATTGCGGCCTGAACGGCAATCGCTGCTGCAATCAGCACCAGATTGAATACAAACACGGAGTACAGCGAGCCAACCTCCATAAGTAGCGCTGCAACCAGTGGAGATACGATGGAGCCGATCTCGGCCGCAGAGACAATTTTGCCTATGACAGAGCTTCGACTCTCATCCAGGATATGATCACCAATATGAGCAAAGAACGAATCCATGTAACATGCACCGCCAACCCCGCCAATCAGCATGCCAACGTAGACCCATGGATGGGAGGACGTGCTCAGAAATACAACAACTTCGATTCCAATCAGGAACATGCCGAGCATGCAAAGCAACAGACGATCGCCCATCCGGTCAGAGAGATAACCGACAAAGGGAGCAGCGGCAAGCGTAGAAATCCCGGAGACGGTGAAGGCGAGACTGGTTGCAAACGGGTCCCAATGCATGATGTGAGCTGCATACAGTGCGAAGTAGGTGAGAAACACCGCATAGGCGCTCATCTCCAGAAAATGTACCGTACCGAAGCCGAGAAGCTGCTGACGCCGGGTAAGCCCTGTAGATGGGCCAGATATTGTTGAAGGTAGAGGAGGGGAGTCATCCGTGTGAAGCACCGGGTGTGCTGAGTTGTCCAGAGGTTCTTGCTTTACGACAGCCGAAGAATCTTCTAATTAAAGGGGCGTTCAACATATCCCCCGATTCATGGGTAGCTCTAGCTTGTGCCGTCGTCTTCATCCCCATCGCAGCGATCACAGCCATCAGACAACATACCGTAACAAGCAGAAAAGGCACCGACAAGGGCCAGTGCAGCGCGAGCCAGCCGCTTAGTACAGGACCGAGCACCATACCGCCACCCTCACTGCTGCTGATATATCCATTGTACAGTCCGCGGTTCTCTACATTCCCCCCATCGCCAATTATGGAACGTACGACCACGGTAAGCCCGGTGGAAGCGAGTCCTTGTAGCAGCCGGAGCAGGCCGAATACCACCCCGGCAGAAGACAGAGCAAAGCCACCCATACAGACAGCGAGCAGGATCAGCATGAGGATGAGCGCCTTTTTGCCCCCGAGCTTCCGATAGAGTGCCGCTGCAGGAACGCCCCCAATTACTTTCCCGACATAAAAAAGCGCAAAAATAACCCCCATCATCCAGCCAGACAGGCCGAATTCCTCAATAAACAAAGGAAACAGGGGCAGGATCATGAATCCGCCCATCTGACTTAGGAAACAAATGGTCATCAGCAAAGGCAGGTTACGTCGAATATCCAAGAGCCAAGACTCCTCTCACACATAAAATGGAATCCTAAAAATCCCTCATTTATTCCATATGGGTACGTATTATCGACATTACCCGTAATGTATGCAGGATTTTTGAGAATAAGAAGAAATGACACGTGGCGTTTACATCAAAATCATTGCGGATATACCTGAATCATATATAATAGATGGGTTATCTATAAGGATGCATGAACGAAAAGTGTACAGACTTAAGAGGTACCTCAAGTATAAGGGGGCGATGTGAGGCATGTCAGAACAACAACCGATTATCCGCTTCGAAGCGGTGACTCAGCAATACGATCAGGATGAAGCCGTATTGAAGGCAGTCAGCTTTGAGATTGAGCGGGGTAAATTTTATACGCTTCTTGGTCCGTCAGGGTGCGGGAAAACGACGATATTGCGGCTGATTGCCGGCTTTGCGGAGCCGACACAGGGCAGCATTTATTTTAACGGTGCGCTTATCAACCGAGTGCCTGCCCACCAGCGGCAAGTGAATACCGTATTTCAGGATTACGCGTTATTTCCACATTTGAATGTATTTGAGAACGTAGCTTTTGGTTTGCGGATCAAAAAGATGAAAACGGCTGAAATTCACAGCAAAGTGTTGGAAGCCCTCAAATTCGTCAATCTGTCCGGTTATGAAAACCGGGAAATTGGCGAAATGTCCGGTGGACAACGACAACGTGTGGCGATTGCACGCGCGATTGTGAACGAACCCGAAATTCTGCTGCTGGACGAGCCGCTCTCGGCACTCGATTTGAAGCTGCGGACCGAAATGCAGTATGAGCTGCGTGAGTTGCAACAGCGACTGGGTATTACGTTTATCTTTGTTACACATGATCAGGAAGAGGCCTTGGCGATGTCCGACGAGATCTTTGTCCTGAATGGTGGCGTGATTCAACAGAGCGGTACACCGAATGATATCTATGATGAGCCAATTAACCGCTTTGTGGCAGACTTTATCGGGGAATCGAATATTGTATCGGGTAAAATGAAGCAGGACTTTGTGGTGGAATTTGCTGGCGCACAGCACGAGTGTGTCGATCAGGGTCTCCAGCGGGACGAGCCGGTAGAGATTGTCATTCGCCCAGAGGATCTGGAGATTACAACCGAAGACCAAGGCAAGCTGAAGGTTAATGTGGACTCCCAGTTATTCCGCGGAGTGCATTACGAGATATCCACCTACGACGATGCGGGCAATGAGTGGCTTGTTCATTCAACGAAGAAAGCCGTTGTAGGCGCACGGATTGGACTGTATTTTGACCCGGAAGCTGTACACGTCATGCGCTTTAACGAGACCGAAGAAGAGTTCGACAAACGACTCGAAGCCTACCAAGAGGCCGCTCATGCAGACTAAGGCCAGCACACGCAATGCGTATCTGATTCCATATGTATTATGGATGGTGTTGTTTGTTGTGGCGCCGGTTCTGCTGGTCATCTATTATTCATTCTTCGATGTCGAAGGTAACTTCACGTTTGGCAACTACGCCCGGTTCTTTACGCCGGTGTACTTGCAGATGACGCTCAGTTCGTTCTGGTATGCATTTTTGATTACGGCGTTCTCACTGCTGATCTCCTACCCGACGGCGTATATGCTAACCCGGACGAAGCACAAACAGCTGTGGTTGCTGTTGATCATTCTGCCAAGCTGGATCAATCTTTTGCTAAAAGCGTATGCCTTCATCGGCTTGTTCGGAACGTACGGTCTGACCAACTCCCTGCTTGAAGTCGTGGGTATTGGTACACAGCAGATTTTGTTCACCGACTTCAGTTTTATCTTTGTCTCGGTGTACATCTTCATTCCATTCATGATCCTGCCGATCTTCAATGCGCTGGAAGAGATGAATCCATCATTGATCTACGCAGCGCGGGATCTGGGGGCTTCATCGTGGCTGACCTTCCGCCGGGTTATCTTTCCGCTGACGATTAGCGGGGTAAAATCAGGCTGTCAGGCTGTATTTATTCCTGCGCTGTCTCTGTTCATGATTACCCGCCTTATTGCGGGGAACCGTGTAATTACGCTGGGAACAGCGATTGAACAGCATTTTCTCGTCACCCAGGACTGGGGGATGGGTTCAACGATTGCCGTCTTTTTGATTATTGCGATGGCGATTATTATGTTCCTGACTGGATCAGGCAAGAAGGAGGTGCGTAATGGGAAGAAACGGAAAGCTGTCTAACGTCTATCTGGCCGTTGTATTCGCCATATTGTACGCACCGATTGCGTATCTGATCTTCTACTCCTTCAATAGTGGCGGTCACATGCGCAGCTTCGAAGGGTTCACGCTTGAATGGTACAGAGAGGTGTTCGCCGATACTCGGCTGCTCATCATTGTGCTGAATACATTTATCATTGCGCTCCTGTCATCGGCGATCTCAACGATCCTTGGTGTAGCAGGAGCACTGGCGATCTACCATGTGCGTCGCAAACGAACCAGGAATACGTTGCTGTCACTCAATAACGTGCTGATCGTTAGTCCGGATGTCATCATTGGTGCGTCCTTCCTGATTCTGTTCACCATGATTGGTATCAAACTGGGCTTTACTTCGGTCCTGCTGTCTCATATCGCATTCAGTGTACCGATCGTTGTGATCATGGTACTGCCAAAGCTGCAGGAGATGAGCCCAACACTGATGGATGCGGCACGCGACTTGGGCGCTGGTTCATGGCAGATTCTGACGCGTGTGGTGCTGCCATACGTGAAACCGGGTATTTTTGCCGGATTCTTCATGGCGTTGACGTACTCACTCGATGATTTTGCGGTAACATTCTTTGTCACGGGTAATGGATACTCCACACTCTCGGTAGAGATATACTCCAGAGCAAGGCAGGGTGTCTCATTGTCCATCAATGCTTTGTCTACCCTGTTATTCCTGCTCACGGTGCTGCTGGTGGTCGGATATTACTTCATTAACCGCCGTGCAACACGGATACCTCCCGGAGGAAAGGGGCTGCGTCCATGAAGCAACTGGTACGGACATTTGCGCTTGTTTTTGTGGCCGCCTTTGCCCTGATGATCCTGGCTTCGTATCTGAACAAGAGTCAGGGGTACTCGGGCGGTAACACGCTGACCATCTATAACTGGGGCGATTATATCGACCCGGATCTGCTCAAGGAATTTGAGGATGAGACAGGCATTAAGGTTATCTATCAGACGTTTGACTCCAATGAAGCGATGCTGACCAAGATTGAGCAGGGCGGTACTACGTTTGATGTGGCGATTCCTTCTGAATATGCGATTAGCAAAATGAAAGAAGAAGACCTGCTCGTTCCACTCGATCATAGCAAACTAACTCATCTGGACAACATAGATCCACGTTTCATGGACTTGTCCTTTGACGAAGGCAACAAGTACTCGATCCCTTATTTCTGGGGAACAGTGGGGGTTGTGTACAATCCTGAGCTTGTGGATGGGTTGACGTTTGATAGCTGGAATGACCTGTGGGACCCGCGTTTGAAAAATCAAATCCTGCTCCTTGATGGCGCACGCGAAGTCATGGGTATGGGATTGAACAGCCTCGGGTATTCTCTGAACGATACCAACGAAGACCATCTGCAGGAAGCGCTGAAGAAGCTGTCTACCCTGACACCTAACGTCAGAGCAATTGTCGGCGATGAGATCAAGATGTTGCTTGCGAACGAGGAAGCGGCAGTTGGACTTGTATGGTCCGGGGATGCATCGGAGATTATGGATGAGAACGACAAGCTGGATTACATGGTGTCGGAAGAAGGCTCCAACCTCTGGTTCGATAACATGGTTATTCCGAAGACGGCGAGTAATATTGAAGGGGCACACCAGTTTATCAACTTCATGCTGGACCCGGACCATGCCGCTCGCAATGCGGAGTATGTCGGGTATTCCACACCAAACGCCGAGGCACTTAAGCTGCTGCCAGAGGACATCTCCGAGGATGAACGCTTCTATCCAGACGAGACACTGACAGGCAAGCTGGAGGTCTACAACAATCTGGGCAAAAAAATGCTCTCGCATTACAACGACCTGTTCCTGGAGTTTAAAATGCATAGTAAATAACCGCCAATAACGTGCGCACAGTTCGTTAGATTATGAAAAAACAAAAAGGGATGCTGCTCGTCATTTCAATGAATGACGAGCAGCATCCCTTTTTTTATTACCCGCTTCTGAGCAATAGCGCTTGAAGTGCCATATAAGATGAACATTTAAGATCACACGTTAACGGAGCGGGCAGAACAAACGAAGGAAGCGGAGCGTTCGCCTTTATCACCGGATTTCCCATTTCAGATGGGATTCAAAAAAATCCGGGGATAACAGCGATCCGAAGTTGTTCTGTCACCGCAGTGATCAAGTGGAAACGAATAAAGGGTTACATGCGCTTTTTGCGACCCACCATGATCCACGCCCCACCCATAATCAGCACAATCGCCACGAACGGTTGGATAAAGCTCAAGCTGCTCAGCATCGTGCCAATCGACATCACAGCGAAGAACAGCAGCGAGATAACCGTAAGAATGTTGATGGGGATCAGCAACCATTTGTTCCGCCCACCGAACCAGTATAATTCAAACAAACCAACAGCTACAGCCAGAATGAAGCCCGGCCACATCGTACCCCAGTTGTTAAACAGCATCGCGATCTGACAGACAATACCAACCGTGAGCAACAATCCACCGGGTACCAGCAGTCCAACCCCTCTGCCAATCATGGAGAAGTAGAGCCAGTGGAAGAACAGTCCGAGTGGAATCACGAATAACGTGGGCCAGAAGGTCGCAAAGATCGTACCCGGACCGAGTGAACCTCCCTGGTTCAGAATCAGGTACACCCCCAGCAAAATGAGAACAGGCGCAAGGATCGTACGTTTAGCCATAATATCTCTCCTTCTCAATACAAGATCAATTACCGAACGGTTGTATGTAGAGCAATTACTTTCGTTATTCACAGCATACCATGAACTGGAAAAGTCTATCCTCCGTCTTTGGAGTTAAAGTGAACCTAGACCAAAGTCTAGGTAGGCAATTGTATAAACGATACTTCTTGCAGTGTGAATGAGTGTATAGTTGAACATGCTGAAAACCCACTCTGTTGAAGAGTGGGTTCAGTCATTCTTTTTATAAAAAGATCAACTCGTTATTTCACCACATCCGAATGTTTCTTGCCCCAGCTGTTCACGCCGTCATCCTCAATAATGGAGATGGCTGCGTCCGCGATGTCGGGATCTGTCATTAACTTCTCTTGAATACGGAACTTGATGTCATCCGCATCGGCAAGGCTGAGTCCTTTGGTCAACTCAATCAGACCTTCGACATGATAATAACGGCCTTCCTGAATGATACGCATCAACTGAATATCGGCAACGTGCGTGTCTGCGAGAATGGTTTGGGAAACTTTGTCCTCAATATCCTGCGGAGCCGCTACACCGATCAATCCGATCATATTATCATAACCAACACGGAAGGCTACAGCGATCATCAGACATCCAATAATCGTTGTCACAATGCCGTCAAGCAATGCAAAATTGGTCAAGGCAATGACTACGACAGAGATCAGCGCCAGCAGGGCACCGAGTACAGCCACGACATCTTCGTAGAATACGAGCCGTGTTGGCGGCGCAGCACGGCCTACGTTTTTGATGGCAGCAGGGACCAAGGCAAATCCGGCGGCTTTGGGTGCGCGTGCTTCTTTGAGAATTTCCTTCATGGCTTTGATCAGAATGGCCCCGTCAATCAGAATGTTCAGGACGAGCACACCGATGTTAATCCAGAGACCGCCGGTATGACCAACAGGATGCTGCAACAGATGGATGCCTTCATGGATCGTTTCATAAGCCATAATGGTAACAACAATAACAGCGATCATGCAGAAAATATTGATGACCCGTCCAAATCCGGTCGGGAAGCGGCGTGTAGGTTTTTTCTCAGATAACACACTTCCGACAAAGACAAACCCTTGGTTAATGGCATCGGCGAGCGAATGCATCGCCGAAGCAAACATGGCGCCACTGCCACTGAATAGGAAGGCTCCCCCTTTGCACACAGCAAGAACAGCATTACCTGCCATCGCTACGGCGGAGGAGGTGTTCCCCTTTTTGACGAGAGACATAAAGCTCTCAGACTTTGGTTGTTCAGCCACTTCGGTTGTTCCTCCCAGATCAATGTATTAGGTGTAGAAAAGGCAGTTTATCTATACAGCATGTGTATTTCCACTAAATGTTATTATAACCGCCTTGACATATCCTAGCATTATGAAAAAAAGGTCATATCATCATGTGTGTTTCAGTACTCAATGACCTCCAAGGCACGTAAATTCCGGTTGGATTGTTCCAACAGTTCCGTAAACGTCCCAGCGACATAATATACAAAATCAGGATCATGCACATACATAATAATCTGTCCAACTGTTCCTTGCTCTGTCGGATTAAAGTCGAACATCAGATACAAGGACCCGCCTCCAAGAGCTCCCGGTTTTCCTCATCCTGTACCTTCTCCTCCAGCAACATATCCAGTTCTTCCATCAAGTCATATATACGCTTTTTTGGCATCCAATTCCCTCCGTATGAGCTATTCAGATAATATGGTGAGTGATATGCGAGTAAACTGTGCCTCATTTCACCTCATATTATAGTTATAATCCGGAAAAGCACTCAAGAAACCGGAGTCCTTGCTTACATACTACAATGGTCTCATTATTCAAAGGCGGTTGTTGCAACGAATGAATGTGGTACGCAAGAACGAGCGCAAGGAGACGACAGCAGGAAGCGGACAGATCAAAGTGCAGCAGCTTACAGCCAAAGGTGCAATGCGCATGTCCATTGTAGAATTGCCTCCAGGTGCTTCGACCGGGGTTAGCAAACATGCCGGGGAGGAGAGCCATCTGGTGTTGCAGGGCAAGATTTGGGCAGAGCAATGCGAAGATGTGGGAGTTCTTGAAGTGGGTGATTCGTTTACCTGAAATGCGATCGAGCCCCATGAAGTGACCAATATCGGTGAAGAGCCTGCGGTGGTGCTCATTGCGGTGTCCAAAGAATTGGGTCTGGATCATTTGTAGAATACAAAAAGGACGGCTCCCAAGTCATGAACATGCGAACCTGCATACATGTACAATGGGAAACGTCCTTTTTTATATTTCTAACGAACTGAGCGAGCCCCTATTAGATGAATTTAAGCAGATATCGAGATTCGTTACGTTTCTCATTTCCTGCAAAAGAGTACAATAAGGTGCGAGAAATTTGTTAGAAAGGTCAGCAGCACCTATCTATTGTGGATTAGTCGTCCAGATGCCTGCTGCTTTAACGAAGACACGGTCGGACAGCTTGAGCGTTGCAAGTGCAAGTTCAGCTACATCTTCCGCTTGCATCATGCGATCTTCGTCCCCAATTTTCAGTCCGGCATTAGTCGCAAGCTCCGTATTGACTGTACTTGGTGTCAGTGCGGTCACGCGAATGTTGGACTTGCGCACTTCATGCATCAGAGATTCGGTCATGCCGAGTAGCGCAAACTTGGATGCACAGTATGCCGAACCTGTAGCGAATCCGCGTTCACCTGCAGTGGAAGCAATATTGATAATGCTGCCGCTACTTTCCTTGATCATGCTCGGAAGGACAGCGCGTGTAACGTAATATGTACCCATAACGTTAACATGCAGGATGCGCTCCCACTCTTCCGGCTCCATCTCCATGAACGTCCCGAACTTTCCGATCCCCGCATTATTGATAAGGATATCCACCGCACCGAGTTCCATCTCGATGGCTGCTACAGCGGCTTCCGCCTGCGTGCGATCCGAGATATCTGCTACAGCACTGGTTACTTTCACACCGTATTCTTGACTCAGAGACTGTTGCAGAGCCTGAAGATCGGAAGCGGTACGTGCAATAAGGCCGAGGTGCACTCCTTCTTTGGCAAGAGCTTCAGCGATCGCCCGGCCGATACCTTTACCGGCACCTGTGATGATAGCTGTTTTATTTTTAAGTTCCATGTGGTAATTCCTCCTTAGAATTGGACTGGCATCTGATTATACTATATTACCCACAGTTCGGAAATTTGCTTCATCACTATTTGGTAATCTCGATGCTCCCGGAAGAGGTACGAGCTTTGATTAATTCCCGGCTCACCATTGGGGATTCAGGTATATCTACACTTCCGGAAGTAGCCTTAGCGTCATAAATTCCGTCAAAATCAGGTGCAGCTTGAATGAAAATATCTCCTGATGTTCCAGACGCATTAATCGGGGCGGAATGGGACTGTTCAATATGAATGCTACCCGAAGTGAATTGAACATCGGCTGCGCCGTTTAATTCAGTGATCTCAATATCTCCCGATTTAATCTTACTGTTTACTTGACCAACTACCTGATCAGCAGTAAAACTTCCGGATGTCTGTTTCACGGTCATGTCTCCATCAATCATGGAAGCGTTAATGTCACCAGAAGTTAGAACCAATTCAATATTGGGCGCCTTGATGTTTTCCAGACGTATGGAACCTGAGGTGTTATTCAGCTCAAGCTGATTGGCATTTAGATCTGTCAGATCCCAGTCACTTGAAGAGGAGTCCAGCTTAACCTCATTTAATTGGTGTCCTTCAGGCAAGGCAACCGTTATTGTGGAGTCTTGATCATTCCAATACAGGTTGAAAAATTGCAATCGTTCACGTTCTGTCTGAGACAGTTGGAATGTGCCGTTGGATAACGTGGCTTGTTCGAAGCTTTTGACTACGGCAGGGTCCCATTTACCATCCACTTCAATATAACCATTCGAATCCGGGCTTACAACAAATTCAATATCTGCACTGAAATTAGCATTTATAATAATGTTCTGCAATTCATCTGCTTTGAAATCCCATCGTTTAGAATAATGCTCCCGTTCATCCCCGAACTGAACGCCATAGATGGATGTCCCAAGTAAACCTATTCCGATACATATCACGGCAAGCGCAAGCCATTTTTTGGTGCTCATGCGGAAACATCTCCTTTCATCGTGTTTTTATTCCATCTAATATATTGAAGAGTGACGATTTTGAAGGCTCTAAAGACATACTTCGATGCGATAGCAAACAAAATGCCGACACCGAAAGCGCCAATCGCAACGAAAATTTCCAGTTTATCGAGTTGGCCCAGGAATATGAAATCCACAACTGCTGCCACAGGAGCCAATACCAGCAAGGAAAGGCTGGCAATAACAAGCCATACCGACCACATCATGAGACCAAGAGGAATGCCAAGAATCAGATTCAGGAATAACAGGCCGATGGCTGTGAAAAAATTGCGAGTGGCTCTGGTGCTGTTTCTAGGTGATCGCATTTCTTGATACGTTGGTGCATAGAACGCATCTGAACCCGGTGTATGAATGTCATACCGATCACCGAGTGCTTCCTTGGCGATTTCTTCCGGCTGTCCGAGTTCCCGAGCGATCTCTTCTTCCAGTCTGCCTTCTCGTAGTCCAAGCTCGAAATGTTGATCATAGTCTGCGAGCAATTCGGCCCGTTCGAATGGGTCCATCGGCCGCAGATGAATTTCCATGGCTTTCATAAATTGTTGTCTATTCATTAGGGATTCCTTCCTCAATCAGATTTGCGACATTGCGCACAAATTCATTCCACTCCGTAGTCAGTGCCGTCATGTAGTCGCGACCTGTATCGGACAGTCGGTAATACTTGCGCGGCGGTCCTTCACTTGATTCTTGCAGGTAGGTGGTGCAGTAACCGTCATTTACTAGCCGGCGAAGCAAGGGATACAGTGCACCTTCAGCAACTTCGATATGTTTGGAGACCGCCTGAGCCAGTTCGTAGCCATACCGATCCTGGCGGTTAATTAATACCAGGACGCACAGCTCCAATACTCCTTTTTTGAACTGGATGTTCACATTCACACAGGTTCCTCCTTAGTAGCTTCAGTTATCGCTAGTGTATATTGTTCAGTAGTGGTGAAGTCATCATAGCATCCAGTACTGTTTAATGCAAGGTAGTGATTTTAAAATAGTTCCGTATTACGATTTATCGATAATAAGTTCGATTAATACTGACGCTTAGCTGAAGCTGTCTGTTTAGCTATAATTCAGCATATGCAAAAACCGGATCGGTTACTTCCGTCTGGAGGCGGATTCCGATCCGGTCTGTGAGATGAACTTTTGTTACTTTGGTTTACAGGTTAATCGCTAAATGTCGGTTATTCTTGTGCATCCAGAACTTTAAGGTCTTCCACAGCAGGGCCTTCAATGACATGGCCTGCATAATCGAAGCGGGAACCATGGCAGGGGCAATCCCATGAACGCTCTCCCTCGTTCCATTCGACTTCGCACCCCAGATGGGTGCAGGTGGTATCCACCAGAAACAGCTTGCCACTGGTGTCCTTATAGGCGCCAGCACGTTTGCCGTTATGACGAACGACGGCTCCTTCGTCTTCACCAATATCGCTAACCTTTTTGTGCACGATACCTACTTTACCGGAGATTAATTCTTTGGCTACATTCACATTTTCTACAATAAAGTGCTTCATGCCAGGATCAGCTTTGAATCTTGCCGGATCGAATATGGCAGCATGAGGGTTGTCACGTCCAGTGATGCGATCGGCGAGAAGGTGTCCAGCCATCGTGCCAGTCGTCATCCCCCATTTGGCAAACCCGGTCGCCACATAGACACGTTCATGTCTTCCGGTAATCGGTCCAATGTAAGGCACCTTGTCAATGGAGATCAGATCCTGGGCTGACCAGCGAAAAGGAATGTTGCGAATGCCAAATGTCTCCGCTGCAAACTGCTCCAGGCGTTCATAATGACCGAAGGTGCAGATGCCTTGTCCGGTTTTGTGATTTTCTCCCCCGAAGAGAATGAGTTCTTTTCCATCATGAAGGACAGTACGTAGAGATCGGTACGGTGTATCGTCCGAGATGTACATGCCGCCCACATAGGGTTTCTCCGGTTCGACTAAAACAGCGTAGGATCGTTCGGCGTGTAATCGTGTAAAATAAAATCCGGGGTCATACACCGGAAAATGAGAAGCCACGACGATATGTTCTGCTGTTACGGATGGACCGTCTCCATAAGTTCTGACATGCAGGGAAGCATCCTCCTCCACATCGGTTACGGTGGTGTGCTCATAGATACGCACCCCTTGTTTCACAGCGGAATCGAGCAAGTAGTGCAGGTAGGCCAGCGGATCAAAGCGTGCCTGACCCGGCATGCGAATACCTGCCCTTGCGGGAACTGGAATAGGGAGTGGGTCTACCCACTCACCAGGGATATTGAGTTTGCCGTAGGCGGTCAGCTCGATCTCCAGTTTTTTGATGTTTTCCTCCGATTGAATGTAGACGTAGGCATCTTCCTCTGCCCACTGGCAAGCAATCTGTTTTTCCTTCACCAGATTGCGCATCCACTTAGCGGCATCTGCATTGCCTTCATAGTACATCCGAGCCTGTTCTTGTCCGAAGTGATGCAAAATTTCATCGAATATGACGCCATGCTGTGCAGATACCTTGGCAGTGGTATGACCGGTCGTGCCATCCAACACTTTTCCAGCCTCTAGCACGACCACACGCATACCCGTCTGTGCCAGCAGATAAGCGGTGGTAATCCCTGCAATACCGGCACCAATAATTGCTACATCCGCGGTGATATCTTCGGTCAGTTTTGGATAGGCATCGAATTCATGCGTCGCACGCCACACTGATTCCGGGACGGGGGGCAGACCCGTTTTGGGCTGCTGATTATCGCTCATTTGTCTTCCTCCTTGATCATCTTCAATCGGTTGATGCGGTTGTCGTTCAGCGCACCTCGTTGTACTCTTATTCATGATTGCCAGACTATGCCAGGAAAAAACGGTGTTGTTCAGATTTTGCAGAGGGGATGTTCACAATTTCCTGGGCAGAACCTCTGTTTTTTTTGTTATACATGCTATATGATAGGATTACCGAAATCGTTTTAGATTTTGAAAAGGAGATAGAGTTCCACAGCTGTAAATGCTTGTTCTAAAAGGATTAATCCATCTCTTGGAAGAAAGAAATCAACCGAATTTGTATCCTTTTTTTCTAATAAATGTATCCGCTATCATTATAATCAACTACCGATAACCAAAGGAGATTCCATATGACGACCAACCAAACGAAATATCCGTTTCAAGATACAGCACTAGCGCTAGACACCCGTGTGAAGGACCTTGTATCCCGCTTGACTGAAGATGAGAAAATCGAGTCCATGCTGCAATATCAGCCAGCAGTAGAACGCTTGGGTGTGCCTGCATACAAACACGGAACAGAAGCGGCACACGGTCTGGCCTGGCTTGGAGAAGCAACATCCTTCCCACAACCGGTGGGGCTGGCCTGCACATGGGATGCGGATCTGATGAAGGAGATTGGCTCCGTGCTCGGAGACGAGGCACGTGTATTTTATAAACGCAATCCGGCAGTGAACGGTCTGACGCTGTGGGCACCTACAGTAGATATGGAACGTGACCCGCGCTGGGGACGGAATGAAGAGGCGTATGGTGAAGATCCGGAACTGACAGCCGAGCTGACGACAGCATTGGTCCAAGGAATTCAAGGCGACCATCCGAAGTACTACAAAGCGGTCGCTACTTTGAAGCATTTTCTTGCGAATAATAACGAAGTGGATCGTGGAAGCGGTTCGTCCAGCATTGATCCACGTAACATGCGTGAATATTATCTGAAGGCGTTCGAGAAGCCATTTAAAGAAGGCGGCGCACAGTCCATGATGACGGCGTACAACTCCATTAACGGTACGCCAGCGTTGTTGCATCCTTTTGTAAACGAGATTGTCAAAGGCGAATGGGGCATGGATGGCTTCATTGTTAGTGACGCAGGCGATGTGATGGGCATCAAGAACGATCATAAATACTATGATTCCCACACACCAGGTACGGTAGAATCCGTGAAGGCAGGAATTGATAGCATCACCGATGATGCTGAGCTGTCTAAACAGGCACTGCGTGAAGGATTGGAACAAGGTACACTGACGATGGATGACATCGACAAAGCGTTGTTTAATACGTTCCGTGTGCGTTTCCGTCTGGGTGAGTTCGATCCGGAAGAGGGCAACCCGTACGCTGCTATTGGTGAAGAGTCCATGATGACGGAAAAAGCAAAAGAACTGTCGCTCAGAGCAGCTAGAGAACAAGTGGTATTGCTCAAAAACGACAAAGGCACACTGCCGCTGGACAAAACCAAGGCAGGTAAAGTGGCTGTGATTGGTCAACTGGGCGGAACGGTCTATCGTGACTGGTATGCAGGCACCATGCCGTATAACATCTCCTCGCTTGAAGCAATCCGTGGCAAAGTCGGCAGTGACAAGGTGGCGTTCAAGGATGGTAATGATCGTGTTACGTTAACTTCCGTAGCCAATGGGAAGAAGATTGGACTGGCCGATGGTGAGAAATCACCTGTTATTGCTTCGGGAGAAGCGGAGACGTTTATGGTTTCCGACTGGGGCTTCGGAAGTTATACCTTGCAGGCAGAAAGCAACGGCAAATATCTGACCACAGATGAAGAGACCGTAACGGCTTCCGCTGATGAAGTGTACGGCTGGTTCGTGAAGGAAGTATTCCACTTGTTGCCACAACAGGATGGAAGTGTAGGTCTGACTACATGGAATGGCAAAACGGTGACTGCACCTAATGGCGGAAACGATGCATTTGCAGTGTCCGAAGAACTGAAGACCTTTGGTGCCACAGAGACATTCAAGCAGAATGTGGTTGTGAATGGACTTGAAGAGGCGGTAGCAGCTGCCAAGGCTGCAGAAACGGCAATTGTCTTTGTTGGTAACAATCCACTTATCAATGGTAAAGAAGAGATTGACCGTCCAAGTCTGGATCTGGCTGAATCTCAGCAACGTCTGGTTGAAGCGGTCTATGCCGCAAACCCGAATACGGTTGTGGTTATTGTGGGCAGTTATCCATTCACATCCAATTGGGTTCAGGAGCACATCCCGGCGGTATTGTATACTTCACACGCAGGACAGGAACTGGGTAACGCAGTAGCTGACGTATTATATGGCGACTATGCGCCGGCCGGCCGTTTGAACATGACATGGGTACAATCAGCAGATCAACTGACCGACATCAAGGATTACGATATCATTCAGTCCGGTCGGACATATCAATATTTTGAAGGTAATGTATTGTATCCGTTTGGACATGGTCTGACGTATGCAACATTTAAATACAGCAATTTGGAACTTAGCCCAGCTCAAGTGGGTACAGAGGGCAACGTTACGGTAACTGTAGATGTAACCAATACAGGTTCAATTGCCAGTGACGAGGTTGTACAGTTGTACGTTCGTGCAGGCAAATCCCGTGTCAAACGTCCACTCAAAACGTTAAAAGGATTCCGTCGTCTTCATATCGAAGCGGGAGCTACAGTGAAAGTCAGCTTCACCTTGCCTGTTCAGGAACTGGCAATCTGGGATGTAACTCGTGATCGGTATGTCGTGGAAAGTGGAACTTACTCTATTATGGTTGCCAAGTCATCCTCCGATGTTCAGCTGGTTGCAGACCTGACGGTAGAAGGAGAGACAATCCCTGCTCGTAATCTGGGTGTGGCTACTCGTGCCGAGAATTATGATGCATACCTGGGTGTTGACCTGGATGAGAGCAAAGAGGGCGGAACTGCTGTCCGTGTAGTTGGAGAGCAAGGATGGATTGCTTTCAAGGATGCCGATCTGGGTAGTGGGGCAGCAGCAATTGAAGCGCGTGTATCCGCAGAACAAGCAGGTGCTGTGTTGGAAGTTCGACTCGGTTCACCGGACGGTACGCTCGCAGGATGTGTGGATCTGCCACAAGGTGAGGCCCAGCAGTGGTCTACCGTGAAGGCGGAACTTACGGGTGCAGCAGGTACGCAGGATGTATACATTGTGCTGTCCGCAGGTGTACGCATCAGTCACTTCGAGATTCGTTAAGTCAAATAGCTCATGAAAAAGCCTCCGAATGCATTCGGAGGCTTTTGTTTGTTGTTTGTTATAAAACCGTGCTTGTATTGTCCATTAAACATATTTTTATTTTCCGTCAAACGTAATCATTTTTTGCACAAATTGCTTCAATTGTTTGTTGGTTTCATTCAGCTGCTCAATTGTGCTCATAAAATTGTTTACGAGTTCAGCCTGCTCTTGGGAGCTTGCAGTGATCTCACCCAGTTCATTCTCCATGCCTTGAATGGATTGCCGGACCGAGAGAAGAGAATCTTCAATACGGGCCGTTGCTTCCTTGGTATCGACAGACAGTTTACGAATTTCTTTGGCAACAACGCCGAAACCTGCACCTGCTTCACCTACACGAGCAGCTTCAATGGCTGCATTCAAGCCGAGCAGATTGGTTTGTTCGGAGATTTCACGAATGAAGCTGGCGACCTGAGTTACATTGCCTGATTTCTGTACGGCTTGTTTGGAGTTGTTCCGGATCTCTTCGGTTGTGGCACTGAGTTCCTCGGAGTGCGCGGCTACATGCTGTACACTGTCAATTAACTGGTTGGTCAGATTTTCGGTTGCATCCATGAGCTGTTGCAGCTGATCCTGGTCATCCATACTGTAGAGCAGGTTAAACAGGGCGATGACTTCACCTTTCTCATTTTTAATGGGAATAAAAGCCACGTCAAACGGAACACCGAATAAATCTTTAGGGTAGTGATCGAATCGTTTGACTGTACCGCCGTTAAGATCAGCAAAATTTCGATTTCCATCCAATAGAGGGTCGCCGGGTTGATAATTCAGTTGCTTTAACGATTCCCCTGCTGAGAAATATAGAAATTTCTCATGATCAATAACGGAGAGGGTTACATCCTGACGAATCGTATCTCGAAAGAAAGGCATACATGTAATTAATGCTTGAACAATATCCATATAAAAGATGATTCCTCCCTGGTCACCTTATGTAAACGGTTAAATTTTAAATACTAAATTACTAACTACCTATATTATATATCATCATGCAATAGAGAAGAAAATAGAGAGAATGGATAAAACTTATTTCTTTAGAACAAATCTCCTACGAATGCTCCATTATGCGGGAAGCGTCGTCCGAGAGCCAATTAGAGCTTGCATAATTCTTTTTTTATTTACAAACCGATGGTCGGTTTGTATACTATTTATAATGAGTAGTGAAATAAACAAAGGGGGGAACAACTTGAAGAATGAGGACAGACGGAACCATACAACGGCTCAGTTGCTGGGAGCTACCAAGGAACTGCTCCACGAGAAAGCTTGCCATGCAATTACCTTAAAAGAGATTATGGAGCGCTCGGGATTGTCCAAAGGGGCTATTTTTCATTATGTAAGAAGCAAGGACGAAATTTTCATCTGGGTTCTTATGGAGCATCTGGAGACGGTGCACTCTGCCGTTTTGTCTACCATTGCAGAAGCCGATATCAAGACGTTTGAAGGTCCGATGCAGATGATCGCTGCGAATTTAGTCGGTCTGGAGGAGCAGGGATCAATAACCAACAAGGTCTTGCTCTATTTGCTGGGCAAAGAGGACGAACCTCAGGTGTCCGAAGCACTTCAGCAATTTCACGATAGGTCGGTCAGCTATTCGATGCAGTGGATTGACTTGGGAATAAAACATGGTGTGATAGACAGCTCGATTAATGCACAGCAGATGGGTGAACTTTTTGTACTGCTATCCATGGGGCTACGGGTACGCACCTCAATGCATACAAGCGGAAGGTCACACTTGAACTCTTCAGATATAGCTAACTTCATGTCTGCCATGCTTAAGCAACAAGACTGAACCGAATCTTTTCTAAAGTAAACATGATAAAGGAGGACAAGAAAATGGCACCACTTATTGCATTATGCACAACTTTTATTATACTTCGGGGGACTGGCTGGCTTGGAGTTCAGATGTTTAATCATTGGCATCCTGCGTTGCAAGGTGCGGTCGTTGTCATGTTTTTATTGACCGCATCCGCACATTGGGGCAAACGCAGAGCCGATTTGGTTCAGATGGTTCCTCGTGGATTAGTTCACAAGGAAAAAATCGTCACGTGGACTGGAATCCTGGAGATCGCAGGCGCAATTGGTTTACTTATTCCTGGTGTTGCATGGATTGCCGCTGCAGGGTTGCTACTCATGCTGATTGTTATGTTCCCGGCTAATGTCCATGCGGCCCGTGAGAAGTTAACAATAGGCGGCAAGGCTGTGTGGCCTGTTTTCCCACGTCTGATGCTTCAATTGTTGTTCATTACAGCGGTTGTACTCGCTTCGCCATGGTTTGGGTAATATATTGCCTCATATGAGCTTGTGCGTCACAATGGTGTGACTTGCCATCGTGCCAGGCACATCAATCAAACGTTGATTCCGACTGCCGCGGAAGGGCAGGGAGACATCACGTTCTGCTTCAACATATCGCCCGTCGATAATGACGTCGCACAACCGGGCAAGCTCTGCTCTTGCAGGGTCGGTGACCAGCTCTTCATATTCGAATCCTGTGTAGGCCCATACCGTCAGATCAGGACGTGCAGCGCGGAGCTGCTGGACCCAAGATGTACATTCTGCTGCCGAGAAAAAGGGATCACCACCACACAACGTAACGCCATCCAGCAACGGATGGGTTGTCACTTCATGCAGAATCTGCTGCTGCCGCTCCTCTGTAAAGGGCTCACCCGCTCGAAAGCTCCATGAATCCGGACTGAAGCAGCCCGGACAGGCGTGACGACATCCGCTGATGAACAACACGGCACGCAGGCCTGTCCCTTCATTCACCGATTCCGGGATGTAACCATATAGATTCACTGGTGCTTCACCCGATCTCGCACTTCGGCCTGCTTCGCAGCATTGAAGCGTACTTTGTAATCTCCGGTCAGATAACCCGTTACGCGGCGTAACCGCTGGAAGTGTACATGGTTCTCGTGGGCTTCACAGCCTGGGCATACATCCCCAATGACGCCTTCATAACCACATGCAGGGCAGCGATCAATCGGATGATTAATGGAGAAATAACCGATATCCTGCGCCAGAGCATATTGCACGATCCGCTGGAAAGCTGCGGTGTTGGCGCGGACGTTTCCGTCAAGCTCCACATAGGAGATTGCACCCGCGTTACATAACGTGTGGAACGGGGCCTCCAGTTCAATCTTCCGATAAGCTGGAAGGGTATGATAGACCGGGATATGGAATGAATTCGTATAGTACTCACGATCATTAACCCCAGCAATGATGCCGTATTGCTCTCTGTCAATCTTCGTGAATTTGCCGGACAACCCTTCAGCAGGTGTGGCAAACAGGGTGATATTCAAGTTATGGTGCTCGCTCATCCGGTCACAGAACTCTCTCATGGTCCGAATAATGTTGAGCGCTTCGCGATGTACATGAGGATCCTGCCCATGATGGCGCCCATAGAGAGCTGTCATACATTCTGCGAGACCGATAAAACCAAGAGATAATGTTCCATGCTTTAATAGATCGGCAACAGGCTCGTTCGGGCCAAGCTGTTCTCCACCTTCCCATACACCCTCTCGCATCATGAAGTCCGATGCCTTGGCAGGCTGTGCTGTCTGAATTCGGTAGCGGTGCAGCAGACCGGAATCGGCATTATGCATAACCGACTCCAAAGCAGTATAGAATCCGGCCCGGTCAGCGACAGCTCTGGCACCTTGGCAAATGCCAAACCGGATGCCGAGCTTCACGAGGTTAATGGTGTTGAAGGACAGATTACCTTTACCACTTTGACGATTGCGTCCAAACCGATCAGCCAGTGTACGTGTACGGCATCCCATCGTTGCGATGATCGTATCCGGATCTTCCGGATGATAGAAGGGCAGATTGAAGGAGGCATCCACATTGACAAAGTTGGGATACATCCGCCGGGATGAACAGGTGACTGCGAGCCTGAACAAATCATAGTTCGGCTCTCCTTGAGCCTGATTGATTCCCTGTTTACATTGGAAAATATGTTGAGGGAACACGGGGGTCTCCCCGTTGCCCAGGCCACGAATGGTTGCTTCAAGCAACGAGCGTGATACCAACCGACCTTCTGCTGATGTACATAATCCATAGTTCAGTGAAGTGAATGGAATCTGACCACCTGCCCGGCTGCTCATCGTATTCAGGTTATGAATCAGTGATTCAGCAGCTTGTCCTGTCTCCAATTCAGTCTCTTCATAGGCGAAGGCATATGCGCGCGGACATTGATTCTTGGCTTCGATGCTATCCAGATGAAGCTGTTCATCCCCGATCAGAACATTTTCACCAAAGAGCCGTTGCCCTTTGCGATAATGTTTGCGGAACGATCGCTGTACATAAGGAGCCAGATCCCAGTCAATTTTATTGGCCGATACACCGCCATATTGACTGTTCTGCTGGGATTGGAAGATGATCGCAACCAGGGCCATTGCAGACATGATCGTCTGAGGTGTGCGAACCGATCCGTTGCCTGTATTGAAACCCGCAGCAAGGAGACGGTCAAACGGGATAAAGATACAGTTGGTCGTTCCAAGTGCATACTGATCCAGATCGTGTACATACAGATCCCCATTCTCCACAGCTTGGGCAAGCTCTTCCGGCAACACATGACGCAGAGCATGCCACTTGGCTGTCTCCGAACCGAGCCTGCTCATCTTACCGCTGAAGGAGTCCCCGTTCAGATTCGCATTTTCCCTCAGCGTATCGGCGTCTTCTGCGCCAATAATTCGTCTTCCCAGGTCGGATAATAGATCGGATGCCGGTGGAGTGGCATACTCAAGCATGTTCATGTAAAGTTCCTCCCACTATAAAGTAATGTTTTCGCCTGTTTTCTCGTCCATTCGTAGATTTACAACTTCGACATCTTGGCTTAATGGAGGAATATTGGTTCAGAACCAGATTTTGCTGTAATGACCGGTGACGGGAACAGAGCTTGGACTTCATTTTTTA
>NZ_JAGGNR010000024.1 GCF_018614975.1 Paenibacillus polymyxa | reverse complement strand
TGCTCGCACTTCGTGTTGAAGTTACTTTGTCACGGGGCTTCAACCTTAGGATTTCTCCACCAGCTGCCCGTCAGCTACGAGGCGACTTGGCTCTTACCTCGACCGGACTTTCACCGGCTAGTTGTGTCTAGCTTGGCTAGGCGCGCAGACAGAGAAATTTTAAATTTAGTCGGCGCTCGAATCAAGGTTTTAAGGAAAGAGAAAGGGTTATCCCAGGAGGCACTTGGAGAAAAAGGCGGATTCCATTTTACATACATTGGACAAGTTGAACGTGGCGAAAAGAATGTATCTTTAATTAATCTCGGTAAAATAGCAGAGGCGTTGGAGGTCAATATCTCTCAACTTTTTGCTTATGTAAGTGCTGAAATTGAGTTTACTGAATCAGATATAATGATTCAAGATATAGTCAGTATGTTGAGAGAAACCTCTCCAAATAAAATCCGTTTATCCAGAAATATTATAAGAGAGCTACTAAATGAATCTTAATTATATTAAAATGAGCAGCGATGCAAATCACCAAGGCATCACTACTCATTTTAAGTTTATGCTAAATCAGTTTCATTCTTTAAAGATCATTTATATAGCTTTTTAGGCTTCTTCTTTTACTAATAAATCGTAATAATCGCAGAATATCTCACACACAAGTCTATGTACCTTGACAAGTTTCCTAGTGTCCTCCCCGTGCTCTTCTTTCTCTTTAATCTTTGCTTTCAGTGCTCTTCTTCTGATATTAATCTGATCAAGATTATACAAAATAAAGTGCCTTTTTAGATATAGTTTTAACTCATAATAGATATATTCACCTAAAGGGGTTAAAGAAATAATATTCCCATTTTGATCTCTCCCTAAGTGATTGTAATAGTCATCATTGCAAGGATCGATAAATCCTTTATTCCCCAACACAGATTCGTTTTCATTGCTACCAATCCACTTGTTTGATTTAGAGATGTTACAATAAGAACAACTATATAAAAGATTATCGTATGTGAATTCCAAATGCTTGAACTTTTCTTTTGGTGCAAAGTGTTCGACATGAAATGAATTATATCCTCCACTGTATTCATCTGAATCATCACAATATGCACATCTATTATCGAAATCTGGAGCTAAGTATTTCTTATTAGTGCCATTCGTTATCCACATAATACCAGTATATGATCTTGTTGGTTTTCTTATTTTGATTGGTTTCTTTATTTTAATTTCTTTCAAACTAATTTACTCCTCTTCTAAGATTTCATCAATTTTATCAATTAGTTCAGATAATTTATTGGATGATAGATCTTTTTTTAGCTTTTCAGGGAGTGCATGCCTACCGTCTGTTGATTTTTCAATTTTAGAATCTAAATCGAGTATTGCAGAATCAATTTCCTCAGAAGTTCCCGCAAGCGGTAGCAGTTTTTTTAATTGTAGGTTCCAATTTTCTTTTTGCTTTTGAGTTTTCAATACTTGCTCAATAAGCTTGAAATTTAATTCAATTCTTTCTTTTTTTTCAGACAGATATCTATCAAAATCAAAAATTTGATAAGCATTATACACTTCTTTAGAAAATAAATCATCATCATAAGAAGTTAATATAAAGATTGGAAACTCATAAAACTCTCTCTCAATTGCCTTAGCTAACTCTACTCCAGAGAAATTCACAGTCTGATATGAAGATAATTTATAATCAATTATTGCGCAATCAATGCCTAACTCCTTTATACTTCCAACCATTGAAGATACGTCATCTAGTAACTCAACTTCAATTGGCTCAAATTCATAATGAGAATACTTTTCTTTTTTTTCAGGTGAAGCATCATCCAATCCCTGTATTAGCTTCGTCATTATTTGAGTTGTTTTACTCTTATCATCATCGATTATTCCTACTTTTATTTTCATATGGACACCTCTCATAATGGAAATTTCAAATCTAACCCAAATCCATTTTTATGATTTGTAATAATGATTTGAGCATTGTACTCTCTCGCAGTTGAAGAAACTATATACATTCCCAAACCTGTACCAATTTTTTCTCCTTCTTTGTCATATTTACTAGTAGTACCAAATGTAAAGATGTCATAAGGATTTTTAAATGAATCGGGTAATCCGTCTCCATTATCCTGATAATGAATAATTATACTCTCATTTGTTTCTAATGAAATTGTAATAGTCCGCTCTAGAACTTTAGCATTTTCGAATGCTTCTATAGAGTTTATGATTAAATTGTAAATAATACTCTCAAAATCTGAAACGAATATTCTTTTATATGTTTGATTTTTATCTTTCTTCAATCTTATATTTATTTTTTTTTGATTTAGAATAGGTTTCAAAACGTCTATAATCTCTTGGATAGTTTGATATATATTTTTTTTGAGTCTTCTTCGCTTATCTTTTTTTATTTGATTAGTTATGACACTAATCCAAGATTTCAAGAATACATCATATCTCTCCAAATCTTCAAGATGTCTATTAATTAAATCTGCATTCCCTTTATTTATAACAAATCTAAGATTATCTACTCTGTTGACCAATATTGCATTAATGCCCTTTAAGTCATGTACAACAGAAGTAGTAATTAATCCATTAGTCGCCAACGATCGTAATAATTTAATCTCAGTAATTAGTTCTTCTCTCTCTTCTTCGTAATATTGAACAGCTTTAGCTAGTGTTTTCACTTCTTCCTTGGAAGAGTTTTTTTCCTTAGAAGGCGTTTCCTTCAATACCTTATCAGCAAGACTTTTCCCCTCTTGTTTAGCCTTTTCTTTTTTATGCACCTTATCAGAATATTCCTTCATCCCTCTTCCAATATGGGCTCTATCTTCCTCAAAAATTTGAATTAAATTAGTTATAATTTTCTTAAATAATTTGAAATGATCGTTTTCAATTATACCCTCCCTACTAGATTTATCCAGAATAGAAGAATTATCAACTCTTGAGATCATTATAGTTCCTTGGCCTTGCCTATTTCTGACTCGCCATTTCCCAGATGGGTGAGAAATAGCTGCGGGGCTATTTGCTTTCCTAGCATCTAGTCCTAGCCAATCAAATGATTCCGAAGTCTGGTCACCATAAGGCCTTACTAAAAAGTTATCTCGGTAGATCTTTATTCCTCCATGGTTCTCTAGCCATACCCTCCTTTTTTTACTTATTTCTTTGTAAAAAAAGACTTCTTTTGAATCATCGTTAAGTGACAACTTCATAAAAGTATATTTGAATTTGAAAGGACCAATTTCTTTAACTGATTTTATGACTTCTTCATCTGTAGTATGCATTAACTCATGTATTTCATACTTTAATTCAATACTCTCTTTCTTAAAATCCTTAAATTCATAAGGAAATTCTTTAAAACTCTCTAGTTCAAATACATCTGCTGGTATTTTATTGAGGTCGAACTCATTTCTATTCAATATTACATTGAAAATATCCCCATCAAATGTAATATTAAGTTTATAATCATATTCCTCCGAGATCTCATTTTCTATTATAATTGCAGGTTCGTCCAATGACTTCTTTAAGGCAATAATATAATCTTTTTGTTCTACCGGAGGAATTAAAAAGCCCATTGCATCAATTATATTAATAATTTCTTTATCCGACCATTTATCTCTCAATCCACTAATTTTTAACATCGTTCCTGTTTCCACTTTTATTTTTTCTTCAATGGTTTTACTCTTATTAATTCTAATAATTTCACTTGTTAAACTTGGAGGTAAACATTCAGCCAATTCCATATCAAGAAAATCAAAATCTGCTTCCATCTCACCCAGATGCGCCCCTGGTTTTTCAAAATCACTCCAATCTGTTTTCCAATAAATTAAATTTGGACTTTTTTTATTTCGGGTATACATTTCGCATTTACTTCCTAGTCGATCAAGCGCAAAACGACCAATTCCTTTCTCACCTGATTTTATCCTTTTTCTTTCAGATTCATATTCTGATTTTTTATTATCCGTCCCGATTAGCATCCAATAGTCTTCTATGGTCTTTTGTGTCATACCAGTCCCATTATCAAGTATATATATACAGTTGTTAGAAATATCAAAACATATTAAACATAATAGAGCATCTGCATCGTAAGTATTCTTAACTAATTCAATTATGGCTCCGTCTACTTTTGCAACACTTTCTCTACCTAATAATATTGTTGCTCTGGATGAAATTTTATATTTCATCTTAGCCATTATTCTCCCACCCCTCTGGTAGCAAATAGTTGTTAACATCCCTTGCCGTTATCCTTAGTGATGATCCATTAGCATTAATACCTATATTTTGTACATAATTATAAAAATCTTCACTTTCTAAAATTCTCTTAGCAGCATTTAGTGAGAATGATCCTTTACTCGTTATATATATTCCTGAATAAGGGATCGTATCTTGTGGGACTTTATATACTTTCACACAATTAGTAACCACTGTCGAAAGCAACAACTTCTCTTGATTTAAATGAGCCAGAGCCTGCGTTCTTCCATATTCAAACCAGTTTACACTTTTATCTGAGGCTCTCTTTTCTAAATCCTTAATAAAAGTATATAGATAATTTTTAACCTCCGGGAATTTCGTTTCAAATTCTTCTGAATTGTACCTTCCTAGCTTGTTCTCAAAATAAAAATAAGGAAAAATAATATACTCATTTTTATTATAATTTAGTGACCTTGGACTAACAGCTTTTTTTATAATTTCTTTTTCAAGCTTAATTCCATCGATTGTAATATATTTATGATCATTTTCAATTGTTTTGATATTTTTCATTACAAATGCACTGTTAAGCAATGTAGCCAATGTAATTGAAGAATTGAAATAATCTCCAAATATTCTCCTATTTTCAATATCTCCACTATAATTGGAAGAAAACTCCCATTTAGATTTCAATCTCAAATCATTTTTTTTAACTTTATGACTTCTATTTAATGAGATATCCAAATATTCTATATCTTCTTCTTTGGAGTCTTTATTACAAATAATAATTGCTGATGATGTTAGTACATCAAATAATTTCATAGTTCTATAATCATAAACTCTTACTAAATAAGGTAAAAGGATCTCTCTAAGATTTTTGCCGAATACATTCTTAAAGATACTATTCGGAACAAGGTATATTAAAACTCCATTATCTTTAAGCACATTGATACTCGCTTCAAGAAAAGCATAACAGTAGTCGAATTTCCCTATGGAACATGACTTAAAATGAATCTTAAGATATTCTCTCGTTTTGACAGTTAGATCTTTATATGATATGTAGGGGGGGTTTCCTATAACATAATCAAATTTAAGATCAATTCCTTCTATTAGAAAATCTACGTTTAATAAGTTCCAAGCTACATTCTCAATCCCATACCTTTTTGCTGTTTCATTCAAGTTATACAAACATTTAGTGTAAGGTCCCTCATCTATCTCAATCCCGTAAATGTCTGATTGTAATCCCAATTTAATTTTTTCTACAGAAACTCCTCTTCTAAGACCATCTTGAATATATCTTTCTACGATTACACAAAGTATATTCCCTTCTCCGCAAGAATTCTCCAATACTTTTTTACCATATAGATTGTCTTTGTATGAAGATTTATCTAACATACCGATGACAACATCGTATGGAGTAAACACCTGACACTTATTATTCATCAAATCATTCCTCTTATTATCCGTAATATTATCCTTACACTTTCTTCTTTTACCGAAATGAAAAGATATAAATATCTCTTAACATAAGTATATCTTTTGTATTCATATTGTTTCAAGATATATCAACATTTCATACAATACACTTATTCGCCACCGCCACCATCTTCGCAGGCATCTCTTCCCGCAGTCGCCACACAAAGCTCATCGGTTTGTTCCCCTCATGACTCACATAATCCGCTTCGCCCAGGAAGACAAACGGAGATGTATAGCCGTGCTCCTCCTTATACTCTCGCACAAACAGCGCGATCCGGTTACCAGTCTCTCGATGATGGATGTACCGTTGCGCCGTAGCCGTATGCTCCGATACCCGACTCTGAGTCTGCCAGTGGAATAAACACTCGTTGATCGCATAGTCCTCGTACAGAGTAGATGGAGAGAAATCTTTGTCCGATTTGTTCAGTGTAATGAAGAAGATATCCGTCTGTTCGTCGGCAAAATACTTCACGCCTTCACGGAAGGCGGGTGATTGATGGGCATTCCAGTAGCCGAAGGCGGCGAGCACTTGGTCAATAGAGTACATACAGTGGATATCCAGTGGACAAGTGTACGGGAACGAATTGATTTTATCCACAAATCGCAGATGAGCCAGATTATATTTGAAAATATCCACAAGCTCTGCTCCGAATGCCTCACAAGACAGCACACGCTGCACACCCTCTTCGATGCTGCTCAGTCCTAGTTTCTCGGGCGCAGCTCGATGGAAGGTGTAATAGAACATGATCAACATTCGCCGTTCATCAGCATTGGTCGGTTCTTTCCCTTTTTCAATAAAGTCGATCAGGAACGTCAGCCAGCTTCGGGAGTTAATCGTCAGTGCAGACGGCAGTCTGCGGATATATTCCTCATGCTCGCCCTCGATGGGTGCTGTTAATCCGGCTTCGGCCAACATGCCACGGAAATATCTTTTCCCTGCACGTCCACCGTAGAATTCAACTAGTGTCATCCCGTGATGCTCCGCCAAGGTCAGCGGCAGTCCGGTGTCTTGCTGGAACGTTTGCAGCTTCTGGATCAACGCTCTGCGACTACGACTCATCTAAATCCCTGTCTGTGGGAGCAGAATACGGTTGGTGTTTCTCCCCCTCCCTCATTCGAGTCCATTGTCGAATAACAACAAAATACATATGGAAAAAAAATCATATGAAATATATTATTTAGTGCAACTTTCTCTTTCTTTATTGAGTCTATTTATTTGTAAGGATAATCCAAATAAAATCGGATATGGAAGGGGTTGATCAAAACACAACACATTTTAGAAGGCTTTAACGATAAATTAAATAATGAAGGGATGCAAACAGGATATGGTCAAGAAAATGACAGCTCTATTCTCTTTCTTTTTTGCTTTTATTCTAATTGTTGGTTCCAGTTCCGCTCATGCAGCTAGTTGGTATGCAGGTGTTACCAAGCCAGGAAGTACTTATTTAGGTATGTATGCGTATATTACAACACCAACGTCTCTTCCTAGTTTAGGCGATAGCGGTGAATCTGCTTGGGTATCAAATGTTACTTCAACTAGGGATTGGATTCAGACGGGTATCCGATATTATTCGGGATATTCAGGATTTAGAACTTACATTGAACATACGTATAATGGTGTACATGGTTTGGAAGAAGTAGGCACTCACTTTTTAGATACTTCAATCCAATACACCGTGCAGTATGAAGGAGCAGACAGTAAATGGCACGGATATATTGCTGGTTATGATAAAGGGAGTTGGAACCTGGGTACTTATAACAATGTTCAGGCAAACGCAGAAAGTCATGCAACAAATACACAGATGGGGCCGTTTAGATTTACAAGTGTATCTTATAAAAATTCAAGTGGAGTTTGGACAGTAAATGACACAGCTCCAACCGCTCAAAGTCCTTATTCGGTCAGTAAGACCAGTAATGCAAATTTCCGAGTCTATGGGCCTTAAATTTAATCTTTAATAAGGAGGATAATAAAAATGAGAAATAAAAAGTGGTTTCTTGTCGCAGCAGCAGTTATCGTCCTAAGCGGGGCGTTTTACATGAACTCTATTTCTGCTGAGAGTCCAACCCAATTAATCCAAGCTCAGCTTGTTAAAGAGGGGGTGGCTATTTCTAAAATTACCACCCAAGAGAGGAATTTAAAATTGGAAACTAAATCAACTTCTACTTCTGGAGAAGCAACCATAGAGGATATTAAAGCTATCCGAAAAATCCGGAATGAAGTAAGAAGTGGTGCTAATGGAACCTCACAAATCAAAAATGTTGATCTCACGATTACAGGCGAAAATGGTCAAAATATATACAATGGTGTTTCTAATGACATTACCCGAATACCAGACTTCTCATCTAAAATTGTAGGAAAGCTCGATTCTGAATCAGTCCAGAACGCTATTTATAGTGAATTAAAGGCAAACGGTGTAACTGTGGAATCGACAAAAGTTACGGATAACGAACTGGGTGGAAAGCTGGCCTCGATCGTGCTTACAACGGAAATCTCAGAAGTGAACAGCCTCGTTCCTAAAATTGAGAAATGGATCACATCGCTTAATGATTCTGATGGTATTGGAGTTTCTCAATATGAACTGACCATTAATGATAAAAGTGATCATTCAACGTTGTTATATTTGACAACAGATTTAGTGTATCGCGATTTTTATTGGTGGCAATCCCCAGCTCTTGGCGATGAAGTTTGGACAAAAACTAAACCGGAAAGCCAAGAATCAGCTGCTAGTAAAGATAAAGTTCCAGCGACAACAATTGAAGAAGGCATACTTGCTGGGCCCTCTGGATCAGATAACAATGGGTATGAAGGGCCTCAATTTTAAAAATAAATTACAGTTTTTATTTAACTCTCGTTTAAAAGACACAACACAATCTCTCTGAATTTGAGGAGATTCCGTTGTGTCTTTTGGTATTAACAACCCCCTCAAACAATACACTTATTCGCCACCGCCACCATCTTCGCAGGCATCTCTTCCCGCAGCCGCCACACAAAGCTCATCGGTTTATTCCCCTCATGACTCACATAATCCGCTTCGCCCAGGAAGACAAACGGAGATGTATAGCCATGCTCCTCCTTATACTCTCGCACAAACAGCGCGATCCGGTTACCAGTCTCTCGATGATGGATGTACCGTTGCGCCGTAGCCGTATGCTCCGACACCCGGCTCTGTGTCTGCCAGTGAAAGAGACGCTCGTTGATCGCATAGTCCTCATACAGCGTAGATGGAGAGAAATCTTTGTCCGATTTGTTCAGTGTAATAAAGAAGATATCGGTCTGTTCATCGGCAAAATACTTCACGCCTTCACGGAAGGCGGGTGATTGCTGGGCATTCCAATAACCGAAGGCGGCAAGCACTTGGTCCATGGAGTACATACAGTGGATATCCAGTGGACAAGTGTATGGGAACGAATTGCTTTTATCACAAATCGCAGATGAGCCAGATTATATTCGAAAATATCCACAAGTTCTGCTCGGATTGCCTCACAAGACAGCACACGTTGCACACCCTCTTCGATGCTACTCAGTCCTAGTTTCTCAGGCGCAGCCCGATGGAAGGTGTAATAGAACATGGTGAGCATGCGCCGTTCATCGGCGGTCGTGGGTTCTTGGCCTTTTTCGATAAAGTCGATCAAGAACGTCAGCCAGCTTCGGGAGTTGATCGTCAGCACAGACGGCAGTCTGCGGATATACTCATCCTGCTCACTCTCGATTGGCTCTGTTAGTCCGGCTTCGGCCAACATACCCCGGAAATACCTTTTGCCCGTACGTCCACCATACAATTCAACTAGTGTCATCCCGTGATGCTCTACAAAATGAGCCAGTGTCAGCGGCAGTTCGTTGTCTTGCTGGAACGTTTGCAGCTTCTGGATCAGCGCTCTCCGATTACGACTCATCTGCTTCAGGTTGCGCATAATGTATTCCTTCGCTTGCTTTTCCAATTGAATGAACGTGCCGCGAGGCACGTTCGAGAAGCCGTTCTCGACGTAGTGCGAGATGGAATGTTTGGTGGCCCCGATCAGGGCGCGGAATTTATCCTGGAACCTGTACTCCTGATGCGCTTGTCCGATGAAGTCGAGCACGGTCAGGCACTCTTTGCCATCCGTCATCCGTAGTCCACGTCCCAACTGTTGCAGGAATACGGTCAGACTCTCGGTAGGACGCAGGAACAGGATGGTGTTCACCTCAGGGATATCCACACCTTCATTGTACAGATCGACAACAAATATCATGCGCAGTTCCCCGTTCACCAGTTGTCCTTTCGCAGAATGACGTTCCTGTTCGCTCGACCCGCCATGCAAGGCCATGGATGGAATGCCGGCTTCGTGAAATATTTTTGCCATATACAGCGCATGATCCACCCCTACGCAGAAACCAAGCCCCTTCACATCGTCCAGATCGGTTACGTATTTGTTCAGACTTTGAATGATCTGGTTGGCACGGATTTTGTTATGCGTATAGAGCTTCTCCAGTTCGTTCAGGTCATATCCTTTACGCGACCACTTCACCTGGGACAGATCGACGGTATCGGTGACGCCAAAATATTGAAAAGGACTCAGTAGCTTCCGGTCAATTGCATCGGTTAGACGGATCTCGGCGGCAATCGTATGATCGAAGTAGGCGGTAATGTCTTTGCCATCCATCCGTTCAGGCGTCGCGGTGAGTCCCAGCAAAACCTTCGGTTCGTAATGGGACAACAGCTTCTGGTATGAAGGTGCAGCCGCATGATGGAATTCATCCACAATGATGTAATCGTAATAGTCTGGGCTGGTGATCTCCGTCAGCTTCATGGAGTTAAGACTCTGAATGCTAGCAAACAAGTGATCCAGCGCCTCTGCTCGGTAATTCCCGACATGCAGCTCACCAAAGTTCATATCCTTCAGGATATACCGGAACGTGTCCCGACTTTGCTTCAAGATTTCTTCCCGATGGGCGACAAAAAGCAACTTTGCTCCCGCATGACTTGCCCGGAATCGCTTGTAGTCGAAGGCAGAAATGACCGTTTTGCCAACACCTGTGGCGGCGACGATCAGGTTGCGGGTTCGTCCATACAGCGTACGCTCGGCGTGAAGCTGTTCCAGCACTTCTTTTTGATAATCGTAAGGCTGAATGTCGAGGTGAAAGTGGTTGGACTGATCTTTTTTACGATTCAGAGCCGCCTTCAACTGTGCCTCATGCCATTCATCCTCAGCCACATATCGCGTAAATTCACGGTCATTCCAGTAACTCTCAAAGGTCGCTTCAATCTTGCGCAGCACATTGAGTGAATCCTTCTCCGTCACCTTGAGGTTCCACTCCATACCACTGGTCAGCGCCGGGTTGGACAGGTTGGAAGAGCCGACATAGGCTGTAGTGAATCCAGTATCGCGGTGAAAAATGTACGTTTTGGCGTGTAGCCGAGTCACTTTGGTATCATACGAAATCTGGATCTCTGTGTTAGGTAATTTGCTAAAAGTTCAATAATGGCCTTGAGGTCTGTTGCTTCCATGTATGTAGTTGTGATGATCCGCAGTTTCCCACCGCCAGCCGTGAATTGTTGAAGCTGTTCCAGCAGCAGGCGAAGCCCGCTGAATTTGATAAACGATACCAACCAATCGATCCGATCAGCGGTCACAATCTCCTTTTGTAACTCCAATAACATACTCGGTTCGGACTTCGCACCTGTGAATAAAGAGCTTTGGGCGATAGGTGTGTCTGGACGAACGATTTTGGTATCCCGGACCGCACGAATGCTGTTCAACTTGGAATACACATGGGTCAGCACTTCCCCCTGCTCATCCAGTTGCAATTCGTTGTACTCTTCTTCCCCCAGTGTGCCTTTGAGAGTAGCAATAATCTCATTACACGTCCGGATCTGCGCCAACACTGCCGTCTTATCTTCTGTCTGTTCCCGTACAATCTTAAGAGCTCGCCGGGTTACCGCCGCCAAATACGTGGACAGCAGCTTACGCGCTTCCTCTGCATCCAGCTTCTCGGTTCCAATGTTATACACATCCGGGTCCAGCGCCGAAATCTCCTGTCTGGTGATGGTGTTGATAAGCTGTTCATATATGCCTTGTTTCATGAATATACCTCGCGAGAGTTAGGATGGTTGTGGATCGTTCTCTATGTATATGGTGAGCTAAGTAGTTGGCATAGGTAAGGTTATTACTTCTACTATATTATCGTCCAGCATGGGAAAAATTTCATTAGTTGTTTTGATACAAAAAAGGAGTTCTCCCTATGACAGAAGCGCCCCTTTTCGAATATCATCGTATTATGCCTTACAAACCATCTGAATACATCAACTTATCAATATCTAAGTTATTTGTCCGATCTGAATACAAGATGCGCAAACGTGGTTGTCCTTGGTAACGATCTAGATAAAGCGCAACTTCTGTTCTTTTATTATTGATTACCCACCGTGATTTAAACATAATGTTCCCCCTGCTCAGATCCAATGCGTCCTCGTTCGTTAGACTAGACTCTGCACCAATGATGTATTTATCAGTCGAATTGGTAGGTTTACCGTATTTGCCTTCCAAGGCATCTTTGATGCCATAGTATGTGTTCATTTTATCTCCAGAAGTCGAAAGCCTGTTACCCTTCACTTCATAGATAGTACGAACCAGTTTGTTCTTGTAGAACAAGTAAGATAACTCTGCAGATGTTGAGGAGACCGACGAACTGTATGTAAGGTATGAAAAATGGTTAACACTTCCTGATTCAATCAGTTTGTCCTTTTCTAGTTTCTTGATTTGTTTAGTGTTCATGCCCCACTTTACATTGCGAAAGTCTGCTTTCGAAGCAGCAGATGCGGAAAGTGGTAAGATCGCGATCGCTACCATGAACAAAGCAATGAACATTAGGGAAATTTTCCTCATACGTCAACTCCTTTTCGTATTTTTTATAATTATACCACGGAATTATTTGATTGGATAAAACAGCAATTGGCACCAATTATTATTGTAGGACGCCTTTATCTTTTTCATATCTTCCAGATTGTAAAACCAATCTTCCTCAATCCATACTCTTGCATCGGGGCATTCGCTCAGAAAAGCAAAAAGGAATTTAAATAATAAATCCTCATTATCATCAAAGTCATCAGAAACTACTGCTTTAAAATATTCATTTTGCGTATCATCCCAGTCATAAGTAACGGTTTGAAATTCGTAAGGATGTCTAATCCCTAGTAAAACCTCGTTATTTTCAAATGTATAAAACTAGACAATCTTTTCACTGCACCAGTTCGGATTATATGGCATGTGACTTAATTTTAAAATATCATCAGCTGTGTAATACCACTCGGCATCATCAAACCATAAATAATCCTCGCCATTATCTTTAAAATACTCTACAACAAATCTAAAAATAAACTTGTACTCATGATTTATATTTTCAATATCTAATGCCCAGAAGTAATTTTCGTCTTGAGTAAGCCAAGTGAAACTATCAACTGAGTCTTCTTCTACTTGATTAACATTAAATGTGAAGTACTTTAAGTTGTCCTTATTATCCATGTTTTTAAAAGTAAATTCATCAACTTCTGATAGTGTTCCTTCAGCTGATATGAAGAGATCATCACGGTATTTATCTTTTATCAAAATACAAAACATGTTCGCTTTTTGCGCTGCTTTCTTAAAATCCTCAATGGCTTTTTCAGGGGAGTAGTTTTCTATCTTTTTCAAAAAAATCAAAGAACTCACTTCTTCAAGACCTCCTCTAATTCTTCAGCAGAACTTATTATTTTTATTCCTTTATTTTGAATCATTTTAACTAGATTTTCCTGGGTTCTATTATTTACAGTAATATCTTCAATATAATATATGATTTCCTTATTATCGTAGTTAAAGTATTTCTCATTTAATGGATCGGTCAATTTATCAAATTGTTTTTTACTTACTGCACTTAAAGACTTTTTCACTTCAATAAGATGTGAATCTGTTAACACGTCAATATCCCCTGCTATTGTATCATCTTGCAATTTCAACTGTATTCCAGTCCCCTGTAATCTTCCTGTACCTTTTACAGTCTGTGCTACTTGGCCCTCTAGAACATCACCAGCTTTTGAGCTTTTTAAATTCTTCTCAATAATAGCTTCTATATCTTTAGAACCTTGCTTGGTCCAAGATACCTCGTTACCGAATTGATTAGGGTATATTGTTTTATTGCCTTCCATTCTTAACATTGAGTCATTAGTTAAACTGCTAATTCCCTCTGATTCTTTCTTACCTCCACCCGACCCACCCAGATCGGTATGCTTATCGTCCTTCGAACGAAAGGCTTTCCCAAACAAAACATACGCTAGGGCCTGTCCCGTCATCGCTCCACCGTAATACCCAGCTCCACTCTCATCGATCTGCTTCTTCTGGTCTTCTACAAATTGCTCTATATCAGACCTCGCCGTTCCCGTGCCCCAGGCGGTATCCCATGCAAATTGAATACCACGCCCAACGTCTACAACTTTGCCTACGGTCATGGCATAGGCCAGACTGTTTAATGTACTAAACGGATTATAAATGAACGCTTCTGCCATCTCACCAAGTCCCGTAACGGTGTCACCAATTGCTTTATCGACCAGTCCGGTGCCGAAGCTTGGCTTTAGTTCTTCTGGAATGTACAGCGCAACCTCGCCTGAGCCGTCGGTTGTTCTAAAGTTCTTTGCGATAAACGTAAACTCTTTCTGGATTTCGTCCAACAGCCCGAGTGTAGTCGGGAACACTTCTTTCACCTGCATAAAATCCCAGAAGAATCGCTCTCCCGTCACACCCGACCAATCGGATTGCAACATATAGATGGATTTCTCCAGTTCCCAGACCATTCGCTCCAGTTCCTGTTTCTTCTGCTGGACCAATCGAGCTTTCTCGTCCAACTCATCGGGATGTACCTGAATACGTTGCATCCTATCTTCACCCGCCAACCTGACCATAGTTTATGTACCTAAATTTTAACAAGTGAGAAGGAGGATTGGAATCAAACGGAAGGATCATCTCCTCAGAGGTTATACGGTAGTTGAGCAACATCCTTCGGTAAATATTTTTGCACATTAATGCATGAACGAATACCGATGAGTCGACAGGGTATCTTGTACAAAAAGAACGACTTCTATCACAGATCACGCCTGTTGAATATCCTAA
>NZ_JAGGNR010000023.1 GCF_018614975.1 Paenibacillus polymyxa | reverse complement strand
AGCGATAAGCTCATTTTGAATCTGACGAGATTAAAAATCTCATTTGTGCTCCAGTCGATTCAAGCCAAGGCTTGTCTCAAACTTTCGCGTTCATTCTGCAAGCAGAATGTTCACTCACTCGTTGTTCAGTTTTCAAAGATCAAACATTCAATTTAGTGCTGTTTTTCATGTTGTCGTCGTTTCAGCGGCGACTTTTATAATGTATCATGTTGAAGTTCTCTTTGCAAGCATTATTTTTTCGATTCTTTTCATTCGCTTTATTTCATGCTTGTTTCCGTGAACCGTTCCTAAAAAAGGAACGAAAATTAATTTACCATATGAAATTAGAAAGGTCAACCCTTTTTCGACAAAAAGTATGTACCCCTCAACAATTTCACATTTTCATGGTTCAGAGGTACAGCATCCGCTAACAAGAGCCGCACCTCACTTCCATTACTGTAAAAGCGAATATATGACCAGCTTCAGCATTACGGCTTCGACTTTTTCAGCTTCCCACCTCTAGCATACTTGGACAACTCTTTTGGCGGGGCAAAGCGTGCATACATGCGGAACACAGTCTTATATCGGCTCGCGATAGCATATTTGATCTCTTGGTCAAGACGATTATCACTTAGATCGAACAGCATTTCATCTAATTCTTTACGCAGCATATAGTCTAGTTCCTTGCATTCCTTCTCGTTAAACAACATACCCAGCATTAGAGTTCTCCTTTTTGTGCATAGCCTCTTTATCACACTTACACAAGTTTCATGCTGCCCCCCGTGCAATCGCTTTTTGTGGGTGCTGCTTGAACCCGTTTTATTGTTATGGTCAACTTTCCGAAAATTTATGAATGCCAACCATCACAAAATTTTATCCTCTCACCAGAGTATACGTAAGTGTGCTTTCGATGATTGCTGCAACAAGAAGCAAGATGACAACCCAGAAGGATGCCGTTAACGTCCTATTCATGAATGCTCTCCACCGGGTACCCATCGTGTTTCGTTTGTCACTTCCAAGTTGTACAAGACTTTTAATAACCAGCCCCCCAAACTTCAGTCCGAATGCACAAGCAATAATAATGACCGGAATCTCAATAATGCCATGCGGAAGCAAACCTTTAACCACGATATCATAGAAGCTTGCTCCATAATTCATCGTGGTGTGCACTACAAATCCAAGGACCATCCCATTGATCAGTAGGAAGATAACAGGCAGAATACCAAAGAATATCCCGGCATAGATGACAAGTACACTTTTGATGGCATTATTGAAAAAGATAAACATGAAGAAGTTCCATTGCACATTGCCCCCCTGCTCCAGTCGTTCACTGACTTCACGTAATCCTCCGATTTGGTTCAACAACAGTTCTTCAAGTGGCCCTGTGCTCACCCATCCTGCCCCTATACCAACAGCAAACAAAACTACGGACCAGATTAACGCACTACGGATGGAACCAAGATCTCTAAGAAATGTACTGAATTTTAACATAATAACCTCCTGTAAAATCTAATATGATGGACAAACAAGGTTCCGTTACGAATAACTGCGGAGTACGAGCATACATTGGAGAGTAAACAAGCATTTCTTATGGGAGAGGGGCGCTTATTGAAATGAACTCGTTCTATGTATTTAGCGGAAAAAAGATTAAACGGTACCTGATTGTCCTCGTTGCTGCCATCTTTGCGATCGGTATTATTTACCTGGAGAGTGGTGATGTCTCCGTATTCTCGGAGGAAGCACCATCAGCCGTCTACAGCGTTCCAACCGAGAAGAAGGTAATTGCACTTACCTTTGACATTAGCTGGGGAGATAAACGGACAGAGCCGATTCTGAAAGTTCTTCAAGAGAATAAAGTGCAGAAGGCAACCTTTTTCCTTTCCTCCCCCTGGAGCAAGACACACCCCGAAATTGTTACTGCCATCAAAGAGGCAGGATATGAAATTGGCAGCCATGGTCACAGACATGAGAACTACAGCAGCCTGACTGAGAAAGAAATTCGCAAAGAAATTTCGACAGCTCATAGCATTTTAACCGATTTAACGGGAAAAGAACCGAAATTACTACGTCTGCCCAACGGGGACTTTGACAAGCGAGTGCTTCAGGTAGCCAATAGTCTGAATTATCAGGTTGTGCAGTGGGATACCGACTCCCTGGATTGGAAAAACCCTGGTGTACAGACCATTGTTGATCGCGTAGTAAGTAAAGCACATCCAGGGGACATCGTGCTGCTGCATGCAAGCGATTCTTCTAAACAAACTCATGAGGCACTCCCTGTCATTATCGACAAATTAAAAAATCAGGGATATGAATTCGTAACCGTGTCTGAGTTGCTTAATCATTCCAGTGTAGAAGGTAAGGAAGTGCGTGATCAAGCAAGTGGTCAATAAGCTGTTGAATGCTGGTGCGACAGCTCAAACACGAGTATAAAAGTTGAAAAGAGCTAACCAGGTTAGCTCTTTTTGGTATGTTTTTTATGCAAAACGAATTCTATGCGCGGCTTTCTTTCAACTGTTCTGCCTTTCCACCTACACTCTGGTTCGTAGATACATCCACCAGCCTGTGCAATATCAGCATTTGGTATGCATTACATAAGAGTAAGGGAACCACAATAAATATGGTTGCAGCATTCACATCAATACGTAATACGCCAATCGTTTCCACTATGGTGACGGCAATCATGAAAAAGAGTGTAGGTACAAGCGCGGAGATATGAGTCAGCTTTACTTTAACGTAAGCGGTAACAATTGCAGCTGCCAAAATAATGATACCTAACACAATATCCGATATGCGCTCCCGGTCTCCCCCAACAAACAGGCGTAAAAACATCACGTCAAGCAGGGCTAACACCGTTAGTACAATCTGCACGATCTGCCAACCGCGCTTTGGAAATACACCTTTACCCATATAATTCAAAATCAGATATGCAAAGAAACCCATTTGTGAATACACGCTGATCATAACCCCGGAACCAAACAGGATTAGAAGATACAGAAGAAAATCATTTAGTCCATTTGTCTTCTCCCCGTTCACCAGCATCATAATCAATCCTGTACCCAATGCTCCCGCTGCCCCAACAAGCAAGGCTGTCCAAAACAGGAAAAACCATTTACGTAAATTCAAATGTTTTCCACCCCCGAGTGTTTATTTTACCAACCTTCTCAGCAAAAAACCATCATTGCTCAACATATTTCCCCCTTTCCCATCACATACTACATCCAGTATCTAATCAAGGAGGGATTGTACACATGAAACGGCCTTTGTGGCAGCTATGCTGTGTCGTACTGGGGCTATCCGTCATGCTTGCCGGCTGCGGTTCAGATCAGAGTTCTTCGCCTCCTCAGGGCAGTTATAAAGAGATGAAAACAATGGTTGTAGATATTTTGAAAAGTGATGAAGGCAAGAAAGCGGTGGAGGAAGCTCTTACCGGTCAAAGTTCATCCAGCGGTGAAGGCGGCGGTTCAGAAGAAGGTGGCGGCGGATCGGGTGGTGGTACGGGAACCATTGGTATGAAAATGTTAATGCCTGTGCAATCTTCAGAACAAATACGTATTGCAGTAAAAGACACCATTACAGCTCCCGAATACCAGAAGGAATTCGAGAAGATCATGACCGATCCACAGTTTGCCGGTGAATTTGCCAAAGTGATCAACGCTCAAAGCAAACAGCTTCATATGCAGTTGATCAAAGATCCCACATATCAAAAATCTGTTGGAGACATCATGAAGTCACCTGAGGTATCCAAGATGTTCATGGATATGACGAAGACTCCAGATTATCGCAAACAGACGATGACTGTCATGCAGGAAGTGATGCAAAACCCGTTGTTCCGCATGGAGGTACTCACCTTGCTCAAGAAGGTAGTGCAAGACGAATTGCAACCAAAAGTAGAAAGTGGCGGAAAACAGGGCGAAGAGCAAGGCGGCGAAAAAGAAGGTCAGGAAGGTAGCGATGGTGGAGATGGTGGAAGCAGCGGTGAATCTGGTGGGGGAGGTTCATAAACATTAAATGATGTTACACCATAAAAAGACTGAAAAGCCTGCATCCGAACCGAATGGACGCAGGCTTTATTTGTATCGATATTACGCATGCCATTTTAATAATTGGTATCAATGGAACGTGCAACTTCATCGTAGATAGCCCCGATACGGGTATCTGCTTTGTATACAGACGGTGAGAAATCAGGCTCGGAAGGATGATTATCCGGCGTGCCTAATGGAATCTGGGCAAGCAAGCTCGTATGCAGACTTTCTGCAAGCCTCCCCCCGCCTCCACGACCAAAGACATAATCCTTCTCTCCGCAACTGCCACACTCGTAGTAAGCCATGTTTTCAACCACACCAAGTAACTCATGATCTGTCTGGATGGCCATGGCACCTGCACGTGCTGCAACAAAAGCTGCTGTTGCATGCGGTGTAGTAACGATAATCTCCTTGCTCTGGGGCAACATCTGATGCACATCCAGAGCGACATCACCCGTACCTGGTGGCAAGTCCAGTAACATATAATCCAACTCGCCCCACTGGACATCAGTAAAGAATTGACGCAGCATCCGACCAAGCATAGGTCCGCGCCAGATTACCGGGTTGTTCTCACGAATAAAGAAACCCATCGACATAACTTTGACGCCAAAACGTTCAACCGGTTGAATAACACCATCTTCAACGACCGGATATTCTTCAATCCCCATCATGTCGGGTACACTGAAGCCATAAATGTCCGCATCAATTAAGCCCACTTTCTTGCCCTGACGTGCCAAGGCTGCAGCGAGATTAACGGTTACCGTTGATTTACCAACGCCACCTTTACCACTGGCCACAGCAATAAAACGAACACCTGATTCAGGACTTAACAGCTCATGTCCATCCAGACCAGCTGCGTGACCTTTTACGAGCACTTCGTCCCGATCTTGCTCTTCATCGGGTTGTCCCATATTCAGGCTCTCACGATCATGCTCAGAAGCTGCACGCACACGAATATGTACATCCTTCAGTCCGTGCTGGGACAACAGATTACGCGCTGCATCACTCAAGGCTGTTGTATCCTCAGGTCGATTTTCCAGTGTCACTATGGTCAGAGCCACATGATTTTCTTTCACCATAATATCTCGAACCCATTCCAGTTCGGTCAGACTTACTCCCAATTGTGGTTCTTGTAATGGCTGTAATAGTTCAAGTATCTGTTCTTTTGATAACATCAGACAGCACCTCAGCTTTATCTATTGGCATGTAATTTAGGTATGCTGTTCCAATTATATCATTACCTTTCTTGTTCTGACTAACTTTTAGGCCGTTCTCCTGAGGAATATCTTAGAACCCCATTGTAGATCGAAGCAGCTACCTTGCGTTGATAAGCTTCGTCGGCAAGCATACGTGCCTCTTCCGGATGAGAAAGGAAACCCACTTCTACGAGTGCTGACGGGATCTTCAAGGCCTGTAACAGATAAACCGTGTTAACCGTTTTGGCGATTCGATCTGTATTCTCCAGATTACGAACCATCTCTTGTTGAAGCAGATTGGCCAGTCCTTCGTTATCCGGATGGTTAGTCGTATAGAAAACCTGCGCTCCACTCCATCGGTTAGAAGGAACACTGTTCATGTGAATGCTGATGAAAAGATCTGCTTGCTTATCCTCTATTCGCCGCACTCTTTGCTTCAGATCTTCGGTCTTGCGTTTGGAGTATCCCTTGGTGTCCGATTCGGCCAGATCAGTGTCAATTTCTCGTGTCATAACCACTAAGGCCCCTGCCTGTTGCAAATAATCTCTCACATACAGGGCGATAGACAGGTTGATATCTTTTTCAATAACCCCCTGTTTACTTACCGCTCCTCCATCCGGACCTCCATGTCCTGCGTCGATGGCAATAACTTTACCTGCCATTGGCAAACTCCAATAACCTGAAGTCTTAGCGGAAGGCAGTTTATAGGACATTACTGCCACTAACATAGCCAACAGGCAGAGGCTCAGCATAACCCTTTTAATTGTTTTTAACCTAATCCAGACTACAAAGTGCTTCCCCATATTTTTACGCATAAAAAACCACCTCGTCCCTATAAATGACTCTAATCATCTATATGGGACAAGATGGACAATTATACCGTTAGGATCGGACTTGCTCCGCCATTCCTTCAATCAACACCTCAGCTACCTCAGGGCGTGTAAATTCAGGTGGTGGACACTGGCCGTCACGCAGCAATCCGCGTACTTTGGTGCCGGAAAGCGCCATATGGTGATCTTTATCATGTGGACAAGTTTTGCTGGATGCCATGTTTCCACATTTGGTACAGAAGAAACTATGTTCGAAGAACAACGGAGTGATCCCCAGTTCCTCTGCTGTAAAGTTCGTAAAGATCTCCTGTGCTTCATATGTTCCATAATAATCACCAACACCCGCATGGTCACGACCAACAATAAAGTGGGTACACCCGTAATTTTTGCGAACCATCGCATGGAAAATAGCTTCACGTGGGCCGGCATACCGCATGGCTGCGGGGAACACACCAAGGAACGCACGATCAGCCGGGTAATAGTTCTCCAGTAATACCAGATAACTCTTCATCCGAACATCCGCGGGAACATCGTCCGACTTCGTCTCTCCGACGAGTGGATTCAGGAAAAGTGCGTCTACAATCTCCATAGCGCTCTTCTGGATGTACTCATGAGCCCGGTGGACCGGATTACGTGTCTGAAAACCGACTACCGTCTTCCAACCCTTCTCCTGAAAAATCTTCCGGGTATCTGCAGGATCATAATAGAACTCTTCGAATTTCGAAGGTTTTGGACGGTTCAACACTTGGATTGGACCTCCTACGTATGTTACAGGACGCTCCAACAGTTTTTTAACACCCGGGTGCTCGGGATCATCTGTTTTGAATACACGCCGGGCTTCTTCACCCTGATCCACCTGGTATATACTTTGGACTTCGAGCAGTCCATAAGTGACTCCATCTTGATCACCAACAAGTTTCACAAGTTCGCCAATCTGGAGGGATGCGGCTTGTTTATCGTCAACAGCAAGTGTGATTGGTATACTCCAGACTGTTCCATCGGCGAGACGCATACGAGACACCACCGAAAGGTAATCTTCCTCATTCAAGAAACCTTGAAGTGGTGAGAACGCACCTACACCAATCAGATCCAAATCTGATATCGTCCAGGTATTAATACGCAAAGAGGATAAGTTTTTACTTTCTTGCAACAATTGCTCCCGTTCTTCTCCTTGTACGATACGCTGAACCAGCGTACCTCCATGAGGCAGAATCGATGTCATCTTGTCAGCTCCTTGGTTATCTATTATTTATGAAGGCCACATTCCGTTTTATCATTACCAGACCAGCGTCCAGCACGTGGGTCCTCGCCAGGCATAACCTGACGTGTACAATGCTCACAACCAATACTTGGGTAGTTCTGATCATGAAGAGGGTTATATACAACGTTATTGTCACGAATATATTGCCATACATCCTCCGTCGTCCAGTGCGCAATCGGATTAAACTTCATCAGGCCAAATTTGGAATCATATTCAACCTTTTTCGAGTTTGCACGAGTTGGTGCTTGATCTCTACGGATACCTGTAATCCATGCATCATACTGAGAAAGAATACGTGTTAACGGTTCGACTTTGCGAATGTTACAGCACCCATTGGGATCAGACTTCCACAACTCTTCACCGTGTTGAGCTGCCTGCTCTTCCGGAGTAATTTTAGGTGACACTCGTACAAATTCAAGGTTGTAATTCTCCTGCATCTTATCACGTGTTTCGTATGTTTCTTTAAAGTGAAAATCTGTATCCAGATAAAAAATATCTGTGGATGGGCTGATCTTCTGCAACATATCTACAAGTACAACATCTTCTGCACCAAAGCTACATGCAAAAGTGATATTAGGAAATGTTTCAATAGCATACCGAATAATATCCTCTGGACTGGCATGTTCCAGTTCCTCTGCCTTCATCCGTGCCAATTCTTCTTTCTCCAACAAGTTCATCTGTAAATTTCCCCCATTCTGCAATTCATTACATCTTAATCTTAAAGCCGACTAATCAAATGTGAATTATATTTAGTATAAATCTTTCATTGAGGATGTCAATGCCTACCATCTGGTAAAAAATGATCACTTTCTGTCCATTTTAAACTGTATCTTTCAGGGAATATTTTAGTTCAATTTATGCATCTATTCGTTATTCAGATAAAATTATTCAAGTTGATCCAAGTCATTGGGCAGATGATAATACATCTCTTAGCCTTGGAAAGCTTTGCTGCTACTGGGTTTGGACTGTTCTTGCAGGCAAGAGCAACGTCAAAAAAATCACTAATCGATTGAAAGTGAATGACGAAAAGCAGAAGATTTAAGGGGAGCAGCGTTTCGACTTTTAGCGGTTGATATGTAAGGGACTTTTATCGTTTCCATAAGAAATGCTGATAAGCTGTGCACCAAAGATTTAAGTGTAAAAACAATATGCCGAGACATTCAATGAATCTGGCATGAGCGCTAATAGATGATTTTATAAGGAGCTGATATAGAATGTGCAGTGTGCGATGGGTAAGAGCAAATCCAATGAACTAAAACGATTAGAAAGGTTCAGGAAGATGTAGATGTATTAACGTACGTATTATAGGACTGTATTGAGGGACATTAAGAGAAAATTGAAAAGGCAATGAAGGAAATTGTACAAGCATGAGGATAGACATCAGAGTTAACAGAGCTAATGCACAAACTAATACAATATATTGCGGATTAGTCAAGATTATATAAAAAAAAGCCTTTGACCGAGGCCAAAGGCTTTTAATATTAACGTTTGGAGAACTGAGGTGCGCGACGAGCCGCTTTAAGACCGTATTTTTTACGCTCTTTCATACGTGGGTCACGAGTCAGGAATCCTGCTTTTTTCAGGGATGCACGGTATTCCGGATCTGCTTTGAGCAGAGCGCGGGAGATACCATGACGGATTGCGCCGGCTTGACCGGAGATTCCGCCACCATGAGCAATAACAAGAACGTCATAGTTGTTGAGCGTTTCTGTCAAGTTCAGTGGTTGTTTTACGATCAGTTTGAGTGTTTCCAAACCGAAGTATTCATTAATATCACGTTTATTGATGACAATGCGTCCTTCACCCGGTACAAGGCGAACACGTGCTACCGAATGTTTACGACGACCTGTCCCATAGTATTGTACTTGTGCCATGAAACTGTCCTCCTTTTAATTAACCGCGAAGTTCGTAAACTTCTGGTTTTTGTGCTGCATGTGGATGCTCAGTGCCTCTGTACGCTTTAAGTCTCAACTTCATTTTCTCGCCCATGCGAGTTTTAGGAAGCATACCGCGAACAGCCAATTCCAACATACGCTCAGGTTTGTTTTTAACCATCTCTTCAGCTGTAGTTACTTTCAAACCACCTGGGTGCATGGAGTGACGGTAGTATTTTTTACCTTGCATTTTCTTACCAGTCAATACGATTTTCTCAGCATTGATGATAACAACGAAATCGCCAGTGTCCACATGTGGAGTGAATTGTGGCTTGTGTTTGCCGCGAATCAAAGCAGCTGCTTCGCTCGCCAAACGTCCGAGGGTTTTGCCTTCAGCATCAATGATGTGCCATTGGCGCTCAACTTCGTTAGGCTTCGCCATGTACGTAGTACGCATGAAAAGTTCCTCCTTAAAATGTTCAAAATCATCATTTTCATTTATCTTCGTTCGTTAAGTTATAACTTTAGGTGTTGATGGATTGTAAATTTGATGTGAACCTCTTAATTGGGGCTGTGGGAAAGCCATTAAGAAAACACAACTTTTATATTACAGGATAAGCGCTTAAATCGCAAGTGTTAATTAAGCTTTTCACTCACCAAATTTAATCTTTTTTGTATTCAAGATCCCAGAGCATTAAACCGCAGCTAACTGCAGTAGGTCCTGCAGCAGATCGATTACATGCAGCAATCATATTCGGTACATCAGAGGCTTTCCGTTTGCCCTCTCCGATCTCCAGCAGTGTCCCTACAATGATACGAACCATATGCTGCAAAAAGCCGTTACCACTCACATAAATGTGAATGACACCCTGATCGCGCGGATGGTCTCTGCACATTGATCGGTCCACTTCCATCCATGCTTCGTATACCGAACGAACATGATTCTCTTTCTGAGACTTGCGTGAAGCAAAAGAGGTAAAATCATACGTCCCTATGAAATGTCGTAAGCCCTCCTGCATTGCCATAATATCAAGCTTCGCATGATGATGATACTGCAGTCTTCTGTTGAATACATCCGGAAATTGATTCGCATTGACTGTATAACGATACGTTTTCTTTTTCGCTGCATAGCGAGAATGAAAATCAGCCGGAACTTCAATCGCATCAATAACGACAATATCGGAGGGTAATCTGGAGTTGAGTGCAATACACCAACGTTCAATCGGGATCTGGGACTCCGTAGGAAAATTGAAGATTTGTCTGCGAGCGTGAACACCTGCATCTGTTCGGCCTGAACCTGTAATCTTAACCTTTTCACCGGTTAAAGCACGAATCGCATCTTCAAGATGATCCTGAATGGTATTTCCACCCGGCTGTACTTGGAAGCCGTAATAGGCAGTGCCATCATAAGTTAACGTCATACATAAGTTCCGCATTATTACCACACCTTTGTTCCATACTATACATGTCCCTATCCCGAACAGCAAAAGAAGCCCCTTACGGAGCTTCTATTACAGCACGAATTCCGAAATGAAGAGAAAAAAAGGGTTAATCCAGAATCGTTGATTCTGTCCCCTTTCCTCATCTCATCTGTTTTACGCGCGGTCTACCAGTTCCAAGTAAACCATTGGCGCTGCGTCACCACGACGAGGTCCCAGTTTCAGGATACGAGTGTATCCACCTGGACGCTCAGCGTAACGACCGGACAATTCGCTAAACAGTTTTTGGATTGCATCTTGCTCACCATCGATCGTTTCGCGGCGAACATATGCTGCCACTTGGCGACGGGCATGAAGATCTCCCTTTTTCGCTTTAGTGATCAGTTTTTCAGCAATAGAGCGAACCTCTTTTGCTTTCGCTTCAGTTGTCTGAATGCGTTCGTATAAGAACAGGTCGGTTACCAGGTCACGGAACAAAGCTTTACGTGCGCTGGAATTACGGCCCAACTTTTGGTATGCCATTGTTTTCCCTCCTTCACTTCAAGCACTCGGCTGTCTATTCTTCTGTACGGAGTCCCAAACCAAGTTCCTCAAGCTTCTCTTGAACTTCTTCCAAAGACTTGCGTCCGAGGTTACGGACTTTCATCATGTCTTCTTCTGTTTTCGTAGTCAGCTCTTGCACGGTATTAATACCGGCACGTTTGAGGCAGTTGTAGGAACGAACAGAGAGATCCAGCTCTTCGATCGTCATTTCGAGTACTTTTTCTTTTTTGTCTTCTTCTTTTTCGACCATGATCTCTGCATCTTTCGCTTCGTCTGTAAGACCAACGAAGAGCATCAAATGCTCAGTCAAAATTTTAGCGCCAAGGCTTACAGCCTCTTCAGGACGAATACTTCCATCAGTCCAAACTTCCAACGTGAGCTTGTCATAGTTGGTCACTTGACCGACACGCGTATTTTCCACAGCGTAGTTAACGCGACTGATCGGGGTGAAGATGGAATCGACTGGGATGACGCCGATCGGCTGGTCATCGCGTTTATTCCGATCTGCCTGGACGTAGCCGCGACCGCGATTGGCAAAAATACGCATGTGAAGTCTCGAACCTGGTCCGAGCGTAGCAATGTGCAAATCCGGGTTTAGGATTTCCACATCGGAGTCAGCACGGATATCTCCAGCCGTAATTGCTCCTTCGCCTTCAGCATCAATCTCGAGCACTTTCTCCTCATCCGAATGAATCTTAAGCGACAAAGCTTTCAGGTTAAGAATAACCTCCGTAACATCTTCCATTACGCCAGGAACTGTAGCAAATTCATGCAGAACGCCATCGATTTGAACCGAAGACACTGCCGCACCCGGCAGTGACGAGAGCAAGATTCGGCGAAGCGAGTTTCCAAGCGTCGTACCGTATCCGCGCTCAAGCGGTTCTACTACGAATTTCCCATAGGTGCCATCATCGTTGACGTCTACCGTCTCAATTTTCGGCTTTTCGATTTCAATCACTGCAATACCCCTCCTTCAAAACGTCGGTCCTCTATGAAACATTTACCTTCTCTTGCGAAAACATGTAGTAGTATGCCTAAACAACCATTATTAGCAGATTGTGCCGGAAATATACCACACGCAGGGGCAAATCTCATTAGACACGACGACGTTTTGGAGGACGGCATCCGTTATGCGGGACTGGAGTTACGTCTTTGATCAGGTTAACTTCAAGACCAGCAGCTTGCAAAGAGCGGATCGCTGCTTCACGGCCTGCGCCTGGTCCTTTAACCATAACCTCAACGGCTTTCATCCCATGTTCCATTGCAGCTTTGGCAGCAGTCTCAGCAGCCATTTGTGCAGCAAACGGAGTCGATTTACGGGAACCTCTGAATCCGAGACCGCCGGAGCTTGCCCACGAAATTGCATTTCCGTGAGGATCCGTAATAGTAACGATAGTGTTATTGAAAGTGGAACGGATATGCGCCACGCCAGATTCAATATTCTTACGGTCACGACGTTTAGTACGTACGACTTTTTTCGGTTTAGCCATTTTCTCTTATCCCCCCTTATTATTTCTTCTTGTTCGCTACTGTACGACGAGGACCTTTACGAGTACGAGCATTCGTTTTCGTACGTTGTCCACGAACAGGCAGACCACGACGATGACGAACTCCACGGTAACAACCGATCTCCGTCAAACGTTTAATATTCAAAGAGATTTCTCGACGCAGGTCACCTTCTACTTTGACCTCTTTATCGATACTTTCACGCAATTTGCTGACTTCATCTTCCGTCAAATCACGAACACGAGTGTCCGGATTGATGCCTGTTGTGCTCAGAATTTTCTGGGAAGTCGTTTTACCGATTCCGAAAATATAAGTCAAGGCGATCTCAACGCGCTTATCACGTGGCAAATCCACACCAGCTATACGTGCCATTTTACGCTACACCCCCTTCTTTAACCTTGTTTTTGTTTGTGTTTCGGATTTTCACAGATAACCATAACATTCCCTTTGCGGCGAATGACTTTGCATTTTTCGCAAATCGGCTTGACCGAAGGTCTTACCTTCATGTGAATTACCTCCTCAAAGTTTTGCTAAGCAAAACCCTCTTCGTAAGCATTGACCTTGTTCTACTATTGTAAAACCGGCTTCGAAGCTTTCGCAAGTTTTGCCGGGCAAAACCCGCTACATAAGCTTCACAGTTCATTGCAACTGTCTACTACTATTTACGGTAAGTTATGCGACCTTTTGTTAAATCATAAGGCGACAACTGAACAACTACTTTGTCTCCAGTCAGGATACGGATAAAGTGCATCCGTAGTTTTCCGGAAACGTGAGCGAGAATTTGATGACCGTTCTCAAGCTCAACCTTGAATGTTGCATTCGGTAGCGGTTCGAGAACCGTACCTTCCACTTCAATGACATCTTCCTTGGCCATTAGTCAGTCTCCTTTCTCTTCAGCTTGAATGTTGGTGGATTCCAGAAATGAATGAACCGCGTAACGGAGCTTTCCATTTGTCACCCGACCACTCTCGTTTAAACTGTTCACAACCTCGCTGCTAATCATGGGCTGGAGTTCAAGATGAAGAAGATTCTTCTTCTTAGGTTGATCAAACTTACGTTTGTCTCCATCCGCAATATATACGAACTTACTGTCCGCTATAGCAACAATTACTGCGGCTTGGTCCGCATTGCGGCCTTTACGGATCTTCACAAGTTGACCGAGCTGCGGATTAGACTGACTGTTCATGCCTCATCACCTACGCATTCAGTTTCGTGAAAATTTCCATACCATCTGGTGTAACTGCTACGGTGTGTTCAAAGTGGGCACATAACGTTCCATCAACCGTGACGACAGTCCAGTTATCTTCCAACGTTTTCACATACCGTCTACCTACGTTAACCATCGGCTCTATGGCCAGCACCATGCCCGCTTTAAGCCGTGGTCCCCGATCGGGAAGACCATAGTTCGGAATCTGTGGTTCTTCGTGCAGATCTGCGCCTATGCCGTGACCGACATATTCACGAACTACGGAGAACCCTTCATCTTCAATATATTTCTGAATCGCATGAGATATTGTAAACAAGCGAACGTCCGGTTTTACCAGCGCCAGACCTGCGTATAACGAAGCCTCGGTAACGTCCAGAAGACGACGGGCTTCTTCGGAAATACGGCCGACCGGATAAGTCCAGGCGGAATCTCCATGATACCCCTGGTACTGCGCGCCAATGTCAAACGTAACGATATCGCCCTCGTTCAACTTGCGTTTGCCGGGAAATCCATGTACCAACTCTTCATTGACTGAAGCGCACACACTGGCAGGGAAACCGTTATAACCTTTGAAAGACGGCACAGCTCCTTGACTGCGGATATATTGATCAGCCATATGGTCAAGTTCTCCAGTCGTAATACCGGGAGCGATATGCTCTGCCAAGAGACGATGCGTTTCCGCAACAATTCTCCCTGCTTCCCTCATCAAGCCCAGTTCCGTTTCGGACTTACCAATGATCATCAATTAACCTCTCAGTAAGGACACGATTTCTTGAGAAACTTGATCGATATCCTGTTCTCCGTTCATTTGACGAAGAAGACCTTTAGTCTCATAGAACGTGAGGAGTGGTGCTGTTTTGTTGATATACTCGTCCAGTCGTGTACCTACACTCTCTTCATTATCATCAGAGCGTTGATACAACTCACCAGCGCATTTATCACAAATACCTTCCTGCTTAGGCGGATTGAATACCACATGATAAGTGGAACCACAGTTTTTACAAATTCGACGCCCCGTCAGACGAGCGAGCAATTTGTTGCGATCCACTTTCAGGTTGATTACATGATCGAGACCTGAGTTCAATCGATCCAGAATGCCATCGAGTGCTTCTGCTTGCGAAAGGGTTCTTGGAAATCCGTCCAAGAGGAAACCTTCTCTGCAGTCAGGCTGCTGCAAACGTTCTTCAACGATGCCAATGGTTACATCATCTGGTACAAGCAATCCTTGATCCATATATTCCTTGGCTTTCATGCCAATGGGAGTTCCCTGTTTGATCGCGAGACGAAATGCATCGCCTGTTGAAATATGGGGAATACCGAACTCTTTCACGATGACGTCTGCTTGCGTTCCTTTTCCTGCCCCCGGAGGGCCCATGAATAGGATGTTCACGTTATGTCACTCCCTCCAAGACTACCCTACATCAACAAACAGCACAATAGGTGCCGGCAAGTAAATCTTCACTCGACCGGTACCTATTGCCTATTTATTGATAAAACCTTTGTAGTGGCGTTTGATCAATTGGCTTTCGATTTGCTTCATCGTATCCAGCGCAACACCGATAACGATCAGGAGGGATGTTCCTCCAATTTGCGCAGATTGAGGCAAACCAGAAAGTGCCCCTAAGAATACAGGCAGAACGGAAATGACTGCCAAGAAGATGGCTCCGGCCATTGTCAAACGAGTCATGACACGGGTCAGATATTTCTCGGTTGCTTTACCCGGGCGAATGCCTGGGATGTAACCGCCGTTCTTTTTCATATTATCAGCCATCTGCTGTGGATTCATCTGTACGAAAGTATAGAAGAATGTGAAACCAAAGATCATCACGACATACAGCAACATACCCAGAGGTTTGTGTGTAGTCAGATTCTGTCCGATCCACTGTGCCCAGAGGCGATCTGCCCAGAAGTTGGCGATGATCGTTGGGAACATCAACAGCGATGAAGCAAAGATGACAGGGATAACACCTGCTGCATTAATTTTCAGCGGGATATGTGTATTCTGTCCACCGTACATTTTGTTACCTACGACACGTTTAGCGTACTGTACCGGAATCTTCCGAATCGCCTGCTGAATGTAAATGACCCCTATGATGATCAACACAATAACAATTGCGATGATAACACCTTTAAGAATATTCATAAACAGTTGATCAGGTTGAATGAAGTCAGATTCGATCGTTTGTTTGATAATGTTAGGCACCGTAGATAGGATACCCGCAAAGATCAAGATCGAAATCCCGTTTCCTATGCCCTTCTCGGTGATCTGCTCACCAAGCCACATCAGGAATGAAGTACCGGCCGTAAGTACAATCGCGATCAAGATATAATCTGCAAATGTAGCGTTAGGCACCATCTCTGTATTGTACAAGCGGTTAAATCCGATCGACGTACCAAACGCTTGAATCAATGCCAGCCCGATGGTTAAATAACGGGTCAACTGTGCAGATTTCTTCTTACCTTGTTCACCTTGCTTTGCCCACTCCGCTAATTTAGGAATAACGTCCATGGAAAGCAACTGTACTATGATAGACGCAGTGATGTAAGGCACGATCCCGAGCGCAAATATCGAGAACTGGAAGAGCGCTCCACCCGAGAACGTATTGAGAAGTCCGAAAACTTCTTTACCCGCAGAATTTGTCGCTTCGAACACATCTTTGTTAACTCCCGGTACAGGGACAAAGGAGCCGATGCGGTAAATGATCAGTACAAAAAGGGTAAATAATACCCTTTTGCGCAGATCTTCAACCCGCCAGATATTCTTTAGGGTCTTGAACATTAAATCACCTCAGTTGTACCGCCGGCAGCTTCAATTTTCTCAATAGCAGATTGAGAAAACTTGTTAGCTTTAACAGTCAGCTTCACAGTGACATCACCGTTACCCAGGATTTTGATTCCGGATTTAGCGTTTTTAACTACGCCGTTCGTCATCAAGAATTCTGGAGTTACTTCAGTACCCGCAGCAAAACTGTTCAGGTCTTCAGTATTCACAACTGCATATTCTTTGCGAGTTGGGTTTACAAAACCACGTTTTGGCAAGCGACGATACAATGGATTTTGTCCACCTTCGAAGCCTGGACGTACTCCACCGCCAGAACGACTGTTTTGTCCTTTGTGACCGCGACCTGATGTTTTACCTGTACCACTACTTGGACCGCGACCAACACGTTTGCGTTCTTTGCGGGATCCAGGAGATGGTGAAAGCTCATGTAACTTCATCGTTCGTTGCACCTCCTTAAAGATTTGTGGGATTAACCCGATATTAAGCTTCTACTTCTTTAACAGCAACCAAGTGGCTTACTTTGTTAATCATACCACGGATGGCAGGATTATCGTTTTGTACCACTTTGCTATTGATTTTGCGCAAACCCAATGTTTTCACAGTTGTTCTTTGCGTCTCCGGACGTCCGATCAAGCTGCGGACGAGGGTAATTTCTAATTTAGCCATGAGAATTCCCTCCTTAACCCAGAAGCTCTTCGACGGATTTTCCGCGCAGTTTAGCCACGTCTTCAGCACGCTTCAAACGGGACAAACCTTCCAAAGTCGCATTGACCATGTTCATGGAATTCGAAGAACCCAGAGATTTTGTCAAAATGTCACCTACACCAGCAAGTTCGAGAACCGCACGTACAGGACCACCAGCGATAACACCAGTACCTTCAGATGCTGGTTTCAACAGCACGCGTCCTGCGCCGAACTTACCTGTTACCAAGTGAGGAATCGATGTTCCTACGAGTGGAACGTGTACAAGGTTTTTCTTAGCGTCTTCAATACCTTTGCGAATTGCATCAGGTACTTCGCCCGCTTTACCGATACCAGCTCCAACCCAGCCGTTGCCGTCGCCGACTACAACCAGTGCGCTAAAGCTGAAACGGCGTCCGCCTTTTACTACTTTAGCTACGCGATTAATATTTACAACTCTTTCAGTCAGTTCCAAAGTATTCGGATCTACACGCAAGTCGTTAACCTCCTTTTGAAAAATATCTTAAAACTCAAGTCCTGCTTCACGAGCCGCTTCAGCCAATGCTGCGATACGACCATGGTACAGATAACCGCTACGGTCAAATACGATGTTGGAAACACCTTTGTCTTTCGCACGTTTAGCAACGAGTTCGCCAACTTTACGAGCTGATTCAACAGATGCACCATTTTTGATGTCAGTGCTCAATTCTTTGTCTACGGTAGACGCGGAAGCGATTGTTACACCAGCAACATCATCGATGATTTGAGCATACATATGTTTACCAGAACGGAATACGTTCAAACGAGGACGTGCTGCCGTTCCTTGGATTTTCTTACGAACACGAAGGTGTCTTTTCAGACGAGCCTTATTTTTATCTGGTTTCGTAATCATCTCAAAGATTCACTCCTTTCAGGTTACCTCGCTGGCTTCAAAGCAGAAGCCACGGGGTATATTAGAAACACACGAAGCAAGCAAGCCGAAAGCCGCGCAAAGGCGGTAAGAGAAATCTTATTTCTTCTTACCGGCTTTACCTTCCTTACGGATGATACGCTCGCCTTCATATTTAATACCTTTACCTTTGTACGGCTCAGGTTCACGTACGGAACGGATTTTAGCAGCGTAAGCACCTACACGCTCTTTGTCGATTCCGCGAACGATGATTTTTGTATTCGAAGGTACTTCGAATTCAATTCCCGCTTCCGGTGTAATTTCAACCGGGTGAGAGTAGCCAACGTTCAGAACGATTTTATCTCCGGATTTGCTTGCACGATATCCGACCCCAACCAATTCCAGAGATTTCGCGAATCCTTCAGTAACGCCGCTCACCATATTGTTTACAACGCTACGCGTTGTGCCGTGCAAAGAACGGTGAGTTTTGTTATCGGAAGGACGCACAACTGTGATTTCGTTATTTTCAACTGTAACCTTCATGTCTTTATGAAGCTCACGAGTCAAAGTTCCTTTAGGTCCTTTTACCGTAATAACGGTGTTGTCCAGGGTGATGTCTACACCACTTGGTACTGTGATTGGTTTGCGACCAATACGAGACATATGTTGCACCTCCTATCTTGTGACGTTATATTACCAAACGTAGCAAACGACTTCTCCGCCGGATTTCGATTGACGAGCTTCTTTGTCCGTCATGATACCTTTAGATGTCGAGATAATCGCGATTCCCAGGCCACCAAGTACACGAGGTACTTCGTTGCTTTTCGTGTAAACACGAAGACCAGGTTTACTGATTCTTTTCAGACCAGTGATAACGCGCTCGTTATTTTGACCGTATTTCAGGAAAACACGGATAATCCCTTGTTTGTTATCATCGATAACTTCAGCGTCACGGATGAAACCTTCACGCTTCAGGATATCGGCGATTTGTTTTTTCATTGTCGAAGCAGGCATTTCTACCGTTTCGTGACGAACAGTGTTCGCGTTACGAATACGAGTAAGCATATCTGCAATTGGATCAGACATAGTCATTGTGAGTTAACCTCCTTCCCGTTCAGGACTTTTTACCAGCTTGCTTTTTTCACGCCAGGGATCTGACCTTTATAAGCTAATTCACGGAAACAAATTCTGCAAATTTTGAACTTTTGCAGGACCGAATGTGGACGTCCGCAACGCTCACAGCGTGTATATGCACGTACTTTAAACTTAGGTGTACGTTGTTGTTTAACTTTCATCGAAGTTTTTGCCACTTAGCCTGACACCTCCTAAATAATTTCGGAGAAAAGGGAGTCTTTCCAGACACCCGGAAACGTTATGCCAACATTACTTAACGAAAGGCATTCCCATTTGCGTGAGCAATTCGCGGGACTCTTCGTCTGTTTTCGCCGTTGTTACGATGACAATATCCATACCGCGGACTTTATCAACTTTATCATACTCGATCTCTGGGAAGATCAGTTGCTCTTTCAGACCCAGTGTGTAGTTACCACGTCCATCGAAAGCTTTATTCGATACACCGCGGAAGTCGCGGACACGAGGAAGCGTTACGTTGAGCAATTTATCTAGGAAGAAGTACATACGCTCACCGCGTAATGTTACTTTCACACCGATAGGCATATTCTCACGCAGTTTGAATCCTGCGATAGATTTTTTAGCACGAGTGATTACAGGTTTTTGACCTGCGATCAGTTGCAAATCGCTGACTGCGGAATCCAACACTTTAGAGTTTTGGACAGCGTCGCCCACACCCATGTTGATAACGATTTTCTCGATTTTCGGCACTTGCATTACCGTTGTATAGTTAAACTTCTGCATCAAAGCAGGAGCGATTTCTTGCAGGTAACGTTCTTTCATTCTTGATGCCATGAATCATAGCCCTCCTTTCTCATTCGGTTCAATTAGTCGATAATTTCTCCGGAACGTTTAGCAACGCGCACTTTCTTTCCGTTATCCAAAACTTTGTAACCCACACGGGTTACTTTTCCGCTCTTCGGATCGATGTGCATTACGTTGGAAACGTGAATCGGAGCTTCCTTCTCGATAATGCCGCCTTGCGGATTTTGCTGGTTAGGCTTCTGGTGTTTTTTCACCATGTTAACACCTTCCACAAGGACGCGGTTCTCACGAGGATAAGCAGCGATGACACGGCCTTTTTTACCTTTGTCTTTACCGCTGATCACCATAACCGTATCTTCCTTTTTTACGTGAAGTTTGTTGTTATGGGATTCCAGAACTTTTTTCACTCTTGGCATTTCGTACACCTCCTGTTTCTAACATCACGAGATTAAGCTTTAGATAACTTCTGGAGCCAAGGAAACGATTTTCATGAAGTCTTTATCGCGAAGTTCACGAGCAACTGGTCCGAAAATACGTGTTCCACGTGGGCTTCTGTCGTCTTTTACAACAACCGCTGCATTTTCATCAAAACCGATGTAGGAACCGTCTTTACGACGTACAGAACGTTTCGTACGAACGACAACCGCTCTAACTACATCACCTTTTTTGACAACGCCGCCTGGTGTTGCTTGTTTAACAGAACAAACGATCAGATCACCGATTTGAGCTGTACGACGTCCCGTACCGCCGAGTACGCGGATACACATCAGTTCCTTCGCACCGGAGTTGTCGGCCACAGTCAAACGTGTAAATGGTTGAATCATTTAGTATTCCTCCTTTCAGCAATGCTGCTGATGCATTAGATGATAACCGCTTTTTCTACGATTTCAGTAAGTCTCCAGCGTTTATCTTTCGAAAGCGGACGAGTCTCCATGATTTTCACCGTGTCACCGATTTTCGCAGTGTTTTCTTCGTCATGCGCTTTGAATTTTTTAGTAACCTTAATGCGTTTATGGTACAAGTTGTGTTTTTTGTAAGTTTCTACAGCAACAACAATCGTTTTGTCCATTTTATCGCTGACCACTTTACCAGTTTGCACTTTACGTGCGTTACGTTCTTCGCTCATTGTTGGCCTCCTTCCTGATTACGGACGGATTGTCCATCCTATCCCTAATTAACCGATTCCCAATTCTCTCTCACGGATAATGGTTTTAGCACGAGCTATTTCTTTCCGCACATCACGGATGCGAGTCGGGTTATCCAGCTGACCGGTAGCTAATTGAAAGCGGAGGTTAAAGAGTTCTTCTTTAAATCCGGCAATCTTTTGCTCGATTTCAGCAGAGGTTAGGTTGCGAAATTCACTAGCTTTCATTTGCTTCACCACCCAATTCTTCACGTTTCACGAACTTCGTTTTGATTGGCAGTTTGTGAGCGGCAAGACGCATTGCTTCGCGTGCAATTTCCTCCGGTACACCAGCAAGTTCAAACATGATCTTACCTGGTTTCACTACTGCAACCCATTTTTCTACGTTACCTTTACCGCTACCCATCCGAACCTCGAGAGGCTTTTGAGTGATTGGTTTGTCTGGGAAAATTTTGATCCAAACTTTACCACCACGTTTGATGTAACGAGTCATTGCAATACGAGCCGCTTCGATTTGACGGTTCGTAATCCAAGCCGGTTCCGTAGCTTGCAGACCGTATTCGCCAAAGTTCAGAGTCGTTCCGCCTTTAGCTTGGCCTTTCATATGTCCACGTTGTTGCTTACGGTGTTTTACGCGTTTTGGTACCAACATGATTAGTTGCCTCCTTCCTTAGCAGCTTGTTTCTTAGCCGTAGGAAGAACCTCTCCACGATAGATCCATACTTTTACGCCGATAAGTCCGTAAGTAGTATGAGCCTCTGCTGTACCATAGTCAATGTCAGCACGCAGTGTGTGCAGTGGAACAGTTCCTTCGCTGTAGCCCTCAGAACGTGCGATCTCAGCACCGCCAAGACGTCCGCCTACTTGAGTTTTGATACCTTTAGCACCGGAGCGCATAGTTCTTTGAATTGCTTGTTTCAGAGCACGACGGAAAGAAACACGACGTTCCAATTGTTGTGCAATGTTTTCAGCTACAAGAACAGCGTCCAAGTCTTGGTTCTTAATTTCAGAAATGTTGATGTGTACTTTTTTACCGCCAGCAATTTTCGTAATTTGGTTACGAAGATTTTCAACTTCCGAACCACCCTTACCAATAACCATACCTGGTTTAGCAGTGTGAATCGTTACGTTTACGCGGTTAGCCGCTCTCTCAATTTCTACACGAGATAAAGCGGAGTCTTTCAATTTATTTTTCAGGAATTCACGAATTCTCACGTCTTCCATCAAAAGATCACCGAAGTCTTTGCCTGCATACCACTTAGATTCCCAGTCACGGATAATTCCGACACGGAGTCCGACTGGATTTACCTTTTGGCCCACACATTTCCCCTCCTTCTACTTCTCAGATACCACCAAAGTAATGTGGCTAGTACGTTTATTAATACGACTTGCACGTCCCATTGCACGAGGGCGGAAACGTTTCATTGTCGGTCCTTGGTTCACGTAAGCTTGCGAGATAACCAAGTTGTTAACATCCAAAGAATAGTTATGTTCCGCATTCGCAATAGCGGAGTTAAGCAACTTCTCAACGATTGGAGAAGCGGATTTCGGAGTGTGACGGAGAATGGCAACCGCCTCACCTACTTGCTTGCCGCGAATCAAGTCAACAACGAGTTGAACTTTACGAGGAGCAATCCGGATAAACTTAGCATGTGCTTTTGCTTCCATTGTGTAACCTCCTCTCAAACATTAAAGATGTTCATTTATCTTCTTGTTTTCTTATCATCATCAGTATGGCCTTTGTACGTACGGGTTGGAGCGAACTCACCCAGTTTGTGTCCGACCATGTCCTCAGTTACATACACTGGCACGTGTTTACGACCATCGTAAACGCCAAATGTGTGTCCGATGAATTGCGGGAAAATTGTAGAACGACGGGACCAGGTTTTGATTACGTTCTTCTTACCTGAAGCTTCCATCTCTTCTACCTTTTTGAGCATGTAGCCATCAATGAATGGCCCTTTTTTCAAACTGCGACCCATGTGGAGATCCTCCCTTCAAACGTAGCTATTATGCATCCGCAGATGCCTCACGAAGTTATGCACAGTGTGTATTACTTCGTGCGGCGGCGAATGATGTATTTATCAGAAGCTTTATTTTTCTTACGCGTTTTGTAACCAAGAGTAGGTTTACCCCATGGTGACATTGGCGATTTACGTCCGATTGGAGCACGACCTTCACCACCACCGTGTGGGTGATCGTTAGGGTTCATTACTACACCACGAACCTCAGGACGTTTACCCAACCAACGGCTACGACCGGCTTTACCGATTTTAATGAGCTCGTGGTCTTGGTTACCAACAGATCCGATTGTCGCGCGGCAAACTTTCAAAATACGACGAACTTCTCCGGAAGAGAGACGAACGGAAACGTATTTTTCTTCTTTACCAAGCAATTGAGCTTCTGTACCAGCAGCACGAACCAATTGTCCGCCTTTACCTGGTTTTAACTCGATGTTGTGGATAACGGTACCTACTGGAATGTTTTCGAGTGGCAGTGCGTTACCGATTTTGATGTCCGATTCAGGTCCGGAGAATACTTGATCTCCAACTTTCAAACCTTTAGGAGCGATGATATAACGTTTCTCACCATCAGCATAGTGAATCAGAGCGATGTTGGATGTACGGTTCGGGTCATACTCAATCGTAGCAACGCGGCCCGGTATTCCATCTTTAGTACGTTTGAAGTCAATGATACGGTATTTACGTTTGTGTCCACCACCATGGTGACGAACTGTAATTTTACCTTGGTTATTGCGGCCTGCTTGTTTGCTCAACGGGGCCAACAACGATTTCTCCGGCTGATTTGTGGTGATTTCCTCAAATGTAGAAACGGACATGTTCCGTCTTGCCGGGGATGTTGGTTTATACTTTTTGATTGGCACTGGGTTTCCCTCCTTACTTCAAAAATTCAATTATACAGTTTCAAAGAACTCAAGCGTTTTGCTGTCTTTTGTCAGCGTTACAAACGCTTTTTTCCATTCGCTAGTATATCCGGAATAACGTCCGTACCGTTTCGGCTTAGCTGGAACACGAAGCGTGTTCACGTTTTTCACTTTTACATTGAAAATAGCTTCTACTGCCTTTTTGATCTCGGTTTTGTTTGCACGGATATCGACTTCAAATACATATTTCAAGTCGTTCATCATGTCAGCAGTACGTTCCGTAATAATCGGACGTTTTACAATATCACGAGGATCCTTCATTACGCGAGCACCTCCTCTACCTTCTGAACTGCTTCTTTCGTAATGATCAATTTGTCGTGCGAAAGCACGTCAAGAACATTAATGCCGTCAGCAGCTACGAATTTCACGCCTGGAATATTCCGTGCGGAAAGAGCTACATTATCATCATAGCTAGGAGCTACAATCAAAGCTTTACGTCCCACTTTGAGGTTACTCAAGATGGCTGCGAATTCTTTAGTTTTAGGCGTACTCAACGTGAGAGCGTCTAAAACGATAATGTCATTGTCAAGCACTTTGGATGAAAGGGCTGATTTGATCGCCAAGCGGCGAACTTTCTTAGGCAGTTTATACGCATAGCTCCGTGGTGTTGGACCAAATACGATACCGCCGCCTTTCCATTGTGGTGAACGAATTGAACCTTGACGAGCGCGACCTGTACCTTTTTGTTTCCAAGGCTTACGTCCACCGCCACGTACTTCAGAACGTCCTTTTACTTTGTGGGTACCTTGACGAAGGGAAGCACGTTGCATAAGAACTGCATCGTACAGAACGTGTTGGTTCGGCTCAATTCCGAAAACCGCATCGTTCAATTCAACTTCGCCTACTTGGCTACCATCTACATTGTAAACTGATACTTTTGGCATTTTGTGTTCCTCCTTTCTTCAGTGGTTATTTTTTCACCGTTTCTTTAACTCTAATGAGACTGTTTTTCGGTCCAGGAATGGAACCTTTCACGAGCAACACGTTACGCTCAGCGTCTACTTTAACTACTTCAAGACGTTGGATTGTAATAGTATCATGTCCCATGTGTCCTGGCAGGCGTTTGCCTTTAGGAACGCGGTTAGCTTGGATCGAACCCATTGAACCAGGGCCACGGTGGTAACGCGAACCGTGTGACATAGGTCCAGTGCTTTGTCCCCAACGCTTGATAACGCCGGCAAAACCTTTACCTTTAGAAATACCCGTTACGTCAACGAATTCGCCTTCAGCAAAAATGTCAGCTTTCAGTTCTTGGCCAACTTCATATTCTGCGATGTTGATACCGCGAACTTCACGAACGTAGCGCTTAGGGGCAGTGTTCGCTTTTTTAGCGTGACCTGCTTCTGGCTTGTTAGCATTTTTTTCTTTCTTATCGGAGTAACCGATTTGAATTGCTTCGTAGCCATCGTTCTCAATGTCTTTCTTTTGCAAAACAACACAAGGGCCTGCTTCGATAACCGTTACTGGAACGACGTTACCTTCAGGAGTAAATACTTGAGTCATCCCGAGTTTTTTTCCTAAGATTGCTTTCATGTTGACACCTCTTTTCCTTTATACATGGTCTTTGTTATAGCTTGTATTACAATTTAATTTCGATATCTACACCGGACGGCAGATCCAAGCGCATCAAGGCATCCACAGTTTGTGGAGTCGGGTTAACGATGTCGATCAAACGTTTATGTGTACGTTGTTCGAATTGTTCCCGAGAATCCTTGTACTTGTGCACCGCACGAAGAATAGTAATGATTTGTTTTTCAGTAGGAAGCGGAATCGGACCGGATACACCAGCACCCGAACGTTTTGCTGTTTCAACAATTTTCTCCGCGGATTGATCAAGAATTCTGTGGTCGTAAGCTTTCAAACGAATACGAATTTTTTGCTTTGCCATTTTAGTCCCTCCTTCTATCGCCCAATTTTTTATCGGACATACTCCGTGAAAATTTTCTAGCCACTCTCCCATGGCAAAGGGGCCGGGTGTGCCAGTAACCTCTCACATCATCGCAACGTCACAGAACAACATTTATTATTATATAGAAAAGATAGGCGTATTGCAAGCATATTTAAGAAAAACATTTAAACTTATCTTTTCTGATGAAATGACTTCGTTTATTGCAGTGTTTATCTTCAATATCCAGGCTGCCTTGCCAATCCTTCTAAACTCCTAAATGATGTTCATTTCGTATGACGTAGGTTCCGAACTTTAAACATAATAAAAGAGTTCTCTATCCGATGTCGGATAAAGAACTCTTCCGAAGCTTCGTTACAATACAATGTTACTCGTTCCAGTACACTGTTACATATGCTTTATTCAGCATAAGCCGAATTATTTTTGGATAGATGCTACGGAACCGGCACCAACTGTACGTCCGCCTTCACGAATGGAGAATTTAGTTCCTTCTTCAATCGCGATTGGGGAGATCAGGGAAACAGTAACAGTGATGTTATCACCAGGCATTACCATTTCAGTACCTTCAGGCAAGTTGATGATGCCTGTTACGTCAGTTGTACGGAAGTAGAACTGTGGACGGTAACCAGTGAAGAATGGTTTGTGACGTCCGCCCTCTTCTTTTGTCAGAACGTAGATTTGAGCTGTGAATTCTGTGTGTGGCTTAACAGAACCTGGTTTTGCAAGTACTTGACCACGCTCGATTTGATTACGGTCAACACCACGCAACAACGCACCGATGTTGTCACCCGCTTGAGCGGAATCCAGCAATTTACGGAACATCTCAACGCCTGTTACAACAGATTTTTTAGTTTCTTCAGTGATACCAACGATTTCGATCTCTTCGCCGACTTTAACAGTACCACGCTCTACACGGCCAGTAGCAACAGTACCACGACCAGTGATGGAGAATACGTCCTCGACAGGCATCAAGAAAGGCTTGTCAGTTTGACGTTCAGGCAGTGGGATGTAAGTGTCGATCTCTTTGAACATCTCAACGATTTTTTGAGCCCATTCGCCATCTGGGTTTGCCAGTGCTTCACGAGCGGATCCACGAGTGATTGGAGTATCGTCACCTGGGAACTCATATTCGTTAAGAAGGTCGCGAACTTCCATCTCAACCAATTCCAACAACTCTTCGTCTTCAACCATGTCACATTTGTTCAAGAATACAACAATGTAAGGTACGCCTACTTGACGGGAGAGCAAGATATGCTCACGAGTTTGTGGCATTGGGCCATCAGCTGCGGATACTACCAAGATAGCTCCATCCATTTGAGCCGCGCCAGTGATCATGTTTTTAACATAGTCGGCGTGACCTGGGCAGTCAACGTGAGCGTAGTGACGAGTATCAGTTTCGTACTCAACGTGTGCTGTGGAGATAGTGATACCGCGCTCGCGCTCTTCTGGAGCTTTGTCGATTTGGTCGAATGCTACAGCAGCACCACCGTAAGTTTTGGACAATACAGTTGTGATTGCAGCAGTCAGAGTTGTTTTACCGTGATCGACGTGACCAATAGTACCGATGTTAACGTGGGGTTTATTACGTTCGTATTTAGCCTTTGCCATTTGAACGTGGCCTCCTTAGAATTATAATTTTATGTTTTCACTGAATGAAGTGCTCCGAAATGAATTCTTATGCACTTGCATCCAGTGTGAGAAAACTACTACTCGGTGCCTTTTGTTTTGGCAACGATTTCTTCAGCAATGCTCTTAGGAACTTCTTCATAGTGAGAGAGTTCCATGGAGAATACGCCGCGTCCTTGAGTACCGGAACGAAGAGTTGTAGAGTAACCAAACATTTCAGACAAAGGTACCTTAGCACGGATGATTTGAGCTCCACTACGGGAATCCATACCTTCAATGCGGCCACGACGGGAGTTCAACATACCCATTACGTCACCCATGTACTCTTCCGGAACAGTTACTTCTACTTTCATGATAGGCTCAAGCAGAACTGGCTTACACTTGTCTTTAGCCGCTTTAAGCGCCATGGATCCGGCAATTTTAAATGCCATCTCATTGGAATCGACATCATGGTAAGATCCGTCTACAATTGTAGCCTTAACGTCAACAAGCGGGAAGCCTGCAATAACGCCGTTTTTCATTTGCTCTTCAATCCCTGACAGTGCAGGTTGAATGTATTCTCTTGGTACGGAACCACCGACAACCTTACTTTCGAACTGGCTGCCTGTACCCGGCTCGAGAGGTTCGAATTCAACCCATACGTGACCGTATTGACCACGACCACCGGATTGACGTACGAATTTACCTTCAACGCGCGCTGGAGCACGGAATGTTTCACGGTAAGCTACTTGTGGTTTACCCACAGTAGTTTCAACCTTGAACTCACGACGCATACGGTCGATGATGATATCAAGGTGAAGCTCACCCATACCTGCCAAGATTGTTTGACCTGTTTCTTCGTCAGTATGAGCACGAAGAGTTGGATCCTCTTCAGTCAACTTACCGAGAGCAACACCCATTTTATCTTGGTCAGCTTTGGTTTTAGGTTCAACGGCGATTTCGATAACCGGATCAGGGAAGTTCATTGACTCCAGGATAACCGGATTTTTCTCATCACATAGTGTATCACCTGTACCCGTATCTTTCAAACCTACGGCAGCTGCAATATCACCGGAGTAAACTACAGTGATTTCTTGACGGCTGTTCGCATGCATTTGAAGGATACGACCGATACGCTCACGTTTGTTTTTAGTGGCATTCAATACATATGATCCGGATTGAAGAACACCAGAGTATACGCGGAAGAATGTCAATTTACCAACGTAAGGGTCCGTCATGATTTTGAATGCCAGTGCGGAGAAAGGCTCTTCATCGGATGACTGACGGACTGCTTCAGTTCCATCTTCAAGATGACCAGTGATCGAAGGAACGTCTGTTGGAGCTGGCAAGTAATCGATAACAGCATCCAACATCAGCTGAACACCTTTGTTACGATACGAGGATCCACAGATAACCGGGAAGATCTTAACATCTACAACACCTTTACGGAGTACGGCTTTGATCTCATCAATTGTGATTTCTTCGCCTTCCAGGTATTTCATTGTCAAATCTTCATCCAGTTCAGCAACGCGCTCAATCAACTCGTTGCGAAGTTCTTCAACTTGATCTGCAAATTCTGCAGGAATGTCGGTTTCTTCGATATCTTGACCAAGATCATCTTTGTACATATGAGCTTTTTGTGCAACGATATCGATGATACCAGTGAAATCATTTTCAGCGCCGATTGGAAGTTGAATCGCAACAGCGTTTGCCTGAAGGCGATCACGCATGTCAGATACAACGTTCAGGAAGTCAGCACCGATGATATCCATTTTGTTTACATATGCGATACGAGGTACGCCGTACTTGTCAGCCTGTCTCCATACGGTTTCGGACTGAGGCTCGACGCCTTCTTTCGCACTGAATACACCAACTGCTCCGTCCAATACACGAAGGGAACGTTCAACTTCAACAGTGAAGTCAACGTGTCCCGGGGTATCAATAATATTAACGCGGTGGCCTTTCCAAGCAGCGGTAGTTGCAGCGGAAGTAATCGTAATTCCGCGCTCCTGTTCCTGTTCCATCCAGTCCATTGTCGCAGCGCCTTCGTGTACTTCACCGATTTTGTGCGTACGTCCTGTGTAAAACAGAATCCGCTCAGTTGTCGTGGTTTTACCCGCATCAATATGAGCCATGATCCCGATATTACGTGTATTTTTTAAGGAGAACTCTCTAGCCATGAAATGGGTCTCCCTTCAAAATTGAAGTTTTTTTTATTGTGAACTGAATCCTACCAACGGTAGTGAGCAAACGCTTTGTTCGCTTCAGCCATTTTGTGCGTATCTTCGCGTTTTTTAACGGAAGCGCCTGTGTTGTTGGAAGCGTCGATGATCTCAGCCGCCAAACGCTCTTCCATTGTTTTCTCACCGCGGTTGCGGGAGTAGTTCACGAGCCAACGTAATCCCAAAGCAGTACGTCTCTCTGGTTTCACCTCGATTGGTACTTGGTAGTTGGCACCGCCGACACGGCGAGCTTTAACTTCCAGGACTGGCATGATGTTCTTGATCGCTGCTTCAAATACTTCCATAGGGTCATTACCCGTACGTTCTTGAATCAACTTGAACGCATTATACAGAATGCTTTGAGCAACACCGCGTTTTCCGCCGATCATGATGCGGTTGATTAAACGAGTAACCAACTTGCTGTTGTATAACGGATCAGGCAACACGTCTCTTTTCGTAACTGGACCTTTGCGTGGCATGGATATCCCCCTTTCTTTCTTGTTCAGCAGACCCTGTACCTTCCAAACCTAAGCCAGAAGGCTCTCAGGTTCTCTGCTTATAATGGTTTAGGCTTTTTTAGCTTTTGGACGTTTTGCACCGTATTTCGAACGAGCTTGCATACGGTTGTTTACGCCTGCAGTATCGAGAGCTCCACGAACGATGTGATAACGAACTCCTGCAAGGTCTTTAACTTTACCTCCGCGGATCAATACCACACTGTGCTCTTGAAGATTATGTCCGATTCCCGGGATATAAGCAGTAACCTCGAGACGGTTCGTCAGACGAACACGGGCATACTTACGAAGTGCAGAGTTTGGTTTACGTGGAGTCATTGTACCTACACGAGTGCAGACACCACGTTTTTGTGGGGCACTGATGTTAGTAGATTCACGTTTCAAAGCGTTGAATCCTTTTTGCAAAGCTGGAGATTTTGACTTCTCAACTTTTGCTTGACGTCCTTTACGAACCAGTTGATTAATAGTTGGCATGTGATTGCCACCCCCTTCCTCAAATATTCATGTTTCTTTATAAACCTCTTTTCGCTAAGTCCACAGACCCAGGCGGTTCATAAAAAGACAAATGAAAAGTTTTTGCCTTGGAGAATCCCTAAAAGTTCTCGGACAAAAACGTTCCTTACACTATCATTTTACGACAGCAACCATAGCTGCTCCCACTCCAATCCCGCAAGCTTTGCCGAGATTTTTCATTGTATCCACTTTCGTATACTTCACATTGTGTTGTTCACACAAAGCAATGATTTTGGAAGTGAGCTGCGGATCACTATCTTCTGCGACATAGACTTCAGAAGCCATATCTGTCTGCACCATCCGCATGGTCTGTTTGGTACCTATTTTGACATGAGCATCTTGCAAGGCTTTTTCATTAGACATTGTGCATTCCTCCGAATAGAACCATGTACAATCAGCTGCCCACGCACCTTTGATATATTAGCATCTAGCGCAAGCATTGTCAATGCTAATCCTAAAACATTTTTTTAAAGTTTACGCACATCAGGATTCGTCCGCCTGCATTATACAAGCGTCCGCCTCCTGACGCACATAACTTTCATTCCCCTCTAAATGAGAGGCATCTATTTAATCAACCGAAACTGGCTCAAGTTCTTCTACTGAAGATTGACCATCTTCTGGCTCAGCAAATTTGATGCTGCGGTAACGGTGCATACCTGTACCAGCAGGAATCAATTTACCGATGATTACATTTTCTTTCAGACCGAGCAACTGATCGACTTTACCTTTGATCGCCGCATCTGTCAATACACGTGTAGTTTCTTGGAACGAAGCCGCCGAGAGGAAGGAGTCTGTTTCCAAGGATGCTTTCGTAATACCGAGCAGGATTGGTTTTGCAACCGCTGGCTCTTTATCACTAAGGATCGCTATTTTGTTAGCTCTTTCGTACTCATGCATATCCACGAACGACCCTGGCAACAGTGTTGTATCTCCTGCATCAACGATGCGGATTTTACGCAACATTTGACGGATCATAACTTCAACGTGTTTGTCATTGATTTCTACGCCTTGGTTACGGTATACGCGTTGTACTTCCTGCAAAATGTAGTTTTGTACGCCACGTATGCCTTTAATGCGCAGCATTTCTTTTGGATCGATGGAACCGTCTGTCAACTCGTCACCCGCTTCAATTTCCATGCCTTCGCTTACGCGCACACGGGAACCGTAGGTAACGGCGTATACTTTGGATTCCGCTTCACCTTGAATTTCGATTTCACGACGATCTTTCGCTTCGCGAATCTCTTTAACTACACCATCAATCTCACTGATTGTTGCTTGACCCTTAGGATTACGAGCTTCAAACAACTCCTGGATACGCGGCAAACCTTGCGTAATATCGTCTCCGGCTACACCACCGGTGTGGAATGTACGCATTGTAAGCTGTGTTCCCGGCTCACCAATGGACTGTGCTGCAATAATACCAACTGCTTCACCAATCTCCACGTGTTTACCTGTCGCGAGGTTGCGACCATAACACTTCTTGCAGACACCATGACTTGCACGGCAGCTGAGGACGGATCGGATTTGCAATTTAGTAATACCTGCTTTGATGATCGCTTCTGCTTTATCGGAGTCAATCAATTCATTGCGACCTACAATGATTTCTTTCGTTTCCGGATGACGAAGAGTCTCGAAGCAATATCTGCCTTCAATACGGTCGTAGAGATCTTCGATAACCTCTTTACCATCCTGAATACGACTTACCGTAAAGCCTTTATCTGTACCACAATCATCATCACGCACGATTACGTCTTGGGCTACGTCTACGAGACGACGAGTCAGGTAACCTGAATCGGCTGTACGCAGGGCTGTATCCGCCAAACCTTTACGCGCTCCGTGAGTGGAGATAAAGTACTCCAGTACCGTCAGACCTTCACGGAAGTTCGATTTGATTGGGAGTTCGATAATTCGACCGGATGGGTTGGCCATCAGACCACGCATACCGCCCAATTGGGTGATTTGCGATTTGTTACCCCGTGCTTTGGAGTCTACCATCATCATAATCGAGTTGTAACGATCCATTGATTTCATCAGAATCTCAGTGATGTCATCTTTGGATTTTGACCAGATATCAATGATACGGTCATAGCGCTCTTCATTCGTAATCAGACCACGACGGTACTGATTCGTAACGATTTGTGCTTTTTCCTCAGATTGTCTAAGGATTTCAAACTTCTCAGGCGGAACGATAACATCAGATACCGCAACCGTAATACCGGCACGTGTAGAGTATGTGAATCCAAGTTGTTTGATTTTATCCAAAATAACGGCTGTTTCCGTTGTGTGATAAATTTCAAAACAACGTGCAATGATGGAGCCGAGGTATTCTTTACCGACACCGCCAGCCAGAGGAGCATTCATAATAGCTTCTCTGAGATCAGCGCCTTTTTCATATACAAATGAGTGATCTGCAGTACCTTGGTATAGGTTAGCACGAGTCGCATCATTGATATACGGGAAGCTTGCCGGGAAAATTTCATTGAAGATAATTTTACCGATCGTTGTCAGCAACATTCCTTCTTGCTGTTTTTCCGTGAAGCTTGTTTTACCAAGCGCCTTAACCGGAATAGCTACACGCGCATGCAGACCAGCAGTACCACGTTGATATGCGGATACAGCTTCGTTAACTGTACGCAAGATCATACCTGTGCCCTTTTCTTCCTTGTTGTCCATAGTGAGGTAATAAGAACCAAGCACCATATCCTGGGAAGGAGTAACAACCGGTTTACCGTCTTTCGGGTTCAAAATGTTACCTGATGCAAGCATCAGGATACGTGCTTCCGCTTGAGCTTCAGCGGATAACGGAACGTGCACGGCCATTTGGTCACCGTCAAAGTCGGCATTGTATGCCGTACATACGAGCGGGTGAAGACGAATTGCTTTACCTTCAACGAGAATCGGTTCAAATGCTTGAATACCGAGTCTGTGAAGCGTAGGGGCACGGTTCAACAGAACCGGATGCTCCTTGATTACTTCTTCAAGAACATCCCATACTTCAGGACTTACACGTTCAACTTTACGTTTCGCGCTCTTGATGTTGTGGGCAAGCCCTTTATTTACAAGCTCTTTCATAACAAAAGGCTTGAACAATTCAAGTGCCATATCTTTTGGCAGACCACACTGATACATTTTCAGGTAAGGTCCAACAACGATAACGGAACGACCAGAATAGTCAACCCGTTTACCGAGCAAGTTTTGACGGAAACGTCCTTGTTTACCTTTCAGCATGTGGCTGAGAGATTTCAATGGACGGTTACCAGGACCCGTCACCGGGCGTCCACGACGACCATTATCGATCAATGCGTCAACAGCTTCCTGCAACATCCGTTTTTCATTTTGCACGATAATATCTGGCGCGCCCAGATCAAGCAGACGTTTCAGACGGTTGTTCCGGTTGATTACACGGCGATACAAGTCATTCAGGTCAGACGTTGCAAAACGTCCACCATCCAACTGTACCATTGGACGAAGTTCCGGCGGGATAACAGGAAGTACATCCATGATCATCCACTCTGGCTTATTGCCGGAGTTGCGGAATGCTTCGATAACTTCCAGACGTTTAATTGCACGATTACGACGTTGTCCTTGCGCAGTCCGGAGCTCTTCTTTCAGGAACTCGAGCTCTTTGTCTATGTCAAGGTCTTGAAGCAATTTTTTAACCGCTTCTGCGCCCATGCCAGCCTGGAAACCATAGCCGTATTTTTCACGGTAGCTGCGGTATTCTTTCTCGGACAACAGCTGTTTTTTCTCCAGTGGAGTTTCTCCTGGATCAGTTACAACATATGATGCAAAATAAATAATCTCTTCAAGAGATCTTGGAGACATATCCAGAGCAAGACCCATACGGCTCGGAATACCTTTGAAGTACCAGATATGCGATACCGGAGCAGCGAGCTCAATATGGCCCATCCGTTCGCGGCGTACTTTCGCACGTGTTACTTCAACGCCACAACGATCACAGACAACGCCTTTATAACGGACGCGTTTGTATTTACCGCAATGACATTCCCAGTCTTTTGTAGGGCCAAAAATCTTTTCGCAGAACAGCCCTTCTTTTTCCGGTTTCAACGTACGATAGTTGATCGTTTCCGGTTTTTTCACTTCTCCGCGGGACCAAGAACGAATTTTCTCTGGGGAAGCAAGCCCGATCTTCATGTATTCGAAATTGTTGACGTCCAACAAGGAGCAACCCTCCTTAACCAATTCCTGTATTCTAGGTTACGCCCTCTCCGGCCGAAGCCGGAGAAGATGCGAGCCTGATGAAAAACGCCGGTCATCATGCGCTCGAAGCGGTTTATTCCGCTCCGACCTCTGTACCCTCAAGGTTGAGGCTGAGCTTATCGCTCGCAGCGTCATCTTCATCGTCCATTTCTCTCATTTCAATCTCTTGCTCATCTTCGCTCAAAATCTTAACGTCCATACCCAAGCTTTGCAGCTCTTTGATCAATACTTTAAATGATTCTGGAACGCCTGGTTCCGGAACATTCTCACCTTTGACGATGGATTCATACGTTTTAACCCGACCAACAACGTCATCGGATTTAACGGTCAAGATTTCTTGCAGTGTATAAGCAGCACCGTAAGCCTCAAGCGCCCATACTTCCATCTCCCCGAAACGTTGTCCACCAAATTGGGCTTTACCACCCAATGGCTGTTGCGTAACAAGTGAGTAAGGACCCGTGGAACGGGCATGGATTTTATCATCAACCATGTGTGCCAATTTGATCATGTGCATGACACCTACGGTAACTTCACGTTCAAACTCTTCACCTGTACGACCATCATACAGGACAGTTTTACCATTACGTTGCATACCTGCTTCTTCCATCGTATCGAAGACGTCATACTCCTTCGCTCCGTCGAATACAGGAGTTGCGACGTGAATACCCAGTTGCATCGCCGCCATACCCAAGTGAACCTCGAGCACTTGACCGATGTTCATCCGGGAAGGTACGCCCAGTGGGTTAAGAACGATCTGAACCGGTGTACCGTCTGGCAGGAAAGGCATATCTTCTTCCGGCAAGATGCGGGCCACGACCCCTTTGTTACCGTGACGTCCGGCCATTTTATCACCCTCGGAAATTTTCCGTTTTTGAGCGATATATACACGAACGAGTTGGTTAACACCTGGAGGCAGCTCATCACCGTTTTCACGGGTAAATACTTTCACGTCTACTACGATACCGTCAGTACCATGTGGTACACGCAACGAAGTATCACGTACTTCACGTGCTTTCTCACCAAAGATCGCATGCAAGAGACGTTCTTCTGCAGTCAGCTCTGTTACACCCTTAGGTGTTACTTTACCAACCAGAATGTCGCCAGCACTGATCTCAGCACCAATGCGGATAATACCGCGCTCATCCAAGTTACGCAGCGCTTCTTCCCCAACGTTAGGGATGTCACGTGTGATCTCTTCAGGTCCGAGCTTAGTATCACGTGCTTCTGACTCATACTCCTCGATGTGGATGGATGTGTATACATCTTCCTTAACGAGTTTTTCACTGAGCAAGATCGCATCCTCGTAGTTGTAACCTTCCCAAGTCATGAAGGCAACAACAACGTTACGTCCCAGAGCCAATTCACCCATTTCCGTTGAAGGACCATCAGCGAGGATATCGCCAGCTTTGACAGCGGCACCTCTTTTGACAATCGGACGCTGGTTAATGCATGTTCCTTGGTTCGAACGCATAAATTTGTGTAATTTATATTTAACGATATCGCCTTTAACTTCCTGACCGTCCACTTCTTCAACTCGACGGAGCCAAATTTCGTTCGCAGAAGAACGTTCAATAATTCCGTCATAATCGGAGACAATACATACACCAGAATCTTTTGCAGCTTTGTGCTCCATACCTGTTCCTACAAGTGGTGCTTTAGGAATCAAGAGTGGAACCGCCTGCCGCTGCATGTTAGATCCCATGAGTGCACGGTTGGAGTCATCGTTCTCAAGGAACGGGATCAGCGCTGTAGCGACGGATACAACCTGTTTAGGAGATACGTCCATGTAGTCAACTCGCTCACTCGGCATCGTAAGGATGTTATCCGACTGTTTGTTGTAACGTACAATGATCGCTTCTTCTTCAAATGTACCGTCTTCGTTCAACTTCGCATTCGCTTGCGCGATAACATAGTTGTCCTCTTCGTCCGCTGTCAGGTAATCAATTTGCTCGGTTACAATACCTGTTTTCGGATCAACCCAACGATATGGAGCTTCAATGAAGCCATATTCATTCACACGGGCGAACGTAGACAAGGAGTTGATCAAACCGATGTTTGGTCCCTCTGGCGTCTCGATTGGACACATACGGCCATAGTGGGATGGATGGACGTCACGTACTTCCATACCTGCGCGCTCACGCGTCAAACCACCGGGTCCAAGTGCGGACAAACGACGTTTATGTGTCAACTCACCCAGCGGGTTCGTTTGATCCATAAACTGTGACAACTGAGAGCTACCAAAGAACTCTTTGATCGATGCAATAACAGGACGTATGTTAATCAAAGCCTGTGGTGTAATTACGTTAGCATCCTGAATGGACATTCTCTCACGAACCACACGCTCCATACGGGACAAGCCAATACGGAACTGGTTCTGCAGGAGTTCACCCACCGAACGCAAACGACGGTTACCCAAATGATCGATATCATCCGTGCTACCAATTCCCTGCAGAAGGTTAAGGAAATAACTGATGGACGAAATGATATCCGCCGGTGTCACGTTTTTGACGGACTTGTCAATGTTTGCATTGGCAATCAGTTTGACCACTTTACCATCTTCAGTTGGTGAGAACACATCAATCGTTTGCATAGGGATATCATTGGCATCCAAAACGCCGTTACCCACATGATACGTGCGGAATCCAACGCTTTTCTCCAGATACGGCATGATTTCATCCAACAAACGACGATCAACCATTTGACCTGCTTCAGCAATGATTTCACCTGTCTCAGTGTCAACAAGTGACTCAGCCAAGCGCTGGTTAAACAAGCGGTTTTTGATGTGAAGTTTTTTATTCATTTTGTAACGACCTACATTAGCCAGGTCATAACGTTTTGGATCAAAGAAACGTGCTACGAGCAAGCTTTTCGCATTATCCAGCGTTGGAGGCTCGCCCGGACGAAGACGCTCATAGATCTCAATGAGTGCTTTCTCCGTGGAATCCGTGTTGTCTTTGTCCAGTGTGTTGCGGATATATTCGTCATTACCGAGCAGATCCAAAATCTCAGCATCTGTGCCAAAACCAAGTGAACGCAGGAGAACCGTAACCGGTATTTTACGTGTACGGTCGATCCGGACGTAAACAACATCCTTCGCGTCCATCTCCAGTTCGAGCCAAGCGCCGCGGTTAGGAATAACTGTAGCGGTATACGTTTTTTTGGCGTTTTTATCTACTTTGGTACTGAAGTAAACGCTAGGAGAGCGAACCAACTGGCTGACAATAACCCGTTCCGCACCATTAATAATAAATGTGCCCGTGTTGGTCATCAGCGGGAAATCTCCCATGAATACTTCCTGCTCTTTGACTTCGCCGGTTTCCTTATTAATGAGCCGGACTTTGACCCGAAGCGGCGCTGCATACGTAACGTCACGCTCTTTCGCGTCGTCTACTGTATACTTCGGTTCACCGAGACTGTAATCGATAAATTCCAAAATTAAGTTACCTGTAAAATCCTGGATCGGCGAGATATCCTGGAACATTTCGCGCAACCCTTCCTCCAAAAACCAATCATAGGATTTTTGTTGGATTTCAATCAGGTTCGGAACTTCGAGTATCTCGTTAATTCGTGCATAACTGCGCCGAGTGCGTCGACCATATTGAACAAGATGTCCTGCCAACTTAAACTCACCCCTCAATGTCTACTCACTTTAAAAATTTCGTTGCGAACCTCTGTTTGTAACCTTATAATGGTACACATACAGAGCAAAGCAATGTATCCACAAATAAAGAAAAGCCCTTACTCGAAATGTCGTTCGAAAAAAGAGCAACTTTGATCGGCGGATGTCTTTCCAAATCATTCTTATCCCCAGTTTGCCCAAAATGTACATATTATACGCCAAACGTAGGCATAATAAGCCCGTTCGGCGTAAAAAAAGGTTGACATTTATAGTTAGCTAAAGCCAAATAGGGCATCTTAATACTGACATTTTACAATAATACCACGGCCTGAATTTCAAGTCAATAGTCCTATTGCAAAAAAAAATGATCCCCTGCTTACTTTACAAACATCGGATTCAGCTTTTAGTAGAACCCTCTTCCGATTTCACCGCTTTGAAAATCCGATAACCTTTGTCCTTCGTCACTTCTTCCACTCTTCCAAACAAAGATTCCAATTTCGCTTTTGCTGATGGGGCCCCTTGTTTCTTCTGAATGACAATCCACAACGAACCGCCTACTTTCAGATGGCGATGTGCCTGTTCGAAAATAGTATGAACCGTCTCTTTCCCAGCCCGTATAGGCGGATTGGTTAGAATAACGTCATAATCTTGCTTTTTTACTTCAGCCAGTAGATTACTTTGCAATACCGTAACATTGTTAATTCCGTTCGCTTTTGCATTTTCCTTGGAAAGTTCAACGGCTCTCTCGTTGATATCGATCATGGTGACATGCCCATCCGGTACAAGTTTAGCTGCTGTAAGACCCATCGGTCCGTATCCACATCCCACATCGAGAACATGAGCCCCTGATGGCAACTCTATCGCATCAATCAATACTCTGCTGCCATAATCGATTCCGTTTTTGGAAAATACACCGGCATCCGTCACGAATCGCAGACTGAATCCGCGAAGAACCGTTTCAGTTGCTCTGCGATCATGTGCTACTTGCGGTTTGTCCGAATAATAATGATTGGACATGCCCTCACTCACTTTCCATTTACAATTACAGCAACAAACCCCTTGATATAAGTCAAGGGGTTTGTTGTTTTGTTCATCTAGCTTATAAAAGCTAAATTATTTAACTTCGATTGTAGCGCCAGCTTCTTCAAGCTTAGCTTTAACCGCTTCTGCTTCTTCTTTGGCAACTTTTTCTTTCAATGCTTTTGGAGCGTTGTCAACCAGTTCTTTTGCTTCTTTCAGGCCAAGACCTGTGATTTCGCGAACTGCTTTGATAACGTTGATTTTGGAAGCACCAGCGTTAGTCAAGATTACGTCGAACTCGGATTGCTCAGCTTCAGCAGTAGCTACTGCACCTGCAGCAGCGACTGGAGCTGCAGCAGTTACGCCGAATTCTTCTTCGATTGCTTTAACAAGATCGTTCAATTCCAGTACAGTCATGCCTTTGATTGCTTCCAAGATTTGCTCTTTACTCATGAGTGAACCTCCATATATAATATTATTTTTTTTAATTCATTTGCCGCCTAAGCAGCATTCAGATCAAGTTGTTTACGCGCCTTGTTCTTCTTTTTCTGCAACTGCTTTAACCGCAAGCGCGAAGTTGCGCACTGGCGCTTGAAGCACGCTGAGGAGCATGGAGAGGAGTCCATCGCGGGATGGCAGTTCTGCCAATGCCTTAACTTCTTCTACTCCGATTACGCGACCTTCTACAACTGCACCTTTCAATTCCAGTGCATCGTTCTTTTTCGCGAAGTCGTTCAGAATTTTAGCTGGAGCCACAACGTCATCTACGCTGAATGCAATTGCAGTAGGACCTGTAAGAACACTATCGAGTTCTGTCAGTTCTGCTGCTGCAGCTGCACGGCGAAGCAACGAGTTTTTCAGCACTTGGAATTCGATCCCCGCTTCACGAAGTTGCTTTCGCAACTCAGTTACTTGGGCAACGTTCAATCCACGATAGTCAACAACAACAGTTGTAACGCTCTCGCGCAATTTTGCTGTTACTGCATCAACGGATTCTTGTTTTGCTTGAATCACTTTTGCGTTTGCCAATCTGTACACCTCCTGATCAAATTTATCCCATTAAGAAAAGCCTCCGTAGAATCACGAAGGCTTGATATATACTCATCATCGATTTGCATCGTTCTAAGTTCTATAATCACACCTCGGCAGGAAATTAAGCCAAATGGCACCTACTGTCTACGGTAAGCATATTCAAATGTCAACGGTCAGTCACTCGGACTCACAACTTTCAAAGTATATCAATAACAGGACAAGCCTGTCAAGAGATATTATCTAAAAGCTGCTGCGTTCACGCGTGCGCCAGGGCCCATCGTGGAAGAAAGACTAACATTCTTCAGATAAACACCTTTTGCTGCCGCTGGTTTAGCACGATTCAGAGCTTCCATGAGAGCTTTGAAGTTCTCATTAAGTTGCTCAGAAGAGAAAGAAGCTTTACCAATCGGTGCATGAATTTGACCTGCACGATCCAGACGATATTCGATTTTACCAGCTTTGATTTCTTGAACAGCCTTAGTTACATCGAAAGTTACCGTTCCGGCTTTAGGGTTAGGCATCAGACCTTTACCGCCGAGCAGTCGGCCCAATTTACCTACTTCACTCATCATATCTGGTGTCGCTACGCAGACGTCGAATTCGAACCAGCCTTGTTGGATTTTGTTGATCATGTCTGCATCACCAACATAGTCCGCGCCAGCCGCTTCCGCTTCTTTCGCTTTGTCACCTTTTGCAAATACCAATACGCGTTGTGTTTTACCTGTGCCGTGTGGCAAGACAACAACACCACGTACAGCCTGGTCTTGCTTACGAGGGTCTACACCCAAACGAACCGCTGCTTCGATTGTTTCATCGAATTTTGCAGTAGCTGCCTTTTTCACAAGCTCTACAGCTTCTGAAGGCTCGTAAGTTGCTTCGCTGTCAATCAGCTTAGCAGCTTCCAGGTATTTTTTACCGTGTTTAGCCATGTTTTATTCCTCCTTTGTGGTGTTAGCGGATATACCTCCCACATCAACCGGTCGCGAATCGACCGGTTTTACGAAGCCATGTTTCTTATGAAAATTAGTCTTCGATGGTGATACCCATGCTGCGGGCAGTACCTTCGACCATACGCATAGCGGACTCAACGTCTGCTGCATTCAGGTCAGGCATTTTTGTTTCTGCGATTTGACGAACCGCATCACGTTTAACAGTAGCAACTTTTTTCTTGTTCGGTTCGCCGGATCCTTTTTCAACTTTAGCTGCCACTTTCAACAGAACTGCTGCCGGTGGAGTTTTAGTGATGAAAGTAAAGGAACGGTCCTCGAATACAGAAATTTCAACTGGAATAATCAATCCCGCTTGATCAGCTGTACGAGCGTTGAATTCTTTACAGAATGCCATGATGTTGACACCTGCTTGACCCAAAGCTGGACCTACTGGTGGTGCTGGGTTTGCTTTACCTGCTGGAATCTGCAGTTTTACCATTTTAATAACTTTTTTCGCCATGATTGACACCTCCTTGCAAAATAGTGGTTAACGGGTTTTTCAACCCTCCCACAAGAAACTCGAAGAGACTATATCTTCTCCACTTGCGTGTATTCCAACTCAAGCGGCGTTTCCCGTCCAAACATGTTCACGTGCACTTTCAACTTGCTTTTGTCTACCAAAATTTCTTCCACGGAGCCTACGAAATTCGCAAAAGGACCGACTTTAATACGTACGGATTCCTTAATATCGAACTCAATTTTCGGCTTAGGTTCAACCATTCCCATGTGCTTAAGAATTTGTTCCACTTCTTCAGGCAACAAAGCAGTTGGTTTGGACCCAGAACCTGTCGAACCGACAAATCCTGTAACACCCGGTGTGTTGCGAACAACATACCAAGAATCATCCGTCTGTACCATTTCCACCAAGACATAACCGGGGTAAACTTTACGCATAACGGTTTTTTTCTTACCGTCCTTGTTTACCACTTCTTCTTCCATAGGAACAAGCACGCGGAATATCTTGTCTTCCATGCCCATAGACTCTACGCGTTTTTCCAAATTGGCTTTGACCTTGTTCTCATACCCTGAATAGGTATGAACGACGTACCATCTTTTTTCCATATCAAGCCACCGGAACCCTTCTTAAATAATCGCTTCGATCACAAAGGAGATGCCAATGTCAATGACCCAAAAAAACAGCGTCATAACCACAACAGTACCAAGTACGATCAATGTGTAGTTGGTCAGCTCTTTACGATTAGGCCAGCGAACTTTTTTAAGTTCAGCCCAGCTTTCTGAGAAAAAGGAAATCAGAGATTTGAAACTTCGTTTCACGCCGACACCTCCAAAAACTATCTGGTTTCGCGATGAGAAGTCTGCTCGTTACAAAACTTGCAAAATTTCTTCATCTCCATGCGGTCGGGGTGATTACGCTTGTTTTTTGTCGTAGTGTAATTTCTTTGTTTGCAGTTAGTACAAGCCAAAGTAATAATTACCCGCATGATGTACACCTCCCGAAGACTTCCACATTCAAGCAGAGTCTCTAAATTGATCCTGAAAAAAAGCCACAAATTTAGGCCTACCTAAAACACTTTATCACAAGGGTATAACCATGTCAATGAAAGAATAGCCTTTCATTCATTGGGTATTACTTCCGTACAACGTACATTCGTTTCTCATCTCTGTTTTTTCTCTTCTCCTGCATGGACCGAGCGATTACTAGTATAAACATTCTTAGATTTTATAAACTTGAGACACTAAAAAAAGACTCAAATACCGAGCCTTTTCCGTCAACGACAACATGTGTTTAATTATCTCGAACTTCCAGGTACTTTTCAAGTTTGCGCTTGACGCGCTGAAGTGCATTATCAATGGACTTCACATGTCTGTCCAAATCTACTGCAATCTCTTGATAAGATCTCCCGTCCAGATACAACATCAATACTTTACGTTCCAGATCACTCAGAATCTCGGACATTTTATCTTCCAGGCCCACGAACTCTTCCTGATTGATGATAAGTTCTTCCGGATCACTGACCTGGGTTCCACAAATCACATCGAGTAACGTACGATCAGACTCTTCGTCATAAATAGGCTTGTCCAGAGATACATAAGAATTAAGCGGAATATGCTTCTGACGTGTCGCTGTCTTAATCGCCGTGATGATCTGTCTTGTAATACACAGTTCGGCAAAAGCCTTGAACGAAGCCAGTTTGTCCCCTTTGAAATCTCGAATGGATTTGTAGAGGCCAATCATTCCTTCTTGAATAATATCTTCCCGGTCTGCCCCAATCAGAAAATAAGATCTTGCCTTGGCGCGTACAAAGTTACGATATTTGTTAATCAAAAACTCTAACGCTTCGCTTTCGCCTTCACGGAAAGCTTCGACAATGTCTTCGTCACTTTGGTAATCATACTTGGATAACATGATATCTTTGAGGTCGACACTCACAGACAATCCCTCCGGCTGCAACGCAAGGTACCCCGTTACTCTACTCTATGAAATATAGGATCAGTATATATGATGGTACCTCACACCGTCAACCACGCTCTGCCTAAAAAAGAACATCAATAACATAAATGTCAAGAGTTTCAATATTCTAAATTTTGTAAAACTCACTGTTATTCCCGGCGCCATCGCTCAAACTCTTTTAATACATCCGGACTCAACTTGCCCCCGAGTGTGTTACGCGTGGTCTTCGCCTGATCTTCTTCCAGTCGTTTCTTTAACTCTTTTTCGTTCTGCTCTACTTCAATCAGCAACTCCCTTGCAGATATGCGCAGCGCCCCCTGTCCGAATATGACATGTTGCTCTACCATATCGCTCGTAGCCACATAGATTTGGCGTCTTCGCATGCTTAGTTCCCGAACGAGTCTCTCAATGCATTCGTCTGCCGTCTCTTTTTCCTTTGTAAAATAGATCTGCACTTTGCTCTGAGTAAAGGATTTACCGAGTCCAGGCACGAGGTAGGCGTCAAACACAACAATGACTCGCCGGCCGGAGAAAGCCTGGTAATCTGCAAGACGAAAGAGAAGCCTGTTGCGCGCCTCTTCCAGCCCACTTTCCGCAAGTTTGGTTAATTCCGGCCAGTCGCCAATCATGTTGTACCCGTCTACCAGAAGCACATCACGGGAATCAGCCATACCTTCTATTCCTGCGCTTGACGCGAGCGGAGCACTTCGTACATGACAACCCCGGCTGCCACGGAAGCATTCAGGGAATTAATCTGACCTTGCATTGGTAATTTGATCAGCACATCGCATTTCTCACGAATAAGTCGTCCCATTCCCTTATTCTCATTTCCGATTACCAATGCCACAGGGCCAGTAAAGACTCCATTACCAAAGACACCTTCATGTGCCGTTACATCTGTCCCTACAACCCATACACCTTCCTCTTTGAGGCGATCGATGGTCTGGCCAAGATTACTTACCCGAGCCACTGGCACGTACTCCACAGCGCCTGCTGATGTTTTGGATACTGTCACGGTTACCGCTGCCGAGCGACGTTTGGGTACAATGACGCCATGCGCACCCGTGCAATCTGCTGTCCGCAAAATCGACCCCAGGTTATGAGGATCTTCAATCTCATCCAGCAGGATCAAGAAAGGATGCTCATTCTTCGCTTTTGCTGCAGCAAGAATGTCTTCTACCTCCACATAAGCATAAGGTGCCGCTTGAGCAACTACCCCCTGATGCTGAATGCCTGGTACCGTTTGATCCAGCTTACGCTTGTCTACGTGTTGAATAACAATACCTAGCTTTTTAGCTTCCGAGATAATAGGTTGAGTCAGATGTTTCTGTGCTGTATCGGCAATCCATATTTTATTAATGGTCCGGCCTGAACGCAGCGCCTCCGTCACGGAGTGTTTACCGGCGATCCATTCTTCTTCCATCGTTGTTCGATCCTCTCTGTAATGCGTTGTTTTGTTGAAATTTCTATCTTTTTGTCGGCGATGGCGATTGTTGTTCCGAGTGCTCAATACCAAGCCCGATCAGTTCAATCATGCGATCATGATGACCACTGCTGTAGAGGTAACCAATGAGACATTCAAAAGCCGTGGCATGTCTATATTCCAACACATCTGCATTTTTGGGTACACTACCCGACTTGGCATTCCGCCCTTGCCGGACGATATCACGTTCTTCCTCTGTCAGTTCAGCCTCAATCGTTGTAAGTATGCGGCTCTGTGCCTTCGCTGATACCAACCCGGTTGCACTACGGTGCAAATAATTGGGACGCATGTTTGCCTTCGACAACAGATATTGACGAACAGCTACCTCATATACCGCATCACCAATATAGGCCAGTGCAATAGGTGGAATCAACCTGGCAGGTCTGGAAGGAGGATACGGGAACCATCCTCCCTCTGTGACCTGTTCCTGTTGTTTGGGTGTATTTGGATGTCCTTCGTTCATTTGCGCCGCCATCTCATGCCCTGGGCCGTATCTTCAAGCAGAATGCCACGTGCAGACAATTCATCGCGAATTTCGTCCGCTCTTGTCCAGTTTTTGGACTTGCGCGCTTCTACACGCTCTTCAATCAGACGTTCTACTTCCTCATCCAGAAGTTCTGGCTCTGCGTCAGTATAAATGCGCAGCACAGCATTCAATTCACTGAACAACTCGAGGAGCGCGCGAATGTCTGCCGCATTAACTACCTCTTGTTGCAACAGTTGGTTGGCTTCCCCTGCCCACTCAAACATAGCAGTAATTGCATCAGGAGTATTGAAATCATCCTGCATCTTCTCGTGATACTGCTGACGAATTTGGTCGAGTCTTGCCGTAAACTCTGCTGTGATATCCCGATCAACAGTTACTGCATTCAGACGATGGTTCAGGTTACCTACCGCATTCGCAATCCGGTCCACACTGTTCTGTGCCTGCTCCATCGTATCATCCGTGAAGTTCAATGGGTTGCGATAGTGGGTAGACAACATGAAATAACGAATCGCTTCGCGTTTATATTGATTCCGCAAATCTTTAACAAGAACACCATTACCGAGTGATTTCGACATCTTCTCGTTATCGATTCGGATAAAACCATTATGCATCCAGTAGTTGGCAAGCGGTTTACCTGTTAATACCTCGGATTGGGCGCATTCGCACTCATGGTGCGGGAACTGCAGATCCTGTCCACCCCCATGAATGTCCAGCGTATCCCCAAGGTACTCCCTAGCCATGGCGGAGCATTCGATATGCCAACCTGGTCGACCATCACCCCAAGGACTGGACCAATAGATCTCACCTGGTTTGGCAGCCTTCCAGAGCACGAAATCTTCGGGATGCTCTTTGCGCTCGTCCACACCCACACGGATTCCGAATTGCAGCTCCTGTAAATTTTGCTTCGACAGCTTGCCATACTCGCTGAATTTGCCTGTACGGTAATAGACGTCACCGCCATTTTCATACGCAAATCCTTTTTCAACCAGCTCACGGATAAAATCAATGATCAGCGGCATGTTTTCCGTTACTCTCGGATTGCTGCTTGCCTTGGGAATACCCAATCCCTCAAGGTCTTCATAATAGGCAGCAATAAATTTCTCAGCCACGTGAGGAACATCTGTTCCAAGTTGTTCTGCTTTGCGAATCAGCTTATCGTCCACATCCGTGAAGTTCACCACATAGTTCACATCATGTCCTGTCTGTTCCAGGTATCCACGAACCGTGTCGAAAAAGATAACCGGGCGGGCATTCCCGATATGAATGTAGTCATATACCGTTGGTCCGCAGACATACATTTTCACTTTCCCTGGCTCCTGGGGAACAAATTCCTCTTTGGTACGACTCATCGTATTATAAATCTGAAGCGTCATGGTCACTTATCCTTTCATCCTATACTGCCTTTATTTATTGTATCACGTATCATGCACAGTCTCATTGGCACGGGCATTCTGCAGTGTACGTACTTCTTCCTGCAATCGTTCGAGTTCTTGTTGCATACTGCGCAAGGAGTCAATGACCGGATCGGGCAATTGTTGACTGAGGCGATCTACCCGTCGGCCATCCTGTTTAACAATTCTGCCCGGTATACCTACCACGGTACTATTGGAAGGCACTTCCTTAAGCACAACGGAGTTGGCACCAATGTTACATTGATCCCCCACGCTAAATGAGCCCAACACTTTGGCTCCAGACGAGATAACCACATTATTACCAATGGTCGGATGTCTCTTTCCTTTTTCTTTCCCTGTTCCGCCAAGGGTAACCCCCTGATAGATGACAACATCATCGCCAATCTCACATGTTTCTCCAATAACGACGCCCATTCCATGGTCAATAAACAACCGATTTCCGATCGTAGCTCCAGGGTGTATCTCAATTCCTGTCATAAAACGACTAACCTGCGAAATGAACCGGGCAAACGAGAACCATCTTCGCTTGTATAAAAAGTGAGCGATCCGGTGTGCCCATATCGCATGCAGCCCTGAGTAGGTAAATACCACTTCAAACCATCCCCGAGCTGCCGGATCGTTTTCGAACACCGCCTGGATATCTGATCTGATCTTCTTGAACATGCTCGTTCCCCTCTTGTTCAGGTTCCCGTCCTCCGGCTTACCGGACGGCGCGTTCCTTGGTAGTGTACTGCACACTCGCCTAAAACAAAAAACGCCCCTGCAGCATTTAGCTGCAGAGGCGTTTATCGCGGTCCCACTCTGCTCGGTTCATTCTCAGATAGAATGAGCCCTCAAGCGGTTTGGTAACGGAAACCAATCGTCGCAACCTATCCTAACGTTTTCCCATGTCATGCTGACAAAGGCGGGGCTGGATTCGGCTGTGCAGCTCACGGGCGCATTTCGACTGCTGGACAGTGGATGGTTCGCAGCCACCGCAACCAAAGAGATCTCTCTTTGCTGCGGGACCATCCTCTCTGAATCTGTCCGGGTCAGTCTACTCCTCCCGATCTTTGCTGTTCTATTAGATAAATCATATCATTTAATCGTTGTGTTGTTATTATAGCGAAAAGGCCTCAGACTGACAACAGCCTCCTACGTAATCCATCCATCATAAGACTGTGTTCGAATTCCAAATAAACGGAATGTCATTGAATAAGCTTATTTACTCGCGCAAGCAAACGCTCGATCACCGTATCACGACCAAGAAGCACGATCGTTTGGTTCAGATCCCGTCCATGCGTCTGTCCAGTCAAGGCTACACGAATTGGCATAAAGAGCTGTTTGCCCTTAAAGCCGGTTTCTTTCTGTACTTCCTTGATCAAAGCAGCCATTTTGCTTGGCGTGAACTCTTCACTTGCCTGCACTTTATCAGCAAATGCCTTCAGCACGGTTGGTACTTGCTCTTCAGCGAGAACTGCGGCACCTTCAGTTTCCAGCTCAATCTCCGAACGGAAGAACACTTCGGACAATTCGACAATATCGGAGGCAGAATTCATCTGCTCCTGGTACAGGTGTACCAGAGTATACGCCCATTCTTTTTGTTCAGCAGACAGCTCGGAAGAGATAAGTCCAGCCTTTTGCAGATGCGGAATGGCCATTTCAGCAATACGTTCCGGGTCAGCATGTTTGATATAGTGGTTGTTCAAGTGAGCCAGCTTGTGTGTATCAAATACCGCCGGGCTCTTGGACAGACGTTTCGTATCAAAAATGGAGATCAACTGCTCTTGCGAGAAGATCTCTTCTTCCCCTTCCGGCGACCAGCCAAGCAAGGAAATGAAGTTAAACATCGCTTCAGGCAAATAGCCGAGCTGATCATACTGCTCAATAAACTGAATAACGGACTCATCCCGTTTACTCAGCTTCTTGTGATTTTCATTCACGATCAGCGTCATATGACCGAATTGCGGCGGCTCCCAGCCGAGCGCTTCATAGATCATCAGTTGACGCGGCGTGTTCGAGATGTGATCTTCCCCGCGCAGGACGTGGGAGATCTTCATCAAGTGATCATCCACAGCAACGGCATAGTTGTACGTGGGAATGCCATCTTTTTTCACAATGACGAAGTCACCGGATTCCTTGCTGTTGAACGAGATTGTGCCTTTAACCATATCATCAAACGTATATGTGCGCTCTTCCGGCACACGGAAACGAATACTCGCTACGCGGCCTTCCGCTTCAAACGCACTAATCTGCTCTGGAGTCAGATCACGGTGTTTGCCCGAATAACGCGGTGTTTCTCCACGTGCGGACTGTTCCTCACGCTCTTGCTCCAATTCTTCTTCCGTGCAGAAGCAACGGTAAGCCAGACCTTTATCCAGCAATTCCTGCGTATATTTACGATAGAGGTCCAGGCGTTCCGTTTGACGGTATGGTCCGTATTCTCCGCCCACGTCAATACTTTCGTCCCACTCAATTCCGAGCCATTTCAGGTATTTCAGTTGGCTTTCTTCACCACCGGCAATATTCCGTTTCACGTCCGTATCTTCAATACGAATAATGAATTTACCGTTATTATGTTTGGCATATAAATAGTTAAACAACGCCGTACGGGCATTCCCGATATGCAGGTGTCCCGTTGGGCTCGGCGCGTAACGCACACGAATATCCGTGCTCATATGATCCCCTCCGTCACTAATTGATTGATGATATCACACACGTACAAGGCAAACAACGGATTGAGCGGCAATGCCCTCTCCCCGTCCCGGGAATCCCAGTTGCTCTGTCGTTGTTGCTTTCACGTTCACCTGTGTTACATCCGCTTCTAATGCCTTGGCAATAACCTCAGCCATCTGTGGGATATAAGGAGCCATCTTTGGCTTCTGGGCAATAATCGTTGAATCGATATTCCCTAGCTTATACCCGCGATCTTTCACAAGCTGCCATACATGCTCCAGCAATTTCAGGCTGTCGGCATCTTTGAATTCCGGATCGGTATCCGGGAAGTGCTTGCCAATATCCCCTAGTGCCAGCGCACCCAAAATGGCATCACTGATCGCGTGCAACAGCACGTCTGCGTCCGAGTGACCCAGCAGTCCTTTTTCATAAGGAATCGTTACTCCGCCAATAATACACGGGCGTCCCTCTACCAGCTGATGTACATCAAATCCCTGTCCTACACGTATCATCGCTTCTTCTCTCCCCCCAGCAAAAACGCAGCGTATTGCAAATCTTCCGGCGTTGTTAATTTGATATTGGTATAATTGCCTTCCACAACCTTGACCGACATTCCCTGACGTTCAGCCAGCATGGCATCATCTGTCCCCAGAAATCCGTCCTGCTCGGCTGATTCGTAGGCGGAGAGCAGGGAAGAAAGACGAAAAGCCTGCGGGGTTTGAATGCTCCACAGACTGCTGCGGTCTGGTGTCGCCGTAACGACTCCCTCCGCATTCACTTGTTTGATCGTATCCTTCACGGGAACCGCCAGTACAGCTGCTCCACCACCGGATATGGCGGCCGCCATGCATCCCTTGATCTGCTCATGGTTCACAAAAGGACGTACCCCGTCGTGAACGAGAACCCAATCCGTCCCAAGTGCCTCAAGGCCTTTATGGACAGAATGTTGTCTCTCTTTCCCTCCGGGGATAACACGGACACGTGAATCCAGTTGGTATTCTTTTACCCAATCCTGGCAGCGTTCAACATCTGCAACTCCTGTGACCAGCACCATCTCGCGGATCTCGTCCAGCGCAGCAAATACCTCAAGCGTATGTATGAAAACGGGCTTGTCCTGCAGCAACAGATACTGTTTGCTCTCGGTCGTCCCCATCCGGGTTCCGCGACCTGCTGCCACAATGACAACGCCCCACCCTTTATCCATGCCGCAATCCCTGCCTTGTCTGTCAGTTTATCGTCCAAAGATATACAATATCATTCAACGATACACTACCCATCATACCGCTTTATTGGGCTTTTTCCAACAGTTTCGGCTTGGCAAAAATCATTCGTCCCGCTGAAGTCTGTAACACACTGGTTACCAACACTTCCATCATCATGCCGATATACTCGCGTCCGCCCTCCACAACGATCATTGTGCCATCATCCAGATAGGCTACACCTTGACCATGTTCCTTGCCATCCTTGATGATCTGCACCATGATCTCCTCACCTGGCAGAACAACTGGCTTAACCGCATTGGCGAGATCATTAATGTTCAACACAGATACACCCTGGAGTTCGCACACTTTGTTCAGGTTAAAGTCATTGGTGACCACTTTGCCCTGAAGCACTTTAGCCAGTTTAACCAGTTTGCTGTCGACCTCGGAGATTTCCTCGAAATCCCCCTCGTAGATCAGAACTTTTACATCGAGTTCCTTCTGGATTTTGTTCAATATGTCCAGTCCACGCCGTCCTCTGTTCCGCTTGAGAAGATCCGATGAATCGGCAATATGCTGCAGCTCCTCCAGAACAAATTCCGGAATTACGATCGTGCCTTCAATGAATCCGGTTTTGCATATATCAGCAATGCGCCCATCGATAATAACACTGGTATCCAGAATCTTATGTTCTTCCATCCGTCTATCCTCGTCCACCTCGGGATGACCCCATCGTCCAGACATCCAGAAGGCCCCCAGATCGTCTTTCTTCGCCATGGCAAGGGTATAACCAGAATAAGCACTAATCACCGTCAGCGCCACTTGCAGCACTTCTCCTGCCGTCCCCATCCATCCCACAACAGGGTAGAGCAACAAGGCCACCAGTAACCCGGCAACGGCACCTGCGGCACCTGCCGCCAGTTCGTTCATAGGCACTTTTGCCAATGAATTGATTCCACTATGCAGCCTGTCTGCCATCAATGTTCCACCAATATTACATACAGCCATAAACATTACAGCTCCCAGCAACGTCGATATACCAGCTCCCAGTAATCCTGCTGACTGAATCCACTCCGCCATCCATGGGACCGATTTTCCTGCCAGATGATATGCCGTGTAGCCGAACCATGCACCGCACAATCCTGTAAAAGTTAAAATGCCTTTTTTCCACATTAGTCCCTGCACCTCCTTCAATGTATCTTGATCTTTATATCCAGTATGATCCAATTTCTAAATTGCTAATCCCATCTGGAAGAACTTTTTGGAAATGTTGCAATCGTCAGTTGAAAGTAGGTAAATTATTGGCATATAATGAATTCAATTCATATCCCGAGGTGAGTGGCAAAATGAGTACGCTAAGTTTACAGGCTTTCCAGGATCAAGTTTCTGAACTGTTGCTGCGTCATCGCAGTCTGATTGATGTACTATCCAAAACAGGACAAGCCGGAGCGTCTGTTAACCGTGCGGTGTCCAAAGCCATTACCGAATGCGGTTGCATCGAGCTGCACGCCACCAAGCAGAAATATGCCCCGGAGAGCGATATTGCTCAAACCAAGGGCCTGCTAGAAACGCATGTGGAAGGTGCGTTGTGTGAGAACTGCAGGGAGGTCATCAGCTCTGAGTTAGGGCGGAACCTGTTCTACATGTCGGCTCTCTGTAATCTGCTGGACATTAACATGGAAGAGGTCGTGAATCACGAATCACAGAAGTGTTCAACGTTAGGGATGTTTAATCTGTCGTAAGAAGATATGTATATCGTCCGTAAGGGTTTCTTTTACCGTAAATAGATCTGAATATACAAAAAGCACGCATTCTCCAGTTGAGGAGAGTACGTGCTTTCTTTGTATAGTGTCTGTCCCCAAGGCGACTTAACGATCGGAAGGACGGGAAGATTTCTCATCCTTGCGCTTTTTCGCCCGACTACGTGAGGCCGCTGTTCGCACATTATGCTTCATTCCATACAAGGCGTATAACACCAGCGGAATAAAGATCAATTTGGATAACTGCTCCGGGAAAATAACGGCTACAGCTATTGCAAATAACACAACCCAAGGAGCAATCCAGATTGCCTTGCGTGGCAAACCGACCTTTTTGAGATTGGGGTATTTAAGCGAACTCACCATCAGATACGATAACAGCAACGTAGCAATCATCATGCTAACCGGCCCAATATCCTTATTGAACAAGGACAGTGTAGCCAGCACCCCGCCAGCTGCCGGAATCGGCAGACCTGTGAAGTATCCGGGAATACCCGGACGAACGTTAAACCGTGCAAGACGAATGGATCCACAGATCGGAAAAGCCGCTGTTGCGATCCAGGCGAGGATCGGCATCGAATCTTGAAACGACACCATAAATATGATCAGGGCTGGTGCTGCACCAAAGGAAACCATGTCAGACAAGGAATCCAGTTCCTTGCCGAATTCACTTTGAGCATTGAGTGCACGTGCCACTCGGCCATCCAGACCATCCAGCAGCATCGCTACAATGACCATAATGGCAGCCAAACTGTAATTTCCATCAATCGCAAGCAAAATTGCCATCATTCCAAGAAACAGATTACCCAGGGTAAAGAGATTCGGAATGAATCTGGTTAGCATTGTTGTTTCACCTCATCCATTTCAAGCCTTTATATAGGCAAACCCTTACATCTGTCTGTCGATAAACATCTGCTCCTGCAAACGTTTGAGGCCTTCCTTAATGGTCCGGGCACGAACTTCACCAATACCGTCCACTTCGTCCAGTTCTTCAATTGTAGCCATAATAACATGAGGCAAGTGTTCGAATTGATCCACCAGATTATGGATAATGACATTGGGCAGGCGGGGGATCTTATTTAATACCCGGAATCCACGAGGGGCAACCGAATCCTCTGAAGTAGCTGCTGATGAAGGATAGCCGAGAAGACGGACAATATGATGTGCATCCAGCAACTCATCATCCGACAATCTTTTCAGTCCCACGATAATTTCACGGATTTTGTCATCACTGTCGTCACGGGCATAGTCCTTATACAATAACCAGGCTTCTTCTTCCGTTGTACCCACAAGCTCTTCCATTTGCATGGAAATGAGTCGTCCCTCATTCCCGAGTTCATGAATGTATCGTTTGATTTCCGTTTTAATCCGCATCACCATTTCGGTCCGCTGAATCACATTAACCACTTCAGGAATCGTCACCAGTTCCTCAAATTCAGAGGCACTCAGATTCGTAAGGGACTGTGTTAATACCGCTTTGTATTTCTCCAGGGTTTGAATCGCTTGATTCGCTTTGGTCAAAATAACCCCGATTTCCTTGAGGGAATAACGAAGTGTTCCCTGATACAAGGTAATGATATTCCGGCGCTGTGATATGGATACGACCAGTTTACCCGTTTGCTTTGCTACACGCTCTGCCGTCCGGTGACGAATCCCCGTCTCTGATGAAGAGATCGAAGAGTCCGGGATTAACTGGGTATTGGCGTAAAGAATACGCTTCAAATCCTCGCTAAGAATAATGGCTCCATCCATCTTGGCGAGTTCGTACAGATAGTTGGGGGAGAAATCACAGTTAATCGAGAATCCCCCATCCACCACTTCCATTACTTCAGGGCTGTATCCTACAACAAGCAGTGCGCCCGTCTTGGCGCGCAGCACATTTTCCAGACCTTCGCGGAAAGGTGTACCTGGTGCAGTCAGCCTTAACAATTCATTCATATTATCCAGTTGGCTCGAATCTTTCATCTTGTTATGCCCCCTAATCTAAAGCAACCGCTAGTGCATCTGCCACGGTATTCACACCGATCAGTTGTATCCCGCGAGGATGTTTCCAGCCCTTTAAGCTTTTTTCCGGTAAAATGACTCGCTTGAAGCCCAGCTTCGCGGCTTCCTTCACTCGTTGTTCGGCTCGTGATACGGCTCGAACTTCACCTGTGAGACCGATCTCGCCGAAGATGACGTCGTCCGGCTTGGTCGGTACATCTCTCAAACTAGATGCAATGCTGACAGCAACCGCCAAATCTACAGCGGGCTCATCCAACCGTACTCCACCAGCCACGTTCAGATATGCATCCTGGGTCTGTAAAAACATGCCCATCCGTTTCTCCAGCACTGCAATGATCAGATTTAATCGATGCAGATCTACCCCTGTTGCCATGCGGCGGGGAGAAGGAAAATGGGTAGTCGAGATCAACGCCTGCAATTCCACGAGCAGAGGACGAGTCCCCTCCATACTGGCAACTACCGTTGAACCTGCTACACCCAGTGGACGTTCTGACAAAAAGAGTTCGGACGGATTGCCCACCTCACGAAGTCCATCCTCGCCCATTTCAAAAATGCCAATCTCATTGGTGGAACCAAAACGGTTCTTCACCGCACGCAGCAGGCGATACGTATGGTGCCGTTCTCCTTCAAAATAAAGCACGCAATCCACCATATGTTCTAACATACGTGGACCGGCAATGGCACCTTCTTTGGTAACATGCCCCACAAGAACCGTTGCAATGCCTCTGCCTTTGGCAATCCGCATGAATCTTGACGTACATTCCCTTACCTGTGCAACACTACCAGGCGCACTGGTAACTTCGGGAAGATATACCGTCTGAATGGAGTCGATGACAAGAAAATGCGGCTGGATCTGATCCACCGCTTCCTCTACACGTTCCATATTGGTTTCACACAGCACATACAACTCGGCAGACAGTGCCCCGAGACGGTCCGCCCTCAGTTTGGTTTGCTTGACTGATTCCTCACCGGAAACATATAACACACGTAAACCCGAGTGCGTTAAAGCATGGGACGTCTGCAACATCAACGTTGATTTACCGATACCCGGATCTCCGCCCACCAGAACGAGTGAACCCGGAACGATTCCGCCACCCAATACCCGGTTCAACTCTCCGATTCCAGTCTGTACACGCGGTTCCTGACCGCTATCTATATCTATGATAGGAAGCGGTTTATCTTTACTGTCAAATAGAGGAGAATTTCTCCCTTGTGTTTTGACCACCGTCTCTGTCTCTTCCACCATTGAATTCCATGACTGACAACCCGGACACTTACCGTACCACTTGGGGGCTTCATAGCCGCATTCCGTACATTGAAACTTGGTTTTAACTTTGGCCACTTCAGCACTCCTATAATTTAGTTTTATAACAGCATATTGCATTATTCGACGAATTTCACCCAAACTCTCTGACGTGCAGGGTTACTAAAAGTTTACCATTGTTTGAGATTTTTCGTAAAGGATTATCGCAAACTTTACACATGTTCACGCCATAATCATGTCCGTCTTCTGTCCAAAATGCAAACAAACCTTCTCGGCCGAAGCCGAGAAGGTTTATTAAGGATCAATACAAGCTGGAGTTTAGCTCCAAAGGTTACTATATATTATTTGGTTTCGATTTCCTCATTAGAAGGAACTACCACGTCTTTTTTCGTTACAGACAGTGCACCGTTCTCTTCGTCAATGAGCAACGAATCTCCTTTGATTACATTACCTGTGAGTAACTCCTCAGACAATTTGTCTTCGATATGCTTCTGGATTGCCCGACGAAGCGGACGCGCACCGTAAGCTGGATCAAAGCCGGCTTTGGCAAGGAAATCCTTGGCATTGTCGGTGAGTTCGAAGTCAACCTCGTATTCACGCAGCCGTTTGCGAAGCTCCTCACTCATGAGGGTAACAATCTCTGCAATGTGTTTCTGTTCCAGAGAGTGGAATACGATAATTTCATCAATCCGGTTAAGGAACTCTGGACGGAAGCTTTTCTTCAGCTCATCCATGACTTTACCCTTCATGTTATCGTAATCCGCACCTGCATCCACAACCGCTGTGAAGCCGAGTGTTGAGTTACGTTTGATCGCTTCAGCACCCACGTTGGATGTCAGGATAATCAGCGTATTCCGGAAGTCAACAACGCGACCTTTGGAATCCGTCAGACGACCATCCTCAAGCACTTGCAGCAAGATATTGAATACTTCCGGATGTGCTTTCTCGATTTCATCGAGCAGGACAACAGAATATGGTTTGCGACGAACTTTCTCTGTCAGCTGGCCACCTTCTTCATATCCAACATATCCTGGAGGCGCTCCGACGAGTCGGGAAGTCGAATGCTTCTCACCATACTCGGACATATCGATACGGATCACTGCATTTTCATCGCCAAACATCGCTTCAGCCAGAGCACGAGCAAGTTCTGTTTTACCTACCCCTGTAGGACCGAGGAAAATAAATGAACCCATCGGACGTTTTGGATCTTTAAGTCCCGCACGAGCACGACGAACTGCACGACTGACAGATTTCACAGCCTCATCCTGGCCGATAACACGTTCATGCAGAATGGATTCCAGATTCATTAGGCGCTGTGTCTCTTCTTCTTTTAGCTTGTTCACCGGAATTCCTGTCCAGTTGGCTACCACTTGTGCGATATCCTCAGGTGTTACTTCGGAATCCGTGCGGCCTTGTTTTTCTTTCCATTGATTCTTCGTTACATCCAGCTCTTCACGGATTTTTTGTTCCGTATCACGAAGCGCTGCTGCTTTTTCGAACTCCTGACTTTGAACTGCTGCGTCTTTTTCCTTACGGATATCTTCCAGACGGCTTTCCAGTTGTTTCAGGTTTGGTGGGATCGTGTAAGAGTTCAATCTTACTTTGGAGCCCGCCTCGTCAATCAGGTCAATCGCTTTGTCTGGCAGGAAACGGTCTGTGATGTAACGGTCAGACAGTTTAACCGCCTGCACAATTGCTTCATCCGTAATTTTCACGCGGTGATGCGCCTCATAACGGTCACGCAAGCCGTGTAAGATTTGAATCGCTTCTTCCGGAGAAGGTTGATCTACAGTAATCGGTTGGAAACGACGCTCAAGCGCTGCATCCTTCTCGATGTATTTACGATATTCATCCAGTGTTGTCGCACCGATACATTGCAATTCTCCACGGGCCAGAGCCGGTTTCAAAATGTTAGAAGCATCGATGGCACCTTCAGCTCCGCCTGCCCCAATCAAGGTATGCAATTCGTCGATAAACAGGACAATGTTACCTGCTTGGCGAATCTCATCCATGATTTTTTTCAGACGATCTTCGAACTCACCACGATATTTGGTTCCAGCGACTACTGAACCCATATCCAAGGTCATTACACGTTTGTCGCGCAATGTTTCCGGAATCTCATTTGCAATGATTTTTTGTGCAAGACCTTCAGCAATCGCTGTTTTACCTACACCTGGCTCACCGATTAATACCGGGTTGTTCTTGGTACGACGGCTGAGCACCTGGATGACACGTTCAATTTCTTTACTACGTCCAATGACTGGGTCAAGGTTATTCTCTCTGGCGTATGCTGTGAGGTCACGTGCCAGACTGTCCAGCGTTGGTGTGCTGACATTGGCAGGTGTGCCATTATGACTGGATACAGCTTCACTGCTGCCAAGCAATTGCAACACTTGTTGACGTGCTTTGTTCAGGCTAATACCCAGGTTATTGAGCACACGTGCTGCAACACCCTCGCCTTCACGAATCAATCCGAGCAGGATATGTTCTGTGCCTACATAGGTGTGGCCCAATTTACGAGCTTCGTCCATAGACAGTTCAATTACTTTTTTCGCACGTGGCGTATATGCAATGTTGGTAGGTTGCTCCTGGCCACGGCCAATCAGCGTTTCTACTTCATCCTGAATTTTTTCCAATCCGAGTCCCAAGCCGATCAGTGCTTTGGCTGCGATGCCTTCGCCTTCACGAATGAGGCCGAGCAGAATATGCTCAGTACCGATGTTATTATGACCGAGACGGACAGCTTCTTCCTGCGCGAGTGCGAGCACCTTTTGGGCCCGTTCCGTAAATCTTCCAAACATCATATCTCCTGCACCTCCATGGTTTTGGATAAAACGAGCGAGTTCAAACAACTCCCGTCGTATTCTTCATATCATTTCTGTTTGCAGCCATGCTGCGAATAAAGTCATTTGGCATTCGTACATGCCTTATTATATAAAAGCCGCAATGCGGCATGAAACCATAATTCAATACAATATCAGGCTAAGCTAGGGCTGCTTCGCTGCATTGATCGTATCACGAATCAACTGGGCACGGTAAATGTCACGTTCATCTGTGCGCATATCTTCCCCGAATGTTTTCTGCAAAAATCCCGGCTGTGTCATCACATTCAACTCATTCATTACCGTAATGGACAGTCCATCCAACAAGCCGAGATCCACGCCAAGGCGTACATCCGATAAGCGCTGTGCAGCTTCCTTGGAATCAACAATAGCTGCATGAGACAATATGCCGTAAGAACGCATGACACGATCCGTAATCCGAAGTCTGGAGTCGGTAATCAACCGTTCTCTAGCTGTACGTTCATGACCAATCATCTGTAACACAACACCGTGCAGGTTCTCGATGACTTCCTGTTCGGTCTGTCCCAATGTAATCTGGTTCGAGATCTGGAACAGGTTCCCCATCGCCTCGCTACCTTCACCGTATATTCCTCTTACCGTCAATCCCACTTGGGAAACTGCGGTTAAAATGCGGCCAATCTGTTGTGTCATCACCAGGGCAGGCAAGTGCATCATAACCGATGCTCTGACACCTGTACCTACATTGGTAGGACAGCTGGTTAAGTATCCTCTGCGATCATCAAAAGCATAATCCACATGCGCTTCAAAAGCATCATCTATTGCGGAAGCTTTCTCCCAGGCTTCTTTCACCTGGAACCCCGGATAGAGGCACTGGATACGAAGATGATCCTCTTCATTGATCATAATACTGACAGACTCATCCTCACTGAGAATAACCGCACCATTCCTCGATTCGTTCGCAAGACTTGGACTGATGAGATGTTTCTCAACCAGCACCCGTTTGTCGAGTTCGTCAATATCGAGCAGATCCAGCGTATGAAAATCCCCAAAGGCATGAACGTCATCGTATTGAAGTACTTCGCTCAGCTTATTCAGCACCTCTTCCGATTGCTCATTGGAAGCCAGCATCGGAAAAGGAACATGCTGAAGGTTGCGTGCGATCCGGACACGGCTGCTAATGACGATTTCGGAATCAACCGCATCACTGCGCATCCAGTCGCTGAGCGCCTTCTCTGTAAAGCGCAGATTAGGCATTACGAATCCCTCCTACTCATGACAAACTTTACTCCTCAGCTATTCCTTTTTCAAGTCCTCTAATCTGGTCACGGATCTGAGCCGCCTCTTCAAATTCCTCTTGCGCGATACTCTCCTGAAGCTCACGCTTCAGATCGGCGATTTGCCGTTTCACCTTGATGCGACCACCAGCTCGTGCAGGCACTTTGCCTACATGGGACGTATTGCCATGAACCCGCTTGAACAAAGGATCCAGACGGCTGTCAAAATATTTATAACATGAACTGCAGCCGAATCGGCCTATCTTGCTAAATTGTGAGTACGTCATACCGCACTCTTCACATTGAAGTGCTTTTGCAGGCGGTGATCCTGCAGATCCACTTTTCCCAGCTGGATCAAAATCGAGCAACCCGGACAACAAGTTGTGAATGGAAAACCCACCTGCTGTTCCAGGGATCATTTCCCCTTTTTCACGGGCACATGACTCACAAATATGGAATTCCGTCTTCTCTCCATTTACAATCTTCGTAAAATGAAGTGTCGCCGGACGTTTATTGCATTCTTGGCACAGCATATTGATGTACCTCCTTTGACCCCGATAGTTTTCATTTACCGAGCAAAGATATTAACATCGCCTTTAACATTCTGGCACGAATTTGATCCCGGTAAGGAAGTTTGACCATAATAACCTCTCTAGATACAGCAGCTCGCATCAACCCGGCTTCACGTTTGCTCAAGAAACGTGCTTCTTCCAATTGATAGATCAGACCTTCGGCAGCTGTCTGCCCAATCTCATCACCAATACTATGGTGCAAATGGTTATGCAGAGCTGATTGGGCCGGTAATTCAATGCGCTGTATGCGAACATAACCACCACCGCCACGTTTACTCTCAACCAGGTATCCCTTCTCGAGTGTAAAACGTGTGCTGATGACATAATTGATCTGGGAAGGTACACATGAGAATTGATCTGCCAGATCATTACGCTGAATTTCAACCATTCCTTCGGGACTTTCATGCAAAATACTCTTCAGATATCGTTCGATAATATCAGAGATATTACGCATCCAATCATCCTCCACTGTCTGAAACGTTAAGTCAATAAGGACCCACACGCCCCCACAGAGTACACCTTCTCTACCCATTTAACCAATCAGGGAAACAGCGAATCTTGCTTCCACAGGTGTCATCAGGAGAGCGAAGGAAGCACGAAGGTCCTTTAATATTACCTTGATCCTCCGATGAAATGAATCCCGCATATTGGCGATCATGCATCAGATTGTTGAAAGAAAGCTACTTAAGTATTAAACCTTTAGTTGACTTTGACTTTCTTTGACTTTATAACCATTATAGCATATTTTGTGGTTTTGCCAAGTGGGGTCACTATTCATTTTTTACGATTTTACACGAAATATTCCCCAGATACAAAAAAACCTCTCCAAAATTGCTGGAGAAGTTCATTCGTCTTTCAATCACGCCGTATTTCTATATAAGCTAATCAAGTTAAATGGAGCAATGGGAATAGTCATCAAAAGAAATCGAGTAAATAGGTTTCCCGTTCAGGAATCGCTTGTTCCAAAGCATGGATTGCTGTGTTCGGTCCGTGAATTCTTCCGATTCGTGCCATTTCCGTTGGTCTGCGATATCCCATCAGCACCGCGGTAAGGGATTGAATATCCAACTTAATGATCTGATCATCATTAATTGGCTCCGAAGTTTTCCATATGGACGCTGTTCCGTTCATCGCTACGTTTAATTGCCATAATCCTTCATTCCACGGAGCGTGGGTATCCTCTACCTGTAGAGCAATCTGCACCGGTGAGTCCTGGCTTGCAAAAGGATACTGGGATATAAACTGCTCTACACTAACGATACGTGCCATAAAATAAGGTACAATCTCCTGCTGAATCCGTGGGTTATCCAATTGGAAGGCAAGCGTATCACTGGCAGGCGCCTGCAACGTAACTTCCTGGATCATGGAATCATGGTTGGCAATGAAGGTCCACAGTCCTTGCCTAGCCTCTTCATTGAGATAGATGATCTCTTTAATGGTAAACTTATTTTCCTTAACCTCATATAAAAGATAACCTTGTGCTGCATCAGCTTCATCGTAATATACAGCCTTCTGGCTGGTCCCATTAACAAGAACTGAATTCTCCCACCTTGCATCATCCCGAACCAGAGTTCCGTTATAACGCTCAGCATAAGCACTGTAAACTTCCTTTAATATGCTGAGGCCCGGATCCCCACGCCGAATCGTTCCAGGTGTCGCTTTTTTCATAGGCAAATGAGCTGTAGGTACTTTATAACGTTTAAATTCAACATACGTCTCCCATCCATACTTCCGATAGAAGCCAAAAGAGAATGGATGCAAGAATGATATGCTCTGTTTGTTACGATTCATTTCTTCCAACGCATGCTTCAGCAGACCCGCTACCCAGCCTTTGCGTCTATACTCTGGCCAGGTGGCTACACCCGCAATACCGCCCATCTCGAACGATCTGCCATGAATATAGGTTTGAAAAGGAATAATGTGAAGTTTGGCTCCTAGCTGCCCGTCTTCATATACACCCCATATATCCTGTGAAGAAAATTGACTCCGCCGTTTTTCTTTTTGTTCTTCACTCATTACCACTTGAAAAGCATATTCGGAGAGTGCCATCGCCGGTTCAAAATCATCTACCGTCAATTTCTGAATTTCCATGTCGTCCTACACCCCATTCGCTAGAGTTATTATCAATCCAAATCATGGCCTGATATCTGATATATGTACCCCTTTGAGTGTGTCAGAGGATTCCTACAAAGTCAAATAAGAGATGCTTACGCATCTCCTTAAATAAACAAATAAAAACCACCACCGAATAACATCGGCAGTGGTTCTTCGCTTGGCGGCGTCCTACTCTCCCAGGACCCTGCGGTCCAAGTACCATCGGCGCTAGAGGGCTTAACGGTCGTGTTCGGGATGGGTACGTGTGGAACCCCTCCGCCATCGCCACCAAACGCATAGCTGTGCTTACATTTCAGAGTGGTTGTTCTCTGAAAACTAGATTCGAAACGAAACATGCGATTTACAACTTGCTAATTGGATAAGCCCT
>NZ_JAGGNR010000022.1 GCF_018614975.1 Paenibacillus polymyxa | reverse complement strand
CCCAGCCTCTTACTCTACTTTAAATGCTGGGCCGTAGTATGTCAATTGCACACGAATCTAACTTATTCAATCTTATCAAGGAGACTGAGGAGAAAATGAAAGTATTAATCGTGGAAGACTCCATTTTCGTACAGAAATTGCTTACAAAGCTGATTGTTGATCATATTCCAGCATGCGAGATTCAGATTGCTAACAATGGAGAACAAGGATACAACCTATTCAAGGAATTTCAACCTGATTTTATAACCACCGACCTGCTGATGCCTGGTTTGAACGGACAAGAAATGCTTCGAATGATTCGAGAAACGGATAACAATGTCAAAATTATTATCTTATCAGCAGATATTCAGAAGACAACTAGGGATGAAGTTGAAATGCTAGGCATTTCTGGTTTTTTGAATAAACCGTTAACCGCAGAGAAGGCAACCACCATGATTCAACTGATTCAGGCGGCCTATCATGCTGAATGATTTACAGAAGGATTTGCTTACTGAACTAGTGAACGTTTACGTGGGACAAGCGGCTAACATGTTGTCAGAGATTGTAGACAAGCGTATCGTTTTGAACATTCCGGAAGTGGAACTAATCTCCATATCCGATGTTGATCCTGGAGATCGAAGATACAACATTTTCTTCAGTGAAGGTCACCTTTTTAGGTCATCCTTACAGTTTGGATACGAATTTCAGGGAAAAGCATTTTTGATGTTTCCTGTTGAGCAGGCTAAAGTATTGGCAAACATCTGTCTTGGAGAACTGGGTGAGAGCGTTATACCAAACGATCCGAACCTGATGGACACGGATTTGGACGTTTTGAAGGAAGTTAGCAATGTCCTACTTAACGCCATTATTGGAGAATTCGGTAATTTCCTGGAGATCAAACTGGAATACGTCCTGCCTGATATTGAACTGATCTATGTCACCAATTCCGATCAACAAATATTGCTTCAGAATGAAGTTTATGTCCTGGTTTTACATACCTCGTTTTTACTTGCCGATACGGATGTGACAGGGATCATTGTTATTGCATTGAGTATGAACTCCATATCAAGCCTGCTTGCCAAAATGGACGCTTTGTTGGAGGCGGACAATGGATAATCTTATTTCACAAGCTTTGAACAAAGCCCATATGGGAATTATGATCGTGGACAGGCATTTGAAAGTTGTTGTGTGGAATGCCTGGTTGGAACGTTTTACTGGCAAGAGTGTAGAAGAGGTAGTAGGCTTGAATCTGCTTGAGGTCTGCCCACGGTTTAAAACAAATATGTATTTGAATATTTTGCAAAATGCGCTGTATCATGGACAGAGCAGATTTTGCTCAAGCGCGTTACATAAGGCATTCATTCTTCCTAATGAAGAAGGAGAGGATGAACAATTATTCAGACAAAATATGCATGTTGAACCGCTCTATCATGAAGATCGGAGTTATGCCCTTATTCAGATTACTGACATGACAAACACCAATACCAGGGTATATAAACTTAAAAATCTGATCAAAGAATTGGAGACGGAGTACGCCAAAATCAAAATCTCCGAGAAAATCAGCAAGCATTTGTCTTTGCATGATCCACTTACAGGTCTGCCTAATCGTCTTGCTTATAATGATCGTCTTGCCTGGGCCATCAGTAATGCCCAAAGAAACCATAGCAAATTAGCCGTTATGTTTGTGGATGCTGATGGGTTTAAACAAGTGAATGATACATATGGACACCATGTTGGTGATCAAGTGTTGCTGGAAATGGCAAAGCGATTAAGCGAAACGATTCCAAGTGCAGACACTGTAGCACGGCTTGGCGGGGACGAATTCATCATTTTAAGCCATCTGAAAGATGATCACGATGCTGAAGTCATCGCCAAAAGATTGGAAGCTGCCTTCAGTACCCATTTCAAAATTGCTGGAAACTATATCAATCTTTCGATGAGTATTGGTATCAGTCTATTTCCCAAGCATGGACAGGAGCCTTCCGAACTTCTGAGACATGCGGATGGAGCCATGTACAAGATTAAAAAGAATGGCAAGAATGGTTACGGAATTTATGAACCTGAAAATGCTTAAGAATTCTAAAAATGTCTTTTAATAAAGTTGCTACAGATGGGTCGATAATGGAGAGCCGCCGATGAGCGGCTTTTTTTGGATTTTAAATAAGTAGAAGTCTCAAAGAGGCGATAGTCAGAACAGTACCAAAAGCAAGGAGAAAAACGCCTCTAAACTTGATACCCATCATATCGTATTCATGAACTTCATCCTTCGTACGATTAAAAGGCCACGAGTTAGGTCTTCTCAGTGCTCTAACACCAAAGAATAAACCAATTATTCCAAGCAACAGAAAGAAAAAGAAGAAAAACATATCATCCCCCCTTTTAACAAAGATAAGTAATATGGGAGCCTATTGATCATATTGATTTGCCTGTGCTGGCTGAGAATACATACTTTATGCAGGGTTACGTGCTTTGAACACTTGGAAGAAGATCAAACTGTACAGGTACGCCAGCACCATGGAAACTAAATAAGAAATGTAAGACCAGATGATATTCCATCCATTAAATTGCTATACTTTCCCGTTTTCTTTGGAGATCTACTCTACAATAATCAAGATGAGAGCCCGACACAATTGCAGTTAATCATGGATGTGCTCGATGTCTGTTAACATAGTATACCATGTGATAGGAAAGAGGCACAGATTAAACACCTCTAATGCTGGGATAAGATTGTGATAATTCAAGTTAATTTTGTTCATTTCGATGCTTAAGAGATTACAGTACACTGAAAGAACATACAAATGGAACACACTAAACATGATAAAAGTGAGGAATTATAATTCGCTGGAGGTTTTAACGTGAAGACCCAAAATATCTGGTTTAATCAACCTGCTGGAACATGGGAAGAGGCATTGCCTATCGGAAATGGAACTCTTGGAGGCATGATTTTTGGAAAAACACAGATCGAGAGAATTCAGCTTAATGAAGATAGTCTTTGGTATGGTGGTCCGATGCAACGGAATAATCCTCAAGCACTTGAATCTTTATCTCAGATCAGAAGCCTGATTTTTGACGGTAAGATTAGGAAAGCAGAAGAACTCGCAGCAGATACTCTGGTAGGTGTTCCTGACGGGCAAAGGCATTATGAGCCATTAGGGGACTTCTATATCGCTATGGATCACAGTGAACTTGAACCGAATGGATATCAAAGACATCTCGATCTGGAACAAGGCAAGGTAAACGTGAATTACACCGCAGATCAATCCATTTACAGCCGAGATTATTTTGCTAGCTACCCGGATCAAGTGCTCGTTGTTCATCTCAAATCTAGCATGCCTGGAAAGTTATCTTTCTCCACTGTTTTTGGCAGGGGAACCGTTCTGGAATCAACATCCTATTCAGATATTCTTAAGCATCCTGTTGGTTTCCAATCCTATCTGGACCGGATCGAGAGGCGTGGAACGAATAACTTGATTATCCGGGGAAGAAGTGGGGGAGAAGAAGGAATCCGATTTTGTTGTGCGATTCGCCTTATATCTGAAGGAGGGCAGGTTCACTATTCAAGCGGTCAGCTTTCTCTGAAGGAAGGTAATTCAGCGACTATTATAATCTCGGCTTGTACGGATTTCCGAGTACCCAAGGAACAACTCGAAGTGGAGTGCCTCCGAAGAATTGAGGCTGCCTCAACAAAGACATATAGCGAACTGCTCGCCGATCATGTCTCGGACTATCAATCCTTATTCAAGCGGATGGATATACATCTCGAAGATGAAAATAAAGATGTGATATGTTCCGAACTTCCAATCGATCAGCGCCTTGAGCGGCTTAGAGCTGGTAAGCATGATCCGGAACTGATGAGTCTATACTTTCAATTTGGTCGCTATCTGCTTATCTCAAGCAGCCGTCCAGGTTCTTTACCTGCAAACCTTCAAGGGATATGGAATAAAGACATGCTTCCTGTATGGGATAGCAAATATACGATTAATATTAATACACAGATGAACTACTGGCCTGCAGAAAGCTGCAATCTGTCTGAATGTCACATTCCATTGTTTGATTTTATAGATCGACTGCAAGTCCGGGGAAAAGAAACCGCTAGAACCATGTACGGATGCAAGGGGTTCGTTGCTCATCACAATTCGGATATCTGGGCAGACGCTGCTCCTCAGGATGTATGCATGACATCGACGTTTTGGACCATGGGAGGAGCATGGCTTTCATTACATCTATGGGACCACTACGAATACAATAAGGATATTCAGTTTCTCAAAAAAGTTTACGCCACGATGAAAGATGCGGCTATGTTTATTTTGGATTATCTAATAGAAGATCCTTCCGGCAATTGGGTGATATGTCCTTCGTCCTCACCGGAAAATCGCTATATATTAGATAATGGAGAGTCGGGGGCTTTATGTTTTGGTGCTTCAATGGACAATCAGATTATTAGAGAACTCTTCACGCGTTGCATTGAAAGTACCCGAATATTGCAAGAAGATCAGGAATTCGGAGAAGTACTCCGTAGTGCTTTAAGCAAATTACCGGAGACCTCCATTGGCAAACATGGCCAGATCCAGGAGTGGAGTAACGATTATGATGAAATGGAACCTGGCCACAGACATATTTCCCATTTATTCGCTTTGCATCCTGGAACGCAAATCACGTTGCAATCAACGCCTGATCTGGCCAAGGCAGCTCGTGTAACACTCGACAGAAGATTGAAATATGGTGGTGGACACACAGGATGGAGCAGGGCATGGATTCTCAACATGTGGGCACGATTAGAGGAGTCGGAACTTGCACACGATAACATCGTGGAACTTCTACGTTCCTCCACGTTACCCAATCTGTTTTGTGACCATCCTCCATTTCAAATTGATGGGAACTTTGGAGGTACTGCAGGTATAGCAGAGATGCTTCTCCAGAGCCATAACGAAGTAATCAGATTGTTACCTGCTTTGCCAGCAGCTTGGCCAAAAGGATATATTCGTGGTATTCGGGCTCGTGGCGGATTTGAAATAGATCTGGAATGGGAAAATGGTCGTCTGTTGAATACCAGAATTCGTTCTATTGAAGAAACAAGAGTAACCGTGTCCTATCAGGACCAAAAAATAGAATTAACCTTTCCTGGTCCCAATGCAATAATTGAACTAAAAGGATACGATTGGAATAGACTGGAATAATCAATAAGAAGTTACCGATTACATGAGCGAATATCGCCCGACAAAATTGCCGGACGAATTCGCTCTTTTTCTTTGCTGAGATAAGATACAGGCAAGAGTTAGCGTGTTTTTGCTCAATGCAATGTTTAAAGGAGACTTCCATATTTAACAAATTTACCAGGTGAAATGCCGACCTGCTTGGTGAAGCTGCGAATAAAATTGGCATAATCTCCAAAACCGGATTGATAACAGGCCTCTGTAATACTTAAACCTTCGATTAAATAAGATTTCGACAGCTCTATACGGCGACTAAGAATGTATGCTCGAATCGTGAGTCCGGTATGTTTTTTGAATTGTCGACTAACATAGCTGCTATTCGTGAACATAGCCTCTGACAATTGTTCGAGCGTCAGTTGCCTCGTCAGATTACATTCAATGTAATCCATCGTGTTTCGAACTAGTTCAGGCATAATGTCCGTTGCAACAAAATCCGTATGTTGAAAAGCTATATTTGTTAGAAGGAGTAACTGTGTAATCAAAATATTCCCCAGAATATCCGCTCCATAGTCACTTGATGAGAGACACTGTTCAAGCTCACCAGCTAATTGCAGCACTCGTTGAAGTTCTTCCTCTTCAAGATGTACGATATTACCCTTACCCTTGGGACGGTAGTCGAAACATGCGGATAGGTTGGTGCTTGAAGTAGACAAACGGTTCAGATATGACTTTTTCAGATTTAAGGTAATTCTCTCATATTCGTTTTTGTCCAGGGCAAAGGAACGGTGCATCTCCTCCGGGCTAAGTACGAGCAGATCGCCACGCTGCAAATGGTAACAACGGTTCTCAATATAAAAATTCACATTGCCACGAAGAAATATATAGAGTTCATATGCATTATGTCGATGATAAAACGTTCCCATATTATACGTAGTGGTGCGATGAAGATACAACACCTCATTCTGGATTGGATCAAACAGGTATTCTGAAGTCTCATTCATATCAGATATATGACCTCCTTGTCGTTTCGCGCAATAAATATAGCCGTTTATGCAATGAAATTGCAGACGTGAACCTATAAAATGTAACCATCCTAGCATGACGGATACATAATTGCAAGCGTTTCCACTCAGGTGTGTACAACGCGATTGGAGGAAATGATGGATCTGATTTTCACGGCACGAAGTAGAGTACAGGACAACGTAGAGTACACGGCTTTGAACAAGCATGCTCTCAAGGCTGACGTAAAAGTAGTAAGCGGGAACGGCAGTACAGAAGACCCATGGCAAGCCGATATTCAGATTTACAACGAGGGCCAGAATCCCTGGGCAGGGGTTATTCATGTGGAAATGCCGTTGGACAAACAGAATCCGAGGTTTTTTTTGCCTGCATTTATGTATGGCCGCAACCGGGGCGAAGCACCCCAGAATGTTCCAAATGAGTTCCCCAGACTAAGGGAGGGCAGTCCCTCTCGCCCTTCATCACCCTGGTGGATGGTCCGAAGCGATCGTCTGTCTCACCCGGCTGCACTTATCTATGATGAAGGTCGGATTGTTGGTCTAAGCGCAAGTCCTTACTGGATCAATACAGGAAACCAGAAGCAGCAATGGTATCCAGGAATGGAAGGAACGTTTGTGCAATATGGTGGATTCACATGTTCTATTGAAAAGGGTACGGTCGGATATACGCTGGGATATGAGAATGCTCCGTTGCTATTTATCAAATCAAGACTTGTCCATGAGCGAGCTGCCCTTGGAGAAAATTGTTTTGAACTTGCGGCAGGTGAATCGGTTGGGCTCACACTTGAACTATATAACTACGAGTCTGAGTCAGAACTGGGCATCAATCCAGCACTGGAAACAATCTATAAGAGGTATCACGAAAAACCAAGAGAAGGAAGTGACATTCAGACAACGGTAACGGATTTGTCCAATGCCATCTATGAGTATGCCTGGCTTCCGGAGGATCGTCATTATTCTACATTTGTATATGAAGATGCTGCTGAAACCGGTGGATACCGATACAACAAAATTATCTCAATCAGTTGGACAAATGGTATGACCATCGCTGCACCAATGCTTATGGCCGCACTGCGCCTGAATAATGAGCCCATGCGACAGCAGGCGTTATCCTGCATTACCAATATTATTGAGAATGCCATGAATCCCGAATCCGGACTTCCGTATGACGCTTATCAGGATGGGATCTGGAGTGTTAAAGGCTGGTGGTTTGACGGCATGCGTACCCCAGGACATTCCTCTTACCTTGTAGCTCAAGCGATGTTCTACATTCTGAAAAGCTACGATTATGAGAAGCGCATTCGCAATGTGAGACACGATGATTGGCTTGCTTACGTCAAACCAATACTTGATCGTCTGGAGTGCACGAAGAATACGGATGGAGAATATCCTACCATTTTGTCAGAGCGGACCGGAGCAGGTCTTGAATATGATGCCTTTAGTGGGGTCTGGTGTCTTGCTGCCAAGGCATATTACTGTTGGTTAACCCATGATGAATCTTCTCTGGATGAGCTCAGACGCAGTGAAGCCCACTATTACAACACCTATGTGCAACACATGGAATGTTACGGTGCTCCGCTGGATGCGGACAAGGCAGTGGATTCGGAAGGCATTCTGGCTTACATCAAAGCTGTTCGGTTTCTGCACGCGTTGACCGGTGACGAGTTGTATCTAGATCACATGAGAGATGCGATCAGTTATGAATTCAGCTTCAAATTTTGTTACAACTCACCTATTAAGATTCCGCCACTCAGTACATTAGGCTGGTCCAGTTCCGGGGGCAGTGTTACTTCAGTAGCTAATCCGCATATTCACCCCATGTCCAGCAATCTGGTGGATGAGCTGTTGTATTATGTTGGACAACGGGACGACAATTATGTTCGCCAACGTATGATGGATACCATCGGGTGGGGTTGTCAGACCTATAATCGTTATGATCAAGAATTCGGCTATGGCAAAAAAGGATGGATGTCTGAACGCTTCTGTCATTCGGAAGGACTGGTCACTGAAAAATATGCGGATGGTACGTCAGCCAGCACCTGGTTTTGCCTGATGCCATGGGCCAGTGGATCGATCATCGAAGGCCTCGTTGGCGACTATTGGGATTATGCGCGACATGAATGAATTTATTTTGCAATAACTACAACAGTCACCATATTAGATGCCGCCGATAGGGAGACATGCTACCGGCGGTCTATTTTCGTTGGAGGAAAGGGGACACATCAATGTTAAAAGTATTACTGGTAGATGACGAGATGTATGTACGAAAGGGGCTGTATGAACTCATAAATTGGATGGATCTTAATATGGAGATTATCGGAGAGGCAGAGAACGGTGTAGGGGCATTAAATCTGATTGAATGCCTGCAACCAGACGTGATTATAACAGATATCCGCATGCCAATCCTGGATGGACTGGAACTGATACGTGCAGTAGAGAAAATGCCACATCTGGAACCTGTGTTCATTATCATCAGTGGTTATCATGACTTCAAATATGCACAGCAGGCAATCCGGTACGGCGTTCATGACTATATCCTGAAGCCTATTGATGATGAAGAACTGACGGCGACGTTGAAGAAGTCGGCTAATCTGATTTGCAATAAAAGAAAACATATTCTTTTGGCTGAGGGACAGGCCAGTAACATCATGCTGGAGGATGTGATCAAAGGCCATGTACAGATGGAAGATGAACATCAATATGCCGAGATGCTCGGGATCAATCGTAACTCCAGTCTGCTCATGGCTTTGATCGAACTTCAGACCGGATTAGATGAAATTGAAATTACCATTGAACAGCTACGTGAAGCAGTACATTCTCTGGAGAGTAATTTATGCAAAATGTTCATCAGTGAGCAAAAACGCGGCACGTTTGCTTTGTTACTGTTGTGGCCTGATCATCATCAAGGGGGCTCTGCGTTACAGGATAAACTGCATAATATTCATATAACACTGAGCAAAAGGCTTAACCTGGATATCGGTCTTTACGCAGGAACACTCGTCAAAGAAATTGGTGATGTCCCGCGATCTCTTATGGCGGCTGAAGAAGCAGCCAAGCATAAATATGCAGAAACCGGTGGTGTTGTGCGTTATACGGAGATCAAGGACAAACCGCTGTTTGTTTTCAATGTATACCAGGACGAGGTGGATCAATTAATTTTGAGCCTGGAAGAGGGGAATAGGCCCGTTTACCACAAAATTGTAGAAGAGAAATTCAAATTATTTCATATGAATCGATTTTCTCCTCAGGCTGTTTCGGGTTCTCTTTTACGTTATATAACGGGTATTCTCGCTGTGGTCCATGAAATGGGTGGTAATGATGAAGGTCTACAGCAGCTGAAGGAGCTGGCACAACAAAGTCATGAAGGTTGGAATTTACGACTATTGAGAAATGCTTTTCTCACCGCGCTGGAGGAAGCCGAGGATTATGTCTCTCATCTGAGGATGGAGCGATCCAAAGGAGATATCAGCAAGATCAAACGATATATTGATGCAAATTATACCCAGAACATCAATCTCAAAAGCATTGCTGCGCTCTTCTATATGAATCCCGTTTATCTTGGGCGATTATTCCGCAAAAGCTACAATCAATATTTCAATGATTATCTGCTGAACCTGCGGATTCATGAAGCGAAGAAGTTACTGCGCCAGACGGATCTGAGAATGTACGAGGTTGCTGCACGCGTAGGATTCCAGAATGCGGATTACTTTGTAACACAGTTTGAGAAACTTGTTAAGTTATCGCCTACAGAGTATCGCAATCTCCTTATGGGAAATGAGCAGCGAGGTGCACAATGCCAAGATGGAACCTGAATTACATGAAGCTTCGAGATAAGCTACTGCTGATGTATGTCCTGTCCGTGTTTATTCCCATCGTTGTTACCAATGTGGTGTTCTACAATGTCACATCCGCCAATATTCGCAGTCAGAAAACGCGTGATGCCGGCATGGCCTTAAACAATCTGAAGAACGACCTGCGGGTAACCATTGATCAGGGCGTCGGCCTCTCTTATTCGTTATATACTGACCCTGTATTCAATGACACCATCTCCCGTTCATTTCAAAGTCATTTTGAGTACATTGACGCTTATAATTCCTATCTAAAAGGGCAATTCTCCGGTCAAATGAATCAGGGAATTCGCTGGTATCAAGTGTATACCGATAATTCTACCATTTTATCTTCCGGTTATATTGATCGTTTAACTGACGATGTCCGCAACTCGGACTGGTACGTTCAATTTCAGGCATACTCCGCCCCTTATCCGGCACTGATCTCATCGGATCAGATGTTAAGTCTGGTTCAAAGGCTCGACAATCTGGACACTGGGGGGAGAGAGCAGTTACTCAAAATTGACCTGAATATGGATATGATCAAGCAGTATTTTCACAACAGCGGATTCGATGGAAAAGTGTATCTTCTTGATCCGGGGGGATACATCCAATTTTCAAATGATCCTACAGCAGAAGAAGCTCAGATAGGGAAACGTTATAGTGAGATCCAGTTTCCGAACAAAATGATTCCCTTTGAACTTACGTATACAGGCATTAACTATCTGGAAGGGTGGTCCCTGCAAGGGGTGATGGATGAAGAAATTGTGTTGAAGGAGGTGCGGAAGTCACGTTCCTTCGTCGTATGGCTGGCTTGCATTAATTTTGTCCTGCCCTCTATTATCATCGCGGCGATGTCCAGAACCATCCATGTCAGGCTGGTGCGCATTCTGAAACATATGAAAAAAGTAAAAACACAGAATTTCCAGACGATTCCGCCTGAAGATGCAAGAGATGAAATAGGTCAACTCACGATGGAATTTAATCGAATGACCGAGACGATCCATAACCTGATTCATGAAGTATATCTCGCCGACATCCAAAAGAAAGACCTGGAGTTAAAGCAGCAGCAAGCACAGCTTCATGCGCTCCATAGTCAGATCAATCCACATTTTTTGTTTAATACGCTGGAGTCGGTACGTATGCGGAGCCTCATCAAAGGCGAGAAAGAGACTGCCAAAATCGTGCATAACATGGCCAAGATGTTTCGCAAGTCGATTAGTTGGAATCAAAATGATGTGACAGTAAAGGAAGAATTGGAACTCATCGAGAGTTTTTTGCAAATTCAGAAATACCGCTTTGGAGAAAAACTCCAATACACCATTGAGGCAGATCCTGCGGTACTGATGTACCGAATCCCCAAGATGGTTATCCTTCCTTTTGTTGAGAATGCAAGTATTCATGGAATTGAGTCATCTCCGGGTGCAGGCATCATCCAACTCCTCGTTTCAATGGAAGATGACCAGCTCCATATCAGACTAACGGATAACGGTATAGGGATGTCACAAGCAAAATTGGAAGAGTTGTTAAGTTACCTGGATCATAACACCGATATGGGAGAGCATGTTGGCATGAAAAATGCGTATAGTCGCTTAAAACTTTGTTATAAAAATCACTTTACATTCGACATCCAGACATGGGAAGGAGAAGGAACGCATATCCGAATTAAGCTTCCACTTGATCCATCAGCCATGCCAGGCGACTAAATACGAGGGATATACTTTTCAAAGTAGGAGGTACACTTTCATGGGTAACTTTGAAAGCGCTATCTTGATATATTGAGAAGGCTTAAAGACACACACAATACTTTAAGGGGGCATTTACTACATGTTTAGAAAAAAAAACATGATAACAGGTCTGGCCATTTTACTGGCTGTAACCCTGGCAGGTTGTAATAAAGCCAGCCCGGAAGCCTCTTATCCTGACAGTAATGACAACACCCCGATCACCTTTAAATATTTCACGTTTGGCGGTGGCAAGAAGGACATTCTGGCAAGCAGCACGACCATTGGCAAGAAGCTACAGGAACAAACTGGCGTTGACTGGAAGATGGAATATCTGGTCGGTGACGGTGCAACTAAGGCAGGTGTGATGATTGCGAGTGGTGATTACCCCGATATCATCGACTCCAGTGGTGAAATGGCCAAATTGATGGATGCAGGATCTTTTATCCCGCTGGATGAACTGATCGAACAATACGGGCCTAACATCAAGCGAGTATACGGGCCTTATATGGACAAATTCAGACAGGAGGATGGAAAGATCTATTTCTTGCCATACACTGCCAACATCGGTTATGTGTCAGAGCCTAACTTCCAGACCGGCTTTTATATTCAGCGTGCTGTGCTAAAAGAGTTTAACTACCCCAAGATCAAAACACTGGACGAATATTTTGACTTGATTGAGCAATACAAGCAAAAGCATCCGCAGATCGATGGAAAAGAAACCATCGGCTTCGCCACACTTGCGGGTGAGTCGGGTAGCTTCTTCACCCTGCTAAATCCGGCCATGCATCTGGCAGGTTATCCAAACGATGGCAGTGTGATGGTGGATATGCAGAGCCATGAAGCCAAACTGGTAGCCGGATCTGATTATCAGAAACAATGGATTCAGAAGCTGAGCGAGGTTAACGCACAGGGGATGTTTGATCCCGAATCCTTCACAATGAACCAGGATCAGTATCTCGCCAAATTGACGTCCGGTCGGGTGCTGGGATATTTCAGTTACTCCTGGCAGGTTGGAGACGCAACGAACAACCTCAAGAAGGCTGGTATTGACGATAAACGTTACGTATCACTACCGATCGTATTTGATGACAACGTCAAAGACCAGTATGTGGACCCGCCAGGTTTTGTGAACAACTATGGTGTCGGAATTACCGTAAATGCCAAAGATCCTGTGCGAATTATTAAATATTTTGATAATTTGCTCAAGGAAGAAAACCAGATTCTGGTTCAATGGGGTATTGAGGACGAGACATATAGTGTGAATGATGAGGGTCGTTTTTATTTCAAAAATGATGACCAACGCAAGGCACATGAAGATCCTGAATTAAGTCGTAAGTTCGGCTTTGACTATTTTAATTACAGCTGGCCTCGTTACGGCAATAACTCCGTACTGGAGGATGGCAACGCCTATGGACCAGGCAATCAACCAGAAGTGGCGACCTTTAGCTACACGGACGGTGACAAGCTGTTGTTAGAGAAATATGGTGTGGAGACATTCACAGAACTATTCAGCACACCGGATGAGCGTCCTTGGTCTCCTGCTTGGTCCATTGCATTGGAGCAGGGCTCTCCTGAACAGATTTTCATCACTAAGGCAGAAGATCTCCAGAAGAAATATTTACCCAAAATGATTATGGATTCGCCTTCCACTTTCGAGAACACATGGAATGAATATATGAGTCAATTGAATCAACTCGACCAGAAAACATACGAAGCTACGATAACACAGGCAGTTAAGGATCGTGTAGCTGGCAAATGGTGAGTGTAATCCATAATAGAACACACGGAACGGGGGAATATTCACATGTTAAAACCAAAATTTAGAACAGCGGGTTTAGCTCTATTACTAACCGTTTTGCTGGCTGGTTGCAGTCAGAACAACTCGTCATCAGCGCCTTCAGCCACAGGTGATGATGAGAACAGTCCAGTCACGTTCTCGTACTACATGTTCTCTCCAGGCAAGAAGGATGTTCTGGCAAGCGAAACAACCATCGGTAAAGCGTTGCAAGAGCAGACGGGTGTGGACTGGAAGATGGAATATCTGGTAGGCGATAGTGCCACCAAAGCCGGTGTCATGATTGCGAGTGGAGACTATCCTGATGTCATTAGCTCCAGTGGTGAGATGTCCAAGTTACTGGATGCCGGGGCATATATTCCGCTCGATGATCTGATTGAGGAATACGGCCCTAATATCAAAAGAGTATATGGACCATATTTCGATAAAATGAAAAATGCAGAAGACGGAAAAATCTATGCCCTGCCTTATACGGCTAATCAGGGTGAGTATTCAGGTAGCCCAAATGTTGGCGGAGGAGCTTTCTGGATTCAACGCTCTGTGCTCAAAGAGTTTAACTATCCCAAGATTACTACACTGGATGAATATTTTGATCTGATTCAGGATTACAAGGAAAAACATCCAACTGTCGATGGTGCAGAGACGATCGGATTTGTGTCACTTGCGGGTGTGGCTAATAACTTCTTCACACTGCAAAATCCAGCGATGCATCTTGCCGGTTATCCGAACGATGGCAGTGTCATGGTGGACATGACTACCCATGAGGCAAAAGTCGTCGCCGGAACAGATGCCCAGAAAAAATGGATTCAGAAGTTAAATGAGATCAATGCTCAAGGCATGCTTGATCCGGAATCCTTTACGATGAACAAAGACCAGTATTTGGCCAAGCTTACCTCGGGTCGTGTTCTCGGTTACTTCAATTATGGCTGGCAGGTGGGGGATGCGACGAAAAACCTGCTCTCGGCGGGCATTGATGAGAAACGTTATGCACCACTTCCGATTGTGTTTGATGAAGGAATCAAGGATCAGTATGTTGATCCTCCCGGCTTCGTCAACAACTATGCAACAGGTATCTCGGTGAATGCCAAAGACCCTGTTCGTATCATCAAATATTTCGATAATTTGCTGAAGGAAGAGAATCAGGTTCTGGTGCAATGGGGAATCAAGGACGAGACGTACAGTGTGGATGAAAAGGGTAGGTTCTATTTTGCGAATGAGGATCAACGCAAAGCCCATGATGATCTGGAGCTGAGCCGCAAATTCGGGTTCACCTATTTTAGCAATGACTGGCCGCGTTATGGTGGTGAATCTACACTTACCGATGGTAACGCTTATAGCCCTGGCAACCAGCCGGAAGTAGCCGCTGCATCTTACACCGAGGGAGACAAAAAGTTCCTTGAAGCCTACGGTATCCAAACTTTTAGTGAATTATTTAACAAACCGGAAGAGCGACCATGGTTCCCGGCATGGTCGATCGCATTGGAGCAAGGATCACCTGAACAGATCTTCACCACCAAATCGGATGATCTGCAACGTAAATACTTACCGGAAATGATCCTGGGGGCACCATCGAATTTTGATAAGCTGTGGGATGCCTACATGGCTGAATTGAACAAATTGGACAAAGCTGGTTATGAAGCGACCATTACCAAAGTTGTGAAGGATCGTGTAGCAGGAAAATGGTAATACGAACACTTTAAGTGCGTGTTCAAAAAGACGGGTTTTGAACAACCTCTTTAAAACAAACTGTTACATGCGCAGGAGAAGATGACAGAGCATAAAACTTCGTTTCTCCTCGCATGAAGAACAGCACAGGAAAGGAGCAGGTTCACCTTGGAGAAACCTAATGTCTCCCTTAACTCGATGCCTCCAGCCTCGAGTTCGAAGGGAACCAGAGCACACTCGTTCTTTAAGAGACTTGTGCAGCAACGAACGCTAGCCTGGATGTGTATTCCTTTTGTCATCTGGGCTTTTATCTTCAAGTACCTGCCATTATGGGGATGGACCATGGCTTTTCAGAATTTCAAACCGGCGAGGTCCTTTTCCGATCAGCAGTGGGTAGGCTGGCATCATTTTAGTATCTTGTTTGAGGACAATACCTTCTACCGGGTACTGCGAAATACACTCGTCATGAGTTCCATTAAACTGGTGTTGGGATTTGTTACAGCAATTACACTGGCACTCTTGTTGAATGAGCTGAAAAATGTCATATTTAAACGTTTTGTGCAAACCGTCAGTTATCTGCCTCATTTTATCTCGTGGGTTGTTGCTTCCAGCATTGTATTAACAGTCCTGTCTCCAGACGGCATTATCAATCTGCTGCTGATGAAGCTTCACCTGATTGACAGTCCGGTACTATGGATGGGGAAAGGAGAATACTTCTGGGGCATTCTGGGGGCAACCGAGGTCTGGAAAGATGTCGGCTGGAACACCATTATCTATCTGGCAGCGATTACAGCAATTGATCCAGCGCAATATGAGGCTGCCGAGATTGATGGAGCGAGTCGCTTCAAACGGATGTTATATATCACTCTGCCTGGTTTGAAGCCGGTTATTGTTATTTTATTAATCATGAACATGGGAAGTATTCTGGAATCCGGATTTGAACCACAATATCTGATGGGTAACGGGATGAATATGGATTATTCGGAGAATCTGGACATCTTTGTACTGAAATATGGATTAGGGATGGGGAACTTTTCCTTAGGTACTGCAGCCGGCATATTCAAAACTGTGGTCAGCTTCATCTTCCTATTCTCCGCGAACTACATAGCGAAAAAAATGGGAGAGAGCAGACTATTCTAAAAGGAGGCCTATGCCATGCGTAAAGGAAACACATCCCGCTTGCGGAATAGCAGCACCGGGGATCGAGCGTTTGACACCATTAACATGATCTTCATGGTATGTCTGATGATTGTGACGATCTATCCCTTTGTGAATATGATTGCCGTATCCTTTAATAATGCAAACGATGCCATTCGGGGTGGAATATATCTTTGGCCTCGTGTATGGACACTGGATAACTACAAATACATTTTCGGCGAATCCGATATCTATCACGCAACTCTGATCTCGGCCCTGCGAACGGTCATTGGAACCGTGGTGTCCGTCTTCTGTACAGCCATGCTCGCGTATACGGTCAGTCGTCAGGAATTTGTGCTTCGCAAGTTTGTTACGATGTTTTTTGTATTCACCATGTACTTCAGCGGAGGGCTGATCCCCGGTTATCTGCTGATTCGCGACCTTGGATTGATCGGTTCCTTCTGGGTATATATCATTCCAGGTGTAATCGGTGTCTTCAATATGATCGTCATCCGGTCCTTTATTGAAGGTCTTCCTGAAGGCATTCTGGAGTCAGCCCGTATTGATGGGGCAGGGGAGTTCACGACATTTATCCGCGTTGTCCTGCCGCTAACGATTCCCGCAATGGCAACTGTATCTCTCTTTGTAGCTGTGGGACAATGGAATTCCTGGTTCGATGTATTCCTGTACAACTCTTCCAATAAAGAATTAAGCACGTTGCAATACGAATTGATGAAGATTCTGCAAACTTCGACGACCTCAGCGACTTCATCAGCAAGTGATGCTTATCAGTCTGCCGAGAGTAATGCAACGGCGGTCACACCAACCTCGATTCGAGCGACCATGACCATTATTGCAAGTGTTCCTATTCTGATGGTGTATCCGTTCTTACAGAAATACTTTGTACAGGGCATGACGATTGGTGGCGTGAAGGGGTAGTCATGACCTGCATATCATATCATTTCATTGAATTTATGAGAACGCAACAAACTATACCGTAGTGTCGTCTATTCATCCATAGAATAGCAACAGGATCTTAACGGTATCATCGGATCGAAGGCACACCGTGCAGTGGAGCAGACAATCGCAGAGCGGGCGGTCACTGTACTCAGCAGTCGCGAAGGTGTGCTTCCTGATCCAATTCAGCAAGGCGACCGGGTTGTTATTGTCGCAGCCAAGCAGGAGCCAAATACATCTCCTTGGATCAAAGTATTGCTTGGTCAACTGAAAGCCGACGGAATGCTGCCTGTACTAACGGATTAAAGCTGTACAATGAAGAACAAAAAGACGGATTCCAGCATACGGAATTCGTCTTTTTATTTCAAACTTTTGTTTTATCAATCCATCTACCATGTCATCACTCGGGTATTTCCTCGCTACAAACAAAATGAAGCAGCATCTTTACAAATTGCTCCGTCATCCGCATATCCAATGAATTATCATGAGCAGCACGAATAGTTACCATGCGCTGGAGCATGCCCATCATCGTTGTGAAGATAAACTGAGCCAGATCCAAAGGAGGGGATGGATTCTTAATACTTCCGTCAACAACGCCTTGGGATAAAGCGTCCATCAGGAAATGCTTTTCTTTCCCGTTCTGGTTGAACTGATCATACTCTTCTCTTAATTCAGGACTAAAATCATACATCTCATAGTTGATATCAAACAATTGAATAAACCGGATGTAGTCTGGATGATCCTGGGCATAAACAACCCATGCATTCAACATGACCATGAGTTGTTCCCGCCCGTTCAAGTCCTTCGTTGATGCACAGCTAACCTCATCCGTTAAATGTTCGATCAGTTGCATCTGAATGGCTAAAAGAAGCTCATCCATAGACTGAAAATGTTTATAAAAGGTCACTCTACTAAGTTCAGCTTTTGTACATACATCCTTAATCTTCACCTGGAGCAATCCATATTTCAAAAAAAGCTCCTTACCCGCTGCAATCAAATCATCACGATGTTTATTTCCCAATTGTTGATGCCAGTTTTCATTCACTTGTATACCGTTGTCCTTTCTTCGAACGAAATGCGTTCAAGGTAAGTCCGAGAGAAGCGAGCAGCATAATTGCACCAAAAATATACGGGAAGTTTATGTTTTTGTCAAACAATAGTCCTGCAATCAGCGGCCCAATCACCGTTCCGAGACTGGAAAATGTAGTATTCAGACCCGATGCATAACCTTGCCGATCTCCTGCATTCTTGGATATTAACGTGCTGACCGAAGGTCGCAAAAACGAATTAAAGGCAAAGAATAACGCAGAAGCGAACAACAGAAACACAAGGTTTACCTTAATTAACATTAACAATAAAGCTATGGGTGTGATTATTAAGGAAAGACGGATCAACTTAACTTCACCGATTCTCTGTACGAACCAATCCAAAAGCCAGATTTGCACAACGATACCGATAATTGCCCCCAAGGTAATAATGATGGAGATCGTTGCAGCGTTGAATCCGTATTTTTGTTCTGCAAAAAGCGCGAATACCGTCTCATAACTCATGAGGCCAAAGGTCATGACAAGCAACACAATCAAGTATTTGAAATAGGGGACTTTAAAAGAACTCCAGATTTTCTTGCCCAAGTGATCTCCTTTTTGAAGACGGATGGAGACCGTTCTTTTCTCCGGGGGAAGTGTCTCAGGCAATAGCAGCGTCATCAAGGCCGCAATCAGCCCCAGACCAGCTGCGAAGAAATAGGGCATGCGGATGCCCATCTCGGCGATGAGACCGCCCAGACCAGGTCCCAGAACCATCCCTAAATTCATAGCTGCGCCGAAATAGCCCATGCCTTTCGCACGTGTCTCTGGTGTTGTAATATCGGCGACATATGCGAGGTTTGCAGGAACCATTAAACCGAGACTGATTCCACCAATAAACCGTGCGACGTAGAGAAACGGCAATGAAGTCGACAACGCAAATATGATATCTGAAATGACAGACAGAAACATACCGGCCATGATCAACTTTTTACGTCCAAAACGATCAGACAATTGTCCCCCCAGAGGTGAAAAGAAGAATTGAGCGGCACCGAAGGCTGCAACTAAAAATCCTGCTACTGTGCCTCCCGCATGAAAAAGCTTCAAATACTCCGGCAATATGGGGATGAGCATCCCTTGCCCCAATAAAGCGATAAACAGATTTAACATCAGAATGAACAGTGGAAAGCGAATAGTTTTTGGTAATGTAATCATGTTTGTCATATACTCCTTCATTTACATTGTGTTAACCTTTACAATATGTAAACCATTCTAAATGGTTCGAAGGAGATATGTAAATCTTTTTTTAATGAGTAGAGTTATAATTGAATTCATATGGAGGTGGGAACACGTGAAATTAGAGGAATTGTTTACGGTACATGTGAATATTGAGAAATCATTTGATTTACAGAATAGCGAAGATGATTCGGTTGTTATGATTACTTTTGCAGGCAGCGTAACCGGAAAGTACTTTGAAGGAATTGTGCTGGGTGGAGGAGTGGATACGCAGATCATCGGGAAGAATGGTGGTCCGCATACCCTATCGGCAAGATATATGCTCCAAGGCAAGGACTACACAGGGCATCCCTGCAAAATTTATATCGAAAACAACGGAAACATCGATAAAACGCTGAACACTGCTTTATTTCGCACTTCCCCCAAAATGATTACAGACAGCAAGGCACTATCTTTTTTGAACAGTGAAACGTTGGTTGGAGAAGGTCATCCGACGGAGTCAGGGGTAGATATAAAAATATACAGGGCACTAAGCATATGAGATATGTGATTAAGAAATAAATGGAACTGGATATCATCAGCATTTTTTAATAGATAAAAAAACAGGGGAACCCTCATTAGTTGAGAGTTCCCTTGTTCTGATCTTTCAAGTCATAGCATTGAAATAGTCCATAACCACGCTGCGAAACGCTAAAGCGGCTTTTGAAATATACCTGTTTTTGTGCGAAAGTAGAGCGATTTCCCGAACGAGTTGATGTTCCTCTACCTGAAGATATCTAATGCGCTCATGCGGGTTTCTGGCTGTGCTAGGTATAAACGCGAGACCAATCTCCGCTTCAACAAGGGCTGTTAATCTTGCAGGCTCATCACCTTCATATACATACTTCGGTACAAAACCAACAGATTGACATGTGGAATCTACCAAATCACGAACCCCATAACCTCGCTTAACCCCAACAAACCACTCGTCCTTAAGCTCAGTTAATTGAATGCTGCTTCGGTCTGCATATCGATGCCCCATAGGAACAGCGACTACGATCGGATCGTCATATAGTATCTGACATTCGATATCGTCACCTTCAATCGGAGGGGAGGAGAGACAAAAGTCCACCTCGCCCCGAAATAGAAGTCTGGACATGTTTTCTAACGAAACCATTTGCACATGGAACTGAATGTCCGGTTTGTTTTTCCGGAATTCTCGTAGTATACCTGGCAAAGTACTTGCCGTAGTCACCGCCAATTGCAGGGTACCCTGATCCGGGTTGGAGAAGTCAGCGAGTTCCCGTTTTCCTTGTTCCAATTCGAATAAAGCCTTTTCAGTTCGCTGAAGAAATGTTCTTCCAAAATCGTTAAGTCGCAGCTTTCTCCCGATTCGATCAAATAAAGGGACTCCCAGGTCGTCCTCTAATCGTTGTATCGTTTTGCTCAGGGAGGATTGCGTGACATGCAGCTTTCCCGCAGCTTCCGTAACATGTTCGCATCGGGCCACCGTCAGGAAATATTTTAGTTGAAGAAGTTCCATTTGCACCATCCTTCATTCCTTCTAGTTCATCAAATCATAACATACAATGCGTTGGAATAAATGAATGGTTTCAAGTAAGATGACAGCAGAAGAGAGAGAGGTGCACCAATGAACGTTCAAAAAAAAGGGTTGATGTTAGCTGTTGGACTCGGAATTATGTTGAATCCGCTGAATTCCTCCATGATTTCTGTGGCAATCTCCAGACTACAACAAGTGTATCAACTTAATTTTACAGCCGTTTCGTGGATTATTTTATCATTTTACATTGCCAGTGCTGTCGCTCAACCGGTCATGGGCAAGTGTAGTGATTTGTTTGGCCGCAGGAAGATATTCCTCATGGGTCTTGTTATTGTTTTTGTATCGTCCATGCTAGCGCCATGGTCTCCCAGTTTTTCGTGGCTCATCGTATTCCGGATCGTTCAATCGATTGGCACAAGCATGATGGTGGCCGTCGGAATGGCAATTGTCAGAATGAACGTGACTGAAAAACAAGCCTCCGCATTGTCCACTTTGGCAATATTCCTCTCTGGTGCAGCTGCGATGGGGCCCTTTATTGGTGGAGTATTGATTCATTGGTGGGACTGGCACAGCATATTCTTTGTTAATATTCCGTTTGTCATGGCAAGCTTTTGGTTCGCCTGGAAAACAATCCCGAAGGACGAGCAATCTCCGTCTATCTCTGGTCACATGTCCATTCGGAAATGGCTTGCGTTAATTGACGCACCAGGCATCCTGATGTTTACGGTAGCCTTGGTAACTCTGCTCATCGGTTTACTTTCAGTAAATTCCACAGGAAATATTTCAACATGGTATCTGGTGACAGGAGGGATCGGGTTAATCGCACTCGTCATGTTCATCCGACATGAATTAAAAGCAGCCATGCCTTTCATCCCTCTGCGAACGTTTGCCACATATCCCGAGATGACTTGGGTGAATGTGCAATACATGCTGGTGAACATCCTGTTTTACGCACTTTTTTTTGGAGTTCCTACGTATTTAAAACAGGTACGTCATCTCAACGAAGTTCATACAGGAATGAGCATGCTAGCTTTGGGGTTATGCTCAGTCATTATTGCTCCGATCGCAGGGCGCTGGATTGACAGATCAGGAACACGGCCAGCTCTGATCGTATCCGCTTCTTTAATGACATTCGGCTCTATATTGATCGTTGTTATGAATGAAACTTCTCCAATCTTCATTGTCATTGTTGCCTTAGCTTTATTTGGCATAAGTAACGGCCTAAACGCGGTCGGCATGCAAGCAGCTCTGTTCAAAAGCACACCCAAAGAAATGATTGGTGTCGCATCGGGTATTTTTAATACATCACGCTACCTGGGGACCATCTTATCGTCGTTATTGATTGGGATTGTTATGGGAGGTACATTTAATGTGACAGGATTTCAGATGCTTGGAATCATCCTTACGGTATTAGCTGCATCACTGATCATCATGAGTGTACGTCGTGAGGCAGATGCGGTGAGTCCAGAGCAAGTAAGCAAGTAAAATAGCGAATCTGCCGTGCAATAGCACGTTTACACCCAATGAATCAATAGCTCCATTGGGTGTATTTTTTGTTTTTCACCAAGTTGTCAGAAAGAGTTGATCCTTTCTTGAACGTTTAGGGTAGAAGACGTGTCTTTGATTGAATTAGGTAAAAATAAAGATATAATAATTTTGATTAATAGGCTTGGTTAGTACTTTAAGTGCATCAAGGTGTGGCAAGATATCGTCACACCTAACTTTGTGAAATTTTTCGCAACTCTGCATTGAGCTTGGCCAAAGCTGATATTGAATGTTTCTAAATTGAACAGAGTTTGAAAGGAGGCAACACAAAGAATGGCTATTGATACGGTTTTATGGAGCAGACTAGTGACTGGTTTGACGCTGGGATTCCACGTGATTTTTGCAACGCTTGGTGTCGGGGTACCTTTGATGATTGCTATTGCAGAGTTCATCGGCATTAGGAAGAAGGATCACCATTACATACTTATGGCAAAGAGGTGGTCCAGAGGTTTTGTCATTTCTGTGGCGGTTGGTGTTGTGACAGGTACAGCGATATCGCTGCAGTTGGCTCTGGTATGGCCGAATTTTATGAAACTGGCCGGGAATGTCATTGCACTGCCACTATTTATGGAAGTATTTGCATTCTTTTTTGAAGCGATATTTCTGGGCATTTATCTGTACACGTGGGATCGGTTCAAAAATCCGTATATCCACTGGTTGCTGACCATCCCAATTGTCGCCGGGGCAGGTATGTCTGCTGTTTTTATTACAACAGTGAACGGATTCATGAACCAGCCTGAAGGTTTTGTCATGGAAGCAGGTCAATTCATGGCAGTGAACCCCGTACAAGCGATGCTGAATACGGCGACGTTCTCCAAAGTGTTCCATGTATTAAGCTCGGCTTATCTGACAGGAGCTGCTCTGTTAGCAGGAATAGCAGCCTTTGCGATGCTGAGAAAAGGAGTGTCAGCCTACCACAAAAAAGGCTTGAATCTAATGATGGCCGTTGTGCTGGTATTCAGTTTATTAAATTCCTTAGCTGGGGATGTATCTGCCAAGTTTTTGGCTGAACATCAGCCTGAGAAGCTCGCAGCTGCCGAGTGGCATTTCGAGACAGAAAGTGGCGCGGATTTGATTTTTTTGGGATGGCTGAATGCAGAACATGAAATTATAGGCGCTCTTCATTTGCCGAAACTGCTCAGTTTCCTTGCCTTTGGAGACTTTAACGCCGAGGTAACCGGGCTGAATGAATTTCCACCAGATGAACACCCGCCCTTACTTGTACATTATTTGTTTGATCTAATGGCTGGAATTGGATTCGCTCTGCTCGCAATCTCATCTTTGTATTTCCTGTTTGTGTTTTGGAAGAAACGTAATCAGTTTAACAAGTGGATGCTTCGTATGGTTGCACTAAGTGCACCGCTTGCTTTTCTGGCCGTTGAGATGGGCTGGTTCTATGCCGAAGTGGGAAGGCAGCCATGGATCATCCGAGGTTATATGCGAGTGGAAGAGGCCGCTACTTCTTCACCGAGTATAAGAATTTTATTTTTCGTCTTCTTGCTTCTATACATCGTGCTCGGCGTCATCTGTGTTCTCGTATTGAGACGGTTGTTCAATAACAATCCTGCTGAACTCGAGATGGAGAAATGGTTGAAGGAGAAGCATGATCAATCAGCCGAGAAAGGGGATCAGGCCTGATGAGTTATGAATTGATTGGTATATCCGTACTCTGGCTGTTCTTGTACGGCTATCTTATTGTAGCTTCCATTGATTTTGGAGCAGGTTTCTTTGCCTTTTATGCACGCCTGACAAAGCAGGATCACCTGATTAATCGTCTGATCTCCCGGTATCTATCACCGGTCTGGGAGATCACCAATGTATTCTTTGTCTTTTTCTATATTGGCATTGTCGGATTCTTTCCGGACACGGCCTATTACTATGGTTCCGCGCTGCTTGTTCCGGGAAGTATTGCCGTCATTTTACTTGCCATTCGTGGGTCGTTCTATGCTTTTGAAAACTACGGTTCCAAAAACAACATCGTATATCTGTTTTTATACGGGGCTACCGGTTTGCTTATTCCAGCGTCGTTGTCTGTGGCTCTGACACTGTCTGAAGGTGGCTTTATTTTGAAGCAGGGGGAGACGGTTTTCCTGGATTACTGGGCGCTATTTACGAATCCATTATCGTGGAGCATCGTTGGACTGGCGATCGTGTCCGTATTGTTCATTAGTGGGTCATTTCTCACATTTTACGCTTCTCGGGCAGAGGATCATTCGGCATTGAAGCTCATGCGGAACTATGCTTTGTTCTGGAGCACACCGACCATTATTCTCGCGCTGACTGCATTTATATATTTGGGTCAACACAATGAGCGTCATTTTCAAAACATGATGGATTTATGGTGGCTGCTGGCGCTTTCCGTTGCGTTTTTCATGATCGCCATGTGGCTGTTATATAACGGACGCCGTTACGGTTTAGCTTTTATATGCATCATGCTGCAATTTTTTACAGCCTTTTTCGCCTACGGAATTGGGCAATATCCTTACATTCTTGATCCATACATCACCATTCAGAGCAGCGCCACATCACCTGCAATGGGCTTTGCACTCGTCGTTGTGTTTATCGGTGGTCTGTGCCTGTTAATTCCTTCTCTGATTCTGGTCTTCAAACTGTTCCTGTTTGATGCGGATTATGTGAAAGGGAAAAAATAAAGGAGGAGCGTTCAATGAAGAGGAGAGCCAAATCCAATCTGATCTCGCAGCAAATGTCTATCCAACGAAAAAACAGGCTTCTCCTTGCGATCATTTCGCTGGCCCTTGGTGTAGCTATTGTAAGCCAGGCCACCATGGTGGCTGAAGCAGTCCAGCGAATCTTTGTAGAGAAAGCTTCCTTTTCATCAGTGATGCTGTTGCTTGTCCTATTACTGGTTGTTATGGGTGTACGCTCACTGTTGTCGTATGGTAATGGGAAAGTGGGCTTGCATATGGCAGCACGCGCCAAGACAAATATGCGAGCATCTGTGTTGCAGAACCTGACCCGCGCTTCCATGCCTTCAACCCTGAGTGGGCAGACGGGAGGAAAGGTCAGCGTTGCTCTGGATGCTGTGGATGAGGCTGACAGTTATTTCAGTCAATATATGCCTCGAATGATGGAAGCCGCGATGATCCCGATTCTAATTCTGGTCGTTACGTTTACTCAGCACGCCAACACGGGCTGGATTATGCTGTTTACGGCACCGTTTATCCCGTTGTTCATGATCTTGGTGGGGCTCCAGACGAAGAACAAATCGGAAGAAAAATACGCGCAACTGGCTGAGTTTTCCGGTACATTCCTGGATTCGCTTCAAGGGCTGGTTACGTTAAAAATATTCGGTCGGGCTAAACGTCAGCAACAGGAGATTGAACGCAGCAGTCTGGGGTATCGTGATGCCACCATGGGCATTTTGAAGATTGCCTTTACAAATACGTTTATGCTGGAATCGATCGTGATGTTAAGCATTGGTATTGTTGCGCTTGAACTGGCTATCCAGTTACTTGTTTTCAAATCGATGAGCTTCCACACGGCCTTTCTTGTGTTGTTACTCGTTCCCGAGTTTTACAGTCTGTTGAAGAATACGGGAACGGCTTTTCATAGCGGGCGAACCAGTATGGGGGCGATTCGCAAGGTGGAACAGATGCTTGAGGAAACAAGTATCAAGAACACACAAACGAAGCCTGAAGAAGGATCGGATCAAAGCGAATTAACCGATGTCGATGCAATTGCAAGGACGGAAGAGCTCCGTACAGCTCGTACAGAGTTGATTCCAATGCCACCAACCATTGCACTGGACCATGTCCGGTTCCAGTACGCTCCAGATTCCTTTGGAATTGGGACAGGACAGATCTCGATTGGACCAGGAGAACAGATTGCTATTGTAGGCAAAAGTGGCTCAGGTAAAACCACGCTGCTTCATCTCATTGCCGGCTTACTGAAACCAGATTCGGGAGCCGTTCTGGTTAACGGAAGCCAGCTTTCGCAACATGATGAGGCTGCATGGTTTGAACGTGTTAGCTACATTACACAGCATCCGTATATTTTTGCAGGTACATTTGCCGAAAATATCGCGATTGGCGCGGGACGGAACGTCTCCAGAGCTGAAATTGAGCAGGCGGCAGTGGAAGCAGGACTTGCTGGCGTTGTTGCACAATTGAAGCAGGGCTTGGACACATTTGTTGGTGAAGGGGGCAGGGGGCTGTCTGGTGGGGAAAAGCAAAGACTTGCTTTGGCACGTGCTTTTCTGAAGCGACCAGCTGTTATTTTGTTCGACGAACCCACGGTTGGTCTGGATCTGCACACCGAGCGGGTATTGCAGCAATCCATTGCGTCATTAGCCAAAACAGCAACGATGATTACGGTGGCACACCGTTTATATACAATTCAACATGCGGACAGGATTTTGTTTATGGACAATGGAACATTGGTGGATTCAGGACATCATAACGAACTTCTAACACGTTTGCCGCAGTACTCCGAGATGGTAAATGTAGGGCGTAGAGGAGGGTTAGCATGAATGAGCTGACGATTCTGTCAAAAGCGATGATTCAGGAGCGCAAGGATATCTTGCTTTCGATATTGGGCGGATTTATCGCCGGCATAGCTGGGGTAGCTCTCTTTTCCGCGAGTGGGTATATGATATCGCAAACGGTATTTGCGCCACCGCTATACACCTTGATTCTACTCACCTCGATGGTCAAACTGCTCGGTTTCCTTCGAGCGGCGAGTCGCTACGGAGAACGATTGTATTCCCACAGGGCAACGTTCTCCATGTTGAGCCGTTTGCGGACGTCCTTTTTTGCCAAGCTGATCCCGGTAACGCCAGGCTTATTGAACAAAAACCGAAGCGGGGATCTGCTTGCGCGGATCGTGGGTGATGTGGAAAGCTTGCAAAATTACTTTTTGCGGGTCGCGTATCCACCAATCATGGTCGTTATGGTGTTTTTGGCTACCATGCTGTTCAGTTCGGCCTTTTCGATCTGGATTGCGTGTTTGTTAGTACTAGGTATGCTAATCACGGCATTTGTTGTACCGGGTATTGTCTTGTTAGGTCAGCGAAAAATACACGGACGTGTCCGCCAGCAACGGGCCTTGCTGTCCACGGAAGTAACCGAAGTGTTGTATGGTTTCCGAGATTTGAAAGTGTACGGCCAATTGGAACAGCGTGAGCAACAGCTTCAGCAGGCTTCCGCTGCATTGGCAACAGAACAGAAGCAAGCCGCTGCGCACCTGCTGCGGGGGCAATCCATGCATGTTTTTGTGACGTATCTTGTTACATGGGGTGTGCTAGCACTGAGCGCTTTCTTAATTATGAATGGGGCGTTTGCCGGCGTATTCCTCGCCATGCTGATCCTGGCCACGCAGACCGTTTTCGAAGAAGCTGCCGCAATGGCTATATTACCTCTATATAAGCAGGACAGTGAACACGCCGCTCAGCGACTGGCGGATACGGTGCCGACCTCCGATGTGCATACTTTGCAGCCAAGCGGTGAATTGTCTGCCGATCATGCAGTTTCGATTGAGTTATCTCATGTTAACTTCCAATATGAAGGGGAATGGAGACCAGCGCTGAGGGAGTTATCGCTGCAACTTGCAGTAGGCTCCAAAACAGCGATTGTTGGGCCGAGCGGGTCAGGCAAGTCAACGATTATCGATTTGTTACTCAAGCTGCGTACACCAACGTCTGGCGACATACGATTAAACGATGTTCCGGTGAAGGAACTGAATGAAGAGGGCATTTGGCAAAGGGCGAACGTCGTGTTGCAGCAAAGTCATTTCTTCCGGGGGACCATCCGTGATAACCTGTTGCTGAATGGAGAAGAACATTCGGATGAACAATTGTCGGATGTGCTGGATAAAGTCCAACTGCCGAATAAGTTGTTGACAGACATGGTTTATGAAAAAGGGGAGAACCTGTCGGATGGCGAGAAACAGCGTCTGTCTCTTGCACGCGCCATGCTGCGCAACGGACGTTTATGGCTGTTGGACGAACCCACGTCCTCACTGGATTACGTCACAGAGCAACATGTGCTCCAGCATCTTCTGGCACAGGCATCCGAAGATACACTTCTCCTGATCTGCCATCGGCTGACGGGACTGGAAGAGATGGATCGGATTGTGGTCATGGACCAAGGCAAGATTGTAGAATCAGGTTCTTTCTCCGAGCTGATGGAGCAAAAAGGTTATTTTTATGAAATGAAACAAATTGAACGACAAATGATTGGAGACGTCGGGGTGTAAAAACGAATATCAGTCCTATTCAAGGTGTGGATAGTACTTTCATAAAAGACTAAAGAACGTTACTGATGTTATCATCAATTAGTCGTTCTTTAGTCTTTTTGTCTATCTATTGAGAAGACTCGTTAAGCGCCAATGTTAATTTACCTTTACATAACAGCAGATGATTCAGCCGTTTTATTTTTCTTCGCAAGCGGCTTTTTCCTTAGTGTCCTATCATATAGATACGGCTTACCGTGATATTCCCGTGCATGCTTTTGTTTCTGCTTTTTATGTATATCAACCTTGATCTCCAGATTGGCAACGTTATTCTGGAATTCAGAAGCAATTCGTTTGCACCATTTCAGTCCACTTTCTTCAGATGCACTGAAATGCACGCGTAACAGATATCCATTCACCGTCAATTCAAACTTGTATAAATTCATGATATATGTCCTTTCCAAGTGTGAGTTTCATACTGCACAAAATACGATAATCTAATTATAACAGGAACACATGTTCTGTTAAAGTGTTATTTATGATACCCGCAATGCAATAAGGTTCGCTAGACTCCTTCGCAATGTTTCGTTTAATGGTAAAATATCTAAAAATGGTTCATGTTGGGGGATACGGATGTATAAACTGATGATCGTAGATGATGAATTGCTCATGCGGGTTGGAATTCGTTCCATGCTGAATTGGGAAGAGTATAATTTCTATGTTGTGGGTGAGGCGGGAAATGGAAAAGAGGCATTAAGCCTTGCGCTTGAAGTGATGCCTGATCTAATTATTACAGATATCAAGATGCCGATTATGGATGGGCTGCAGCTTATACAAGAGGCCTCCTGCGTATTGAAAACCTGTAAGTATGTCATCCTGAGTAATTTTGACGAATTTCATTATGTGAAAGAGGCGCTAAAACTTGGCGCTTCAGATTACTTGATTAAAAGTGAAATCACCGAATCCTCCCTTATTGACCTCCTGAGCACTGTTGGACAGAAACTGCACAGTGAACATGTTCACTCAACTAATACACCCTCTATGGCACAGGATTATTCCAAGAGTCTAAGATATCTAAAAGATAGCTTCTTCCAAGATGTTGTAAGCGGATTCATAAATGGGGAGGATATCGTCTCCAAAGCAGAAGAACTGCATTTTCGTATACATTCGGACCAGCTGGTCGTCATCAAGTTCATCGTGAACTATTACGAGGATGCAAAGCGGAAATATGTCGAGAAGGGGGAAAAGCTGCTCCGATTTTCGATTCTTAATATTATGGAAGAGATCATTCCATCAAAGTGGGAGAAAGAGATTTTTGTTGAAAGTTCTTCTGAATATTGGGTGATCGTCAATGTACTTCCTGAGAGTCAATCTGTACACGCCGACTTGAATAAACTATGTAATAAATTGCTGTCTTCCATCAAGGATTTTATGAATTTGTCGCTTACGGCTGGGGTAAGTACTATGGTTTCCGGCTTCCTTCACATCAGGAAGGCCTGCCAAGAGGCAGAAGCAGCTCTACAACAAGGTTTCTTCACAGGGAGCAACCAGGTATTGTATTACGAGCATATGGTTCAATCCCCAGATCGACATGAAGTTAAGGGGGCTTTAAGCCCGCAACAAGAACGAGATTTGTTGAAGTTGTGGGTAAGCAAAGACAACAAAAAGGCGGAAGAGTTCCTTGAAGGAATCCGATCCAATCTGAAGCAGCTACGAGCGGATGAGAATAGCATTCGCAAGCAATATATCATGGTAATGGAAACCATTCACTCCCATCTATCCCGAGCTACGGAAAGAGGTACACCTTCTTTAACAGAAAAATCGCCATATGAAATCGTTCTAAAGGGGGAGTATTGGGAGGATATCCACCAAGATATGCTTGCTCATATTGCGTATTACTTTCAAACCGATTCCCAAATCAAACAGGAAAGCACTTACACCGATCTCGCCACTGAATTGATCGACAAGTATTATGCGGAAGATATCTCACTGCAAAGTATCGCTAGCCAAATCAGTGTGAATCCGTCGTATCTCAGCCGCGTGTTCAAACAGGAACGAGGAGAGAACTTTATTACGTACTTGACCCGAGTTCGAATTGAACATGCCAAGGCGTATCTATTGAGCAGAGGAATGAGAGTGTATGAAATCGCAGAAAAGGTGGGCTACCATAATTACACGTACTTCAGTAAGATTTTCAAAAAATCGGTAGGGGTCACTCCGGAGGAATATCGAGAATTACAGCAGGGATGAATGTAATCGGTGAATAGAGGTGCAGCATATGAATCATGTTCGGCCCTTCCAAATCAAGTACAAAATTATGGTAATCTGTATGACGGTCATTATCCTTCCCGTATTGGTGATGACAATTAATTCGTACTACTCCTCTGAGCGGTTATTGGCCCAGAATTATACAACGTTGCTAAGCGATCTGGCCAAGCAGACAAATATTCGCATTGACGAGTTTCTCAAGGAGATTGAGAAAATCACGTTGCTAGCCAGCAATGGCCTTAGTGACAATCTGTCTGCGACTCATGAAGGGAGTTTTCCGATCCAGGATTTCCTGCGAGAGGGTGATGAACAACATGAGATTGCCGCATACAATATTCTGATGAATTATATCATGATGAAAGATCGCGTATTCTCCATCTACCTCTACAATATGAACGGGGGGCAAGACCTTTTTGTCAGTCCACATCAACCCATTGATCCAAACTTCAAAGTAGCGAATGAATTATGGTTTAAAAAGTTCATGCATGATCATGATCGAACGATTACCCTCACAACACGAATCGACGAGCAATTGGAGAATAAAATACTGGCCGTGTCACACGCGCGCAAAATTCATGATGTGACTAGTGGAGAACTGCTTGGTGTGATCGTTGTCAGCATTGATATCAAATTCATTGAAATTGTCAATCGAAACTTGCAGGAAGGGCTGCGCTCCAGATTCATGATCGTTGATGAGGATGACAAGATCGTATATAACGTGAACGAACGATTAATCGGGACACTGTTTCGGGACAACGTTCGTCCACCTGAATCACTAAATGTCGTGGTAACCAGTCCCCTTAGTCAGCAAAAATGGACAACTTACTTATATATGCCTTTGGATGAGTTGACTGCTGATGGCAAAATATTGGGCCGTAATCTGGTGACGCTTGCCATAGTCATTGTTCTTTTTGCTGCCGTCATATCCATCTTTTTATCTCACGTGATCACAACTCCCATTAAAAAACTGCTACGCAATATTGCTCTAGTCGAGAAAGGTCAGTTTGAACAAGTTGAACCTATTGGCTCAAGAGATGAAATTGGACATTTATCCATTCGATTTAACAGAATGTCGCACGAATTAAAGCGGTTGGTCGAACGGATGCAGCAGGAAGAGATAGAAAAAGCCAAGGCCGAGATGCGTGCGCTCCATGACCAGATCAAGCCTCACTTTCTGTATAACACACTGGGGTCAGTGAAATGGATTGCCTCGATGCAGCAGGCTGACAAAATCGTGGAAATGACCGATGCACTAATCTCGATGCTCCGCTATGCAACAAAATCTGATGGAACCTTCGTAACCATTCGTGAGGAACTCGATAATATAACGAATTACGTAACGATCCAGAATGTCAGGTACTATGATTGTATTCAGATGAGATATGAGGTAGAGGATAGAGTGTTGGATTATCACATGCCCAAAATGATCTTGCAGCCCATAGTGGAGAACGCAATTTTTCATGGTCTGGCCGAACTTGAGGAAGACGGAATCATTACCATTCGGATTCAACTACGGGTGGATAAAGTTGTAATCGAAATCTGCGATAATGGCGTTGGTATGGATCATCATACGATGCAGGATCTATTGGAAGAAAAGTCGGGTGCAAGTACAGGAACCAATGGGATTGGATTGCATAATGTGCAGCGGCGAATTCAACTTCATTTTGGGAAACCCTATGGAATACAGGTGGAGAGTAAAATCGGTGAAGGTACCACGTTTTCTATTCTGCTGCCTGCCATTTCAGAGTTTGGATAGAACAAAGGGCTCGCAGTATGAACTGCAAGCCCGTTTGTTCACCCTTTAACGCTACCTAGCACCAAACCCTTGGTGAAATATTTCTGTAAGAACGGATACACGAGCAAAATCGGAATGGCACCCAGGAACATCTGAGCGGCGCGCCCCGTTCTGGCGTTCATCATGGACAACAGCTGCGTATAATCTGACCCAGATTTCAGCATGATTTGCTCAAAACTTTGCAGGAGGGTCTGCAGGTAACTCTGTAATGGATAATTGGCTGGATTGTTCATATAGATAATGCCATCGAACCACGAATTCCAGTGGGCAACGATACTGAACAAACCAACCGTTGCGAGAGCGGGCTTGAGAAGTGGGAGTAGAATACGAAGCAAGACCTGTACAGGCCCAGCCCCGTCGATAATGGCTGATTCTTCAATCTCCTCGGGCAAACCCCTAATGAAATTCATGAGGATAATCATACTGAATACGGGGAGGGCCCCGGGCAGGATCAGAGACCATATGGAATCGATTAGTCCCATTTTGACGACCACGAGATAGGTTGGAATTAGTCCTCCGCTGAATAACATGGTTACGATGAAAAATCCCATATAGATATTACGCCCCATCAATTTTTGTTTTGATTTGGAGAGGGGATAGGCCGTGAGTACGATCAGAACCAGATTCACCAACGTTCCCATAACGGTTCGCTGGATGGCTACCCAGAGAGAGGCAAAGAATGATCCTCCAGTTAATGCAAATTCATAGGCTTTTGTCGTAAATTCCACAGGCCAGAACGTAACACTCCCCGCAGATACAGCTGCGCTGCTGCTGAATGAAACAGCCAGCAGGTTGATAAACGGCAGGATACATAGGAGAGAGATTAGAAGCAATATGGTGTAGTTTAAGATAAGAAACAGACGTCTGCTCATACTTTTATCATAGATCATAATGTGAGTTCCTCCTTCTTAGAAGATACGATAGCCAGCCACTCTGTAAGCCAGGATGTACGATACGGCAACGAGAACACTGGAAATGATGGATTTGAATAACCCGACAGCGGTACCAATCGAATACTGCGCCTGTTGAATTCCCAAACGGTAGACATAGGTATCAATAATATCACCCGTCTGATAGACAACAGGGGAGTAGAGATTATAGATCTGGTCAAAGCCAGCATTGAGTACGTTTCCAAGTGAAAGTACGGTCATTAAAACAATGGTTGGCATGAGAAGAGGCAAGGTAATATAGATGGTTTGCTTCCAGCGCTTGGCTCCGTCAATCACCGCAGCCTCGTAAAGTCCCGGGTCTATACTGGTCAAGGCTGCCAAATAAACAACCGTGCCAAACCCGAACCCTTTCCATATGTCACTCACAATCATCGTCCAAGGAAAAATAGAGGGTGTGCCAAGAAAGGAGATCGGTGCAATACCAAATACGCCTAAAAACGTATTGATAATGCCGTCGGAGCTAAGGATATCCAGCATGATGCCAGCCATAATGACCCAAGAGAGGAAGTTCGGAATGTATACAAGTGTTTGAAATGTACGTTTGATTCCACTGTGCAGTACCTCATTAAGCAGTAATGCAAAAATTACGGGCACGATTATACCACCGATCATCTTGAAGACAGACATGTACAATGTATTCCAGATCGTTCTTACGAAGTTCGGCTGATTAAATATGTGGGTAAAATTATCCCATCCTACCCATGGCGAGTTGAAGCCAAGGCCCGGATTGTACTTCTGAAACGCAATAATAAGTCCGTAGAAAGGGATGTAACTAAAGATGAAGACCAAGACCAGGCTTGGAATCAACATGAGATGGTAAGGACGCTGCTGCTTCCATTTGCTCAACATACATATTCCTCCGTTCCTTGTACGCCAAATGTAATCGCTATCAAATAAAGGGGAGAGATCCCCCTCATCCCCTCTTTGTGACAAACGAAATTATTTCTTCCCGTAGGCTTCATTGACTGCCTGGGTTGCGTTATCGCCCCCGGCTGCACGCCAATTCTGGACAACAACATCGAAATAATCGATACTTTCGCTACCCATAATGATCTTGGTGAAACCTTCGGTCAGGATATCATCCAAGGTTGTGCCGTAGCTTGAAAGTATTTCTGGCGTAACACCCCATAAGGCCGTCTTTGTGTAGTTCTCGCTGTCCAGTACTTTCTTGGCAAGGCCATACGCATTCTTTGGAGCCCCTTGTTGCAAATAATCACCAACTGCTCCTGGGGTTGCATTCTCCATGAATTCTACACTGTTGTTATATTTTTGCCACATACCCGAAGTCGTGAGTCCACTGGTATCCTTGGATTGAAGGGCAGCGGAGACCGCCTCAAATTGCTCATAATCGGAATTCGGATTAAGTACACGGAACGCTCCAACAACATGGGCGATATCGTTATCCAGCAAGGCAGATAGCGTCTCTGGAGATTCCTTGCCATTGCCTTCATCCACGATATACGCATAATCGTTCAAGATCTTGATCACTTCTTCAGGGCTCTTAAATCCCTTTTTCAAAACGATATAATTGTTGTTGGCGAAAAAGATGGATTGTGTGGCTTCTTTCCCATCGACGGTAGGAATGATATAAGGATAGAAGATGGCTTCCTTACCCAGATTGGATACGGTATCAACACCCGGATTATAACCCCACCATTGGTAATAAGGTTGCATGCCCACTTTGCCGGCTACAATGTCCGCGTTCATCGCATTAAAGTCTTTAATTGCAAATTCCGGATCAATGATGCCTCGCTTGTACCATTCTGACCAATCAGCCAGCGCATTTTTCATCTCAGGCTGCACGGAGCCGTACACGAGTTTTCCACTGTTATCTTCCATCCACATATCCGGATGTGCATTCCATGCAATAGCGAGCAGGTTGAGGTAATCCAGCGATTGGTCTACCGCTATTCCATAACCGCCGTGTTTTTCCATGAATTTCAGTGCGATATTTTTAATATCTTCCACAGATTTTGGATCCTGGAGTCCCAATTCTTCTTTCCAGTCGTTCCGGATCCAGATGAAGTCTGGTTGATCAATTAATCCCCAGTGCATCTGTGGTATCCCGTACAGCTTACCGTCCTTCTTTCCAGATTCGTAACTGTCCGCATCTGCTTCCATGTAACCTTTGAGGCGATCTGAAGCGTGTTGATCAAAGACCTCGGAAAGGTCCATGACCATATCTGCTTCGACTAACTGTCTCAGTTGTGATGGATTAACTCTGAATACGTCAGGAAGATCGTTCGATGCGATAGCCAAATTAAGTTTTGTATCGTACTCATCGCTAACCCAGTCTGTTTTGACATCGATATTAAACTTCTCTTTGTATCGCTTAATCCACACATTGTTGGTGATATCATCACCCTTTGGATATTTGGCAGAGGTGTATTCTGATGTTACGGTATGAAAGGTTGTTGTACCTGCCTCGTTGGAATCCGGGTCCGTCGTTGAACCTTTATCAGCACCGCTTCCATTGCTACAGGCTGCGAGTAATAAGGTTGACATGCACACAGACAAGACTAAGGCTTTCGTTTTCTTGTTCATTTCTTTTCCCCCTTATCAGTCATATTTCAATATCGCTTTCTTGAAAATATTCTAAACGAGAAAGGGGGTAGGGGATATAAAGGTTATTGACGAGAACCGGTATCTTTTTTTACTTTTTAGTTGTAGCGGAGAAAAGATAAATGAGCTTTGTGCACTTTTTTTACTTTGTACTCCTTATTTTTTTACTCATGTCTCCAAAAATTGCTTTAGATGACGATCGATAACGAGTGAATCCTCTTCGTTTGCTCCGATTCCAAAGCAGTGTCCCCACTTGGACTCTATAGGTTGATACACCGCGTTTGGCATATGCTGAGCATCATACGAACTGTCTTCTGGCGTGAAGAACAAGTCACTTGATCCTGGCATTACGAGTGCAGGGGAGGTGATCTTGCTTAACGCCTGTTCGAAGTTGCCGTCATCTACGGGATTATCGCTAATGTCTCCATATATTCCGGTACGCAACATGGCAATCAAGTCGTTAGCATCGAAGGGAAGAAATACCTGATCCCAGTAATCTTCTACATAAGATTGCAAGGAGGCGTAACCCTCAGATTGATACAATTTCTCCAAATAATACGCCTGCGAGAACCCCCATGGAGCATAAGCTCTTCCCATCGCTGCGAGACCGGCAACCGGAGGGCGTTCATATCTACCATTTTTATAATTCGAATCTGCCTGTAACGCCGCAATCATTGCTTCGAATACCAACTGTGTATGGGGTCTGCTCTTTGCCGTTCCGCCAAAGGGGGCGATCCGTTCGACCATCTCAGGATAACTGGTTCCCCATTGATAAACCTGCATAGCTCCCAAAGACCAGCCCACAACGAGTCTGATTTTGGTGATACCAAATTTTTGTGTGATGAGTTGATGTTGAGCGCGCACATTGTCATACATGGAGATGAGGGGAAAGTTTTCCTTATCATATGGGGCAGGGGTATTACTTGGAGAGGAAGATAACCCGTTACCCAACATATTGGGCACAAGGATAAAATAACGACTGGGGTCCAGTGCCTTGTCCGTTCCAATTAACCATTCATTATCTGTGTGAAGTCCAGCAAACCATGTTGGGATAACAATAACATTGTCCTTTGCCGCATTTAAGTTTCCATAGGTCTTGTAAGCGATAAAGGCTTGAGGGAGCTGTTGTCCCGATTGAAGTAATGTATCTCCAAGGTTATATGTTTCATAATCGTTCATAGATTGATTCTCCTTATAAAATAGTAATAACTTGATTTCACTCTACAATACGTCTATTATCAATTCAACGAAACGTTATCGAACATATCATTCATTTATTTTGAACTTAGGAGGTGACTGACTCATGGAAATACGCCAGCTAAAAACCTTTTGGACACTTGCATCGACCTGCAGCTTTCATCAAACTGCTGAATTATTGAGCTATGTACCCTCTACCATAACCATGCAGATCAAATCTCTGGAAGAAGAGCTCGGGGTGAAATTGCTGGATCGATTAGGCAAAAAGGTCGTGTTAACGGATGCTGGCCAACAGTTTCTGCTGTACGCCACTAAGATTTTAAACGATGTAGAGGAAGCAAAGTGCATATCCAGTCAGCACGGAGAATTGGCGGGAACGGTTGTAATCGGAGCAGACGAAGTGCTGTGTGCATATCTTCTTCCAGCCTTGTTCAAACGCTTCCGAGCGGACTATCCTGGTGTGCGGTTATCGTTCCGCCCGTTGTCTGGGCAAGAGCTTAAATCGAGTCTGAGAGAAGGGCATGCCGATGTCGTTTTTGTATTGGATGAGCCTGTTAATTCCAAAGACCTTCATTCCGAGTTTTTAAAGGATGAGACCTTTCAAATGGTCGTTTCTCCCGATCATATGTTAGCATCGCGTTCCGCGTTGGTTATTGATGACTTCCACAAACAGCATTTTTTGCTGACCGAAAAGAACTGTTCGTATCGCACTCATTTTGACCAATCCATAACGAAGAAAGGTGTGGATGTTCTTACAGAGCTGGAGTTTCATAGTGTAGAAGCCATTAAACAATGTGTTGTGGCTGGACTAGGAATCGCTTTATTGCCTGAAATGGCTTTGAAGAAAGAGTTGAGCGAAGGGGAAGTGGTTGCTCTGCCGTGGGATTTATCAGATGTATCCTTTTCTGCGCAAATGCTCTGGCATCGGGAAAAGTGGATCTCTCCGTCCATATCTGCTTTCATGGAGGTCGCCAAGAGTGAGTTGAAATGATTGTTCAGAATTTGTTTAGATGCATGTGTTAAAATACTCTTCATGGAGATCGTGAAGATAAATGGAATCAACTTTCAATAACTTGATACAGATATATGGGGGATTAGTAATGGAGAGAAAGATTAGAAACTCTGCAAAAGCATTGATCATTAAAGATGGGAGAATGCTGGCAATTAAGCAGGATGATAATGATGAAGTGATCTATATCCTGCCTGGTGGGAGCCAGAATGCAGGTGAAACGCTGACCGATGCTGTGAAGCGTGAAGTTACTGAAGAAATCGGAGTAGACGTAGAACCGTTATCCTTGGAATTCGTTATTGAAGGTGTATATGGTGAAGCTCTTCATCGTGTAGATTTTGTTTTTTTGTGCGAGTACATAGGTTTAATGGAGCAGGACAATATTATTTTGCCAATGGACGAAAACGAGATAGAATATGAGTGGCTCGAAATTAATAAGTTGAACCAATTACCATTATTTCCTTCAAAATTACGAAAGCAGATTGTTAGATTGGTGGAGGGAGAAAAAACGGTTATGTATTTAGGAAATGAAGAAGATGAGGACCTGAATAGTTAGGTGTGCACACGGATGTGTTATTCGCACAGGCAAGTCGTCCACCTATTGCGTAGACTGAAGTAGATCAAGTCAAGTGAGGTGAATTCCATGGCTAAAACCAATGAAATACACGTCCGGGTAAAACGGCTCAAGGATCGCCCAGTCTGCGTGACTCTTCATAATGGCGAGACGTACGTCGGGTACATCTCTGGCGTTAACAGCGAAGGCGTAGTGCTTACCGGGGGCGGAAAGCTTACTCAGGCCGCAATCACAGCACCCTCATCTGAAGGCAGTGCTCGCAAAACCAAACCTAAAGCAGGGCCTACGAGAAAAACAGCATCCTCTCGAAACCGTAAACGGGCGAACAGCACACGTAAGTCGCAAGTACGATCCCGGTCGATGTCTCGCTCAACGTCTAGGCAAGCCCAGGTATCATCTTTCATGCCTATGCTAGGCTCATTGTTAGGTGGCTTTGGCGGTGCAGGATCGATTGGAGGTATGTTAGGCGGTGGTATGCGGTTGTTTGGCATGATCCAGCGGTTTACACCTGTGGTCAAAATGGGGTATGGCATGATTAAGCAGATTCAGCCATTTATGGGGGCAGTTCAAGGGCTGATGACTCCAGCAAGCCAAGCAGCTCAGGCTGAAACCGAAGGTGAAGAGGAAGCACAACAAGGATAATACTTGAAATGAAAATTGTTCTTCTCCGCTAGATGCTTCACTGCAAGCTGCTCTCCGTACGGCAAACGGAGGGTGGCTTATTTCTTATGCTGTATATGAGGTTCGAACCAGCTCAATATAGCCATTAAAATTCTAACGAACATGACAAACCCTATTCACTGCAAAATGTAAGATATAGTGTGAAAAATGGCTGATTCTGCAGCATAGCTTCTCCTGTGTTCGTTAGAATTAATATCCGCCCGAATCGGGTTAAATAAGACTCCCTGTGTTCGTTAAATTTGTTCGTTGCGAGTAATAAAAAATGAGGTTTCAAATACGCGTCTAACATCTAACTTTGATACCATGTAGTTCGGCCGACTACCCTCATACAGCAAAAAGCACCGCGCGCTGGAAGCTGCACGCGGTGCGAAAAACAATGCTGATGTTGCAGAGCAGGAGAAAATTCTATCCCGCTCTTATTATTTATTATGCCTGTTTGGTTTTGAGGCGAATCACGTTCCATGATGCTTTGTTCAAGACTGCTTGCACTTTACCCTGGTCAACTGTTGTATATCCGCCGTTGTGAGGAACAACGTTACGTGGGTTTTCTTTGGTATTGGTGGCTTTCAAGTCGTTGTTCTCCAATACGATATGCTCCACAAATGTGGTTTCTCCAAAGGAGCGCAGATCTACGTTGAGTTCCAACTTCTCATCCAGATGTCTGTTCACCGCAAAGATTGTGATCGTGCCGTTCTCTTCATCATGCACACTGATCGCTTCGAGATAAGGCACATCTGTAAAGTCTTTGGAATCATATTTAGGTGAAGTTGTGATGGATCGCAACACCGTACCACGACCGAAGTTGGATGCATGCATGAACGGGAAATACGTCGTCTGGAACCAGATTGCTCCGTTATTTTCCGTCATGATTGGTGCAATGGTGTTAATCAACTGAGCAAGGCAAGCCATTTTTACACGGTCGGCGTGCTTGAGTATGGTAATCAGATAACAGCCCACAGCCAGTGCATCTTCATGTGTATACACATCTTCAAACTCTGGAGGCGCAATCTGCCAACGTTCTTCCATACGGCTTGTGCCAATGGATTTCCAGACATTCCATTCATCCAGAGACAGCATTAATTTCTTTTTGCTGCGTTTCTTGGCTTGTACAAAATCACAGATTGAAGCAACACTATCAATAAATTGATCCAGATCCAGCGATGTCGCCAGGAAGTCATATGTGTTGTCTTTATTGTTGTTGTAATACTGATGCAAGGACAGGTAGTCCACATTTTCATAGGTGAGATCCAGCACGGTTGCTTCCCAATCTGCAAATGTACTCATGTCACGGCTGGAACTGCCGCAAGCCACAAGCTCAATTTCCGGATCAACCCATTTCATCGCTTTAGCGGTCTCATTGGCAATACGCCCATATTCATATGCAGTCATTGCACCAATCTGCCAAGGGCCGTCCATTTCGTTACCTAGACACCACGTTTTGAATTTATGCGGGTCCTTGTAACCGTGAGAGATCCGCAGATCACTCCAGTATGTGCCAGATGGGTGGTTGCAGTATTCAATCAGGTTTCTGGCCGCATCAATGCCGCGAGTACCCAGATTTACAGCCATCATCACTTCGGTTCCAACCAGTTTGGCCCAATCTGCAAATTCGTTTGTTCCTACTGCATTCGTTTCAATCGTCCACCAAGCGAGTTCAAGTCTGCGTTTGCGCTCAGCTACCGGACCAACGCCGTCTTCCCAATTGTAACCGGATACGAAATTGCCGCCTGGATAACGAACGATGGGCACATTCAAAGCTTTAATCGCTTCAATGGCATCCTGACGAAAACCTTGAGCATCTGCCGTGGGATGACCTGGATCATATATACCGCCGTATACGGCCCGTCCCAGATGTTCTATAAATGAACCATAGACACGCGGATCTACTTCAGCGATCTGAAAGTCTTTATCAATAAGCATTTTGGATGTAAGCATGGTATGTACCTCCATTGGATGAATTCATATTTTTGAGAGAATTAACGTGATATTGAATTCGCTTAAAAGCAAAATCAAATCATTGATTTGTTATCTAATATGTATCATAATGCTTGTATATTGAGCAAGTTCATTTTGATGAGTTCGCAAAATAACGAATCCTGAAATTGAAATAGATCGATTTTACTCAAAAAAGGAAGTGAACATCATGATGCTTGGGACAGATGCAGCTTCATTGCTAATTTACGAGGCACTGGCAAGTGAAGCCCGTTTAAACATTGTGCGCCTGCTGCTACAAAACAGGGAAATGCATATCAATGCGCTTGCCCAAGAGCTTTTTCTGAGCAAAGCTATTGTAAGTACACATGTAAGCAAGCTGCAAAAAGCCGGAATTGTCGGTAGCCGAATGAAACGGGAGAATGGTGGAACCTATAAATACTGTTTTATCGTACGAGAGTTCATGACTATTAACTTGTCACCAGAGCCCGTTGATGCTCCTTACCATGAAATATCCATACCGGTAGGTCAGTATACAGATTATGAAGCGTGGCCGACCTGCGGGATTGCGACAACTACGCAGATGATTGGACAGTACGACACACCAGCCTGCTTTATGGACCCGGATCGGGTGAACGCGGGAATCCTTTGGATGGCACGAGGTTTTCTTGAATATAAGATTCCCAATTATCTGTATAACGATCAGCATCTTCGAGAGATTGAAATTTCCCTTGAATTAAGCTCGGAAGCGCCAAAGGTGAACGAAAACTGGCCGTCAGATATTCGCTTTACCCTTAACGGCAATGACCTCGGTACTTGGACAAGCCCTGGTGATTTCGGGGATCGGAAAGGTAAACATACGCCACTATGGTGGAAGCTGGATGTCAACCAGTATGGTGTATTGAAAATGCTGCGTATTAACGGGGAAGGCACGTTTATTGATGGTCAGCGCATCTCGGATGTGTGCGTTCAAGACCTGAATCTGGGTGCATCCACCTATTGGACCTTTGGATTGAAGCCGGAAGAGGGAGTAGCTGGCCGAGGCGGACTCACCCTGTTCGGCAAAGGTTTTGGCAACTATGATCAGGATATTCTGATTCGATACTATTATGATGCTCAGGAAAATAAAACTCCAGACGAATAGGATTTTCGTTTTGATGTCAGTTTATAGAGGGAAAGTTCCACGTTGAACCACCTGCAGAACAATTCCAGAGTAATGGTATTGACAACGATTACATAGCTGATATAAGATACAGCTATATAAGGAGTGTCACTGATTCGATCAGGCACCACCAAAGTCTGGATTTCACAAGTTGGTTTATTACTTGTGTATTGGACATTGGTGGTGCTTTTTGCATACTGGGGGTGATTGCATCATGAGGTTTAAAAAATCGTTAAATAATAACATCGCACTGGCGGAAGACGCCGAAGGCTGCGAAGTCATTGTCATCGGAACGGGTGTTGGCTTCAAAAAAGTAAAGGGACAGCCGATTGAGCAGAGCCAGATCCAGAAAATGTTCCGAATCGGCTCGAATGATAAATATCAGCGAGTCGAGCAGTTTCTCAGCGATATCCCTCTGCAAGTCATCGATATTACGGATCAGATTATTGAAGAAGGCAAGACGATGATCGGAAAAAAGCTGAATGACTCGATCCTGTTAACACTGGCGGACCATATTCATTTTGCGCTGGATCGTTTTAAAAAAGGCGTGGATGTGCAAAATCCGCTTCATTGGGACATTCGCCATCTATATCCTGCCGAATACCGTGCCGGAGAATGGGCAGTTCAAAAAATCAATGATGCTTTTCTAGTCGCATTGCCATCTGGTGAATCAAGCTCTATTGCCCTTCATTTCGTGAACTCACAATTCGACTCGGGCAGTATGAATCAAACGATTAAAATTACACAGATGATTAACGACATTTTAGGTATCATGACAGAACATTTTAGGATGACACTGAATCAGGAATCTGCTGATTTTTCCAGGTTCATCACCCATCTGAGATACTTCATCGTTCGACAATTGAACAGGGAAGTGCTCTCCTTCAAGGATCAGCAGTTTCTGTATGATGTATTGTCGGAGCGATACCCGTCCAGCTTCCAATGCGCACTTAAGATAAAGGAAGCGATGGAGCAGCTTCGCGGATTCGTGATTACTCCCGATGAGATGGTATATCTCATGATCCACATCGAGAGAGTGACATCCCGTACCGATACGGATTGATCTCCATACAACCTGTTTGAAGTTATACCATCATCAATATGAATTGTATATGGAGTGTTACTGATTCGATCAGGCACCACCAAATGTTTCCGACTCCGCATCTGCGGCGGGCCGGTATTACATTTGGTTTTTTTTTCGCCAAAAAAGGAGGAAGCAACATGAATCATCGGGAGTTGTCCAAAGAAATTATCCAGTTAACAGGAGGGCAAGAGAATATTACCCAAGCCTGGCATTGCATCACACGGCTTCGTTTCAACGTTCGAGAGCAAAACAAAGTTCAATTGGAACAGATCAAAGCACTAGATGGTGTGCTCGGCGCACAGTTTCAGAACGATCAGTTTCAGGTGGTCATTGGCAACCAGGTTGCAGCCGTATATGAGCAGATCGAGGATCAGTTGAAGCAGAGTGGCATATCGAAGCCCGAAACAGACGCGCCACGCTCTAAAGGGATTAATACTGTTTTGGATACGATCTCCGGCATTTTCACTCCGATTCTGCCTGCCATCGTAGGTACCGGGATGTTAAAGGGGATTCTGGCACTGCTCGTTACACTTGGAGCGATACAGGAGAACAGCGGGGAGTATCAAGTTCTGTCTTCCATCGCAAATGCGGCCTTTTATTTCTTGCCATTCCTTCTGGCTGTATCGTCTGCGCGCAAGTTCAAAGTGAATGAATATATCGCCCTGACGCTTGCAGGTACTTTATTGTATCCAACGATTCTGAATGCGTATCTGACAGACCAGCTTGAACCGATTCGTTTTCTCTCGCTGCCCGTGTCGATTGTGAATTATACCCAGTCCGTTATTCCTATTATTCTGGGTGTGTGGCTTCTGAGTTATGTACATCGCTGGGTAGATCGTTTTATTCCCGGTCCGGTCAAAGTCATCTTTACCTCGATGATTGTGTTAGTCATCACGGTGCCGATTCTATTAATTGCGATTGGCCCCCTCGGGAATTACATGGGCATCTATCTGGAAATGGGTACTTCCTGGCTCTTTGCCCATTCGGGTCCGTTAACCGGCATTATTCTCGGCGGTCTCATGCCTCTGATTGTTATGACGGGAATGCATTATGCGTTCTTCCCAGGGACATTGCAGAATTTGAGCAAACTCGGATATGACGTACTTTTGCTGCCGATCAACCTGATAACCAATATGAGTCAGGCTGGTGCAGTCACGGCTGTTTTCCTCAAGACCAAAGATAAAGGAATGAAATCCATTGCTTTATCCAGTGGCATATCCGCCTTGCTTGGTATTACTGAACCCGCACTGTACGGTGTCACCTTGAAGCTGAAAAAACCATTTTACGCTTCACTCATCGGTGGAGCAGCAGGGGGTGGCTTTATTACCGCAGTGGGTCTGAAATGCTTCGGTTTTGCTGTACCAGGATTGCTTTCACTTCCGTTATACATTGGCCCGAATGGTGGCATGTCTAATTTCTGGTACGCATTAATCGGAATGGGCATCAGCTTTAGCGTTTCCTTCGTGGTGACTTTGCTGCTCAAGTGGGATGATCCAAATACACGCAATTCCGCCATGTCCGACTCAGCACAAACATTAACCGAACAGGAACAGGATACAACCACTGCCTTTTCTCAAGAAACGGTGACACCTGTCACAGTACATTCGATCGAAGAAAAGAAGGGGGAGGTGTTCAGCCCGCTCACTGGTGAATTGGTGCCGCTCGCAGAGCTTCCGGATCAAACGTTTGCCGAGGAAATGACCGGGAAAGGTATTGCCATTCGTCCGCAGGATGGACGTGTTACAGCTCCTTTTGACGGAACTGTCACGTTGGTTGCCAAGAGTAAACATGCGATTATGCTGACTTCATCCAGTGGAATCGACATTCTCATTCATGTTGGACTAAACAGTGTGTCGCTCAAAGGGAAATATTTTGATGTGAAGGTTGTTGCCGGACAAGAAGTGAAGAAGGGTGATTTGCTTCTGGAATTTGATATGGATGGTATCCAGGGTGCGGGTATTGATCTTGTGACACCGGTCATTGTAACCAATACGCCGGATTACCTCGATGTAGTACCTGTTCAGGTGAAGGGGGTGATTCCAATGAATGAATTGCTTCTTCTCACCGTTCGTTGACAGCTTCATGAATACGACATACAAAAAAAGGAGAGAAACAACATGACAAAAACAATTAAACACTCATTTCCAGAAGGATTTTTATGGGGCGGAGCTACCGCTGCCAATCAGCTCGAAGGTGCATATGACGCAGACGGCAAAGGACTCTCTACATCAGACATGGCACCATTCGTTCCTCATGAGGAGCGTAATGGCAAGGATTTCACCTTCGACGTGGATTCTGTTCAATTGGAAGAATATCTGAGCGGTAACACAGACGTATATTTCCCGAAACGGAACGGCGTGGATTTCTACCACCGCTACAAAGAAGACATTGCCTTGTTTGCGGAGATGGGTTTCAAAGTGTTTCGTCTTTCGATCGCGTGGACACGCATCTTCCCGACAGGCGAAGAGGCTGTTCCCAATGAAGCTGGTCTGGCATTCTATGACAACGTGCTGGACGAGCTGTTGAAATACGGGATTGAACCGCTCGTAACGATCTCGCACTACGAAATGCCTGTAGAATTAACTCGTAAATACAACGGCTGGGAAAGCCGTGAGATGATTGATCTGTATCTAAAATTTGCCAATACGCTGTTCGACCGTTACAAAGACAAAGTGAAATACTGGATTACCTTCAATGAAATGAATATGATGCTGACAAGTCTGTATACTGGCGGCGGCATTCTGGAAGATAAAATTAAAGGTTCGCAGGAACAGGTGGCATATCAGGCGACTCACCATCAATTTGTAGCAAGCTCACTGGCTGTCAAAAGTGGTAAAGAGAAGATGCCCAATGCTCAGATTGGCTGCATGATCTGCCGTCTGGAAACCTATGCTGCTTCTAGTAAACCGGAAGATGTGTTGCAGACGATGAAGGAAGATCAGATGAACCTGTTCTACCCAGAGGTGCAGGCACGAGGAGAATATCCGTCATATATGCAAAGATATTTTGAGGAAAACGGCATCGAACTGGTTAAAGCTCCTGACGACGATGCCATTATCCGGGACAATACCGTTGACTTTATTGCTTTCAGTTATTACATGACGTATATCGGAAAATATGATCCCAATGACAACAGCAACTCTGGTATGCTGGTCAGTCAGATCAAAAACCCGCATCTGAAAGCTACCGAATGGGGATGGCCTATCGATCCGATTGGTCTTCGCGTCGCGCTGAACCGATTGTATGATCGTTACCGGATGCCGCTCTTCATCGTTGAGAACGGGCTGGGTGCTAAGGATAAACTGGAAAATGATGGAAGTGTACATGATACTTACCGGATTGAGTACCTTCGCAGTCACATTGAGCAGATGAAAGAAGCGGTTGCTGATGGCGTGGAACTGATGGGTTTCACCAGTTGGGGACCGATCGATATCATTAGCTGCTCGACTTCTGAAATGGGAAAACGGTATGGATTTATTTACGTGGATCAGGACAATGCAGGACATGGTTCAATGGAAAGAACCCGTAAGGATTCCTTCTACTGGTACAAACAAGTTATTGAAACGAACGGAGAAAACCTGTAATTATATAAAAAATTCTTATACGCCGCCCTAGCGGAAAAGTTCTGGGCAGAATGCATCAACTATCGAAAGGGTACACTCCCGTCCATCGCCGGCATCATTTGATTGACAATTACAGCGGTGAATGTGTCGATAACTTGGTACCTGAATCATTCTCTTTGCTTAAGGAGAAGATGGTCGTACTCCTGAATACCTTAGAAGGTTTGGATACAAACCAAGAGACATTCGGTATGATCCATTTTGATTATAACGATGGGAATTACTCGATCGATTTTGATACCGGTCAGATCACCGTGTATGATTTTGATAATTCATGCTTCGGTTGGTATATGTATGATCTGGCTGATCTATGGACGCACGGTATGGGCTGGATACAATTTGAGTCGGATGTGAGCAAACGCAAAGAGTTCATGGATGACTATTTCCAAACTGCCCTCGCTGGATATACTTCCGAGACCAAGATCGAAGATTCGATGCTGGAGAAGCTGCCTTTATTTATACAAGTCACTCTCGTGGAAAATATTCTAGGTCAATTTGAGGAAATGCAGCGTGCTGGCGAAGAACCGGAAGCTGACGAAGAACTGTTGTATCTCATTAAATGTTTGGAAGAGGATATACCGTACAAGGGATTTTTCCATGACATTTATTCGAGTGATGAACCGTTTACGTATGAGGAACGCTGAAGGGATCTACATCCCAATCATGAATAATTAATGATCAATTCAAACGAAGAGGCAGCCGGAACCGACCGGTTGCCTCTTTGTTTCTCTGCGGCATGTTATTCAAATTTGGAAGGGGGCACGTTGTAAAATTTTTTAAATGCTTTGGAGAACGTGAACGGGTCGGGATAGCCCAGAAATCCGGCAATTTGCTGAATCGTATATTTTTTCTCGTACAGATAGTCTCTGGCCCGGTTCATTTTGATTTGATTGATGTACTGCCCCGGTGTAATACCGAGAATTTTTTTGAACAAAGAAATAAAATATTTCTCAGAAACGCGAGCAATAGCCGCAAGCTCGTTAACTCGGATGGTACGATGCAGATTCGCATCCACGTATGGGAAGACATTCTGCAGAACCTCCAGACTTCCTTCGGTCTTCCTCGCTTTTCGGTCTTTCAGAAACTCACCGTGATACAGCCCTTGCCTATGTAATTCCAGTATTTTGGCGATGACGAGAAGCAGAGAGGCTTTCAAGTAGAGTGGACTTCCAGAAGCGCCGCTACTCTGCTTGAATCTTCGATATGACGAGGTGAACAGCGTTGATTCCTCTTGAATCAGATTGCCAGGTACAATGCCCGGAAGTTGAAACTCGCCGAGAATTCGTTTTTGCTCAGCGATGCTGAAATCAAAGTGCATGTATATGAATTGGCACAGCTCTCCAGTCGTAGAAGCAATATACGGCATATCCGGATAAAAAAACACCACGTCACCCGGTTCTGCCATATGCTCGATTCCATCGATGGTAATCTGGACGGAGCCTGCTGTAATGAACCACAGATCATAATCGGAATGAGACTTGTGCTCCGTCCAATTGCTGTCGTGCGTTTGTTCCAAATAAGAGCTCATACGAAGTGTGATATACTCCGAAAGTTCGTCGAGTATACTCATATTTATAGTTCCTGCATGCATCTAACCCAACTCATTCCTCTCTACTTTATGACATCCTTCATTTTTAACTATCATATCAAAGGAATTATCTATTGTTAACTATCGTACGATATGACATGTATTGAAAACTATCACACATTCCGATTCCAGCTCACTCACCTATAATGAACTTATATCGTTACGAGGAGGGGTTATTGATGAATGCTACAAGTACACAGCATCCAAAGGTAGTTGTTATTGGAGCGGGCAGCCTGTTTTTTGGCCGGCAGTCCATCTGGCAGATGGTACACTCCCCATATTTGAATCAGGGAACGCTGGCTTTGGTGGATACGGACGAGGAAAGGCTCTCAAAAATGGTAAAACTAGCGAAAATGGTCGCCAAGGAGAACAACGTATCCCTCAAGATTGAGGGTTCAGTGGACCGAAGACAGGTACTACCGGGAGCCGACTTCGTTGTGCTCAGCTTTGCGGAAGAATCGGTTAAATATCGGGGCATCGACTGCCAGATTTCTCTAAAGTATGGGATTCGCATGTGTTCCGGTGATACGATTGGCCCAGGCGGGATCTTTCGCGCGATGCGGGAACTGCCGGTTATTATGGAATGCGCTAAAGACATTGAGGAGTTGTGTCCGGATGCTTGGGTGATCAATTATATTAACCCGTCTACCGTTCATGGCATTGCATTACATCGTTATGCACCAAAGCTCAAATCGTTTGCACTGTGCGATAGTCATCATATGCCGCATAAAAAAGCTTATTATGCCGTACGAGCCGGGATCATCGAAAATACAAGCCAGTTCACCGCAGAAATAGACCAGAAATTCGATTTTCGTATCGCTGGTGTCAATCATTTCACTTGGCTGCTCAAAGCCGAATATGATGGAAAAAATGTGATGCCCACAATCGCAGAAGCCATGCGCAAGCTGGCAGGTGAGGAGAACAACGGCGGTGATCGCGGTGCAAAAGCTCTTTTTAACGATGCAATTACCTATAAGCTGTATGATATTTTCGGAATCATTCCCACTTGTACCGCGCATACGAAGGAGTACGTCAGGTATTGGCAGGGGCTTGGCAAAACTGCGGACACCATTCCTCCATTATCGATCTGGGAGACAGAGGACAGGTATGAGCGTCATGACGAAATGTGGCGTCAGGTGGATGACTTTCTTGCAGGGAACATCCCGATTGCCGATTACATGAGCACCTTCGGACCGGATCATGCGACCGACATCATTGAGAATATGGTGGGGAACTTGGGCAAAAAATTCTTCATCAATACACTCAATCAAGGCGCGGTAACCAATATGAATACCGATTCGTTCCTGGAACTACTGTGTGATGTAGATATGGATGGGGCGAAACCACTCCATGTAGGCGAGATGCCGCGTGGGATAAGAGGGATGCAAGAACTTGTACTGGATACGCATGAGCTTACAGTAGAAGCTGTTCTGGAAGAGAGCTATGAGAAACTGAGAAGGGCGATGCTCACTGACCCGCTGGTGAATTCCATCAGTGACGCAGACAAGATCATCGATGAATTGTTGGAACTGGAGCGTAAGATGATTCCGGACGTTTGGTATAAGGATAGACTGCAGTTTAGTTAAGAATAGAGAACGATAATAGACCACGTCTGCTCCTTCAAAGGGCTAACGTGGTCTTTGCTTTTTACTATTTTTTTTTAAAATCCTACTCCACTGTAAACAATACAGTATGGTCTTCATAGTGCGAAGTAATAAAATCACGAAATTCTCTTACAGCAGGAGATAACCATTTTTGTTTGACCCAGGATAGGCTAATTGGATATATCGCTGAATCATCAGCAATTTTTACATATCTTAACCCCAGTTTTCTACATACGGAGATCGGAAGCAACGCAACACCCTGGTTAAGTCTAATAATTTCTAGCAAAGTATGCGAATCGACCTCGAATGCATGATTGGGGAGGAAGCCTGCTTTTTCACAGAGCATGGTGGTAAAACTGCTGTACTCCTTATTATCAGCAAGGGAAATAAAGGGCTCATTGGCAACAACATTTAATGAAATGTTTGTCTCTCCGCCGTATTGATGATTTGTTGGCACAACCAGAACAATGTCTTCTTCAACAAGGACAACACTCTCAATCTCCTCATCCTGAATCGGATGCCCCGTAATGCCCAGATGGATGTCACCTTTCTTCAAACCTGTAATAATTTCACTGCGGGTCCCAATACCTTGATGAAGCTTGGTTTCAGGGGAGGCGTTGATATAGTCACTAATGAGGCCAGTGAGAAATCGGGTATTTGTAATTGAGATCCTGATTGTATTGGATATTTGCTGTTCCTCCGCTTTGATCTCCATCTCTGCATTTTCAATTTCAATAAAAATCCGGTTTACATGCTTCAATAGAATTTCACCTGAGGAATTTAATTGAATGTTTCTTCCTCTCCTATGAAATAGGGGGGTACCCAGTTCATCCTCAAGTCTTTTAATCGTCAAGCTTAGGGAAGGTTGAGCAATATTCAATTGCGCAGCTGCCTTGGAGATATGTTCGGTATAGGCAACGGTCTGAAAATATTTGAGCTGAAGCAATTCCATTCACATGCACTCCTTATTTATTCTGATAAATATATATAGTACTTATTATGTATTATATTAAATTTAAATATTGATGTAGAATTTTTTTTATGAGATACAGATCAAATTTTAAATAGAGAAAATTAACTAAATTTAAGAGGTAGGTGTCTTTGATGAAAATCGATGTGAATAACATAGCTAAAAATCTGAATACACCCCTAACAGCTCCGGCATACCCGATGCCACCGTACAAATTTGTGAATCGTGAATACTTGAATATTATTTACCGAACCGATGAAAAAGCATTGCGATCAGCCGTACCAGAACCTTTGGAAATTACGGAACCTTTGGTTAAATTCGAAGTGATGTGGATGCCGGATGTTTCTGGACTGGGTGCTTATACCGAAGCTGGACAAGTTATCCCTGTGCAATTCAATGGGGAGGAAGGCGATTATGTGCATTCAATGTACGTAGACAATTTCCCCGCGATTGCGAGTGGTCGAGAGCTCACCGCCTATCCGAAAAAGCTGGGCGCACCCAAGTTGTATACCGATTCAGATACACTTGTCGGCACACTTGATTATGGGACGCTGCGTGTAGCCACGGCAACAATGGGCTATAAACATGTGGAGATGGATAAAGAGTTCGCCAAACGTGAAATATGCCGACCTAATTTTATGATTAAGATTGCTACCGACTATAACGGGAATTTAAGAATATGTGATCTGATCCGTACTCAAATTACGGACATCGAAGTGAAGGAAGCTTGGACAGGACCTGCCCGGCTTCAATTGTTCGAACATGCGTTGGCACCTCTTGGAGATCTGCCTGTGTTGGAAGTGGTGTCCGCTTCTCATATCCTTACCAACCTAACCTTAAACGCAGCACAACCTGTATATAACTATCTGGAAGAAAAATAAGGAGGAAATTAAAATGAGAATTGCAATTGTAGGAGCAGGATCTTTGGGAACTATCGTAGGTGCATACCTTGCGGATGGTGGACTTGACGTTGAGTTAATTGATGCATATCAAGAACATGTAGATGCTTTAAATCAGACGGGTGCTAAAGTAACGGGTACCACAGAGTTTCAGTCCAAAGTAAAAGCAATTACTCCTGATCAGAAATCAGGACAATATGACCTCGTGTTACTTTTAACCAAACAACTTTATAACGATTCCATCCTTCAGGAACTACTTCCATTCTTGAAAGAAGACAGTATGGTATGTTCCTTGCAGAACGGGATTCCGGAAGAAAAAGTGGCGTCCATTGTGGGTGAAAAACGTGTCATTGCTGGCTCCGTTGAGTTTGGCGCTACGTTCATTGAACCGGGTGTATCCAGTCTGACTACCGAGTACACTCAATTTAAGCAGTATGCTTTTCAGATTGGCGAATTAAATGGTGAAATCACCGAACGAATTCAACGTGCGAAATCGGTGTTGGATCTTGTGGGTGGAACTCATATTTCCGATAACCTGGTTGGAACCAAATGGTCCAAATTGCTGATCAACAATGCCTTCAGTGGTTTATCGGCTGCGTTAAATGGTGAATACGGGGACATTATCGATCACGAAGCCGGCATTGTGAGTGCAGCTCATATTGCGGACGAGACGATTAAAGTTGCTCGCGCCAATGGGGTTACTTTGGTTAAAATGAATGGATTCGACATCGCTTCACTCGAACTGAACAGCAAAGAAGATATCCCTGAACGGGTGAAAACATTACGTTACGTGATGGAGCCCTCCAGACTGCTCAAAGCAAGCATGCTTCAAGATCTGGAGAAGAACCGCAAAACGGAAATTGATTACATTAACGGGGTTGTTTCAAGCAGAGCAGAAGGTACCGGAATTGCGACACCTTATAATGATTTAGTTGTAAAACTGGTCAAATCTGCAGAAGAAACTCATACCGTTCCTCATTTTGACACGAATATAAAAGCTTTTGAAGAACTATTAAGTGCACAATAATAAATTCAATTATTTCAACTGAAAGTCGCTAATACAGCGGCTTTTTTGTTGTATCAGTAAATCTAGTCAGGCTTGATTTTGCGACAGATAGAATACTCTTCGTGATTTTGTTTCCTAAAATTATACAAAAAGGGGGATTAAATTTGATATAATATAGACTTGCTGGTTATTTTTCTATTCGAAGGAGATACATATGAGGAAATCTTGGGGGGAATTCGTCTTTTATTTGACGGTGTTTGTCTTTGTTTTGTTTATGACCTGGAATGACTATTCACTATTTTGGACAATAGGGGGTGTAGTCGTTACCATTCTTATCGTATTTTTTAAACATGTTTTTTATCCTTTAGTATTTGATAAGCGTATAGATCGTTTAGAGTCCTTTTTATCCAAGCAGCAAAATACACCTGGGACATACATTATTTATGTTCTTGCAAACAGACTTGATGATGAGGTAGAACTAGTTATGGAGCAAATTATGCAGAAATATAAGCGAAGAACAACACAAGCACAGTTCAAGGCAGCTTACGGATTATATCGCAAGGATATGTTTGCCATTCGGCAAGCTGTACCTCATATCGGCTTATCGGACTACCGTACATATTACGAAACCATTCTACTCTTGGAAGACGGGAAAAGTGAAGATGCGCGTGAAAGACTTCAATCCATTAAAAAACAGTGGATGCGATCAACACTGCTCGCGGGTCTTGAACTCAAAGCAGAAAACCGTGATACCGCCATCCAGCACGCTCATGAAGCACTTAACTCTTCCAGAGGTGTTAATCGTTATGTCTTGTATAAGGAATATGAAAGAGTATTACCAGAAGTTGTTGAACACATATCGTAAACTCGACATTATTATTTGCTTGCTGTATAAGGAATTAATAACTGTTGGATAATAATGACATTGACAACTGCAGTTTTTTTCAAAATAATAGTATGTAATTGAATACTGGTACCTTTAATTCAGTCCAGAGAGGCTGGCAAGGGCAGCGGATTTCATAATCACGCGAGAAACAGGGCATATTCCGTAACGGGATGCTCTGTGTCTTCGCGCGGGTTATGATGCAAAAAGAGGCTACTTGTCAGTGTATAACTTGACGAGTAGCCTCTTTTTTCTGCTTTTTTTGGTATCAGATACACTTTACGTTGGGGGTATTCTGATGAGCAAACAAGATCAAGAGTTTTCATGGCAAGCCGTGCCGAAATCGCAAAGAAACCAATTTTGGAAGACGTTATCCGTCATGCTCGGTTTCACATTTTTCTCAGCAAGCATGCTGGCAGGAGGCACGCTGGGCGTCAGCTTGACGTTCATGGAGTTCATTGGCATCGTGCTTGCAGGCAATCTGGTGCTCGGTATCTATACAGGGGCACTGGCACATATCGCTGCCAAAACGGGCCTGTCCACACATTTGCTCGCTAAATATGCATTCGGTGCAAAAGGGTCGTATCTGCCTTCATTCCTGCTAGGTTTCACACAAGTCGGATGGTTCGGAGTAGGCGTAGCCATGTTCGCGATTCCGGTCGCCAAAGCCATGGATTGGAATGTGTATCTGTTAATTATCGTGTTCGGACTTGCTATGACGGCATCAGCCATCTTCGGTATGAAGTCACTCGTCATTCTCGGATATATCGCGGTTCCTGCGATTGCCATTCTCGGTGGTTACTCCATGTTCGAAGGTGCAGGTTCGCTGGGAGGTCTGCAAGGGTTGCTTGATTACACGCCGACTCAGTCGCTTACCGCGGCGGCAGCATTGACAATCTGTATCGGATCATTCATAAGTGGCGGAACGCTGACACCCGATTTTGCCCGATTTTCCCGGACATCCAAACAGGCAGTTACCGCAACAGTTACTGCATTCTTCCTGGGTAACTCACTCATGTTTCTCTTCGGTGCAGTTGGTGCGATGACCTATAACCTGGCCGATATCTCGGAGGTCATGTTCCTGCAAGGGTTAATGATTCCGGCAATTATTGTTCTGGGCCTGAATATCTGGACGACCAACGATAATGCACTGTACGCCTCGGGTCTCGGTTTTGCCAACATCACCAAAATTTCGAAGAAATTCTTCGTCATTGTGAACGGTATCGTTGGTACCGTATTCGCCATGTGGATGTACAACAATTTCGTCAGTTTCCTGAACGTACTGGGTGCGGCGGTACCATCCATCGGGGCTATTATTATTGCAGATTACTTCATTGTGAAACGTAGAAACTATAAGCCATTTGCCGACATGTCATTCAAAAATGTAAACTGGGTAGCGATGGTGGCTTGGGCCATCGGCGTGGCATTTGCCCAACTGGCTCCTGGCGTAACACCATTGAACGCACTGCTTGGTACAGCAGTGGCCTATATCATCTTGATGCTGATTGTTCCTGCCAAAGAATCCAAAGAAATGGGGAAAATAAATGATTATACAGAACGCAAAATTGCGGGGTAAAGAAGGACTATGGAATATTATTGTGAGAGACGGGAAGTTTGAACGAATCGCACAAACACTGGAAGTGACCGACAATGAGGAGATCCTGGATGTCAACGGATCGCTTGTGCTGCCACCGTTCATTGAGCCGCATATTCATCTCGATACAACGCTAACCGCAGGCGAGCCGGAGTGGAATCTAAGCGGAACGCTGTTCGAAGGCATCCAGCGCTGGTCAGAGCGCAAGGCTTTCTTAACACATGAGGATGTCAAAACACGTTCCAAAACAGCACTCAAGTGGCAATTGGCACAGGGCATCCAGCATGTACGGACTCATGTGGACGTTACCGATCCAAGCTTGATCGCAGTTAAAGCGATGCTTGAAGTCAAAGAAGAAATGGCTCCATATATGGACATCCAGCTTGTTGCTTTCCCACAGGAAGGCATTCACTCTTATCCAAACGGGGCAGAATTGCTGGAGGAGTCACTGAAAATGGGTGTTGACGTGGTCGGCGGCATTCCACACTTCGAATTCACACGGGAATACGGCGTTGATTCCATGAAAGTTGCGTTTGATCTGGCTGAAAAATACGATCGTCTCATTGATATCCATTGCGATGAGATCGATGACGAGCAATCCCGTTTTGTTGAAGTTGTCGCCAAGGAAGCCTACGAACGTGGACTAGGTTCACGTACAACAGCAAGTCACACGACGGCAATGGGGTCATACAATGACGCTTATACGTACAAATTGTTCCGTTTGCTGAAGATGGCTGATTTGAACTTTGTCTCCAATCCGCTGGTCAACATTCACCTGCAAGGACGCTTCGATACGTATCCTAAAAGAAGAGGACTGACGCGTGTCAAAGAGTTGCAGGAAGCAGGTCTGAATGTGTGCTTTGGTCATGATGACATCTTCGATCCATGGTATCCGCTCGGTACAGGCAACATGCTGCAAGTGCTGCATATGGGGATTCATGCTTCCCAGTTGCTTGGTTACGACCAAATCGTGAATTCGATTGACCTCATTACCAAAAACAGCGCAAGAACGTTACAAATTGAGGATGTATACGGTATTGAAGAAGGTAAACCTGCCAACTTCATCGTACTTGAAGCAGAGAATGAATATGAGGCTGTTCGCAAACAAGCCGGCGTACTTTATTCCTACAGAGGCGGCCGTAAAATTGCGGAATCGAAGCCGCGGGACACATCCATCATTTTTGAGGGTGGTTCAGAGAAGGTTACTTTCAACAAATAATGAAGAAAATATACTCCCATTAAAAGTCGCTATTTTAGCGGCTTTTTTAGCTTTTTTGTACTGTCTACGCAATTTATGCTGCTGGAGAGCCAGAAGAACGAAAAGGTGCTCCTGAGCACATACAATAAGAACAGACATTCAGCTTGCCTTAAGTGCTCACTAGAAGCCTGCTTTCCGCCTTTTTTACCAACAAAACTAATGATCAGTAGTAGCAGTGGTAACAAGCCAAATAAAACAATGGATATATTGCCAAGAAAATCACCCAAAGCTAACGTTTCCTCCAGGTTTTTAGGCAAGCAAGCAATTACATACAAGACTGGTAACATCGCGAACTGTATGCTCGTAATATTTTTGAGACGGAACAAATCTCGGAGCCCGATTGCCGCAAAATAGTGTTTAAAAGCATAGGTTGCAAAGATCTGCATCAGCCAAAACACAATGAACAGTGATTCATATCCACATGAATCCATCGCCCAGGAGTGGTCTGAGGTTATTAAGTTCAAACATCTTGCTGCTTAAAAGGAAAACCAGCGCTAACAACACAAGCGTAACGGGCAACACTATTGAAAAGACCCGGATGATGACCTTAAGACCACCCGTTAACATATAAATACCAATCCACAAACTGACCATAATGGTGACCCAAGTAGGCGTGCGCTCAAGGATGTACATACTTGTAATTTCGGCCATGACTCTAACTTCGAATGAACAAAGAACAACAAAATATACGATAATTAAAAGTCCCAATAGATAAGCAATCCACTGACCTGTGATTTCGGGTATAAATTCGAATACCGTTTTACCAGGGAATCTACGACACAAGGTTACAAGGAGGATGCTGATTGTGGTTACAATTAATCCTGATAAAATGAACATCTGGTGTCCCTACTGCTTTACTAATGGTGCGAGGGAGTGTTAGAATTCCAGCTCCGAGTATTGAATTGATAACTACAATAATTATCTCGGAGGTATTAATATTAGATGTGGATTGCTTCATTGGCCATCGCTCCAAACCGGAGAATATATTTCTAGGTAGTATCGCCCAACGCAGTTGTTTTATGTAAAATATGCTGTACTGATATAATGTAGAGATACCCAAAAATGAATTGAAGATGAGGATGCAAGTTATGCCAAAGAACGATAGTATGTTAGCCATTTTATGGATGCTGAATTCAGGAACCAAAGTAACTGCAAAACAAATGTCCGAAAAGTTAGAAATCAATATAAGAACCGTATATCGATATATTGATGCATTATGTGCCAGTGGAGTACCGATCATTTCCGATACCGGTCATAACGGCGGGTATAGCTTGCTGAATCAACATATTAAAGCACCTCTGTTATTTGATATTGATGAAAAAAAGGCACTCCTCCAAGCTGCTGTGTTTGCAAAAGAAGCGGGATACCCTTTGAGTGAGGCATTGGATAATGCGACATCCAAGTTGAAAATGTATTCAAATCAGGATCAGGAAAACACACTTCGTCGTCATTTAGCCGGGTTTAACGTTATCAATCGTATGGGAGATCCATCCGTTCAGCCAATCTTGGCGGATTTGGAGCAAGCTGTGGCTAATGATTGCTCTGTCGAAATTGATTATCGCAGAAGCCGTGATGAACAACCCAAAAAAAGAGTAATAGACCCGTATGGAATGGTTTACTGGAATAATAAATGGTATACTATTGCGTTTTGCCACTTGAGAAATGAATTCCGCAGCTTTCGGGCAGATCGTATTCTTCGGATCAAGCTTACTCCACTCCGCTTTAAGCGTTCGGAAGCTTTTTCAGCCCGTGAATTATTTATGCAAAATTTGTTACCTGATGTAGGGGGAAAAGAGGGGTTAATTTCCTTGGTTATCGAAGGCCGAATAGAGGCAATTGATGACTTGGGGCTGCATTGGTTTATGGGACACTATCTGAAAGAGCGGACTTCCAATCAAGCTATCTTTTTATTTGATGAAAAATCAATTCATACATACGTCCCCTATTTTCTCCTATCCTACGGGAAATCCATTCAAGTCATCGAACCACAGTGCTTGAAGGACAGACTTGTTGCTGTTGTATCCGAGTTAATGGAATACTATCAACTTTAACAACTTCACTGACAGTATTTGAACTCATCGGATTTTGATCTGTGAGCTTGAAAAAAGTTGCGAAGCTTTGCAGCTTTGGATATGATTATCTAATGTTCAATCAAAAAAGTACTTATGTAATCAATTAATGATAAAAGATAGTGAGGTAAGAAAAAATGATCGCAAGAACAGAAGAAGATTTTAATGGCTTGAAGGAAATTGGAAAAATTGTAGCTTCTATTCGAGATGAATTGGTTCAAAGAACCATCCCAGGCATAACAACTAAAGAACTTGATGATCTAGCTGGAGAGCTTTTTGAGAAAGCTGGCGCAGTTTCTGCTCCAAAAAGTGAATATAATTTCCCGGGATTTACTTGTATTAGTGTTAATGAAGAAGTGGCACATGGTATTCCGGGAGATCGGGTTATTCAAGAAGGGGACATCGTCAATATTGATGTGTCTGGCTCCAAGAACAGTTATTTTGCAGATACGGGAATCTCGTTTGTCGTAGGCGAAGGTGAAGAAGTGTTAACGAAAATATGCGACGTTGTTAAACAGGCATTTGAAGCAGGTCTTAAAAAAGCAAAACCGGGCTCCAAAAAAAGCGGAATCGGCAAAGCCGTATTCCAAACTGCCAGACAGCATGAATTAACGGTTATTAAAAACCTTACAGGACATGGTGTTGGACGTGGAATACACGAAGCACCTGACCACATCTACAATTATAATGATCCATCGGATGATGAATTGTTAAAAGAAGGCATGGTTATCGCATTCGAGCCATTTATCTCAACTTCAGAAGAAGAAGTAGTCCAGTCAGGAGATGGCTGGACCTTTGTTACTAAAAACAGCTATGTAGCTCAAATAGAACATACGATTATTCTTACTAAAAATGGTCCAATTATTGTCACTCTGTAAGGTGTTTAAACAAAAAAAGTCGCTAAATTTAGCGACTTTTTTGTTTTTGTTTTATTGGCACGTCAAAGTAAATCACAATATAAACGTCCACTTATTAATTTATGTTGAAATTATGGAAGGATTTAACGTATATTTAGATCTGATCTTTATGTTATAGACAGAGGTGATAGATTGAGCACATCAAAAAAGCGCGTTCAAGTCATTGATGGACTGCGCGGATTCAGTCTGGCCGGCATTGTGCTGGCGAATATGCTGGCTTTCCAATATGGAATATATGGCCAGAGTAAACCCCAACTGTTCGGGATCGGCGGAGCAGATCAGGCTTTCCTCTCGTTCCTGCTGATCACTGTTGTGGGGAGTTTTATGCCGATTTTTGCTTTTATGTTTGGCTTTGGGATGGTTAAGCTCTCAGAAAGCCTCAAATCACGAGATTTACGGCCAAAGTGTCACCTGGCACGCCGTTTTCTACTACTGTTTGGTATCGGATTGCTGCACATCATCTATCTGTGGGAAGGGGATATCCTGACGTTTTATGGCGTACTGGGTTTCTTCCTGCTCATGTTCCTTAATCGGAAGCCTAAAACGCTGCTCATTTGGGCGGTACTGCTACTCATGGGTGCGGGCATACTTGGTCTCCCCGCATCTAATCCGATGAACCCGCTGGCGATTGAGTCCATTCATTTGGAGAACTATATCATTCAAAGTCAGGATGTGTACGGCAACGGCAGCTACGCGGAAATAAGGGATTTCAGTAATAACGGCGATCCATTCGGCGGGGATTTGGAGGTGTCATACGCCCTGATAGCCCTGATGTTAGCGCCACTCATGACGGTACCGATGTTCCTGCTCGGCATGCGCGCTGCCAGATTCGGCACGTTTAGCGATCCGCAAACGATGCGGAAAATGTATCTTCGCCGAGCATCGTTATTGATTCCAGTAGGTTTGATACTCAAAGCATACAGTGAATTGGCGCCAAAATTGGGTGCGGGAGGATGGCCCGGAATCGGAATCGGCGGGACGCTTGGGGGAACGCTACTTGCACTCGGATACATATATGCATTTGCGCTGTTGTACACGGGAAGCCGCCAGTTTAGCCTGATGAGCAGGTTCGAGGCGGTCGGCCGTCTTTCGCTGACAAATTACCTGATGCAGAGCGTAATCTGTACGACCATTTTCTATGGATATGGCCTGGGACTGTTTGGCCGTGCCGGTGTCTTCATCGGGGCGATTATTGCGCTTGCGGTCTACGGCATTCAATTGTGGCTCAGCCCCCTGTATCTTAAGAAATTTAACAATGGGCCGGTTGAGTACCTCTTACGGATTTGGACATACCTTTCCTGGAAAGGACAGCCAAGAAAGAAGGAAAAACCGAACTCAACTTTGCATGAAAACGTGCCAGGTGTCCAGTAAGTAAGCATAAAGCGCTATCGCGAAACGCCAAAAGAAGCCCGTTCTGATAAAAAATGTACCCTATAAGATAGACACTTTGAAAGAAGCCCATCTTAAAGGGTATTAATGCTCATCTACTGATTATATTTTTTCATCAAGGTACTAAAGGTGTTAACGTGTTTATTTGTTGTAATTCAGAACTCAAAACTCGCTGTGTTGGTAATAAGTTTCCGTTGGCGTCCCTTGGCCAAATTGATATTTGAACACCGTCAGTGTCTGTGATTCCGAATTGGAACTCATATTCCTCAAAAGCAGAAACAAAATACGTTTTTTGGATTTTCGTACTTGGAGCGAGGCTAAATAACTCATGCACATAGGGAGTTTTACCTCCTGCAGTTCCCATAAAGAAACCCAGAATTTCAATTACGGCTGGATTTATAGGATCGTTGTTAAGGATATCAACTATAATGGTTTGAGCATTAGAGCCATTCCTTTGAATTGGGCCTGTTGAGAAAACTTGACCAGGAAGAGCCAAAGGATCCGCCGTTAAAAATGGTGTGATTTCGGCTACCCCATCAGGATCGATCACGGCATCGCCTGTTCCAATTGGGAATGGTCCACTCGAACTTCCCCACCAGTTATTCGTAGCATCTAATCTTAGGTTTGGCGGAGTGGTATCATAAGAACCAGCTGCAATGTTGAGGCCTGCGACCGCGTTTCCCTGGATGCTGTTTAGTTTTGCACGAATATTGGTATTCTCAGCACCAACAAAGTCATTTACACTGATACCGTTGAAATTGCTGTTGTGCAGGATGTTGCTTTCTATCTCCGTTCGAGTAGTACCACCACCGATGAAGATGGAACTTCCTAGGGCACCAAGTATCGTATTATTTGTAATTTTGACATTCGTTGTGTTAAATAGCACAATTGAGTTATCCATATTCATTTTGTTTCTTGACATAATAATATTAGCTGCTGGTAGTGCCAATGAACCTATCATAATAATTGAGGCAGATGCATGGGAACCTGTGAACAGATTACTCTCAATAAATAGATTTTGGACACCTGCATCTGAGTAAATACCATTTCCAGAAGATGCTCCAGGTTGATTATTATTATGAAACACATTTTGTTTGACTTGCGATTCTGTTAATCCGTTCGAATTTATATACAGACCGAAAACATTATTTTGTACTATATTATTAAACACCCAATATCCTGAAAAACCGTTAGTTGTACCAATACCTGGACCAGCGCTATTGTTTGCAATCGTAAATCCATCGACAACAACATTATCATTTACTAACTGTACGGCCCCGGAAACACCCGAACCAATTATGATCGATTCGGATCCTAGTGATCCTGTCCTTGTCCTCGCATCAACTCCGGATTGAGCTCCGTGTAATTGAATCGTTTTATTCACGATAACTGTTTCATTATATATGCCAGGAGCCACCCGAATCGTATCGAATTGATTAGCCGCTGCTACTGCAGCAGAAATGGTTGGAAAATCAGCCGGTACAAAAATTTCATTTGCCATTTAATATTCACCTCCTTAACTATAAAGTATGAAGACTCAGTAGAATTGCTTGGACAAATACATTGAAATTGCGCCTCTTCGCCATAAGCTAACTAATACACTGTACGGGGAGCGTTAAGATGTACGATGAAAGAAGCAGCGTATAACTACGGCTGTTTCAACTTGGACTTGAAAGGATCGTTATTGTGCTAAAAATAATTAATTTTCTTCTTTTTTTGCTGATAATATGGGTAGTTATCTTTTATCCTTTTCGTTTTGCTTGGTTTGAAGGTTTGAAACAGATTCCTGCAGATCTTCATGGTATTTATTTACTTTTCTTGTTCTTTGGATATCTGATCTGTTCATCGGCTATGGGACTTATGGTTGGCAAGATGTTTTTTAAAGGAAAAGAATAGTAATTTCTCAAGAAATAAAAGATATGCACTTAGGGAAATATTTTTCATAGAATGATCTGCATTGATCCATGTATTGTTTTCGCGACCTTGTAAAAAAATTGGAAAAATATTTAAAAAAAGGAGGCTAAATATGAATACCATTCTAAAAGTTATAGAAAAGCTAAAATTGAATGTCTTGAATATTGAAGATGTGCAGAGTCATTCAGTTCTGATGTACAATTGAAGGTATACCTTGTACAGGAGAGATTGATGGGAAACTTTCTTTTCAGATTGGCGTGTATCATGCTATGCTCCATGAGGTTAAAACTCCTGGGTATGGTTACCATGGAACCGATGGTTTTAAGTTACTTGACCAAAATAATTGGAGATTACATATCAAAAGTAATTTAGAAAAGTGGAAAGAGCCCTGTAAAGAAATTCTCGACCCAGAATTGTATGAGAGATGTATTTATCACTTTGATGGCGACGTATAGACCGGTGTCGGATGAAATTCAGCCCGCGAGCTGGATCAGCTATCTCCTTATTTCGGAATTAAGATAATCGATAACAACAAAGTAGAGCAAGCGAATCAACTGTTCAAGGAAGCCATGACGGGCAACCTTGCCCCTTATCAATCGCTTCCAGATATGAGAACGGAGCAGAAGCAATCAAGAGGACTTACGATGTTTATCGTACGGCGCTAAAAAGACCCAACACACTCTGTAAACACAAGAGTAGGAAGTTGGGCTTTTTCGGTACTACATTGGACATATCATGTATGTAACATACTCAACCGAAGTCATTGATGAATCATATTTCTGCGGTACTGGTAGGGCGTAACTCCGTATTCCACTTTGAACAACTGGATAAAATATTGATTTTTTCGGTAACCAACCATCTGCGCGATATCGGCTATACGGAGTTCCGAATCTTGAAGCAGTTGAGAAGCTTTCTCCAACCGTTTCCTGGAAATATAGTTTGACACATTTTCGCCCGTTTCTTGTTTAAATAGTTTGGAAAAATAAACAGGATGAAGATGTGCAACTTTCCCCAGTTCATCCAGGCTAAGGCCATGTGAAAGATGGTCTTCGATATACGTTTGTACTTTGTCAACGATGGTTTGGATGGACATCTGTTTGTTGTTTCTGATCCGACTGACCCGATCCATGAGAGTTGAGGATAGTTCATCAGGATAGCGTAACTGGTTGAATATCCAATCCACGGTTTCAGAGTTATCCCGATCCTTGTCCGTCAGATATACATATAGAATGGTCTCCATGAGAAAGATTATTTTTTGCTTATGGAGGTGGATTTGATCATATTTTTTAATGATATTTCCCGCCGACTCCCAATCACCGCATGACGGAGAATGGTTGAATATGCCATTGAAATCTTCTAAGTGTACGTTCTCATTAAGAAAGAACCTGTAGAACATCTGTCGGGTCACGTTTCGATCAGTTAATGAAAAGGGAGGAGACGCGACCGATTGCTCCAGTTTGATGGTCAGTTCTGCAGCAGCTTCTTCCGGAACAAGACCGAACAGTCGCGTTCCCGCAGCCCACACGAGATGATCCAATTTGCCTCCGACAGCGTGTTTTATAGCATCCTCATGTTCTTGTGTAAAACCCTCCAGCTTGAAGCAGCAAAAACGGCGTTCCCCTAGAAACTCAGTATACGCATCATATTGCTTCCTTAATGTCTCATTGTGACCAAGCAGGGAAAGCAGATATCCCAATCCATCGAAGTTCTCCCATGCAACAGATTGAGCTGGCCGTGTCTTTGTAATATTATTGATGGCTTTGGACATGGCTTTCTCCACATCATCTTTGTCAACAGGTTTGAGCAAGTAGTCGAGCGCACCTAAACGAATTCCTTGTTGCGCATATTCGAACTCGGAGTAGCCGGAAAGGATGATCACTTTGGTTGGCAAGTTATGTTGGTGGATATGTTGAAGCAGATCAATACCAGAAACCTCAGGCATTCGGATGTCAGTAATCAGAATATCGATGTGGTTTTGAGTCAACATGTCCCTTGCTTCAATCGAATTGGTCATCGTCTCGATCTGATCAATGCCAAAGGTGTTCCAATCCAGCAAGTGCTTCATATATTCAACGACATAATGTCCGTCATCCACAATTAATAATCGCATTAGTTATCTCCTTTCACCACGGGAATGCTGATGAGCAGCAGGACAGACAAGCCGCCCCAATCATTAGTAGAAAAATGTAACCCGCTAAGTTCGCCGTACGTATTTTTCAGACGTTGATTTACATTCCAGAGACCTACGCCTTTAATTCCTTCAGGCGGGGTATCACTCTCAAGCCGAGCCTCCAGGCTACGGATATCGTCAAGCGAAAGACCTTTGCCGTCATCGGATACCTTGATCGTTATCGCAGCCTCCGTCTGTTTTACATCAATCGTCACCCGATGGGCACCTTGTTGTCCTTCGATTCCATGTTGAATCGCATTTTCAACCACTGGCTGGATGATCAGCGGCATGAGGGGAAGGGAGGACAATTCGGGCGGCAGATCAATGCTGTACTCCATTTTTTTGCTAAGAGCCATAATAATCAGGAAATGTTCCGCAAACTGGAGTTCACTTTCCAGCGTGACTTCATGCCGGTCCAATTTGGTTAAATAACGATAATATTCGGCGAGATGTTTGCTCATACGCATGACAGAATCAGGTGAGAACTGAGCCACCGACATGATGAAAAACAAACTGTTGTATAAAAAATGAGGATTGATCTGAGCCTGAAGTTGTTGAAGTTCCGCACTTCGTCTTAGTTCCGTTTCAGTCTTCAAGGATACAAACAGATCCTGGATCTCGGTAACCATATGGTTAAAACTTCTGAACAGGCTGTAGAACTCTCTATCCGTATTTTCGGTAATACGTGTATTGTGATTGCCTTGTTCGACCTGTGAAAACTTCCGTTCCAACAAACGAATATTACGGTAATAGTTCCGGTAAAACGTAAAGATCACAACCAGACCAAGCGTGAAAACAGCTAAAATGCTGGCAAAAAAAACTTTACGGTTACGGTCAATCGGTTGCAGAAAATCATTCGTCTGTGTATATGTAATCAGGTAGGCGTCGATTGATTCAATATATCGGGAAAGAACATAATAGTCGTCTGAATTGGTGTGATAATCATATTTCAAAGTGATCTCCGGTTGTGGAGAAAGCATATTGGTAACCGCTTTCAATAGATCGTTATCGACTTCTTTCTCACTCCATAACTGATGGGAATTAAACCAAAAAAAAGCGTTTGAGCTGTCGTTGTTCACAGCCTTTTTCAGCAGATTTTTCAAATAATCCGTGTTCAGCTTTACACCAACCACGTACTGAGTCGGTTCATTTTGTCCGGATTTTTGAATGTAAGGGTAGAGAGCAAAGTAATACAAGCTATTGCCGACGATTTGCCATCCCCGCCCATGAACATCCTTGAACGGAAGTCTCGCCTCCGGCGTACTGTTGGTGGACAGAAACGTTTCTTCAGACTGCCAGTAAATGCCGATCGATTCAATCGATCGACTGGATAGGAGCGTTTGTCGCAAGCGATCAACGATTTCGTTTTTCTTCATTTGGGAATCGTAATTGCTCAGCTCGATAACATGCCTCTGGTAAAACCGGACATCACTGTCTGCCGCATACTGAACCCCGTACATGTTAGCCTCGTATATAATCCCGTCAAGAATGCCTTTCACATAATCAAGCTGATTTTTGGAAGCGCCAATCAGATTTTCTTCAAGTGTTTTGGAGCTCAATCGGTTCATCACGAAAAACAAACTTAACGTCAGCAGCAGAAAAAAAACAAAGAAATAGATAAATCGCTTCATATACATTTTTCGGATCATATGTGTTTCCTTTCATATCGCCAAACGTAGGAAGTTAAACTCCAGATCGGATTAACTTTAATATAAGCCAAACCTTCGAAAAGCGGAAGGGCAGCATCAACGATTAATGAAAGCGGTTTAACATTACTTCAGGATGGGGTGATGATCTTGAAATTTTGGCATTTTGGAGTGAGAGCGCTTTTGTTAAGCTTACTTCAAGGTTCGCTTTCGAAAAGCCATCATAGAGGAGGTATGCAACATTAACGAGATTGTACCCGCCAGATCCGCAAAAAAAACAAAAACAAAGCTTTCCCAGCGGACTTCTTTCAAAAAGGAAATTAAGAAAAGCTGGCCTTTGTACGTACTATGTATTCCCGCATTTGTGTTTGTCTGCATCTTTTCTTATGGCCCGATGGTAGGTTTGCTCATGGCATTTCAGGACTACAAACCATGGCTGGGCATCACAGGTTCACGGTGGATCGGGTTAGATAATTTTGAACGGATTTTCCAGTACAAAGAGGCCACACAAGCGATCGTTAATACGCTGATTATCGCCGTTTCCAAAATTATCGTTGGTATTATCGTTCCGATTGTCATGGCTATTCTGCTGAGTGAGATCCGAAATATGGGCATTAAGAAAAGTGTTCAGACACTGGTGTATCTGCCGCATTTCTTATCCTGGGTTACGGTCGCGGGGTTGATGATCGACATTCTCGGATTAGACGGAGGAATCAATCACATCTTGACCCGGATTTTCGGGAACGATCCCGTTTACTTCTTGGGTGATCCTGATCTGTTTCGATTCACGGTTGTGATCAGCGATGTGTGGAAGAGCTTTGGTTTCGGCATGATTGTCTACTTGGCGACCATTGCAGGGATTAATCCTTCTTATTACGAAGCGGCCGAGATCGACGGGGCCACACGCCGACAGCAAATTCGATACGTTACCTTGCCTAGCATGTTGCCTATGATTATCGTCATTTCTACGCTAAGTCTGGGCAATATTCTGGATGCGGGCTTTGATCAAGTCTTCAATCTGTACAATCCGCTTGTCTACAGTACGGGAGATATCATTGATACCTATGTTTACCGTTCATCCTTGTTAAACGGGCAATACGGCTTCGGGACCGCTGTAGGACTGTTCAAATCGGGGATCAGTTTGATCTTGATCGTTGTCTCCTACAGACTGGCCTATAAATACGCCAATTACAAAATATTCTAACAAGGAGGGAGAGGGATCATGTACCATAAAACGACAGGCTATAGAGTATTCTCCTATTTTAATTACGCGTTCATGATACTGGCGGGTCTGGCGTGTTTTCTTCCACTGCTTCATCTGCTCGCGCAATCGCTAAGCAGTAAAGCGGCTATTAGCGGTAATATGGTTTCATTTTGGCCGGTCGGGTTCAATGTGGACGCCTATGTAAAAACGTTCAACAATTCTAATTTCAACGGTGCCATGCTAACATCCATCACTCGAACCGTATTGGGTACAACCATCAGCATGTTTATTCTTATCTGTGCAGGATATGCCTTGTCCAAGGAATTCCGGGGACGCAACGTGCTCATGTGGTTTTTTATTTTTACCATGCTCTTCTCGGGGGGATTGATACCTTCTTACATATTGATCACAGCCCTTGGATTAAAGGATACGATATGGGCTCTTGTGCTACCGGGCGCTTTCGGTGCTTATAATCTGATTCTTCTCGTCAATTTTTTCAAAACGATTCCCAAAGCATTGGAAGAAGCGGCATTCATTGATGGAGCGTCCTTCTTTGTAATCCTCAGCAAAATATATTTACCATTATCCCTGCCTGGCATCGCGACCGTATCTTTGTTCATTATGGTAGGGCACTGGAATTCCTGGTTTGACGGGATTTTGTACATGTCGGATGCGAGTAAGTATCCGCTGGCTTCGTTCTTACAGACCGTTGTCGTGCAGAGTAACATGCAGAATATGGCGATGAGCCAGTCTGAAGTGGCAGCCATGTCTGAACAGAGCATCAAGGCAGCTCAAATTTTTGTCAGCACGCTGCCGATCATTTTGGTCTATCCTTTTTTACAACGATATTTCGTGAAGGGAATTGTACTAGGAGCCGTAAAAGAGTAGTTAGGATGACGAAAAATTGGATCACTATATATGTTCAACTAAACATTTACACGATAACAGCGACCGGAAGGTTATTCTGTCATCGGAGTGCCAGTGTAAATATTCCTTAGTTGAGCTTATATAGAAAACAAATTGAGTTGAGTGAAGGGGGTATGTTTCCATGAAAAAAAGAACTGATTTATGGAAAATGGTAAGTATGGTTATGCTGTCGGCTGTTCTTATGGCTGGCTGCAGCAAAGGGGAGAGTGCGTCCGAGACTACACCGGCATCGGTGCTTAAGGAAGGTAAATATGATCCACCGTTTACGATCACCATCGCCAAACAACAGGATGAAAATGCTGGAAAGTACATCAACGGTGAGACGTTGAATGACAATGTGTTGACACGCTGGGGCGAACAAAACCTGGGTATCAAAATCCAAACCACCCTGCTGGGAGGTGATGCTTCACAATATAATACCAAGCTGCGGCTGGCACTGACAGGTTCCGAGAAGCTACCAGACGTTCTGCCCGTCTATGATACCATGCTGGTTAATGATCTGATCGAGTCGGGGCAGGTCAAGGAGATTACGGAAGACATCTCAACCTACATGCCTGACCGGATAAAAGAAATATACAAACAATACCCGACCACCTTCAATCCAGTGGTTAGGGATGGCAAGGTTTACGGGATGGCCATCGCGCCCAATCTGACGGAAGGAGAAGTCATGCTGATCCGCCAGGACTGGTTAGACCAATTGAATTTGAAAGCGCCAACAACAATTGAGGAATTTGAGCAAGTCATCGCAGCGTTCACCAATGAGGACCCGGATGGGAACGGCAAGAAAGACACATATGGCTTTACATTTTCGGGTAAAGATTCCTACAATACGGGCTGGGTCAGCGATCCGGTCATGATATTCAGCGCATACACGGGCAAGCATCTTCCAAGGCAATGGCATAACGACAACGGCAAACTCACCTATGGATCTGTGGCTCCTGGCAACAAAGAGGCACTTGCCAAGTTACGCGATTGGTATGCAGAAGGGTACTTGAACAAAGAATTGGCCACCCAAGGGGCCTGGGATGCTCTGTCCGATTTTACGGAGGGGAAAGCTGGCATCATCATTGGTCGTCCTTGGCTTTACGACAGCGTGAAAGACGTAGAGAAAAATGTGAATGGTGCAAAAATTAGTGCTTATCCGACCATTCAAGGGGTGAACGGTGATAAGACCTATCAATCCGCCCAATTGAACGATGGCGTGTTCATGTTTAACAAGGATTTTCAGAACATGGAAGCATTCTTCCTGTACTACGATAAAATGTACGACGCGGCGTTCAGCACGGGGGATTTCAAATACGGCTACGCTCAAGGATACGATTACGATATCGTTAACGATAAAGTCACTTTTGATCCAACGAAATTTAATACGCCATTAGAGGCCGTGCAAGGCGTTGGGAAAATGGCATTCACCAAAAATACGCCGAGCGTTGATGGTCCCGGCCAATCCTACTACGATCTGGCGAATGGAGTTAAAGCCGACACAGGCGTACTCATTCAGAGCGCTTCAAAAGATCAAACGACTCAGGACGGGTACCGGATTTCGTATGAAAACAGGGATGTTTTGCTGCCAAATGAGTTTAACGGTCCACCAACGCCGACGATGCAAAATGTGTGGGAACAATTGACCACCATGGAACAAGAGACGTTCACCAAAATTATATATGGCAATGAGCCGCTTGAGGCATTTGATACCTTTGTGAAACAGTGGCACGAAAAAGGCGGAGACACCGTTATCGAAGAAGTTAACGAATGGTACAACCAAGCCAGCGAGACAGATGTAATGACACTGATGAATTTGAAATAAAGTCAAGTTTCACCTGGACCAGCCTTCCGTCAACAGGGAGGTTGGTTTCCTAAAAAAAAGGAGATGATGAGACATGATCAAACGTAAATCGTGGATGGCTATCGTCATTGCATTGATGTTGTTAACCGTTCATTTGACGTCCTCAGTTCAAACCATTCATGCTGCTGATGATGAGGAGACTAAGATTGCAGCAACACTATTTGTGGTTAAGAATGAATCCGAAGTATCCAATGCCAAAATCCATTGGGCACCTGTCCAGGGAGCGACTGCATACGAGTTATACAGATCCGAGAACAATGCGCCTTATACGTTATTACAGACCTTAACCGGTACAACGACGGATGATTATGACCTCAGCATAGGTAGTTCGTACAAATATCAAGTGAAGGCATATGGCGGAACTTCCTTAATTACCTCCGCTGTCTCGCCAGAATATACCCCTTACAGCCTTCCAGAGAACCTCATAACTTTTGATAACACAACGCAATCAACGCTTATGCTCCCGAATGAACTTAAAGTTGGAGACACCTACTACAGGTTTAACTTTGTACAAAAGTCAACTGGTGGTTTTGGCGAAATGATTCAACAGACGTCAACAGATGATATCACCTACGGTAACGACAAAGTGGTCCTTTCCTACACGGATCATCCCGATCTGGCTAATTCTAAATTTGAGGGGATCCATATCCTCTACCATGCGCCCACAAACAAATTCGTTTTTTGGGCTCACTATGAAAACAGTACAGACTACACACTTGCCAGAGTTTCGGTGGCTTCGGCCACGCCTGGAGAAGACTTTACATTTCACAAAAGCTTTCGACCAGAAGGGAACGAGTCCAGAGATATCTCCATTTTCAAAGATGACGATGACTCAGCTTATCTGATCTCTACCGCCAATAATAATTCGGACACGATTCTGTATAAGTTAACCTCTGATTGGCTGGATGTGGATCATCAAGTATCTGTTATATATGAAAATCAACACAGGGAACTACCCAAGATGATCAAAAAGGATGGCATTTATTATTTGTTCTCTTCCCAAGCGGCAGGTTGGTATCCGAGTATCCCCCTGTATTCATCAGCAACAAGCATAGACGGAGATTGGTCTGAATTACGGACGATTGGCAACACATCAACCTTCTCGGCGCAGTCGGGTTCCGTCATGCGGGTGAAGCCAGATACGGGTAACAACGTCGTTATGGTTGCGTATCGCTGGATGTTCGGTTGGGCAGGTACGCAAAATGGAACAACGGAGGAACGACTGCTTCCCGTTTGGTTCTCCGATGGTTACGCATTTTATGACTATTTTGATCAAGTACTGTACAACACAAGCGATGATGTCGTCATTCCCGTTCAGAATGGAAAACTGCTGTCACAAGGTAAACCTGCAACAGCGCAATCGGTTACCGGAACAAATCCGGCAAGTTATGCTAATGATGGTAACTATCAAACCGAATGGATCGGCACAGGCAGTTCTTGGCCGCATTGGTGGAAGGTCGATCTTGGCTCTGTTCAACAATTGAATAATGTGCAAATCTCCTGGTGGATGCAAAAAGGTTCTGAAGGTTTTTACAAGTATAAAATCGAGACGAGTACGGATAATGTGAACTGGACCGTGGCATTGGATCGAACCAATAATACATCTTACGGTTTCACATCAGATACGCTATCGAGCACTGCTGCCAGGTATGTACGAATTAATATGCAAAATGCGGCACTTCATAACAACCCTAACAACTGGTACACGCCAAGGCTATGGGAAGTGAAGGTATTGGGATCGGACACCAATTAACGATGTTCTTAAAAGAAGAGAATTGGTTAATTGATTATTCATACTTTTGAGAGGATACACATCTGATTCATTTTGAACAATAAAACGACTGATGAGAAAAGACTTTGATCCTACTGAGATTGCAGGTTCAAAGTCTTTTTGGATGAATTTTATAATTTCAGATCTAATGAATAGCGATCGCGAAGTACTGATAAATGGTGGAGCTCATGCCCAGCCATAACAAATGCAATCGATCGAGCTGAAGCAGTGTTATCACTGACGATCCCTCTACAGAGCCAAGCTTCCGGGGTGAGGCGACGAAGCATAAGAATGGTTGAGCGGCGTGTGACGGCATATTCTTCGCTCAAATCGGCCAGGGTATATGCATTGAAAGGGTGGGTCTGCATAAGCACGCCCTGATCGTAACCGGGATGATTCGCTTGGTCACCTCTGGCGATGCGAAGCAATCGGCTGCTCATGATTCGTTCGTTATCCAAAAGGTGGCCGATGACCTCTTTCACGCTCCATTTGCCTTCGGCGTACCGATAATTTGCTTGCTCCTCTGTCAATGAAGAGAGCAAAGTTGGTACGATGTTGGCTTGCAGCTCTAAACGTTCGATGATGTTCCCTTCAGGAACAAGCTGGATGTACCCTTCATAATAAGCTGCATACTCCTCTGTAGTTGGTCTATCAACCATGTAAATGCCTCCTTTGGGATTCGTAGATATGGAATATATTGTAGCATATATCTTACTTCCAGCATTGAAATAGGCTCCTCCGCTTTATGAGGGGAGGGCCGTTTCATGTAATTTAGGCAGTTTTTCAAGGTTACGTGTTATACCACTTCTAATCCGTACGTCGTATCCCTTTATTTTGGACAAATTTCTCTAAAACCGCAAAATCCTCAGTCACTTTTTGGAACGGCAACGTGTCCAGCACCTGTGCCCGGTAACTCTTTTTAGCCGCTGCACTGAGACGGGAGTCAAGTATGCTGAGTATGCCAAGGTCCGTTTCACTACGAATCAAGCGCCCCGTTCCTTGCCTTAATCGCAGAAGCATGTCCGGTACAAACACCTCCATAAACGGATTCTCCGTTACAGATGCCTTATATTCATAAACAGGATCCGATGGAACAGGGAAGGGTAGACGGAAAATAATGACCTGCAACAGGTCAGACCCCTCGATATTCACGCCTTCCCAGAATACACCGGTACCCAGGAGTACTCCTTTGCTTTTCCTGAATTCGGCGATGACACTGTCCTGGGAAGATCCTTCTTTTTGAACATGGACTGCCCATGAATTTGCATTAACCTCTGACATCAACTTCTTATGAATGTACTTCATGTCTTCCTTTGCTGAAAAAAGGACGATTGTTCTTCCCTGAGTTAGATTACAGAGTTGAACCACTTCATTGTAGGCTGCTTCAAGATAGTTTTCGCGCTGGTCGTGGTGGTAATAGGGAACTTTGTTCGAAATATACATCATGGTATGGTTGGTGTAGTCAAAAGGGGAGGGTTGGCGCTCTAAGAGATCCCCCTTATAACCGAGGGAGTGCGTCATATAAGAATATTGTTCCTCCAGCGTATCCCCGCCTTGGCACAGTGTTGCTGATGTCAGGATTACAGGCACCTTGCCATTAAATAAAGTGTATTTCAGAAATTGGCTTATATCTTTGGGACAGATGCTGATCGTGGCTACTCCCAAGGGGCTGCTAGCCCATAAGAGATAGTTGTCCTTTGTTTCAGATAAGACACTAATGAGAGTAATAAGCCCGTTTATGGCTTCAAAAGCGTCATCGATCTCTCGCTCATGGCGGGAGGTCAAAATGGAAAGGCGTAGACTGAAATCTTTCAAATTATTCGATACTTGGTTCAACGGTATTCCTTTGATCTCCGACACTTTGATTCGGTCGTTATCCTGCTTGGCATGGTGGAGCAGATCCGCGTTTACCTGTTTGAAGATGCGCTCAGCGCAGTTTTTGATAAACTTGGATTGTGAGAAGAGAATTTTATCCCCGGACTGCTTCGTTAGAAGCTGCACCGTGGTATCCAGAATGCGGCAAATCCCCCGATAAGTGAACTCCAGTGTTCTGGCATCCCGAACTTTTGCTTCCAGATTATGCGCTTCATCAATGACGATCAGAGCAGGCTGTTCCGAGATGATGCTCTTGGTTCCTTCTTTTTTCTTCATCAAATCCCGTATGAGCAGGTCCTGGTTCACAATAATAAAATCAATCTCGTTAGCTTTTGCATTTAATTTCGCTCTCATATCGTAAAACAAACATGCATTTTTGTGATGACAACGTTCAAATTTGCAATCATTCACGGAAACGTGAGACCATTCGGCATCACTAACTCCAGCTTTAATATCGGCTCTTTCATCAATTTCATAATCTAATATGCGCTGTGCGAGGGTAGATACGAAGGAATTTGTATCATCAAGATTGATCCATTCCGCTGCTCTACTTCGGCAGGCATACTGCCCCATGCCTTTTCCCACCACGGAGCGAACCGTTGAGAATCCCAACCGACTACCAATGATCCTTAAATCTTTATGTATCTGTTCCGAGAGCTGAATGGAGGAGGTAGCTATAATGACTGGTTTTTGAGACATTTGATTCGTGAGCAGGCTTGGGATCAGATATCCAAAAGACTTACCGATTCCGACACCAGCTTCAATCATGGCGTTATGCCCATGGATATAAGCATCGGCGATATCGAGAGACATTTCTTGCTGTCCGATCCGCTCTCTAAGGCCAATTCGGGGGAACCGGTCATATATTCGGAAGATGGCGTTAACCAAAGAACGTTCGATTTCCTTGTCCGGTTCCTGCTTATTCATTTTATAAAGTTCATTTAACCAATTCATAACGATCGCCCCTCTTCCGAATGATGATCTTCTTGTACTCACTTTGGAGACGATTTACCTCACAATGCAGTTGTAATGGCATTTTTCAATCTGGAAACGCCTTCCTGTAATTGTTCATCTGACAAATGTGCAAAAGACAAATATATACCATACTTCATACCAACAGACGTTGAACTGCTGACTTCTGAGTATACCACACCTTGTGACCTAGCCGATTCCCGAAAGGCCTCATAAGTGGTCACATTACCTCGCCACCAGCCAAACACGTGCAGACCCGCTTCATTCTCCACCCAATCAAACCATGTAGATAGTTGCTTGTTCAAAAGTTTGAGTAACAGATGGAATTTACGACTGTATAATCGATTCATTCTGCGCAGATGACGCTCATATTGACCACTTGTCATGAATGCAGCTAATGCCCGTTGTTCGATCAGGTTGACGGGTCTAGGCTCGTATAATGCCTGTGCCTTTCTAAAGGTGTCAGCCAAGGTAGGGGGAAGAACCACATAACCAAGTCGTACTTCTAAAGGCAAGGTTTTGGTGAAGCTGCCCAGATAGATTACGCGTCCTGCTTTATCGAGTGTTTTCAGTGGTTCAACATGCATTCCGCGATATCGGAATTCACTATCATAATCATCCTCAACAATCATGGCATCATTTCGCTGTGCCCAGTCCAGCAAGGTTTGTCTTCGTTCCAGACTGAGCATTTCACCAGTAGGAAATTGTCGTGACGGCGTGACAAACAACATACGTGCTTCCCAGTCTTGGGGCACAACGCCCTGACCATCGAGATTGGCTTCAATCAACTTTGCACCGGCTGCCAATATGGCTTTAGAAATCCCGACATAACAAGGACTTTCTGTCACGACATAATCCCCAGGATCTGCAAGTAATTGAGTGAGTAGAGCTATAGCTTGCATGGAGCCGGCAGTTACTGCAATATGATCCGGATCAACTTGAATGCCCCGCATCCTCCGAAGATAGGCAGCAATGGCTTCTCTCAATTTTGGATCCCCGGTTGAACTAACCATGGCAGAGGTTGTTTTCAGGTGATGCTCACGCTGCCTTATCTCTGCATACAATCGATTATTCCATTCATCGTAAGGAAACTTGGAGAAGTCAGGTTGATATTTGCTGAAGTCGATCACTTCGTCGCTATTCATTCTGGAATCATGTGTATGAGCATTGGCTGGTGCATTTCTTTGAATCGCTTGCTGTTCAAACTGCTGAATACGATTTCCCCAGGCCGATAAGTGATGCGTACAAGCTTTCTCGGTGGACGCATCATTGCTTAAGTCCAACTGATATGCAACAAAGGTTCCTCTTCCATGCTCTGAATGAATGTAACCTTGTGCAGTCAATGTATCATAGACCTGATTCACGGTTCCTCTGGAAATGTGATACGTCGCAGCTAACTCTCGAGTAGAGGGTAACTTCTCGCCATGCATAAGATTACCTTCATGAATTGCATCACGAATGGCATGATAGAGAGCCTTCATCTTGGTATATTTTCGGTTCAAATATGAACTGTAAGCTACATGAAATTGCATAGGACCTCCAGACTTATCATTGAAGTGGTACAATAAAAATCGAAAATATTGGATCTTTTTATATGACCATTCTCATTCTATACTAAATCATAGATTAGAGCGATGCCTTTATTGAAAATTACCCAAAAGTTAATTAGGAGGACTACAATCATGCAAACAGGTACAGATCGTGTAAAAAGAGGAATGGCTGAGATGCAAAAAGGTGGCGTCATCATGGACGTTATGAATGCAGAGCAAGCTAAAATCGCTGAGGCGGCAGGGGCAACAGCTGTTATGGCTCTTGAGCGGGTACCATCTGATATTCGCGCAGCCGGCGGTGTAGCCCGTATGGCAGATCCTACCATTGTAGAAGAGGTTATGAAGGTTGTATCTATCCCGGTTATGGCCAAAGCACGTATCGGTCATTACATAGAAGCCAAAGTGCTTGAATCCCTGGGTGTGGACTATCTCGATGAAAGTGAAGTTCTTACACCTGCGGACGAAGTGTTCCATATCGATAAACATGAGTTTACTGTACCATTTGTATGTGGAGCCAAAGATTTGGGAGAAGCTCTTCGCCGTATTGGTGAGGGTGCATCGATGATTCGTACAAAAGGTGAGCCTGGAACGGGCAACATTGTTGAGGCAGTTCGTCATATGCGTGTAATTAACAGCCAGCTCCGTAAAGTGCAAAACATGTCCAAAGACGAGCTGTATGCTGAAGCAAAAAATCTGGGTGTAGCTTATGAGTTACTGCGCGAAGTTCATGAAAATGGAAAACTTCCTGTCGTTAACTTTGCAGCAGGCGGTGTAGCTACTCCGGCGGACGCAGCATTAATGATGCACTTGGGAGCAGACGGTGTGTTTGTAGGATCAGGTATTTTCAAATCCGATAGCCCTGAGAAATTCGCTCGTGCAATCGTTGAAGCTACAACACATTACACGGATTACAAACTGATTGCCGAAGTATCCAAAAACTTGGGCGCCCCGATGAAAGGGATCGAAATTTCTAAATTGGCTCCAGAAGAGCGCATGTCCAACCGCGGTTGGTAAGAGCAGATAGAACAACTGGAGCATGAATAGTGTCAAGCAAAGCCGATCCATAGATAAAAATGGATCGGCTTTTTTGTTATTGTTGACGAAAGCAAAAGCAAAGACGGAAAGGAGAATGTCCTTTTTTTTATCAATTGAGAATGATTATAATTATCATTTACTGGATTAAACATTTGCTGTATACTGACAATAACTATTTTACATAATGCATAAATAGAAAATTAAGGATTCAAAAGGGAGAGAATTACATGTCTACACGCTTTAAAAAAGGAATGTTATTTTGTTTTATTGTTGCACTTGTTGTTGTACTTGCAGCCTGCTCCAATAGTAGTGATGGTAGCAATCAGGCAAACAATAACTCGCAGCAAGCAGCGAAAAATGTTGCAACAGATGAGGAGAAATCGGATGCAGAAGCTTCAGGTGCTGCTCAAACAACGTATCCTTTAACCGTTTCTAACTATACGACTGAAAATGGAACATGGGTGGCTAAAGAACAAACCTTCGATAAGGCACCTGAACGAGTAGTTGCCAATACCCAAGGTGCAGCCGAGCTGATGATTCGCCTTGGTTTGACAGACAAACTTGTAGGTGTAGCTGCGTTGTTTGGTAGTGTACCTGAAGATATTGCGGACGAGTTTAAACAAATTCCTGTGCTAGCTGAGGGCTATGTCGGTAAGGAAGTGACAATAGGGGCTACGCCTGACCTGGTTGTAGGGCGTGGTGGATTGTTTGAGGATGCCGATTGGGGTGTTGGTACAGTAAGCAGCTTGAATGATATGGGGATTAAAACGTATGTACAAAGCACCAGTGTTCCTGACGCATCGTTAGATAGTCTGTATCAGGACATTACTGAATTAGGTGAGATATTCAACGTACAAGCGAACGCAGCGGCATATATTGAGAAGCTTAAAGCACGCGAGAATGCGTTGTCGGCTCGAGCTAGCACTGAAACGATCAACTATGCATCATTTTCGGATAATGGTGATGGAACCATTGGAATCTACAACGGAAACGGTGATACGTTTATTGAAAGTGCAATGTCATTAATCAATATGCATAATATGCTGATTAATGAAACCGGCACACTCAGTCTTGAGAAGTTAATCGAGATTAATCCGGATGCAATGATTATTTCGAGGTATGCAGGTGGCATTGATCCTGAGCAGACGATTGAAAAGCTGCTTGCCAACAAACAGGTACAAAACATTAACGCCGTTAAAAACAAAAAAATCTACATTATTGATTTCAACAACTTCTGGGGTTACGGGGATTCCATCTTCACAGGTGTTGAAGGACTCGCTGATGACCTCGGGTTGTAATGGCAGTATGGCTCATAGTTCCAATGAAAGTCGCTATTTTAGCGGCTTTTTTTGTTATCAGGAACCAAATTCCCGTCTTAAGCTGTTCCTGGTCAGCCTGAATGATAGCGAGAATGGAGTGAACACGCTATTTTAATACGACTTGACTTGTGAATTTATTATCAGTATAGTGTGAATCAGTTCACACTTCACATTAAGGAGTACTCTATGCCAAAAAATACTTTCTTTCGTTTAGATGAAACAAGGCGCGAGGAAATATCTAATAGCGCTATGCATCTTTTTGTTAATAATCTTTACGAGGATATAACTATGAAGATGGTTTTGGATAGTTTGTCCATGCACCCCGGAACATTTTATCGGTATTTTGAAGACAAAGATGACCTTTATTGCCTCTTAATACGTAATGTGACCCAGAAAAGAGCTGCATATTTTAATAACAGTAATGAAGATTCCCTTTACAGCTATTTCCTTACTGTTTTATTTGGTAACGTTAATGGCATGGTGACCGAGCCACTGAATGAGTTGGAAATCAAACTCACTAAAACATTTTCATATATTCCTGAGGACATTTTGCTTAAAGTATATGTGAATGTGTTAAAGGGCGAGTCATTCCCCATGATCAAGGACATTTTACGCCGAATGAGGGTTGATGGATATCTCCGACCTAATGTTGACGACGACCTGATTTCTTTTATGTTTGAGTCAATGCAGCTTAATTTAATCTTGTTTTTTAGGGAATTCGATATTAAGGACTCTAAGCTGCAACATAAGATCAGCAAATACTTTTCTGAATTTATGGGCCATGGGCTGCTTGAGGATCATAAATATTCTGAAATGGTTAGCGATCTCAAGGGGGAAAGAAAATGAAAACCTATGACATATTTCCAGAACCAATTGGCGGCTATACTGTCGGTCGAACCCAGATGGATTTTGAGTACACGGCATCAGATTACTCCAAAAGAGAACTGACCGCTTTTGTGTACTATCCGTCTGACAGTAGCGAAGGTAAGGCTACATCAACGTACATGTTTCCTGAAGTCTACGAGATGTTTAATGAGCAGCCACTTGTCACTGGGTTGAAGGATGTTTTCTCTATAGATATCAAGACCCAGTGTTACGACGACCTTGCTCTTTCCGGGAAGGAAAAGCGCTATCCAGTGGTATTCTATGTGTGCGGTGGAGGCGGTTCTCCAGAATGGGGTACAGTGCTCTGTACAGACTTGGCAAGCATGGGGTATGTTGTGGTAAGCATTGGCCATCAGAATAGCACGATGTATAAACGTAAAGATGGGCGCCTGTTTAATGTATCAAAGGATTTTTCGGATGTCATTACAGCCTTTGGTGAAGATCCGGAGATGCTGGCGTTGGCTGGTAAGATGGAGATGCGGCCTGACGATGAAACTGCCATTGAGATGTGCCGTAACGTGCTTGCACTACCGATACTTTCCAAGTTAACAGAGTATAGTGAATTACAGGCAGAAGATGTAAGGTATGTAGCCGATTATCTTTACAAACTGGACTCTGGAGAGGTGAATTCCATCTTTAAGGGCAGATTGTGGCTTGACATCGGCATGGGTATAGTCGGACATTCTTATGGAGGGCCTACGACGGCGATGGTTTGCCGGGATGACGACCGGTTCGCCTGCGGGATTAGCTTGGATAGCGGTGCGTTTGGCCTTCTTGACAGCGATCTTAAGAAACCCTTCTTGTTACTGTTTTGTGAACCTAACTATAATATGAATGCGATTATTGGTGCTAACAATAGCATGGAAACCTATTTTTTCTCAGTTGATCGTGTTGCACATTTGGATTACTGTGACATCGTGTTTACCAGTGTTAATGAGGAACACAGATGCGAACGGGATGCTATGGAGATGCGAAATCTTGTTACAGACTATGCGAAGAACTTTTTTGATCATTACATACTGCAGAAGGCAACAAGTGTGGAAAGTCTGGCATACGATGGTGTGGAATTGATCAGGAAGACCAGCAACAAGAGACATAACCGAGAGACTGCTGATTAATGCATGTCAAAGAGCTAGCCGTACAGACGCAGAGCCGATAACCCCTATTACGCGGTTATCGGCTCTCTGACTCTGATATTGCAAATTAACTTCCTGGTTCCAATAACTGACGCTTATCCGGCCTTAGTCCCGCCAGTGTTTACTTCGCTTCCAGGCTCCATCAACATGATATGACATTCCTTTTCGGCGGAAGGTTTGATCTCGACTCCTTTAGGCACAATATACATCTCGCCCTTGGAAATCTTCACTTGCCCATCACGAAAATCAATTATCATTTCCCCTTCGAGCACAAAAAATAACTTGTCGGTCTCCTCATGAACATGCCACTCAAAATCTCCAGCAATCTTAACGATCTTAAATTGATAGTCATTCATTTCACCAATGAGTTTCGGAGACCAAAGATCGTTTAATTTTGAAAATTCCTCATTCAATTGAATAGCTTGATAGTGCATCGTAATTCCTCCTGTGTATTAATCCTTTATGTTCAGTATACTGATCTAAGCTTTGGTATAACATGGATGCCTATTGAAATCAGCATGGATTATTGATGAACTTCAGACGATACTCCGTAGGAGAGATACCACATTGTTTCTTAAACACTCTGCTAAAATAAAAGGGGTCAGCAATGCCAACGGTCTCAGCAATCTGTTGTACAGACGCATCACTTGCCAATAACATTTGCTGTGCCATGTTTATACGATATTTCAATACATATTCTGCTGGACCCATACCTGCATGTCTTCTAAACACGTAGGAAAGTCGATTTCGATTAACGTTATTTTGTTCTGCAAGCGATGAGACAGTCAGACTTTGATCGTAGTATTCTTGGATATAGGTAGAGACCCGTTCAAACAAAGCATCTGATTCGTTACTATTTTGCCTATGGTCAACACATATTAAAGTCTCATTCAGTACATCGCGAAACAGCATCTCGGTCTGAAACCTTGAAATACCTCCACGCTGATTATACACATGCCAAAGACGCGTGATTAATTCGATCAGACGTGGGGATTGACCCGTTGATAATTCAAAATGCTGATGGGAAAAGCTTGTCTCTTCGAGGTCCGAACTACATATCCGGTATAAAACGAGGATGTATTCCCAGTCCGTTCTATGAAACACGGTTTGATCCAGCTTCATTTTCGCGCCCCCATGTACAACTTTTCCTGGTGAAAAGATATAGGGCGTACCATCAAATTGAAATTGTATTTTTCCTGTAAGAGGAAATACAAATCCAGGAAAAGAATCGGTATAGTCAGCCTGGGGAACCCCTGGATTTCTAGCATATCGATATACGCCTTCTACTTGAAAAGGAATGTGTGCAAAATGCGCTGCTAACTGATTAACGTCTACTTTCACATTACGTACCTCATTTCAATCATGTTTGCCGGTGATTCTGAGATAAATCGTTGTACACCTTATTCCAACATTATTGATAACGATTATCACTGTCAACACATATAATGAAAAAGAAAGCTCTTTTTTACATATGGGCAATAGAATCCATCTTGTGTTAACAAGTGCACTAACTAATCCAATTGTTTGCTTGAGAAGGGGAACCCATGTCATTTTGAATAAAAATGCTGCTGTCCTTCACGGGCATGCTCGTTATAAGTCTGCTGTTCATCCTGCTTACGGCAAGTCTGTATACGATTGCGGCTACAGGGGATCTACAGAGTTTCCGTGATATATACAAGGTACATTATCAGATCAACCCCCTGACTGAACAGGGAGAATCGATCTTTCAAGAGATGACGTTCCTGGCCAAAAATGACCCGGACGACCTGTAGAACAAGGTTTTGCTGCGTGAATATGACATGAAGCTTCGATGCGAGAAGTCAGGGCTCTACGTCAGACGGGAGAATAGCCAGATCTTCGAATCGCTGACCTTCAACCAGCCAGAACTGAAGCAAGCACTACCTGCCTATGATCTTAACAATTATCAGATTCGGAGTACCTTCAATATTGGTGAGCGATTTTACGCGTATGCAAAATTTGATTTTCAATATTCAGACGGGGAACGAGGGAGTATCTTTGTCATTCGTGAGAGAAGCCCCTTTGCGGAGCTTACTCGCAAGCTGCTGCCTGTGATGTCATTCCTGCTTATTGGCGTCCTCATCATTGCAAATCTGCTCTTGTTCCGCTGGATCACACGCAGCTTCATTAAGCCCTTGCATCAACTACGAAGTTCAGCCGAACACGAGCGGATCTGGGGCATGGATTTCACCGGTTCACTGTATAAGTTTCGTGAAAATTTAGAGCCAGTTTATATTTTGTTACACGCGTGTTGAATAACC
>NZ_JAGGNR010000021.1 GCF_018614975.1 Paenibacillus polymyxa | reverse complement strand
ACTTTACAGGGAGCGGTTCACCTGTGTATCAGGGCAACCTCTTTTCGTATTTCATTGCATCTAGTGATGTTACTCAAGTTAAATATTAATGAATATCTCGGAAAAGGCCAATGACTTTACCCAGAATACTAACGTGTTTCAAACGTAAAGGTTCGAAGGTCGCATTCTCCGGTTGAAGGCGAATATGATCTTTCTCTTTATAGAACGTTTTCACTGTAGCTTCATCGTCTTCAGTCATTGCAACGACGATATCACCGTTATCAGCAGTTTGCTGTTGACGGACAATAACGTAATCTCCGTTAACGATTCCAGCTTCCACCATACTATCTCCGACTACCGAAAGCATAAACACTTTCTGTTCGCCAACATAATGTGTAGGAAGAGGGAAGTAGTCTTCAATGTTCTCGGTTGCAGTGATTGGAACCCCGGCTGTAACCTTACCAACGACAGGAATACGTGCAACGCTATGAGCAAATTGATGAGAATGCTCAGATTCTTCCTGGCTCAAAAGCTCAATGGCTCTTGGCTTGGTAGGGTCGCGTCGGATCAAACCTTTTTTCTCCAAACGATCCAAATGTCCATGTACTGTTGAGCTGGAAGCCAGTCCAACCGCTTCACCAATTTCCCGTACGGAAGGAGGATACCCCTTCAACCGGACTTCATTTCGTATAAACTCCAGAATAGCCTGCTGCCTGCTGGATATCTTCGACATACCGTATCAACCCCATTTTAGTAACGTTTGGGAAAATTATAACATAGAACCTCCGTTCGTACAAACATAAGTTCTAAATAAAATAGCATTAAATCAGTGTTTTTTAACTTATAGAACAGAAATTGTCCAAAGTCAGAGCATAATACTGCAAATGCTTTGCAAAAGGACTTGAACTAAGAAATTTCTCCTTCAAAAAAGAAGCGAACAATTGTTCTGAAAATCTATTGAACAAAACAAGTGTTCGTGTTATATTGATTTCAATAGATAGGAACAAACGTTTGGAGGCGGGTATTTAATGAGATATTCTACTTATCAAAGCATTTATGAACCAATGAATTCGGAACTGGTGAAGTCTAACATAGGGAACTACAAGAAGGTTTTAGCGCGTTTCAAGATTTCTTCATGGATGTTAAAGGTAGCCATTACCTCTTTGATTATATTTATTGGATGCAGCACTGTTTTAACTGTATTTGCTGGCAATGAGAATGATGTTCTGCCTGGAGGAAAGATAGCCGTTTCACAAGGGGAAACATTATGGAGTATTTCTTTGGAACATAAACCGACGAATATGGATACACGTATTTATATAGAAGCAATTAAGAAAGTGAATCAACTTCATACAACTTCCATCCAAGTGGGACAAGTACTAGCTTTACCGCAATTTGCAGAATAAAATGCACGTCAATGAGTGTTAGCGCGTGTCAGCTTGACAAGCAGCCTTTATCATGGCAAAGTTAATATGACTTTGTATTTTTGGAGGGGACAAGCTTGGATATAGATAGTCTGGTAGCACGCATTAACGAATTGGCTCGTAAGCAAAAGTCCACTGGATTGTCGGAGGAAGAACTTGCTGAACGTGCCGAGCTAAGAGAGATTTATTTGAGCAATATTCGCAGCAATTTCAGACAACAACTGGATACCATTGAGATTGTTGATGATGAGAATGACAAAGGCCACCAAGGCAAACTCAAACACTAACGAGACCTAATGATATCATTATGATATTAGGTTTCTTCCTTTTATTTTGAGTGTGCAATTTATAGGGGGAAATGTTGGTTTACAGTTATGTAAGCCGATACAAAGACACATAAGGGGGATTCTCATGTCGCGTTCGTTCGAGAGAACGGTTAAGAAAAATTCCAAGCAGTTAAATCAGCAACGCAAAAAAAGTGGTCAACCAATCACGGGTACACCAGGTGAAGAAGTCTTTAAGGGACGTAGCCTTTTGTTCCCTATATTTTTGATTGGTCTCGCCTTTTTGTATCTTTTTATGAGCACATTCCTTGTACAAGCTCCAATGACAACTTGGGACTGGGTGACCATGCTGCTTTACGTATTTTTGGCAGTTATCTTCATGCTTCGCCGTCCATACATCAAGATTAGCAGTAATCGGATTATAACGACGAAGGGTAATCGTGAACGTTCAATTGGGGTTGACGATATTGTCAAATTTAGAATTGAACCAGGTACAGTTGTTATCGAACATAACAGTCGCGGGAAAAGATGGGTGTTTACCAAGTTGTTGAACCGTTATGATACAGATGCGATTGCAGAACGTTTGCAAAAGTTTGCAAAAGCACACCAGATCACCGTGGAAACCGTCGAAAAGTAATTATTGCATAAAGGGGTAGATGATCGGAATGGCGTTAAAAGCGATTTTGTTCGACCTAGATGATACTTTATTATGGGATGAGCGTAGTGTTCGAGAAGCTTTTCATGAGACTTGTCTAATCGCAGCGCAAGAGACTGGGGTCAAACCAGAAGAACTTGAAGAAGCTGTTCGTAATGAGGCACGTGGGCTGTATGAATCATATGAAACCTTTCCTTTTACCAAAATGATTGGAATCAACCCGTTTGAAGGCCTTTGGGCTAACTTTACTGGTGGGGATCAACCCGAGTTCCGTCAATTGGAACAACTTGCTCCAGTTTACCGTAAAGAATCCTGGCGTCGTGGCTTGTTGAAGTTGGGTATAGATCGGGAAGATCTTGCTGAACAACTGGCCTCACAGTTTGGAGTAGAACGTAGATCCAGACCTCATGTATACGAAGAAACGATGGATACCTTGCGTCAGTTACAAGGAAAGTACAAACTGTTGTTGTTAACGAACGGTTGTCCTGCTTTGCAACAAGAGAAGTTGGATGGTGTACCTGAATTGACTCCGTTCTTTGATGAGATTATTATCTCGGGTAACTTCGGAAAAGGAAAACCAGATCCGTCGATATTTGAACATGCTTTGAGTAAACTGGGTGTTAAACCCGAAGAGAGCATGATGGTTGGAGACAAGTTAACGACTGATATTCGTGGTGCTTTATCATCTGGCATTCAATCCGTATGGATTAACCGTGATCATAAGACCAACAATGAAACGTATGCGCCAGACCATGAAATAACGCATTTATCGGAATTAAATCAGCTTATTGCTAATTTCTAAGCAGATCAGCTATAACATCTTTCCTCAGCACCCTGAAACATTGGAAGCTTCAATGAACGATGATATCGTTCTTGAAGTTACCAATGTTTTTTTATTTGAGCTTGTTGACTAAATTACCTTGTTAAAAGAGATCTCCATTTTTTTTACTAAAAGTTATTGAAATTAGGGGGAAGCTGGATTAGAATATAACTAACATACTAGTATGACTAGTATTTGGATTGTCCTAAAGCAATTTCTTTTTGACTTACTTCATTAAAATGGAAGCAGAGAGTTATTACTTATTATTTTCGATTGATTGTAAGCGCTTAATATTTTGAAAAAGCTTGTTTCGATTTGGAGACCACACCACTTAGTAAGTGCTAATGAATGATGTGAAGCACCTTGGAATGTGTGATTCTACATAATACATCAAATTGATATCGCTTACATTTAGCAATTATCTATTTCGTAGTGGGGGTGAAGTTAAAGGAGTTGTTGTCTTCTACAAGAGGAGAAACGATGGGAAATGTACATGAATTACTCTTACTTATCAAGTCCTGGATCGGAGTGAAAACACATGGAGTCGGAAACCGCTAAAACAACGTTAACCATGACATCTTTACGTAAAGAGAGCAGATTACGAACGGCAGCAACTTTGTTCCGCAAAGACTGGCAGCTGTATTCACTATTAATCCTTCCCATCATTTATCTCCTTATTTTCAAATATGGACCGATGATTGGTAATGTGATTGCGTTCAGACGTTTTGTTCCCGGGGGAAGTATATTTGGAGAAACGTGGGTTGGATTAAGGTACTTCAAAATGTTCATTGAGGACCCTACCTTCTGGAGAGTATTCGGTAATACGCTGATGTTAGGCGGACTTGCATTGCTCTTTACATTCCCGGTTCCAATCATTTTTGCCTTGATGCTTAACGAAGTGAAGAGTAAACGATTCAAAAAGTTTGTACAGACCGCGTCATATCTGCCTCATTTTCTGTCCATCGTTATCGTTGCGGGTATGATCCTGCAGCTGACAGCAGTGAATGGTTCCATTAATGGACTGGTAGCTTTCTTCACCGGAGACAATATTCCTTTTATGCAGCGGGCTGAATGGTTCAGAACCATCTATATCACTTCTGAGGTATGGCAGGGTATGGGTTGGGGAGCGATTCTGTATCTGGCTGCACTGACAACCATTGATGATTCTTTGTATGAAGCTGCGCGTATCGATGGTGCCAATCGGTGGAAGCAAACGATTCATGTAACGTTACCAGGGATTTTACCAACGATTGTGACGTTATTGATTTTGAACATGGGTAATTTCCTGGCTGTTGGATTTGAAAAAATCTTACTCTTGTACAATCCGCTTATCTACGAGACATCTGATGTGATCTCCACTTACCTGTATCGGGTGGGACTGGAATCCAGTAACTTCAGTTATGCTACCGCAATTGGCTTGTTCGAATCGCTGATCGGTCTGATTCTGGTGTTCTCCGTAAATGCCATCTCACGCAGACTGACACAAAGAAGCTTATGGTAAAGGAGGAGCATCATGCAGGAATCCAGATCTTACAAGGTATTTAAAGTATTCAATGTTATCTTTCTGCTGTTCGTGGTATTTATAACGCTCTATCCATTTTTAAATGTCGTGGCACAATCCTTCAGTAGTGAGTCCTATATTAATTCGGGTAAGGTTAGTTTGTTCCCAAGAGGATTCAATGTGGAGACATACAAGACCATCTCACGTGACAGCATGTTCTGGACTAATTATAAAAATACGATTATCTACACTGTAGTAGGTACGTTAATCTCGATGTTTATGACGACTATTTTCGCCTATGCCTTGTCCAAAAAGAGGTTGATGGGTCGCAAGTTTCTGACGATGTTCGCCGTATTCACCATGTTCTTCAGTGGTGGATTGATTCCAAACTATGTGTTGATTAATTCCCTTGGGTTCAACAACACCATGTGGGCACTTGTTGTACCTGGGGCAATTAGCATATACAACATGCTGATCATGAAGTCATTTTTTGAAAATATGCCTGAAGAACTGGAGGAAGCTGCCTCCATTGATGGGTTGAACACCTACGGGATCTTGTTACGCATTATTTTGCCGCTTAGTAAAGCAGTTATGGCAACCATGGTGCTGTTCTACGCAGTAGGTCATTGGAATTCCTGGTTCCCAGCCTTTCTGTATTTGGACAAAAAAGAACTGTTCCCGGTCACCATTTATTTGCGCAATATGATTGCAGGAGCGACAAGCGGGGCATCTGCCGGTGCAACCTCAGCTGATAACCTGACACAGATTGCTGCCAATATTAAGTCAGTAACGATGGTATTAACCATCTTGCCGATACTCACCATCTATCCATTTGTCCAAAGATACTTTGTAACCGGTATCATGTTAGGGTCTGTTAAACAGTAAGTTCAACCTAAACCAAACTCAGGGGGATAACCTAAATGAATCAAAAGCCACGTAACTTAATTGGTAAAATGGTGTTGGCAACAATGATGAGCGTTGTTCTGGCAGCATGTAGCAGCGGTACCGGAGCTGGAGGTGACGTCACAGAAGTTCAAACGAAGGCAGCTATGGAGACGTACAATGTAGGGGATACATTCAAGGCGACCGAGCCATTTAATCTCTCCATACTATATAGTGATCAACCTAGTTATCCATATAAAAAGGACTGGTTACTTTTTGATAAAATTACCGAACTGACGGGTGTTACGCTTGAGCCAACGATTGTACCCATGAGTGATTACGCCCAGAAGAGATCTCTGTTGATTAGCTCCGGTGATGCACCACTGGTTATTCCTAAAACGTACCCTGGTGAAGAGTCTGCATTTGTGTCCTCCGGTGCGATTTTGCCGATTAGCGATTATATTGATTTGATGCCCAACTTCAAGGATAAAGTGGAAAAATGGGGTCTGGAAGATGAACTTGAAGGACTTCGACAGGAAGATGGGAAGTACTATGTACTCCCGGGTTTGCATGAAGAAGTATGGCCAGATTACACACTACTCGTAAGAACGGATGTTTTTGAAGAAAATAACATCGCGATTCCGACCACATGGGACGAATTGTATGATGCAGCCAAAAAGCTGAAAGAGATCTACCCGGATTCCATTCCATTCTCGGATCGCTTCCAATTCAACAGTACGTTAAACATCGCTGCTACCGGCTTTGGCACCAAAGCTGGATGGGGTTTTGGTAACGGATTGACGTATAAGGAAGATCAGGATGAATTTGTGTACACGGCTACTACGCCGGAGTATAAGGAAATGCTAACGTACTTTAACAAGTTGGTATCCGAAGGATTGCTGGACAAAGAAAGTTTCACACAGGATGATGATCAGGCTGTACAAAAATTTGTATCCGGCAAATCATTCATGATTAATGGTAATTCCCAAACGGTGGTGCTGCACCGAAATGATATGAACAAAACGCTGGGAGAAGGTAAATACTCTGTTGCGAAGATAACAGTACCAGGTGGACCAAAGGGGCAATTAATGTCCGGCTCCAGACTTGAGAACGGTGTCATGATATCTGGGAAAATTCAAAAAAGCGAAAACTTCAAAGCTATTATGCAATTTGTGGATTGGTTATACTACAGTGATGAGGGTCAAGAGTTTGCCAAATGGGGCGTTGAAGGCGAAACATTTACCAAAGAGGACGGAAAACGTAAATTGGTAGAAGATGTGAACTACAATGGCTTGAATCCTAAAGGCACGAAGGATCTGCGTATTGACTTTGGTTTCTCTGGTGGAGTATTTGCTTACGGTGGTACCACAGATCTGCTGCAATCAATGTTTAGTGAAGAAGAGTTGAAATTCCAGCAAGACATGAAGGATACCAAGGAAGTGATCCCGGCAGAACCACCGATTCCTTACTCTTCAGAAGACCGTGAACGGGTGACGCTTCTGAGTACACCACTGAAAGACTATTCTGACCAGAATACACTTAAATTTATCTTGGGTGAGCGGGACTTGTCTGAATTCGATACGTTTGCCAAAGAGCTGGATAGTCAAGGATTATCTAATTATCTGAAGCTGGCAAATGACACGTACAAAGCCTACAAAGAAAATAAGCAATAACATAGTTGATGTTGGCCAAATTACCGTTTCACACCGATATTTAAGTGGAACGGTAATTTGTGCTAAGATGAATGAATACGGCTGAGAGAAAGAGGTCTAGGCATGTCACTTAATCAAAAAATTAGAGGCTCGACCCGGGCATATTCATATAACCTGTTAAAAGAACGAATTCTTCATCTGGAACTTAAGCCAGGTACCAAGATTTCAGAGAAAGAGATTGCAGATGAACTGCAGGTGAGCAGAACACCCGTTAGAGAAGCATTCATGAAGCTTGCTGAAGAAGAACTGCTGGACATTATTCCCCAGAGTGGAACGATCGTCTCTCATATTAATCTGGAGCATGTGGAAGAAGGCAGGTTTATGCGGGAGAAGATGGAGAAGGAGATCGTGACTTTAGCTTGTGTTTCGTTTCCTGAGGAGTTCCGATTCAGACTCGAAACCAACATTGCAATGCAGGAAGTATGTATAGGGAAAAACAATTTCTATCGACTGTTCGAACTGGATGAAGAGTTTCATCAGATTTTATTTCAGGGCACAGGGAAGCTGAGAACGTGGAAAATGTTGCAACAGCTGAATATCCCGTTTAATCGGTTGCGTTTATTACGTCTAGCCGAGGACTCCAACCTGGAGGTCATTATCTCCCAACACAAAGAGATTTATCGTCTTATCACAGAGCGTCAGACCGAGCAAGCTGTTCAGGTGATGGAAGCTCATCTTAGACTAGTTGTTATTGAACAGGAATCGATAAAGGCAAAATACCCGCATTATTTTATATAATTCACCGATGTTGGATACTACTCTCCATATGCATATGCGAAAACCCCTGTTCAATTGAACAGGGGTTTTGGTTAAGCAAGTTGTAACACGAGAGTGTTAGGCTTGTTTGATAAATGTGGGATCAGGGTATGGATCTGCAATCCAGCCATCTTTTTCGATGAACAGACGTACAGCAATAATTTGTTTGTTCTCCATTAATGTGAAGAAGTGCGGTGTATTCTCAGGCACAGAGATAACGTCTCCAGGAGACAGTTCTACATTAAAGTAGCCCACATCATCTGTAGCTTTGATAACAAAGATTCCTTTACCAGCGACAATTGCACGGATCTCATCTTCAGCGTGGGTGTGGATCTCTTCGAACTTGGCCAGCTTTTCTTCGATATCTGGTGTTTGTTCGGACAGCGTGATGACATCCCAGATCTGGTATCCGCGACGTGCAGCCAAATCTCTGATTTCATAATCGTAAGTTTCCAAAACCTCGGTTTTCTGTTCATCCGTTAATCCAAAGTTATTTTGCAGATCAGTGTTCAGTTTGGAAGCATCCCACTTCTCATATAATACGTCGTATTTGTTCAAGAAATTTCGAACATTTTCGTCACCAGTGATGCGTTCGTTCGTATTTCGGATAACAATTTCAGCCATGTTCTTTCCCTCTTTTCCACTTGGTTTAATTGAATTATATCGGATTGCTCTGTTTTTGTCGATTCTCAAATTCCGTTTATATTCGTGCAAACACGCCATCTTTCGGGACCAAACCCGATCTTTCACATTAAGTAAGTTTCTGTTAAACTAATATTTAACGTTTTGCGGGGGTGAAGATATTGGATAAGATTAGTCTACACGATGCATTAAAACAACGAATATTAATCCTCGACGGTGCAATGGGGACCATGATTCAACAAGTTGATCTGACTGGCGAAGATTTTGGCGGCGAAGATCTGGATGGATGTAATGAAATGTTAGTGCTTACTCGTCCAGAACTGATCCAGCGCATTCATGAAGAATATCTGGAGGCGGGCGCCGATTTAATTGAAACCAATACATTTGGTGCCACATCCGTTGTGCTTGCTGAGTACGATATTCAGGATCGGGCACGCGAGATCAACCTGGAAGCAGCCAGAATTGCGAAAGCTGCAGTTGATCGTTTCTCTACACCTGAATCTCCACGTTATGTGGTAGGTGCGATGGGACCAACAACCAAAACACTGTCTGTAACTGGGGGAGTAACGTTCCAGGAACTTATCGACAGTTATTTGGAGCAAGCGCTTGCTTTAATAGAGGGAGGCGTTGATGCGCTACTACTCGAAACCTCACAGGATACCCTCAATGTAAAAGCAGGCAGCATTGGAATTCAGCAGGCTTTCGAACAGAGTGGCGTTACACTGCCCCTGATGATATCAGGAACGATAGAACCGATGGGGACGACCCTTGCGGGTCAGAACATCGAATCCTTTTATATATCCTTAGAACACCTTAACCCAATTTCGGTAGGACTAAACTGTGCTACGGGTCCGGAGTTCATGCGTGATCACATTCGCTCGCTTTCTGGAATGGCATCTGTTGCCGTTAGTTGTTACCCGAACGCGGGTCTTCCGGATGAGAATGGTAATTACCATGAGTCACCAGACTCGCTTGCTCAGAAGATTGGTGCTTTTGCCGAACAGGGCTGGTTGAATATTGCTGGTGGATGTTGCGGGACAACCCCTGCACATATTCGGGCGATGCGCGACACACTTGCCCAGTACCCCCCAAGAGAAATGAACGGAACACATCCACCGGCATTGTCTGGTATAGAACCGATCTACATCGAACAGGACAATCGCCCATACATGGTTGGTGAGCGTACGAATGTGCTGGGATCACGGAAATTCAAACGACTCATTGTAGAAGGGAAATATGAAGAAGCTTCAGAAATTGCTCGTGCTCAAGTGAAAAATGGAGCGCACATTGTCGACGTGTGTGTACAAGACCCGGACCGTGAAGAGTCTGAAGACATGGTGAAGTTCCTTGAACTGGTTGTTAAAAAAGTTAAGGTTCCTCTCATGATTGATACGACAGATGCTTCAGTAATTGATCTGGCCCTCCAATACTCGCAAGGTAAAGCGATAATTAACTCCATTAACCTTGAGGATGGCGAAGAGAAATTTGAGCTGATTACGCCTTTGCTTCATAAATATGGTGGTGCGGTTGTTGTCGGAACGATTGACGAACGGGGTCAGGCGATTAGTCGGGAAGACAAGCTTGACGTAGCCAAGCGCTCTTACGATTTGCTGGTGAACAAATATGGACTTAAACCAGAAGACCTGATTTTTGATACGTTGGTGTTCCCGGTTGGTACCGGAGATGAACAGTACATCGGTTCAGCCAAAGAAACCATTGAAGGGATAAGAGTTATCAAGGAAGCAATGCCTGCATGTCATACGATACTTGGGATCAGTAACATTTCATTCGGACTGCCTGAAGCAGGTCGTGAGGTGCTGAACTCTGTGTTCTTGTATGAATGTACGAAAGCAGGTCTCGACTATGCCATTGTGAACACAGAGAAACTGGAGCGTTATGCGTCCATTCCTGAAGAAGAACGCAGGCTCTCGGAAGAGCTTTTATATAACACAAATGATGACACACTGGCGGCGTTCGTAGCGGCGTTCCGTAACAAGAAGGTTGAGAAGAAGGAAAAAATCTCGAACCTTTCATTAGAAGAGCGTCTCGCTTCATATGTTGTGGAAGGAAGCAAAGAAGGATTGCTGCCGGATCTCGAACAGGCACTTGCCAAATACACAGCACTTCAAGTGATTAACGGTCCACTTATGCGGGGGATGGAGGAAGTAGGTCGTCTCTTTAACAACAATGAGTTGATTGTAGCTGAGGTGTTGCAGAGTGCGGAGGTTATGAAAGCTTCTGTAGCATATCTGGAGCAATTCATGGAGAAGAACGAGACTTCGGTTAAAGGCAAGATCATTCTCGCCACGGTCAAGGGCGATGTGCATGACATCGGGAAGAACCTGGTTGAGATCATCCTGTCCAATAACGGTTACCGGATCATTAATTTGGGTATAAAAGTACCACCAGAACGTATCATTGAGGCATACCGAGAAGAAAAAGTCGATGCGATCGGCCTCTCGGGTCTATTGGTAAAATCAGCGCAGCAGATGATTCTTACCGCTCAGGATTTGCGAACAGCAGGTATTGATGTGCCTATTATGGTTGGCGGCGCGGCGCTAACTCGTAAATTCACCAAAAACCGTATCCGTCCTGAATATAACGGAATGGTTGTATACGCCAAAGACGCGATGGATGGTCTGGATCTGGCAAACAAATTGATGAATCCCGTTTCACGTGAAGCGATGCAACTGGAGATGGAAGCTGAGAAAGAAGCTGATGCTTCAGGAGCTGTAGCTGTTCAGGCGCTTCCAGAGCTAACGCGAGTGGAACGTTCGGATATTGCTGTAGATAATCCGGTTCTTGTCCCGCCTGATCTGGAGCGGCATACGATGCGTAACTATCCGTTATCACATATCCTGCCCTACGTGAACATGCAGATGTTGCTTGGACACCATCTGGGGTTGCGCGGTTCAGTTGAGCAATTGCTTGCCTCAGGTGATAAGAAGGCTACCGACCTGAAAGCAGTTGTGGATGATATTATGCAAGAGGCTGTTCGTGACGGGATAATTCAGGCGCATGCCATGTATCGTTTCTTCCCGGCTCAATCCAGTGGTAACAGTATCATTATCTATGATCCAAAGGACACCAGCAATATTTTGCATACCTTTACGTTCCCGCGTCAAAAAGTCGAGCCATTCCTGTGCTTGTCCGACTTCCTGAAACCTGTTGAATCCGGTCAAATGGATTACGTTGGCTTTATGGTTGTTACTGCCGGACACGGTGTGCGTGAACTATCCACGGCGTGGAAAGATCAAGGGGATTATCTTCGCTCGCATGCTCTTCAATCCGTAGCGCTCGAAGTAGCAGAGGGATTAGCTGAGCGTGTGCATCATATGATGAGAGATATATGGGGATTCCCGGATTCTGCCCAGATGACCATGAAGCAACGTCACGGTGCACGCTATCAAGGGATCAGGGTATCTTTTGGATATCCGGCTTGTCCGGATCTGGAAGACCAAGGGCCGTTGTTCAAGTTGCTACAGCCCGAGGATATCGGTGTGGAATTGACGGAAGGTTTCATGATGGAACCTGAAGCTTCCGTATCAGCGATGGTATTCAGCCATCCGCAAGCTAAGTATTTTAATGTAGAGAAGGCATAAATTCAGTAGAGTGTCAGGCAAAGCCCTCCGCATTGTCGGAGGTTTTTTGCTGGCAACAGAAAGAGGTGCGATCCAGAATGGAACTATATTTCCTGGGAACTAATGCTGGTGTACCTACGCTTCAACGGAATGTAACTTCCATTGGGCTACGCATGTTGGATGAGCGCAGAGCTTTGTGGTTGTTTGACTGCGGGGAAGGAACGCAGCACCAGATTTTAAGTTCGCCGCTTAAACTAAGCAAATTGGAGAAAATATTCATTACTCACCTGCATGGGGATCATGTATTTGGACTTCCAGGACTGCTTTCGAGCAGAGCCTATCAAGGTGGCACCACACCATTAACGGTATATGGTCCACCAGGCACGGAACGAATGATCAGTACAACAATGGAGCTTAGCCAATCCCGGGTGAACTATGATTTGAATATCGTGGAGCATACGGGCGGGGTCCTGTTCGAGGATGACAGTTTTATCGTGGAAGCTGCTTTGCTTGAGCATCGGATTGACAGTTATGGATACCGGATCACGGAAAAAGATCGTCCAGGAAGCCTGGACCCAGCCAAACTGGCGGAATACGGTTTGAAACCAGGGCCATTGTTCGGTCAGCTGAAACGTGGAGAAACCATTACGCTGGATAACGGTGATTCGCTTCGTCCAGAAGATGTATTGGGAGCGCCAAAACGTGGTATGGTGATCACCATATTGGGTGATACACGTCCATGTGACAACGTACAGCCACTTTCGATCAATGCAGATGTACTTGTGCATGAAGCTACATTCATGCATGATCTGGCCGATACAGCGCATGAGTACTATCATAGTACTTCTAAACAAGCGGCAGAAGCGGCTAGATCAGCCAATGTAGGGCAATTGATTATGACTCACTTCAGTTCACGCTATAAAGATGAGGATCAACTTCAGCCACTTTTGGAAGAGGCGCAGTCCGTATTCCCGAATACCAGACTTGCAAACGAACACCAGCTTATTCCTGTCGTGCATCGCAAGCAAGAATCTTAATCCTGATTGCGAACCAGTGCACGGCTAAACACGTCATATAAAGATCCGGGTAATTGTACGGGACTGAGGGAGAGGAACTCCCGCGGTCCCTTTTGCAATCTGGTCAGAAAGCGTGTAGGATGGGCAATATGAAGAGGGAAATGATTCAAATTATTTTCCGGGAAAGCGCAGGAAATGACAAGCTTGTACAGAAGACGCGCGAGTTAAACCGTCGGTGTTCGATCCGGTTCGACTTGTTGTGTGCATATGTCAGCAATCCATTATTTTTTGCCTGAATACATAGGTTCGCGATCAAGTTCGAGGAAAATGATTAAGGACATGAAACGTTAATGGAATAAAGAAAGGAAGTGCTGTGTGTGATTAAGGCCTATCTGATTGACTTGGATGGTACGCTCTATCATGGCAGACATCGTATCGAAGGAGCCGATCAGCTTATTCGAACACTGCAGGAGCTAGGAAAGCCGTATTTATTCGTAACCAATAATTCTTCCCGTACACCACAAGGTGTGGCAGATCACCTGAACGGGATGGGCATACCTGCCGACGCGTCTCAAGTATGTACTTCTGCTGTGGCGGCTGCTGAATATGTTGCTGAAGAGTCCCCGGGTGCAAAAGTGGCATGTATTGGAGAAGCAGGACTGCTGGAAGCCATAGAAGAAGCAGGACTACAGCTGACGGAAGATGCACCAGATTACGTGATACAGGGGATTGATCGGGAATTTTCCTATCATAAACTGACCAAGGCGCTAAGGTGGATTAATGCGGGATCAAAATTCATCATGACCAACCCGGATCTGCAGCTTCCTTCCGATGATGGACTGACACCTGGGGCTGGGACTATTGGAGCAGCAATTGAAGCAGCGACCGGAGTTCATCCTACAGTTATAGGCAAGCCATCGAGTGTTATAATGAAGTCAGCCATTAGCCGGCTAAACCTGGCGTCTCATGAAGTGGCAGTGATCGGAGATAATATGCGAACCGATATTGCAGCGGGAGTGGCAGCAGGGTGTGAGACGCTGTTGGTACTTACCGGTGTGACAACACGGGATAATATGGATGGACACATTCAAGCAGCCAAGGCTCGACCTGATCATGTGTTTGAAGATTTGCATAAATTGATGAAGTGGCTGTCGCAAGAGGCAGACCAAGCTTCCAAAAAGGGGTAATGTACGATGCCGGAACTGCCGGAAATGGAAAATTACCGGACCTTGCTGTCCGAGAAAATACTTGATCTACCGATTACAGGTGTTGTAATTAACCGCAATAAAACGATAAATACGGAGCCTGATCTGTTCATCAATGAACTTACAGGTAATCGCATCATATTTGTTGAGCGCCGAGCGAAGCATTTGATTTTCCACTTGGCTAATGGCAAACGTCTGGTGCTGCACCTCATGCTCGGCGGTATGATTTTCTGGGGCACGGAAGAAGAACGTCCTGATCGTTCCACGCAAGTGGAAATCCAGTTTGGCGATCACATTTTATTCTTCATTGGACTGCGCTTGGGTTATTTACATCTGCTTACTTCGAAAGAAACCGAAGAGGCGATGTCTGATCTTGGACCTGAACCTTTGGATCGACGGATGAACGTGGAACGTTTTGCTTCCCTGTTGAAAGGTCGCCGGGGTACGCTCAAGACAACGTTGGTAAACCAACATATTATTGCGGGGATCGGCAATTGTTATTCAGATGAGATTGCTTTTGCTGCCGGTCTGAGACCAAGCTCCAAAACGCAGAACATCGCGACTTCACCTGAGCTGACGGAGCGCTTGTTCCATTCGATGCAGTCCGTGTTGCGTGAAGCAGCTTCTGAGGGCGGTTATATGGAAATGCCGCTGATGCAAGGGGATACGAAGACAGGAAGTTTTGACGAGCAATGTCGCGTATACGATCGGGAAGGCAAGACTTGTCCGCGCTGCGGGGGAACGATTGAACGAGTGGAAATTACGGGCAAGAAGGCTTTCTTCTGTCCGAAATGCCAGCATGAGGCCTAACAGCGGAATCGGGGCACATGTCAGCACAAGGGGTGGATTTCTTCAGGCAGCCAAGAGAGCACATGCGATGAGGGCAACGGCGTTTCAGTATTTTCTGAAGAACCCGCGTAGTCTTGGTCTGAAAAATCTGGATCTCAAGGATGCTGAGCAGTGCAGGGATTGGTGTGAACAGCATGGACTGGCTTCGATTGGCCATTCACCTTATCCTACGAATCCGGCGTTGGGCATGACCCGTGGAGAGGCGGGGTTTCATGCTACAATAGCTTCTATTCGCAATGATCTTGAAATTGCGAATGCTTGCGGTTCTGTTGGGACGGTGGTCCACTTTGGACATATCAAAACAAACGATCCGCTGGAGGGTTATCAGAACCTCATTCATTGTCTGGATACCGCCTTGGAGAATTGGAATGGTCATTCGAAGGTACTGCTTGAGAATCAGGCAGGTGATCATGGCCCGATGGGCACGACAATGGAAGAAATGATACAGATTCGCAAATTAAGCCGATATCCGGAGCATATTGCTTTTTGTTTTGACACATGCCATGCATTTGCTTCAGGTTTGTGGTCATCAGGCAACGAAGCGGCGATGCTTGATAAGGGCAGGATGCTCGGATACTGGGATAATGTTGCTGCTGTACATTTTAATGATTCCAAATATGCGTCTGGTTCGTGTAAGGATAGACATGCGAGGATCGGACAGGGATATATCGGAAATAAATCAATGAAAGCATTGTTAAAGGCGTCTGAGTTCCAAAAAGCAGTTGTTGTGCTCGAGACAGAAACGGGCGAAGATGGAACGCACCGTGATGATATAGCGCTCATGCGTTCCTGGTTATAATGGGGAGAGGAGCGATTGTATGCATGTTTTTTTGGATGACTATCGGGCATGTCCGAAAGGATTTGTTCTGGCAACGAATGCAGAAGAGTGCCTGATGCTGCTAAGAGAAGGTGACGTAGACATTTTGTCTCTGGATTATGAGCTTGGTCCGGATTCGCCGAGTGGCGGTGAGGTTGCGGCATCCATCGTACGAGAAGGTTTATTTCCACGTGAAATCTATTTGCATACGTCCAGTATGTTTGGAAAACGCCAGATGTACGAGATGTTATATAGCAATAAACCCGATTCGGTAACCATTCATAATGGTCCAATGACCGGTGAAGTCATGCTGCGTGTTGCTGCGGGAGAAGAAAGTTAATGAAGCCAATTACATCCAAAATGTTAATGCGCGGCGTATGGGAAGGCATGCCACAGGCTGTGTTTATATATACCCCTTTATGTGGGACATGTGCGGCAGCACGGCGTATGTTGGAAGTAGTAGAGCATATGCTGCCAGAAGGTATTTTATCCGAAATGAACATCCATGACATTCCTGAACTTGTACAAAAATTTCAAATTTCAAGTGTACCCGCCGTGATGCTGTTTGACGGCCAGCAAGACGTTCCAAAAATGGTTTATCGGATGAGCTCTGTGGAGCATTTACTCTCGGAGATCCGGAAGGCGGTGCTGAAATGAGTATTATCTCAATGGAACATGTCTCACTTAGACGAGAAAAGAATCAGATTCTGGATAACGTGCATCTGCGCATTGAACAAAACGAACATTGGGTTATTCTGGGTCGGAATGGTTCTGGAAAAACAACGTTGCTGGAAATGATGAACGGATATATGTTTCCAAGCCAGGGACGCATTGAAGTACTTGGTAATCTGTATGGACAATGTGACGTAAGGGAAGTACGTAAGGAAATCGGTTATATCAGCCAAACGTTGATTGAGAAACTCACACCAAGAGATCCGGTATGGGAGGTCGTCGCTACAGGAGCTTATGCTTTTTTGCGTTTTTATCAGACCATTCCAGATGAAGTAAAAGCAAAGGCAATGAGTTTGTTAGATGACATGGGCTTTGCCAACCTCGCCAACAACCCACTTGGAACGTTATCCCAAGGGGAGCGCAAAAAAGTCATGCTTGCTCGTTCATTAATGGCTGAGCCAAAATTGCTGATTATGGACGAGCCTTGTGCCGGACTAGACCTATATGAACGCGAAAAAATGCTGGCTGAGATTGATCGTCTGCGCCAACGTAACATTACAGTTGTGTATGTAACACATCATGTTGAAGAGATCGTACCTTTATTTACGCATGTGGCCTTGATCCGCGATGGACGTATTGCTGCGGCTGGCCCCAAACATGAAGTTTTGACACAAGATACAATTAAGCATACGTACGATGTTCCGGTCGATATCCAGTGGGATAATGGTCGTCCATGGATACGCGTACGTTCTGGAGGGTAACACAATTTGAGTACACAATCGTCTTGGGAAGAAGGCAACTTCTCCCGTTTTATCTGCACAGCCAATCATGGCTTTGCCCCTTATGCACAGGAAGAGTTGCGCCGTACGTTTGGTGCGGTGAAGAGCACGGTACTCGTACCAGGAGAAATATTACTTGCGGGTCTGCCTGTAGCGGAGGAAGAAGTTGCAGATAAGCTGCGGGCAGAGTATCCAACGTTTTTACGTCATATTCAACCTGTTCAGTTTCAGGAGAATACAGAAGATTCAGAGCAGTCTATTGAGAAATTGATTGCATTTGTGTTGAATCATAAGGAATTGAACGGTGCCTCTGTCGTGCTACAGGTACGGAAGACAGAAGGGGCCTTTTGGCAAGAAAATGCAGCCTCATTGAAGCAACTGCTAACTGAAAAGCTGGATGAGTTAGGCTGTGAATGGGTTGTACGTGATGCTGAATATGTCATTTCTGTATTTGCAACGAATGATATGTTGTATGCTGGCATATCCAGACCTGAACAGAACCTGTCAGACTGGAGCGGGGGAGCCGTACGTTTTCAAAAAGAAGACGGACAGATCTCGCGGGCAAAGTTCAAATTGCTTGAAGCCGAGCAAACGTTTGGCATCGACTTTACTTCATTCCATAAAGCACTCGATATCGGCGCTGCACCAGGTGGATGGACCTCGTTCCTGCTTGAACGCGGGCTTGAAGTAACGGCGGTAGATCCGGCGAAGATGGATGCAACGCTGCTGGCATCACCCAAACTGACTTTTTTGAAAAAGAATGCAGGGGATGTTCGTTTCCGCGAAGGAGAATTCGATCTGCTCGTATGTGATATGAGTTGGAGTCCGAAGCTGATGAGCCGACTTGTGTCGGATCTTCTATATAGCCTTCAGCCTGGGGGAACAGCGATTGTTACCGTGAAGTTATTGCATAAAAAACCGCTCGCACTTATCAAGGATGTTATCGATACGTTTGAGCGTTCGCGGATGCAGATTCAACGTTCCAAGCAGTTGTTCCATAACCGGGAAGAGATTACACTTTATATGGTCAAATATTAAGAGATCTAGCCTTGATTAAAGCAGTTAAAGGTATTATGAAATTGATTCGATTAAGCTCATTAAATTTTGTGCTTTACAATCTATTCCTGCCTGTACTATAATGATACCAATATTAACCATAACAAACCTGAGGGAAAGCATCCCGAAGTGAACGAAACCGGATATCCGGTCTGTTCTTCTTCGGTGAAGCTTTCCCTTTTTTGTTGTGTATTGAAGGAGGAATTGGTATGAGACATCCGGCCAGGCTGGAACGCGGAAGCCTGCTGGGAGGTAGATATCGTATCGTATCCATTCTGGGAACAGGCGGAATGAGCCATGTATACGAGGCGGAGGATTTGAAGTTGCCGGGTAAGATATGGGCAATTAAAGAAAGTGTAACGGTTATGCCATATGAAGGCAGCATGGAGACGGAGGCCGCTCTCCTGACATCACTTCGCCATCCAAGATTGCCACAAATTGTTGATTTTTTTGTTCCGGATGAAGATGGGTACACGTACTTGGTGATGGAATACATCGAAGGGTTAACGCTCAGTGAGTATTTCAAGCAGTACCGCGGGAAGATCCCGATGGAGCAGTTAACGGAGCTGGTGCTTCAATTACTGGATGTGTTGAGTTATCTGCATAATCTGAATCCACCTGTCATCTATAGGGATCTGAAACCATCAAATATCATGATCACCCCGGAACATGAAGTAAGATTAATTGATTTTGGCATCGCCAGAAGTTACAAACCGCAAAGTGCCGAAGATACCGTTAAGTTGGGAACAGCTGGTTTCGCCGCTCCAGAACAATATGGCTCGGGTCAGACCGATGCGCGTTCAGATCTATATGGACTCGGAGCATTGCTGCTGTATCTTATGACAAGCGGGGCCTACACGGAATGGATTCAGGGTGTGGAAAGCTCTATCCGGAGTGATGTTCCACGGACGTACATCCCTGTGGCAAGAAGACTGTTGAGATATAATGCCGAGGAGCGATTCCAATCTGCCGATGAGGTGCGGAAGGAACTGCTCCGAATACCCGGTGGAATAACGCCCGGTGGAGATGCAACCATGACCTTGAATGGCGGAACAAGAGTTATTGCCTTGACTGGTGCTTCATCTGGTGTAGGGGTTACCCACACTGCTATAGCTATCAGTCATTATCTCGAAAGACAAAACTTCAAAGTAGCTGTGATTGAAATGTCACCTCGTTCTCAATCCTTTGCAAGAATCCAACAAATCGCTCAAGCGGGTAAACCGGTGCCAACAGGCAGACAGTTTGCAGTGGATGGTGTGCATTATTGGAAACAATCCGGGCGAGCGGATATTTTGTCTTTGCTTGGGGGGAGTTATCAATTCATCGTGATGGATCTCGGTAGTGGTCAGGACCAGAACCGGCTGGAAGAATTCCTGCGTGCAGATCTGCCTATTGTGATAGGCTCAGGTGCCGAATGGAGACAGGCGGAGATTGGCGCTTTTGTTCGATCACATCATCGGTATCCACAAGAGAAATGGATATATTGTCTGCCCCTCGCAGCAAGTGAAGCAGTTCAGCGCATTCGTAAAGCTCTGGATACATCGAGTGTATATAGTCTGCCGTTACAGATTGATCCGTTTGACAAGGACACACAGATGGATAAAGTGTTTTCACATATTTTAATGCATATGATGGCACAACAACCCAAGAAACGGTCGTTCTTTTCACGAAGGAAAGTACATGATTAGAAGAGATTACGAAAGGAGAGCCTCTTTTGTCTAAATTAAGAAAACAAAGCCGTCAACTGATCTATGCCGGACTTATCGGAGCAGGAGCTGTAGGGTTGGTGTTCGGAGGATATGTTATTTACAATGTCAAAACGATGGGGGATGTCAGGTCAGCCGTAGAAGCCCGATATTTATCGGCATATGAGGAAAAGGAAGCTGAATTAAAGCAACAATGGGATTTGGGGGCACAAGGCTGGGTTACCATTCGGGATATTGAAGCAGGTGAACCGATATTACCGGAGGATCTGAAGCTCATTGCTGTTCCGGATGCACAAGCACCGCGAAATCTCTGGTCCAGTACCAAGCAGATGGAAGGCCAAGTGGCCAAAATAGAGTTAAAAAAAGGAACAGCCATTACCACTGAGATGGTATATGAGGATACACCGGCTCCGCCTGATTTAAGAAATCGAGAGCTGCAAGTTGTATTACTGCCGTCCTCACTCGTTAAGGGAGATATTATTGATGTTCGTATCCAATTCCCCACTGGACAGGACTATGTTCTTTTATCGAAGAAAAAAGTGGAACGACTCAATGCAGCTACCTTATGGATTACGATGACAGAGGAAGAGATTCTGTCACTCTCAAGTGCAATTGTAGATGCCTATTTACATAAAGCTTCCATCTATGCCTTAACCTATGTAGAACCACAGTTTCAGACACCTGCAATCGCAACGTATCCTGCCAATTCAGAAGTGTTAAAACTGCTGGAGAGTGATCCGAATATTGTACGACGAGCCGAACAGGAGTTATCCAGACAGGTGAGAAGTTCGCTTGAAAGTTCACTGGCCGCTTCCGTGACAGCACCGTCAAAAGGGGTTGAACAGGATGTGGCACAATCCTCAGTTACATATAACAGTCGTCCATCAGCCAATAATCCGGCAACGTCGGATGGCGTGATGTGGAATGATGGTTCAAGAAACGGATCAGGGGCTAATTCTGGAAACGTATATGATCCTGCTGAAGCTTCACAAACAGAACAACAGAGCTTGCTAACGGGCGGAGAATAGAGCGAAATCCTAGGTTTACTTTAGAATAATTCAGATAACAGCAAGTTTGAGAAAAAAAGAAGGGAGCTGTAACATCTATGCATACATGGATCTTTGCAGGTTTATGTGAGAAGAATGATCTGATGTTGTATCTTTGCAAGATACTGGCTTCAACAGGCAACAGAGTCTTGCTCGTAGATGGAACCTTACAACAGAAGTATGGGTACGGCGTGGGTGACAGTCAGCAGTCTTTGCGAATTACGGAATTTGAGGGATTTGATATCGCTTGTCATTTTGTCACTTCAGCAGCTGTAGAGAATCATCTTGAAGTAAATGGAGAGCGATTGGACAGTTATGATTATGTGTTATATGACATGGAGACCTCACATTTTGCTTCACGTAATCTCTGGCTAACCGCTGATGTAAGAGTCTGGGTGAGTGATTATGAGCGTTACAATCTGGAACGTGGCAAGGGCTGGTTGAAGCGGTTGCTTGAAGAACAGTCATTACCTGGTGAGCTGTCATTTCAGAGGCTCTTCATTAACGGGGTTGACTGCAAGCTTGAAGCTCGTTATCTGTGGACGTATCTGGAGGGCGGTCCGTTTGTGTGGACAGGAGAATCCTTAGTGCTTCCGTGGGACGAGTTAACAGCAGCGGTTAAGCTTGAGAATGAGCATCATCGCCGCGTTCATCTGGGTCCTCTATCACGAAATTACAAAAAATCGTTGTGTCGCGTGGTCGAGCAGTTAACAGGTTGGGAAAATGTTCGTAGTCGCCGTGCGATGAAAGAAGCAGAGAGGATGAGAGCATGAGCACCATTACCTTTTGGAGCCCTTTTGCAGGAACAGGCTGCACTTCAAGCACATTAATTAGTGCTTATGCGATGGCACTTCACTACAGGACAAGAGTGTTACTTGTTAATGCAGGCCTTGCCGGAACTGGCACAGAAGCCGCTCTACCATCCAAAGATACGGATTCAGCGGACTTTATGTTCTCCTTCGAAGAGGGTGGCTGGGATGCGGTTGAACGGCTGCATTCGAGCGGAAGTCTGAATAAACACAATCTCAGGGATTATACCAAGCCACTTTTGAAGGAAAGACTTGATTTCCTAACCGGAAGAATTGATGAGATGGAACGTTCCTCGCAGGAACATGATGAGACTGTGAAAAAGCTGCTGAAAGTAGCTAACGAGTATTATGATCTGGTTCTTCTGGATGCGGATCAATCCGGTGTGGATTCGCAGCTCATGCTGCAACAGGCGGACTATGTTGTAATAAACCTTGATCAAAATATGCGAAATTTGGAGTTGTTCTTCGAAGAGATCCTGCCAGAACGAATGAACAATCGGAATAAACATGTTGTAATTAACAAATACGATCCGCATTCACGTGCGACCATTTCCAATATTCGACGCCGCTTCAAATACAAGGGGACGATATCTGCTATACCGTATACAACCGGATATCTGGATGCAATGAATCGGCGAGATGTTGCAAAGTACTTGCAGTTGGAGAGTTTGAGTGAAAATAAGGATACTCGCAAAGGGAGCCTTGCTGCAAGCATGAGTGAACTCGCTCGCCTGATTATGGACGGCGCAGGTATGCGCACGGTTCTGAAGAGGCTGGAAAGGGGAGCCTGAACCTCCGATGCTCTGGAATACCATATGGATAAGTTTAATTTTGATTCTGTGCCTGATTTATATCTGGTTCAAGTATAGAACGTTTCTTCGTGAAAAGAATGCTCGTGTTCCTGAACAGGAATCATTCACGATTGACATGTTGATTGAGAAGGTGAAGAACTCACTTCATGAGCTTAGTCATAGTCAGCTCGCGGATGCAGGTCTGCACGAAGAAGAATATCGTCGAAGAATCAATCAACGTGCCGAGATGAGAAAAGCGCTGAAGGGCTGTGTCTCAGGCAGTATCAGCGACAAAACGTATGTCAAAAATCTGATAGGGGATCTGCTGACCCGAAGCATAGGACTGAACAAATCAAATGTAGATGAAGTTATTTTGTTTGCAGAACCAGATTTGTTGACGATTCAGGACCGATTCGAAATTGTGTTTTATCTGTACCGACAGCAATTCGGTGTGGATGCACTCTCCCGAATGATTGATACCTACGATCTTGGCAAGCTGAGAATGGAGGAGGGTTCGGAGGACGGAGGGAGTTATTATATTTCCGAGGAAGACATTCAGTATGTTTTCGAGTGCGAATATCAAGAGCTTGGATTTAGAGAAAAGACGGATATCATCGTGCAACGTATCTATCAGCATTATAAAGGGTTCTCGGTTGTTGATGAGATAAGGGACCAACGTATTGACGGCGTTAGTGGTGGTGTCAGCGGTATGCTGGACACTGTTCATAATATGGGATTTCGAAAACCGGCATCTTGGAATGATTTGCTGGATCAAGGACTGGAGGATGAAGCACATGAAGAACCGCTTAGCGGAATGGAAAGTGTCTGGATTTTCTATAAAGGTAAGTCTATTCATCTATCCTTTCTATCCTTCGGCAGTATTCGTGAACTGAAAAGGGTATGCCAGAATATATACAAATACAATTATCCCGGACAGTTGTCGGAAGCAAGTGGATACAAGGTAAACGAGATGAAAGACGGCTCCCGTGTCGTTGTTGTTCGTCCTCCTTTTGCAGAATCATGGGCGTTCTTCGTCCGGAAGTTCGATATTCCGAATGCCTCACTTGAACAGTTGATTACGGGTAACAACGCAGATCTGCCAATTACATTGCTTCAATACCTGATGAAAGGAAGCCGGATCACAGCTGTAACCGGAGCACAGGGTTCTGGTAAAACGACGTTGCTTATGGCCATGGTCAAACACATCTATGCATCGTATACCCTTCGGGTGCAAGAGATGGCGTTTGAACTTCAATTAAGACGGATCTATAGCCGACGTAATATTTTGAGTTTCCGAGAGACCGAACACATTTCAGGTCAACAAGGGCTTGATTTGCAGAAAAAAACGGATGGAACCGTCAATATTCTCGGTGAGGTTGCGAGTGATGAGGTGGCCGCATGGATGATTCAAATGTCTCAGGTTGCCAGTCTGTTCACCCTGTTTACCCACCATGCCAAAACGTTTCGTGATCTGGTTTTCTCCCTCCGTAATTCCTTGCTCAAAACAGGTATGTTCCAGCATGAGCATATTGCTGAGGAGCAGGTTGTGAGTGTTATCAATTTCGATGTTCATATGAAAAAAGATGCTGAGGGACGAAGATATATCGAACGTATTACGGAATGTCTTCCTCGTGCGAATCAAGGTGACAGTGTGGAAGAGAGGGCAGGTTTTACATTTCGTAATGTTGTGGAGTACAGAAATGGAGCGTATGTTGCAACAGCTCCAATCTCCTCTGGAAGCATGGTGGATATGCGAGACCAGATGACATTACAGGATGCCGAGAAGTTTGAACAGTTTATGAAGCAACACTGGGGTGATCTGCATGACAATTAAATGGATTCTGCTCCTCGTATTAAGTATTTGTGCAGGAGGGCTGCTGATCACACTTCTGGTTTTAAGTATGTTACGTCGCAGAGGAGGTGGTCCAACAAGTCAATCCGGCGTTATTCTAACTTCCGGGGGGAAGAGATTCAAGGGACTGGGATCACTCTTGTTGCATTCCTACCGCTTTGGAATGAAAGTGCCACTGCTATCAGCCTATATTCTACAAGTGCAGAAGCGTATTTCATTTCGACATGTGGGGGATGAGCCTTCACTTCGAAGACTAACGATGACAGTGGTTCTCATTATCCTGGGAGGCTATGGAGGCATAAGTGTCATTCTGTTTCTTCTGCAGCCGGGTATCGCTTTTGTAATATTGTCAGTGCTCTTTGCTGTGGTGCTAAACAGCCTGGTATTGGATATGTGTCTCAGTCGTATGGAGAAAAGGTTGCTGGTGCAGATGTTGGATCTCTTTGCAGATGTAAGGCATCGGTATCATCAGCATGGCATGGTTGAGGAAGCACTCTATGAAGCCGCTGAAGCAGGTACAGGAGAAGCAGCAGAACAGGTAAGACTGATCTACGAAGCTCTAACTTCTCCAGATCCGAATGAAGCACTTGAGCGTTATTATGAAGTAGCACCCAACCGTTTTCTCAAAGGATTCGCCGGCGTTTCCTATATGGTCATGGAGTTCGGGGATAAGGACAGAGAACAAGGGTCTATCTATCTTAAAGGACTGGGTAACCTGACTCAGGAGATTCATCTGGAGATTTTGCGGCGTGATAAATTGGATTACCTGCTCAAAGGACTTAATATCATCGCGCTCGCTCCGGTATTGTTCACCGCTCCAATCGAACGCTGGGCCAGAGTCAGTTTCCCAACGATGGATGAATTTTATCGCAGCAAAATCGGTTTTGTTACCAAAATATCAATCTATGTCATCATCATCCTTGCTTATTTGCTTCTGCAAAGGCTCCAGCAATACGATGATACACGTTACCGGTCAGGGCATAAGCATTCATGGTTGGATCAGTTACTGTACAAGCAGGCCTTCATACGAAAATTGGCGATGTTGTTTGCAGCAAAACCCGGCAGTGCACAATACAGTCAAACGATACGGCTCATGAGGGAGAGCAGCTCAGAGTTGAAATACGAATGGCTTGCCATTCGACGCGTGATGTTATTCGCAGGTTGTTTGGTCCTTACAATGGGGTGCATCTTGCTGTTGCATCAGGTTGAACGTAACCACATCTTGCATGATCCGATCCGGGATGATCGAATGTTTGGTGCAATGGCTGAAGCGGATCTCAGGAAAGCTGAGGAAAAAACAGCATTGGATCAATCCGTGCTGGAGAGTGTAGAAATGAACCGAGGAGCTACATACGAAGAAGTCTCCCAAGCGTTACAACAGTTATCTCCCGTTCAGCTGGACCATGATACCCAGAATGAGACCATCACGCGCATTATGCAGAAACTTGAGGTGTATAACAAGCAGTATGTACGCTGGTGGGAAATGATTATAGCCATTCTTATGGGTGCAGCAGGGTACTACATGCCCGTATGGCTCATGTTATTTCAGCGGAAAATGCGAAGGTTGGATATGCGGCATGAAATCTATCAATTTCAGACGGTGATTTCCATTTTGCGTGAGATGGACCGGATGTCAGTCGAGGAGATATTGGAATGGCTTAATCGATTTGCCGTCATTTTCAAGCGCCCGCTGCAAAAATGTTTGTTGCATTTTGAACATGGACCAGAGCTTGCACTTGAACAATTAAAGGAAGAGGCGGGCTTGCCCGAGTTCCAGCGACTGGTTGATAAATTGCAGCTTGCCCTTGGCAAAATCTCAATACGTGAAGCCTTCGATGATCTCGAGAGCATGATGGCATTTTATTTTGAACAACGCAAACAGGAGTACAGCAAAATGATAGATGTCAAAGCATCATGGGGGAGAACCATTGGATTTACACCTATGTATGCCCTTATCTTTTTGTATCTGGTCATTCCATTGGTCGGTATGAGCTTCTTACAGATGAGTATTTATTATGAGCAAATTCAGAAGCTGTAGCACGATATGACAGTCTGAAATAGTTTAATAACTTATAACTTGGGAGGATTTATCATGAACAATGCATCAAGCGCTTTAAAGGTGGCAGCGGGGATATTCTTAACAATCGCTCTGATCACAATTGTAGTTCTGTTATTTATTTCGGCTCAGGAAGCAACCAAGACGGCCCAGAACAATTTTGCTGATATCCAAACCGAGTTGTCCCAGGCTGCATTTACGGTGTATGACGGAACAACCATCAGTGGATCGCAGGTAACGAATGCACTGCGTAAATATGCGGACAAGGATCAGTTCGGTATTCAAGTTATTACAGGTAAAAATAAAGCGGGTCAATGGTACGGCAATCAATTGAACATTTCACAGGATCTCAATAATGCGGACTATGGCTCGGTTATTGCACCTGACGATAAAGTGGGCATTATTAACCAGACCATGAGTGAAAAAGACAATCAATATGTCAATCCAAGCGGTAAATTCAAAGCCATTATCGTAAAAGACCGATCCAACGTGGTAAGAGGGCTGATCTTCCAGCAATCCTGACAGGAGTTGGTTTAACATGTCCCGGAATACCCAGCATCTTATGTTGTTTTGTACGGCGGTTGTCCTGTTTGTGACAGCCTGCCTGTACGGGCAACAGAATGTTAAGATCTTGTCAGCGGCCTTGACCGACAGAGTACAGACAACAGCAGGCATGGAAGGGCGGCTGACAACAACACTGCATACCACCAATCCGGATCAATATAGTGGTGCGGAAGTGTTGCATACCGTGAGACAGATGACAGGCACAGGCATTCCTGTAGAGGTAGACGGGACTTCCTATGTGCTCGATCCACTTGTCAGCAAAACAGCGACTATTCCTGTCCAGCTCGATGCTACCTACAGACCTGAGTATGTACGAAATGAAACTGGAGAACTGCTCAAGATTGTTTTTTGGAAGGAGGCCAGTGTGAATTGATTAATGCCGCATCCAAGCTGCTTGCCGTATTGCTCGCAGTCCTTCTGCTCTATGTGTACCCGGCTGCTGAAACAGCCGATCGGCAGGATGAAATAGCCCGTATGACGGCTGTTCAGAATGTAACACGTTTTGTCGATGCTGTTCGAACGAAAGGATATATTTCACCTCGAATGTTGGCTGAGTTTGAGGAGCAACTGGCCCAGACGGGCAATGTGTTTGAGGTGTCGATGGAACATTTACATAAAAAATATGTACCTCACTATACAGATCCGATGGATCATAACAGTTTTACCGGAACTTACGAGGTTGTACAGGATGGATATTATTCAGCTCAGATTCGAGAAAGGTTATTTCCGTCCTCAGGTGTGATACCGACTGATGATCCTGGCCGAAGATATACGTTGACGACAGGGGATTTTTTCACCGTGACGCTCCAAAATACAAATCGTACACCTTCCATGCTCATTCGTGAATGGTTGAGTGGTACGGCTCAGGCTTCAGCGGTATTTGTCACATACGGAGGTATGGTCCTCAATGAAGATTACTGAGTTATCCATTGTATTCGTGCTGATCTTCTTCCCGCTCTTCTGGATCATCTCACTCCATACCCAAGATGCCGAAGAGGCTCAATATCTTGGTCATCGATACAGATCTGCACTTCAAACCGCAGTCATGGATGCAGGTGCAGTGATGCATCAGAATGAGAAACAAAATGATGAAGCAGGTTATGATTCAACCAAGTTTGTTAAAGCGGACAAAGATCTTGCCTTACTGACATTTACGCAGACGATGGCTTTGAATATGGGCATTCAGGATGATTCCGCATCTATTCGAAACATGTTTAATTACATTCCTGCCGTAGTTATTCTGGATTACGATGGCTATTATATGTTTTCCAAAGAAACAGAGATGACGGGTCACCTTGAAGATTCTTTCAGGCAAGTATGGAGTCCCAAGAAACCTTATACATATTCAGATTCATACGGTAACAGTATTAACTTTACACTGGACGACTACGTCTATGCCTATGACGCAAGCGCAGGGAGATGGGTGGAGGGCTTTCAAAAAGAACTGGCTTCAACCACACAGATTCCTTTACTTCAGGATACCAGCGTATTTGAACAAGTTAGACGAAGTCGGATTGTGACTACTGTGCAGGATAATCTGGCTGATGTGATTAACCGCCATAATGAGTTTGCCAGAAAGAACGGTATTTCCTATACATTTACGATGCCTCTGATTGAGCAGGAAGATTGGTACAACTCCATTAACGATACAGGGATTATGGCCTTTATCCAAGGTATAGGTGTGGGGGATCAGAAGATCAACAATTATGCGATTGGTGGAGGCAGACTCGTGAAGAAAACGGCCATCGTAGGTGGAGTAGATCCTTTATCAGGTATCAGGTACTATTATCCCTCCACATGTGGTAATGGTTACCGTGCCGAAGAGGTGTTCACAGACGCAAGACAAGCAGCTGCCCAAGGCTATTTCGAATATAACTGCTCTAATCGTTAGCGTGCGTGTATGACAAAATCATGGAAGGAGTTCCTGAACTGTTTACATTACTTTCAGAAAAGACGAGACCTGTGCTAGAATAGGGTTTCGGAACCATAATAAAAGTAATGTCTAATAGATAGGAGCAACCTCATCTTATGAGTTTATTGTCAGTAGAGAACGTGAGTCACAATTTTGGAGATCGCACGTTATTTAAAAATGTATCGTTTCGTTTACTTGCCGGAGAGCGCGTAGGACTTGTTGGTGCCAATGGAGTGGGTAAATCCACATTAATGAACATCCTTACCGGTAAATTGCTTAAAGACAGTGGAAAAGTGGAATGGACACCTAAGGTCCGTTATGGATATTTGGATCAGCACACAAAGCTTACGCCAGGCAAAACCATTCGTGACGTGCTTAAGGATGCATTTCTTCCGTTGCTTGAATTGGAAAAAGAAATGATGAATATTACAGACCAGATGGCAGATGCAGATCCGGATAAGTTGGAGCAGTTGCTTGAAGAGATGGGCGATATTCAGGAACAACTGGAGCAGGGCGACTTTTATCTGATTGACGTAAAAGTGGAAGAGATGGCCAATGGTCTTGGTTTGTCCGCAATTGGTCTTGATCGGGATGTCGCATCTCTAAGTGGTGGTCAACGCACAAAGGTGCTTCTCGCCAAGCTTCTACTCGAGAAACCTACAGCTCTTTTGTTAGATGAGCCGACCAACTATCTGGATGTAGAACACATTGAATGGTTGTCACGTTATCTAAAAGATTACCCGCACGCGTTCCTTTTAATATCCCATGACACGGAATTCATGAACGAAGTCGTAAATGTCATTTATCATTTGGAATTTGCCAAATTAACGAGATATGCAGCGAACTATAACAAGTTCCTGGAGATGGCTGATATGAATAAAGCCCAGCATATTGATGCGTACGAGAAACAACAAGAGTACATCAAGAAGCAGGAAGATTTCATTCAGCGTAACAAGGCGCGGGCTTCAACTTCAGGTCGTGCGAAGAGCCGGGAGAAACAACTGGACAAGATTGAACGTATTGACCGTCCAGATGAAGCTGCCAAACCAACGTTCAAATTCAAGGATGCCCGGGCGAGTAGCAAAACGGTCTTTGAGGGCATTGATTTTGAAATTGGATACACGTATCCTTTGCTTCCCAAAATGACAATGACGATCGAACGCGGTGAGAAAATTGCCATCGTAGGCTGTAATGGTGTGGGTAAATCGACACTGCTGAAAACCATTCTGGGCAAAATATCTCCACTCAGTGGAAAGACCTTTTTGGGAGATTATCTCGAAACGGCCTATTTTGAGCAGGAAGTTCGTGCTGGAAATATCACGCCGATTGAGGATGTCTGGAATGAGTTTTCACATTTGACCCAGAATGAGGTCCGGGGTCATCTCGCTCGCTGCGGTTTGAAAAATGAGCACATTACCCGTCCGCTTAACATGCTGAGTGGTGGAGAGCAAGCCAAGGTTCGTTTATGCAAGCTCTTGATGCGTGAAAGCAACTGGATTCTATTCGATGAGCCGACAAACCATCTCGATGTCACAGCCAAAGCGGAGTTGCAGCGTGCTTTGCAAGAATTCAAGGGAACGGTGTTACTGGTATCTCATGAACCTGATTTTTACGAGGGTTGGGTCACCAAGACATGGAATGTCGAAGAATGGTCTGAGAAAAACTAGACAATTCAAGCAACGCTTAATAGAAATGAACGGTGACAAAAAAATCCGTCTATGGTAATATAGGCTACAACTTCATATGAACACTAGGGGGGCCGCACGATGCGGCTGAGATGGAAGAATGCGATTCCGGACCCTTTGCACCTGATCTGGATCATACCAGCGTAGGGAAGTGGCGAGCGCGTTTCAGTGAATGACGTGAGCAAACGGCAACTCAAAAGGATCTCAACCGTCTGCTTAGCGAATTGAAACATGCAGTTCCGTGTATAAGTTATGGCTACAAGTTCTATAGCTGTATTGCACGAATTGAACTGTATGTATCAGTCAGTCATCTGGTCCTATAATTAATACGCAGCCACTCCCCTACGGGAGTGGCTTTTTTGTGTTTTCATAGCATTCACGCATGGAAGGAGATGAAAAGTACGGTAATTTCTCATGAAAGTGTACACGGATCATTTGAACTGCATGTTGTATCTACGGGTACAGGGGATCAAGCATCTTTTGTAAAAGCTGCAAAGAACGTTTTGCCATGGGTGGACTATATTCACATACGAGAAAAACAACTCACATGGCAAGACAAGATCGGTTGGGCTGAAAGTCTGCGTAGCATTGGCGTTCCATCTTGTCGCATCGTTATCAATAGTTCAGAGCTGCCTTCAAAGAATGACATCTATGGAGGTGTACATTGGGGGCAAGAAGCTATACGCAACTACAACCCTGCTGTCATAAGCAAAACGCAGCGACTTCGTCTGGGTGTATCTGTTCATTCAATCGATGAGGCAAAAATCGCTGAAGAACGGGGAGCCGATTACCTTTTCTTCGGACATGTCTATTCAACCAACAGTAAGCCTGATCTTGAACCAAGAGGATTATATGCCCTGGCTGAAGTGTGCTCTGGTGTCTCCATTCCTGTCATGGCGATTGGGGGCATCGAACCGGAAAACATTCATGCGATTCGCTCTGCAGGCGCACAGGGAGTCGCCGTAATCTCGAATGTATGGGCGAGCGATTCCCCGGATCGGGCTGCTGCATCATTAAGGCAGGCTATCGTTGCTACAGAAAGTCTGAGCCGCTGAATTAAGGAGATGAGAGGATGAAAGAGATCGTTACTGATAGACCGGATAAGATTCATGCAGAAACGATTATTGTAGGCGGAGGCGTTATTGGTTGTGCCATTGCATATGAGCTTGCTTCTCGTGGACAGGATGTATTGTTGCTGGAGCGTTTGGCTATTGCTGGAGGCACTTCTTGCGCGGCGGCTGGAATGCTGGCGGCAGATAGTGAGGATTTTGCTCATCCTTTGATGGCTAAGCTTGCCAGGCAGAGTAGACAGTTACTTATCGAGCAACAAGTGTTAATGGCTACTCTCAGCGGGGTAGAGGTTGGCCTGCAACGCCATGGATTCCTAACCCCTTTTCGATCATACAGTGAATTAAGTAGTTATAAGGACAATCGGAAGTCTGCGTCGTCTACTTCTGCTGATGAGGTATGGTGGGATCGTTCCACTGTGCAACAGGAGGCATCATGGCTTAACAGAGATACGTATGGAGCTTACTACAGACCTTACGAGAGTGAGATTCTTCCAATCCATCTAACGAAGGCATACGCCGAATCCGCTCAAGCATTGGGAGCGCGGGTTATAGAGGATATACAGGATATACGTGTGCAAGCAAACGAACACGGCGTGCAGGGGATTACCACATCGATCGGCGAGATGAAATGCAAACATGTCATTATAGCGGCTGGATTACAGAGTGAAGAGTTGATGAGACATGTGAATCTGAGCTTGCCTGTGTGGTCTGTAAAAGGTGAAATAGCCGCTGTTCAGTTCTCAGATGAACATGCAGGGTACAGACCTGACAGAACGGTGTATGCAGAGGATATCTATATTGTTCCCAAAGCCAATGGCGAAGTTTGGCTCGGTGCAACCAGTCTGCCAGGCAGAACGGATTTGAACGTTTCTGTACAGGGTGTTCAGAAGCTGCTAACAGCGGCTACCCACTGGGTGCCTGGGATGAAAGAAGCGCAATTTGTACGAGCGTGGGCAGGCGTGAGACCGGCAACTCCAGATGGACTGCCTTATATAGGTGCTTGCAAGAGTATACCCGGGCTGTTCGCCGCCTTTGGGCATTACCGCAACGGTATCTTGCTTAGTGCGATAACAGGTAGGCTTATCGCTGAGTTGCTCGCTGGCAAAAGCTCAGAAGAACTCGGAATTGAGGCGCTGAGCCCTGAGCGATTGAACAGAAAGGAAGTGGTGCAGTGAATATCATCGTTAATGGTCAACGGATGGAGATTGAAGACAGATTGAATCGTGTGGATAAATTGCTCCAATCTTTTGACCTGCAAGTCAAGACTGTAGTTGTTGAGCTGAACAGGCATATTTTAACCCGTGAGTATCATGAAACGACTGCATTAAGAGAAGGCGATCGAATCGAGATTGTACATTTTGTAGGAGGCGGTTGATGATGTTGAATATTGGTAAATATACGTTTGAGTCCAGATTGTTGCTTGGAACAGGCAAGTTTTCGGATCTGGATGCGCAAAGTCAGGCTGTGGAAGCATCTGAAACGGAAGTTTTAACCTTTGCTGTTCGTCGTCTGAATCTGGAGGAACGTAACCAGAAGCATTTCCTGGATATGTTGGATCTGGATAAATACACACTTCTTCCGAATACGGCAGGGGCTTCTACTGCGGAAGAGGCGGTGCGGATTGCCGAGCTTGCGCGGGCTTCAGGACTTTGTGATATGATAAAAGTCGAAGTCATCGGAGATGGAATTACGTTACTCCCAGATCCGATTGAAACGTACAAGGCTTGCGAAATTTTGCTTGAAAAGGGCTTCACGGTATTGCCTTATATTTCGGATGATGTCATTCTGGCCAAAAGGCTACAATTGCTTGGCGTACATGCTGTAATGCCTGGCGCTTCTCCCATCGGAGCTGGCAGAGGCATCATCAATCCCTATAACCTTGAGATCATCATTGAGCAGGCTGTTGTACCTGTAATTGTGGATGCAGGATTGCGCTCCCCAAAAGATGCTGCTTATGCGATGGAACTTGGTGCTGATGGCGTTTTGTTAAATACAGCCGTATCCGGATCAGGGGATCCAGTGAGCATGGCTAAAGCGATGCGATTGGGGGTAGAAGCGGGTAGGTTGGCATATGAGGCAGGCATGATTCCCGTAAAGCGTTATGCAGCAGCCAGTAGTCCGGTGGAAGGAATGGTTCATACATGACAGATCAATTAACATCTTCCGAGCAGGCCGATCGTTATTCCAGACAGGAACGTTATGCGCCACTGGGCAAGGAAGGCCAGGCCAGATTAAAGGGCAGCAGAGTTTTAATTGTAGGCGCTGGCGCACTCGGAACAGGAATTGCAGAAACGTTAGTTCGTTCAGGAGTCGGACACTTAACGATTGTGGATCGTGATTATGTGGAGTGGAGTAACCTGCAGCGACAGCAATTATATGTAGAGCAGGACGCGATAGAGCGGATGCCGAAGGCGATGGCAGCGGAAAAACGTTTATCTGCTATTAATTCCACGGTTCATGTGGAAGGGAAAGTGTTGGACGTCAGAGTAGAAGAGTTGGAAGAACTCGTTCAGCATACAGACTTGATCATGGATGCAACGGATAACTTTGATACCCGACTACTTATGAATGATATGGCACAGAAACACCGTATTCCCTGGATTTATGGTGGATGCGTGGGTAGTTACGGCATTACCTATACGTTTATACCTGGAGATACGCCATGCTTAAATTGTTTGCTGGGTGAAGTCCCACTGGGTGGAGATACCTGTGATACATCTGGCATCATACCTCAAGCCGTACAGATGGTAACGGCAAATCAGACAGCAGAAGCGATGAAGTTACTTAGTGGTAATGCAAATGCATTGAGACGTAAGTTATTGTCATTTGACGTGTGGAGGAACGAATACATATCCATCAATGTGGATGGTGCGAAAAAGCAAGACTGTCCTTCCTGCGGCACTTCGGCAACGTATCCATATCTTTCTGCGTCCAATCTGGAGAAAACCGATGTGTTGTGTGGCAGGGACACCGTTCAGATCCGACCTGCAAGGCGCATGAATCTGGATCTTCAACATACAGCGGAACGTCTGGATAGACTTCAAGAAGGGAAAGTGGAATCCAATCCGTTTCTGGTTTCTTTTACAACAGGAGTCCATAGAATGGTCATTTTCCAAGATGGCCGTGTCCTCGTACATGGAACAAAAGACACAGCTGAAGCACGTACGCTCGTCCATCGCTACTTTGGTTAAAGCAAGAAAGAAGCAAAGTCTGTTCCCTTGAGGGAATGGACTTTTTCATTTTACGGCATGCTATCTGTATCAACCATTGCTGCGAGCAGTGGGGATAGAGACAGGCCGGGTGAAGAAGAATGAGAACAGCCATTTTGCTGATTGGAGCAGGAGAGCAGGTCAGCCTTATTCAGGATATTTTATGTAACGAAGGATACGAGGTACAACGAATGGAGTGGTCCGAACTAAACCAATCCATCGAGCCTTCGTTGCTGCATATTAACCTGATCATCCTGGTAGACCGGGAAGAGGGAACGAAACATTGTGGCCAGGATCAGAAATTAGCGTTAAAACGATGGATAAATAAATATAAAGTTATACCTCTACTGGTTATTACTTCAGATGCATCTCCTCAGTTCATCGTGGAATGGCTGGATTATGGAGCTAATGACGTGATGGAGGAACCTATCCACTTGACCGTGATGCTTGCCAGAATACGAAATTTATTGCGTGTTTTTGCGAATGCAACACCAGAGGGTGAGGAAGTAATTGTAGTTCATGATCTTAAAGTGAATTTGCGTTCAAGACGGGTAAATCGTGCGGGTGAATACCTGACATTAACGCCAAAAGAGTATGAATTGCTGGAATTCCTGGCCCTACATGTGAATGAAGCATGTACCCGGAGTGATATTTTGCGGGAAGTATGGGGATATGAGTATGCGATGGATACCAACGTTGTCGATGTTTATATCAAACATCTGAGGGTTAAGGTGGATAAGGGAAGAAGTGTGAAACTGATTCATACTGTACGTGGGATCGGTTATATGCTTCATGATAAAAATTAGATTACGAAGTTAGTTCCATGAATCACCAGTTTAGAGTGTGGCAAAAAGAGGGTAAAAATAAAAGACCGGATAATAACCTCCGGTCTTTACTGATTAGCTATGATGTGAATCTACAGTACACGACGAGCTTTAACATACGTTCTCTTCCAAGTACCAGAGTCCAGATCAGAGAGGGTTACGCCTGGAGATCCATACGTATGCAGAATCTTACCATTTCCCGCATAAACGCCTACGTGAGTGACATTGGAACCGGTAGAACGGCTACCACTGGAGAAGAATACCAGATCTCCGACACGCAGATTAGCTTTAGACACAGCTTTACCTTCTTTGGATTGTTTCACGGAAGTGCGCGGCAAATCTACACCATACTTTTTGAAAATATATTTCATAAAAGAAGAGCAGTCAAAAACTTTGGTTGTTGATGTTGAAGCACCAAATTTATATGGAGTTCCAGTAAATTGTTTACCATAGTTAACAATCTGTTGACCTGTGGATACAGAAGCAGTTGCTGCCTGTGCAACAGGTGCGTTAGTCATTAATACAGCTCCAAAACCTAGTGTAGCGCACAACCCGACGGTTACGGCCTTTTGGACAAAGATGTTTGTTTTCATGTTAGTTAGTACCTCCAAAATTCGTTTTCGTTAAGTTGCTAGAGCGAGTATAACAGCTTTGTAACAGCCTAGAAATTGGATAGGGAAGTGTAACCCCTTGCGCCACAGCGGTTTGGGTATGTTTATTAAAATATGATTAAAAATGTCAAAAAATTAATCATTGACGAATGATAAACTAAAATGAAATAGAAAAGACCCTTGATATTCAAGGGTCTTTATGATGTGTGAACCTATTTTCTTATCGAAATCACTGGTTACAAAAACGTAATAAATAACTATAAAGCAATCAAATAGATTCAATCTTTGCTCTGAATAATCAGTAATAAGCCGCTATCGATAGTGACTGTACCGGAGGAGCCTAAGAGCTGGTTGCTTACACCCAAGGATTGTCCCATGCGGATGGTGGCTTGATCTAGCGGATACATAAAACCATCCAGAGTTATTCCTGCAACTTCATGAGTCAAGGGGAGCAGAGAAACATATTTATAGTCCCGGTGCTCAACCACAGCTTTGGATGTGGTCAGTGTCATGTAATTGTGCTTGTCCTGAATGGCACAGGAGATATGATGCTGCATCGCGCGAACCATGATATGTACATTGGCGAGTGTGTGATCCATACGTGTACCTGTAGCACCTAACATTAAGATGTGAGATGGTTCGTAATCTAGCGCTGTCTCAAAAGCCATTTCTGTATCAGTAAGATCCTTATGAACAGGGTCACACGTAATGAACCGAATGCTATTGTTGCTTACAATAGTACGTTCCTCTTCAGTAATGGAGTCGAAGTCTCCAACTGCAATGTGAGGTTGTATGCCGTGTTCAATTAAAAATAATGCACCGCGATCGGCCGCGATGATCATATCATCTTCTCGTATTTCCTGAAGTAATTCTACAGATAAGTTTCCGCCTGTAACAATAACAATCCGTTTCGCCGTCATTTTATTTCATCCTTCCTAATTCAGAGAAAAATAGCTCTAGTCCAAATATGGTGTTGGAACATGTACAAATATATTCACCAAACCAGTATAATCCACAAAATGTGGTTGCACAATTTCAGTGCTCGCGGATACAATGGGTAGAGCGACATGGAGATGACTTGAAAAGTGAGGTTTGAACAGGTTGGACTTACACATTTTTGAAGTATTCAGTATTATAGGCACTATCGCATTTGCAATGTCCGGTGCCTTCGTGGCAATGGAAGAGGAGTATGACATTCTGGGTGTACTGGTGCTTGGACTTGTCACGGCATTCGGAGGCGGGATTATCCGGAATGTACTTATAGGAATACCTGTAACGACACTGTGGAGTCAGGGATCACTTATTATGTTAGCGTTAGTATCTGTAGCGATTGCGTTTATATTACCTCTCAAGTGGATTAGTCACTGGAAGCGAACAGAGGCGTTGTTTGATGCAATCGGACTCGCAGCATTTGCAATTCAAGGGGCGCTGTACGCGGCGAACATGGGACATCCCATTAGCGCAGTTATCGTTGCAGCAGTAATGACCGGTATTGGAGGAGGCGTTATTCGTGATGTGCTTGCTGGACGTAAACCGCTTGTATTGCGTGACGAAATCTATGCTGTATGGGCAATGACAGCCGGTTTTGTTATAGGTATGGGTTGGTTAACAACGAATGCTGGATTATTATTTTGTTTCGCGGCCGTTGTGTTCTTCCGGATGTGTTCTGTACATTATAAATGGAAACTGCCACGTCGTTCGTTGGTGCCATCTGAGACCGGGAACGTCAGTCCTCAGCCGGAGAGCATTGTGACACAGCCAATATCGTCGGTACTTCAAGGTACGTTAAGTAAGGGGGATTAATATGATTAATGTTTTGTTTGTATGTCTGGGCAATATATGTAGATCACCAATGGCTGAAGCTGTTCTGCGTCACAAAGTCCTGGAGAAGGGGCTTGAACACCAGATTCGTGTGGACTCTGCGGGTACAGGGAACTGGCATGTTGGTAAACCTCCGCATGAAGGGACTCGGAAATTGCTGGATTCGTACCAGATTTCTTATGCCAACATGGCAGCGAGACAATTCGCCAGCGAAGACTTTACTCAATTTCATTACATTGTGTGTATGGACAATTCCAATGCAGATCATGTGCGCAACGTTCCAGGCGGAGCTGAGGCGGACATCATCAAGTTCATGGACATGCTTCCCGAGGAAAAACTCAGAGAAGTACCTGACCCATATCACACAGGCAATTTTGAAGAGGTGTACGAGCTGGTTAACGCAGGCTGCGATGTTCTGTTGAGTAAGATTGAAGCGGAACATTCCTTAGCCTAAAAAGTAAACGAAATTCATGCTTAACTTGTAATTCGAAAAAGAAGCAGGATTAGAGCACTTAAAGCAAGCAGGATATCTTGCTTCTTTTTCAGGTTACAATTGTAAGCGGTATCATTAAAGTGAAGAACAATAGCGGCATTTCAGCCGCCTGTTAATGTGGTCCTTTTATCTTTCTTGGAGAAAATAAAGTAATGCTTCGGGCAATTCCTTCTGCCAAAAACCCCATTGGTGTTTTCCGTCTTTCTCCTGGTAGGAGACGAGGGCACCACGTTTTTCCAGCAATTCTCGAGTATCCCGGTTTAATTGAACAAAATCATACGTACCGGTGTCTGCCTCGAAATCAGTCTCCTGCAAACCAACGATCATCCAGATCGAGAGCCAAGACAGATCTTCAGCTGCAGCATAGATTTCCTGTGAAGCAGAGTAGAAGGCGCCTGACATGCTGATCACACGTGTGAACAGATCCGGATATAACAGAGCAAGATGAAGCGAAACACTGCCACCGAGCGAGTCTCCGGCAAGAATGCGTTCCTGCGGAGAACGGCGCACAGGATATTTCTCTTCTATATAGGGAATAATCTCTTCAGCGAAGCAAGTGGTATATGCCTTGAACCGATCTCCAAATGGGGCATATTCCTGCGTTCTCACAGACACATCGACCTGAACCCCTACAATAATAAAAGGTTCGGCTCCTTCGTCCAGAATAATTTGGTTAGCTGTTGTAGCAATTCGTCCGAAATTAAAAAATTCTTCGCCATCCTGACAATAAACGACAGGGTAGCTAAGCAATTCGTTATAACCCGGAGGAAGGTAAATACGGAGCGTTCGCTTCTCTCCGAGATAGCGACTTTCAATCTCTTCCTTCACAATCGTGCGTTTCAAATAGCGGGAATCCGTCATAAAATGTCACCTTTCTCGGTTAATTTTTGCATTCGACCGCGCAATACGGTAAGATTACCCTTGTGCGGGGTTAGGTCAAACACGCAATCATGTATTATGCTGTTATACCAATATTAAGCCCCTGTTATACATACAATCCGGCAGGAAACATAAAAAAATTACGGATTTCTTTGACGTATGGAGTGAAACAGGTGTATAATAATATTATAACAGCGGAACTTGATATTCAAATTTTTTGTTGAGGTGAAGAAAAAAATGAGCAAGGTTCCTTATGAAGTGTATACAGAGGATGTAGAAGCTCTGTCCGTGCTGTCTCCTGACGGCGAAATTGTTAACAAAGACATGATGCCTACACTTTCCGATGATCAATTAAAAGAAATTATGTACCGCATGGTATTTACCCGTACTTGGGATGACCGTGCAGTAAACCTGGGCCGTCAAGGTCGTCTTGGTTTCTACGCTCCAGTATCTGGTCAAGAAGCTACAATGGTTGGTAGTGAATTTGCAATTGAAAAAGAAGACTTTGTATGTCCTGGCTATCGTGACATTCCGCAACTCGTATGGCATGGACTTCCTCTTTATCAAGCATTCTTGTACTCCCGTGGACACCAACATGGTGGACAAATTCCAGATGGCGTTAATGTATTGATGCCACAAATCATCATTGGTGCACAAATTTTGCACGCAATGGGTATCGCTATGGGTTACAAATTGAAGAAACAAAAACAAGTTGTTATCACGTACACAGGTGATGGCGGTTCTTCTGAAGGTGACTTCTATGAAGGCCTGAACTACGCTGGTGTATACAAACTGCCTGTTATCTTCTTTGTACAAAACAATGGCTATGCTATCACAACTCCTTTTGCTAAACAAACTGCAGCTCTTTCCATCGCTCACAAAGCGGTAGCAGCAGGAATCAAAGGTGTTAAAGTTGACGGTATGGACATCTTCGCTGTTATCAAAGCTGTTCAGGAAGCTGCTGAGCGCGGACGTAACGGAGAAGGCGCAACATTGATTGAAGCAGTAACTTACCGTTTCCGTCCTCACTCCCTTTCGGATGATGCTTCCAAGTATCGTACAAAAGAAGAAGAGGCAGAATGGTCTGCTAAAGATCCTATTGCACGTTTCGCTAAATATCTGGAGAAAAAAGGTCTTTGGACTGAAGAAGATACAGCACGTGTGAAAGAAGAAGCAAAAGCTAAAGTAAATGAAGAGATCAAAAAAGCGGAAAAAACCGAGAAAATGACGATTTCAGGCTTGATCGACAGCATGTTCGAACAAACGCCTAAGCACTTGGAAGAGCAAAAAGCTGATTTCCAATAAGTTTTTTCCGATAAAGCATAAACATCCGCGACTTTAATGTCCCGGTATACATGTAATAATTCAAATGTGAACTGTCAATGTTTAAGGAGGAAATGAAGCAAATGGCACAAATGAACATGAAAGAAGCAATCCGTGATGCGCTTCGCGTGGAGTTGAAACGTGATCCTAACGTTCTGCTTTTCGGTGAAGACGTAGGTAATGTAGGCGGCGTTTTCCGTGTAACGGAAGGTCTGCAAAAAGAGTTTGGCGAAGAGCGTGTATTTGATACACCACTGGCTGAGTCCGCTATTGGTGGTCTGGCTGTAGGTCTGGGTGTACAAGGCTTCCGTCCGGTTGCTGAGATCCAATTCGTTGGTTTTATCTTCGAAGCCCTTGACCAAATGGTAGTGCAAGCTGCTCGTATGCGTTTCCGCTCCGGTGGAAAATACAATTCTCCAATCGTATTCCGTACACCATTCGGTGGCGGCGTAAAAGCGGCAGAATTGCATACAGATTCCCTGGAAGGTCTGCTCACGCAAACACCAGGTATCAAAGTCGTTGTTCCTTCTAACCCTTATGATGCAAAAGGTCTAATGATCGCTTCGATTCGCGATAACGACCCTGTATTCTTCATGGAGCACTTGAACTTGTACCATGCTTTCCGTGCAGAAGTGCCTGAAGAAGATTACGTTGTTGAGTTGGGTAAAGCGAACGTTGTTCGTGAAGGTTCCGATGTAACGATCATTACTTACGGTATGATGGTTCACACTTCTGTGAAAGCAGCAGATGAACTCGAAAAACAAGGAATCAAAGTTGAAGTTATCGACCTTCGTACGGTTAGCCCGATCGACATCGATACCATCGTTGCTTCTATTAAGAAAACAAACCGTGCAATTGTTGTACAGGAAGCTCAAAAGAGCGCAGGTGTTGCAGCTGAAGTCATTGCACAAATCAATGAAAAAGCAATCCTGCACTTGGAAGCACCGGTTCTGCGTGTAGCTGGTCCGGACACTGTATATCCATTTGCACAAATCGAAGATACATGGCTGCCTAACCCGGCGCGTATCGTTGCTGCGGTTAACAAAGTCGTGAATTTCTAATTTAATCATCTGACATGCCGCAAGGCGCAGTATGGTGATTCACACCGCAGCGCAAGCTGCACTGTAAACAGCCATTAGCCCCTTGAGTAACAGTTATTTGCATTAGCAGTAACAGTTGTTTCTTGGAGTTAAGGGTTGTTTTCAGGATTGAGCACATAATCAAGGAGGTTTTTCAGTTGGCTAAATTTGAATATAAATTCCCTGAATTGGGCGAAGGCCTGCACGAAGGCGAAATCATCAAGATGCACATCAAAGTCGGTGACAAAGTAACTGACGACGACATCATCATGGAAGTACAGAACGACAAAGCGGTTGTAGAAGTACCTTGTCCGGTTAACGGAACAGTTACAGAAGTATTCGCTAAAGACGGTCAAATCTGCCACGTTGGTGAAGTTGTAGCGATCATCGATGCAGAAGGCGAACTTCCTGAGCAAGACGACGCTCCTGCTGGCGATCAAGGCGATCAAGAGAAAGATGCAGCTCAAGGCGGAGCTGATACTAGCGGTTCTTCTGCAGCAGCTTCCAGCACGGATGCAGCTAAAGAAGGCGGCAACAACAGCGTTCCGGCAGTACCTGCCAAAGACGTTCTGGCAACACCAAGCGTGCGTAAATTTGCTCGCGAACAAGGTGTAGACATCGCACAGGTTAACGGCACTGGCAACAACGGTAAAGTAACCAAAGAAGATGTTGAATCCTTCAAAAACGGTGGCGGTTCTTCCGCAGCGGCATCTTCCGAAGCTCCGGCTCAAGAAGAGAAAAAATCCGCAGCACCAGCAGCGGCTGCAACTGATCAATACCTTGAAGAAGAGCGCGTACCATTCAAAGGTATCCGTAAAGCGATCTCTAATGCAATGGTTAAATCGGCTTACACAGCACCTCACGTTACAATCATGGACGAAGTGGACGTAACTGAATTGGTTGCTTTCCGTACACGCATGAAACCAATTGCAGAGAAAAAAGGAACAAAAGTTACTTATCTGCCATTCATCGTTAAAGCACTGGTTGCGGCTTCCCGCCAATTCCCGGCTCTGAACGCTATGATTGATGAAGAAGCTAACGAAATTGTTTACAAAAAATACTACAACATCGGTATTGCTACAGATACAGACAACGGCTTGATCGTTCCTGTTATCAAAGATGCTGATCGTAAATCCATCTGGATGATTGCTGATTCTATCCGTGATCTAGCTGCTCGTGGTCGTGAGGGCAAATTGAGCGCGAATGAAATGAGAGGAAGCACAATCTCCATCAGTAACATCGGTTCTGCTGGCGGTATGTTCTTCACTCCAATCATCAACTTCCCTGAAGTTGCTATTCTCGGAACAGGACGCATCAGCGAAAAAGCAGTGATCAAAAACGGCGAAGTAGTTGCAGCACCTGTAATGGCTCTTTCCCTGAGCTTTGACCACCGTATCATCGATGGCGCAACAGCACAAAACTTTATGAATTACATTAAACAGCTGCTCGCTAACCCTGAGCTGCTTGTTATGGAGGTGTAAGATATGGTAGTAGGCGACGCTTCTCTCAATATCGACACATTAGTAATTGGTGCGGGTCCTGGCGGCTATGTAGCTGCCATCCGCGCTGCTCAACTGGGCCAAAGCGTATTGATCGTAGACAAATCCGAACTGGGCGGTGTTTGTTTGAACCGTGGATGTATTCCATCCAAAGCCCTGATCTCTGCTGCACACCAATATGAGTCTGCACTTCACGGTGAAGCTTTTGGTATCTCTGCTGAGAACGTAAAAGTGGACTTCAGCAAAACTCAAGAGTTCAAAAACGGCGTTGTTAAGAAAATGACTGGCGGCGTAGCTGGTTTGCTCAAAGGCAACAAAGTTGAAGTTTTCAACGGTGAGTGCATGTTCATCAACGAAAACGAAGCTCGTGTATTCAATGATCACGAGTCTCCACGTTACAAATTTAAAAATGCAATTATTGCAACAGGTTCCCGTCCAATCGAACTGAAACCTTTCCCGTTTGGCGGACGCATTCTGTCTTCGACAGAAGCTCTGAACTTGCCTGAAGTACCAAAAAGCATGATCGTTATCGGTGGCGGTTATATCGGTGCTGAGCTTGGTCAAATGTACTCCAAATTCGGTGCAAAAGTAACAATCATCGAAGGTTTGGATACAGTACTGCCAGGTTTCGATAAAGACATGACTAGCCTTGTGGCTAAAAACATGAAGAAAACAGGCATCGAAATCGTAACGGGTGCAAAAGCTGAAAGTGCTGAGCAAACGGATAAAGATGTAACTGTTAAGTACTCTGTAAATGGTGAGTCCAAAGAAGTAACTGCAGATTACCTGCTGGTAACTGTTGGACGTCGTCCAAACACGGATGGAGAACTTGGTCTCGACATGATCGGTGTTGACGTTGACGAGCGTGGATTTGTCAAAGTTGACCACCAAGGTCGTACCAGCATTCCTCACATCTTTGCTATCGGTGATATCGTATCTGGTCTGGCTCTGGCACACAAAGCTTCTTATGAAGGTAAAGTGGCCGCTGAAGCAATCGCAGGACAACCATCTGTAGTTGACTACAAATGTATGCCAGCTGTTGTGTTCACAGATCCAGAGTGTTCCAGCGTAGGTTACACTGAAAAAGAAGCTAAAGAAAAAGGTTACAAAGTAAAAGCAGGCAAGTTCCCTTATGCGGGTAACGGCCGTGCTGTATCTTTGAACCACGCTGAAGGCTTCGTGAAAATTGTAGCTGACGAAGAAAGCGGCCTTGTATTGGGTTGCCAAATCGTAGGTCTGGAAGCTTCCAACTTGATTGCTGAGCTTGGTTTGGCAATTGAGATGGGCGCAACTTTGGAAGATCTGGCTCTCACAATTCACGCTCACCCAACTTTGGGCGAAATCGTGATGGAAGCTGCGGAATTGGTTATGGGTCACCCGATCCACATCATCTCCCGTTAAGATCATCTAAGTTTCGGATCCGTCCGGCATTATACGTATATCAGAAGAGACGAATGACGTTAACGCGTTATTCGTCTCTTTTTTCTGAGCAAAAGCCGAGAAATTTAAGGTACTCGTGTATGTGATATGATGAAAAGTTACACGCTCATAAGTTTCAGTGAATTGATTTTATCCAACAACTCAATTGTGGTACACTGTAGTAATGATCAGTCATGATGTGGCTCTAAGCCAATCACGTCTATGTATTTAGAAAAAAGTGCGAGGGGATATCAACATGAAAAACTATCTCGATTTATTACAGGATATTCTGAACAACGGTGTGCATAAAGGAGACCGTACGGGAACAGGAACACAATCTGTATTTGGCAGACAGCTCCGTTATGATCTCTCCGAAGGATTTCCGCTGGTAACAACCAAACGAATTCATCTCAAATCGGTTATTCATGAACTGTTGTGGTTTTTGAGTGGCGATACCAATATATCTTATTTGAAAGAAAACGGTGTGAAGATTTGGGACGACTGGGCGGACGAAAATGGGGATCTCGGACCGGTATATGGATCGCAGTGGCGCACATGGGAAGCACCAAACGGAGAAAAAATTGATCAGATCGCCGCAGTCATTGATTCGATCAAAAATAATCCGGATTCACGTCGTCACCTTGTCAGCGCATGGAATGTGGCTGAGATCAATAATATGAAGCTTCCACCTTGCCATTTTGCGTTTCAGTTTTACGTTGCAGAGGGTAAATTATCATGTATGCTTACGATGCGTTCCGTGGATACGTTCCTCGGGTTACCGTTCAACATCGCGAGTTATGCGCTCTTGACTCATATGATCGCCCAGCAATGTGATCTTGAGGTGGGTGATTTCATCTGGTCTGGAGGGGATGTCCATATTTACTCCAACCATGTTGATCAAGTTAAAATTCAGCTGGAGCGTGAACCTTATGCTTTACCTAAACTGGTAATCAAGCGTAAGCCGGATTCTATTTTTGATTATAAGTTTGAAGATTTCGAATTCGAGAACTATCAGCATCATCCGGGCATTAAAGCTCCAATTGCAGTCTAATTATGTGTTCAATCTCGATAAGAGACTTGGATTGAAGGAGTGTATTACCCTTGAGTATTGAATTGGTATGGGCGATGGGGGAGAACGGTGTGATCGGATTGAATAATTCGATTCCATGGCGTTTACCCAAGGATATGGCTTTTTTCAAACAACGTACGTTAAACAAAACGATTATTATGGGGCGTAACACGTGGGAATCTTTTGGTGGTAAGCCGCTTCCTAAGCGCCGTAATATCGTAGTGACAAGAGATCTGAACTACAAGGTGGAACAGGCTGAAATCGTGCATACGATTGAGGAGGGTCTGAGTGTAACCAAAGGTGAGGAACTGTGCGTAATTGGGGGGTCCCAAGTGTATCGTGAGTTCTTGCCCCTTGCTGATCGTCTTGTGGTGACCAAAATTCATGAAAATTTTGAGGGAGATACGTTTTTCCCTGAAGTGGATTGGTCCGAATGGGAACTGATTGAACAGATTGAAGGCGAACAGGATGAAAAAAATGTTCATGCGTATACATTCGAATTTTACGAACGTAAACGGTAAACATGGCATAAGAAAATCTTGACTTCGGTCGAACTTGTATGATGAGAGGCGCTGATTGCGAAATATTCGTGAACAGCGTCTTTACTTTATAAAAAAAATAAGTCACTTGTTTAAACTGGAATACATATAACATTAATATAACATGAGTAATTGGTATTTATGTATATTATACATACGACCAAACATTAAACAGTAAAAAAGTGTAAAAGTTTTGAGGTTTTAACGTTGTGAAGCCCTAAAACAGGTCTGATATTCGGAAATGAGAACGATTTATAGCAAAAAATGTTGGATTTTATGACAAATTATCTGACACTTACTTAACGTTTCGACCTTTTGTTTCTTTAACACACACCAGATTTCGCAGTTCAAAACCACATTTAACACCAAAATAAGGGTATTGACCATGGGTAGACTTGAAAGATATGATGTATAAAATACAAATAATTATGCGGATAATCCATTTAATATTCAGCGCAGTAAATGCTACTATAATTGAAATATCTTCGAGAAGATTTTGTGATACAATAGACAAAAACTCAAGTAATGAGTAATCCATTTCATATAGAACCATGCACATGAAGGGATTAAGACAAGAACGGATGGGGGAAAACGTAAGATGTCTACACCTACTGGATTTATGGAATACAAACGTCAACTGCCAGCAGATCGTGAGCCAGCGGAGCGGATTAAGGATTGGGAAGAGTTTCATAAACATATGGCTGAAGAAGAGCTCAGAACACAAGGTGCACGATGCATGGATTGTGGTACCCCGTATTGCCATACAGGTATAGATATGATTGGCGGCACGTCAGGTTGCCCCGTGCATAACCTGATTCCAGAATGGAATAATCTTGTATATCGCGGACTGTGGAGAGAAGCACTTGAGCGCCTTCACAAAACGAATAATTTCCCAGAGTTTACAGGTCGCGTCTGTCCAGCTCCTTGCGAAGGATCATGTACAGTTGGCTTAATCGGTCAGCCTGTAACCATCAAAACGATTGAAGAAGCAATTATTGAAAAAGGTTTCGAAGAAGGATGGGTGGTTCCCCAACCTCCTGAAAAACGTACGGGTAAACGTGTAGCTGTGGTAGGTTCAGGTCCAGCGGGATTAGCTACTGCGGCTCAGTTGAATAAAGCAGGACACTTGGTAACGGTATATGAGCGTTCGGACCGTGTCGGCGGATTGCTGATGTACGGTATCCCGACGATGAAATTGGATAAAAAGGTAGTTCAACGTCGTGTTGATCTGCTCGAAGCAGAAGGCATTCAGTTCATCACGAACACCGAGATTGGTAAAGATATTGCAGCACAACAACTGGTGGATGAATATGACGCTGTTGTATTGTGCGGTGGTGCAACGAAGCCGCGTGAATTTAATATTGAAGGCAGCGACTTGAAAGGCGTTCATTATGCCATGGATTTCCTGAATGGCAGTATTAAGAGTTATCTGGACTCCAATCTGGAAGATGGTCAATACCTGTCCGCTAAAGATAAAGATATTATCGTTATTGGTGGCGGCGATACAGGATCTGACTGTGTAGCTACATCGCTGCGGCATGGTTGTCGTACCATCACTCAATTCGGTACGCATACACAAGCGCCTATGGAGCGTGATCGCATTAACAACCCTTGGCCTCAATTCCCGAACGTATACACACTTGATTATGCACAAGAGGAAGCCAAAGCGTTGTTTGGTCAAGATCCGCGTGAGTTCTCCATTATGACAACGAAATTTGTAGGTGACGAAGAAGGAAACCTCAAAGAATTACACACGGTGCAAATCGAACGTATTGTGGATGAGGAGACGGGACGCAAAATTTATCAGCCTATCCCAGGTACAGAGCGTGTATTCCCGGCTCAGATGGCTATGATTGCCATTGGTTTTGATGGACCGGAACAAACGTTGGTAGAGCAACTGGGACTTGCAACAGATCGTCGCACAAACGTTAAGGCACGTTACGGCAAATACAACACCAATGTGGATAAAGTATTTGCAGCAGGTGACATGCGTCGTGGTCAAAGCTTGGTTGTATGGGCGATTAATGAAGGCCGTGAGGCTGCTCGTGAAGTGGACAAATACTTGATGGGTGCTTCGGTTCTGGTGTAAAAGTATAGAACAAGATATCAATGACAACCTTCGCGATCAGCGAGGGTTGTTTGTTGTTATTTCAACTAATTTGACTACATATTTCATTTAAGTGTGAGCAATATCATTGCTTTTTAAGCGATAAAGATTTATTATTATATTATAATGATTATAAATAAGGATTCACTGAAACCAACAATCAGAACGACAAAAGTAAAATCTAATGAATATAAACCGGAGGTGCGACCTGCTATGGCAAGTAACCGGGACAAGTCTATTTCAGAACAGATCTTTCACATTAAAAATCAATTGGTTGAAAAAGGATATAAGTTAACACAACAACGGGAAGTAACTGTACGTGTATTGCTTGAACATGAAAAGGATCATTTTAGCGCAGAGGAAGTTTTTCTGCTGGTTAAGGAGCAGTTCCCTGAGATTGGATTGGCTACCGTATACCGGACTCTCGAACTGCTGAGTGACCTTCAGGTCGTTGAAAAAATTAACTTTGGGGACGGTGCTGCGCGTTTTGATCTGCGAAGTACAGACGGTTCCCATCATCACCATCATTTGATCTGTACAGAATGTGGTAAAGTGGAAGAGATTATGGAAGATGGTCTGCTACGTTTGGAACAACAAATCGAGCGTCAGTATGGCTTTGCTGTTACGGATCATCGTCTGGATTTCCAGGGTGTATGCAAAGAGTGCAGAAAAAAGCATGTATTAAAAGAACAGGCAGCAGGATAATTCATTTCGGGAAGGTGCTCCCGAATTCAAAATCTGATATAATGAGTTTCAGAAGCAAGGGGCTTCCGTCGGCGGAATGCCCCTTTTTGCCGTCATGCGGACGGTGAAGGAGGAGAGATGGACGGATGAAGACACTGGTTATAGCGGAAAAACCCGACATGGGTCGAACCATTGCCGCCGTCATAGAACCAAAGGCCAAGAACAATCGCACGTATCTGGAGGGTGAGCATTACATCATCACTTGGGCGATTGGGCATTTGCTTGGACTGGCTGAACCGGATGCCTATGATACGAAGTACAAGCGCTGGAATATAGCGGACCTGCCGATCATACCCGATCAGTTCAAGATTGTACCCAATCCGAGAACAAAAGATCAGCTCAAAATAATTGGAGAATTGGCAAAACGGGCTTCAGCGATCGTTAATGCTTGCGATGCAGGGAGAGAAGGTCAGTACATCTTCGCCCTCATACAACAGCAATTGAAGCTGCGTCAGCCTGTAAAGCGTTTATGGATATCGGATTTGACGGCAGAGAGCATTAGACGTGGTTTTGATGGTCTGAAGGATGCATCTGAATTTGAAAATTTGACCCATGCTGCTCGCGCCAGAAGTGAAGCCGATTGGCTGATCGGCATGAATGCCTCACGGGCGTTTACAACCCGCCATAATGCATTGTTGTCTGTAGGCCGTGTGCAGACGCCGGTACTCGCGCTAATCTACGATCGGGAAATCGAGATTGAAGCGTTCCAGTCACAGACCTTTTATGAAGTAGCCGCCTGGTTTCGGCAGGAAGGTGTCGAGTACCGGGGACTGCGTCAGGGAGATAAGTTGACCGATGCGGAGGCAGCAGAGGCCATTGCAGCCAGTGTGAAGGGAAAGACAGGGCAGATTACCAAATACGAAGCAAAGCAGACGAAGGAGTATCCGTATCGTTTGTATGACCTGACCCTTTTACAGCGTGAAGCCAATGCCAAGTTTGGATATGGTGCCAAAAAAACACTGGATATCGCGCAGGCCTTGTATGAAAAACACAAGGTAATTTCGTATCCGCGGACGAACTCCAACTATGTTACAGAACAGAATATCGAAGGTATGCACAAAACGCTAAACCTGCTTAAAAATGGTACCTATAGTGAGCTTGCGCAAGGGGCCAAGCCAGAGCTTGTTCATAAGAATAATAAAGGGGTATGTAATCCGAGCAGGGTTGAGGATCACCATGCGATCTTACCTACTTTGAAGCGACCAGGTACCTTATCCAAGGATGAGCAGAATATCTATGATTTGATTGTAAGACGTTTCTTGTCTCACTTTTATCCTCCGGCGGAGTATAAGCAACATACCGTGCTCACCGAAGTGGAGAAATATCAGTTTAAGACATCTGTCAAAGAGCTGTTGTCCCTCGGATGGAAAGTGGTTCTCGGTTCTGGAGATCAGGAACAGGGCGGTGCAGGCAAGAAGAAGACCAAGAAAAACGGCAATGAGGAAGAGGAAGCTGAAGAGTGGACGGACAAGGCTTTTGCTGTACAACCTGAATTGCCTGTTCAATGTACGAAGAGTGAGTTCAAGGAGAAGGCGACCCAGCCTCCCAAAAGTTATACCGAGGGAACATTGCTGAAAGCGATGGAGAGTGCAGGCAAGCAGATCGAGAATGAAGAGCTGCGAGACGCGATGAAAGATAGTGGTTTGGGTACTCCGGCTACACGTGCGGCTACAATTGAACGCCTCAAAAACGTAGGTTACATTACGCTGCAAGGGAAAAAAATGCAGTTAACGCTCAAAGGCAGAACAGCTATTGAGTTGATTCGCCGTGCGGGTGTGGATCTTTTAACTTCACCTGAGATGACCGGGCAATGGGAAAGAAGGTTATATCAGATTTCCAAAGGTGAGGCGGGTCAGGATAAGTTCATGGAGAACGTCAAGAAATTCACCTTGTCCATCATTGAGAAAGTGCGTGTACAAGCCCCAGCCCCAGCAGATGCTTTTGGAGAGGATTCACGGGCAGGCAGGGGGAAAGGTAAAAGAGCCAAGACCCAGGCCGGCAATACAAGGCCATCTGCCAAGACAGCTAGTGGCGGTTCCGCTGTAAAAACGTCCCGTCAGACTTCGGCATCTTCGTCCAGAGCAGGCAGTGGGAAAAGCACGACCACGAAGGCGCCATCTTCAACTGCGAGCTCATCCGGAGTGAGAGAGTTACTGGCCCCCTGTCCTTCTCCAGGATGCACAGGTCAGATTATAGAGGGCAAGAAAGGTTATGGATGCTCACGTTTCAAGGAAGGCTGTTCATTTGTAATTTGGAAAGAGTATGCGGGCAAGAAAATCACCAGTACGATGTTAAAATCGCTGATTGAGAAGGGGAGTACCCAGGTACTGTCGTTCAAACGAAAAGACGGGAGTACGGTGAAAGCACGTATTATTTTGCAAGACGTGGTAACAGGCAAGTTATCTGGTGAGAAACAGGATGCTTGATCTTAGTCATCATAAAGTAAAAGGACCCTTATCGAAGGGTCCTTTTCTGTTGCTGCTGTTGTATATTTTCGTGTATGACTTTTGGTACCTCTTCCAGTGCAGTGATGGTATACATCGACGTTTCCGGATTAGGCTGAAGTTCTACGATGTTGTATTGCCATTCATTTGGCTGTTTGATATATATGCTGTGAATTCCGGCTTTTACCGCGGGCATAATATCTGTTCGCAGTGAGTTACCGATCATCCATGTTGCACGACGATCAAACGGACCGTTAGACAGAATGCCTTCCAGTGCCTCGACGTTTTTGTGTTGTCGGATATAGATTCGATCATCAAAATAAGCCGAGAGTTTCATCTGATCAATCTTGCGCTGCTGAATCACGGTTTCGCCGCCGGTATATAAGTAGAGGGAATGTCCCGCACCTTTGAGGTTCTCAAGCGTTTCAACCATATGAGGGTAGGGTTCAACCTCCTGATCGTACACACTCATGCCCAACTTGCTCAGATAGGACTCTTCTCTGGGAGAAGTTAATCTGTTGAACTTTCCGGAGAAGTAACGATAGGTATCAATGAGGGATTGCGGGAAATGATGACTTGCAAAACCAAGCTTGTTCACTCCGGTTACATCGATCTCCAGCTGTTTTTCCCGAATCTCTTGTGTTGTCAGAGAATGTCCATCAAACCACTCTTGCATATTCTCAAAGAATTCTCCCAAAATCAGGTTGAAATATTTGTTGCAATATACGAGTGTATCATCAAGGTCAAACAAAATATGTTGTTTCATTATTTTCATGATCTAACTCACTCCTTGTAGCCAGTAACTCCACAATGGTTCAACTAAAATTAAATGCGAATGTAGGATTCCAGGAACATATTCAATTCAGATACGCCATCCGGCCGAATACTGTATTTCTCTTTACGGTTACTTCCGAGCAGATGGGTCCGTAGCAGACCTGCGATGCGTAGCGCCATCACCTGATCTTTGACGGTGTCTTCGTCTTTACCCAATTCTTCACACATCTCAGCGAGGGATTTGGGTTCATCCGATACGTAACGAAGCAGGCGAAGTCTTTCGGGATCAGCTAGTGCATGGGTGAAACGTAAAAGACATGTTGGCGGCTGGTCTTCGTTCTCTTCAGGTGCATCTACGGGATACTGCATAATCATCATCCCCTCATAGAAGCAGTACATATTAATAGGGCGATTGTGCACCGTTGGAAACAGGATGACTTCGTTCAATCCAGGCATTGGTTCAACAAGAACTCCTGCTGTAGCATATTCAATAAGCAGTTCAGAACCCATTTTATCAAGCAAAATGCGTTTTTCTTCGGCATCTTCTTCCAGCCACACACGCTGATCTTCGCTCATATTCTGACAGTAGTGTTCATCCCATAGTCGCAATAATGGGACATAACTGTTCCGAATGCGAGTAGATTCTTCTATTGTAAGAGCGGGCAGAAGAGGAGACACACGTGCATACAGTTCTTCCGCTGTCATTCCCGCAAGCATGTCCAGGAAATCACGATTCTCCGATGTATCATTTTGATATGCTGCCCATGCAAACAAAACATCAAAATCATCAAAAGGCCAAGTGGCAGCAGGTGCGAGCGCAGCTCGTACATTGGAACTTAGTTTGCCTTCCACTTCCAGAATCCATTCAGGACCAATATCCAGATGCTGAATCCATTTTTTCGTGACATAAACCAGAAAGCTGTTAAGCATTTCATATATCGGTGAAACATCAATTTTCACATGATAAGCCATAATGTTGCAGAATCCTCCCGTCACATCTAAGTGTACGCAGCGACTTAAGTACTATTAGTGCGTGTTCAAAAAGTCTGGTTTTCAGTACCAAGAAGATGGAATGAAGCTAGAAATGGAGTAGCGGAGCGTAGGCAAACTACGTGAGCAACGGACATTTCGGCTGAATTTCATCTTCGAAGCTGATGATGCCACTAGGCATGATTCGTAATCAAAAGTGAACTTTTTGAACAACCTCTATTATGGCTTGTTTTGCAGGGCGTTGTCCACTATAATGTTCAAGTCCGGGGCAAAGCCCCGATCTTTGAATAGCAGTTAAAAACCATATCTATAACATACAAAAGTCGTCAGCGATGACGATTTTTCTTTGTGTGCTCGCAGGAGGAATGAATTCGTGTCATCGATTACTCGTCCCAAACTATCACACTCGACAGCCAACTATCTCATTTTGATTACGGTTATTGTGGTGGCGGGAATAATTCAGGGGCTTTTGCTGCCTGTGCTTTCGATTTTTTTGGAGCAAAAAGGGGTTTCACCAGGTTTAAACGGATTAAACGCCGCCGCGTTGTACATTGGCTCATTTGCCATGACTCTCGTTGCGGAGCGACTACTGGGTGCATTCGGGTTCAAAAAGCTGATTGTAGGCGGCCTGATATTAGTCATGGTCCCTTTGATACTATTTCCGTATTTACCAGATATTAAAATATGGTTCATTTTGCGTCTGATCGTTGGAATAGGAGACAGCGCACTTCATTATGCGGCCCAGCTCTGGGTACTGCTTGTTACCGCTCCTGAAAAGCGTGGACGCTACATATCACTATATGGCATGTCCTACGGGCTGGGATTCAGTATTGGACCGCTGGGAATTAAGCTGCTTGGCTATGGCGATGCTGTCCCTTTCTGGGTCTTGTTCATCTGTATTACAGCAGTGCTTATACTGGTATTAATGAAGCTTCCGGATACAAAACCGGAAAAAGCAGAGCATGGCCAACTGCCAGAACGTCGCTTCCGTCGTAGTCTGGCATGGGCCTGGTATGCACTGTTACCAGCACTCCTATACGGATATATGGAAGCAGGTATGAATAGTAACTTCCCCGTGTATGGGTTGCGTATTGGATTCGATACCAATCAGATTTCATCATTGCTTCCTTTTATCGGGATTGGAGGTTTGTTCCTTCAATTGCCTCTTGGAATGTTGAGTGACCGATATGGGCGTAAGAAGATATTGATGTTTGCAGGTATCAGCGGGGGAATCATCTTCATGCTGGTTCCAGTCGCAGGTACGCATTTCTGGTGGACGCTTGTATTGTTAACAATCGCAGGTGGCCTGGTCGGTTCCTTTTTCTCACTAGGCCTGGCCTATGCCGCAGACATTTTGCCTAAAGTGTTGCTGCCTGCAGCCAACGTTGTGGCATCCTTCCATTTCACGATTGGGAGTATTATTGGACCGAATCTGGGTGGTCAGATGATCAACTGGATTTCACCCGGAAGCATGTTCACCTTGCTCGGAATCATGTACTTTCTTTTCGGCGTGGCAGGTATATTATTTCGTCGTAAACCTGAGTTCGAATCTGTGTTAAAATAGAAGCTGGTGTTCGCATGGAAATTGATGTCCATTTCCGAGTACACTAGTGGTAGGGAAAAACATGGACAAGAGGAGACATCGCGATGATCAGAGTAGAGAACTTGAGTAAATCCGTTGGCGTGGACCGCGTTCCCGTTCTGCGGGATATTCGATTTGATATGCAACAGGGTGAGATGATAGCTGTAGTCGGCTCAAGCGGCAGCGGTAAAAGCATGTTGCTTAAATGTTTGGCCATGATGGAAAAATGGGATTCCGGGCGGTTTACAGTGGATGGTGCCGAGATTTTGAAAGAAGGCTGGTCCGGAAAACGGAAAATCAAACGGGAATGGGCATACTTGGAACAGAATCCAGAATTATTTCCCAGACGTACAGCTCTTAAAAATGTATTAATCGGACGATCGGGTCAGACTCCCGTATGGAGAATGGTAACTGGTATGGTACGTTCCGATGATTATATGGGAGCTATGGATTATCTCGAAGGATTGGGATTACTCGATAAAGCACATCAATTAGCAGAGAAGCTCAGTGGTGGAGAGAAGCAGCGGGTTGCTATTGCAAGAGCACTTGCTCATGGTGCCAAAGTGGTTTTGGCCGACGAACCTGTGATTGGTCTTGACCCGCACACAGCAGATTCGGTGCTGGAAACGCTGCGCAAATTATGTGAAGAAGAACGTGCAACAGTCATTGCAGTACTGCCTATTGAACTTGCTGAGAAACATGCCACACGGATCTGGGGATTGGCAGACGGCAAGATTGCTTTTGATATTCGTGGACGAAGACTGACACAGCAAGAAAAAAACCAGATTTAAACTATTGAAAAGAGTGATGAGATTGTTTAATTCACGGTGGGGACGCTTCATTGCAGCAGGAACAATGGCGATCATGCTTGGTTCTGTTCTAAGCGGATGCACAGTCATAAGTGATCCCAAGCTTCTGATGAAGCAACCTACGATGTCCATGGACAAGGAGAAATTATATACGATTGTACAGAAGGAACAACCATCGGAGAGCAAGTTAATCCGGCCCAAGGATATGAATAATACCAGTATGATTCGAGTGGAAGACCTGAACGGGGATGGAACTCGGGAAGCGATTGTCTTTTATGAGACACCAAATGAGAATGTGCGAATCCATGGCATGATTTTGGAAGAGCAGGGAGGCACATGGGTTAAAAAGCTTACATTTGATGTGCCGGGAAGTGAGTTGCAATCCTTTAAAGTATTGGATATTACAAATGACGGAAATCCGGATATTATTCTTGGTGTAAGTCTGCAGGAGCAGAAGGCCCTGACTGCATATTCCTACAAGGGCGGGGCACTGGAGCAGGTCCTGGGTGGAGTTCCGTATAATCAATATATCATTGACGATGCGCAGGGGAACACGTTGGATTTGAGCGGAGATGGTAAAAGTGATTTTGTTATCATTTCGCTGAACAACAGCGGTTTTGCATCGATTGCGTTGTACCAGTACGAAGATGGCAGCTTCAAGGAAGTTGATCGGGTGCAGACCGATTATACCGTTAAAGAAGTTTATAATGCTCTGGGCGGAGAGATCGCCAAAGGAAAGATGGGCATTGTACTGGATGCCGAGTTGGATGATCGAAGCTCCTTCTCGCAAATTATGTATGTGACGGATAACAAGTTAGTGAATGCCTTCAAATCACCGGATCAAACGTATAGAGATGACAAAATTTTAAGCGTTGATGTCGATAATGATGGTATTATTGAGTTTGGACTTAAAGAGACTCCAAAAGGTTGGGAGCATTACGTTTTTGACTCCAGGTTGTGGTTCTATACCTATTACCAGTGGGATGGCAAAGAAGGCAAGAAATTTGTCTCGTTCCAATTCCGGGATGATGCTGATTTATTTCATCTAAATCTTAAGCCCGAGTGGTACGGTAAGATCACTATTGACACCAAATCGGAAAAGGAAAAATATATTCGATTTAAAATGATTGATACGGATGAAACCGTGGCAGAGATCAAGTATTTCACCCTTTCCAAGTGGGAACAGGAGAAGGGTAAAAGCTGGAAGGAAATTACGCGTACCAAAGATCGGGTTATTGCTTCACGAGTAGCACAATCAGAGGCGGGTAAAGATGCACTGAGCAATACTTCCCAGCTGAATAGAAAGGGAGAACTTAATGAGTAAAGTACTTATTCTTGAGGATGAAGAATCCATCCGCAGTTTTATAGTAATCAATTTAAAGAGAAACGGATTCGAAGTGCTTGAAGCGGGTGACGGTCATGAAGCGCTTCGCATACTGCAGACGGTACCGGATATTGATCTGGCTCTGCTGGATGTTATGGTACCAGGTATTGATGGATTCGAGGTGTGTCGACGGATCCGTGAAACCAATGAACGTCTGGGCATCATCTTTTTGACCGCGAAAGTTCAGGAACAAGATAAAGTATACGCACTCTCCGTTGGTGCAGATGATCACGTTAGCAAGCCTTTTAGCCCAACAGAGTTGATTGCACGTATTCAGTCATTGTTACGCCGTGTGAACGTGCATCGGGAAACTGCGGCGAAGGTTACGTTCCAGTCTGGGCCATTTTCACTAGATCTGATCTCGAAACAATTCAAAAAACAGAATGAAGCGATTGAATTAACGCCAACGGAATTTTCCCTGATTCAGTTCTTCCTTGAAAAAGAAAATACACCACTCAGCCGCGATGTGTTGTTAGATCATGTATGGGGCAAAGAGTACATGGGTGATCCAAAAATTGTGGATGTTAACATTCGTCGTCTACGTCAGAAAATTGAGAACAATCCTTCCGAGCCCGAATACCTGCAAACTGTATGGGGTCACGGGTACAAATGGAAGGGCCGGGAGCAATGATTAAAAAAGGCATTACTCGGCAGATCGTACTACATTATTTCTTTGTAGTTTTTCTCGCTCTGCTGTTGGTCGAATTCGTATTTATGTTGGCAGTGCAAAGGTATTATTATGAAAGTATCTACAATACGATTAGTACCCACATTTCCAATTCAAAGGACTTTTTCGAGCCGATTGCTCGTGAAAATACCACGGAGGATGGCAACAATCTGTCCAGACTCATTGTGAACTTGGCACTGTCCAATACTGAATTGGAAATTTTGGATCTGAACGGGCGCGTATTGGCGAGTTCGACTGCTTTTGAATCTGATCGTGCTGTGCTGCAAACCAGTGATATTATGCAGGCTCTGAATGGAGATATGGGACGCTGGATTGGAAGACAACCAGGTACTGGAGAATCCGTCATGGCCGTTTCACACAAGTTTGATCTGGGCGGCGAAAATACGTATGTTATTCGATATCTGACATCACTCGAAGATGTGAATTCAAAGCTGTTGAATATGGGACTACTTGCCGCTGCGGTCGGTGTTGGCGTGCTTGCAATAGTGTTGATCATCAGTATTGGTATGGCAAATTCCATTGTACGTCCAATCAACAACATCACCGCAGTATCTGCCCAAATGGCCAGAGGACGGCTGGATGTCAGGGTTAAAGGGAATTATAAGCACGAACTGGGCGAATTGGCATCAACACTTAACTTTATGGCACATGAGATTGTGCGCAGTAATCAGATCAAAGATGATTTTATCTCTTCGATCTCACATGAATTAAGAACACCTCTGACCAGCATTAAGGGCTGGAGCGAGACACTGGACTCAGGCGGTTATGATCCGGAAGAGACCCGTATCGGTATGGGCATCATTTCCAAGGAAACCGAACGACTGATTGGACTTGTTGAAGAGATGCTGGATTTCTCCAAATTGCAGCAGAATCAGATGAAGCTGGTTAAAGGAACGGTCAACATTCGTGAAATTGTACAGGAAACGATGTTGAATGTCTGGGCCAAAGCGGAACAAAGACAGGTCCATCTCAAGTTGGAAACGGACGAGACGCGTGCTTATAATGTGCATGGAGACGGTAACAGACTGAAACAAGTCTTCTTAAACGTTGTGGATAATGCGATCAAATTTTCACATGAGAATTCCTGGATATTCTTGTCCGTCAAAGAGGAGAATGGTCAGATCATTACAGCTGTTCAGGACACCGGCATCGGAATCAGTGAAGAACACCTAATCAAAGTACGGGACCGCTTCTTCCAGGTTAATCATCAAAATGGGGGAACGGGACTGGGTCTTGCGATTACGCAAGAACTGGTAGAACTGCATGAGGGAACGATCACGATGCAGAGTGAACTTGGATCGGGTACATTAGTTACGGTCACGTTACCGGCAGTGGCTGAGGAGACGGGTACAGAAGAATCTGTAACCGCGTCTGGTGATACTGAAGTCACAGATGAACGAACAGCAAGCGATGCAAAATCGGATATAGAAAAGTCTTAAGGTTTAAAAAGATAAGAGATTTTTCTACCTGACGATCGAGCATGTACGCTTTATAACATCCATATTAACACCAAAAAAAGGTGAGCCATCCAAGGCTCACCTTTTTTTGCATATTATTATGAAGAAAGTTCACCAGCACGCAGGCGCCCACTTTTCTCATATACTTCTTTCAACATACGAACAGGTTGCGTACGGACAGCCGGTTTGGCAGAGACGATCTCGTTAGGTCCAACGACCACAATTTCATCCGCCGTACCTTTAACGATTGCACCGTCCTTAATTATTGCACCTTCCCCAATGATGGCGCGTTCGATGTGAACCCCACGGCCTATGCGTGCGTTAGGCATAACGACACTGTCTTTGACCTCAGAGCCTTTACCCACTTCTGCACCGCAGAAGATAACGGAACGTTCTGAACGACCTTCGATTGCACAAGACTCGTGAATCATGGAAGTAACATGTTCGATCTTTGTATGTTTTGCTTTGTAAGCACTTGGCTTGGAACGCCAGTCGCGAGTAAACATGGGCCAATTTTCTTTGTGTAGACTCCAGTCTTCATCATTATGCAGCAGATCCATATGTGCATCCCACAGACTTTTAACCGTACCTACATCTTTCCAATAACCATTAAAGTTATAGACAAAAAGGGGATTATTCTCGTTCAACATCTGCGGAATAACATCTTTACCGAAGTCATGGCTGGATTCAGGATTAGCTGCATCTTCCAAGAGATGGCGTTTCAGATACTCCCATTTGAACATGTAAATACCCATTGAAGCCAGATTACTTTTTGGTTCAGATGGTTTCTCAGCAAACTCGGTTACACGCAGATTTGCATCGGCAGCCATGATTCCAAAGCGATGTGCTTCATCCCATGGAACCTCCATAACGGAAATTGTGGCTGCGGCATTATTAGCCTGATGAGCCTCCAACATATCACGATAATTCATATGATAAATATGGTCACCCGACAAAATTAGAACATTTTCGGGGTTTTGTTGATCAATATAGTCGATATTTTTATAAATAGCATCCGCCGTTCCCATGTATTCGTCATTTCCTGTATGATAAGATGGAAGCAAGGAGATTCCGGCCTCACTTGAGTTACCATGTCCCCATGGTTCTCCTCCACCGATATGATCATGCAATGATTCCGCTTGGTACTGCGTCAATACGCCTACAGTATCGATCCCTGAGTTTACGCAGTTACTGAGAGGAAAATCGATGATCCGGTAGTGCCCGCCAAACGGTACAGCGGGTTTTGCGACACTCGAGGTTAAAGGGGCTAATCGCTTCCCTTCTCCTCCCGCCAACAGCATAGCGATGCAATCTTTATTAAACATAATCGTTTCCCTCCCAAAATATTGTGCATTGTAGTTCATCATTAACGCAAAGTAGAGCCAATGAAACTGTTGTTACTGTAAAAATTCAGAAAAAGTACAACATTTTCTAATGCACCGCATTTTTCTTTTCAACTTGGCTAGAATGGGGTAATGATTACTGTTATATCTATTTTCTTGAGAAGAAGGTGATTTCTTGGCCATTCAACCGTTACCACACCCGGACATATTGCCGGAGCATATTTATTTATTTCATGAAGGTAACCTTCATCACAGTTATCGAATGATGGGCGCGCAGCCTGAGATCTGCGATGGCCGTCAGGGGTATCGCTTTACCGTATGGGCACCCAATGCCGCAGAAGTAGGGCTGGCTCTGGACCGTAATGAATGGAAAGGCGAAAAGGAACCTTTATATAAGATACCCGAATCAGGATTTTGGAGTCGTTTTTTTCCGGAAATCAGCGAAGGAACTTTATACAAGTTCCGTATATTAACGGAAGATGGAACAGAATTGCTCAAAGCGGACCCATATGCGTTTCAAGCAGAGGTTCGACCTCAGACAGCCTCTGTCACCAGTTCAATCGAAGGGTACAAATGGAATGATGGAGCCTGGAGACGCAAACAACGTGCCATATATAACAAACCTCTACATATTTACGAAATGCACATGGGAACCTGGAAGCGCAAAGAAGACGGAAGCATCTATAGTTATCGCGAGATGGCTGATTTGCTTGTTCCTTACTTATTAGAAATGAAATATACACATGTTGAAATGATGCCCCTCAGTGAGCATCCATATGACCTTTCGTGGGGCTACCAAAACACTGGGTTTTATGCGCCAACCAGTCGTTATGGGCATCCAAAAGATCTGATGTATCTAGTGGATACACTACATCAGGTTGGGATTGGCGTATTGCTGGATTGGGTACCTGCACATTTTGCCAAAGACGCTCATGGGTTGCGTATGTTTGATGGTACGCCTTTGTATGAGTATGCAGATCCGATGTTAGCAGAGAAGCCGGGATGGGGTACGCTTAGCTTTGACTACTCGAAACCTGAGATTCGTTCATTTCTGATCTCCAATGCATTATATTGGATGGAGATGTATCATTTTGACGGACTCCGTGTTGATGCGGTTACGAGTATGCTTCGGCTTGATTTTGAGAAGCAGCCAGGACAATACCGTACCAATGATGAAGGGGGTCTTGAGAACAAGGAAGCTGTAGCCTTTTTGCAGCAGCTGAATGAGACGGTGTTCAAGTATTTCCCTTATGCTTTGATGATGGCTGAAGAATCTAGTGCATGGCCAATGGTGACTTTACCTGTAGATGAAGGTGGTCTGGGCTTCAACTACAAATGGAACATGGGCTGGATGAACGATACGCTTGATTACATGGAATCTGATTTTCATGCGCGTCCTTCCAAACATCATTTGCTGACTTTCCCGGTCGTATACTCCTTTGCTGAAAATTACGTGCTTCCTCTGTCTCATGACGAGGTTGTTCATGGCAAAAAGTCGCTCCTCAACAAGATGCCAGGAACCTATGAGCAGAAATTTGCAGGCATGCGTGCTTTTCTGGGCTATTTTATGACTTTCCCAGGGAAAAAACTGTTGTTTATGGGTCAAGACTTTGGCCAGTTCATCGAATGGAAAGACGAGGATCAACTGGACTGGTTCTTGCTGGATTATGACAGTCACCGCAATTTGCATAGGTTTGAGCGTGAACTGTCTAACCTGTACTTGAGTGAAAAAGCTTTGTGGGAGCTTGATCATTCCTTGGACGGTTATGAATGGATCACTCCGGATGATCAGGACCAGAGTGTCATTTCATATGTACGCAAAGGAAAAAAACCTGCGGATACACTCCTTGTGCTTATTAACTTTCAGCCGGTCAAGCGGGAGCGTTACCGGATTGGTGTCATGCGTCCCGGTATGTATACCGAAGTTCTGAACAGTGACCATTCCGTCTACGGCGGTTCAGGCATTACTAATGATATGCAGCTGCCTACCGAAAAGATTCCTTTTCATGGGCATCCGCATAGTCTCGAATTGGTTTTGCCTCCGCTGAGCATCGTGATTCTAAAAAAGAACACACGTCGGAAAACGGATGAATCGCCTGCGAGTATATCTTCCGTCAGTTCAAAAACGAAGAATAAGAATGAAAGTAATACGCTCAAACCGAAGAGGAGGACAAAGGCATGAATATTCTATTTGCTGCTGCTGAAGTACATCCATTTATCAAAACAGGAGGCCTTGCTGACGTAATCGGTGCTCTCCCGCTTGCTTTGAAGAAGAGCGGGGCAGATGTGCGAGTGATTATGCCTAAATACAAGGGGATTCCCGATGAGTATAAAGACGCGTTACAGCCCGTCGTTGCAACGGAAGTGCCTCTTGGCTGGCGCAGATCCTATTGTGGAATAGAAATGCTGGTTCATGATGGAATTCCAGTATATTTTGTGGATAATGAGTATTATTTTGGGCGTGTTGGGGTGTACGGATATATGGATGATGGCGAGCGCTTCGCCTTTTTTAACCGTGCGGTTCTCGAAGTGTTGCCACAGATTGAGTTCAAGCCAGACGTGCTGCACAGTCATGACTGGCATGCGGGGATGATTCCTTTGCTGCTTGAAGCCCATTACAGACACGATTCATTCTATAGTGAGATGCGAACGGTATTCACCATACATAACTTATTGTACCAAGGGGTATTCCCGCATGAGTTATTCAGTGAAATCCTTGAACTGGACGATCGATATTTCACCGTGGATGGAGCCGAATATTACGGTAATGTCAATTTCTTGAAAGCAGGAATTGTGTATGCCGACCATGTGACAACCGTAAGCCCGACATACGCACAGGAGGTGCAAACCTCTTATTATGGATACGGCTTGGACGGACTACTCAGTTCACTTGGAGATCGTTTCAGCGGGATTGTGAACGGGATTGATACCAAGAGTTATAACCCGGCAACGGACACCAAAATCCCTGTGAAATACAGAACAAGTCTGTCCAAGAAAACGGAGAACAAAATTGAGCTGCAAAAGGAACTTGGACTTCCTGTTCGTCCTGATGTACCACTCATGGTGATGGTGACAAGGCTCGTGGACTCTAAGGGACTTGATCTGGTCTGCCGAATCCTGGATGAATTGCTGTACTATGATGACATTCAATTCGCAGTACTGGGAACAGGAGAGCAGGCTTATGAACACTGGTTCCGGGAAGCCGCGAATCGTTATCCGCTCAAAATGTCTGCACAGATAACGTTTAACGATGGGTTATCCCGCCGCTTCTATGCAGGCAGTGATATCTTCCTGATGCCATCGAGGTTTGAGCCATGTGGTATTAGTCAGCTACTGGCTCTGCGGTACGGTAGTGTGCCTCTCGTAAGGGAAACAGGCGGTCTGAACGACACTGTGCAGGCATACAATGAGTTTACTGGAGAAGGGAATGGTTTCTCATTCACAAGCTTTAATGCACATGACATGATGAATACCATTCGGCGTGCCGAGGAGATCTACAAACAGCCAGAACACTGGAAGAAAATTGTGAAAAATGCAATGAGCGGGGATTACAGCTGGAACGTCTCAGCTGAAGAATATATGGACATTTATCGCCGGATCACACTTGATCCTGTAAACTGATGCAATCCTGAATGAGTCACAGCATTCCTACTGTGGCTTTTTTCAATCCAAAAAACAAAACACTCCCCAAAGTTCAGAATGAAAGTCATCATCTGAGACGGGGAAGTGTTTTTCTTTTTTATAGACTGTTGAGAGTTTAAACCTCAGTAGTGTTGGATAGTTGTCGGATCAAGCTGTCTGTACAAAATGCGGTACCCATAGGGGTCAAGCTTAATATTCATCATTCCATCGGTTGGAAACACAGGCTCTTCAGTTAATGCGTCTTTCCAGTCTTTTGTTTCCATAGGATGAGAGAGCGTTCGATCTTGAGGTGTATTGTTCATCCATACGGTAAAGTGTAGGTTGTCATCCACACGCTCGTACACGATACAGGGATCATTGTGATCAGCCTTAAGGAATCGGAAGCGTCCTTTGCGCAGGGCTTCATTGCTTTTTCGTAAATCGATCATCAGACGATAGAAATCATACAGTTCTCTGTCTTGTTTGGCGGGGTCCCATTCCATACATTTTCGACAATCCGGGTCAGCATCACCACTAATTCCCACCTCATCGCCGTAGAAGATACAAGGTGTACCGATATAGGTGAAAAGAAATACAACAGACAATTTTAATCGTCGTTTGTCTTCTCCTAACCGGGTGAGCAGTCGTGGGGTATCGTGGCTGCACAGCATATTAAAGATCACTTCGTTGGTTTGTTGCGGATAGCGCATAATCAGTGAACCCATCTCGTTGGCAAAGCTATAACCATCCATTGAACCGCAGAAGAACTGAAGCACTTTGTCGGCAAATGGATAATTCATGACGGAATCGAATTGATCTCCCATGAGCCAGGTTAAGGAATCGCTCCATACTTCGCCAACAATGTAGGCTTCAGGATTCGCTGCCTTAACAACCTTGCGAAAATCACGCCAAAAATGGTTGTCCACTTCATTCGCTACATCCAGACGCCAGCCATCCAGCTTGATTTCCTTAATCCAGTATTCTGCTACATCGAGTAGATATGTCTTAACCTCAGGGTTGGCTGTATTGAACTTGGGCATGTTGCCATAGAACCCAAATGTATCGTAGGTTGGTATACCATCCTTGATCTGAACCGGATATTCATTGATGTGGAACCAATCGGTATACTTAGAGTTTTTTCCATTCTGGAGAACGTCTTGAAAAGGAGGGAAGTCTTCGCTGCAATGGTTAAACACCGCGTCAAGCATGACACGTATACCCAGGCGATGACATTCTTCTGTCAATTGTTTGAGCAGGGCATTATCACCGAAATGGGGGTCAACTTTTTTATAATCAATCGTGTCGTATTTGTGGTAGGAATTGGCCTGGAATAACGGGGTAAAGTAAATGGCGTTTACACCAAGTTGAGTTAAGTCATACAGATGATCCAGCACACCTTGCAGATCTCCACCAAAATAATTGTCCAACTCAGGTTTGCCACCCCAGACATGGGTTTCTTTTGGATTCAGTTTGGGATCTCCATTAGCAAACCGTTCAGTCATGATCTGATAAAAGACGGCTTCTTTGGCCCACTCGGGCACCTTAAACACATCAATTTCATGTATATACGAGAATTCATAATATCCTCCAGTTGGATAGGGGGTCTCATAATGAATTCCATTATCCGCTAGAAAAACATCTTCTGAACCGGCAGTTATCCGAAATATATAGGTGAGACGTTTGAATTGTGGCTTGACGGCAGCCTCCCAATAATCAAACATGTTATCAGAAGCAGCCTTCTCCAACTGGATTTCCTTGTACGTTCCATTCCAATCGTACTTATCTCCGGTCAGTGCAGTCACGTATTGCACATCATTACGTTTGGTTCGTACGCGCAGATGTATGGTAGACGAATTATAGGCATAAGCCCACTTGTCACGAGGAACATGATACATGGCTTCGAGCAGCATGACAGCACCTCCTGAATATAGGATAAGTTATAGTTATAATTAACCAAGTTAGCCAGCAAATGAATCGCATTTACTGTAATAAAATGTATTATTTTCATCGTTTTCAAAGGTTTCTTTCACAGCATCTCCAGCTTCTTGCTGAATATACTTACAGCTAATTTAGAAAAAGGGCACCCTGAACAGCTTGGAATTCAAGGTTTAGGGCACCCCTATATAACATGTTGAAAATGGATTTTAGCGAATAGCGTGCTCAAACTCCGTGCGGATGGTTTGAAGCAATTCTGGCTGACTCAGTACGTCATAGGCTGTTGTAGCAAGTGCCTTTGCTCCCAAAATCATGCCATCCAGCGCTCGCTCCTGAAGTGCAAGGTCACGGAAGGCTATGGAGTGCAGGGTATGCACCTCGTCTACAACACGAATGTAGGGATGGATTGCAGGGCATTTCAGGGAAACATTACCGATGTCCATAGAGCCGTGATCATTACCACTCACAATTTCTTCTTGCGCGATACCAAGTTCCATCAGATTTTGACTAAACGCAGCTGAGAATGCTTCATTGGTAACCATCTCATCATAGGACGTTTCATAGTTGGATGTAACCAGCTTGCAACCTGTCTGGAGAGCAGAACCTTCAGCGATCTGAATCACACGTTCTGTGAGAATATTCAGTTCTTTGCGAGTTGCTGCCCGTACATAAAATTGCGCAGAAGCATAGTCAGGTATGATGTTTGCTGCTTGACCACCGTTGTTGATCACACCATGAATGCGAACGGTGCTTTTCACTTGTTGCCGGAATGCATTGATTCCGTTGAACGTTTGAATGACGGCATCAAGAGCATTAATACCTTCGTGCGGACTTGCAGCGGCATGTGAAGATCGGCCATGGAATTCAAACTGCACAGCATCAATAGCCAGCGAGCTGCCTGACTTTTCGTAGGCATAATATGGATGCGCCATGAGAGCGACATCACAGTCATCGAACAAACCTGCTTCCGCCATCGGTACTTTGGCACCACGAGTCTCTTCAGCGGGTGTGCCAAACACTTTAATCGTTCCACCTACCTCATCCAGAATGGATTTCAGCCCAACAGCAGCTCCAAGACTCATCATACAGATCAGATGGTGTCCACAAGCATGACCGATCTCCGGCAAGGCGTCATATTCACACAATAATGCAATGGTAGGGCCGGGTTTGGCGGCTGAGTAGGTTCCGATAAAAGCTGTCTCCAGTCCCAGGATTGGAGCCTCTACAGTAAAACCGTGGTAGACCAGTTCTTCTTTCAAACGGGCAGAGGCGAGATACTCTTCATTTCCCAATTCGGGGTTGGCACCGATATATGATGAAATGGCTTTAAAACGGGAAGCATATTGATCAATAACCGTCAGAATTTGTGATTTGTTAGCTGTCATTAGTAAACTCCTTATGCAAAAATGAAAATAATCCATTGATTATATCATGTTTGCTTCATTTTTTCAGAAACAAGTCAAGATTTGTAATGTCAAAATGCATTGCATAATCATGCATTGTACTTTATAATGACTCAGTCATCAACATGAGAAGCATACAATGTATTGTAAGGGGAGAGAAAAAGGTTGAAATTGATAAGTCGTTACACCATGATGCTGTTGACCTTTGTCGTTTTGCTCACAACTGCCGTTCCTGTGGCACTTGCAAGTGGAACTACAGACAATTCAAGCAGTAAAAAGCTGGTGCTCGGTACAAGTGCCGATTTTGCACCTTATGAATTCCATAAAGTCATTGATGGCAAAGATGAGATTGTTGGTTTTGATATTGAGATTGCCAAAGAAATTGCTAAAGACCTCGGGGCAGAGCTTGTTATTGAGGACATGGGTTTTGACGGACTCCTGCCTGCATTGCAGAGCGGTCGTGTCGATCTGGTTATTTCGGGCATGACACCGACCGATGAACGGAAGCAAAGTATTGATTTTTCTGACACCTATTATAAATCAAAACAAGTCATTATGGTTCGCAATGTGGATAAGGACAAGTATCCAACCATGGCAGAACTCGAAAATGCAAAGATTGGTGTGCAGAAAGGCTCCATTCAGGAAACGATCGGACAGAAGATTCCAGGCGCGAAGCTTACTGCGCTGGATAAAATCTCGGATATCGTGCTCCAACTGCAAACAAAACGCATTGACGCGGCAATCGTTGAAGATACCGTAGCTGCAGGTTATCTGGATGATATCATTGGACTTGCTGCAGCAGTACCAGACGAAGAACAAGCTGAAGCTGCCGTGGGGATTCGCAAAGGCAATACAGAGCTGCTGAGTGCAGTAAATGGAACACTGGAGCGGTTGAAAAGTGAAGATAAAATCAACCAGATGGTGACGGATGCCAGTCTCCTGATGGCTGGTAAAGTGGACAAAAATATTTTCGAAATATTCTGGGAGTACAAAAGTTTCTATGCAACAGGTGTAGGATACACACTTCTGTTGTCTGCACTTGGGGTTATCTTCGGGGTAATTATTGGATTGATCATCTGTTTGTTTCGTTTGCATGACGTTGCAATTTTGCGTTGGATCGGTACGGCTTACGTTGAGGTTATCCGTGGTACACCAATGCTGGTACAGCTGATGATTATCTATTATGGTTTTTCCCTGAGCTTTGGCATTAACTTCACTGCACTTCAGGCAGGTATCATTACACTTTCGATTAATAGTGGTGCCTATCTGGCAGAGATTTTCCGTGCAGGTATTCAAGGAGTGGATCGCGGTCAGTTGGAGGCAGCTCGTTCCTTGGGCATGGGAAGAGGTGCAGCAATGCGTTACATTATTTTGCCACAAGCCTTTAAAGCTGTATTACCAGCAATTGGTAATGAATTCATAACCATAATTAAGGAATCCTCCATTATCTCGGTTATCGGTATGGTGGACATTATGTACCAGGCAAGTGTGGTCAAAAACATTACGTATCAAGGGTTGAATCCATTTTTGATTGCGGCAGCCATTTACTTTGTATTAACGTTCATTTTGTCCAAGCTGCTGGGACGACTGGAAAGGAAGTTGAGTGCAAGTGATAGACGTTAGACAATTACACAAATCTTATGGAAATAACGATGTGCTTAAGGGCATTAACGTGACGATTGGCAAAGGTGAGGTTGTCGTAGTCATCGGCCCTTCCGGGTCAGGTAAAAGTACTTTCTTACGTTGTCTGAACCTGTTGGAACAGCCGACCTCAGGAGAGATTGATTTTGAAGGCGTGTCAATCACTGATCCCAAGCACAACATTAATGCAACTCGGGAAAAAATGGGCATGGTGTTCCAGCATTTCAACCTGTTCCCACACAAAACGGTACAGCAAAACATCACGATTGCTCCGATTAAAGTGAAGAAACAATCCACTCAGGAAGCGGAGAAAATTGCTGCTGATCTGCTTAACACCGTGGGCTTGTACGATAAAAAAGATACATTCCCGAATCAGCTGTCCGGTGGACAGAAGCAGCGGATCGCCATTGCAAGAGCCTTGGCTATGCAGCCGCATGTGATGCTGTTTGACGAGCCTACGTCGGCACTGGACCCCGAGATGGTCGGCGAAGTGCTGGATGTCATGAAACGTCTTGCAGAAGGCGGGATGACGATGGTCATCGTAACACATGAGATGGGTTTTGCACGTGAAGTGGGAGACCGGATCCTGTTCATGGATGGCGGGGTTATTGTAGAAGAGGGAACACCAGATGAGGTGTTTGGAGCACCGAAAAATTCACGTACACGTGATTTTCTTGCCAAAGTACTCTAAATGAGTGATCAAATAGCGTTACTGACTTCGAGTCAGTAACGCTATTTTTTATGGATAATAATCACGTATGGATTCGGAAAAGTAACTATTCTGTTACCGAATGTAAAGGAATCAGGTCGTCCAACAATTCTAAATTAACCAGTATTCATATATATGATGAGATGCTAAATACCATTTGGTAAGAATTACTACAAGTTCAGGTTACAAAATTGTGATATATTGAACTCTGCCGAAACTTCCGGACAGGGAGTGCGGGGGATGTAACGATGCAGATTGGGCAGGGGGAAGATATACAGCACACTGCTTGGGGTGAATTAGGGGTACATAACGTTTCAAATGTAATGAAGAACCTATAGGGTGGGCTCCTCATCCGAATCCGACAACTAACTTCGCAGGCACAATGAGGGAGGAAGACCATGATTAACAAGAAACGTATAGCCAAAACAGCAGTAGCATTATTGACAACAGCAATGCTCATTCAAGCCGTTCCGGCTCACGCCGATTCAGTTCATGTGGCCAAAGAAGGGGATACCTTCTACACCTTATCAAAACAATATGGAGTAGCACTCAACACGTTGGTTAAAGCAAACAACGACATTTCACCTTACAACATTTATGGTGGTTTGAAAATTAAGATTCCCGGTAAGGCAAACCATGTAACAGCTGCTGCGGCGAAGGGAAATAAGACCCAAGCCAAAACGGTTACTACAGCAAGCTTAGACGTTAACGCAGATAACAAAGTGGTTCAAGCCTGGGGAAAAACGTTTGATTACAGTAAAGCAGTGAACGTGAAAGCAACGGCATACTCTGCAGATCCGTCTGAAAATGGAGGATGGGGTGCTGTGGATTACTTCGGCAATGACCTTGAACTGGGTACGATCGCAGTTGATCCAAGTGTGATTCCACTCGGAACCAAAGTACTGGTAACCGGTCACAGCCATCCAGGATTGCCAAAACAGGCTTTTGTAGCCACAGCGCGTGATGTGGGCGGTGCAATCAAGGGTCACCGGATTGATATCTTCATCCCGGGTAGCAAACAATCTGTAAGCACATTTGGTTTTCAGGATATCGAGCTGTACATTCTGAAGTAGAGAGTAAATTACATTTAAAATGAATTCAAACAGGGTGTCTGCCAATCGCTACTTGCGATTGAACAGGCACCCTTTTAACATCGTCAATTTTTTATAATGAATATCCTTAATCTTTAGCCTTTGGCAATCCCAACATCTCGTCCAAGGTGACCAGTTCATATCCCCGGTTATGCAGTTCTTCAATAATTTCTGGCAAAGCCTCAATCGTGCCGTTCAGGTTTGATCCTACACCGCCTCCAGCATGTTGCAGAACGATGGAGCCAGGTTTTACGGCAGACAGGATGTTATCTTTCACCTGTTCCTTTGAGAGGCCTTTCCAGTCCAGGGAGTCTACGTTCCAGTTCACAATGCTATAGTGCTGTTTGGCAGCCCATCTCAGCTGCTCTTCATTAATGTCTCCATAAGGTGGCCGAATCATCTTGGGCGTATATCCTGCCAAACGTCGAATAATATCCCCGGTATGTAAAATTTGTTTGCGAAAGGCATTCATCGACAGCTTACTGAATTCAGGATGATTGTAGCTGTGATTACCAACCATATGCCCTTCCTTAACGATGCGTTTCACCAGATCCGGATGTTTCTCAGCACGACTACCCACGATGAAGAAGGTAGCTCTGACATTGTATTTGCTCAATACATCCAGTACTTGTGGAGTATACCTTGGATCAGGTACATCATCAAAAGTCAGTGCAACCTTCTTTGTTGAAGGACCATTAGTTTTGAACGTATCGGCATATTTTTGACGTAACTGTCCCAATGTCAGTTGTTCTTCTTCCGCAGAATCTGAACCCGATACTGCTTCACTTGACGGAGTGGAAGCATCCCATGATGAAACTGGAGCAGGATCTCCTCCTAGAAAAATAAAGATAACCAATAGCATAATGAGGCGTACGCGCATAATAACGGCCTCCTTTTCAAAATAACGTTCTCCTTGGTATGCCCGGGGTGTCCATAAAATATGCGTAGTGTGAGAATATTCATTGCCGATTTATCTCATTGAAAGCCATAATTCCTCCATATATAACATATAGAGAAGGATAGGTGGATGGTTATGAGTACATATGATTTGAAATCGATACGGTTACAGGTGATTGAAGCAGGAGAGGATAAGGTTTTTCTCGTTACCGGAGGCAAGGCGCATATTGGTGCCGTAGCCACGTTCTACGTGGATCATGAGCGCGTAAGCGGGTTGACGGTACATATTCCTGGGCATAAAGAACAAGTGCTGTGTGAGCGGCTCGCCCGAAAGGCTGCCTTGCAGTTGAAAGTAACCGTTACGGTGATCATGGGTATTCATTTTGATTCCATCACGCGGATGCAGATCGACGAAATCGTGCAGACTGCAGAGAGGTTGATGGAGGATCATCTGAACAAAGATAAACGATCTTCCTGACATAAGAGCCATCGAATGTTTTGATTTTATTTGCTAAAATTGAAACGAGTTGTAGATTGTTACGTATGTATGTTTATATACGATGTAATATCGACTAGGAGGAATAACATAATGTCCATTTTCAAACGTTTGCGTGATCTAACCATGTCTAACATCAACGCCATTATTGACAAGGCGGAAGATCCAATCAAGATGACGGACCAATATATCCGTGACATGCAAGAGGATCTGGAAGATGCGGAGAAAGCAGTAGCTCAACAGATCGCCATTGAGAAGAAATTCAAGCAGTTATTCGAAGAGCAGGAAGCTCTTGTGAAGAAACGTGAAGAGCAGGCGCATACGGCGGCACGTGCTCAGAATCTGGATTTGGCTCGGCGTACCCTGGAAGAGAAAAAGGCTGCTGAAGAGAAGATGGCTGAGTACAAAACCAGCTATAACCAAAACAAGGCTTCTGCAGATAACCTGCGTGGCAAGCTCGACGAGATGCGTAAGCAGCTGACTCAAATGAAGAACAAACGCGAAACACTGGTAGCTCGTTACAATGCAGCAAAAGCCCAAACGGAAATCAACAAAGCGTTGAATGGGTTTGGCTCTGATACGGCAAGTGCTGGTATGAAGCGTATGGAAGAGAAAATGATGCAGATGGAAGCACAGGCAGAAGCAAGCAACGAAATGTCTTCCAAAGGCAAGTCTTTGGATGAAGAGTTCGAGAAGTTGGGTAAAGATCAGGCTGTTGAAGACGAACTCGCAGCATTGATGAAACAGTACGATAATAAGAACTAATACTACCTTGGTTGTCAGCAGGGTTAACCAGCGGAGGAGAAGAGTGTTTCTCCTTCGCTTTTAAATGCGGTTCATGTTGATATGTGGGGGCTGTGTAAATGGATTTGAACATTTTGGCGATGCTAGTCTGGACCGGATCTGGTTCGGTTTTGCTGTTTGTCCTGATGTATGTTGATTCACTGTTCACGAAATATAAGGATTTTGCTGAAGTTAAGGCTGGCAATATGGCCGTTACTACACGTATGGTTATGAAATTATTTGCACAAGGATATGTACTTGCTACGTCCATTTCTACGGCTGGTCACCTGGGAGAAGCACTGCTGGTCTCCATTGTATCCTTTATCATTTTGTTGATTCTGGAGAGTGTTGTACACTTTATGATTCGCAAATGGGCCAATCTGGATCTGGATACGGGAATTCAGCAAGGGAAGACAGGATACGGTTTGTTCTCTGGCGCTTTACATATCGTGGGCGCACTGATTATTGCAGCTTGTTTATAAGACAAGGAACAGGAGTAATTCTCATGAGTGTATGGAAACGAATTAAAGGAATACTAACGAAACCTGAACCACCGCAGGCACAGAAAACGATGCTTCAGCTTGCACCTGGTGATATCTGTGAGGTTTCTCTGGTCACTTATGAAGTCGTTGGTCGGGTACAAAATCGTGCTCGAAATGCAGTTGTCCTCACGCTGCAGGATGGTACCGCATTTCGATATTTGCATATCGAAGAACGGGAACTCACACGTTACGCCCTATATACACCAATTGATGGCAGGCTTGATTCACCTGATGAAGTGCCCACATTGCTGGACCTGGATGGGCGCGCATATCATCTGGAGGAAGAGTATGGAGGCATGGTATTAACGGCAGGCAGAACTCCGTATGGTCAGGCTGGAGAACAATTGGTGTGGCAGTATCAGTCGGATGATAATATGCTTCTTCGTGTGGAGTGGCAAGACAGAAGATTTACACTGTATGAGGGTGAGTCCATTCTTCCTGCGGATATCAAAGTGATTCGTTCGAGCTAGGAGAGGTTCCCAATGAAAAAACGCTTGGCACATGGATTAAAATTAATGCTGGTCCTCAGCCTTGTGATGTCTCTGTTGTCCGCGTGCGGAGCACCTTCTGTTCAGGACACATATCCGCTTGAATCGGTTAACGGCAGTGGTAACTCAACGTCCTATGTGTACCGGGCTTCGGACCGGACCGTCCCGGAAGTGGCTCGGGAATTGTCTGACCAAAGGCAACCGGATCAGATCTCGGCAGAGAACACAGAGCGTATGTTCCTCGTGTATCAGGACGAGTATTATCACCTGCAACAAGACCCGAACAAGCCGGAGGATACCTTGGTTGAGGTGGACTCCAAGGAATATGTTCGGCAGAACTACGATTCATCTTTTTTACAAGGTTACCTCACCGCTACATTAATTGGTAATCTGTTCGATTCTTTTGGCGGGCGAGGTTATGGCAACTATCGAGGATATACCAATAAAGATACGTATAAACCGAGTGCAGGATCTTATCGTGCACCAACAAGTAATGACAAGAAGCTTGCTCCACCTATTACTGTTGATCGGAAAGGTACGATTACAAGGCGCGGAAGCGATAAAGATTCAAGCGTGGGATCTGGCGGAGGATTATTCAACCGCAACAGGGATCAGAGCAAGGGAACCATTGATCGCAACAAGAGCAGTGGTGGGTTGTTTGATTCACCTAAGAAATCCTACAAAAAACCGAAAACCAGAGTGGGCGGCGGCCGAATTAAGAGGCGAAGATAATAAACATCTAATCATCAGGATGGCTGCCAATCACATAATTCAATTAAGAACAGTGAAAAGGGAAGGCGGATACACCTCGCCGGCACATGACCTTGGAGCTGTTCTTTTTTGGTTTACGATTTGCGAACATGATTGGATTTGCGTACGCGGGGAATCGTTGAAGCAGGCTGTTTACGAATCCAGCGGATAAATGGAACCATTCGTTCATCCTGTCTCAAGGATTGCAGATCCGTGAGTCCAAGGGTTACAATGTCGCGATTAGTGTATAACGAATGAATCTGTTTGTGACAGGGGATGCACAGGTTGGCCGTTGGCAGAAATGTTCCTCCCATTTCTTTGGGTGTCAGATGATGAACGGTCGTGTTCACAGGTTCCCTTCCGCATAATTCACATCGTTTACTCATGATCATCGCCTCCCTTTGTCAATTATATTATGGGCAGACAAGATGCCTTTCATGTTGAATATAGGTCAAGGAGCGTTACACCTGTAAGAAATAAGATTTTGTCACAGGATTCAATAAGTGATGTACTTGTTATCTTACAGTATTCGGGCTACACTTTCTTAAAAGATGAATGTCTCTAGGAGGTAAGAACGCTTTTGAAAATGAACTCACACTTACACGATATGACAACTGCCAAATTCAATCGTACAGCTGTACAGGTACCGGATGCTCAGGCCAAAATAGCAGCAAGAGTTACTGTAGGCTCCACAGAGAAAGTTCATCTTGAATCTGCTCATGGCCGCACACTTGCAAAGACGATTCAGGCACCTCATCCGTATCCATTCTTCCGGAGATCGGGTATGGATGGATTCGCGATTATAAGTACAGATACCATAGATGCATCGAGTGATCATCAAGTTTGGTTTCGAGTAATTGATGAAATTCCTTGCGGCTACACCTCGGACCACACCATTGTTTCAGGTACGACGGCTCGCATCATGACGGGTGCACAGGTTCCGGAAGGTGCGGATGCGGTAGTCATGATGGAAATGACCGAGAGCAAGGTAGAGGACGGAGAACAGTGGATTGCATTGAAACGGCACATATTATCGGGTGCTAACATCACCCCAATCGGACTGGAAGTCCAAGAGGGACAGCAACTGCTCGAAGCAGGAACGATCATCAGGGCAGGAGAGCAGTCTGTGTTAGCGACTTTTGGCATAGCAGAAGTTCCCGTATTTCAACGTCCAAAGGTGGCGATATTCGCAACCGGCACGGAATTGCTTGATGTAGATGAGCCATTACAACCAGGTCGGATTCGGAACAGCAACAGTTACATGCTGCGCTCTCTGGTTGTTGAAGCAGGTGGAGAGCCTGTGATGTACGGTTCTATTGCAGATGATGTGAATACGGCCAGGGCCAAACTGGAAGAAGCCATTCAAGAGAATGATATCGTGGTGACCACAGGTGGTGTATCCGTCGGGGATTATGATATTATGGGCGAACTTGTGCTGGAAGAACATATGGAGATGTTGTTTAACAAAGTGACGATGCGACCAGGCAGTGTAACCACAGCTGCTGTATACAAAGACAAATTGCTTTTTGCACTTTCTGGCAACCCGGGGGCTTGTTTTGTGGGTTTTGGTCTCTTTGTTCGTCCAACCATTCGTTCCATGCAAGCGGATGAGCATCCTTATTTGGAAGAATGGACTGCGATCTTGGAGGAAGAGTACACCAGAGTGAATAATTTTACACGGTTCGTGCGTGGACGCACAGAAATCCGCAACGGCATGGTGTACGCGATACCGGCTGCTGCCCGTGTAGATGAATCCAGCGTGATGATCACCATTAAAGACAGTGATTGCCTGATTGTTGTTCCACCTGAGAAAAAAGGAATTCCTGCGGGTGAGCAGGTACGTATTCTCAAACTGCCCTCAGGACATGCGAGGTAGTTGGTAGATGACTACAATGAGTGATACAAAACCACATATTATACAGATTGTTGGATACAAAAACACGGGCAAGACAACCCTGACAGCCGCGTTGATCGGGCACTTTTCTTCTATTGGACTTAAAGTAGCAGCAATTAAGCATGATGGACATGACCATTTTGAGATGGATCAAGAAGGAACGGATTCATATCAATTTGGGGAGGCGGGGGCCTCGGCGGTGGTTGTCATGTCGGAGAAACGTACTGCGATTATGGAGCGACAGGCAACCAAGCTGGAGGATATGCTGAGCTATCTGTCCGTTTATGATTGGATTGTTGTTGAAGGATTCAAGGATGCTTCTTATCCCAAATTCGTGATGGTTCGAGAAGAGAAAGATCTGACCTTGGTTGATCAGCTTGAAGGGGTAGTGGGTATGATCTCATGGCTACCTTCAGAGCAGTTTGTAGAGCGGAGCACCGTAAGCAGAGATATAACATGGTACTCGGTTCATGAAACGGAGGGTATAGCCAAAGCGTTGTTGGCGATGGTTGAGAGCGAGTGTAGGCAGAATAGTGAATTCGAATCGTAGAAACGTCAAGAAGTGGGATATTATGGTCGATAAACATGATTGAATGTACAGAGAGCGTGATTGACCCCTTTCAAATATAACGTAATATTTATTATGTAAACTAAAATTTTTCTGCTTTTGCTCTCCTTGAAAGGTGTAAAAAACAAAAAAGCAGCAGACCTTTCTCGGATCGAAATCCTTGATGTGGCTTGCTGCTTTTATTATGATCGGAATGTTACATCCCATCGTCTGTGCGACGTTCGATGGCTTCGGACATCGTTTTGTCGGTAAGGTGAGCATAGATCTCGGTCGTTTCCGTAGAAGCGTGTCCAAGCTGCTCTTTCGTTTTGTAAATATCATTTTGCAAATAATAGTCGGTTGCGAATGAATGGCGTAATTTGTGCACGGTCAAGTATGGTTTGCCAAAGCGCTTGGCGTATTTCATGATCATGGCCTGGATCGCTCTTTTGGTCATTCGGCTTCCTTCTGAATCTCCGTTACGCAAAGCAATGAACAGACCTTTCTCCCGCTTGGGCGTACGGTAACGTGATTGCCGCAGGTTCATATAAGTTGCGAGTTCGTCCTTGGCCTGTTCCCTGAAATAAACGGGTGTTTTGTACGTCTCATCATTATTACCTTTGCGATAAACATACAGTAGTTTGTTGTTCAGATCGAGGTCATCAACGTTCAGGTTCACAACTTCCGACACCCGTAAACCTGAATTGAGAATCAGGCTGGCAATGCAGGCGTCTCGTTCTTTGTTGAGCTCATGGGAATACAGTGCCTGTTTGTTCTTCTCCATATCAACAGCGTAACCTTCAAGGATATAGCCGATAAATTCCAGCAGTTCCTCTTCCTCCAGAATTTTACCTTTGAGTTTGGCAGCGGTATCCTTGGGTTTATGGGTACGCTTGATCTCGATTTTGGCCATAATGTTCCGCTTCAGCAAAGGATAAAAGTCTTCATCTTCCGCAATCTGGCTCAGGTAATGAAAAAGGGAGCGAAGGGAAGAGAGTTTGCGAGAGACGGTAATTCTGGAATTGGTTCCTTCCCGTTTGGTTGTGAGAAATAACCGATAGGCGGTAACCGAATCCATGCGAAGGACTTCCAGTTCAGTCAACGTAACTTCTTTATTAGAGCTTGCCTCGGACAGCCCTTCTGCTCGCAACCATCCGAAGAAAGCTTCGTAATCTCTGAGATATTCGAGCAGGGTAGAGGGGGAGAGGTCAGGTAGCTTGTAGTCCATGAATTGCTGAACGAACCAAGGCATGGAAGGTAGTTTGTCATCCAGCTTGCGTCGATCAATCTCTTTTTGCACGTTGGTCAAATTCGACACCTCCATGTGAAAAACATATAAATTTAATATTCATTTTGTTAGTATTCTATGCTCTAGTGTACCATAATTTACATGCTCACAGCTTGTTCACCAAAGCAGGCAGTAAGTAGAGTATGCTTCCTTGCCCTTCGGCGCGTAAACCTTTAAAGTAATTAGTATACGTAAAGCAGAGGAGGTGAACCGGATGAATATGAAAATAGAACTGGTTCCCCGGGAACGCAGTCAGGTGATTCGGCATTTAATGCAATTTTATCTATATGATTTTACCAAATATCTGAATATTGATGTAGACAGTAACGGCATTTTTCCGGAATATCCCGGTCTGGAGGCATTCTGGGCAGAAGAGGACCGCAAGTTTCCTTTTTTGATTACAAGTGATGGGGCACCTGCAGGGTTTGCTCTGTTGGAGAAATTGGAGCCTGGCAGTAAGGATAATGACTACTATTTGACTGAGTTTTTTGTGATGCAAAAATATCGGCGCAGTGGAGTGGGCACTCGAGCAGCATATGAGCTGTTCAAACGTTTTCCAGGAAGATGGAAAGTGACCCAGGTTCGTAACAATGTCATTGCGCAGGCGTTCTGGCGAAAAATTATAGGGGATTATACCGGAGGTCGTTTTCGAGAGAAGTTCCATCCGGAGCTGGGTAATCCAAGCCAGTATTTCGTAACCTGATTCCAATCGGGGCTTCACTTACATATAAAGTATTCTGCATGATTGCTGAAGTAAAAAAAACTGATGAAGGAGTGAGTAACATGAGCGTACCCACATTCCATCTCGATGGACAGACAGCACTGGTGACAGGTGCAGGGAGAGGGATCGGAAAGGCAATTGCGATTGGACTTGCCCAATCAGGCAGTGACGTTGTACTTATATCCCGAACGATGAAAGAAATTGAGGAGACAGCCGCTTACATTTATGAACAAACAGGGCGTAAAGCGCTTGCTCTGACTGCGGATGTGACATCAAGAGAGCAAATGGAAGAGACGTTTCAAGAGGCAATCTCGGAGATGGGTAGTCTGGACATTCTGGTGAATAACGCAGGTACGAACATACGGACACCAGCACTTGAAGTAACGGACGAGCAATGGGAGACCATCATGCAAACAAACCTAAAATCGGCTTTCTTTGCATCGCAGTTGGCGGGTCAGCATATGAAAGAACGTGGGAATGGGAAGATCATTAACATCTCTTCGGTAGGTGGCCATACGGCTCTTCGAACAGGGGTTGTATATGGTGCGACCAAAGCTGCATTAATTCATATGACCAAAGTTCTCGCACTGGAATGGGGCAAGTATGGAATCCGTGTCAATTCAGTAGGACCATGGTATTTCCGAACACCTCTGACTGAAAAACTGCTGGATGATCCCCAGTATTTGCAGGAAATTGTAAGTCGTACACCGCTACAGCGAGTGGGAGAACTGGAGGAAGTGGTAGGACCGGTCGTGTTTCTGGCATCGGATGCAGCCGGATACATAACGGGTCAAACGTTGTTGGTTGACGGTGGAATGTCCATTTATGGTTTCTAAATAAATGAAGTTGGTTGCAGTTTGGAAAAGTGGGTGGCATAACCAACTCATGGGTAATAACATAAGGGACGTTGAAGTTAATCTGTATTTTTATTTATCTATACCCAATTCACTGAACTTGGAGGAAGATAACCATGGAAACGCGCAAGTACGGTAATACTGGCATGAATGTAAGTACACTTGGATTTGGCGGTGCGGAAATAGGCAAAAATGTATCCAAAACGGATGTAGCGACATTGCTGAATAGTGCCCTCGATGCAGGATTAAACGTAATTGACACGGCTGAATGTTACGGGGACAGCGAGGAATTAATCGGTGAGGTGCTGTCACATCGGCGTGATGACTACTATTTGTTCACCAAATGTGGACATGCTGCCGGGATCGAAGGTCCGGATTGGGATGCCAAAGTACTGGAGCAAACAATTGACCGCAGTCTGAAAAGGTTGAAAACGGACTATGTGGATGTTATCCATTTGCATAGCTGCTCTGAAGAAGTACTCCGCCAAGGAGCGGTAATCGAAGTGCTACAGCGTGCCAAGGAAGCAGGAAAGACCAGGTTCATCGGATATAGCGGGGATACAACAGATGCGCTATATGCGATTCAGACCGGAGTATTTGACAGCCTGGAGACTTCATTAAATATCGCAGATCAGGAAGCAATTGATCTTACGTTGCCTGAGGCAAGAAGAAGAAACATGGGGGTAATCGCGAAAAGACCAATTGCCAATGCGGCCTGGACGTATGATACACTTTCGGAAGAGGCTTATCCATTTATATACTGGAAGCGCTTAAGCGAACTTAACTATAGTTTTCTGGGTGAAGATGCCCAGGCAGCGGTAGAAACTGCACTGCGTTTTACGCTAAGTACCGAAGGTGTAGATACGGCTATTGTAGGAACAGCCAAGCCCAATCGCTGGCAGCAAAATGCCGACCTTGTGGCTAAAGGCGCACTCCCGCAGGAACTGTATGATGAGATTAGAGCACGATGGAAAGAAATCGCCGGAGCAGATTGGAATGGCCGGACTTAATTTGGAGATATTAGCGAAGTCGCCGTCATGGCGGCTTTTTTTTATGACCAACATAAAATATTTTCAACATATGAAAAATTCATAACAAGGATCGGAAATGAGACTACAAAAGAATTCTAGAGAATAATGCCTATACGTCAATCTAGTCGAAAATGGGTGACAAAGAAAGGAGGAAAAATCCCAGGAAGCAGCCCTTCTTATAAACGACTAAATTTATAAAAAACGACGAAGCTATTGAGATAATACGAAAAATAGGAAATCTGTGTTCAATATAAAAGAAATAACGACTTTTATTATAATATTTCAACATATGAAAAATTCACAAAAGTAAGATCATTTTCTCACCTTAGTTACCATCTCTCATATAGCCACATTGACGCACCACCAAGTTTAAAAAAGAAAACCATTCTAAGCGATTAAAGTCAACCACTTCTTTGCGGATTTAAATAGAATTGAAAATATTCTTTTGGAAAAACAGACATAAAACCTCCATGACCTGTAAATCGTAAGGGGATAAGGCAGAAGGAGGAGCTTCATGAAAAGTCAGCTGCACAGTAAAAAGGAAGATGATAAACTAAGTTGGGTCAGCCTATCCTTGTTTGGCGCGGGTTGCACACTGGGAACGGGATTTTTTCTGGGAACCAGTCTTGCGATTCATTGGGCCGGCATATCCGTACTTATATTGTTGGTGCTGGCCGCAGCAGGTACTTACTTTGTGTTTGGTGCGCTGGCACAGATGACGGCAGATGATCCAAAGGAAGGTGCTTTTCGAACGTATGCGGGCGAAGCATTCGGACCTTGGGCTGGTTTTGGTAGTGGATGGATGTACTGGTTCTCTGAAATGCTCATCATGGGCAGCTCATTAACGGCACTTGGGCTGTTCTCTCAATTCTGGTTTCCGAAGTTTCCGCTTTGGGCATTTGTTGCGATCTATGCCGCTATAGGTCTGTTCATTGCTGCACTGGGAGCGAAGGGATTAACCAAAACGGAGAATATTCTTGCTGTAATCAAACTTGCTGCAACGGTTGCATTTATAGCTATAACAGGAGCGGCTTGTCTGGGTTGGTTACCTGTAAAAGTAACACCAGAGCAACTGAAGAATGAATGGTTCCCGCATGGAGTTAAAGGGGTATGGACCGGTTTCATCTATGCATTCTTTGCTTTTGCCGGGATCGAGGTTATGGGCTTGATGGCAGCTAACTTGAAAGAACCAAAAGATGCAGTGAAATCAGGTCGAGTCATGTTATTATCGGTGAGTACACTCTATGTGATTTCAATTGCGTTGATCCTGTTGCTTGTGCCTTCAGCTCAGTTAACTCCAGATGAAAGTCCGCTTGTCAAAGCCATGTCAACCATTGGATTCACTGTTGTGGTCCATATTCTCAACGGGATTCTGATTATAGCCGGATTCTCGACGATGGTGGCTTCGTTATATGCCATTACGTCCATGTTGGTGAAACTCGCAGAAGATGGAGACGCACCAAAGCTGTTCACGAAGACCTGGGGAAAAAAGGACATGCCACTTCAGGCATTATGTTGCACAGCTGCCGGATTAGTCCTGTCTACGTTGATGGCATTATGGATGCCCAAAAGCCTTTTTGAATATGTGACGACAGCAGGTAGTCTGGTATTAATGTATACATGGCTGCTCATCTGCATCACTTACATTAAGAAAATGAAGCCCGTGAAGTGGAATCGCATCAAAGTATGGATTGCCATAGTTTTAATTGTGGCTGCTGTGGCTGGGACAGCGATGGAAAAAGCCAGCAGAACAGGTCTGCTGGCAAGTGTGGGACTTGTGGTGTTCCTTGGGATCATCACATATATTGTTCATAAGGTGCGTGGCTCGAAACCACCACAGTCAGCACCATCCAAAACATAAGCAACTTTAAGATTATTTCGTCAACTTACCTAGGGCTTGCTTCATCCGCATGAATGGACATTTGGAAGGGGTCTGCTCATCATCAGGCAGGAAATACTGTTTCCATTCCAGATTATCCTGCTGACCATACCACATCAGCGAAGGGTGCGCAGGTACAGCATCATATGCAGCGAGACGTTTGCGAATCAAGGTTTTCATTTTACGGCCAAGAGGGGTGTTGTCATTAATGGATTCGAATACCCACCGCGGTTGAAAAGCAAACATGAGATAAGGAAAATGCCGGCTGGCTCGAAGTTCATGGGCAGGAGTTGCACAGAAACAAAAGTAAGGCTCTCCGCCAAAGCAAAACTCCCATGATGAATCATGAGGATCGGGTGAAATATGTTCCGGCCACGGCTCGGTATCGTGTGAACTTACCCGATTAAGCATTTGCCAGAATAAGGTCTGATATTGCTCCACCGTTGTATGATCTTTCAGATCACTTGGTGTCTCACAGATCACTACCATGGAAGCGTAATGACCGGTGTCTCTGGAGACAGGACCATATTGTCTAAGCAGATCGGCCATATCTTCGGCAGCATGTTCCGATCGGGGGTCACACGTAAAGCCGTACCTCAAATGTCCTGACAGAAACCCCATTCGTCCAGGTACACATGGATACGTATTATCTTCGTCGGCGATCATTTTACCAAATTGCGAATAAGCGTCCTGCTGCCAAGATGGAAGACGCTCAAACAAGGTGTTTATTTCGTCGGCACTATACAGCTCCGCCATTGATTCCCAACTCCATTCCACATGATACCGTTACAGTATTAATGTGGGGGAAGTTGGGTGACTGTCCAGCCTGATTTTGTTGTCAAAAAAAAATGGAACGTACAGCTTCGTACCCGAAATACAAACCAAATCCGATCAGGCAGATTCCCGAAATGATAGAGATCCAGCGCAATACATTCTCACTGCTATGTTTGTGGAATCGACTGGCCATGCCAGCCATAATGACATCCCACACCAGGATACCAATGAATATGCCTGAACTGTAGAGCAGCAAATGAGCGGTATCCGTATGTTTCACAGTTGTCGCGAGAATGGAGCCATAGATCCCAAGCCAAAATAAAATATTCAGTGGATTGGACAGGGCCATCAAAAATCCGGATATAAACGATTTCCGAATAGTTGCTTCCGCAGTTGATGTACCTTGAATGCCTTGCTTCAGCTTCGAGAGCGTTTCCACTCCCGTGTAAATCAGAATAAAACTGCCAAATGACCAGAGAAAAGAGCGCATGAACGGCGTGTCCAGAAAATGGGCTACTCCAAAATAAATCAGCAGCATATACACCAAATCTGCAAACATAGCTCCGAGTCCTAGAATCCAGGCATGCATGAATCCGTGGCGGGCTCCACGGTCGAGTTGGGCGGCGTTAATCGGACCAATTGGAGCGGACAATGATATTCCCAGAATGATATAACTGAACAGTACAGACATAAACACGTTCACTCCTTAACGGGTTCGATGACTTGTACCCGTCGTCACAGAAAATGGGTACAAGTCATCGTATTCCCGCAAGGAGTGAATTAGAACAAACTGTGAGGATATAGCACTTTAAACGGCAGGCGACTCCACATCGAGTTGAACAGGTGTACAATGGTAACCATTGCAAGAACTTTCCTCGCACGGACAAGCCGATAAACCGATGATCAGATCCATCAAGGCTTCCATTTCAACATAATCACCTGCACATGATTCTGGAGCGATAACATCAATTTTGCCTTCACCATCTAGTACAGAATTCATAAACAGATTAAAAGGATAATGCTGATCCGGGGGAGAGATTCCGAAAGGTTCAAGGGCCGTGTTCAGATTATGATAACAGCTGGGATGGTCTATTTTATCATACAAGAACTCATACATTTCTGGACGACAGGCCGAATTGAAAAAATCATGAATGCCTACAGTTTCACTGACAATGGTAATGAGAGGTTTATAACGGTTGGAATACAGGCATTGTCCCGGTTTAATCCTGTAATTGCGCAGGACATCGAGGGTTACTCCAGGATCAAGCCGATTATTAATATTCTGTGCATCATAAGCGACAAAATCAACCACTTGCTGCCCTTCCAGATCCGTGATCCGGATCAGTGAGCCTTTTTTCACTTTAAGAGCGTAGCCTGTCTTGGCAGGAATGTAAATAGACTGCTTATGAGATTCCGCTGAATTCATCCCTATCTCCTCCAAGGTCTTTTTACTTCAGTATGCGGAGATGACATTACTTTCATGCACTATAGCAAGTAATGTAGCGGGTGAATATGAAGAATAAAAATAGGGTGCATGAAAGATTACTCATCAGAAACGTGTGAAATATTGCGGTTATGCTGGGAACAGCGGATTACCTTTCATCCCGATCCAGAGGTCTGATGCTTCCAGCTGACCAGCGAGATGCAGCAACCAGTCTTCACGGCCTTTGGTAGCCATAACCTGTACACCCATAGGTAAGCCTTCCGGAGTCAGATGTACAGGCACACTGATTGCGGGTTGACCCGTCAGATTGGCGAGCTGTGTGAACGGAGTATAGGTGAGGCTTGGTTCAAACATCTCATAGATCAATTGTTGCTGCTGGATCTTGTCCAATTCACTAATTCGCATCAGATTACGGATCTGTTCGTCATGAGGTGTTAGTTCACCAATCTTAGGCGCAGGAAAAGCATTAACGGGTGTGACGTAGAAGTCATAACGCTCAAACAAGGTGGACATCTGAGCTGCAGCTACATCCCATTCAGCTAAGCTATGTACAAATTCCGCAGCGGAAACCTTCTTGCCAGCTTCAGCCAGAACCCAGGATTCAATCTCCATATCATCGGAAGTCAGAGCTCGGCCCATGGATCGTTCCATGGCAGAGATCATCGCGGCCATCTCACCACTGTTCATCATGTAATAGTTCTCCATCAGCCTGACTCCATTGACTGGACTCAGTTTTTCTTCAACATGATGACCTTGATCTCCCAACCAGCGAACGAGCTTGTATACAGACTCTTTGGCTTCTGCGCTGACGGGTGTACCCACGGGCGAATTCGTTGTGTACGCAACTTTCAGTTTGCGTTGATGTGGATAGCTCATATCAGCCAAGTAACTGCCTGGAAAGAGTGGAGCATGGAACGCAGCTTCGGGCTGAATGACTTGTAACGTATCTAGCAATGCAGCACTGTCCCGAACAGAGCGAGAAAGGGCAAAATCAATCGATGCGCCTTGCCATTGACGACCAACTCCCGGTCCTACAGGTGTGCGCCCGCGGGTTGGCTTCAATCCAAACAAACCGCTAAAGGAAGCCGGGATACGAATCGAACCCCCTCCGTCACTGGCTCCGGCAAGAGGAACGATACCGGAAGCTACAGCGGCAGCGGCACCACCACTTGAACCACCTGGGGAGTGATTGATATTCCATGGATTGCGAGTTGGACCATGAAGACCGGGCTCGGTAATATTTTTCAAGCCAAACTCTGGCGTATTGGTATGTCCTATGAAGATAAAGCCTGCATCACGGAGCCGAGTGACAAAATTGGAATTGCGTAATGCCCGATGCTCGCTGAATAAACGTGAACCAGAAGTCAGAAATTCACCTTCCAAGGATTGCGAGATATCTTTCAGCAGCAGGGGAACACCGGCAAAAGGTTGTTCTCCAGGGCGAACCAAACCGGCTTCCTCCCGTGCACGGGTTTCATATGTACGAATGACCGCATTAAGCTGCGGATTCACTTCTTCAAGGCGTGCAAACGCCGCTTCTAGCAATTCAACCGGGGATACCTCCCGGGATCGGATCAGTTCAGCCAAACCTACGGCGTCGTAGGAGGTATATGAGAATGAAGACATTATGATCGTTCCTCTCTGAATATAATTCATCTGTTTATTCCATATGTCATCGTACCACCGGATTAGGTAAAAGACAAAACATAGAAGAGACGTAGTGCGATGATATGGATATTCGTTATGAGGTTGGAGGGAAAAAAGAGGAGGATTTGCGATATAGAAATAAAACACAGGGTTAATAGCTCATATTGCTAATTGAGAAAATGATTGAATAATATCGAGTAATGGAAATAAAAAACCACTGCTCATCGAATTTGATGTGCAATGGTTTTATTTTGTATTTACTATTTGTTTATATGTGAACCTCAGATATATCCACTTACTCTGTACGCAGCTTCGGTGCCGCATCAGCCGCAGTTGATGATCTTTCCTGCTGTCTGGAAATGGCGAAGAGGGCCACCCAGATCAGGATAAAACCAAGCAGCTGCTCCCATGTAATCAGTGTACGGAAAGCAATCCAGTTCACCAACACACCCGCCATTGGGAAGCTAAGTTCTGCGAGTGTTGCAACAGATGCTTTGGTTGACGACAGACCTTTGTAATACAAGAGAAGACTGAGCAAACCTGGTAACAATGCCTGACCGAGAATATTGAGGATGACAGCAGTCTGTTCACCCGTTCCGGACGGAAACGTCCATGCCGCACCTTCATTCCACGTCATAAAGATCAGGAGCGGGAGAGCAACGACAAAGCGAAGGGAGGTGACCGTTTCATAACGCGCCTGTCCCAGCATTAATCGGCCCATAACGGTTGAACCTCCCCATAAGGCAGCAGCCCCAAGAGATAACAAGCTTCCAGCATGAATCCAGTTGTCCCAGTTACCTAATGGCAACGTGAAGCCAAATGTAAGCAGGTACGTTCCTGCTAATGCAATGAAGAACAATCCACCGAAGCGACGTGGTAACGTTTCTTTTAATAACAGTTTAGCCAGCACGATAGCGAAGAGTGGTTGCATCTTTTGCAATAAAAGAACCGTGTTCGGATCGTTATGTGTTAGTGCCATGGTGAACAATACCGTTGCGAGTGCTGATCCTCCCCATGAGATAAAAATCACGGCAATCCAGTGGCGAGCGCGCAGGTTTTTCAGGTCAGACCGGAATTTCCACAGCACGGGAATGGCAATCAGACTGACGATGATATGTTCCACCAGTACAATCTGCGTGGATGTCATCGTGTTTAGCAAAATAATGCGGAAGAGTGGGTCGACACCCCATAGGGCGGCGCCGAGAACTACAAGCCAGAATCCGGTATTACTTCGTTCCTTGCGGTAAACAGGTGATGCTGCTGCTGATGTCTTTTCCATATTCAGGACTCCTTCGTCAGAACACGGAATCTTCAGTTGGCAAAATCGACAAAAGCCCCCGTTTTGGTATACACCAAATAAAAGGGGGCTCATCCAAGGACATGCGTCAGAAAAGAGGCCTTCCCGTGAACGGCATGTCAATGTGTTGATCTTCTCTCATCCGGACTGTACCGTCGGCCTTGGATTCACACCAAGTCAGTCGCTGAATGTCCTTCGTTAAGAACAATTAGCGAGTCGCGGGCTGGTTCCGAAGAACATCACCGCCGGTTGGGAATTGCACCCTACCCCGAAGATCCTATTCAATTGTATAGTTTGTTGAACAAGCTGTAACATTAATAAGTTCATCTTATTCCTGTAAGCGCTAGCAGTTCAAGCATTTTTTTTTAGAAAACGATATTCCAGCTTCCTTGCTGTCTGCGAAGTAGCACGATCTGACCTGCGTGATACGCATCATGGAGTACCCAGCGAGCTAGTTCGTGTGCCCATTTCTCTTCGGAGTCCATATATGCGGCTTCAAGATCTGACTCTTGTAGTGCAGCTAATTGATCTCGCAACTGCTGGGCTAATCGAGTTGTACCTTGTAGCAGTGTAGTCCATCCGGCTGCATCCGTCGGATCTCCGGAATTCCCAAACGTGTATTCATTGGAGTCTACAGCAGGAAGGGTAGGCTCCTTCCCTTGCATGCGACATAATAAGCGATGGTTGTAATAATACATATGGTTAACCAACTGCCAGATGCTTAATCCCCCTGAGGATGGAATCCAGGCTGCTTGTTCTGCTGTAAGACCCTCCAAGGATTTCGACAAAGGTACAATCCAATTACATTGATCCCAAGTATCATCCTTTTGAATAAGTAACACATCTAGTGCTGTTGTTTTTGTCATTGTCTTTCCTCCTTGCGTATAATTGTGATTTGTGATGTAACTAGCTAAAACTGATTAATGAGGTTACACTTAATATAACACATCAAAGATGAGTTGTAACTTTCTTTATTATCTTAGATGGTTACAATGAACGGAGGTATATATGGACAGGTTATGGACCGATTTTGTAAACAGTGATTATCACGACTGGCGTGGGGGAGATCGATCGGAGGACAGGCTCGGGAAGGCGAGCTGGCAGCAAGACTTTCTGGAACGATGGCAACTTGACGCTTCTGTCCCTGCATCTCCAGAAGATGAGTTGTCGATGAGAAACTTCAGGAATGAATTGTTGGCTCTTGGAGCCCGCTTGTCTTCTGGAGCATCATTAACGGATATAGAAAAACAATGGCTGAATGATGTTATGGAAGCAGGGCATGTAAGAAGAACATTGACTACAATTGATCAGGGACTGAAACTCCAACTAATAGCTGTAGAAGCTCATTGGCAACAGGTTATGGCTGAGGTAGCTGCTGACTTTGCAATAACTTTGGTGGAGGGAGAAGGGGCCAGGATTCGGATCTGTGATAATTCAGATTGCCGCTGGATGTTTTATGATGATACCCGAAGCAGAACACAGAAGTACTGTGATGATAAGATGTGTGGAAATCTGATGAAGGTCAGAAGATTTCGGGCCAAACGCAAATCCCAAAATTGATAAATACTAACAATGACTATATAATGTATATATACTAGCGAAAAAATAGTCAGAAGCAGTACAGATTCATAAGCAGGATATGATCGTCTTTCAAACCAAATTAGATGGGAGATGTGTCTTGTGAAGACAAGTTATCTGTTGAAAAATGGCTGTGTGTTGTCGATGGATGCTCGAATTGGACAGTATAAGAGGGTGGACGTTCTGATTCAGGATTCACTGATCATGGCTATTCAGCCCGACCTGGATATTCCGGATGCGGAGATCATTGATGCTTCATCGATGATTATTATGCCTGGGCTGGTGGACACACATCGGCATATGTGGGAATCACTTGTCAAAACAGCGGGAACCAACTGGTCCTTGCCAGTCTATTTGCAAAATCTCTACTATGGTGCGATGGGAAGCAAGCTCCGTCCAGAAGATAGTTATATTGCCAACCTGCTCGGTTCCTTGGAAGCGCTTAATGCAGGAGTTACGACGGTGTTGGATTGGAGTATGCCGTATTCCCCTGACCATACGGATGAACTGATTCGTGGACTTCAGGATGCTGGGATTCGGGCGGTATTTGCTCACGGAGTCCCTGGTGAGACGGACTACTGGAATCGGGATAGTCAACTCACGTATTCGAATAATGATGTGAGAAGAGTCAAAGAAAGTTATTTTTCATCACGGGATCAATTGCTTACTTATGGGCTTGCCATTCGTGGTCCGGAGTTCAGTCATTGGAATACAACGGTAAAAGAGATCGAACTAGCACAAGATCTGGATGCGATCTGTTCCATGCATGCCGGATTTGGCAGTTGGGGATCTGTGGATCGCTCGATTAGTCACTTATACGAAGCGGGACTGTTAAGTCCACGGGTGAATATCGTTCATGGTAACACCATGGGCATGGATGAATACAAAATGCTGGCAGATAGCGGCGCTTCCTTGTCGGTCACACCTGAGATTGAAATGATGATGGGTCATGGATATCCGGCCACCGGCTATTTTCTTGAACATGGGGGAACCCCTACACTTGGTGTAGATGTGGTGACGTCCACAGGCGGAGATATGTTCTCGCAGATGAAGTTTGCACTTCAAGCGGAACGCTCCAGAGCCAATGAACAACTTTTGCAGCAGGGTGAGATGCCTGGTGAGTTGAACTTGCAGTCCAGCCAAGTACTGAGATTTGCAACTTCGGCTGGTGCCCAAGCATTGGGATTGGAGCAGAAGGTGGGTACGTTGACCCCAGGAAAGGAAGCAGATCTGATCATGATTCGTACTACTGATCTGAATCTGTTCCCCGTCCATGATCCAATCGGCGCTGTCGTTCAGTTCGCCAATCCATCCAATGTCGATACGGTCTTTGTGGCAGGTAGACTCGTGAAGCGAGAGGGTAAGCTGTTGAATGTTGACCTGGATGCGATTCGTCATGCGGCGATGCAGAGCAAAGATTATTTGTTAACCCAATACCGGATGTCAGATGCAGAGAGAATTGCTTTTTCCTAATTCGCTATTTCATACAAGCCAAGAAATAGTTACTTCGTATTTTCATATACACCTCTAGCTGTATAAAGAGAAAAGGAAGAGCCATATCATGCGATGTGGCTCTTTTACATGCTTGCATATCGTCGAATTAGACAGGATAAGGCAGGAAGATACAGCGGAAAAAGACGAAAAGACCTCTCATTTTCTTGACTTCGGATAACAAGACATTGAAGCTGTTATTCACACAAAATTAGGCTCATAAAAACTGCGCATAATATAAATTATACGCAGTTTTGTTTTAAATCGATTTTCTTATTCAACCACGTGCAACAGATCATGAACATTTTCGCTAAAAAAGAACAAAATAAGTGATCTTCAAAAATAAATTTAATCAAGCAATGCGATAACGTGTAGAATTCGATGGGGTTTATAGGTGATCGATAAGATGCGGGTATTATCGTGGCTCTGTTCTCGGGGTCATCTCGTTGGGACAGTTGGCGGAGCTTACAAACATCGGAACGTTTTTTTGCTTGGTTGAGCATCGGATTGATTATCTGCTTTGCGTATGGACGGCATTACAGTCATCTGAATCTGGCACGCCGGATCTCCAGTGCTATGAGAGCGAAGGATAAATATATGGATTTTTTATAGCAAGATAAAAAGGGGGGGGGGATAACAGCAGGGGAGGGTTGGAATTTTCTTCATATATGGGTAAGTAATAAGGGGCGTAACGAACTTAATCACGAGGGCGGGGTTGCGGCCAAGCCAAATATGAAATATATTTGGGGATGTGACATGCCATCAGACATAAGAGAGGGGATGTATCATGAACACACCATTACATACGAATTCAGAGCATCAAAATGCAGCCTTTGGATTTGCTTTGGCTGACTCAACCGTACTTGCGGAGGCTCAGTTGCTTGTTTCACATTCAGAGGCTCCACAAACCTTACAGTTAGATCTGGATCCGCAGCGCCTTCTGAAGGATGGACGTAAAGTATCGGTCATTGCACAACCGTTGGCTTCACCCGTGAATCGTCAAGATGCCAATATCATCTATGGTCAGGAGCTCACATACGTGCAGTATGCTGTTAACCTGAAACCGGATAGCACGATCTCCATTGCATCTATTGAAGGCGTTGAACAGCTTGTTAATCTGGGTTGGTCAGCATTTACAGAAGGGGAATATGAACTTCGAATCTCCCTGCATCTGAAAACACCACGTATTGCTGAAGGTACACTCGAACCTGAACAACTTGCAATGGTTAAGTATGCGCAAGTTATCACCGTATATATATCGCTTTTCCCGGCAGAAGCAGCGTCGTTGAATTCACCATCTCAAGCTGTGTGGAGCAGAAACCATCATGTGTTTGACTCCTACGGCAGAGGAGGGTTTATTCTCGCTGACTTGCCTCGACTCGCTAAGCGTGTGGAGGAACTGATTGGACCAGGTAACCATAATCTGATCGAGCAATTTGCCGAAGGAGATCTGTCGGATACGTTGCTGGAAGAGGGGCTGATGGCAATCGCCTGGGGCGTGACTCCATGGTGTTATTCACTCTATTCTGCACCAGATGAGCAGTCTGCTCGAATACTTGCCTTGGACAAGCTGGGCGATAAACCTGAACGGCAAGGGATCTACCGTATTGATTCGTCCATTCAACAATTAAGTATCGTACCTGCGAATGAGCTGGCTTACTGGCCTGCCTGCGTTCAGAACGATTGGCCTGTCATTGATGTGGCGGGTGAAGGCGAGACGTTGCACATGGATTTATATACTCAGATCTGCGAATCCGTGAATGGTCTGCACGAGAATCCATTGCCATCTTTTGTACTCACCCGTAGTCAGGGCAAACCCGAAGCGATCATCCCGCTGATTGACGTTGTCATTGTGGATGAAGCGTAGGGGCTCTGCTTTATAATAAATATATAAATTGAACTAATCATTTACACGAAAACGGAGAGGACAGAAAGAACCTGAAAAAGCGAAGCGTTCGCCTTTATCCACGGATTTTCCCCTTGAGAAAAGGGAATCAAAAAAATCTGGGGATAACAGCGATTGGAAGGTTGTTCTGTCATCGCAGTGCCCGTGTAAATAATCTTAGTCAATTTTAACCGAATCGAGGTGACGTAGACAGATGATGACCGAGGAGATTCAGGAGCAATATGCGGACGAGCTAGAAGCTTTTCACATATGGATGAAGGATGCCGGATATACAGGCCATACGGTAAAATCATACACGGGTGACGTAGTGGAATTCCTGGTCTCCATTCAAGGGAAGTCACTGGAGCAGGTCAAAAAGCTGCATGTGTTGTCTTTTCTGTCCCGTGCCCGGGAGCGTGGGGTTAGTGATGCCACGAGAAATCGCAAACATGCGGCGGTGAACTGTTTTTACAAGTCGCTCATTGAACTTGAATTGTTAACCAATAATCCGGCGTTTGGGATCAAAAAATCCAAAACCGAGAAAAACCGTGCGCCCGTTTTCCTAGATGAAAGTGGGCTGACACGTTTTCTGGAGTCGGTAGATGGGAAGTATCGCACACGTAATCTGGCTGTTTTTCTGCTGATGGGATATATGGGATTACGGGTTGGAGAAGTGCATGCTCTGGATTGCAAAGACTATAACGCGGAGCGGCGTACATTGGATGTATTTGGTAAAGGTCGTAAATGGCGCTCGCTTCCTGTACCGGAAACCGTGGCAGACGTGTTATCTCAGGCTATGGCTGAGCGTCTCGATCCTTGGCGGCCGAAAGAGGAAGCACTATTTGTCTCGCAAAAAGGGAAGAGACTGTCTATTCGCAGCATCCAGCTCATATCTACGGAAACCTTTGAACGCTTCCAGCAGGAATCACCAGCCAATCAACGTCAAAACTACTCCAGTCATAAGCTGCGTCACTCCTTCGCGACCATGATGTTACGGCGTGGAGCTGATCTGCGTACGGTGCAGGAGCTGCTAGGTCACGCATCAATTCAAACAACAACCGTGTATACTCACGTAACCAGCCGGGAGAAAGAAGAGGCTATGGCTCTGCTGGACGTTAAACTTCCGACATATTAAGAATGAGATAACGCTTATTAATTGAAAAGGAGTCTGTCCTGTGGACAGGCTTTTTTGTTTTCATTTGAGGAGCGAATTTTAAAACATAATAAATATTATGTAAACTTATATTCTGAGTAATAATAGTTACAATCAAAATTAAAACAAAGGGACCTATCTGAGCTTCTCTCTGGAAGACACAAATGATCCCTTTGGCTCTAAGACAGATCTGTTAATTCACAGCGGTTAACGTGCTTAATCGTTCACGACATGAATGATTACGTGGTCGGATTATTCCAATCCAGCGATTTGTTCTTTTAATTTGTTAGCAGATGCCTGGAAAGCCACTTTCTCGGTTTCATTCAGTGGAAGAGGCAGAATTTCACGCACACCGTTGCGATCAACAACACATGGAACGCCCAAATAAACATCCGATACGCCATTGTAGTCTTCAAGGTACGTGGACACGTTCAGAACAGAGCCTTCGTTGCCGAGAATTGCAGCTACAATACGGTCCAGAGCTAGGGCAATTGCATAGGAAGTTGCGCCTTTGGCATTAATAATCTCATACGCTGCATTTTTGGTCCGTTCAAAGATATCCTGCTGTGTTTCTTCATCCAGCTCCAGGTCTGTACCTGCAACGTTTGCGATGCTCCACACCGGCACTTCGGAATCTCCGTGTTCACCGATAATATGCGCGTGAATACTGCGTGGATCGATACCTTTGTTTTTACCAATAAGATAACGGAAACGTGCACTGTCCAGCAATGTGCCTGAACCAATTACACGGGAAGCAGGCCATCCGCTTTGTTTCCACGAAGTATAGGACAAAATATCTACAGGATTGGTTGCAATTAGTAAAATACCATGAGAATTCACTTCAGTAATACGCTCAATAATATCTTTGAAAATGCTTGCATTTTTCTTCAGCAGATCAATCCGGGTCTCGCCCGGCTTCTGGGAAGCACCGGCTGTAATAATAATGATATCCGCATCTTTGCAGTCGGAGTAATCGCCAGCCCATACTTTCACACCACCGGTAAACGGAAGACCGTGGTTCATATCCAGCATTTCGCCGGTTGCTTTATCATGATTCACATCCACAAATACCAACTCGGACGAACGCTGTCTCAACATTAGCGTGTATCCCGTTGTTGTTCCCACCGCACCCATGCCTACAATTACGACACGACTTGGCTTCAAAGTTGTATTGCTTGTCACGTTCATATCATCTCCTTATTGAGTTGCACTCCCATCCATATTAAGGGATTTGGGCACATAAAGCGAGTGTTGTCTATAAAATACATCACAGTTCATGTTTTTATACCAATTATTCCGTCGAAAAACAGTTCAGGATGAAAAGGGTTGAAGGACAGGCTATGAGTGGGTAATGAGCCTTTACACATGGTTTGTGGTAGAATAGGAGCAGTGGATTCTGATGAATCGTAAATAAAATGCCATTGGACAGGCATGTACGCCTGTATAATGGATGAGAGAGGTGGAACCCACTTGCGTTCACAATGGATTAAAATCGCGCAGACAGCATTGCTGTCTATAGGTATAGTAGCCTTACTGACTGCCTGCACCGACTCAGATCAACCTCCGGAAGCAGAACCTCCGCAGCAGCAGGAGGACGCCGGGAATACAGGGCAGACATTAACTGTCGTTCCCCCTGTGAATAGTACAGAATCTGCAGATATGGCCAAGTACCAAATACAGACACGTTTGACCGATTTTCAGTTGCTCAATGACAACGGAGGATTGGCGTGGGGGGTGACGCGGAATGCGCTGCGCCTGTACTACACTCAGGATCAGGGAAAGACCTGGACCAATATTTCACCTTCGGAAAATGTTCAATTTCCGGCTAACCCTAAATATGGACAAAGCATTTATTTTGTAGATCGTGCGCACGGTTGGATTGTTCGTGAAGGCATGGGTGGAACAGATACCATGGTGCTTCGCACCAACAATGGGGGCGTAACTTGGAGTCTGTCTTCTCTGTCCAAGACGGATAAAGTGACTGCGATCTCATTTGTATCTCCTGAAAAAGGCTGGATTCTTACCACGGTGGATACCGCTATCGGTAAACAGGAGAAGAAACTCTACTTTACCGAGGACGGTGGAATTACCTGGAACCGCATGTCATCCAGTGATGAAGACGGCAAACAGGAAGCAGAAGAGATTTCCAAACGTGGATACACAACGGGTATGACTTTCTCAGATCCAAAGCATGGTTTCTTAACAGCGCTTGAGTTCGGTACACCGAAGTTGTATGTAACATCAGACGGTGGAGAGAACTGGGATACTGGACCATCTTTCTTTGATCGAAACAAATTCAACGGGTGTGGTAATTTCAGTGTTAGTTCACCACAATTTTTTGGACGTGAAGCAAAGTCAGCCTGGATGTCAATGTCCTGTTCCCAAGGGGAGAGCACGACATTTAATGGATTCTTCACCTCAGATGGAGGAAAGAGCTGGAAGCTGTCGAATTTCACTTTGAATAAACAAACGGGTGCGAATCGCAACCTTTCACCGGTATTTCTGAACGCTTCGGAAGGTTGGGCAATGCAAAAGGGCATAACCTACCACACCAAGGATGCGGGCAAAACGTGGAGTGCTCTTCCTGCAAGCAGTGTACTGGAGAAAATTCTCGAAGACTATCCGGAAATTGTGAAGATTCAGATGGTTACCCCCAAGCTTGGCTGGATATTGGTTGAAAATACAGATGCGAAAAGATCATTGTTATTGCAAACGGTGGACGGCGGTGTACATTGGAAAGTGCTTTAATAGTAAGGTGTTATCGATCTGAATAGATAGGAGAAGGAAGAGGAGCCTAAGGGTTCTTTTTCTTTTTTTGCTTAGTTTGTGAAATAAATCACAAATAAATCCTCTAGAAGGTGATATATTTAACTCAACAAGAGAAGGAGTGATGAAGATGAGAACCAACGGTCAGACTCAATTCACGCAGGCGGATGAATTAACCAGATATATGCTTCAATTATGCTACACATGTGACGATGCGAATCGTTGTACGACAGAGGAAGCGGTGAAGGCTTGCATGGCAGAACACGCACGGGCAGAACAGCCCGAACCAGCCGAAGATGGAGATGTAACTCGCAGTTTTATGGACTTGATGTACGCTTAGTAATCAAAACTGATCAAGTAAAACTGATATCAACGTTTTGCCCCCAACAGGGGGCTTTCTTATTTAATGGCAAGGTGTCCATGCACAAAAGTAAACTTAGATAAAGGTGACTTAGCCCGCTGGTTTAAAGCCGCTAGCGGGCGGTTCTCATTCATGATTAATAACTTATAGCAGTGCCTCCAAGAATAATCACAAGGTGTAAAGGACAAACTTAAACTTGATCATTAAATAGATGGTCAGATGCAACACACACAACACGGAGCTATTTTTAGCTCCGGTACCTACTCCCAAATCTCTACTAAAAGGGCCTTACTGAATAAATCTGGAAGGCCCTTTGTTGTTTACATATATGAACAAGAACATGGTCCTTAAGTGTTTTGGACAACGCAATAATACCGCAGCCAAACACTATGCTCGAAGAAAAAAATTAGTTTACATACTTCCCATAATCCGGTACGGTAATGCGGTCAAATTCATTAACCAATTTTTTAGGCTTGTTGTTAGTAATTCACCAGACATCGGTAGTCCATGGCCAGTTACAGCAACCAATGGCTTTAAACTCTTCAGTTTAACAACAGATTGCTTTGCAGCTTCCCAATCTGTTGTCAAATAGCGAGGGGGGGCCACTTATCTCCAATTCCTGATTAAATACTTTATACATATACTCTTGTTTTACAGTAGCGAAGGCATCACCTGCGATTAATGCTCCGTCACTTTCCCTAAACAACGAAACATGACCGGGAGAATACCCTGGGGTATGAATCCATCTAAATCCTGGCATATGGGGTACAGTTCCGTTCGAAGGTAACGTTTGTACATGACTTCCAAGGTTAATTGGTTCATTGGGAAAAGATGGGGACATCTTCGCTACCAAATATAATCTGTACTTATCCGACTTCCGTAGCCTCCGCAGATGGATATATATAAACAAACTGTCAATGGACAAGAGTAGCGCATCTTGCATTCATGTCGCTGTACAAGCAGCTTCCTGGAGGAAACAATGGAAAACTGCAACCGTTGCGAAAAGAAACGATTGCTAATAGTTAAATCAAATAGAGGGAGATAAACTTCTCCCTCTAATAATCCTGGTCTGTCTAGCGACAATAATATAGTCTGTTATCGATTGGAATGATCGGATACTCTTTTACGCATTCCCGCTAAACCTAGTAATCCAAGTAAGCCCAGCCATCCCCAGTCCATTCCATCATCGTTATCTGTTGCGTTTGCTCTTACACTGTTTGATTGATAATTAGAACTGTTATTTTGGTAGGTGTTAATACTTCGTGCATCTTGGGTTGCTTCATTTACACCATGAGCAGATGCAGGAACAGCCAGTGCTCCTAATAAACAAATGGATACAACAAAAGTGTTTATTTGTTTATTCATAAAAGTTCCCTCCTGTATATGTGATGAAGTTAATTTCTCCAAAAATCAGTTCCGTATACCATCGGTATTTTATTATTTATGAATATGTTTCTCATGAAATTGGAACTATACTTTGGTGGTAATTAAAATATGAAGGAGCTGTTATGATGGGAATATTAAGTGGTAATCCAAAAAATGAACCAATGCATTACGGTGAAATCTTCAGCGTATGGCAATGTTCAACGGTTGCGAAGGGGGCTCTTTCCTTTTACCAAGCATTTTTTAATCATGCAGGAGATAAAGATTTGAAAAAAATATTGGAGGCACTGATTGATCAAGCTAAACTTGAGATTAAAGAGTGTGATACCCTTCTCACTGATAACGGAATTGCACCAACGCCAGTTTTACCAGAAAGACCTCCAGTAAAACTGGAAGACATTCCTGTTGGTGCAAGGATTACAGATCCTGAGATTGCAGCAAGTATTGCTTCTGATACTTCAATGGGATTGGTTGCTTGTAGTCAAGTTATGGGTCAATCCATTAGAGAAGATATTGGAGCTTTATTTGCGAAATATCACGTTACTAAAACCGCTTTAGGCCTTCGTATTCTCCAAATGAGTAAAGAAAAAGGGTGGCTTATTCCCCCGCCTCTTCAAGTGAAAAGACCCGAAGCTGTGGAGGCATAAAAATGATAAGAATTCCTGCTGACAATAAAAGTTAGCAGGAATTCTTATAAATTGTGGTGCTGGATTAATAAGTAACCACATATTGTTTATAGGACACCTCTCTCTAACTGCTCGATGCTTCCTCCCCGCTGTGGGCAGCGGGAGGAAGCATAATATGTTTACGTAATGTATAAATGATACTTTCTATAATCAAAACTCAGATGGAAAGCAATAAATAAGCTTGTACAACTACAAACGTATGTCAGCGAAAAGTATAGTAAGATGGACTTGATGTACGTTTAAGCTAACGATTCACGGAGAACGCTCCTGCGGGAGGGTTCTTTTTGATTTGAAGTGAAATGTATGCGCTTTTAAATGTACTTCGCAAATATTACAGCATGGTTTATTATAGAAATAATTAAGGTGATTTTCTCAAAATGTGGAATTGATTTATTGGTTTTTTTAGTTTGGAGGACGATGAGAGGGATAAGAGTTCTGTTGTTAGAACAAATATGATTGGCGGTAATCAGGCCGCTGCGATCTCGGTCGATATGGATAAGTGCAATGGGGGACGGATCTATCGGAGAATCAAATTGAAAAAACAAAACAAATTTTATCATGCTATGGTCTTTTTGCAACTTTAATCTGTTCACCTATGGAAGAAGAATGTAATATACCCAAGGATTATTTTGACAGCGTTTATTCGATATATGCGATCGGCTGGACAACCGATCTGAAAGGGACTTTTCTCGAGACTGCTTCCTACCTTAAGAAGGACAATGTGTTGCTGCAAAAATGTTACTTTGATGAATCTTGGTACACAGTAACTCTTGGCGACAGTAAGCTAGCATTATCGGATCGTAAACTATCAACCTTGTAAATGCATTGGCAAAAGCGGGATTTGTCATTGAGGAATCTGATGATGAATTGATGCAACTGCAAAATGATGATTTTGCCATAAAGCAAAAATGGTCCCTGTAACTTTTGTGATAAATGCACAAAAACTATAGTAGAACGATAAGGGGAGTAGCCAATGAAGATTAATCGAACATATTACTATGTTTATAAAGCAATTACTTGTTTTCTGTCACTCGCTTTGGGTTAGTGGTCATGACAAACCAGTCAAATGAAATGGCTTATAACGTTGGTCTTGTCCAGAAGGTGTTTGGAAGTTGTTTCAGCACGAATTCCGTTGAATCTGAGAGTGGAGGATATTATCAAAGTTTCCATTCCTTATAATAACTTTTTGCCCGTATCCAATTTAACGATAAATTGGATCAAAGCATCTTTTATTGCTCTTGCATTAGCCGTCCTGCTCAGCTTGAGCGCGATAATTGGCTATTTTATTCGGTTATCCAAATACAAAAAAACTGGGAAAGACCAGGTACGGGATTTGATAAGTATCATATTGCCATTAATATCGCTAGTCTGGCATTAATTTTGAATACGATCCTATTGTTCATGCGCGCCTTAGGCTTTGCCCCTTATTCTTCGTTACGCATACATCTCATCTTGAACCTGCTTTATGTTATTCTAGCTGTGGCGTATCTTGTCTTGTTGATCTACAAACTGCTGAAAAGAAGCTGTAGTAAAAAGCAAAAGGCGGTATACATCATGTCGGGCATGTTGGCTTTCCTATTTGCTGCTTTTATTATGGGATGGGATTTGTACTTTTAGAGCAGAATTATCGACAGATAATCGTAGTCATATCCATTATTCACATTATACGTGCTATTGGCGTATGATCTGATATTTTCAACGGGAACTTTATCAGAAAGGGCATGAGATAGTAGAAAGGATGAAACCATGAATATTCAGAATCTCCCAATTGAAATAAAAGAACATATAGGGAAAGTTCAGAAGATCACTTTTCCTAAGCAAGGTCATACTTCTACTGTGGCTATTCTGGATACGTGCGACCAAAAGTACATCATCAAGAAAACAGAAAACGATCTTTATAATGAATGGTTATCCGATGAATATCAGGTGCTCCAATACCTTTACCATACGGGACTCCCTGTCCCAAAGGTATATTCATTTCATAGGGAGGACACATCGAGATGGCTTCTGATGGATTATATTGATGGAATAAGTTTAAGAGAATTTCTCTCTAAGATGCCTGACCTCCAAAGTAAAGAAAAAGCGATTTTTAACTTTAGATAATGTGCTAGTTAAAGAATGTAATATTGTTGGAATTATTGACTGGGCAGGTACCGCTTATGGCGATCCAAGATATGATGTAGCTTTAGCCATTAGACCGAAACAGAATGCGTTTGATAATGAAAAAGATAGAGAAATATTTTATAACGGATATGGAAAGTTAAGAATAACGGATGAAGGATACAATTATTATGAAGACGGGATATATAACTTCTTTTAATATGCTATAAATCATGTTCTTCAACGCATATCCAATCTCTTTAGAAGGAGTCGAGTAAATGAGCCCTCCAAAACATATGCCATAGGTTGGACAACCGATCTTCAAGGTACTTTCAGCCGAATCGCTTCTTATTTAAAGAAAGATGGCATTTTTATTTTCAGCTGGTCTTATCCAATTCATAGATGTGTTGTTGAAGAAAACGATAGATTTGTTTTTAATAAGCCATATTCTGATGAATCGTGGTATGTGGTGTCTCCTGATTTTTGTCAGGGTGAATTAACCTTTGTGATTAAAGCGAGAAAACAACGATCTCTTCGCTTGTTCGGAAACAGCTTCCCGAATTTGACGTCTTTGATATGGATATCATCGATAACGTGGATTGGCAGATTGCCAAAGAGAATTGGCTGAGGATTGCGTATAGCATATCCTTAAGTGGACGAGGAACCGTTTTATGTGGAACGATGGTTCCGGAAAACATTTCATCGTCCGATTACATAGATCGATTTGATCGAATTCTATATATGAATTTGCATTGTGACGATGTTACTCGCGAGACGCGTTTAAGAGCTCGTGGGTGGGACAAGAATCTGATTGAAGATCACAAAAATTTTGCCAACTGGTTACTCCATAATTCGGAAACTGCGTTTGATCCGCCAATGCAAACAATTGATACGACAGAACTTGCAGCAGCGGGAGTAGCTGAACAAATTAAAGAATGGGTTTTAAAAAACTGGTGCGAGGAATGAACATCTAACAGACATCTTGATGAGACGAAGGAGGTCACGAATTGTTTCTCAATGTATTACTTTGGTTGATTATCCTCTGGGTGATCTCCCTTTATTTCAGTTTTCCTAAGAAAGATCGCATGTACCCAGTCAATGTGCCAAGCACATATTACATTCAATCTTCAAATCGGTTGGATATTCAGAAAAACTACGAATGCGCTGCATTTTCCAGTGCGTTTGTCTTAAGACACTTCGGTTTGGAGTCCAACGGAACAAAGCTTTATGAAACCTATCCTCGCAAATTACTGGATGGAACCGTATATCCGAAAGCGGTTGTTGTTTTTTTCAGGAAGCTAGGATATCGGGCAATGTACTTACGTGGTAATGTGAATACGTTGAAGAAACAGATCAGCAAGGGTGTGCCTGTTATTTTATTTATTAGAGTACATCCCAAACAACGTTATTTGCATTTTGTTCCTGTCGTTGGCTATGATGAAACACATTTTTACTTGGCTGAATCGCTAGATCACAAGATTAATTGCGATGAAGAATATTACAATCGAAAAATAAGCATAAGTGAACTGAACTCGTTATGGAGGTCATGGTTGCCCTTTTGTCAAAACTCATATATCGTCGTCCATCCGATGCAGATTTAAGACGGCTCTCTTTCAAAGGACAAAATATACTCAATTAATGGTTATGAACAATTTAGATCAACCATATGGGCGGTATGATATCAATTTTATTGTTTTTCCTGGAGATAAGCTGAGTTTTTTACTAAAATGGTTGTTCGTCCACGCATCTATTCATCTACATACGTACGTTAAACTATGTCTATAGGGAGGTGTTCATACTGTGAGTCATTCAGAAGTGAAGAAGTGTATGAAGAGAAAAAAGGCAACATTACATCCATGTAAAGTTAAAAGAAAAGAACGCCGAGTGAAAGTGGTTAAAAAGTTCGTTCAAGTAAAATGTCCGCCTCCAGAAGTGAATATATCTACCCCTACTGTTGTTGGCCCAAGAGGACCACAAGGTTTACAAGGTATTCAAGGTAAACAAGGGGTTGAAGGACCACCAGGAGCTCAAGGACCAGCAGGGGGGCCACCTGGACCACAAGGACCTCAGGGACAGCCTGGTCCTGCTGGAGCGGTAGGCGCTCAAGGTCCGGTCGGACCTGCTGGACCCATGGGAGCACAGGGGATTCCGGGAGAAGCAGGGGCTGTAGGGCCACAAGGCCCTCAGGGTAATCCCGGACCTGCTGGAGCGATTGGACCTCAAGGTTTTCCTGGCCCCGCTGGAGCTGTTGGGCCAACGGGTGCGACAGGAGCAGCTGGAGCGGCAGGTCCAGCAGGCCCAGCCGGTGAAGCAGGAGCGGTAGGCCCCGCTGGAGCAGTAGGTCCAGCAGGCCCAGCCGGTGCAACAGGAGCGGCAGGCACTGCTGGAGCAGTAGGCCCGACAGGTGCGACAGGAGTAGCTGGTCCTGCTGGAGCCACGGGAACTACAGGTGCAACAGGAGCAACAGGAGGCGTACTGGGATTTGCTGACTTTTTCGCACTGATGCCACCTGATAATGCTGCAACGGTTGCTCCCGGTACAGATGTAAGCTTTCCTCAGGATGGGCCAACAAGTGGAACAACTATCGCACGCACGGGGCCTAGTTCCTTCAATCTGGCAGCCATTGGTACGTATCAGATTTTGTTCCAAGTGAGCATCGATGAAGCGGGTCAATTAATCCTAACTCTCAATGGGGCAGATCTGGCTCCCACAGTAGCTGGGCGAGCAACAGGAACGTCGCAGATTGTAGGTATAGCTTTGGTACAGACAACTGTGATTAATTCGATCTTGACCGTACGGAACCCGGCTGGTAATGCTGCTGCATTAACAATTACGCCACTTGCAGGCGGAACTAGACCTGTATCGGCACATCTTGTGATCACACAATTAGCATGAATCCGTTAACAGGCTAGGCTAATTTTCCTCAGCTTTATTAAATATGCATCCACAACGGTAACATGGGTTTGCTTGAACTGAGGTAGCAGTCCTTTACTCAGGGCTGTTATCTCAGTTGGAGCTGATGTTGTACATAGTTTGGTTATATATGATGACAGAAATATTATCAGCAATGTTTCGATAGCGGACAAGCGTCATTCAATGAAGCTTGCCGTATTCATTTACTAATTCTTTGATTTTATTGCTCAATTATTTAATTGAATTAACAAGTTCCGTGTCCGTCCGCATATACATTACAGGAGACGGGTCAAGACTCCGGCTGTCCTAAGTTGTATGAACGGAGGGAGAGACATGGGCATTGAATCATCCTGGATGTTTGATTTGTTTGGAACCGTCTTTCCGGTTGTATTTGTTCTGATTATAGGTATAGTCCTTCTGTCGATGGGAAAAGAGGTATGGAGGTGGGGACGCAACAACTCGGAGCCACTATTGACCGTGCCTTCACGAATCACCAGCAGACGGATGAAGATGAGTCAGTCGCAATCTGCTGAACCGGGCAGTACAGCACGAACGTTATACTACGTCACCTTTGAAGTAGAAAGTGGAGATCGGCTTGAATTCAAAGTCAATGGCGAAGAGTATGGTTTGTGCGCTGAGGGAGATGAAGGACGGCTCTCTTTCAAAGGAACACGTTATGTAGGCTTCGAGCGATATAATCGCGTATATTCTGAACGCCTGCGTGGTTAAACTGAGCAGCTTGCGCCAGGATGGCGTGAGCTTTTTTTGATTATTTGCTGGACAAGCGTTTCTTAATGGGGCTAACGTGTTTTTATATAAGAAGAGGCTTAATGAGATTATGATCGAAGGATCATTACAATAGAGGAGGCAATGAATATGTCATTTACAGATCAGGTCGTTGTTGTAACCGGCGCGGCTCAGGGAATAGGACGAAGTGTGGCTGAGGCTTATGCAGTCGCTGGAGCCAAAGTTGTACTTGCTGACCATAAGGAAGCCGAGGGTGCCGCAGCCGCAGCTTCCATTCGTAATGAAGGAGGAGAAGCCATCTTTGTTCAATGTGATGTTCGGAGCGAGCAGGATATTACGAATCTTTTTCTTACAACCGTGGAAGAATTCAAGCAAATTGATGTTTTGGTGAATAATGCAGGACTCACCAAATGGAAATCACCCTATGAGTTAACACTGGAAGAATGGGACGATGTACTCAATACCAACGTAAGAAGTTGCTTTTTGGCGAGTCGTGAAGCAGCCAAACATATGAAAGGCAATGAACACGGGGGTGCCATTATCAACATGGCTTCTACCCGTGCACTAATGTCTGAGCCGGATACCGAAGCCTATGCTGCCTCCAAAGGGGCAATTGTGGCTCTGACGCATGCGCTGGCAGTCTCACTGGGCAAAGACCAAATTCGGGTCAATTGTATCAGTCCGGGATGGATTGAGACGGGTGACGTGGATAAATTGAAAAAGGAGGATCATGAACAGCATCCCTCCGGTCGTGTGGGTGTTCCTTCGGATATCTCCCGTGCTTGTCTATATTTATCTGACCCAAGCAATACCTTTGTCACAGGGACCAACCTCGTTATTGATGGAGGCATGACCCGAAAAATGATATATGAGGACTAGAACCGGGATCGAGCCGGGCGAGCCCTAAGCTGTCCCAACTTAAGAGTAATAAGCCCAAGTTAAGCACTTGGGCTTATTTGTTTTTAATAACTCGGTTGCTATAATAAATGTGATTTTACAACAGTAGAGGAATGGAGGGAGTATATGTTCGGGAAACAATCCCGGAAGGTATTTTGGCTGTTACTGCTGATCGGAGGGATGATAATGATAGGGAACGAGTCACCTGCTGAAGCTGACGGCGCAGATATACGGGCGGCCTGGGTATGGCAGGCACAGTCTGTTAGCAACGGAGATGAGCTGTTGGCCAATGCAGCTAAACATAAGATAAACAGGCTGTACGTGAATGTAGACATAACGCTGTCCAAGGAGGTATACCAGACGTTTATAGCCAAAGCAAGCCGTGCGGGTATTGCGGTTGAAGCGCTGGGAGGCGATCCATACTGGGCACTCAGTGGCCGTGAAGGTCCCATGATCAGATTAGCGTCGTGGGTAAGTGACTACAATCGAGCTGCTGAGCCCAACGAGCAATTTGATGCCATACATCTGGATATCAAGCCCTATGTGTTACCAGCTTGGCAAGAAGATGCCAAGCCACTGGTACAATCCTGGGTGGCCAATATGAACCTGTTATTTGAGCAAGTGAGACAGGATGGCGCGGTTGCCGTGAATATTGACCTGCCATTTTGGCTGGATTCCTATACCATCACAGGGAATAGAGTTTCGGAGGATGCAGATAACGAACCATTGTCACGTTGGTTCATTGAACGAGTGGAGCATGTCACTTTACTCGCTTACCGTGATAACGCGCAAGGGAACAATGGTATTATACGTTTAATTGAACAGGAAATGAACTGGGCTGACGCCAGCAATGTGAGTGTCACCGTTGGGCTGAACACCAAACCAATGCCTGGCGAGGAATTCACAACATTTGCTGGTAAAGGTGCAACCCAACTGGAAAGCGTTATTGAAGAAGTTGCCTCCGCATTCAGTGAACATACTTCTTACGCCGGTTCTGCTGTACATGACATTGTATACTGGGGACAACTGGAGCCGTCAGAACTGCCATCACCGGAGATTCCATCCAATCCGCAAGAGATTCGGGGAACGTATATCTGGGAGGCCTCTCAGGTGACGAATGATGGGGGAGAGCACATACTAGCGTTTGCTAGAGAGCAGAATATTAACTGGTTGTATGTTCGGTTAGATCTGGATCAACCCTATTCCAGTTACCGCAGTTTTGTGAAACGCGCACAAGCGCAGGGCATTGAGATCCATGCAATGGGTGGACACCCGATCTGGGGCAAGAAGGAGAATCGTCCACGCATTAAGCGTTTGATTGATTATGTGAAAAACTATAATGCTGAATCCGAGCCGGATGAACGATTTGAAGGCATCCATCTGGATATTGAGCCTTACACATTGCCAGAATGGGAGAATAATCGGGACACCCTGTTGACGGAATGGGCTGCCAACATTACATTTTTCCAGGAAGAAACGAAGAAGGACAGTGATCTCGAAACAAGCGCAGACCTTGCTGTATGGCTGGATAGCTTCGCGTTGCCAGGAAAGGATACATCTGTGACTGAATTTATGATCCGTACACTCGATCATGTATCGCTGATGGCTTTCCGTAACAACGCCGAAGGTTCCAATGGGATTGCTGCTGTTGTGAGTCAGGAGATGGAGATCGCGGATCGTTTGGGAAAAAGGATATTGATTTCGGTAGAAATGAAGCAGAACCACGAAGGCCCTCATATTTCTTTTTATGAAAAAGGGGCAGAGGAGATGGAACTTCAGCTTGCCAAGCTTCCGGATCTGCTGACCGAACATCAGGCTTACCAAGGCAACATTGTTCATGCCTATGATTATTGGATTGAAGCCAAGCCTTAAACAGGAGAGTATTATAAGAAACGAGTTGCTTCGGGACTTCACCTTGGGTGAGGTTCCGGGCTTTTTTTTATGGAAAAAAGATGGAATCGTGTCACCGAATGGGCTCCTGCACAATAGGATGTACGGTGATGAACAGCTGAAACAAGGGAGGAAACAGACTATGGCTGTTATTAAAGCCAACTCAGAGGACGTCAAGCTGCTGGCTAGACTCATGAGGGCAGAGGCTGAAGGTGACGGCGAACAGGGTATGTTGCTTGTGGGCAATGTAAGTGTGAACCGGGTGCTGGTGGATTGTCTGGATTTTAAGGATATTCGCGATATCAATCGTATGGTATTCCAGAATCCAGGAGGCTACGAGTCAACACAGAAGGGGTACTTTTACCAACGGGCAAGACAGTCCGAGATTCGTCTCGCACAACGGGTGATCAATGGAGAGCGCTTCTGGCCTGCCAGCAATTCATTGTGGTTCTTCCGACCTGTGGCCGAGTGTCCGGCAACGTGGTATGACCAGCAAAATACAGGACGTTTCAAAGCGCATTGTTTCTTCAGTCCTTCAGGCGAAGACTGTCCGGAAGTATATTAAATTTTGGGAGGAATCACAATGATTAATCAGCCTTATCAACCAACAACTCAAACACTGGGTCAGCAAGCGAATTCCGTGTTGGGTCAACAAGCCAATTCTCAGGTTCAAGGTACGTCTTACAAAATAGGCAACGGAATGCCTGCCATGTCACCAACGCCAGGGATGGTATCACCAAGCTCCACAAGTGTACCCCCACTCGTATCCAGTGGAAGCCCAATGACACCAACAGGTGCAGTGATTACAACAACGGCTCCACAGTTTGAGCAGTCATACATTGAGAATATTTTACGTCTGAATCTTGGTAAATTCGGTACATTCTACATGACATATGAAGGCAACAAAGAATGGAACGCTCGCATATTCCAAGGTGTCATTGAAGCAGCCGGCCGTGACCATATTATCATCAGTGACCCGAAGACAGGAAGACGGATCATGCTGTTGATGGTCAACTTCGACTATGCTACATTTGATGAGCCGTTGTTGTATCAATATCCGGGAGTGGTAGGCAATTACCCACAAGCCCCAAGCAGATGATCTGGCGCCTCATCATTTGGATTGATAACTGACATGTCTAACACATACTGATTTACTTCGCTGTCCTGAATGTGGAGGTAATCCGCAGACAGGACAGCTTTTTACATAAACATATATACGAAGATTACTATAGGTTTAGAGTCATACGTAACCTTTTGGTGATAACATGGCACTTATACATGAATAGAACAAGCAGCATGCTTATATGAAGGGAGTCTATAGCATTGAATTCATGGATTGAAGGAGCGATGAAGGGCGAAACCGAAGCTTACGCACAACTGATGTCTCAATATCGCGGGATGGCTCTTGCTGTTGCCTACAATCGTTTAGGAGATACATTTTGGGCTGAAGATGTCGTACAGGAGGCATTTACTGAAGCCTTTGGCAATCTGTCCAAGCTGGAGGACTCGGAGGCTTTTCCCGGGTGGTTCAAGGTGATCGTGGAGAGGCAGTGTTATCGCTGGCTACGACGTAAGCAGCATACCATGATTCCAGTTCAGGAGTTGGAGCATGTATTCCATGAAGAGGATCAGGGGCATAATCCGGAAAAACAAGCGGTGCAAAACGAAATGCATCGTACACTGCGTGATTCTATTGTAATACTGCCATCATCAATGCGGATTGCTGTTGAACTGTTTTATTTGGAAGGATACTCGCTCAAGGAAATATCGGATTTCCTCGGGGTCAAGGTACCTGCATTAAAGAAAAGACTGTTCGATGCCCGATCCAAACTCAAGCGTTCTATGCCAGTAAGGGATCTGGTCTCTGTGTTCAGTGACTTGTATGAAGGGGGAAAAGGCTTGTTACACATTATGAATGGGGATCACGCAGCCAATCGTTTAAGAGAGAGTGGAATTGAGGGAGACATCCTCGTATGGAGAGAGTTGTACACGTTCGGCCCGGTAGCCAAAGATATGGAAGGTGCAGAGAATCGAAAGAATCGGGCATCCGTGTTAGAGCGGCAGTTGGGCATTCCGCAGACGGAATACTTGCAGATCGAGGAGCTTGAACGCAAGTTGCATTCGTTTCAAAAATATAAGGAAATTGTCTTATGGTTCGAATACGATCTCTATGATCAGACGATGTTATCGTATCTGTTACATTATTTCAGAGGACAAGCGCTCCAGAATACGAAGCTGAATCTGCTCTGTATTGACTCGTATCCAGAGATTGAGCACTTTAGAGGACTGGGACAGCTCACCTCTACACAGATTGAACGTCTGTCCGGCAGTTGGCATGTGATTGAGAAAAACGAGTTACAAGCCGGTGCACAGTTCTGGGAAGCCTATACGTCGACTGATTTCCGGCATCATCTGGATTACTTGCAGGCAGACACTTCTGCGCTACCCTTTGCGAAAGCTGCCTTTAAGGCACATTTGTCCCGTCTGCCATCTGTATCGAACGGTCTGGGGGTCATTGAGCAGACAACACTAGAGACCATTAGAGCAGGTTTTGAGCGTCCATATCCATTATTTCGCGAGGTAGGGGACAAGCTGCATATTCTCGGGATGGGTGATCTTGAATACTGGGCACATCTGAGGCGGATGACAGAAGGACCTCATGCTCTGCTTCAGATGAGCGGTGCAACCACTTTCCCTAATTTCAAGCAGCATGATGAAACATTCCGTGACGGAGTCCTGTCGCTAACGGAACTCGGAATTCAGGTGTTGAATGGAGAAGTCGATTGGGCATTGCTGAAGCAGGATGAATTCTGGATCGGTGGATTGCATAACGCAAGCGGGAAACAAGCCAGGTGGCGCTGGAACACCGTTTCTGAGACCGTAGTGGAGGTTGAGTCGACACCGTAATTAGCGGATAGAATTAAGAAAATAACAGTATTGAAAAAAGAGGGCATCCAGTCATGCGGAAGCATGAGCTAGGATACTCTCTTTGGTTTGTTTAGATTAATGTTTGTGAAATGTTAAAAAAACAGCGTAATCGTTACTTTTGTTAAAGAAATAAGGCGTTTGTGCCATTTCGTTGTCATAGGACACGGATTGACTGTGTAGTGTAGAATTATATAATAAAAGAAGCATATCTTAATTATTCGACAGAACAAGGTGGAGGTGGAAGCATTGGGAAGTTGAAACTGCATATGAACGGCAGAATGGCAAATATCCTACATTTTCGAAGGAGGTGGACCTATTTGCCGAAGAATGACGGCGAATAGGATGAACATTTGAGTGACCCCTTACCGAGTATTTTAAATTTAGTATTCATTGGTTTACTTGTATTAATGAATGGTTTCTTTGTGTCGGCGGAATTCGCGATGGTGAAGGTTCGTGGAAGTCGGATTGAGGCTTTGGTGGAAACAGGCAACAAAAATGCCATCTATGCTTCCAATATCGTACGTAATCTGGATGCATATCTGTCAGCTTGCCAGCTAGGTATAACTTTGGCTTCACTGGGACTCGGGTGGCTGGGAGAACCCGCAATTGCACATCTGTTAGAGCCCGTGTTTACCGCATTTGGACTGGGACCAGTCTACGTTCATGGAATCTCTATTGCCATTGCATTTGTAATTATTACGATCTTGCACATTGTACTGGGAGAACTTGCTCCCAAAACGATGGCGATTCGAAAGTCTGAGACGATCACGTTGTGGTCTGCGGCTTTGCTAACGTTCTTCTACAAGTTGATGTATCCATTCATTTGGGCACTGAACGGTATGGCTAACGGCTTGTTGAGACTGTTCCGAATGGCACCAGCTTCGGAGATGGACTCGGCACATAGCGAAGATGAAATACGCATTCTGATGAAAGAAAGCAATAAGAGCGGTTTAATTGATAACACTGAATTAGCACTTGTTGATAATATATTTGATTTTACGGATACAACTGCCCGTGAAATTATGATTCCGCGGACGGAAATGATCTGTCTGAACGCCAATGAGTCCATGCTGGAGAATCTGGAGATTGCCAGCGAAAGTATGCGAACAAGGTATCCGGTATATAACGGAGACAAGGATCATATCATCGGCTTTATTCACATTAAGGATCTGATGAGATCCCAACTAACGGATACCATTTCCGTAATCCGGCCCATCCTGGCTGTGCCAGATACAACATTAATCAGTGATCTGCTCAAGCGTATGCAACGTAGCAAGACACAGATTGCGATTCTGATTGATGAATACGGGGGAACCTCCGGGCTTGTCACGCTTGAAGATATTATGGAGGAGATCGTGGGCGAGATTCAGGATGAATTCGATCACGAGCGTCCTGCGATTGAAAAAGTGGATGAGATGGAATACTCCATTGATGGTATGATGCTGATTGAAGAAGTCAGTGAACGATTCGGACTGGAGATGGATCGTGCCGATTACGATACCATCGGGGGGTGGCTATACTCCAGAGTAGATGCCATTCCACCTGAGGTCGGTCAATCGGTTGAGTATGGGGGTTATGTGTTTGTCATTCAAGAGACAGAGCATAAGCGGATTTCCCGAGTAAATGTGATTAAGCTGGAACTGTTGGTTGAAGAAGAAGGCGCGTAGCCGGATCGAAATTGTAACGAATGGAGCTGTATGGTGACGTAATGTCATGGTACAGCTTCTTTGCATGCTCATGATTCTTTGGATGCATGAATGACAATATCAGCGTAACGGTTCTCCGTGACCAAGCTATTTTTGATATAAATTCGCTTATAAGTGACGTAAACATTCTCTCCAGGAGCGAGACCATGCTGGAGATGCATGCAAAGACAAAAGACGCTGCCGACAGAAACATCGGAGCGTCTAATTTTTTTTTTTTGAAACCTGTCACCCGATCCGTCCGTTTATACCCTTACACAAATTCAAGTATGGAAGCGGAGGATGGATCAATATGCCGAAAACAAAAACGAAGAGTGCAGCATCTATACTAAAAGTAACCCTTGTTGCCTTGTTAATGGTGCCAACAATCCTGGCTATACCTACGTCCGAACCAGCCGTTGCAAGCCCGATGATCAACGTGTCCTCTGGTGCCCTTACAGCTCCGCCACCGCCAGAACCATTCATCCATTCACTTGCTGCCACTTCCGAACGTGGACATATCTATCAAGCGGTCGGTGCAGTCATCCCTGGGGGTGGACTATCGGCTATCGTCAATACCAAGACCACGACATATACAGCAATGAAGACACTTTCCGTAGATTATCGACTTGAGCGCTGGACAGGAACAGCATGGGTAACTTTCAAAACCAATTCCAACAATGCAACGAATACAAACTTACTGAATGCCGCATCGGATTGGACCGTTATGCCAGGATATTATTATCGCGTTACCAGTATTCATACAGCGTATGATGGAAGTAGCACGGAAACAAGCAAACATGTCTCTGGCACCGTGTTATTCTGATCTTATCGACGGGTGCTACCGGGAAACTTCTGCTCTTGAAAATCGTTGGCAATCGCAGTCATTTCTTCTTCCGAAAGGGTGCCAAACAGACTCATATTATTGGAACCCATCATCCACTGAAAGGAGTTATAGGGTGGGCCGATATACATCAGTGCTTCCGAGCCATCCGCCAGCTTTACGGTGCTCATATCACGAAGCATGGCCCCTTCAATTTTCTCCCCGGGCATGACATAGACATAATCAAACTGGATGATCTCATCCTCTATGCTCTTGCCTTCACTGGTATATTGGACTCTCATTTGGTTGGACTCATAATAATCGTCTGGATTCACAGGGTTTTCCGTATCGAGCACGAGTTCGAATTTGACCTTGTTGAATCGCTCGGGAATGGCCTTGGATAACAGAAAGTCACCCATGAACCCTTCGCGTGCGATCTCTTCCGTAACAAGTACTGGACGAAACAGATGGCTCGATAACTCATACGAAGGTGTATTAAGAGCTTCTTCTTCTTGTACTTTAAGAATGTCGTCTAAGCTGGTTTCTGGTGGTGGAGGCGTTTTGGCTGTTGACGGATCAGCCCCCAGATGGGTCGTGCGATCCTCGATGATAATGGATTTCATGCCATTGCCCCAATCCTTGATGGATTGCACAAATGGGGATACCGCTTGCGTACCGGACGGCAGGCTGAAAATAACGGCCCCAATGGTCACGGAAGCGGCTACGACAACTGAAAGTCGCAAGGTACGTATTCTTTTTTTACGTAAACCGATTCTGTTAATTTCCCTGTGTACCTTCTGCCAGGATTGCTGCATGGATTCGGTATGGGAGGCGGAAGGGGCAGAGACGGCCTGATGGAAAGCTTCATCAAAAGCCAGGTCAAACGCAGCGTCGAAATATTCGTCTTCCAGCTCTGAATCGAATCGCTCCACGTGCTTATCGGACTTGCCTTTGCTCAATGCTTCCACCCCATTCCTTATGTAATTTCTTCTTGATACTGCCACGGGCTCTGAACAAGCGTTGCTTCACAATGTCTTCGGAGGTATCCAGCAGTTCGGCCATCTCTCGGTAAGAGAGACCTTTTTTCCACCGTAACTCCACCAGTACACGATATTCCGGTTTGAGCTGTCCGAGATAATATTCAATAGACTCTTCCATCATCTGCGTTTCTACCATGCTTTCCACGGAAGCTGCCGTCTGATTCATCGTCTCCATATCTATAAAAACACTATCCGTATCCACTTGGTTACGGTTATTTTTATTTTTTCTCAGATAATTAATAGCTGTGTTCCGCGTGACGACCTTGAGCCAGGCTTTCAGTTTGACCTCGTCTTCGAAAATGGGTTTGTTTTTAATGATTTTGATAAAAGCTTCCTGAATAATATCTTCTGCTGCAGCACGCTCCTTGATGATATAAACGATAAGACCATGTACCATATTATAATATTCATAATACACTTCTTCCTGAAGTGCAGAGCCTAAATTATGGAAATCTGAGGCTAGTAGTAACTGGAGCCGATTGGCCATGATGTTCTCCTTTCTGGTGAACAATCCACAAACATTGGTATCATTACATTTTACAACATATTATGGAAAGGATACAATGGGAGGTTGGTCCGGGAAAAACCAGATGAGAGAAGTGTGTATAACATGCGGGAAAGTTTGTTGAAAATTAATAAAAGGCCGTCTCGCCAACCATGAGAACATGGTTGCAAGACAGCCTTTTCGACTGTTCAGAGAAAATACATTACGGGAGATAACTCTCTGTAATCAGTTAGAATGCCCAGTCTCCCTTAAGGAAGATGGCTTCGCGTTCGCCGTTTGCCGTAATACCGTAAATGTCCGTTTCGGGAGAGCCCATCATGAAGTCCACATGGGTGATGCTGATGTTCATGCCACGAGCTGCAAGCTCTTCAGGAGACATCGTTTTGCCACCTTCGATATTAAATGCATAGGAACTGCCAATTGCAAGATGGCACGACGCATTCTCATCATACAATGTAGTGTAATACAGGATACCACTCTCAGAGATCGGTGAATGGAAGGGGACCAAAGCTACTTCGCCGAGGTAATGAGATCCTTCGTCCATGGTAATGAGTCTTTCCAGCGTATCCTGACCTTCTTCAGCATGAAAATCAACGATACGTCCGTTCTCAAATGTGAGTGAAAAACGATCAATGATACTGCCGCCATAGCTGAGTGGTTTGGTGCTGGACACTTTGCCATTAACGCCATGTTTGGCTGGAGCGGTGAATACTTCCTCTGTCGGGATATTGGCAACAAAAGGGGTGCCTTGTTCATTCACGCTACCTGCCTGGGCCCAGATATGACCTTCTGGAAGCTCGACAGTAAGATCTGTCCCTGGTGAGAGGAAATGCAATGCTTGATACTTCTTGTTGTTCAGGGCAACGGCTTTGGTCTCCAGTCGTTCAATATGCTGTTCCCAAGCCGCTACAGGGTCCTCCAGATCGGCTCTCACTGCAGCAAAAATGGCTTCCCACAGCTGGTTAACCTGCTCGGCTGCCGGGAGATCCGGGAATACTTTGGCTGCCCAATCGGGGGAAGGACAAGCCACACCCGTCCAGCTCATTTTATCCGCCTGTTGATACTGACGGTACTTGGCCATCGCCTGACCAAATGTACGCTGATGGGTCGAGATCCGCTCAGGGTCAATACCTTTCATCAGGTCTGGGCTGGATGACAATACGGTCAGAAAGGCTGCATTATTGGCCGCCAGTTCTTCAAGCTCTGCTGCATGCCATTTCGGCGGCTCTTGGAAGGATTCCTCCGGAGCCATCTCAAACCGCAATCGATTGACGGTTTCATCCCCGTATTTTACAATCACCTGCTTGGCGCCAGCTTCGTATCCTTTGCGAACCAGCAAACGTACGAATTCAGCGGTATCAATCATCGCAGAGATGACAAATACTTGCCCTGGTTGCACGTTAGCACCTACTTTTACAGCAAGTTCAGCGTAACGATCCAGTTTTTGTTCAAAGCTTAACATATGAGTTCCCTCCAATTGTTGAATTGTTGACCTGTTGACGCAGGAAAAGAGAGGAGTAATCTCCTCTCTCCTAAATCACATCAAACGGGATTAAAATGCCCAGTTTCCTTGCAGGAAGATCGGCTCTTCCGTACCTTCGGAGGTTACGCCATGGATGTTCATTTCTCCGGATCCAATCATGAAGTCTACATGAGTGAGGCTGGAGTTCATGCCACGTTCAATTAATTCTTCTTTGGACATCGTTTTACCACCTTCCAGACAGAAGGCATAGGCATTACCGATCGCCAAATGGTTGGAGGCATTTTCGTCAAATAGAGTATTGTAGAACAAAATATTGGTATCGGAAATTGGTGACTGATGTGGAACGAGAGCAACTTCACCCAGATAGTGTGCACCTTCATCCATCTCAATCAGATTTTTGAGTGCATCGAGACCTTGTTCAGCGGTATAATCTACAATTCGACCGTTCTCAAATGTCAGTGAGAATCCGTCAATCAGGTTGCCGCCGTAGCTGAGTGGTTTCGTGCTGCGCACTGTGCCGTTAACACCCGTTTTCAGCGGAGCCGTGAATACTTCTTCCGTAGGCATATTGGCAATAAAGACATGTCCTTGCTCATTCACACTTCCACCGGATACCCAGATATGGCCTTCTGGAAGTTCGATGGTCAAGTCTGTGCCTGGAGCTGTATAGTGAAGCTTTTTGTATTTTTTGTTGTTCAGCAGATCAGCGCGGGAATCCAGGTTTTGCAAATGGTTTTTCCATTCGGCAACAGCATCCTGCTCACCGATCCGTACCGTTTTGAAAATGACGTCCCACAGGCGATCCACTTGTTGTGCTTCTGGCAGATCCGGGAACACTTTAGCTGCCCATTCCGGAGAAGGAACGGCCACGATAGACCAGCTGAATTTGTCAGCCATCTGATAAGAACGATATTTTTCGAGCGCTTTGCCGCGCACTTTTTGGCTGGTAACAATCCGTTCCTGAGCTACACCGTTCAGCAGATCCGGATTTTCAGCGATGACGTGCAGAATAGCGGCACCTTCTTCAACGAGTTCAGTCATTTCAGCTGCAAACCATTTTGGTTCAATGGTGAAGGCTTCATCAGGTGCAAGATCGTAATGAAGACGCGTTACGGTTTCATCGCTCCAGTTTACTTTGACCAATTTCGCACCTTTACCATAAGCTGCTTTGACAATCAGTCGTACAAAATGGGCTGCCGAGATTGGAGCGTTAACCACGAGTGTCTGCCCAGGATGGACATTGACACCGACTTGTACAGCCAGTTCAGCATATTGCTGAAGATTCGTTTCAAAAGTATTCATGCTATTTTTTCCTCCAATGTGAACATAATATTGTAGCTTGTTGGCTAATATAGATGTTGTTCAAACACGTAATATAATCCCCATTACAACGATGTAAGGACTCAGAAGGGTTCCTTCATTGAATAAGGTATACGTTGCTACGTTATATATTGTACAATTAACCAATAACAATTACCAAACTAGGTTTACCAGAAATGTTGGAGACCGACTGTAAATGAAAGATTAAAGGAGAGAATGATTGTGAATATTGAAATTATAAGTGCTGAAATGCGCCGTGAAGGTGAAAAAGGATACGTGGGAAATACCGTTTACCGCACAGAAGGCGAAAAGTCCGTATATGAGATTACCTTCATGAGCAAGAACGGAAAAGATTGGGACTATAGCTTGCATTTCACGGAGCAATCCGGTGATGAAGAAGAGTTACTGCGTATGGACGAGTTGCTTGAGAATGATGATGACTTGTACAATCAATTGCTCGATGCTGCTTTGGAGGCATATCCGGCTTAACTGGCCGAGATGTTCTTGTTCTATTGTGTCGTGTCGATGACTATACTAGACGGTGTATGCCCAAAACAGGGTGTATACCGTCTATTTTATTGGAATGTTGAATAGATGATCCAGAAAAAGGGAAGTCTACGAGATGAATGGAACCAGAGAGACAATCCGCCTAATGGGAGGTAACCGTGAATGGCATCTGACAATCTGATTACAGAAGGGTTGACGGGACTTGAAGAAGTCGCGCCCGATATTCTCAGTCTACGTACACTATTTGTTAATGTCGTGTTCATCGGAGTGCCAGGAAGCAGGAACTGGGTCCTCGTGGACACCGGAATGGCGAGGTTCACGGATCATATTGTTCAGGTTGCAGCAGAACGTTTTCAAGGTCCACCGTCTGCGATCATATTGACGCATGGTCACTTCGACCATGTAGGAACCGTTATTGAGCTGGAACAATTCTGGGGTGTGCCAGTGTATGCACACCCGCTTGAAATTCCGTATTTAACGGGGTTGAAAGATTACCCGCCAGCGGACCCTTCTGTAGGTGGAGGTTTAATGTCCAGATTGTCATTCGCTTATCCCAATGAGGCAATCAATCTGGATGATCGGATATTCAGTCTGCCCAAAGATCATTCCATTCCAGGCGTTCCGGGATGGAATTGGGTGCACACGCCAGGTCACACCCCTGGACATGTGTCGCTGTTTCGGGAAGCGGATCGTTTGCTGATTGCAGGAGACGCGATCATCACGGTGAAGCAGGAATCGCTGTGGAGTGTGTTGCTTCAGGACAAACAGTTGCATGGCCCACCGTCCTATTTCACCACCGATTGGCAGGCTGCTCATCAATCGGTGCAGCATATAAGGCATCTCGAGCCGAAACTTGTGATCACCGGGCATGGGCATGCCTTGAGCGGAGATATGCTGAGTGAATCCTTGAAGCGGCTTGATCTGGACTTTGAAGAGAGCACTGTGCCGGATCACGGTAAATATGTGGATTAATTCAACCCTGATAAGAAAAGGCAGCAGAGACAGCCGCAGTGGATTGCAGCTGTCTTTTTCCTGTCTTTTTTGTGGCTCAATCATGAATTTGTTCTCTATCATAGATTGGTATTTTGCGCTCGGGCATGATATAGTCGAGCCGTATAATATAACCTTAGTATGCAGGAGGTACATATAACAATGACACAGCAAAATGCAGCATTCGAAGAACAATTTGGAGGGATACCAGCCATTTGGCTTCGTTTTAATCAGTTTGAAGCGGCAGTTATTCCAAGCGTGGGTGCCAACCTCGTTGCTTTCCGTGATACAGAAAAGGGTTTCCGTTACTTGAGAGAGCCGAACCAGGATCAGATGGATGAATTTATGGCTGCACCTGCGGTCTATGGTATTCCGATTCTTTCACCACCAAACCGTTATGAGGATGGACGTTTCCCCTGGAATGGTAAAGTCTACCATTTGCCTGTGAACGAACCGGCTACCGGTAACCATTTGCATGGATTTTTGCATGATGCCGAGTGGAAGGTCGAGGGATACGGTTCTGATCCGCTGGAGAGCTATGTGTTGCTTAGCCAGGACGTGAAAGAAGGACATACATTCCATCAGTACCTGCCGTTTACGTTCACAGTAACGCTTCGTTACTCTCTGAGTAGCCAGGGATTACAGCAGCAATTGATCGTACGCAACAACGGGAAGGAATACATGCCTAATCTGTTTGCATTCCACACCGCGATCGCTGTACCATTTGCACCGGATAGTCAAGCCTCGGATTACACGGCCAAAGTTACCATTGGACAACGACGGGAATTGAATGAGCGTTCTCTGCCAACAGGACAATATCAACCGCTTACACCTGAGGAAGAACAATTGAAGAAAGACGGGGTTAGTCCGTTCTTTGCTGCGATGGATAATCATTACACCGCAGAGCCTCAGAATGGACGTAACTATATGGAACTTACGGATCACCGTACTGGAGACAAACTGGTATATGATGTGGGTACATCATACAAACACTGGATGATCTGGAACAATAACATGGGTGGCGAATTCTTCTGTCCTGAACCACAGATGAACCTGGTTAATGCCCCGAATGTTGAAGGCATCCCGGCGGAAGAAATCGGATTGATCGGTCTGGAACCAGGTGAACTATTCGAACAGAGCAGCCGATTGTATCCAATTGCGCCACAAAAATAATTCACGCTCGTTTTGCGCTACGCTTACAATTTTGTCGAAAAGGTGAAAACCTGCTCGTAAATCATGTATAATATGACGAGATACACAAGCTTTGTAGAGACCCAAACCATCTTTTTGGAGGAGGACAAGCAAGTGGAATACCGCATTGAGAGAGATACGTTAGGCGAAATGAAAGTACCAGCCGACAGGCTGTGGGGAGCTCAGACGCAGCGCAGCAAGGAGAACTTCCCGATTGGCAGTGAACATATGCCGATGGAAGTTATCCGTGCCCTTGCCATTTTGAAAAAAAGTGCTGCGGCCAGTAACCATAAATTAGGTAAATTATCTGCGGCTAAGTCCGATGCCATCGCTTATGCAGCAGACGAGATTATTGCAGGCCGAATTGATGACCATTTCCCACTGGTCGTATGGCAGACGGGAAGCGGAACACAATCCAATATGAACGTGAACGAAGTGATTGCGAATCTGGGGAACCAACTGCTGGAGCAAAAGGGCAAGGAAGAGCGTCTGCATCCGAATGATGACGTGAACATGTCCCAGAGCTCCAACGATACATTCCCAACGGCTCTGCATGTCGCAGGTGTTCTGGCTGTTGAGGATCAACTCTTGCCGGCCATTGCGGTATTAAAAGCCACTTTTGCTGACAAGTCGGAGGCATTCAAGGATATTATCAAGATTGGACGTACCCACCTCCAGGATGCAACACCAATTACGCTTGGTCAGGAGATCAGTGGTTGGGAAGCCATGCTGGGCAAGAGTGAGCGTATGATCCGTGAAAGTGTACAGTACCTGAAGGAGCTTGCGATCGGAGGTACAGCTGTCGGAACGGGCATTAATGCACATCCGGACTTTGGGGACTTCACTGCCAAGGAGATTGGCAAACATACGGGGAAAGATTTTGTATCTGCACCAAACAAATTCCACGCACTTACAAGTCATGATGAAGTTGTGTATGCGCACGGTGCGGTTAAAGCGCTTGCAGCTGATTTGATGAAAATTGCCAATGATGTCCGCTGGTTGGCCAGTGGTCCTCGTAGTGGATTGGGCGAGATCCGTATTCCTGAGAATGAGCCAGGCAGCTCCATTATGCCGGGTAAAGTCAACCCAACTCAGAGCGAGGCCATTACTATGGTGGTTACACAGGTCATGGGTAATGATGCAGCGATTGGTTTCGCAGCAAGTCAGGGTAATTTTGAACTGAATGTATTCAAACCGGTTATCATCTATAACTTTTTGCAATCCGTGCAACTGCTGGCGGACTCCATTATTGCGTTTAATGACAAGTGTGCCGTAGGTATTGAGCCTAATCTGGATCAGATTGAACATAATCTGAACAACTCGCTTATGCTGGTTACAGCGCTCAACCCGCATATTGGTTATGAGAATGCAGCCAAAATTGCAAAGCTTGCACATAAAGAGGGCTTGTCTTTGAAACAGGCAACGTTACAAACGGGCCTGCTGACCGAAGAGCAATTTGATCAATATGTCGATCCAGCCAAAATGATCGCTCCAAAGGCCTGAACTCATTCAGTTATTACGAATACGAAACCGCCTAAATCGAGAAAGAGACGACTTGCATATTGCATATGCAGGTCTTTTTTTGTGTGAATAAACGTCCTTTTGAGGGGTCACATCGAGATAACTCACCGTTAGTGTAGCGGGAATTCCGGAATTACTAACCGTGTTTTATTTTTTCACATATTTTCACTCGTTATGATCCATATTAAAAGAAAATAATGGAGGTGACTCCGTGATGTTCCGGTGGATTAAAAAGGCATTTCAACCTCAGAAGGAGGGAGAAGCTGGTCAAAAACAAACCAAGTATTCTGAAAAGTTGGATTATTCCCTTCAAAATAATCTTAATTCTATTAAAGAAGCATTTGAAAACAGTCCTGATTTTGTAGTTCGTGATTTCTCTGAAACTGCTGCACAAGGGACAGCAATAGCCATCTGTTACATGGAAGGTTTAACAGATCCTGTCTTGATATCGGATTTTATAGGAAATATCATTCAATATGTGAATGCATCTCCACCATTCAAAGAGCAGCCTGCGGATGTATCCGTACGAAAAATACTACCTGCAGGAAGTATTGAAAATGTGGATTCCATACAGCATGTCTATCAAGCGATATTAAACGGCAATGTAGTTATATTGATTGACGGTGTTCAAAGTGTATTAGCAGTGCCCATGTTTGGGGGAGCAAGAAGGTCAGTGGAGGAGCCTACATCCCAAACGGTGGTCAGGGGGCCAAAGGAAGGATTTACGGAGGAAATTTCTACCAATATGACTTTGATTCGGCGCAGAATACGGACACCAGATCTGAAATTTCAAATGCACACGATTGGAGAGTACACTCAAACCTCAGTAGCAGTGGCTTATATTCAAGGTATTGTCAAGCCAGGGGTGGTAGAAGAAGTTACGAAGAGACTGAATGCGATCCGTACAGACAGTATACTTGAAAGTGGCTATATTGAAGAATTCATTCAGGACGCGCCGCTCAGCCCTTTTCCGACCATGATTAACACAGAGCGTCCTGATACTGTGTCAGGCAGCCTGCTCGAAGGGCAAGTAGCCATTTTAGTGGATGGAACGCCGTTTGCTCTCATTGCTCCAGTAACTTTTTTTAATTTTTTTCAAACTACAGAAGATTATTACCAGCGATATGATATCTCAACTTTATTGAGAGTTGTTCGAATGATGTCTTTTTTTGTCTCATTATTGCTGCCGTCCCTTTATGTCGCTTTAACTACCTTCCAACAAGAAATGATTCCCACCATCTTACTGGTCACTCTGGCCGCTCAGCGGGAAGGTGTCCCTTTACCTGCGTTACTTGAAGCCTTGCTGATGGAACTTACATTTGAGGTTATTCGGGAGGCCGGTGTTCGTATGCCACGAGCAATTGGACCCGCGATTTCTATTGTTGGTGCATTGGTTATCGGTCAAGCAGCGGTAGAAGCAGGGCTAATCTCGGGAGCGATGGTTATTGTGGTGTCCTTCACGGCGATATCCAACTTTGTTATTCCATATTTTAGCATGGCCACCGCAGTACGGTTAATACGTTTTCCATTCATGGTGCTGGCAGGTACCCTTGGTTTATACGGAATACTGGCAGGAGCAATCCCTCTGTTGGCTCACCTGGTTTCACTAAAGTCATTCGGCGTTGATTATTTAATGCCATATAGTCCATTTTACAAGTCGAACATGAAAGATCTGATCTTGAGGGTGCCTTGGTGGGCAATGAAGACCAGACCTAATGAGAAAGCGGGATCAAACAAAACAAGGCAAGCTGCCAATCAATATCCTTCAGGGTCCAACAATATGATCGACCGTATCAATGAATCTGATACTAATGAATAAAGGAGGAGATCCTGTGATTCGATGTGGTTTCGTGCTATTGATACTATTTGTTTCAGCGGTGTCTATTTCAGGGTGCAGCGGCAATCGCACAGAATTGAATGACTTGGGCGTTACGACTGCCACAGGATTTGACAGAAAGAATGGAAATTGGTGCATTTCATATCAGATCATTGTGCCTCCGGCAAATACTGCAACTGGAGCAATGGGGGGATCCCAGACGCCTGTAACTATCTTTTCAGCTTACGGGAAGACCATTAAAGAAGCTTTAACGAGAAGCAGTTTGGAGAATCCGAAAAAAGTATACTTTGCTCATACCAACGTGATTTTAATCGGGGATGAAGCTGCAAAATATGGAATTGCAGAAATTATGGACAATTTTTATCGTAATGTTAACGCTCGCGAGACGGTAAAGGTTATTATTACAGATGGAGAGGCCAAAAATTACCTCAAGAAACTGGTTCCACCAGAGAAACAGCCTGGTCTGGCCCTATCCGAGATTTTAGAACGAAGCAATGAGAGAGGATCTTATTATGCTGTCATGAACCTTCATGAAATTGCTTTGAAAATCACTTCAGATAGTGGGACCGCCGGAATCCCCATCCTCACGGTTAAAGGCAAAGAGACGGGCAAACTAGAGTCCATTAACATATATAAGCAGACATCTACACCTGCCAAGTTGAAGCTTGAGGGATTAAGTATCTTTTATAAAGACAAGGAAATCGGAATAATGAATCAAAGTGAAAGTATGGGCGTTTCATGGCTAACGGATCAAGTACACAGGACAAGCTTGAGTTATACAGGTGAGAACGGTGAGGTAAACAATTTTTTGGTCCGAAAAGCAAACGTCAAGGTTATGCCAATCAAGTCGGGTCAGCATTACAGTGTTCAAGTCAATGTAAAAGCAAACGCTGAGCTGGATGAGAGTACTTCCCAAAAAGATCTCGAAAGTACGCATAACATCCAGAAAATGCAGCTTGAGGGAGCGCGCGTGATCAAATCGCAGATCTTGACTGGTTGGAACGCAAGCCAGAGGCTCCGAGTTGATCCGATGGGAATTGCCAACAAAATACATCAACGTGATCCGAAATACTGGAAAAAAATAGAGAATACATGGCCACAGGAGTTGGCACAGATGGACATCCACATAAATGTCGATTTTACAATACAACGAGTAGGCTTGCTTCAGAACTCTTTTGGTCGGTTGCTTCATAAGGAAAATGAAGGGGAACACTAACAGCAAGGAGATGTATAATTATGAATGCAGGCAAAGCTCTTCGTGTATCCGAATTGGCTGTTTGTTTCTCCCTGTTTGAAGTTGGAAGCACAACCCTGTTTCTTATGGGCGGGGAGGCCAAGCAGGATGCATGGTTAGCCATGCTGGCGGGGGCCCTTGCCGGACTGTTGTTATTACTTCTTCATTTGGCGATTCATGATCAAGACCCTGAATTAGATCTGTTCCTTCTGTTTCGGCGCTATATGGGGAAAATTCTGGGTACTACTTTAAACCTTTCATTTGTAGGTTACTTCACCTACGAAGCTTCCCGAAATTTGCGGGATCTGAATGAAGTCACCGAATTGACACTATTGAATCAAACTCCAATCATGATTACCAGTCTAATTACACTTCTTGTCGTTTCCAATACCGTACGTTATGGATATCGTGTATTGTTCCTCATGTGCATGATACTGTTCCCTGTTATGATTCTGGGTTATACATTGATCTGTATTTTAATTCCATCTACTGGATTATTACATACAGATCTAAGTTTACCGGTTTTGGAGAATGGTTGGGATCCGGTCTTCAAGGCTGCATTTCCGAATATTGTTTCGTTTCCATTCGGACAGGTTGTCTTATTTTTGGTCTTTTACCCTTATGCACGAAATGGGAAGGGCCTACATAAAGCAGTGATCATTACCTATATCATCACCGCTATCGCTTTAACAGGTATTAATCAACTCATCATTTTTGTCATGGGTCCCCAGGTCGCAATGTTAAGCACTCTCCCGCTTTTGCAAACTGTGCAATTGATTGAAATGACCGAGGTATTTGAGCGGATGGATGCTTTGTTCACTCTGCTTTTATTTTTGGGGATGGGGATTAAAATGGCCGCATTTTTTCACGGGGCAGTGATCGGACTGGAAAGAATAACGAGTATAGGCTACAGGAAGTGGATTTTACCAGTGGGGATCGTCCTGTTGGGGGTGTCTTTCATATCTCCCACTTTTACGGAACATATTGAGGTAGGGCGAGGCGTTGCTTTGGTTTATTCTTCGCCAGTGTTCCAAATAATTCTGCCTCTATTACTGTTCGCAGTTATTCTTATGAAGAAAAGAATGGCCAAAAAAAACAATAATCCATAATAAAAAACATCAAAAAACGACTCAGTTCAGAAACAGAAACTGAGTCGTTTTTTGATGGATTCATACTTATTTATCACTCGACTTATCATCCAGATCATGGTGAAGTTCAGTGGCCGGGATGAGGGGTTCGTAAATCTGTCCTTTTGGAACAGGATTGGATATATACACGTAGTCTCCGGTACCATCGGGTGCGCTTCCTGTGGCCCATAAACCTTCACCTGACTCAGTTCCCTCAGAGAGGTTCCAGAACTGATAGGCTTCAGGCTGAGCTTCCTGCTCTGCTTCTGGCGGGAAGGAAGCCGGTACCACAACTCCGTTTTTTTCCTCCAGCTCCTGGATGGCTGCCATCCATTGATATTGATGATACCGGTCTCGTGCCAGCATTTTACGGAAAGTTGCACGAACGCCTTCATCGGTCGTCATATGATACAATCTAGCCACTTGAAGTCGCCCCTGACTTTCGGCATGCAGGTTAGACCGCATATCTGCAAGAAGGTTGCCACTTGCCACAATGTATGAACCATTCCAAGGTACGCCGTTAGAGTTGGTTGGTAGACCACCCAGCCCGCTTACAATCAGGTGTTGAGGGTTAATACCGCCCATAATGGCAGATGTAACAGGATCCTCAGCTGCTTTTTGCTGTTCAGCAGGCGTAGCGCCATCCAGTAGCTGACTAATCAATGCACAGAGCATTTCGACATGGCCAATCTCTTCCGTGCCAATATCCATAAGCATATCTTTGTATTTCTCTCCGCCTCGACAGTTGAAGCCCTGGAAGAGATATTGCATCATTACTGTCATTTCTCCAAACTGTCCTCCCAATACCTCTTGCACCTGGCGTGCAAACGTAGGATCGGGGCGATTTACCTTTACCTCATATTGCAACTCTTTTTGATGTCGAAACATATGAACCCTCCATTGTGATAGTTAATTCATTGATCCTTACTTAATTGGGTGACTTATCTAAAGGTGTATATTTTCCACCATCTGATGATTCTATGCACCTTGTTAGTAACAACTATTCCTGTTGCGGTCGGTATGGGATGATTCGAATATTCCTGCTCATTGACAGTAAGGTGTGCTCGTTAATTAGGTCATAGGTATTATTTTTTGTCGTGTAAGCTTTAATATGAATTTTGATGTTATAATACTTAACAACGAATAAAGGTTAAACGTATGAATAATAAAATATTAAGAAATATGATCCAGATTGGAGTCTGAAGTAACGAGAATAACATATTTTTGTGTTATATATATGGGAGGTAGTGTCCATGCAACTTACGGTTAAAGAGGCTTTACAGGTATACCCGTTATCAGAGGCAAAACTGGTTGCGGGTGGAGAAGGGACTTCACGGATGATGAAATCCGTTAATGTCATGGACGCTCCTGATATCGCGGATTGGATCAAATCCGGTGAAATGCTGTTCACTACTGCTTTTATTATGAAAGACAGTGAGACAGATGCACTGCGTTTGATGAGGCGCTTGAATGAACGCGGCTGTGCAGGACTCGGCATCAAGCTGGGACGTTTCTGGCAGTCCATTCCCCAAGGAATTGTCGAGGAAGCGGATCGACTTCGTTTGCCGCTGCTTGAACTTCCTTTTCAATTCACCTTCTCGGACCAGATGAATGCCTTATTCAAAGCTGAACATGAACGTAGTAACCGATTGCTGCATGAGGTTGTGCAAAAACAGAAAAAATTAATGCAGTTTGCACTGCAACAGCAGCCACATCGGAATGTGTTTGCCGAACTTGCCACGGTGCTGAACTATCCGCTTGCCGTCATTGGTTCTCGGGGGCATGTGCTTTATGGCAGTGAAGGCATTGCAGGGGATGCGGTAACACAGGGTTGGCCTTGGAAATCCGTCATGCACCGAGTGAAATGGAATCAGGGTAGTTGTCATCGCGTACCCATCAAGCAAAATGATGAAGAATATGGATCGTTGCTTGTGTTTACCGATTCAGCCTTATCCCTTCGAGCAGAGGAAGAGCTGTTCCAGCAGGCTGCCGATGTACTGGCATTTTATATGGATATGACTTATCGCGAGCATATTAATCCGACTGTGCAAGATGAGATGCGTACACTGCTTTCACAGTATCTGGATAACAAAATGACCATCCAGGAATTGACCACTTTGAGTGAAAACAAAGGTGTACATCTGTTCCAGGGAACTTATCAGTGCGTATTGATTACACTTGAGCCGACTCTGTTTGCCGAGGGAAAGCTGCTTAAACAGATTCATCGCGAATTGCAGTACAATCCGCTGATGCAATTCACAGCCTCACAGCATTTTCAGATTGAAGATGGCATTCTGTCCATCTATACCTGTCCAACAGGGCGAGATTATGGAGAGGAGCTGTCAGGTTTTCTCTTGAACCGGTTCGGTGATGTTCTGGCAGCGCAAGAAGAGAAAGGGGCACCTGCTCCGCGTTTCTGGATCAGCAAAATGAAGCATGAGCCCAAATCGCTACGTGAAGCGTACCAGGAGTGCCTGGATACACGACAATTGGCTCGTCGGTTCGGGATGAAAGATCGTGCACTGCAATTTGAGATGCTGGAATTTGCCTATGTGTTCCAACATGTACCGGATAACATTATGGAGAACTACTGTAATAAAGTACTTGAACCGTTACTTGCCAGGGATGGCGATCCCAATCAGGTGCTGATGAATACATTGGAGTCCTTTATTGAGAATGACGGACTCATTAATGAAGCTGCCAAGCAACTGTTTGTGCACCGCAACACGGTCACCTATCGGATGGAGAAAGTTGGCAGCTTGCTGCAAATGGACTTTAAGAAAACGAATGATCTGCTTAAATTAAAGCTGGTATTCACCTTCCGCAAGTTTGTACGGGACAAAGCAACTGCAAGACCGCACAATGTCCAACTCTAAACCGGACATTGTGCAAGATGACAATGCTACGGGGGGAGATCCCTAAGAACCGCATTCCCTTGATGGAGTGCGGTTTTTTCATGTTTAAGGACAGCAAAAGCTGATCTTCCCGTGCACAGCAAACAAATCACAACTCTGATGTTATGTTATATTACAAAATTGCGTAAATATTGTTGTCGCGACATCGAACGACACTTAGAATGAAGAACAATAATCCACAACAGACCGGAGGTTCTAACATGAGCGACTTAATTAAACTTGTTAACAACTGGTCTATCACGCAGTTTGTCCATACGTTTGGCGGCTTATTTGAGGAATCACCATGGGTGGCTGAGCGGGCCGGGCTTTTACGACCTTTCGATTCATTTGAGCAGATGATGAAAGTGATGAAAAACGTGGTTCAGGCATCGGATGACCAGGTGAAGTTGCAGTTGCTTCGAAATCACCCGGATCTTGGAGCGCGAATCAGCATGAGCAGCAACTCCGTTCAGGAGCAAGCTGGTGCAGGGCTTGATTCACTCTCACAGGAGCAATACAACGAACTTCAACAACTAAACAAAGCATATACAAGCCAATTTGGCTTTCCTTTCATATTGGCCGTTAAAGGCCATACCGCAAGCTCCATCCTCGAATCCATGAGGCAACGTCATCGCCGAGGCAAGGAAGAAGAATTCGAGACTGCAATGAAAGAAGTATTCAAGATAGCGGGCATTCGTTTGGAGCAGTGGCTTGCACAGATCGGTCATGAACATGAGTTCGTGAGCAAGCCAGCCGCAGTGCAGCAGCGGACTATGTATTATGGTAAAGGGGATGTGTGGATGTACCGTTCCTACGCCAAACCGTTAACGGGTATACAGTCCATTCCGGAATCTCCGTTCATGGGACGCAGCAATATTCTGTTTGGATTAAACATTAAGGTCGCTGTGCAGGGTGATGAATTCTTGCCTTCTTTTGCAGAAGGGGATAATTCGCTCGTGGTCGCAACCGATTCGATGAAAAATTTTATTCTCAAACATGCAGCGGATTACACAGGGGCAACGGTGGAAGGATTTCTTGCACTGGTAAGTCGGCGTTTCCTGGAGACGTATCCGCAGATGAGCAAGGTTCAGATGACAGCGGACCAAATTCCTTTTGAAGATATACCTATTGGTTTAGAAGGAAGTTATCGACCGAGTGCGCTCGTATTTCGTTATTCGCAGAATGATCGTGCGACAGCTGCCGTGGAAGCAGAACGATCAGGAGACTCGATTGAACTAAGCAACCATTTCAGTGGTGTAGCCGATCTGAGATTGATCAAGGTCAAGGGCAGTGAATTTGCCGGATTTATGCAGGATGAATATACCACTCTTCCAGAGACATGGGATCGACCGTTATTTATTTTCCTGAACATCAATTGGCGTTATGAGGATCCGAAAGATGGCATGGATGATCAGCGTGGACGGTATGTAGCGGCGGAACAGGTCAGAGATTTGGCTGCTGCGGTATTTCATGAGTGTCGATCCGCTTCCATTCAACATCTGATCTACCAGATTGGACGAAGATTGCTAATTCGATTTGAACAGCTGAGTGAGGTTTCATTTGAATCCAACAATCGGACTTGGGAGACGGTGATGGAGGAAGTGAAAGAGGGAGAAGGCAAAGTGTTTACCGAGCCGAGACCGCCATACGGATTCCAGGGTTTCTCGATGACAAGGGATGATCTGGGAACAGACGGCCTTGACTCCGGGAAAGAAGGTGGTGTCTGATGTCAATATCTGGTGGACGAATTACAACACATGTGCTGGATACATCCAAAGGCGTGCCTGCTGCGGGTGTTCGGATCGAGCTGTATACCCTGAAGAGGGATGGAGAACAGGAAAGCAAGATAAAAGTGGCTGAGTCGGTGACCAATACGGATGGACGTTTGGATGCACCGCTGCTGGATGGAGGCAAGTTGGAGTCAGCCATATATGAGCTTCAATTTCATGTCGAGAGTTATTACGCACAGCGTTCGTTGGAGGAGCTGGGCCAGGCATTATGGACGATTGTTCCGATTCGTTTTGCCGTATCCGATGCATCAAGCCATTATCATATTCCATTATTGATTGCTCCAGGAGGTTACAGTACATACCGGGGAAGCTGAACATGCACACATCTGGTTCTGATTCAGGGGAGGGTCATCCACATGACAACATTTGATACCATCATCCGGGGGGGCCGGGTGGTGCTGAGAGATCGGGTAGAGCAACTGGATATTGGCATTACTGGTGAAAAAATAACAGAATTATCCACGCGGCTGACCGCTGGCGAAGCGACTCGCATCATAGAAGCTGAGGGGCATACTGTGATGCCGGGTGTTGTAGACATTCATGTACACTTTAATGAACCTGGACTCGCCAGTTGGGAGGGATTCCGATCGGGTTCGGCAGCCCTTGCCGCAGGGGGAATCACGACCTATGTCGATATGCCACTTAACGGTGTACCACCAACCACAAGACCGGAAGCATGGGAAATGAAAATGAAAGCAGCGGAAGACCAATCGTATGTTGATTATGCGTTCTGGGGAGGTTTGGTTCCCGGCAATCGCGATGAACTCGCTCCACTGGCAGGGTTGGGTGCTGCCGGATTCAAGGCATTTATGTCCGAGCCGGGTGGAGAAGGGGTAGATATTTTTGCGAGAGCTGATGACCGTACACTGCTGGACGGGATGCATGAAATTGCAACATTAAACCGTGTGCTGGCACTTCATGCAGAGGACGAAGGCATGGTTGCCGAACTCGGCGTGAAAAGCATTGCAGAGGGAAAGATTGAACCGATGGACTATGTCCGGTCCCGTCCTGTTGAAGCGGAAGTCGTTGCGGTTGCGCGAGCATTGAAATACGGTGAACAGACCGGGTGTGCGCTTCATTTTGTACATATTAGCACTCGGGAAGCACTCGATCTGATTGCGGAAGCCAAACGGCGTGGGCAGGATGTCACTTCGGAGACATGCCCTCATTATCTGACGCTTACCGATCAGGATGTGGTCTGTTTGGGTGCTGTAGCGAAATGTGCTCCACCGCTTCGCAGCTCTTCCGAACAGGAGCAGTTATGGGATGCTCTGACTTCGGGATTGATTGATGTTATTGCCTCAGACCATTCTCCATGTCCGCCATCCATGAAACAATCGGATAACTTCTTCGAAATCTGGGGCGGTATATCCGGTGCGCAAAGCACATTGTTAATCATGCTGGAGGATGGACATCTTCAGCGTAAGATCGACCTCCCGTTGCTCGGAAGAGTGCTCTCTCTGCAACCTGCCAGAAGGCTTGGTCTGGAGAGCAAAGGAGAGATTGCAATTGGTAAGGATGCCGATCTCGTCCTGATTGACTGGGAGAAAAGCACAACCCTAAATACGGAGGATCTTCATTATACGCATAAACAGAGTCCTTATGTGGGACGTACATTTAACTGTCAGATTGCAGACGTATTTTGCCGTGGGCAGCGTGTTCACAACTCGGAATCCGGATTATCTCCTGTGCCTCTCGGGCAACACATTAAGGCTTACTCTTCTAGTCCCATCAAAGCGGGAACGGAGGAGACGCTATGACGGAGTCTGGAGTATACCGGTCATCCGGTACAAATAATGCCCCACTTCCTCTACCGGATGTGGAACAGGTGGAGCTGCAAGCCATGCTTGACTGGCTGTCGACATATGGTGCGGATGCACAGGGCGGCGTCACACGACTGTTGTATGACTCGGCTTGGTGTGAAGCACAGCATGCCCTCGCAGCCAAGATGCAGGAGAAAGGGCTGTTTCCCGAATTTGACCAGTCCGGTAATCTGTATGGCACACTCAAGAGCGAGGGTAAGGAATCAGCGACTGGTGCTGAAGAATTACCGATTGTGACCGGATCGCATATTGATACTGTGGTGTATGGAGGCAAATATGATGGTGCTTACGGTGTGGTGGCGGGAGTCCTTGCATTGGCGTATCTACAGAAGCAATTTGGAGCACCGAAGCGCACACTTCAAGTGGTATCCCTATGTGAGGAAGAAGGAAGCCGATTCCCTTTTGCGTATTGGGGTTCGCGCAGTATAACAGGAATGACAGTTCTCGAAGACGTAGAGCATTTGAAGGATCAAGACGGCATTACCTTTGCACAAGCGATCCGCGATGCGGGTTTTGGACCCGATAGTGCATATAGACCCGCCGCAAAAAATTATGGTGCCTTTATTGAGCTTCACATTGAGCAAGGTCAGGTTCTGGAACGTCTCGGACATTCGATAGGAGTTGTATCCGACATTGTAGGTCAGAAGCGGTTCAGTATTACCGTAAGCGGTGAAGCGAATCACGCGGGAACGACGCCGATGTCCTGGCGCAAGGACGCACTTGCAGGAGCGGCCGAGATGATTGCTGCGGTAAGGAATATCGCATTGAAAGCTGGAGAACCACTGGTAGCCACGGTTGGGCGAATCACAGCTGATCCGGGTGTTGGGAATGTGGTTGCAGCCCGGGCGGTATTTTCATTGGATATCCGCCATATCCGACAGGAGAGTATTGATCGCTGCTGGCAGGATATGCTTCAGGCTTTTAGTCAAATCGCAGCCGCGCAGCAGCTCGGATTGGACTGGGAAGAACATCTGTCGGTGACGCCCATTCCTATGAATGCCGAGATGATCTCAGACATTCAGGATACTTGTGAGCAGGAGCAGTTGTCCTTTGGGCTTATGCCAAGCGGCGCGGGACATGATTCGCAGATTTTTCAGCCGGCTTGCCCAACAGCCATGATCTTTGTGCCGAGTCATGACGGTATTAGTCATAATCCACTTGAATATACAGCTGAAGCAGACCTCATGCACGGTTTTCGGGTTCTGGTCCGGCTACTCTATAAATATGGTTACGGGAGTTGAATGAAGATGTCCACCTATAAAGAGTTATCTCCGTCCTTGCGGACCATTATGACCCCGGGACCGGTTGAAGTTGATCCACGTGTACTGAGAGCATTATCCTTTCCGATCCTGGGACAGTTTGACCCGGAGTTCACATCCTTGATGAACGAGACAATGGCAATGCTGCGTGAGTTATATATGACAGACAACGAGTGGTGTTATCCGGTAGACGGTACATCCCGTTCAGGCATTGAAGCTGTATTGGTCAGTCTGATCCAGCCTGGTGACAAAGTTCTTGTCCCAATCTATGGACGATTCGGACATCTGCTGGTTGAAATCTCGGAACGCTGTGGTGCCGAGGTTGTCTTTTTTGAAACGGAATGGGGAACGGTATTTGATCCGGAAGAGGTGATCAAGGCGATTCATACCCATAAACCGAGTCTGGTTGCGATGGTTCATGGTGAGACTTCCACCGGTCAGATGCAGCCCCTTGCGGAGATTGGCACAGCCTGTCGCGACCTGGATATTTTACTCGTTGTGGATGCTGTAGCAACCATTGGTGGGACTCCGGTGGAAACGGATGCTTGGCATCTGGATGCGGTAATGGGTGGAACGCAGAAATGCCTGTCCGTTCCTTCAGGGATGGCACCTCTCACGTACAACAGTCGTGTGGAACAGAAGCTGATGAGCCGTAAAACAGTTGAACGCGGACTCCGTGACGCAACCAGTGCGCGGGCAGAAGGCCGCACCATTGCCAGTAATTATTTTGACCTGAGCCAATTGCAGGATTACTGGAGTTCGGCCCGGCTGAACCACCATACAGAAGCTACCTCCATGCTCTACGGTCTTCATGAAGGATTACGTATTCTGCTGCAAGAAGGATTGGAGGCCAGGTTCCAGAGACATCGGGTGAATGAACGTGCGTTGGTCGCTGGAATTCAGGGAATGGGACTGCAACTGTACGGGGATATGTCCAGTAAACTTCCTGTGGTCACTTGTATCACAATTCCGGAGGGGATTGATGGTGAATCGGTGCGCAGCATGTTGCTGAACGATTTCAGCATTGAGATTGCCAGTTCATTTGGACCGTTGAAAGGGCAGATCTGGCGGATCGGTACAATGGGATTCAGCTGCCAGCGCAAGAACGTACTTCATGTGCTCGGAGCGCTGGAAGCTGTTCTATTACGTCATCGTCACGTATTACCAGCCGGTGAAGCGGTGCAGGCAGCGATGGATGTGTATGCAGGGAAGGAGGGTGCCTTATGTTAAATCAGATGCCAATCTCCAGAGAAGTCATGGTTACTACTCCTCATTATTTGGCGAGTGCAGTGGGAAGCTCCATCCTCCAGCAGGGCGGGAATGCTTATGACGCTGCTGTTGCGGTCAGTGCAGCACTAGGTGTGGTATATCCGCATATGACCGGACTTGGAGGCGATGCCTTCTTCCTGATTCATGACGGAGCCAGCGGTGAGATTACCGCCTATAACGGAAGTGGACGCTCAGCCGCAGGCATTCATGCGGATACGTTCAAAGCGATGGGTATGAGTGCCATCCCTCAGCGCGGTGTACTTAGTGCCATCACGGTTCCGGGAATGGTGGATGCCTGGTGGGAAGTCTGGTCCCGATACGGCAAGTTACCGTGGGAGCAGTTGCTTGAACCTGCCGCGCAGTATGCGGAAAAAGGATGCTCTGTATCCCGGAATCTCCGCCTGTGGATGGAAAGGGATGAAGATTTCATACTGGGTCATACACCGCTGCAAGCGGTATTTGCGCCTTTGGGTACACTTTTGCAGGAAGGCGAGCTGCTGATCCAGCCTGATCTTGCTGCCTCCATTCGTCTGATTCAGACGGAAGGGCGAGATACTTTTTATACAGGAGAACTCGCGGATCGTCTGACTTCGGCTATTCGTGAGGATGGGGGGATGCTTGCACCAGCAGACTTTGCAGGCCATCGTGGCGAATGGGTGAAACCCGTTAGCACGGAGTATCGTGGCTATGAAGTTCATCAGATGCCGCCCAACTCGCAAGGATTCTCGATGCTGATGATGTTAAATATGCTGGAGCATACGGATCTGTCCTCTGTAGCACGTACCTCACCGGAATTCTATCATCTGATGGCGGAAGTGGTGAAAAAGGCGTTTCGGGATCGTGACCGTTATCTGACGGACCCGGATTTCAGGGACATTCCGCTAGAACATCTGTTATCCAAGGGTTACGGAGACCAATTGTGGAATGAGATTCAGTGTGCTCCACCTGTGGCACAGCCGTTTTTGTCCAAAACGATAGGTCAGGACACGGCGTATGCAGCGGTTGTTGATAGCGAAGGCAATGCCGTTTCGTTCATTCAAAGCCTGTATTTTGACTTTGGTGCAGCCTATGTTCCAGGGGATACGGGGGTTATCATGCAGAACCGAGGGTCTTTTTTCTCCTTAGATCCGAGGGATCCCAACGTACTGGAACCGAATAAACGCTCATTCCACACCCTCATGCCGGGCCTCGTTACACGAGATGGCAAACCTTATATGCTCGTAGGTACACAGGGAGGAGAAGGCCAGCCGCAGACACAATTATCGGTGCTTACCGGGGTGCTTGATTACGGGCTCAACATCCAGGAAGCGATCAGCCTGCCGCGTTGGGTGTACGGACGTACCTGGGGCGAAGAAGGCGATACGATGCGTGTGGAGAACCGATATCATGACGACGTATGTGCAACCCTTGCCCAGTGGGGACATAACGTTGAAGCGAGAACACCGTGGGACGGTATTATGGGACAGTCGCAAGGCATTGTCATTCGTGAGGACGGCATGATTAGCGGCGCAGCAGACCCCAGAGGCGATGGTATGGCTATTGGATGGTAACAGCTACATGAACACTTATAAGTCAACTAGATACTTACACGATAAGAGCGATCGGAAGATTGGTATGTCATTGGAGTGCAAGTGTAGATAGGTATGAGTTGTACTATATAGACAGACACAGATAGGGGAGATTGGCATGGGAACGATCCTGCTGAAAGGCGCACAGCTTGTGACGATGAATGCAGAAGAGGAAGTGTTCATCGGAGATCTGTTGATCGAGGATAACAAAATCAAGGAGATAGCAGCGCACATCGACGTTCAGGCTGACCAAATCATTGATGCTCGCGGTAAAGTGCTCTTGCCAGGTTTCATCCAGACGCATATTCATCTGTGTCAGACCTTGTTCCGTGGGCGTGCGGACGATCTGGAACTGATGGATTGGCTCCGTCAACGAATCTGGCCACTGGAAGCAGCGCATGATGAGGAGTCCGTCTATTATTCGGCAATGCTCGGATTGGGCGAATTGATCTCCAGCGGAACCACGACCATTCTGGATATGGAGACGGTACATCACACGGACTCGGCGTTTCAGGCGATGGCACAGAGCGGCATCCGGGTCATTTCGGGCAAAGTGATGATGGATCATGGGGACGAGGTTCCGGAACCCCTGCGTGAGGATACAGCAACTTCGCTGCAACAGAGTGTGGATCTGTTGGAGAAATGGAACGGGTTTGGCGGAGGTCGCATTCAATATGCTTTCTGTCCACGCTTCGTTGTATCATGTACCGAGGAATTGCTGGTAGAGGTGCGCGACCTGTCCAATAAATATCATGTCAAAGTCCATACCCATGCCTCCGAGAATCGTGGAGAGATCGAATTGGTAGAACACGAACGCGGGATGCGTAACATCGTATACCTCGATCATATCGGTTTGGCTACCCCAAGATTGGTGCTGGCCCACTGTGTATGGCTGAGTGAGGAAGAGAAGGAGATCATCCGCAAGCGCGGTGTCAAAGTCACTCACTGTCCTGGATCAAATATGAAACTTTCCTCCGGGGTAGCGGATATTCCAGATCTGCTGAATCGACAAATTGCTGTTGGGATCGGGGCGGATGGCGCCGCTTGCAACAACAATCTGGATATGTTTCAGGAGATGCGCCTCACAGCGCTGATGCAGAAGATTCCTCATGGCCCAACGGTGATGGATGCCCGGACCGTATTACGCATGGCTACCATGGGCGGTGCAGAGGTGTTAGGCTTGTCGAAGGAAATTGGCAGTCTCGAAGTGGGCAAAAAGGCAGATATGCTGCTGCTGGATCTCGATGATTTTCATACGTACCCTTCCTATGAGACGGATGTTTATTCCCGCGTGGTCTATTCCGCAACACGTAGCTGTGTGGACACCGTTATTATCGATGGCAGCATTGTTCTCAAAAATCGCAAGATTCAGACGATTGATCGTGGCATTGTGCTGCGTGAGTCAGATAAGAGTATTGCGAGATTAATGAAGCGTATCTGAACGAAGGAAACTTATGCAATTACAGAAGGGATGGAGACCGCTATGGAAATGCATGATCTGTGTGCAATCGCAGCCCGTGACACGCGCTGTGTACTCGCAACAGCGATCAAGGTAGACGGTCATGCTTACCGTAAGCAGGGAGTCTCTATGCTGTTGACCGAGGATGGCAGAATGTATGGCAGTATCAGTCCGGGATGCCTGGAGAGTGATCTTCAGGCCCGGGTGAGCCATGTGCTGGATACAATGCAGATGGAATTCGCGGAGTACGACATGCGTCCCGAGGATGATCTGTCCTGGGGGGAGACGATTGGCTGCGGCGGACTCGTTGTTGTGCTGCTTGAACCTGTGTGTGGTGAACTCCGAGATACGCTACAGAAGATGTATGAGTGTTTTCGATCCGGCGCTGCAATAGCGTTAACCCGAACGTTCCAAGATGATTACACAAGGATTCAATATGGATGGAAACGGATTGAACTAACGGGTACCCGGCGCCAGCCAGTCTTGCGTCCTTCGCTCGTCCCTTCTCATGATCGTCCTGATCTACCTCGCCTTATGCTTGTGCCTGAAAGGGTACCTGCTACGTCAAACGGATCTCGCTCATCCCATCTGTCCGGTGATTCACAACATATCTCTGATGCTGAGTCTGATGCTGGAATAGCGACAAACAACACAGTTTCAACGAATCCCTGGGATGTTCCACAGCAACTCACTAGCCTATACACGCCTATACCACGCCTGATTATCATCGGAGCCGGGAATGATGTTATTCCTGTTGCCAGACTCGCCCGATCGGCAGGATTCCGTGTTGTTATAGCGGACTGGCGAGAGTCCTTATGCACCTCGGAACGATTCCCTGAAGCTGAATTTGTACTTGGTTTCCCACGTGAGATTATGCCTCTGTTAAACATAAACTACGGAGATTATTTGATTTTAATGAGTCACAATTTCCCCCGTGAACGTGAACTGTTGGAGATGTTAGTGGACTGTGAGTACACGTATCTTGGCATCATGGGTTCCAAAACACGAACAGCCCGTCTGCTGGATGGCTTACCACCGTTGAAATATGTGCACTCTCCCGTTGGTTTGAGCATCGGAGCAGACGGTCCCGAACAGATCGCCATCAGCATTGCAGCGGAATTGATTGCATGTAAACATAAGGTCTCTTCTTTGAGTTCCGATCTGGTGCAGAAGGGAAGCGTTGCACATGCGAATGACGGGCATAGTTCTGGCAGCAGGTAGGAGCCGTCGCCTTGGTCGGGATAAACTCTCGGTTGTCATGCCAGACGGGAGGTCACTGGCTGCATGGTCACTGGAAGCTGCGCTGAATTCGGATCTGGATCAAGTGGTCTGTGTAGTCAAACCGGAAGATTCGTTGGCATGGCTGCCTGTAAAATGGATTGATTCTGCCACGTATGCGTATCATCCCACAGCGAGACTTCGAATTGTGGCCTGTGCTGACTATGCTTGCGGCATGGCGAATTCTCTTCATTCTGGCGTATTGTCGGCCATGGAGTACAAACCGGAGGGCATTCTCATGTTACTGGCGGATCAGCCTTTATTACAAGCACAGGATATCAATCTGGTGACTACAGCACTGGCTACCCACAAACTATGTGACTATGTCGCAGCTACCGACGGTGAGGGAGGAAAGCCGCCCGTTGCTTTTCGATCCCATATGTTCGGACCTCTCTTGTCTTTGCATGGAGATGAGGGGGCGCGCAAGATTATGTACAGTGCCAACTATTCAGGTATACATGTATCACTGTCTGAGACTAGTTTCTGGGATGCGGATACGGAACCGGAATTGGAACGCATTTTGAGTCATGTATTTGAATCGAATAAGACAGACTCATGAATAGGAGAAGATGAATAATTATGTTTAATTTAATGACATGAACAGGTCAGCCAGGCAGTCTGGTTGGCCTGTTTGTCTTATTTTAACGTGTGGTGAAAGAGAGTCTATGTTAGCTTTTGATAGATCATAATGCATCAAGCACAAATAGAACGCAGGTTTTATACATTTATCCAAAACGATGTGAAGGTAATTGACGTTGTTGCTGAACTCTCATATGATTTGAAGAATTATTTGGATCAGACGGTTGAATTTCCTGCCCAAGGAAGAGAGAGAAAGGGGATGCAGCGATGGTAACACCGGCATACGGTTCTGGAGCCATGCCATCGGTATGGCAGCCTGAGAATCTGCAAGAACTGCAAACGTTGAGAAGAAGATTCAAGGGAATATGTTGTTTCACGGCAGGTGGAACATTGCTGCGAACCCAGTGGGAGGGCGGTTTGGTTCCTGCACCTGAACACATGATTAGCCTGGCTCATATTCCTGAAATGAACGGTATATCCATTCAGGGAGATGAGATCGTCATTGGCGCAATGACCCGATTAAAGGAATGTGCTTCACAAGCGTTGCTGCATCAACTGCCGATCCTGCAAGAAGCGGTGAATACAATTGCGGCTCCTTCCATTCGCAATGTGGCAACCCTTGGAGGGAATATTGTATCCGGAGTAGGGGATACGTTGCCTGCTTTGCTTGTATATGATGCGGAGCTGCACTGGTTGACGGACAACGGAATTGAGATCCGCAGTGTGTCATCTTGGCTTCGAGGTGGACGGGATGGAAGTCGGAATCCAGGGGGTGTATTAATCTCGATTCATATCCCGATGAGACCGTCCTCTCTGTTTGATGTGGACAGTGGGCACAGATCTGCTGCACGAGAAGTTTCCTTTTACCGCAAGTTGGGTCGACGGGAGACGTTCAGTGCTTCGCTGGTGACGGTTGCGTTACACGGTGAGATTGATTCGGATAACCGCTGGACCAAGATTGCGATTGCTGCAGGCGGGGGTTCAGGCATGGCAATGAGACTGCTGAATTCAGAACGACAGCTTTTTAATAGCGAAGCCACTGTCATGCAAGCGGCGACTCTCGCAGCTGCTGTTGCTAGTGAATTTACAACGTATGGGGATGCATTTGCAACAGAATATTATCGCAAGCAGACCGCGGGCAACATGCTTGGCGCCGGGCTATGGAAAGCACTTCACGAATAGAAGATTTCGATTAAACAAAGGGGGAGAGGGATCATGCTGCTGAATCGGCAACAGAGCGGGAAACGCTGGCACCTGCGGCCAGACGGGGCACCCAAAGTAACTGGCCAGCTTCAATATCTGACGGATATGACGCTACCTGACATGATTCATGGCAGAGTATTGCGAAGCGAATATCCTCATGCTCGCCTATTGTCTATAGATACTTCGGAAGCTGAGGCGTTGGAGGGTGTCTATGCGGTTCTGACGTCCAAAGATGTGCCTGGTCTGAATCGTTTTGGCATTGCGACCCCGGACCAGCCTGTGTTCTGTGAGGATATCGTGCGTTATGTCGGTGACGCCATTGCAGCGGTTGCTGCGGATTCTCCGGAACGTGCGGCCCTCGCACTGGACGCGATCCGGGTAGTGTATGAAGAACTCACGCCACTGGATAGTACAGATGCTGCATTGGCTCCCGGCGCACCAGAGTTGCATGAGCATGGTCCCGGTAATGTGCTGCATCGGACGGAGATCAAACGTGGAGATGCCGAGCAAGCCTTTGCCACGTGTGATCATATCGTGACAGAGACGTATTATACGCCTCGTCAGATGCATGCATACATGGAGACAGAAGGTGGCTTGTTTGTCCCGGATGAAGAGGGAAGGCTGAATGTATACGCAGCAACGCAACATGGTTATAAAGACCGGATGCAGCTTGCGCGCATCATTGGCTGTCCTGAAGAAGATATCCGGGTGGTGTCTTCACCGATTGGTGGTTCATTTGGCGGAAAAGATGAACTAAACGTACAGCCTTATGGTGCATTGTTGGCTTTGAGATGCGGACGTCCTGTGAAAATGCATAATTCACGTAAAGAATCCGTGCGTGCAGGGCTGAAGCGGCATCCGATGAAGATTGAAATGCAGACGGGTATGAGTCGAGAAGGTATTATCCAGGCGCATCGTGTCCGTATAACAGCAGATACAGGAGCGTACGCCACACTTGGCGCACCTGTGCTGAACTTCTGTACTGAGCATTGCCTTGGACCCTACGCCATTCCAAATGTGGATGTGGAAGGTGTATCTGTATATACGAATAACGGGCTGTCAGGTGAGTTTCGCGGATTTGGCGGGAATCAGGCGATTTTTGCCATGGAAGGCCAGATGGATCGGCTTGCAGCAATCCTGAACATGGACCCTTGGGAGTTCCGCAGACGCAATATGAGGGAAAAGAATGATCCCGGACCGCTGAATCAACGCATTCTGGTCACGGATGGACTGTTTCAAGTATGGGAGGCATTGGATCGCTCCGAACTGTGGCAAAAACATCAGCATCCCCTGGCAGATCCTACTCTGCCGCCGTGGATCAAGCGCGGAGTCGGAGCAGCCATCGCCATGCATGGTGCAGGGCTGGGTTACGGCATTCCGGACCCTGCAGGAGGCCGCCTGTCCCTGAATAACGAAGGCAAGATTGAGGTGGCGTTCAGCTACGAGGAATTCGGTCAAGGGCTCATTGCAACGTTGGAAATTATGTTGTGTGATCTGTTCCTATGCAGTACATCGGATCTCAGTATCATCATTGGAGACACGGATCGTGTACCACACAGCGGATCAAGCACTGCTTCACGTTCAACAACGATGGCCTGGATGGCTTTGCAGCGGTTGCAGACTCCATTTCGTTCCCGTGTTCTCACTGTTGCGTCTGAAATGTCGAGCATTCCGGTGGATGAACTGGTAACAGGACCCGGTGGCGTATGGCGCAAAGACCAGCTTCCTGCCGAAACTTCAGAAGTAGAAACACCAGAAAAGGCTGAAAGTTATTTAGGTGCATCTCAATACCTGGCGAAAGAGGGAGTTTCATCAGGTTTTATAGTTTCGTATGCTGAACTCGCGATGCAGGGCGAAGCCGATGAATGGATTTTCGATACAAAGTTCGATTACCCAACTACGCCGGACAACGTGGTAGGCGGGCATTATTTGTATACGTACGCGGCGGTTGCGGCAGAGGTGGAAGTGAACACCTTGACCGGCGAAACCAAGTTGCTCGATACCCGCCATGTTGTGGCGGCTGGCCCGGTTATCAACCCGATGGGATATATCGGACAGATTGAAGGTGGCAGTGTCATGGCCCTTGGATTTACGTTGACCGAAGATGCGGTCATGCAGGACAGCCGCTATGTAACGACCAACCTCGACACCTATCTGATCCCTACGATTCGGGATATCCATACGAGTCTGGAGGTTGAGGCTATTGAAGATTTGCCCGAAGGTGATGCATTTGGCCCGAGAGGCATGGGTGAGATTGGTTCCGTAGCGCTTGCGCCGGCCATTACAGCCGCAATTCATCAGGCAACAGGCGTATGGATTAACCGTCTTCCTGTACCGAGGGAACAACTGGTCAGACCTTTAAATGTACCTTTGCAGGAAGGAGTGAGTCCATCATGAGTAAACCACTTGAAAACTACTGGACAGCCGTTGTGAATGGCGAGCAGAAACATCTGGAGATCGCCCAAACGACCCGACTTGTCGATGTACTTCGGACTCATTTGCAACTGACGGGTACCAAAGTATCCTGCGAAGTCGGTCGGTGCGGCGCATGTATGGTGCTGATCGATGGGGAGCCCGTGAATTCCTGTCTTCTCATGGCTTATCAATGTGAAGGCAGTGACATTACGACCATTGAAGGTCTGCATGGCGAAGAGAAAGGCACTCTGCATCCGATTCAACAGGCTTTTGTGGAGGAAGGTGGTTTCCAGTGCGGTTACTGTACTCCGGGCATGGTGATCTCCACCAAGGCATTACTGGATGCACATCCTGAACCTTCTCAAGAACAGATTGAAACGGGATTGTGCGGGAATCTGTGTCGTTGTACCGGCTACGGGGGCATTATTCGGGCGGTACGCAAGGCAGGGGAGCGCTGTTCACTAAAGGTAACATCTACCGAGGAAATCGTAAGGTGAGTCGGGACGCAGGACGTAGCATAAAAAAACAAGGAGAATTGAAGAAACGTTCTTTGAAAAAGCATCCGATCCAGGAGTGCTTTTTTTGTTTTTTTAAGTTTTCTACCAAGTACAATTATCTAATGTGAGATGAAGTTCTAGGCCCAAATCTGGTTAGATAATGAACCGTTTTCGATTGGCTTCAATATTGGTGAAACGATGGACAAATGGCTTTCAAAGTACTGGTACAAAAGAATTTCAAACATTCTCATTCACCATATATTTACAAATATTGGTGTGCATGCTATGTTTAAAATGAAAGCGCCATCATGAATGGGTTCATTAACATTTCATTATCATATTTCACTTGGGAAGGAAGATGGAATTGATGAAAAATTTGCTCCAAAAGGCAACCGCAATGATGCTGGCATTGGCCCTACTGCTTGGATTAATGACAGCGCCCGTTCATGCAGACACACCACTTTTCACCATCGAAAGCGAAGATGCGCAGCTCACCCCCGATCTTCAAGTGGTTACTTCAATCTATGGACAACCCAAGCCTGGATTCTCAGGGGACGGATTTGTCTGGATGCAGAACTCTGGCACACTAACCTTCACAGTTACTGTCCCGGAAACCGGCATGTACGCAATCTCCACACGATATATGCAGGAGCTCAGTGCAGATGGCAGGTCACAAAATTTAATCGTGAATGGTGTTACGAAAGGTGCGTACATGCTGCCTTACACAACAACATGGTCAGACTTCGATTTTGGCTTTCACAAGCTGAATCAGGGGGCCAACACGATTGAGCTGAAGGCTGGCTGGGGCTTCGCGTATTTTGATACCTTCACAGTGGATTATGCGGATCTGGATCCTCTGAATGTGCAGCCAGTTCTCACTGATCCTGAAGCTACACCGGAAACGCAAATTTTGATGAATTATTTAACGGAGGTATACGGAAACAATATCATTTCTGGTCAGCAAGAGATCTACGGAGGAGGGAATGACGGAGATTCGGAGCTTGAGTTCGAATGGATTCATGATCTGACCGGAAAGTATCCGGCTATTCGCGGCTTTGATCTGATGAATTATAATCCGTTGTATGGTTGGGAGGACGGTACAACCGATCGCATGATTGATTGGGTAAATAACCGTGAAGGCATTGCAACAGCTTCCTGGCATATCAATGTGCCTCGTAATTTCAATACGTATGAGCTCGGAGACTTTGTAGACTGGAAAGAAGCTACGTACAAGCCAACAGAAACGAATTTTAATACAGCAAATGCGGTAATTCCCGGTACCAAAGAGTATCAATACGTGATGATGACCATCGAGGATTTGGCAGAACAATTACTGATTTTGCAAGACAACAACGTGCCGGTTCTGTTCCGTCCGTATCATGAAGCAGAAGGGAACGGCGGGCTGAACGGGGAAGGTGCATGGTTCTGGTGGGCTTCGGCAGGTGCAGAAGTGTACAAAGAGCTATGGGATCTGCTTTATACCGAACTGACCGAGACGTATGGCTTGCACAATCTGATCTGGACCTACAACAGCTATGTATACAGTACTTCTCCGGCATGGTATCCGGGTGATGATCAGGTGGATCTCGTCGGATATGATAAATACAATACGATCTACAACCGTTATGACGGTTTGTCCGGCGTGCCGAATGAGGATGCGATTACCTCGATTTTCTATAAGCTTGTTGAGTTGACGAACGGTACAAAAATGGTAGCCATGACGGAGAACGATACCATTCCAAGTGTGAAGAATCTGACCGAGGAGAAATCAGGATGGCTGTACTTCTGCCCTTGGTATGGCGAGCATCTGATGAGTGATGCATTTAATTACCCGGCAACGTTGAAAACGCTTTATCAAAGTGATTATGTCATTACGTTGGATGAGCTGCCAAATCTAAAGGTTAACAATCCCAACCCCAGTGCATCCATCACACCTGGAAATGTCGAATTTGACAAATACACACCCAATCAAAGCGATAAAACCGTAACCGTGAATGCAAACGGCAATACGTTAACGGCTCTCCGGGCAGGCAACAATGCATTGACCGCAACGACGGACTATACCTTGAACGGAAGCACATTACTGCTGAAAAAAGCGTACCTGGCGACACTGCCGGTTGGCGAGCACTCAATTGTTCTGGATTTTAATCAAGGTCAGGACCCTGTGTTAAAAGTCAAAATTGTGGATTCAACACCGAATACAGATGCTGTGATTTCACCTGTGAATGCAACATTTGATAAAGCGACGAATCCAGCGCAAGATCTTTCCATATCCCTTACCTTAAACGGACGTGAGCTTACAAGCATCACAAAGGGGAATGTTACACTTGTATGGGGTCAGAATTATACAGCATCCAGCTCTGCTGTTGTTCTGAACAAATCCTATCTTGCCACGCTGCCCTTAGGCCAGAACGTATTGAACTTTCACTTTAATGGAGGAAATAACTCTGTGCTTACAGTGAATGTGTTAGACAGCACGATTACTGTACCTGCTGGAGATTTGACGATTCAAGCGTTTAACGGCAATACAAGTGCATCCACCAACGGAATTTCACCTAAATTCAAATTGGTTAACTCTGGTGATTCGGCCATTCCGTTGAGTGATGTAAAACTCCGGTATTACTATACGATTGACGGGGAAGAGGCTCAGAGTTTCTGGTCCGACTGGGCTAGTATGGGCAGTGCAAATGTAACGAGCCAATTCGTTAAACTTGCGACTCCAGTTGCCGGAGCCGATCATTATCTGGAAGTGGGCTTTACAAGTGCGGCAGGAACACTGAATGCAGGCCAGAGCGCAGAGGTTCAAGCACGCTTTTCCAAAAACAATTGGTCAAATTACACACAGACTAATGATTACTCGTTCAAGGCATCTGGCAGCCAGTTCGCAAACCATGATAAGGTTACGGGGTATGTGAACGGTCAGCTGGTATGGGGAATTGAGCCTTAAGGAAGAGGTTGATGGGCTGGATCAGGGGTTGAACCTTTGATTCAGCCTTTTTATGGTGTAGAAGGTGTACACCGATTAGACGGAATGTTCTTTATCACTTCTAGTATGTGACGATGTATCCATGTCTGTTAATATGCGATCTATTATCTTTTTCGTATGGCCCATGATGAACTGAAGAAGTACACCTGCACAACATACGGTTATCAACGTTCCAAGCCCAATCGGCCCACTGAGCAGAAACGCTAGAATTAAAAATACAAGGTAAATGAATGTTCTCGATACAAATAAGGGAGTTTGAGTGATTTCATGCAAGATTAATGTTAAGCGGTCAATCGGAATGGGTGCAAAATTGGTCTGTAAAAGCCCTACATGATGTGACAGCCCTACCAGAAGTGCATCAAACGGTGAGGTACCCAGTTCAGATTGGATGGTAAGGGAAATGCCAAGTGTTAAGATGAGAATACCTGCGACAAAAAGTACATATTTCAAATTCATTCAACCTCTTTTTAGATATTATGTTGCAAATACAACAAAATTGAGCTAAATTCAATGTAACCCTTTTTTAGTGCATTTGCAACAAACGATTAACTTGTTAAAGGAATGTGAATATAGATGACGATTCGTATAGAGATATGTACCATTGAACATGTATGTGAACTGCAGGAGATAAGTTATGAGACGTTTAATGAAACGTTTAAAGCGCAAAATTCACCCGAAAATATGAAAGCTTATTTGGAAAAGGCGTTTAATCGGGAGCAATTGGAAACGGAACTGTCCATTGCGGATTCACAATTTCTTTTTATTTATGTCAACCATAAAGTGGCAGGGTACATGAAGGTAAATATCAATGATGCTCAGTCTGAGAAGATGGGTGTGGAATCCCTTGAGATCGAGCGAGTGTACATCAAGAAAGAGTTCCAAAAACATGGCTTGGGTAAAGTGCTGCTCCATAAAGCCATAGAGATGGCAAAAAAACATCACAAAACGAATATTTGGTTAGGCGTGTGGGAGAAAAATGAAAATGCCATCGCATTTTATGAAAAGATGGGGTTTGTACAGACAGGAGCTCATGCTTTTTACATGGGAGATGAGAAACAGATTGATTTTATAATGATCAAAACGATACTGTAACGGAATCATCGAGGGAAAAGCTTGAGAGAAAAATGCTATTGAGCAGAATTCTTTTGGGCTTTTTTATGTTTTGTCAGAACCGTTAAATAATAAAATGAAAAAACTGAAGAATAAAAACATAATAAATATTATGTAAACTTATTATTTTCGATGACCTTCATAAGCTACGTCTATGGCTTTAGCAAAAGTTAAAGTCCTGATTAATACATAATTGGCAGTATAATTAGCTCAATAATGTTAAAGGGAGCAGGCTGATCTCAAGGATCATCATTACAATTTATTGGTTTATTTCTACGTTTGGACAGTCATACGAAAATCGTTTTCGTTCGTATTTTGTTAGATAACGTTACGTTCTTAATAATCAGTATATAAGTTGTATATACCGCATGTTAAAAGAACTTTTTGCGAACGAAACGGGTGTGTTAATTCACCATGTTGAACTATTTAGTTTTATGAGCGCAAAATGGAAAAAAATTAATATTTCAAGTGAGAAAACAGGTGGATTGAACTCTTAAAACCAGACGAAGAAAGGAGCGAAATCAATCAAAATATTAATTGGATAAATAAGGTATACATCATGCAAAAGGCGCTACGACGCCGATTATAGATCAATTTCATATGGATTTGCGATGGATTTAGTACTGCTTTCAAGTTATGCTTTTGGAAATTGGAAGGGAAGTGGGAAAAATGGAACGCGAACTGGCGTTGGAAATTGTCAGAGTAACAGAATTGGCTGCGTTAGCTTCAGCACCCTGGATGGGACGAGGCGACAAGAACAGTGCAGATGAAGCGGCTACTTTGGCCATGCGCGCCATGTTCGATTCCGTGTCCATTCGCGGCACGGTGGTAATCGGTGAAGGAGAAATGGATGAAGCACCCATGTTGTACATCGGCGAGGAAGTGGGCAACGCTGAGGGGCCTGAGGTTGACGTGGCTGTAGACCCGCTCGAAGGTACAGAAATCGTGGCCAAAGGACTAAACAACGCTCTCTCGGTTATTGCAGTGGCGGGAAAAGGTAACCTGCTCCACGCACCGGACATGTATATGGAGAAACTGGCGGTAGGTCCTGCGCTTGTAGGCAAGGTCAGCATTGAAGACCCGGTTGAAGTCACACTGGAGAAAGCCGCTGCCGCATTGAACAAAAACATCTCGGACCTCACTGTGATGATTCTGGATCGTGTGCGACATGAGAGCACAATCAAGACGCTACGCAAGGTTGGTGTGAGAATTAAGTTCCTCAGTGACGGCGATGTTGCTGGTGCGATGGCGCCAGCATTCCCGGAGGCAGGCATTGATCTGTATGTCGGATCTGGAGGAGCGCCAGAAGGTGTGCTGGCTGCCGCAGCGCTATCTTGCCTTGGGGGTGAGATTCAAGGTCGTCTGATGCCTGCCAACGCAGACGAATTTCAGCGTTGCTTGCAGATGGGGATTGATAATCCATACAAAGTATTAACGATGCAGGATATGATCGGCACGGAGGATGTTATTTTTGCCGCAACAGGTGTGACGCCAGGTGAGATCTTGGGAGGGGTGCGGTATCTTGCGGATGATCGCGCCGAGACGGATTCGATTGTTATGCGTGCCAAAACCAAAACAATTCGGTTTATTCGTTCCCAACACTTCCTGCCTAACAAAGAAGTGTTGCACAAAGTAAGACAGCTCCAATCCACGCCAGAACCCTCGGATCGCATTCCGAGTCATGCAAAAACGATGGAGCAGGCTGAGTTTAGTCAATCCTCCGTTGATCTTGGCGTTACAACGACGTTGTGAGCTGCACTCCCCACATAATTGAACAAACAGGATCAACTGTAATTGTTGTAGTGAAAAGTACCATCTCTGGCAAGATAATAATGAGGGCTTGGATTAACCCGAGCTCTCATTATTTTTTTGTGTTAAAAGCATTGACAACGGTTACATGGCGTGAGAAAATGTACGCGCGTACATAAATATCGATTTTTAATTACTATATTATTGCTGATGAGATATATAAGTTGAATTAATCATTTGCACGATAACGGAGAGGACAGAAAAAACCTGAAAAAGCGAAGCGTTCGCCTAAAAGCTTTCTGAAAGAAAGCTGCATCGGAAGCATACGCTATCACCGGATTTTCCCTTTAGAAAAGGGAATCAAAAAAATCTGGGAATAACAGCGATTGGAAGGTTATTCTGTCATCGTAGTGTCAGTGTAAATAATTTTAGTTCAACTTATATAAAGGGGGGGTGAAATTCATGGCATCTCGTAAAGAAGTGGCTGATCTTGCGGGTGTTTCCGAGGCGACGGTCTCCCGGGTGCTTAATAAGGTAGGTCCTATTAAAGAAGAGACACGCCGCAAGGTTCTTGAAGCTTCCGAACAGTTAGGCTATGTGCCCAGCGCTCTTGCTCGCAGTTTTGCCAGAAGTAAAAGCGGGAACCTTGGCGTGGTATTACCTTATGTTCCGAAGGCGCATCTGTTCTCGGCGTATTTTTTCTCGGAAATGCTGAGTGGGATTGGAAGCAAAGCCAGAGACAATGGCATGGACCTTCTGGTTATGTTCCGGACACCCGGTGAAGTGATGAATTATACGGATCTGTTCCGGCGTCAGAAAGTGGATGCCTGCATCATCCTTGGTGCCAGAGATGATCATGAAGAACTGGCGGCCATGCAGCAGCTTCATCAGGAAGGACACCCGTTCTGTGTCATGAATCAGCATTTTGAGGGCCAATCGTTCACGGAAGTGGATGCGGATCATGTGGAAGGAAGCAGGCTTGCCATACGTCATCTTACGGATCAGGGATATCGTAGAATCGCTTTTCTCAATGGTCCGGACAGCTATTCCAACAGCCAGGAGCGAATGGAAGGTGTCCGTCTTGGTCTGCAAGAAGCAGGTATGGAGCTGGACCCGAGTCTATTGCTTGAGGGGAACTATAGTAGACGAAGCGGCATTGAGGCGGCATCGATTGTAGCAGATCGTTTACATGAGATTGATGCTGTATTTGCGGCCAATGACCGGATGGCCATTGGTGTCATGCATGGTTTGCGTGAGCGGGGAGTAAGGGCTGCGGATTTTCCGGCTTTTGTGGGTTATGACGACTCCGATGCCGCCGAGATGGCGGTTCCGCCGCTGAGCAGCGTCAGGGTTCCATTTTTTGAGATGGGTGAACTTGCAGCATCGAAGCTTATGCATGGGTCTGTGGGTGATAAAGATAAAGCGAATAATTCTGTTGTAGCGGTAACCGAATCAGCGAGAGCGTTGTTGCCTACCGAACTGATCATCCGTGCTTCTTCTATCCGTCAATAGTTTATTGGTACACACATTAAAAGATAAAAGACTTTTTATTATTCCAAAGGAGGAAATGACCATGTCAAATCGTCTTCGTGTCGGAATGGTTGGATACAAGTTTATGGGGAAGGCCCACAGTAATGCCTATCGCAGTCTGCCGATGTTTTTCCCGTCTGCTCCGCTGCAGCCTGAGATGTCTGTGATCTGTGGACGTAACGAGCAGGGAGTACGGGAGGCAGCGAATCAGTTCGGTTGGTCCGAGAGTGTGACTGATTGGCGCGAACTGGTGAAGCGGGATGATATTGATCTGATTGATATCAACGCGCCAAGTGATGCCCACAAGGAAATTGCGCTGGAAGCGGCTCGTCAGGGCAAGCACCTTTTTTGTGAGAAACCACTGGCTCTGTCCCTCGCGGATTCGCGTGAGATGCTTCAGGCAGCAGAGGATGCTGGAGTCGCCCATATGGTCGGGTTCAACTATCGTTTCTCACCAGCGGTGCAATTAGCGAAGGATCTGGTGGAGAGCGGACGACTGGGTAAGATCTATCATTTCCGTGCTTTTTTCTTGCAGGACTGGATCATGGACCCTTCGTTCCCGCTGGTATGGCGTTTGCAAAAAGAAGTGGCTGGCTCTGGTTCCCACGGGGATCTGGGCGCGCATTTAATCGATCTGGCTCGTTTCCTCGTTGGTGAATTCCAGGAAGTCATCGGCATGAGCGAAACCTTCATCAAAGAACGACCGCTTGCAGCCGAAATGACTGGTCTGAGTGCAAAGGGCAGTTCGAATGCGGATGCACCGAAAGGAGAAGTGACTGTCGACGACGCTACGTTGTTCCTGGCACGATTCACAGGAGGTGCGCTGGGCAGCTTCGAGGCTACACGTTTTGCAGCAGGTCATCGTAGTACGAACTCGTTTGAGATTAACGGCAGTCTCGGCAGTGTACGATTTGATTTTGAGCGGATGAATGAATTGGAAGTGTATTTTACAAAAGATGAAGAGGACGTACAGGGATTCCGCCGTGTACTGGCAACCGATCCGGCACATAAATATGCTGAAGCCTGGTGGCCTGCCGGACATACGATTGGATTCGAGCACACGTTCACCCATGAAATGCTGGAGCTGGTGACAGCAATCTCTGAAGGACGCCAACCATCACCGAGTTTCCACGATGGGGTCGCTTGTCAGGCTGTACTGGAAGCGGTAGAACGTTCGGTAACAGAACGGCGCTGGGTGACGCTTGAAGAGATGTGATCAAGCAAGACAGTGACGTCAGAAATAAGGTTGAACACAACTAAACTAGGCGAAAGCGAGTGAATAAACGATGAGTAAAGCACTGATTGTATGGGGCGGCTGGGATGGACATGAACCGGAGCAGGTAGCAGCGATTTTTGAGCGTATTTTGAAGGAAGAGCAGTTTGAGGTTGAAGTCTCGAATACGTTGGAGTCTTATGCGGATGCAGAGAAGCTGATGGGTCTGGATCTGATCGTGCCATTGTGGACGATGGGACAGATTGAGCAGGAACTCGTCAATAACGTATCAGCGGCTGTTCAGAGCGGTGTGGGCTTGGCTGGTCTTCATGGCGGCATGTGTGATGCCTTCCGAAATAACGTAGACTGGCAGTTTATGACGGGTGGACAATGGGTTGCTCATCCAGGTAACGATGGTGTGGAGTATATGGTAAACATGAAGCGTGGCTCTAGCCCGTTATTGGATCATATTGAAGATTTTCAGGTGAAAAGTGAACAGTACTACCTGCACGTAGACCCGGCAGTGGAAGTGCTGGCAACAACTCGTTTTCCAGTGGTGAGTGGTCCGCATGCGGCGAATGGACCCGTAGATATGCCTGTTGTCTGGACGAAACGCTGGGGCGCCGGACGGGTATTCTACAACTCGCTGGGACACCATGCAGACATTGTAGACATGAAACCCGTGACTGAAATGATGCGCAGTGGTTTCAAATGGACAGCAGCAGGCAAAGAACTTGCCAAGAGTCGGGTAAGTGCAGCAACCGAAGTGTACACAGGTATGGCGGACAACCAGAACTAATGAGATTGTAGTTTGATTGCAAACGTAACTTCTGTGTCAACAATTCATCCTCAATGGATAAACCATTTCTGATCCACGGCGAAGGGAGCCCCAGGCATGAAAACAATGAAAGTAGGCATTATTGGCTGCGGTAAAATCAGCGGCATTTATATGGAAAACTGTCACCGGTTCGAGGTGCTGGAACTTGTTGCTGTTGCGGATCTCGACCGGAAACGTGCCGAGGAGCAGGCAGCAGCCTATAACGTGCCTAACGTATACAGCGTCGACGAAATCTTGGCTGATCCCGAGATTGAGCTGATCATCAACCTGACGATTCCTTCCGTTCATGCAGATGTATGCTTGCGGGCACTTGAATCTGGCAAACATGTTTATGTAGAAAAACCGCTCGCGGTTACCCGTGAAGAAGGGCAGGTCGTGCTCGAAACAGCGAAGCGTAAAGGATTGCTCGTGGGTTGTGCACCAGAAACGTTCTTTGGTTCAGGCATCCAGACTTCACTTCAATTGGTGGAAGAAGGGGTAATCGGCAAGCCGGTGGCGGCGACCGCATTTATGATGAGCCGTGGTCATGAGCACTGGCATCCCGATCCGGAGTTTTATTACGCGTCAGGCGGTGGGCCAATGTTTGACATGGGTCCGTACTACCTCACGGCATTGGTTCAACTGATGGGACCGATCAAATCGATTGCAGGCATGACAGGTAAAGCCATGGAAGAGCGGACGATTACGAGTGAGAAAAAGAGGGGCCAGACGGTTCCCGTCGAAATTCCTACTCACGTTACGGGTCTGTTACAGTTTGAACAGGGGGCCATTGGCACACTGATTACGAGTTTTGACGTATTTGGTGGAAGTGCATTGCCACCGATTGAGATATATGGCACACACGGTACATTGCAGGTACCTGACCCTAACACCTTTGGCGGTCCGGTTCGTTACCGCTTGCTGGGTGAACATGAATGGACGGAAGTTCCACTTCTCCCAGGATATCAGGAGAATACACGCGGCATTGGTGTTGCAGATATGGCCTATGCAGCACATAGTGGACGTACACACCGTGCGAGTGGGGAGTTGGCCTACCATGTTCTTGAGGCCATGTGGGCATTCCATGATTCATCAGATGAACAGACATTCTACCAGATGAAAAGCTCGTGTCAGCGCCCGGCTGCATTGCCGGTGGATCTGCCATTGTATACATTGGATAAATAAGATAGCCATTATTGTTTATGTCATGATAAACAGCCCCTTTTCCTTCAAACAAGGAAAGGGGCTATTTTTTATTAAATCAAAAAAACTGGGGATAACAGCGATCGGAAGGTTGTTCTGTTATCGGAGTGTCCAGTGTAAATATTTTAGTTCAATTTATATAGCCAATTAAGGCTCGAATCCCGCCTGACTGATCCAGATTTCATCTTCGGCAAAATAGTCTTTCATCCGCTGTACAACAGTCTGATACGCATCTGGATGATACCAATGATCCATCCCCACTTCTTGATAGAGCGACTCCATGCCGAGTCGACGGGTGCGCTTGCCCTCACTACCATCGCCCATGAAATAATCGTCAATGCATACACGCTGAACCAGAGGTCTCAAGATGGCTGCAAACTGTTCACTGCTGGGTAATACAGGAGCAATCGCCACCTGCGTGGGTATTCCGGCATCCCGCAACTGTTCCAATGCACGTAATCGGCCTGCAATTGGGGGAGCGGAAGGACTGAAATGCTTGCGCATATCGTCCAGATCCGTCTCCACCGTCACGCTGACACGAACCCGGTCACCTAACTGCTGTAGCAGATCTATATCCCGGGTAACGAGTGGACTACGGGTTTGGACTAATACAAAATCGGGCGGATGCTGTACCATCGTTTCAAGCAATGAACGCGTGATACACTCCTTGTATTCGGCGGGTTGATACGGATCGGTACTGGATGACATGAACAGAGTGACTTTCCCTTTGGTCAGGGCACGTTGCAACTCTTTGGCGAACACTAGGGAAGCCTCCTGTTTCACATCGACCCACGTTCCCCAATCCTCTTTGCGAAATAAGGAGACAGGCATCTGTCTGACATAACAATAGGAACAACCGAAGGTGCAGCCTGTGTAAGGATTCAGCGTATGTGTATATCCATTAAGGAACCCTGTCCCCTTGTTGAGTAACGTTTTGGGTACTTTGTAAGTAAGATTCGTCTTCATAAGTTCTCATGCCTTTCGCGGTAGTGTGCAGGTGTGAGACCTGTGTGTTTGCGAAATACAGTAATGAAATAAGCTGAGTTAGGTATACCGACATGGCGACCAATATCGGTGACGGTAAGTCCGGTATGTTCAAGCAACTTCCGGGCTTCGGTAATTCGTTTATCCTGAATATATTGAACCGGTGTGCGGCCTGTAATCCGCTTGAACACACGATGCAGATGATATGGACTGCCATGACTTACAGTGGCAAGGACCTCTAACGATAGAGGTTCGGCGTAATGATGTTCGATGTAATCCGTGATCCCGTATATCCACTCCTGATCAGGTACCCGCTCGCCTGTTGGTTTACAACGTTTGCAGGGTCTGAACTTTAATGCTAACGCTTCTTCAACATGTTGAAATATCAGCACATTTTCAGCTTTGGGTGCTCTGGACTTACAGGAAGGTCGGCAAAAAATGCCCGTTGTCTGCACACCATAAAAGAACGTTCCATCATAAGAATTATCGTTGTTGATGATGGCATGCCAGTATTTTTCATCTAAAGATTCGGGCAGTATGCGATCTTGATCTGGACTTCCCACGGTGATCACCTCATCTCTAATTATACCCTCAACTCCAAAGGATTGACGAAGTTTCAACTTAAAAAGCAAGATATCAATATGTGGGATAAAGTACCTTCCTTCAATCTGAACGAAATATGAGCTACAATATACAAGATGGTATACAGGTTTAGAACTCAAATGAAATTTATAGATGAAAGAGGTAGGTAGGCATGGTTCGTTTTGGCGTAGTGGGTACTAACTGGATTACAGAAAGGCTTCTTGAAGCCGCAGCACAGGTTGAAGGATTCAAATTAACCGCCGTGTACTCAAGAACTGAAGATAAGGCTAACGCTTTTGCAGATAAATATGATGTTGAACACCGATTCACCGATCTGGAAGAGTTGGCGGCAAGTAATGTGATTGATGCAGTCTACATTGCATCACCGAATACGGTTCATGCAGAGCAGGCTGAGCTTTTTCTGAGAAACGGTAAACATGTATTGTGTGAGAAACCTCTGGCTGCAAATAACGCCGAAGTTCGGAGCATGATCGATACAGCACGAGAACATCAGGTTCTGCTCATGGAAGCGATGAAATCGACCCTTGTTCCCCAGTTCAAAATGGTGCAGAAGAGCCTGCATAAAATTGGTCCTGTCCGCAAATACGTAGCAGGATACTCTCAGTATTCTTCGCGTTACGACAAGTACAAAGAGGGGATTGTCCTGAACGCGTTCAAGCCTGAACTCGCTAATGGGGCGTTAATGGATCTCGGGGTGTATTGTCTCTATCCATTGATTACGTTGTTCGGTGCACCTAACCAGGTTCAATCCCAAGCGATGATGCTGGAATCTGGCGTAGATGGACAAGGTAGCGTGCTTCTGGACTATGATGGGATGGATGCGGTCGTTACATACTCCAAAATCTCCAATTCTCATGTACCAAGCGAAATCATGGGCGAACTGGGCAGCATTATCATTGACAAGATTGGTTCACCGGAACATGCAGAGATACGTTACAATGACGGTACGGTGGAGCAGCTCACAGTCGAACAAACCCATCCAGCGATGTATTATGAAGTGGAGGAGTTCGTCAATCTGGTTCAGGAAGGCAAAAAGGAGTCTGACATGAACACGTATGAACGCTCCTATGTTACGATGCAGGTCATGGATCAGATTCGGAAGCAGATTGGGCTTGTGTTCCCTAACGATTGATTCAAGCGCAGGAAAGGAAGCTGAGACGAGATGAGCAGAGTGGGTGCACGGTATCCGAAGAACCAACTTCATATGAGTTTCAAGGGATGCTCACACCATGCTTCAAATTGTTAAACATAATCGAACAAGATAGGAGGTTTTTCGGATGAATAAAGTACTTATACTTGGGGGTACACGTTTTTTTGGCAAACGTCTCGTGGATCACATGCTGTGGGAAGGGAAGTCTCAGATCACAGTCGCAACTCGTGGTAAAACGGCGGATGTTGACTTCGGACCCGAAGTAAATCGAATCAAGATGGATCGTGAAGACCCGGAATCTCTGGCAGAGGTTGCGCAGACAGAAATGTGGGATGTTGTGTACGACAATATCTGTTATTCCCCGGATGCGGCGAAAGCGGCATGTGAAGCTTTTGCAGGACGCACCAAAAGATACGTTCTGACATCCACACTATCGGTGTACGGTGATCCCAGACCTGGATTTAAGGAAACGGATTTTGACCCGTATACATATCCATTACAGTATGGAAGTGCAGAGGATTTTTCGTATGGAGAAGGCAAACGGCTTGCGGAGGCTGTATTTTTCCAGGTAGCGGATTTCCCGGTTGTAGCAATGCGCATTCCAATTGTACTCGGGATTGATGATTATACGAGAAGACTTCATTTTCATATTGAACATGTGCAAAAAGGTAAACCGATCGGCATGCCAAATCCGGATGCAGAGATTGGATTTATCAATTCCACCGAAGCGGCAAGATTTCTCGCTTGGCTTGGACATTCGTCCATTACCGGTCCGGTGAATGCAGCTTCCAAGGGTGCGATTACGCTGTCAGCCATGATACATCTGATCGAGACGGTCACGGGCATGCAGTCCCAGATCCTCACGGAAACGGTGAAAGAGGACATGTCACCCTTCGGAATTGAGCAATCATGGACGATGGAGACAACCAAGGCTGAACAAGCGGGATATACGTTCGAGGCTCTGATGGATTGGTTCCCGGGACTGGTTCGTGAGGTCGCTCTTGCATTACAGTCAGAGCGGTAGAATAAATGAACATCAAACAGGGTGCAACCCGAGCGTAATCTCCGGTGCACCCTGTTTATGTTGTACAGTTTTTCAAATCTGAACGGGACCTAATTTAGCTAAGCGTGAGCTAAGCTCTATTTTGGCTCCCGTGGAGCAGTAGCTGAAGCCCGTATGCGCAGTTCTGACGGTAGAATGACGGTTTGGGCTTCGGAAGGGGCCTTGCCCTCAATTCGGTCAATCAGCATCTGTACTCCCTGAAACCCAAATTCATATGCTGGCTGTGCAGCTACAGTCAGAAAAGGATCGAAGGCAGAAGCCAGATCCAGATCGTCGAAGCACACAACAGAGATGTCTTCTGGCACACGCAGTCCTCGTTTGCGCAAAAGCCGAATGACCCCAATCGCCAGCATGTTGTTGGCGGCAAAAATGGCTGTTGGTTGATCCGGTTGAGAGAGTAGTTGATCCAGTCCGTCTTCATCGCTGAAATCCCGGTACCCGGTTCGAAGCACAAGCTCGGGATCGATATCAGCTCCGGCCTCACGCAAACCCGCTACATAACCTTCCTCCCGCAGTCTGGCGGTAGAAACCTCCGAAGAACCATTGACCAGTGCAATGCGCCGGTGCCCCAACTGCACCAGATATCGGATCAGCTCAATCGCGCCTTCCCGGCTATCTCCAGCAATCATATCTGACGTAATGCCAGGTACAGTACGGTCCAGAAAGACAAACGGAATGTGACGTTCCTGCAGCTGTTTCAGATGAGGGAGAGAACGATCTCCCGCAGGAGCATAGAGTACACCATCCACGCGAGTAGACAGAATCGCGTCTACATAATCCTTTTCCTTATTGTAATCCTCGTCACTATTGCCGAATAAAAGACGGTACCCACGTAGATGGGCTGCATCTTCAGCACCACGGGCCAGTGTTGTATAAAAAGGGTTGGTAATATCCGTAATGAGCAGGGAGAGCATCTGGGTTCGTTGAAGCACAAGGCTGCGTGCGTTGGAGTTCGGGATGTAACCCAGTTCGTCGATCACCTGTTGCACACGTTCACGTGTCGCGGAACTTATACGGCCTGTATGATTAATGACCTTGGAGACCGTCATGGCGGAGACTTTGGCTTTTTTGGCAATATCGTAAATGGTAATCATTAGAATCTAACCTTTCCGCAACATAGTCTTACCATTCTATAGGATAATGCCAATTGACAGCAAGATAGGCCCGTGCTATGTTAGGGTTACCGATAACCCTAAAGGGTACTGAACGTCTTTACTACATAAACCATTTTGTTAAATTTGCTCATGCACGTTCCATTTTCTTGAATAGAGGAACTACATACATAGCTAATTAATGAAATGGTTTATTGTTATTTTTCAAAATATGTAAACGTATTCAAACTCAAGCAAGGCTCTTGATAATCTGTGTATGCAGCTCTTGCGTGCCACCCGGGTATCGGTTTTATTTCCGTCATTATCTCATGCCATTCAATACACATGGATCAGACAAAAGATTTCTCAATTCAACCCAAATTCTATGAAATGAATTGAAGGAGGACACTTTAGTATGACACATCAGGATTATCGTTATAAGCAGGCTTTCCCCAAGATTGGTATTCGTCCCACGATTGATGGGAGACGCAAAGGGGTACGGGAATCACTGGAAGAACAAACGATGCGGATGGCGACATCCGTTGCCGAGCTACTTGCAGCTGAACTGCGTTATCCTGACGGGTCTGTGGTGGAATGTGTTGTGGCCGAGACTTGTATTGGCGGAGTGGCCGAAGCGGCCGCAGCATCAGAACTGTTCAGCCGTTCCAACGTGGGCGTAACGATCACCGTGACACCATGCTGGTGTTATGGTACGGAAACGATGGATATGTCACCATCCATCCCTACAGCTATCTGGGGTTTTAACGGGACTGAACGTCCAGGTGCAGTCTATCTGGCAGCGGTACTCTCCGCTCATGCACAGAAGGGGATTCCGGCCTTTGGGATCTATGGAGAGGATGTGCAAGACGGCGGGGATACAACGATTCCCGATGACGTGCGTGAGAAATTGCTCCGGTTCAGCCGTGCGGGTCTTGCAGCTGCGACCTTGAAAGGGCAAGCGTATCTGTCCATTGGATCGGTATCCATGGGGATTGCAGGTTCGATTGTGAACGATTCATTTTTCCAGGAGTATCTGGGCATGCGTAACGAATATGTGGATATGAGTGAACTGACTCGCCGCATCGAAGAAGAAATCTATGACCCCGAGGAGTATAAGCTCGCACTGGCATGGGTGAAGGAGAACTGTAGCGAAGGTCCGGACAACAACGCTGCTCATCTGCAAACGGATCGCAAACGTAAAGACTACGAATGGGAAACCGTTGTGAAAATGACCCAAATTGTGCGTGACTTGATGGCGGGCAACCCAAGATTGGCAGAGCTTGGTTTTACAGAGGAATCGATGGGTCACCACGCGATTGTATCCGGCTTCCAGGGACAACGGCAGTGGACGGATCATTCTCCGAACGGAGATTTTCTGGAGTCGATATTAAACTCTTCCTTTGACTGGAATGGCAAACGTGCGCCTTATCTGGTTGCAACAGAGAATGATAGCTTGAATGGAGTGTCCATGTTGTTTGGTTCGCTGTTGACACATACAGCACAGATCTTTGCTGATGTACGTACGTATTGGAGTCCGGATTCAGTACAGCGTGTGACGGGGCACCAGTTGGAAGGAAACGCGAAGGATGGCATCCTGCATCTGATTAACTCTGGTTCCGCAGCTTTGGATGGCACAGGACAACAGTCCAGAGATGGCAAGCCTGTCCTCAAGCCTTTCTGGGAAATTACAGATGAGGAAGTTCAGGACTGTCTGAAAGCAACATCGTGGAGACCGGCATCCGTAGAGTATTTCCGCGGGGGTGGCTATTCAGCGGATTTCCTGACCAAAGGTGGTATGCCTGTAACGATGACACGTCTGAATCTGGTCAAAGGACTGGGTCCGGTGTTGCAAATCGCTCAGGGTTACACGGTCGATCTGCCTGAAGAGGTGCACGATACGCTGGATCAGCGGACAGATCCAACCTGGCCGTCCACCTGGTTTGCACCTGTTCTAACCGGAGCGGGAGCGTTTGCTTCCGTATACGAGGTCATGAATCAATGGGGCGCCAACCATGGCTCCATCTCGTATGGACACATCGGTGCTGATCTGATTACGCTCGCTTCCATGCTTCGCATTCCGGTAAATATGCATAATGTCCCTGAAACGGAAATTTTCCGTCCGCGTGCATGGGGATTGTTCGGCACAAGTGAGCCGGAGAGTGCAGACTACCGTGCTTGCAGTGTATTTGGTCCGTTGTATCGTTAAAGCAAGGAGGCTTGGTAGAAATGGGCAATCAAGCAACACATGTGCTTGCTGCCGATTACGGCGCCGGTAGTGGACGCGTAGTCCGGGGTTCTTTTGATGGAAGCAGACTCTCGTTACAAGAAGTGCATCGATTCAACAACGAACCCGTGCAGCTGGGGGATGGATTGTATTGGGATTTCTTGCGACTTTTTCATGAATTAAAACAAGGCATTGTGAAAGGGACACAAGGCATCTCTCCATCGGTCCGTTCTATAGCTGTGGATACGTGGGGAGTGGACTATGGACTGGTGGATGGTGCGGGAAGGTTGTGCTCAAACCCACGTCACTATCGGGAAGCACGCAACGCACAGTGGATGGGAGAAGTTCTGCACATGGTGAAAGAAGAAGAGCTGTATGCCATGTCCGGCGTTTTGCCGCAGCAGATCAATACGGTATTCCAGCTGCTAGGCAGTGTACGAGAGCAGGCCGAAGGTTTGCGTCCGGATGTGCGCATGTTATTTATGCCGGATTTATTTCACTATTATCTATCCGGTCAGCAGGCTTGTGAGTATACGATTGCAAGCACCAGTGGGCTGTTGCATGCAGGCGAGGCGCGTTGGAATGAACACCTGATCGGGCGTCTCAGTATACCGGAAACATTATTTCCAAAACTCGTTCAACCGGGTACCGTGCTGGGCGATCTAACAAATGAGTTGTGCGCCGAGTTACGGACTGGACCGATGCAGGTAGTCTCTGTGGGCTCACATGATACCGCGTCTGCCTTGGCAGCAATCCCTGCGAATGTTTCGGATTTCGCTTTTATCAGCTGTGGAACCTGGTCTCTTATGGGGATGGAGCGTGATACACCTGTATTGGACGACCGAAGCCGTACACTCGGATTTACCAATGAAGGGACGGTAAGTGGGAGAGTACGCACCCTGAAAAATCGTTCAGGGTTGTGGCTGCTACAGGAATGCAAACGGCAATGGGAGCGGGAGAATCAACTTTTTACACATGAAGAACTGGTTCAGCTGGCTACCTTGGCAACGCCGCATCAATGTTACGTGTCGCCAGGAGATGGCGTGTATTTGGCGCCAGGGAATATGGCTGAACGAATACGGCAACAATGCAGTCTCAGCGGACAGACTGTGCCCGAAACGACTGGAGCAATTGCGCGTTGCATTCTGGAAAGTCTGGCACTGGAATTCAGACAGACGCTGGATGAACTGCAGTTGATTACAGGTACAAGACCTCGCGTCATTCATATGGTTGGTGGCGGTGTGCACAATCGACTATTGTGCCAGTTTACAGCCAATGCAGCCGGTGTCCCGGTGGTGACAGGCCCGGCAGAGGCAACTTCAGCCGGGAATTGCATGCTGCAATTCCTTGCCCATGGAGAAGTGAGTAGCTTGGCCGAGGTCCGGGAGGTCATGGCTGCTTCCTTTTCCCCCGAGACCTATGAGCCTGAGGATACAGAGCTGTGGCAGGAAGCTTACGAAATCTACCAAAGTCTGAATCAAATCAAAAGGTATTGAACAGATTCAATGCAATGAGCATTGACGCAAAATGCTACAAAGAAAAGTATGAGGAGTGGTGAGCAACATGTCTGAACAGCAAATAAGGGAAGAGTTGACGAAGTATGCACGCAGAGCAGTTGCCCAAGGGTTGGTGGTAGGACCCGGTGGGAATCTGAGCGCTCGCTCTGGGGGAACGATGTTATTGTCTCCGAGTGGTTATGCACTTGAAGATCTGGAACCGGACGAGTGGATCGCTATTGATATCGAGACAGGAGCGACTAGCACGGGATCAACACGTCCGTCTTCCGAAGTATTAATGCATCTGAATAGTTATCGTGTGAATCCTGATATTCAAGCCATTGTGCATACGCATCCGGCATATACAATCGCACTTAGTCTCGTTTTTGATGAATTGCCACACTTGTTCCCTGATCAGTCTGCATTGGTGGGCGATATCGGATTTGTTCCATACGTTCTGCCAACGACGAAGCTTCTTGCCGATGCAGTCTCAGCAAAGGTAGAAGAACATACGGCACTCATTCTCGTTAATCACGGATTGGTTACGACCGGTAAAAACCTCCGCGAAGCCTATTACCGCACTCAGGTGGTGGAAGAAAGCGCGAAAGTATATATGATTGCCAAGGCAGCCGGAGAGCCCAAAGTGTTAACTGCTGAAGAATATAAGGAAATTCAATCCCTTGAAAGTGAAGCCTATCGTGTACAGTTGTTGCAACAACTCCAGTCCTAAACGGATATTAATCATTCGTCAAAACCTGACACGAAACTGGATAATCCACTATTTTTCTCGACAACTATTGCATAACCTGAAATACCGAGTATAATACTGGGTAAATAGATGAAAAGGGGATGCAATAAAAGATGAAAACACATGCTGAATTGAACTCACTTCTTGTTGACGATTATCTGGATCTCCTGAACATTGCGAAACAGCTAGGTGATGACGAATGGAAAGATGCTATTCTGCAAGCATTAAAGGAAGAAGTTGATGCGAATCATCATCTGGATTCTAAAGAGGTAAGGCAGGATTTATGGAGTCAATTTGAAGGCATTAATGAACAGATGCATGATCTGTTAATGCAACTGAAGCATGCTGACAATCCAGAAGAGAAAGAGCAGATTATTGAAATGATCTGGGGATTGAAAGTAGACCGTCATGCGATCACACGTAAACTTGAAACCATGAGCCGTGCCAGCGCTGGACATCAGTAAGCTCTAAGGTTGATTATACATCGAAAACCCGCGTGTTTCCTGGGAAGATCCCCTAGGTCGCACGCGGGTTTTGTTTTTGCTTTATTGTTTACTACACTTTAGGGCGTGTTCAAAAAGATCGGTTTTCAGTACCAAGAAGATGGGATGAAGATAGAAATGGAGTAGCGGAGCGTAGGGAAAACTACGTGAGCAACTACAATGTTTCCAAAGGAAACATACTTCGTAAGCCTCCCGCTTATTTCGGCTGAATTCCATATTCGATGCTGATGATGCCATTAGGCATCCTTCTTAATCAAAAGCAGACTTTTTGAACTACCTCTCTAAAACTGTTTTGCGAAAGTGCGTGCTTTCTCTATAGCCTGTTGCTTGATTTCATCTGCACGTTCTTTATATTGATTGTGCCCCTCTACAAAAATGCCATCAAGCTTCGGCACGCCGAGGAAAGACATGATAATGCTCAGGTAACGGTGACCAGATTCCATTTGGGCCGCTGGGCCTTCGGAATAAATGCCACCGCGAGCCTGAATATGCAGCGCTTTTTTGTCAGACAACAGTCCAACAGGACCTTGTTCGGTATAACGAAATGTTTTGCCAGCTACGCAGATCGAGTCCACATAAGCTTTCAGAATTGGAGGGAACGAGAAGTTCCACATTGGGGTTACAAAAACATATTTATCTGCTGCGGCAAATTGATCCGACAGTTCATTCAAACGACTTACTTTGGTCTGCTCTTCGGCAGTCAGATCACTACCCGATTGCAGTTTGCCCCAACCACTGAAGACATCCGCATCGATATGCGGGATATCTGAGCGATACAGATCGAGGTGAACGACCTCATCAGAAGGGTGACTTTCACGATAAGCATCAATAAATGCTTTGCCCGTAGCCATGCTGAAGGAGGTTTGATGATCATGAGGATGGGCAGTAATATACAATAAGGTAGACATGTAGTTCTTCCTCTCTGTGCGATTAATGGGGTGAAACTCTCTTGGCAATGATGAAGCGACCGCAGTAGTATGCATCGTTTCCTCCATTTTATACGTAAGAAAAGGATATGAATGGATTGATCATGATACGGAATTGGATGCGATATAGTGACCAGATACTCAATCCATGTATAATATACAGGACGAGCATTTATGTTCCAACGATAATAGGGATGAGTGAGATGAGCGCACATGGGAATGGACCTGGAGAAGCAAAGATTAAGCATTGAAGCAGCGAAGTTGTATTATCAGTCTGATTACAGCCAGCAGGATATTGCCGCAAGATTGGGCGTGTCGCGTCCAACAGTATCAAGGTTACTTCAGTACGCGAAAGACCGTGGATATGTCCGGATTGAAATTATGGACCCGCTGGAGGATATCGATATCATTGCCGGAGAACTTAAGTCGAAATATGATCTGGATACGGCACTTGTGTGTTTTGCCCCGTTGAAGAGTGATGAGGAAATACAGAAGCATATCAGCAAACGAGCAGCCGATTATCTTCAGGAGACGGTTCAGGATGCAGATATTATCGGCGTGACTTGGGGAACAACCATGCATGCTGTAGCACGCCAGCTTCGTCCTAAGCAGGTCAAAGGTGTCGAAGTCGTACAATTGAAGGGGGGCGTAAGCCACTCCCATGTCAATACGTATGCCGCTGAGATTGTTCATTTGTTCGCTGAGGCATTCCATACGGTACCAAGGTACTTGCCACTGCCTGTTATTTTCGACAACATTGAAGTAAAAAACATGGTGGAAGCGGATCGGCATATCGGCAGAATCGTGGAACTTGGCAGACAGGCCAACATTGCTTTGTTTACCGTGGGTACTGTGAAGGAAGATGCATTATTGTTCAGGCTCGGTTACTTCAATGAAGAAGAACAACAATTATTAATGAACTCCGGCGCAGGTGACATTTGTTCACGCTTTTTCGACGCGGAAGGTCAGTTGATCAGTGAAGAGATTAACAGCAGAACCGTTGGAATTGATCTAGCCGAGTTGAGAAATAAGGAAAAATCAATTCTGGTTGCCGGGGGACAACGCAAAATTGAAGCCATTCACGCCGCGCTTAAAGGTCATTACGCCAATATTCTGGTCACGGACCAGTACACAGCGCAGGCATTACTTCGATTTTAATTTCAAATGGATATGGATGACAACATCTGCCACGCAAAAAGGGCGGATGTTTTGCTTTTTTTAGGAAGAAAATATAACGAAGAAGAAAAGTAAGTGTGAACAAAAGTTCAAGTTGATTTTTACATATGTTCATGTTAGTGTAAGGGTATAGAAAATAACTAGTTCAGATAAGGGAGAGATTCAATTGACTACACCACAATTAGCTAAAATGATCGACCATACGTTGCTTCGTGCGGACGCAACGCAAAGTGAAATGGCCAAGTTAACCGAAGAAGCAAAGCAATATCAGTTTGCTTCCGTATGTGTTAACCCGGGCTGGGTTGCTTATGCTGCTGAGCAGTTGCAGGGTTCTGGCGTAGATATCTGCACCGTTATTGGTTTCCCTCTGGGAGCATCTACATCGGAGACAAAAGCTTTCGAAACCAAGGATGCGATTGCTAAAGGTGCAACTGAAGTCGATACAGTCATCAACATCAGTGCTTTGAAAGATGGCAAAGATGATTACGTTGAACAAGATATTCGTGTTGTTGTTGAAGCGGCTGCGGGTAAAGCTTTGGTGAAAGTTATTATTGAAACTTGTCTGTTGACGGATGAAGAGAAAGTACGTGCTTGTCAGGCAGCTGTGCGAGCTGGAGCTGATTTTGTTAAAACTTCTACAGGTTTCTCCACAGGTGGAGCAACGCCAGAAGATATCGCTTTGATGCGTCGTACTGTAGGTCCTGATGTTGGCGTTAAAGCTTCCGGTGGCGTACGTAGCCTGGAAGATATGCAGAAAATGATCGAAGCGGGTGCGACTCGGATCGGTGCAAGCTCTGGCGTGAAGATTATGCAGGGTGGTCAGTCTACATCTTCTTATTAAGCAAAAGGTTTAACAAGCACAAGCTTATCGAACAAAAGTAATGTTATGTTCTCTGTACTTGAGCCTTCGTTTCAGGTACAGGGAACACAATTTACACTTATATTTTATATAACGGAACTTATTGTAAGCGCTTCATAAGTTTTCTGAAAGATTACTGATAGTAATGCTTAAGAACCCTTTGAGCTGAATTTTCACATCCGGCTTAACTACCTTCAAAGGAGAGATCAAATGAAATTTCTAATTGCCCTTCTTGGTTTACTCGTTGTTTTTGGACTAGCTTATATCGCAAGCAACGGTAAAAAGAAGATTCGCTACCGACCACTGGTCGTTATGGTTGTTTTACAGGTGATCCTGGCGTATGCCTTGCTGAATACAGGGGTCGGGACATGGCTGATTGGCGGCTTCGCCACCGTATTTAAAAGTTTGCTTGATTATGCAAATGAAGGAATTGCGTTTGTATTTGGTGATTTAACGAAGGTTGAAGACGCAACTGGCGGTGTTCCGTTCTTCCTGAACGTCTTGATGCCAATCGTTGTTATCTCTGCACTTATTGGGATATTGCAGTATATCCGAATCTTACCTTTTGTTATAAAATATATTGGTCTGGTATTAAGCAAAATCAACGGAATGGGCAAACTGGAATCATATAACGCGGTTGCTTCGGCTGTATTGGGGCAATCTGAAGTGTTCATTTCTGTGAAAAAACAAATTGGGTTGTTGCCAAAACATCGGTTGTACACCTTGTGTGCTTCGGCGATGTCCACGGTGTCGATGTCGATTGTCGGTGCCTATATGACCATGATTGATCCGAAATATGTGGTTACGGCACTTGTGCTGAACCTGTTTGGCGGTTTTATCATTGCTTCCATTGTGAACCCTTATGAGGTTACGGAAGAAGAAGATATACTGGAAGTACAGGAAGAAGAAAAACAATCGTTCTTCGAAATGCTGGGCGAGTACATCCTGGATGGATTCAAAGTCGCCATCATCGTAGCTGCAATGTTAATCGGTTTTGTTGCCTTGATTGCACTTGTTAACGGAATTTTCAGCGCGGTGCTTGGCATTTCGTTCCAGGAGCTGCTTGGTTATGTGTTTGCACCATTAGCCTTTATTATGGGTGTTCCTTGGAAAGAAGCGATTCAGGCGGGAAGTATTATGGCAACCAAAATGGTATCCAACGAATTCGTCGCCATGCTGGCTCTGGCAAAGGAGACATTATTGTCTGCCAGAACAACAGGGATCGTATCCGTCTTCCTCGTGTCATTCGCTAACTTCTCCTCCATCGGTATCATTGCCGGTGCGGTGAAGGGACTTCATGAGAAACAAGGTAATGTGGTAGCCCGCTTCGGTCTGAAACTGCTTTACGGTGCATCGCTTGTCAGTGTATTGTCGGCGATCATCGCCGGACTGTTCTTGTAAACCGGATTATTGGAAGGAGTGCTTAGGTTATGTCAACATTCAAAAGAGTACATCTGATCGTTATGGATTCTGTAGGGATCGGCGAAGCGCCGGATGCAGCAGAATTTGATGATTTTGATGTAGATACCTTCGGTCACATTGCACGTGAACGCGGAGGTCTGAACATGCCTCACATGGCCAGTCTCGGACTGTCCAACATCAAAGAAATCGAGGGTGTCCCTGTAGCGGATGCACCTAAAGCGTATTACACCAAGATGCAGGAAGCATCCAGAGGCAAAGACACGATGACAGGTCACTGGGAGCTGATGGGTCTATACATTGATACACCCTTCCGCGTGTTCGAGAATGGTTTTCCCGATGAGTTGATTCAACGCATTGAAGAGAAAACGGGCCGCAAGGTAATCGGTAACAAACCGGCCAGCGGCACGGAGATTCTGGATGAGCTGGGTGCAGAACATGTTGAAACTGGCGCGCTCATCGTCTACACATCCGCGGATTCGGTTCTGCAAATTGCAGCACATGAGGACGTTGTTCCACTGAAAGAACTGTATGAGATCTGTGAGTTCTGCCGTGAGATTACACTTGAAGATCCGTACATGCTCGGCCGCATTATTGCACGTCCATTTGTAGGTGAAGCGGGTAACTGGAAACGTACTGCGAATCGTCATGACTATGCGCTTAAACCTTTTGGTCGTACTGTTATGAATGAACTGCAAGATAGCGGATTTGATGTGATTGCTTTGGGTAAAATCGCAGATATCTATGATGGTGAAGGTGTAACCAAGGCTGTTCGTACCGTCTCTAACATGGATGGCATGGACAAGTTGTCTGAAACAATGGATGAAGAGTTCACTGGACTCAGCTTCCTGAACCTGGTTGATTTTGATGCCCTGTACGGTCACCGTCGTGATCCGCAAGGTTATGCTCAGGCACTTGAAGACTATGATGCACGACTGCCAGAGATTTTTGCCAAAATGACCAATGATGATCTGCTGCTGATTACAGCTGACCATGGTAATGATCCAACATACCGCGGTACAGACCATACACGTGAATATGTACCACTCCTTGCCTACTCTCCGCGCTTCAGCGAGGGCAAAAAGCTTGATCTGCGCAGCACATTTGCTGACCTTGGCGCAACCGTAGCCGAGAACTTTGGAGTGAAGATGCCGGAATATGGCACCAGCTTCCTGAAGGATTTGAAATAAGTTTTTTGAAAACTGGATAGGGAAGGTCGGAGTAGCTTGGGCTGCTCCGGTCCTGCCATCATAATAGACTAATTGTATAACTGGAGGAGATTCATTCATGAGTACACATATTGGAGCAAAACCCGGAGATATCGCAGAAACGATCCTTTTGCCAGGAGACCCTTTGCGCGCGAAGTATATTGCAGATACGTACCTTGAAGATGTTGTATGTTACAACGAGGTTCGCGGAATGCTCGGTTACACAGGTACATATCAAGGACACCGGATTTCGGTGCAAGGTTCAGGGATGGGAATTCCGTCCTTCGCCATCTATGCTAACGAGTTAATCAGTGAATACGGCGTGAAAAACCTGATTCGTGTAGGTACTTGTGGCGGTATGCAGGAGCATGTACGTGTACGTGACGTCATCCTTGCACAAGCAGCATGTACGGATTCCAGCATGAACAAGCATGTATTCGGTGGATATGACTTCTCGCCAATCGCTACCTTCTCCTTGCTGAAAGAAGCGTATGACCGTGCAACAGCTAAAGGCATGAAGATTCATGTGGGTAACGTGTTCAGCTCCGATTCTTTCTATCGGGATGACCGTTCCGTTACTGAAAAATTGATGAAGCACGGTGTACTGGGCGTAGAGATGGAAACAACAGCACTGTACACCATCGCTGCCAAGTTTGGTGTTAACGCACTGACCATCCTGACGGTAAGTGACCACTTGCTGACAGGCGAAGAAACAACTGCCGAAGAGCGTCAAAAAACGTTCAACGACATGATGGTAGTTGCCCTCGACACAGCAATCACACTGTAAGTTTTAGATTAAACTAGCTGGGGTCAAAAGGATGTCGCACAACGTGTTTTATGTAACGCCAAAAGAATTGATTTTAATCGAAACTTTTGTTTTAAGCACGGAGTGAAGGACCCGGAATCGATTCTGAAGAAGCGTTAGCGTTCGTCTTTGTCTCCGAGTTTTCCCCATTGCAAAATGGATCAAAAAAACTTGGAGACAACAGCGATCAAAGGAACGATCCGGAGCCGTATCGGATTAACAACAAAGTGTTCAATACAATCAATATACACACAAGGAGAGATCATCATGAGAATGGTAGACATTATTGCCAAGAAACGCGACGGAAAAGAACTGACAACCGCTGAGATTGATTTTGTTGTTCAAGGATACACACAAGGAGAGATCCCGGACTATCAAGTCAGCGCATGGGCGATGGCAGTATTCTTCAAAGATATGACAGACAAGGAACGCGCCGATCTGACGATGTCGATGGTGAATTCCGGTGAAACGATTGACCTATCCGCGATCGAAGGCATCAAAGTAGACAAGCACTCCACAGGAGGTGTGGGTGATACGACGACACTGGTACTCGCTCCGCTCGTTGCTGCGCTGGATGTTCCTGTTGCCAAAATGTCCGGACGTGGACTTGGTCACACGGGCGGCACAACAGACAAATTGGAATCCGTTGCCGGTTTCCACGTAGAGCTTGAAAAAGAAGAGTTCATTCGTCTCGTTAACGAACACAAGGTTGCAGTTATCGGACAAAGTGGTAACCTTACACCTGCAGACAAAAAGCTCTATGCACTGCGTGACGTAACAGCTACCGTTAACTCCATTCCACTGATCGCCAGCTCCATCATGAGCAAGAAAATTGCAGCAGGTGCAGATGCAATCGTATTGGATGTTAAGACGGGTGCAGGTGCATTCATGAAAACAACGGAAGATGCTAAAGAATTGGCGCATGCCATGGTAAGCATCGGTAACAATGTTGGCCGTAAAACGATGGCTGTTATCTCCGATATGTCCCAACCGCTGGGTCTGGCGATTGGTAACGCGCTTGAAGTGAAAGAAGCCATCCTCACCCTGCAAGGTAAAGGTCCAAAAGATCTGGAAGAACTGTGTCTGGCTCTTGGACGTCAGATGGTATTCCTTGCTGGCAAGGCAGATTCCTTGGAGCATGCTGAGGAGAAATTGAAAGAAGTGATCCAGAACGGTAAAGCACTGGAGAAATTCAAAGATTTCCTGGCAAACCAAGGCGGAGACGCTTCGGTTGTCGATCATCCAGATCGTTTGCCACAAGCAAAATACCTGGTTGAAGTCCCAGCAGACAAAGACGGCTATGTTGCCGGAATCGTCGCTGACGAAATCGGAACTGCAGCAATGCTTCTCGGCGCAGGCCGCGCAACGAAAGAATCCGAGATCGATCTCGCGGTTGGCCTGATGCTGAACAAAAAAGTTGGTGACCCAGTCAAAGCTGGTGAGTCCCTAGTAACGATCCATGCCAATCGTGAAGACGTAGCAGACGTGATTGCGAAGATCAAAGAAAACATTACGATTGCGGATCATGCTGATGCGCCTGTATTGGTTCATGATATCGTAACGGAATAATACAATCAGAGCAGACGAGATGTAATCTCATGTCTGCTTGAACATGAAAGCCCCGAAGCTATGGATTACATAGTTTTGGGGCTTTTTTATAAACGAAATATTAGATATGAACCTTATATTATGTTAGATTATATTTACTCTTACTTCAATATTTGAGATAATACTTAAGTTATATTTTTCCTTTTGAGGAGGGTAGAAATTAGGTTAATATAAGGATCGAAATAGCTCTTTTGAGGTCCGAGGTATCTAAAGAAAGCTAAAATTCAATTCGTAAAACGGGTAGTATGTTAGAGTTTTTAGCAAGTACATACTTTAGGAGCCATTCCTGTAATGAAGTAATTTGAGCTTTGAATGAAAAATGCGCCTTTAGTATACTGGGAATCGTTGTTCCGACCAAAGAACAATACCCACATACGAAAAGAGGCGCACAAATGAAGTATAAGATGAAACAGAAACAGAATCAACGTATTACGCGAATTACAGAAGATACGCTAGTCATTGGAGCAGACATTGCCAAAAAGATTCACGTAGCTAGAGCGGTAGATTTCCGTGGCATTGAATTAGGAAAAGACTGCGTGTTCTACAACGATCAGGAAGGGTTAACTAGGCTAGTAACATGGATGAAAGAACTTCAGGAGGTTCATCTGAAAACGGACATTGTTTTCGGAATCGAGCCTACCGGGCACTACTGGTTCCCGCTAGCCGCTTTTCTGGAAGCTCGAGATATCAAGATCGTCATTGTGAACCCGCATCACGTAAACAAGAGCAAGGAACTTGAGGATAACTCGCCGACGAAGAGTGACTATAAGGATGCCAAAGTCATTGCAGATCTCATTCGAAACGGGAAATACTCGGAGCCCAAATTGCCAGCGATGGAATATGCCGAATTACGCATCCTCATGAATTTCCGTGAGAAGGTTATGGTGAATTTAAACCAAGTCAAGGCCCGTGTGCATAACTGGTTCGACCGCTATTTTCCAGAGTATTTGAGCGTGTTTAAAGATTGGGAAGGCAAAACTTCCTTGATGACAATGCGCCAGTTTCCGACACCGGAAGAGATCGTCTCTACAGGCGCCAGAGGCGTTCTCGCACACTGGAAAACGGAAGTGAAGCGTGGAGTCGGTATCAAGAGAGCGGAAAAGCTCTTTGCGACAGCCGGGATATCCATCGGGCTTACCGAAGGGTTACGAGCTGCGAGACTGGAGCTTCTGAGCTTGCTCGACCAGTATGAGCTTTTCTCTAAACAGGTGGAAACGACCATGAAACAGGTCATGGACATCTTGAGTGAGATACCGGGAACGATGCAGATGTTGAATATCCCGGGCGTTGGCGCGGTTACCGTTGCAGGATTTCTGGCTGAGGTTGGCGATCTGAGTCATTACGACCACGGACAACAAATCATCCGGTTGGCGGGCTTGAATCTAAAAGAAAATAGTTCTGGTAAGCGTAAGGGTAAAACCGGCATTACCAAGCGTGGACGATCTCGACTAAGAGCCCTATTGTTCCGTTGCGTCATGCCAATGGTAGCTAAGAATGAGGAGTTCAAGGCCCTTCACAAGTATTTCACAACACGAAGTCAAAATCCGCTGAAGAAAAAACAGTCGCTAATCGCGCTCTGCGGCAAACTGATACGCGTCCTGCACACGCTGGGGACGAAGGAAATAGAGTACAACGCAAACGAAGTTCTTGGTCCTGTACGACAAGCGCAGTTACAACAGATTGCAGCTTAGTTCAAAGAATCAATAGCCTGAAATCTCGACTCGTTCACAGATGTATAACGAGACAATTGAAGCACCGGAGAAGCCGAAGAATACCATTCCATAAGGGCAACGACCCCGTTTAGGAGCAAAAATCGGCCTCCACCCCTTGGCAGGTAGAACGAAGGAATGTAAGGGCAATGACCCCGCGTGACATGGGAGGGTAAACCCCGAGGGAGATGTGGAGATCCACTGTGCGATCATAAGCATGACCACAGTTTGGATAAAAAATGAAGTCCAAGCTCTGTTCCCGTCACCGGTCATTACAGCAAAATCTGGTTCTGAACCAATATTCCTCCATTAAGCCAAGATGTCGAAGTTGTAAATCTACGAATGGACGAGAAAACAGGCGAAAACATTACTTTATAGTGGGAGGAATTCAAGTTGTTTAGCAAATCTCAGAAAAAATTATCTAAAAGAACATTTATTGTGTTGAACGTTTTCATTTTATTGTTTGTAGCGACAGTTCAATTTAGAGTAGAGGCAGCCAATTCAGACTTTGCTTCTGGTGAACTGGAAGCGGGAGCTATCATGCAATGGGGGGGGACAGCACTCTTAGCTGCAGCGGGAAATGCAACAAGTATTGATCCCGTTATTATGGAGCAAGTTCATCAATTTGGACAACAGGCATGGCAAGATGCAGATAAATCTACAAAATTAGAAATTACGTCCTCCATCCAGGGGTATGACGATTTATGGGGTACCAATAGAAAGTACAGTCTACAATGGTCCTCAGATGCGCAGATTTATTTGGTGAAAAAATGGAATGAATATTTCGGTGCAGGAGCCCTGATTAATGCTTCAAACAATAAAATTGATACAGTTGCTACAATTAATTCGGTTATTATGAATTCAATTGCTGATGCCAGAATGGCTGATACAGGGTTTTATCGAGACTTAGGATTCATAAAAAATGCGTTTGGTAAAGATATTTTCCTTAGAGGAGTACAGATAGATTATCATGGAGCAATAAATATAAATTTTAATGAACCTTATACAATTCCAAGTGACAGCCCATTATTAAAAAAGAAGTTTCCCAACGCGCTTGTGGCTTATCGCGAAGCGGTTAAGGAGTTAGGGATCAAGCCTACATATCAAACGGTACAGCCTCGTTTTGGATTGCATCAGCATCCTTACACTCGTTATGAACCGTTAGCCTTCCCTAAAGAATTCCCAACAAGACTAACCCTTCCCGCCCTTAAAGGAATCGTTAATAACCAAGGTGTAATAACAACTCTCGAAAAACCAAACATTGGTCGGGTCGGAAACAGTTTAACAGGAGAAATCGCCATTAGTTATCCTACATATATTGGAGACACAGGCACGTTCACAAAGTCGGATTCCGTAACTCAGGCACCTCCAGAAGAACCCAATATTGGTGGTAATGGTAATAGTAATAGTAATGGAGATGGAGGCTCCAATGACACGCCTACTTATTCACCGCTTGATCTTATTGTATATAAAGCAATGTTGCAATTCTTACAAGAATACCGACTTAATCATTCGAATAACCTGGACCAGCTACTGGAGTTTATGAAATTAAATGATTCAGGCAAGCCATTCAACAAGCAAGCTTGGAATGAGTGGTCGGGAAGCTTCACCAAATAAAGACTTAAAAACACACTATGAATTCTATAGTGTGTTTTTTGTATTCATCATTTTCTATTAGGTTTTTTATAATTCATCGGTCTCTTCTTAATTGTTACTAAGCTTTTCATACGCCATCACCGAATCCGCGTTGGTATAAATGTAAGGCGTGGATGGTTCGGATACAGGTGTCACCTTTATTGCCCGAATCTCAATTATATCCTTACCCTTCACCTGTGCAGAGCCGATGTTGCCATCGATTTGCACCCAACTATCTGTAGGGAAGCTATCCGCTTCTGGGATGTGAATCATCACCCCGAAGGGAGCCGCATCAGCGGGGCAACACATGACGAGAAATCGTCCCAGTGCAAAATGTGATTCATGATCCATGCTTTTGTCCCGATAAACGAACCCGGTTAAGGAGATATCTTTGCCTGCAAATTGTCGCTGGAACATATCGATCGTGCCGAGGGTTTCAGAGAAAATCTCAGGATAGACTCGAATGACCTGTTCTGCATACAACTTCTCCGCCAGTTCAGCGAATTCGCGGCTATACTCGTCTGGGGGAATGAATTGTACTTTGGTAGCCGAAGCAGCCTGAACGGTCGTTGGTTTTTGTGTGAGATCTTGTACATTCAATTGCGTTGCTGGATCAGGTAAAGGCTCTTTTCGACGAATCTCGGGAGGGGCATAGGTGAGAGACATGCCTTTCTGACTGGCCATGGAACTGCCGAGAGCCCGATCAGGTAACAGAAACCCCAGCAACAAGGGGATAGCAATCAGACCATATACCATTAAGCTACGAAGGAACCTCGAGGGTGGTGGATGTTCACAGTCGCAATGAACCTCGTTTCTGCCGAACAGTCCGTGCCATGCCATGATAACGGCAATAAACAATAAGGGAACAGGACAGCATAATAGCAGTTTTTGCATGGTAGGAGCCAAATAATAATGAAGCGAATCACTTGAATTCAACTGAATAATGTACACTGCCACCCCGCCGATCCAGACCGCACGGATCAGGTTATGCCATTGAATGACGTGTGATCTTGGAACTGGAGGTTTGGTCATCGTATAGTCAGTGTGGTTCATATCATCACCTCGTCTCTATTAATAGTCAGTATGATAATTCATGTGATTAACCATTCAGGTCATGAAGCATTTTGTTCAGCCGTTATACCAGCAGATTAATCAACCACGAGCCGGCGAAGACGAGTATGATTATCGCTAGACTTAGACCAATAACAAACCGGGTACGGAAGGTGGAGAGCAGCATCAGAGTGCTTTTGAAATCCAGCATTGGACCAAGCACAAGGAAGGATACCAGCGGCCCCAGTGCAAACGTATGTGAGAACGCAGAAGCCACAAAAGCATCAGAAGTGGAGCAGAGGGACAGCACATAAGCAAATCCCATCATGAACACATAAGAGGCGACAGGACCATTGCCAAGTGAGATCAGATCGCTACGGCTGATAAAAGTCTGGATGCAGGCTGTAATCAGGGCACCGATCACCAGATATTTGCTCATATCGACGAATTCATCTCCAGCGTGAATGAAGAAACTGCGCCAGTTTTTTACATGGTTATGATCATGTGCATTTGCGTGCGCGTGAGGTTGCGCCATTTTAAACCCGGGATGTGTCTTGACCTCTGTCACTGCTACTTTCGGTATGCGTAGGGGATTACGTTTAACAAAGACATACACAAGCCCTCCTATGGAAGCAGCTACGGCAAAAGCCAGTCCCATGCGGGCGATGGTAATCTCAGGATGGGATGGAAAGGCAAGCAAGGTTGCGGTAAATACGATGGGATTGACTACGGGACCACTCAAGATGAACGTCACTGCGATATAGGCAGGCATGCCTTTATGCATCAACCGCCGCACTACCGGGATCATGCCACATTCACAGATGGGAAAAATAATACCCAGTAGCCCTGCGACCAGCACACCACCGATTGGATTCTTGGGTGTGAGTCTGCGGACCATTTCTTCGGATACGAACCACTGCATGAGTGAAGACAATAGCACCCCCATGAGCAGAAAAGGTGCTGCTTCAAGGAAAATGCCTATGAATACAGTTTTCATATTTTGCAAAGCTTCGCTGTTCCATGCTTCTTTCAGGTCGGGAGCCATCGTGATTAACACGGGAACAAGAAATGCACAAGGGATCAGGAGTGACAGGAGCTTCAGATTGGCTGCCATTTTCATGAAACAGACCTCCACAACTAGGACTTTGCTAAACTATATGCTTGTACGTGCAGCAACATACATCATTCAACTGTTCTAATCAACATTTTTACGATTAATAAAGATTCTTCTTCATATTAGAGTTGACAACCCAAAGAAAACTGCGGTATAGTTCGGATTGATCGTTATTAATAGTAATAATTACGATTAATGAAAGGGATCTATTTTTTTATCCCTCATAGGATCAGAAAGAAGATTAGTCATTACAACTTTAACAGAGTGGAGGAAGCAGAAATGTCAGATCAACAGGTTCAACATCGAGTTCCAGTAACCGTACTGAGTGGATATTTGGGTGCAGGCAAAACGACACTGCTCAATCATGTGCTTCATAACCGCGAGGGGATGCGGGTTGCTGTCATCGTCAATGATCTCAGTGAAGTTAACATCGATGCAGGTTTAATACGAGATGGTGGAGGCTTATCACGCATTGATGAGAAGCTGGTAGAGATGTCTAATGGTTGCATCTGCTGCACCTTGCGGGAGGATCTGCTGAAAGAAGTCGAGCGACTGGCGCTGGATGGTTCTTTTGACTACATATTAATTGAATCCACTGGTATCGGTGAACCGGTACCTGTTGCGCAGACGTTTACGTATATTGATGAGGAACTGGGCATTGATTTGACGAAATTCACTCGTCTCGACACGATGGTTACAGTTGTCGATGCTGCCCAGTTCTGGCGTGATTTTTACTCCAAAGAAACACTGAAGGATCGTGGACAGGAAGCCGGGGAGGACGATGTTCGCGGAATCGTTCATCTGCTGACGGATCAGGTGGAATTCTGTGATGTGCTGATTTTGAACAAATGTGATCTGGTCTCGGAGGAAGAACTGACGAAGCTTGAGAAAGCGTTACACGCCATGCAGCCGGAAGCCAAGCTCATTCGCACAACACACGGGCAGATTGATCCGAGAGAGATTTTGAACACGGGACGTTTTGATTTTGAAAAAGCTAGCCAGTCCGCGGGTTGGATCCGCGAATTGATGAAAGAAGAACATACCCCGGAGACTGAAGAATATGGAATTCATTCATTTGTCTATCATCGTAAACGTCCATTCCACCCGGAACGGTTGCTGCGTTGGATTGCGAAATATCCAGATAGCATCGTGCGATCCAAAGGTCTGATGTGGCTGGCGACAAGGAACCACATGGCGATCTCTTTCAGTCATGCCGGTACATCAAAGCAGCTTGCGCCAGCAGGAATATGGGTAGGTGCGATGAGTGAGGAGGAAAGGCAACTTCACTTTGGAGATACATTGCCAAGCATACCGGATTGGGATGATGAGTGGGGTGACCGCGTGACAAAATTAGTATTTATCGGAATCGATATGGAGCGAGCGGAGATTGAACGTACGTTGGATGAGACTCTTCTTACAGAGGATGAGATGCGGATGAACTGGCGTGAACTGAAAGATCCTTTTCCGGCATGGAGTTGACAAAATAAAAAGCATAGGCTACTATCATTAAATAGTAATTATTACGATTAAATAAGAGGAGGTAACAACCATGAGAGTCATTGTAACTTTAGCCTGTACCGAGTGCGGGGACCGCAACTACACAACAACCAAGAACAAACGTAACCATCCAGAGAGACTTGAGATGAAGAAGTACTCCCCACGTTTGAAGAAAATGACGATCCACCGGGAAACACGCTAAACTTTTTTGTTCATTTTAAATCGTAATATTTACGAAAAGAGGGAGTGGCATGATACTATCCTCCATGCGTGATGTTGTATTTGGATATGGCAAAGAGCCTGTCATTGATCAACTGTCGCTGGATATCCATGTGGGAGAGTTCATAGGCATCACAGGTCCCAATGGTTCTGCCAAGACGACCCTGTTAAAGCTGCTGCTGGGGCTATTGAAGCCCTGGAGCGGCACGATACATATGAATCCGCAGTTGAAACGTGGGAACAACTCCAATATCGGTTATGTGCCCCAGCAGGTGGCATCGTTTAATAGTGGATTCCCTAGCACGGTGAACGAACTGGTCCGATCGGGATGTTATAGCAGACTGGGACTCTTTCGCAGATTTACATCGGAGCAGGATGCCATCGTTGAACGCAGTCTGCGTGAGGTGGGCATGTGGGAATATCGGAATACACGTGTCGGTGAGCTGTCTGGTGGACAGAAGCAGCGGATCTGTATAGCAAGAGCCATGGCTGGGCAACCACAGGTTCTGGTGCTGGATGAGCCCACAACAGGAATGGACCGCCACAGTCGTGAAGGATTCTACAATCTGATGCGCCACTATGCTGATGTTCATGGGATAACAATTATTATGGTTACTCACGGGCTGGAAGAAATGGGAGATCGATTGGACCGAACGATTACTCTGGAGCGGCAAGAAAGTGAGGTATGGCAGTGTTTGAGTACGAATTCATGCAACGTGCCTTCTGGGCAGGGGGACTGATTGGAGTCATCGCTCCAATTCTCGGGGTTTATCTGATGCTCAGGCGGCAGGTCCTTATGGCAGACACGTTATCTCATGTCTCACTAGCAGGGGTGGCGCTCGGTTCGGTCATGAATCTTAACCCGGTCATCTGCGGATTCGCCATTGCCATTATCGGTGCATTACTGGTTGAACAATTGCGGCGAAGTTACCGAACCTACAGCGAGGTACCTGTGGCGATTATCATGACCTCGGGGTTGGCCCTTGCGGTGGTATTGATGAGTCTGAAAACGAATCTGTCCAAAACATTCAGCTCATACTTATTTGGATCAATTGTCGCGGTTAGCGATATGCAGTTGTGGATGATGGCAGGTGTATGTGTCACGGGTTTGCTTTTTTTCATCTTACTCCGAAGACCGCTCTATAGCTTTACGTTTGATGAAGAGACTGCTTCCATTGGAGGCGTTCAAGTGAGAGGTTTATCGTTTGCATTTGCCATTCTGACAGGAATGACTGTAGCTTCAGCCATGCCGATTGTCGGTGTATTGCTGGTGTCTGCTCTCATTGTACTGCCTGCTGCATTGGCACTTCGAGTGTCTCGCAGTTTTACAGCAGCGATCATTGTCGCGGTAATCACGGGGTTAATCGGTATTTTTAGCGGACTCACAACATCTTATCATCTAAATACACCACCGGGAGGAACAATTGCACTCATCCTGTTGGTCATCCTATTGACTGGAATATCAGCACAAAAGCTGATTGCACGATATAACCGCAAGCGTCACCGCAAAGAAACGAAATCACAACACGTCATTCTGGTCAACCATTCTAGGAGGAATACATCACATGAAATTCAGTAAAAAAGCTACGCTCGGATTATTGTTCAGTCTTACACTTATCGTTGCAGGCTGCGGACAAAAATCCGCTTCTGATGCAAATACAAGTTCTGCGGGTGCCGCTAATCCGGTCTCCACAGAGAGTGAAGCAGCAAAATTAAACGTGCAGGTCAGCTTCTACCCGATGTACGAGTTCACCAAAAATGTGGCAGGTGATCTGGCCGATGTCCATACACTCGTTCCTGCGGGTATGGAACCGCATGATTGGGAACCTACACCACAGGACATTGCCAGCATTGAGAAAGCGGATGTCTTGGTATATAACGGGGCAGGTATGGAGTCTTGGATGGATCAAGTCACCGGAAGTCTGAGCAACGCTTCGCTCATTCAGGTGGAAGCAAGCAATGGCATCGACCTGCTTGAAGGTGGAGAAGATGAGCATAACCATGGTCATGAAGATTCCGATGGAACGGATACGCACGACCATGCCGATGAATCCGCTGGGGAAGCACATGATCACGATCATACGGATGAAGCGACTACTGAAGAACACGACCATGATCATGACGCCGAGGCAGAAGCAGGACATGATCACGATCACGGTGGACTCGATCCCCATGTATGGCTGTCACCTGCATTGGCTGTAAAGGAAGTGCGCAATATTGAAGCGGGATTAACCCAGGCTGCTCCAGAACATGCTGAACAGTTCAAGCAGAATGCAGATGCTTACATTGTTCAACTGGAGTCACTGGATCGGGACTTCAAGGCGGCAGTGAAGGATAGCAAACGCAAGGATTTCATCACACAGCACGCTGCATTTGGTTACCTTGCCCAGGAATACGGATTGCAGCAGGTGCCCATCGCAGGATTGTCTCCTGAGCAGGAACCTTCGGCAGCTCAGATGGCATCTGTCATTGATTTTGCAAAAGAGCATCAGGTGAAAACGATTTTCTTTGAAACACTGGTTTCATCCAAAGTGTCTGAGACGATTGCAAGTGAAGTGGGGGCCAAAACGGCTGTATTGAATCCGATTGAGGGACTCACCAAGGAAGAAATTGCAGCGGGAATGGACTACATTAGCGTGATGAGACAAAATTTGGAGGCTCTGAAACTGGCGCTGAACGAATAATAAAAGATCGATTTGATGCCTTACACCGAAAAAGGTACAATAATACAACATGCTGAGGAATGGAGTGCCATTCCTTTGCCTTTTTGCAAAGCAGAGAGCACAGTGATGTGCTCTCTCTTTGTTGAATAAGGTGACCGGATTAAGGATACAGGAGGACGCATTAGATGAATTTAAATGAGGAACATGAAGTGCTGTTAAGTGAACAGCCTGCCCATCTGTGGAGACGACGCAAGCTGGAGCTGATGCAGTGGACGGAACGTGACAAACATACGGTATCCTCGAAGAAAACGGAGATTTGGAACGGTGTTGAAGTTGATGCCGAGCTTGTGAAGGCATTGTCCATACTTCAGAAGGCGGGGGTAAAGACGGAATTTTCATGTGCAGGGGTGAGTCCGCTCGATGAACCTTTCGATCATTCCCTTTATGCGTATGTTACTCTTGTGCAAAGTGAAGTTGCGGATCAATTCGTGCACTTCGCGCTCCGTCGGATGCGGAATCGACTACTCGTTACGCTAGAGGCCGAGAAGGGCCGCTATGATCTATCTTCTTTTTTCATTGGACACAATCGGAGCTTCTGCTGGTGGATGGAGCACTGCGCCTTACAATTCGGAAGCCGAAACGAATCGAGTGAAAAAAGCGTAGTATAAGTGCGTGTTCAAAAAGATCGGTTTTCAGTACCGAGAAGATGGGATGAAGCTAGAAATGGAGTAGCGGAGCGTAGGAAACTACGTGAGCAACCACAATGTTTCCAAAGGAAACATACTTCGTAAGCCTCCCGCTTATTTCGGCTGAATGCCATATTCGATGCTGATGATGCCATTAGGTATCCTTCGTAATCAAAAGCGGACTTTTTGAACAACCTCTATAAAGGATAGGCTTGTTTACTTTAAGGTAAAGGAGGTATGACACGATTGAATAAGTGGGTCAAAACAGTACTTTTTCTACTAGGCTCCGTCTTTCTTACACGATTCATCCCATTTTCGTCCTTGTTCCGTAACCTGGATACGATGATTCACGAATTCGGTCATGCACTAATGACACTGGTTTTGTCCGGTAAAGTGCTGCGGATTGAATTATACGCTGATCATAGCGGCGTGACCTATTCGTCCATGCTGACGCCAGGCAGATCGATCCTGGTTTCTCTGGCGGGATATATCAGTGCATCACTGTTCGCCTGGCTGTTGTTCTATTTATACCGCAAAGGCCTGCACATGTGGGGACTTGGTATTATGACAGCTGTCGCTCTGGTGTCACTCCTGTTATATGTAAGAGGGGAGTTCGGCATGTTATGGCTGACTGGGTTCATCGTACTTAACGTTGTCATTATGATTTTTGGTGCCAAGATCGTGAAGTTCTATTATCTGATACTGGCTTTTCTTACGCTGGAAGAGTCGGTCGTTAGTGCCGTATACGTTGGACTGATGTCTTGGACCCAACCTTCACGGGCAGGGGATGCGGCGAATCTCGCTCAGCAGACATTCCTTCCGGCGCTATTCTGGGGAACGCTGTTTGCTCTGTTTGCACTGTGGTGTGCGAACAGAGCACTCACTCTCTTTTTCCGCAAAGAAAGCACTTCGCGATCGTCACGGTCTCGGGGATTACGAAGAGCGTAATGATTATAAAGGTATACAAAGCAAAAGGCACTTCCTTTCTTCACGAAAGGAGAGTGCCTTTTGCTTTGGACGTACATCTGATATTGAACAAATTGAACCTAATTTCCAAGATTATCCCATAATACATAAAAGTAATAAATCTCCTCCATAATCGCCTTATCATCCTGTGCTGCAACGCCGCCTTTCATCCGAGCAAGGGTGCCCAGAATGTCATATATCGTTTCACGCTCCACACTAAACTGAATGCGGTTGACGATTTTATCCCACGCCTGCATCGCATAATCAATCTGTGACTTGGCTGCCGTCCACTGTTTGCCCTCAACGTGCTTTTCCAGCGTTTGCACTGATTCGAGTAATCGATCTTGGGTACCAAATGGTTTTTTGAGATATGTTCCGCTAGCCATGATCGCTACGAATAGCAAGATCAAAAAGATTGGAAGTACATATAGCAACCAGAAACGTGTTTTCATTCAACCACCTCCCGCAATGTGAACATTTAGAATGGTCCTTCATAGTCACCCATATCCACTTTTTCGTTAAAACGATCATCGAAGAGATCAATGTACAATTTGTCATTGGGTAGAATGGCAGCAAATGCAATATCTTGAATCGTCACTTTTTGCTTTTTCAGTTGTTCGGTGAGCCACTTGATATCCTTATGTCTCTCATACAAGTTCTGTTTGATCAGAACACCATCAATGATCAGTTCGGTCATCAGCTTGCTTTTCGGGGGATGCATATGCATATCTTTGGCGGTAACAGGCTGATGCTCCGGTTTTAACACAACAGAGAGACTGCCATCGGGCTCCATGATAGCATAGTTGATTGTAGTAATATCAAATACATCTTTTTGGCGGAGCATGACGGTCAGTTCGTCAAATTTCACACGCATTTTATGCAGGTTTTGTTCCAGAACTTTGCCTTCCTGAATCACCAGGGTAGGATCGGAATCCATCAATTTGGAGAGGGTTCGACTTTTCATCGTAACGAACTGAAAGATGATCGTGATCAGTGTGAAAATGGTCAGCGCAACAAAATGAATCCATGCCTTCGAAGATAACTCTGTCGCAAATGTTCCTGCGATGGAACCGATGGTGATCCCGTTAATGTAATCAAAATACGTCAGGTTACCCATTTGTTGTTTACCTAGCACCCTTGTATAGATGATCAAGGTTATAAAGGTGATAATCGAACGAACGGTGACAACCCATGTTTCTTCCATCATATATGTATCGCCTTCCTTTACTTCACTTAGCCTAGTACTATAACAAGCTTTTCCTACGCTGGATGATCTTATGCTTGAACACAAAAAACCGAAACCTGGATAAGTGCCCCAGGCTTCGGTCTCTATAAATTCTCTATATTAGTTGAACTGATTATTTACACGTAACGGAGAGGAAAGAAAAAACCTGAAAAAGCGAAGCGCTCGCCTTTATCGCCGGATTTCTCCTTCTAAAAAGTGAATCAATAAAATCTGGGGATAACAGCGATTGGAAGGTTGTTCTTTCATCGGAGTGTCTGTGTAAGAAATCGTTAAACACCGGAATAGGCCATAAATCCGCCATCTACCGGAATGACTGTGCCAGTGACAAAGCCGGATTGTCTTTCATCCGCAAGCCACATCAACGTGCCAAGCAGGTCTTCCGGTTTGCCGAAGCGACGCATGGGTGTATGCGCAATAATTTTACTGGAACGTTCCGTTGGTGAGCCGTCTGGTTGCAGTAATAGATTACGGTTTTGCTCAGTTAGGAAGAACCCAGGTGCAATAGCATTGACACGAATACCGGATTCGGCCAGATGAACGGCGAGCCACTGCGTGAAGTTGTTAATTGCTGCCTTCGCAGCGCTATATGCAGGAACTTTCGTCATGGGCGATGGGGCGCTCATGGAAGAAATGTTGATGACAGTCGCCGGAACATCACGCTCTATCATATGTCTTGCAAAGATCTGAGTGGGGATGAGAGAACCGACAAAATTCAGATCCATCACCTGACGAAATCCCTCTACACTTACATCGAAAAATGTAGTGATATTGCTCTTTTCCAGATCTTCCAATCTGAAAATTTCATTTGTGGTGTTGGCACTGGCGTTATTGCCACCCGCGCCATTAATCAGAATATCGCATGGCCCAAGCTGTTCCAGCACAGCATCTGCCGCCGCTTGCACACTATCGGCCTGGGTTACGTCACAGGCAATAGCAATCGCTCTGCCACCGGCAGCTTCAATCGCAGCTACAACTTCCTGCCCCTTGGACACGGTGCGGTTCAGGATGGCTACACTTGCACCGTGCCGAGCGAGTTCTTCCGCCATGGAGCGGCATAGCACTCCGGCACCTCCGGTGATTACAGCTGTTCTGCCTTCAAGACGAGATGAGCGTTCATATTGGTGTTCACTCATGCTTTTGCCCTCCTTTGCAGGGAATCCCAGACGCCCCAGAGATACATGATCCCCAATGCCCGGTCATAGAGTCCATAGCCAGGTCGGCACTGTTCTCCCCAGAGATGACGACCGTGGTCGGGTCTTGCATAACCTTCATAACCGATATCGTGATAAGCCTCAACAACCCCTGCAATATCAACACTGCCATCCTGACTGCGATGTGAGGTTTCGATAAAGTCGCCGTTATCGTAGATTTTGACATTACGAATGTGGGCAAATGGAATTCGATCCTTGAATTCGTGTACCATCCCGATAATGTCATTGTCAGCATTCGCTCCCAATGAGCCACTGCACAGCGTCACGCTATTATAAGGGCTATCATAAAGATTCAAATATTTCCGAACATTCTCCTGAGTTGTAATAATCTTTGGTAATCCAAAGATTGGCCATGGCGGGTCATCCGGATGGATCGCCATTCGAATCCCCAGCCGTTCCGCTGCAGGAATAATTTCTTGCAGGAAATAACGTGCGTGCTCCCACATATGGTCTTCGGTTACATCTTTGTAGGCTTCAAACAGTCCGGTTAAATACTGCAATCGTTCCGGTTCCCAACCTGGCATGGTGAGTGCGGAGTTTTCCGTAATGCGTCGAACGAGTTCCAGAGGTTCTATATCTGCGAGTTTACTGTGCTCATAGAAGAGGGCAGTTGAGCCATCCTCCATTTCCTTGTGCATATCTGTGCGAAGCCAGTCGAAGATCGGCATAAAGTTGTAACAGATAACCTTCACACCCACCTGAGCCAGTTTCTCCATTGTTTTGATATAGTTCGCAATGTATTTATCCCTTGATGGCAGGCCCAACTTGATATCCTCATGGATGTTCACACTCTCAACGACATCCAGATGTAACCCGGCCTTGTCTGCTTCTGTTTTGACAGCGAGTATTTTGTCCATCGGCCATTCCTCGCCAGCAGGAACATCGTGCAGTGCCCACACAATACCTTCAACACCCGGAATCTGCCGGATATGATCCAGCGTTACCGTATCATTGCCTTCGCCGAACCAGCGAAAAACCATTCTCATCACGTTCACCTCATCATGAATAGTAGGAAGAAAAATTCAGTTGTTGAAAATAGGAAGGATATGTATCCTGCAGGACAGCTCCGGTTTGATCCTGCATTCCTGTTGCCACGCAAGGTTCTGTTCAAGTGCCATCAATCTGTTCGTTCGGAAAGTTCTCGCAGGCTAGCCTGATTACGGCTCGTTCTAGCTGTTCACGCATGAATCGTGCTTCCTCAACTTCAACTCCTTCATTGACATACTACCATACTTGTATGGTAGTATGGAAGCGCTTTATCGGTATAGTTTTAAATTTAGTTGTTGGTTTACTTGCAGTTTAAGTGATTAAAGAGTACAATTCAGTCACTTGGTTCGAATGTTTAAACCAACAGACATCAAACAGAGAAAATATACGTAGAAATAATATATAAGAAATAGCATAGAGGTGAAACCATGGGACAAAAAGCAATTAGCGTTTTTCAAACCTGTATTCCATTATTTCAGGTGTTAAGTGACAACCATCGTCAATCCATTTTGCTGACACTCACCGAGAAGGGCAGAATGACGGTGAACGAAATTACCGAACAATCCAGTCTATCCCGGCCAGCCATATCTCATCATCTCAAGCTGTTGTTAGAGAAGGGGCTTATATCTGTGGAACAGAAGGGTACACAGCGCTATTATTCGGCTTCATTGAATGCATCGGTGGAACTGCTGAAGGAACTGGTAGCTGCTTTGGAAGAAGAGTGTCTGTAGATTAATAGTGATCAAACATGCTTTGGCATGTGTCTTATAGGTTCGTAAGTTTAAACGCTTGATCAATAATGAACAGAGGAGTATATATATGACAACGACTATACAGGAAGTAACCAGTCAGGAAGTTGAACAGATTTTGGAGCAGCAACGACAATTTTTTCGTTCCGGGGCAACACGATCGGCAGAAGCTCGAATTGCGCGTTTGACCCAACTGAAGCAGGCCATTCAAAAGTACGAGTCCAGACTGACCGAAGCTCTCTATCAGGATTTGGGCAAAAGTGAGTTCGAATCGTATACGACCGAGATCGGATTTATGATGGATAGCATCACACACACCATTCGTAAAGTGAAGAAATGGGTGAAACCCGTTAAAGTCAAAACGCAAATGGCACTCCTGGGTTCGAAAAGTTATATCATACCTGAACCCTACGGGGCGGTTCTGATCATCGGACCGTTTAATTATCCTTTTCAACTCTTAATCGAACCATTGGTAGGTGCTATTGCGGCAGGCAACACAGCCGTGCTCAAAGCGTCAGAGAATACACCTGCGGTGTCCGCTGTTATACGTGAGATGATTGCGAGTGTGTTCGAACCGGCATACGTACAAGTGCTTGATGGTGCAAAAGAAACAACGACAGCGCTGATTAACGCGCCATTCGACTATATCTTTTTTACAGGCAGTGTACCGGTAGGCAAGATTGTGATGGAGGCAGCTGCCAAAAATCTCGTTCCCGTTACGTTAGAACTTGGAGGCAAGAGCCCGGTCATCGTGGATGAACAGGCGGATATCAAAGTAGCAGCTGAGCGCATTATATGGGGCAAACTGCTCAATACAGGACAGACCTGTATCGCACCCGATTATTTACTTGTGCATGAGCGCGTGAAGGAACCGTTAATTACGGAGATGAAAGCAGCGATTGTATCCTTCTTTGGTTCGGATATTCAGCACAACAAGGACTATGGGCGAATCGTGAACAAGGGACATTTTAAACGACTGACGACTTTGATTGAACGGGATCAGGCCAAATTAATATATGGGGGAGCTTCGGATGAGGAAGATCGCTTCATTGAACCTACTTTAATTGATGCGGAGTCCTGGGATGCAGCAACGATGGAAGATGAGATTTTTGGACCCATTCTGCCAATCATTAGTTATCGTAACCTGAGTGAAGCCATTGTAGAAATCGTAAAGCGGCCGAAACCACTCGCCTTGTATTTGTTCACTTCCGACACCCGGGTTCAGGATAAAGTGCTGCGCGAAGTTTCTTTTGGAGGCGGCTGCATTAACGATACCATCACACATGTTGCGAATCCACGTCTGCCGTTTGGTGGTGTTGGTCATTCTGGTGTTGGTTCGTATCATGGGCAGTACAGCTTCGAAACCTTCTCTCATCTCAAAAGTGTACTGAAAAAAAGCACTAAGTTGAATCTGCCGATTCTATATCCACCGTATGATAACAAGCTGAAGCTGATTAAGCGTTTGTTGAAATAATTAAGAAAAACTAACAGCCTGCTACTGGACCTTATTCCAGAGCAGGCTGTTCCTGTCGGTAACGGGAGGGTGACATGCCTGACCAGCGCTTGAATTGACGACTGAAATGGGCAATATCCTTATAACCAAGCATGACGGCAATATTCTGCACGGACAGCTTCGGATTGCCCAGAAGAAGCTTCGCTTCATGCAACACCAACTGGGACAATACAGCACGGGGAGACTGACCGAACACCTGCTTGAACACACGATTACAGTGAGAAGAACTGATGCCCAGCTCTGCTGCAATATCATCAATGCCATAGTGACCGTTGGATTCGTGTCCCTGTTTGAATTGCTGACTCATCAGACCTTGCAATCGATTACGAATCTGGTGGGCGAGTTCGATCTTCTCGTGTCCGTCGGTAAACCATTGCGCTGCCTCTTGCGAGACTGCCTCCCACAGATGGCCAAATAGTTCAAATACCGCAGATTGCAACTGCATACGCTGTACCATCGTATTTGCTGTTTCATCATCCGCAGATGACATCAATTTGCGTAAAACCGGCTCAATCTGCTGCGTAACCGGACTATCCCTACTAAATCGTACTTGTTTGATGCGGGCCAGCAATGATAGGAACAACTGATCATCAATGTCAAAATGCATGCAAAAATACGTGAATCCCTTGCCGTTATGGCTCTGGCTGGAATGAATGCTTCCCGGAGGAATCAGGAGCAGTTCGCCAGCCTTTTGAATGTATAGGGTACCATTCACCATCATGCGTTGCTCGCCTTCCGTGACATAATTCAATTCATATTGAGGGTGCTCATGCGCCGGATAATCCCAGTCCGTACCGACACTTCGTAAATGAATAGCGAACAGATTAACCGTTGTTTGCACATCTGGATAAAAAACTTCATGGACACTTTCTCCCAAAGTAGGAGGCAAGTAAGTTGAAGACATGGGAGATCCCCCTTCATAAGAGGTTGTTTAAAAAATGTAATTTTGATTACGCACTTATATCAAATGGAATGGTTTCGTGTAACCGCTTTAATCCATTATAGTCTATCAGCTTGATTTGGGTAAATATCCGATTGATTTGATCATGGTCTGAGGTGGAACCCCGTGGTAGGATGGGGCTAATGAAAACGTATGCAAACCATTCTGAGAGGGGTTATGATTCATGAATACATCCAAATCCATCTTTTATAATGCACATCACGCACCGATTGGTGCTTTTGCGAGTTTTACACTGGGATACAAAGGAGCCAAAGGAGGGCTGGGTCTTGAACTCGGCAAGCCGGCTGACCAGAATATATATATTGGATTACAATCTCGCGATGGCGACAATTATCAGGCGCTTCCTTTTTATGAAGCTTCCGAGGATGAGAGCAGCCGTTATGATGTAGAGAAGTTGGAGAATGGGGACCCGACGTCGACAACAGCGACCAAAGTTCCACAACCTCTGATTACGGCTTTTCGCGATGAAGATATTACCCGTGAATTCACCTCGGGTACGGATACATGGACTGCTGGAGATCTGACGTTCCGTATCTACTCGCCTGTACGTCCAGTACCTGATCCAACGAGTGGGGATCGTGAAGCCTTAATGGATGCACTCGTACCTGCCGTATTGGTTGAGATGACGATTGACAACACAGAAGGTCAACAACCCCGCAAAGCCTACTTTGGCTATCAGGGCAATGATCCGTACTCTGCGATGCGTCTGATTGGGGGACCGGAAGGTGGCTCCATCACAGGTGTGGGACAAGGTCGACTTACAGCGATTATGTCGGCAGATGACGGACTGTGGCCCGCACGCGGATTTACGTTGGAGAAGCTCTTGCAGGAGAAACATCGGGATAATCTGGCATTTGGACTTGGCTCAACCGCTGCACTACTGATGGAGGTGCCTGCTGGAGAGAAACGTACGTATCAATTCGCAGTATGTTTCTATCGCGGGGGCATTGTGACAACCGGAATGGACACTACGTATTGGTATACGCGGTACTTCTCCGATATTCAGGCAGCAGGAGAGTATGCACTACAACGCTTCAGTGAGTTGACCGTATCCTGTGGAGAGGTTGAACAGCGCCTTGGATCGGCTGCTTTGACCGAAGATCAATCATTCATGCTTGCTCATTCCATTCACAGCTATTATGCCAGTACTCAACTGCTGGATGCCGATGGTGAGCCACTCTGGGTGGTGAACGAAGGGGAGTATCGAATGATGAACACACTTGATCTGACGGCTGATCAGTTGTACTTCGAGCTTGCCTTGAATCCATGGACGGTGCGTAATGAGCTGGAGTGGTTTGTAAAACGGTACAGTTATACGGATCAGGTACGTTTTCCGGGAGAAGAGAAGTTATATCCGGGCGGAATTACCTTTACCCATGATATTGGTGTTGCCAATGTGTTCTCACGCCCTGGACACTCGGCATATGAGCTGGTTGGCATTGACGACTGCTTCTCACAGATGAGCCACGAGGAACTGGTGAACTGGCTCTGCTGCGCGACAGTATACATTGAACAGACACAGGATCAAGCTTTTGTGAAAAACATGTTGCCTGTTATCCAGGAATGCTTCGAAAGCATGCTTAATCGTGACCATCCCGATGCTGAGCAGCGTAACGGTCTGATGGGTCTGGATAGCAGCCGAACCCAAGGTGGAGCGGAGATTACAACCTACGACAGCCTGGATGTGTCACTTGGACAGTCTCGCAATAATATCTATCTGGCGGGTAAATGTTGGGCGGTTTATGTTGCATTAGAGAAGCTGTTCGCAACGGAGAAGTTGGCGGATCTGTCCCATCAAGCTGGGCTTCAAGCGGATCGCTGCGCTGCCAGTATTGCTGCACAGTTGACTGATGGCGGCTACATTCCAGCTGTTATTGCAGAAAATAATGATTCTCGAATCATTCCGGCGATTGAAGGTCTGGTGTTCCCGTACTTTACAGGCTGTGAAGCAGCACTGGATGTCAATGGTCGCTTTGGACCTTATCTGAAAGCACTCCAAACTCATCTGAAGACGGTTCTTGTACCGGGAACATGTCTGTTCGAAGATGGAGGCTGGAAACTGTCCTCAACAAGCAATAACTCGTGGCTGAGCAAAATCTATTTGTCCCAGTTTATCGCTAGAGAGCTGCTGGGTGTGGAATGGAATGAGACAGGCAAGGCAGCAGACGCGGCTCATGTCAACTGGCTGCTGCATCCGGAGGAATCCTACTGGTGCTGGAGTGATCAGATCCTGTCTGGTGTGGCGGTTGGCAGCAAGTACTATCCGCGTGGTGTAACGTCAATCCTATGGCTACTCGAAGGAAAAGGGAATCGCCTTGCGCAGATTTACGCTAGCAAGGAGGTGGTACAATGAGCCAATCCGTCGTTCAATCCGCCTTGTCAGGTCCGCAGTATGATGCGTGGCTGGGATATCACTCTGAATTGCCGAGAGCAAATGGAATTGCCCAAAAGACGGCTCCTGCTTGGAGCAAGCTGATATTGGTGGAAGAGAACCATGGAGTAATCACAACAGCTCTGACCGAACTTTCACGGGGACTAGAGAGATTATATGGCGTGAAACCGTCGGTCATTCATCTGTCTGATGCCCAGGCAAGTGAACGGGACAACCATGCTTCTGCTCCCGCAATACGAATCGGCACTTGGACAGGGAGCGATTCCGTGGCTGGGTTGTTCAGCGAGACAGAGCGTTCAACGGTTCAAGGGGAAGGATACATCATTCGTGAGAACGAGACCGAGGGTGTACTGGTCATTGGATCAGAGACCCCCCAAGGTGTGCTCTATGGCGCATTCCATCTGCTTCGAGAGCTGACAATGGATCAAGGAAGTGCAAGTGAGGCCGATGACGCTGTGAATAAGTGGAGCTTCATTACAGAGCAGCCTACCAATGCACTACGAATGATTAATCAGTGGGATAACGTGGACGGCAGCATTGAGCGTGGTTACGCAGGAGAATCCATTTTCTATGATAACGGGGAATTCACGCTGGACTTGGGACGCATCCGGGATTACGCACGTTTGCTCGCTTCCACTGGAATCAATGCTATATCGATCAACAACGTCAATGTACACCGCCGTGAGAGTCTGTTTCTGACGGAACGTTATCTTAGTGATGTGGCGAAGGTTGCCGCTGAATTCAGAGCGTATGGCATTCGATTGTTCCTTAGCGCAAACTACGCAAGTCCAATTGAGATTGGTGGATTGCGTACGGCTGATCCGCTGGATGCGCAGGTACGGGAATGGTGGAACATTCAAACGGCCAAGGTGTACGCAGCGATTCCGGATTTTGGCGGTTACCTGATCAAGGCAGACTCCGAGAATCGTCCGGGACCATTCACGTATAACCGTGATCATGCCGATGGTGCAAACATGCTAGCTGAAGCTCTTCGGCCATTCGGTGGATTGGTCATCTGGCGTTGCTTCGTTTATAACTGCAAGCAGGACTGGCGGGATCGCTCCACAGACCGTGCGCGGGCAGCCTATGACCACTTTACGCCGCTGGACGGACGATTTGCCGAAAATGTCATTTTGCAGATCAAAAACGGGCCGATGGACTTTCAGGTGAGAGAGGCGGTATCCCCGCTGTTCGGCGCCATGGAAAATACAAATCAGGTGATTGAATTTCAGATTACACAGGAGTATACCGGGCAACAACGTCATCTCTGTTATCTGGTTCCCCAGTGGAAAGAAGTATTGGACTTTGACACATACGCCAAAGGCGAAGGTTCAGAGATCAAGCGAATCGCGGACGGTTCTCTGTATAAACGACCATACAGTGGCTTCGCCGCAGTATCCAATATTGGTGCAGATGCCTGTTGGACAGGACATCCCCTCGCGCAGGCGAATCTATATGGATATGGAAGACTTGCGTGGAACCCGGAGCTGTCCGCGGAAGAGATTGCCGATGAGTGGGTGAGACTCACATTTGGACATGAAGACGAAGTTGTGCGGCAGGTTACGGGCATGCTTTTGACTTCACTAGATATCTATGAGCATTATACGGCGCCTCTCGGTGTAGGCTGGATGGTTAACCCGGAACATCATTACGGACCGAATGTAGATGGATACGAGTATTCCAAATGGGGAACGTATCACTTTGCCGATTGTCATGGCATTGGTGTAGATCGAACCGTGAAGAGCGGTACAGGATACACTTCACAGTATCACCCTGAGAATGCTGATCGCTATGAGTCCGTAGATACCTGTCCGGATGAGCTGATCTTATTTTTCCATCACGTGCCGTACACCCATGTTCTGCATTCGGGTAAAACGGTCATTCAGCATATTTATGATACACACTTTGAAGGTGTTGCGCAGGCGGAGGCATTAGCCGAGACATGGAGAGGGTTGGAGGGCAAAATCGACCCGGTCATTTTCAGTAAAGTTGCTTCATTACAGGACAACCAGGCCGAACATGCGAAGGAATGGCGGGACATGATCAATACGTACTTCTATCGTAAAAGCGGCATTGCAGATGAACAAGGTCGAACAATCTATTAATTGGTGATGTGAAAAAAGAAGATACCCTGTTTTCTTTGATGTAGAATAGACAGCATGGACATACATGAGGAGGAGAACCGTATGGGACAACATCAACTGCCCGAGACCATGAAAGCTGCTGTCATGGCAGAACCAGGACACATCATTATTGAGGAACAACCCGTTCCGCAACCGTCAGCGGATGAGGTGTTAATCCAGGTGATGGCTGTCGGGGTGTGCGGCTCGGATGTGCATTATTTTGAACATGGACGCATTGGCAGATTTGTGGTGGAGAAACCGATCATTCTGGGTCATGAGTGTGCGGGGATCATTGCTGCTGTTGGCTCGAACGTATCACGTCTGAAAACAGGGGATCGGGTTGCTATTGAGCCTGGGGTGACTTGCGGACGCTGCACGGCATGTAAGGAAGGTCGCTATAACCTGTGTCCGGATGTACAATTTCTGGCGACCCCTCCGGTGGATGGGGCATTTGTACAATACATGGTGATGCGTGAAGATATGGTATTCCCAATTCCGGATCATCTGTCTTATGAGGAAGCAGCTATGAATGAGCCATTCTCTGTTGGCATTCACGCTGCACGCCGCAGCAAGTTGGCTCCGGGTACAACCCTGGCGATTATGGGCATGGGTCCCGTCGGACTCATGGCTGTGGCTGCTGCCAAATCTTTCGGTGTAGAGAAGATCATTGTAACGGATCTGGAGGAAGTTAGACTGGAAGCAGCTCGCCGCATGGGTGCCACTCATACCATTAATGTGCGGAATGAAGATGCGCTGGCTGTGATTCGCGAGTTAACAGGTGGTGTAGGTGTCGATACCGCATGGGAAACAGCGGGCAATCCGAAGGCGCTACAATCCGCTCTGTATTCACTTCGACGTGGAGGCAAACTTGCGATTGTGGGCCTGCCTGCACAGGACGAGATCGCACTCAATATTCCATTTATCGCGGACAATGAAGTTGATATCTATGGCATATTCCGTTATGCCAACACGTATCCGGCAGGAATTGAGTTCCTGAGCTCCGGCCAGCATGACGTAATGTCCCTGATTACAGATCGTTATTCACTCGAAGAGACACAGCAAGCGATGGAGCGTGCATTACACAATAAGAGCGGCAGTCTGAAGGTCATGGTATATCCGAACGGCAGATAAGAGCAGCTTGAAAGAGTCCGGCAATTCAGGACTCTTTTTTTTGTTTTTTTTGCGAAAAATTATGGGTCAAGCTCCCATAACATGGTATAATTCATGAAGATTTTAATATATAAATGGATACACACCATATTGGTGAATAAGTACTTAGCGAAAGGAACTGAAGGTTGTGAGAGTACATGAATTTATGATACACGCTGATTTTCATCGGGATGATCTGATGTCGGTATCTTCTCAAGCGTCGCGTTTTTCCTCGGATATTATTTTGTCGTATATGGAGTCTGAGCATGAGCATCGTGTAGATGTCAAAAGCCTGCTTGGCATGGCGTTACTACCCATTCGATATGGTAGTGTTGTCAGATTACAGACAAGAGGCAGGGATGAACTGGAGGCTTTGGAGTACATGTTGAATGTACTGGAGAAAGGGACGGCGTGACACCTGATTAGGTGCAAAATCACAGATATCATATTTTTTTTAGCTATTCCTCAAAACCTGCTGGTACTTTGTCCAAAAAAAGAGTATAATAAAATGTAGTTTGATTCTAAAGAAGTACCCATATTAAAGGAGTGTAAATAGATTATGCCAAAAGTTGACATCCATCCAAAGACACAACTCGTAATTTTTTACGATGCAAGTGCTGATTTCAAATTCCTGAGTTCTTCCACGAAGTTCTCTAACGAAACTATGGAATGGGAAGACGGTAACTCTTACCCAGTAATCCGTGTGGACACTAGTTCCGCATCCCACCCGTTCTTCACTGGTAAACAAAGAAACGTGGATATCGGTGGCCGTGTTGATAAATTTAACCGTAAATACAACATCAACAAATAAGTTTGTCCTTACATTAGAAAAAAACCTCGGGATTTGTCCTGAGGTTTTTTTGTGTACATATTTAGGGGGATAACAGCGATCGGAGGGATGTTCTGTCATCTTAATTCAACCAATTATTGCGCTTACAATACATTCGGATGTACACTAGGAAACAGAGTACGAACATATTGGAGGAGGAAATAGAGATGAACAGCATCACACATATGGTAACGTTTACACTTTACGCAGGTAAAGATACACCGGAGGCCGAAGTATTTTTGAAGGAAAGTTCGGATGCACTGGCTGTCATTCCTGGGGTAGAGCAGTTTCAGGTTCTGAGACAGGTAAGTGAGAAGAATGAGTTTGACTACAGCTTCTCGATGGTCTTTGCGGATCAGGCTTCGTATGATGCATACAACAATCACCCGGTTCACCGTCAGTATGTAGAAGAGCGTTGGGAAAAGGAAGTCAGTCGCTTCCAGGAAATCGATCTTATTCAACATAATAATTCATAGTCTCCACATATAATGAAGAAATTTGAACTACCATTTACAGCATTGAACAATGCTGTATATCTCTCTGAATAACACGTAATTAATGAACAAAAATAACATATTTTCGAAATCGTTTTCGACCATTTCGACCAAATGAATTCAAGGAGGTTTTCGCTGTTATGCAATTGGATCTCTCAGGAAAAACGGCTCTGGTTACAGGCGCAACCGGACAATTGGGGAGAGTCATCGCCCGTACTTTGGCAGCCTGTGGCGCCAATCTGGCTCTACATTACATAAATAATGATACCAAGGCTCGGGAGCTTCAAGGCGAGATTGAAGCACTCGGTCGTAAGGCTGTAATTGTACAAGGAGATATTACAAAGCAGGATACGGCATTTCGGATGCGTGATGATATTCAGTCTGTCCTTGGCGGAGTGGATATCGTTGTTGCCAATGCGGTCATTCAATATGAGTGGACAACGGTGTTGGAACAGTCTCCTGAAGATTACTTGAGCCAGTTTGAATCCTGTGTCATGCAGAGTGTGTATCTTGCCAAAGCTTTCATTCCACATATGCAAGATATCAGAGCTGGTCGGTTCGTTGGTATCAATACGGAATGTGCGATGCAAAATTTCGCTCACCAATCGGCCTACACTGCTGGTAAGCGTGGAATGGACGGTGTATATCGCGTGCTTGCCAAGGAGGTTGGCGAGTATCAGATTACTGTAAACCAGGTTGCACCTGGATGGACAATTAGTGAACGTGATCGTTCCAGTGAGCCTGGACATGATGAGGCATATACGCGTACCGTGCCGCTGAAGCGCAGGGGTGAAGATCAGGAAATCGCCAATGCGGTAGCTTTTCTCGCTTCGGATCTGTCCTCATTTATCACAGGTGCCTATATCCCGGTAAGTGGTGGCAATGTGATGCCTGCTATCTAGCTGATTTGGATTCAGGAATTCACTTAAAAATGAATATACTGAGTGTAACCGCAATCCGTTTGTCATTCGACAAGCGGATTTTTGGCATTTTGCTAACAATGAAAAAATGGTTCAAGGGGCAGATTTTTGTTTGATATATCCAGACATACATATGAGTTGGTTCGAGTTTCAGCAGATTGGGGTATAAGAATAGGTATATTAACAGAGTGGAAACATAATCAAAATGAGCAATTAAAGGAGACACATCTATTATGAAAAAAACAGTCGCGGACGTTCTGGTTGAATCCTTATTGAACGCTGGTATCAAACGCATATATGGCATTGTTGGAGACTCCTTGAATGCGGTACTCGACTCCATCCGTCGTTCGGGCAAGATAGAATGGATTCATGTACGTCATGAAGAAGTAGCAGCATTTGCTGCTGGGGCGGACGCTCAGGTCAGTGGAAGTATCGCTGTCTGCGCAGGTAGTAGTGGTCCTGGTAATATGCATCTGATTAACGGTCTGTACGACTGTCATCGCAATCGTGTTCCTGTACTCGCCATCGCTGCACATATCCCAAGTGACGAGATTGGCAGTGAATATTTTCAGGCGACCCATCCGGAGTATCTGTTTCAGGAATGTAGTGATTATTGTGAAGTCATTACAACAGCAAAACAGATGCCGCGTTCTTTGACGATGGCCATTCAGACAGCAGTGGCACGTTCGGGTGTGTCTGTCGTTGTATTGCCGGGGGATGTAGCAGGACTTGAAGCAGCGGATCTGCCTGTGCCTGAGCATGTGTATCACGCAACCAACCCCGTGGTACATCCTTCTGAGGCTGAACTCGTTAAACTGGCGGAGTATCTGAATCAAGGCAAAAAAATTACGTTATTGTGTGGTGCAGGCTGTGCGGGCGCTCGGGAACCCCTTATGCAGCTCTGTGATCGCTTGAAATCCCCCATGGTTATTGCGCTACGAGGGAAGGAATATTTGGAGTATGACAACCCTTATTCCGTGGGTCTTACGGGTCTAATTGGGTATTCATCCGGTTATCATGCCATGATGGACTGTGATGTACTATTGATGCTGGGAACGGATTTCCCATATCGTCAATTCTATCCCGAAGATGCGACTGTGCTTCAGGTCGACATTCAGTCTTCCCATCTGGGTCGGCGCACGAAGCTGGATTACGGCGTATGTGGGGATGTGAAAGCGACCATAGAAGCCTTGCTTCCTTATCTGACAGAAGAACACAATGACAAACATCTGCATAAGAGTGTGGATCGTTATGTGAAAGTACGCAAAGATCTGGACGAGCTGGCCGTTGGAAAACCGGGTAAAAAGCCTATCCATCCGCAGTACCTGACCAAGGTCATTAGTGATGCCGCAGCTGAAAATGCCATCTTCACCTGTGATGTCGGTACTCCGACAGTATGGGCGGCCCGTTATATCGAGATGTCCCGTAATCGCAGGCTGCTTGGTTCATTCAGTCATGGTACGATGGCAAACGCTTTGCCACAGGCAATTGGCGCTCAGATTGCTGATCCGGGCAGACAAGTCATCTCATTGTCGGGTGATGGTGGTATTACGATGCTGATGGGTGATCTGTTGACACTGAAACAGCATAATCTGCCGATCAAAGTTGTGGTGTTTAATAATGGAGCACTCGGTTTTGTTGAGCTGGAGATGAAAGCTGCCGGATTCCTGGAATCGGGAACAGAGCTTGTGAATCCCAACTTTGCGATGGTCGCTCAGGCCATGGGCATGGAAGGTATTCGGGTTGAGGATCCGGATGAACTGGAAGGTGCTGTGCAGCGTGCGCTTCAGCATGATGGTCCTGTACTGATTGATGTGGTGGTGAACCGTCAGGAATTGTCTTTACCTCCGAAGATTGATATCAAACAGGCGGAAGGATTCACCTTATGGATGATGAAAGCCGTGCTCAATGGACGCGGTGACGAAATTATTGAATTGGCAAAAACGAATTTACTGCGTTAAAGTGTTTCGATAAGTGGATATGCACCGTTTGAAGTTGTAGAGATCCCGACTTAAGAAGTATTGTATATGTAAAAGAGGAGCATGCAACAAGACGTTATAGTTGTGTGCTCCTTCATTAGAAATGCTGAAAATGTTATATAGTATGAATCCATATTATATGATTTGTTTTTATGTCGAAAGTCTATTAGAATAGGTAAAGTCAGGAAGGTTTTATGACATTTTTGACCTACATATTGCATTATTGCATGTACGTACGTTTCATATCGTATTCACCGATCCAAACACAAGATGACACACACACATGGAGGAGATCAACATGAGTCACGCAGAAAAAGTAGCTATTATCACTGGAGCAGGAAGTGGATTGGGCCAAGCAGCAGCGCTAAAGCTGGCTGAGAAGGGTGCATCCATTGTTGTCGTGGATCTTGTCAAAGAAACAGGTCTTGAAACGGTTAAGCAGATTGAGAAGTTGGGAAGTAAAGCGATTTTTGTACAAGCAGATGTGAGTAAAGCACCTGAAGTTGAGAATTATGTGAAAAAAGCAGTCGAAGAGTTCGGACGAATCGACATGTTCTTTAATAATGCAGGTATTGCGGGTCCTGGGATCAAGTTGATTGAACATACGATTGAGCAGTTTGACCAGATCATTGATATTAACCTGAGAAGTGTATTCTACGGGTTAAAGTATGTAATTACTGAAATGCTCAAAACCGGCGGAGGTTCCATTGTGAACACAGCCTCCACAGCGGGTATTGTTGGTGTACCCGCGGTTGCACCTTACGCAGCAACCAAACATGGCGTGGTCGGCTTGACCCGTACAGCTGCGATTGAATATGGCAAGGACAACATTCGTGTAAACGCGATTGCGCCAGGTACAATTGAGACACCGATGGTGGTTCAGTTCGGGAAAGACAACCCTGAAGTGTTCAAGGCAACTGTTGACAGCATTCCATCCGGACGTCTGGGCAGACCGGAAGAGATCGCGAATTTGGTTTCCTTCCTGCTGGGAGATGAAGCGCCATATATCAATGGTGCAGTATATCCGATCGATGGTGCAGTTACGGCCCAATAAGAGTTCTGCTTATCGGTAAATAGAATAGCCGTTAAAATAGTTAAAGAGAGGTCACTGTATGCGTACTGATATGCTCCCCTCATAG